>JBFNJI010000020.1:28621-118768 GCA_040793985.1 Candidatus Thiodiazotropha sp. | reverse complement strand
GACCCGAAAATTCGAACGCGCAATACTACCCTAGAATCATCCCCGAGTGAACCCCATCTTGTGTCAATGTCGCTCATTTTCCCCAGGGGGCTATTTCATCAGGTCAACCTCTTCGCCGCGGGCGCGCATCTCCTCCGCTCTGGCCTGGACGAAACGCTGGAAATTGGGCTGCTGGCGGTAGTCACCTGAGAGCACATAATCCATCACGGCGTGGGTGTGGAAGGTTCGCAGGTAGGCCTCGGAGCGAAATACCTCGCTGCCTGAGCTATCGAAAAAAAGCATGCTCGGCGCATATTGAATGCCCAGGCGTTCGGCCCAGTCCGTCGCCTTCATGCGTTCGCCGCTCGGGGTGATCAACTCCTCGCCTGACCACATGTCGACCAGCGCCACATCGAAGCCGCTCAGGGTCTCCTGCAGGGCGGGCTGGGTGAGTATATCCTGGTGTAGTTCATCGCAGGGTGGGCACTGCTTCATCTCCATCAATACCAGCAGTGGCTTGTCTCCACCCCGCTGGGTAGGACGCAGGTCCATCGGCGGCTGCAGATAGTTCGCCTGACGATGGAGTTTGCCGCTGGAGGCCAGCGGCTGCTTGCGTGCCAGGTAGTCGCGAAAGGAGAGCTTGCGCTCCTCGCCATCCGCTACATAGTCGAGGGCCGCCATGAAGCGATGTGGCGCATAGTAGCCGTTGATCCGCAACACCCTCTGCCCCATCTCGTTGAGAAACAGCAGCGTGGGTGTATACATCACCTTCATCGATGCCGCGAATGCCTTCTCGGTGGTGGTCTCGCCACGCAATCCCGAAACCTCCCTGTCCCCCCATATATTGATCGCTATCAGCTGGAAATCCTGCTGAGTCTTTTCCACGATCTGCTTGATGGAGAAATTCTCGTTCAACAGTTTGGCGCAATAGGGACAACCGTCCTGGTGAAAATAGAGGATCAGGCGTTTGTCCTCATCCGTTGCCTCCTCAAGATCCTCCTGAAGATCGAGAAAGGAGTTTTTGAACCAGGCCGGTTTTTCATGGAACCCAGGATTGACCAGGCCGTGATCCAACCCCTTCTCCTCCCCGGCGGCCGGCAGTTGAGCCGCAACCAATAGCAACGGTATCGATAGTGCAATGGACTTGAGCATCTCTTCTTTCACTTTCCCTGCCCAGCCGGTCAGGGCTGGAGATTTCGACAGATTTTTGTCGAATTATAGTCCCTGGCGGGGTTAAACGCCCCTGGAAAGGGTGACGTATTTTTGGCGCAAAACGGATTTATATTATATTAGTCATTGTTTTTACTTATTATTTTTAAGTTGGCATGTCTTTAGCATAAATCATCTCGAGATCAGCTTAAAAATGAGCTTTACGACCATGAGCGGTATCTACAGCAGAACACAAGACCCCTCCGCCTCACCCTCCGGGCAGATGTCTAACCAGTCAGCGGTGATGAACAGCACCCTGGGCCTGGTATTGGAGCTGAGCGGAAAGCTACAGACCACCCTCGAGGTGGACAGTGTGATCGAGCTGTTTGCCGACCTCATCCAGAATCAGTTTCAAACCAATACCCTCAACTACCATTCCAAGGATGGCGCCATCGATATCCAATATGGCGAAAACCCGGGTAGGAACAGGCTTGAGTATGACCTGAACGTAATGGACAGTGCATTGGGCCAGATCTCCATCAGTCGCACCAAGCGCTATAAAAAGATCGAGATCCAACAGATCGAAAATCTGTTGTCTGCTCTGCTCTATCCCCTGCGCAATGCACTGCTCTACAGGGCAGCCATTGAGAGCGCATTTATCGACTCATTGACAGGGGTAAAGAACCGTAGCGCCTTCGATGCCAACTTCAGTCGGGATATCGAGTTCAACCGTCGCAAACATAGCGACCTGTCGCTGCTTGTACTGGATATCGATCTCTTCAAACGTATCAACGACCAGTACGGCCATGCAGTGGGTGACATGGTGCTGAATGAGATCGCTGCCACCGTGGAGCGAACCATTCGCAGCAGCGACGCCCTCTACCGTTACGGCGGCGAGGAGTTTGTCGTCGTCCTCAACGATACCAACATCGAAGGCGCCCATTTTTTGGCAAAGCGTATCCGCCATAACGTGGAGAAGCTGCGCATCAAGTCCCTGAAGAGTCTTCGCATCACCCTTAGTGTGGGTGTCACCGCAATGGATGAGCAGGATACCCCGCAGAGCCTCTTCGAACGCGCTGACTCCGCGCTCTACCAGGCAAAGGAAAACGGACGCAATCAGGTTGTCATCGCGGAGACACCCCTACTGAGCTGAGTGTCGGATAGACACAGAGATCGTACAGCGGGCAGTTTTCACATAGCGGTCGTGTTCGACACTGCTGCTTGGCCTGGACAACGATCAGGGCGTGGTACTCGCTGAAGAGTTCGCAATCAGAGCCGAGTGCCGCTTCAAACCCCTTGCGCAACGATTCGTAACCGCTCTTGGCATCGACCAGCCCGAGGCGACTGAAGAGCCTGCGGGTATAGGCGTCGATTACAAATACGCACCGGTTGAAGGCATAGAGCAGGATATCGTCCGCGGTCTCCGGGCCGATGCCGTGTACCGAAAGCAGGGCTGTGCGCAGCCGAGCCGTCTTCAGCTGTTGCAGATCCTGATGCCGTTGCAGAAAGCGGCAGAGACTGAGCAGGCGTTTGGTCTTGAGGTTGAAGTAGCCGGCCGGGCGCAGTGCAGTCGCCAACATCTCCTGCGGCGTTTCGAGCAGGGATTCGAGGCTAAGCCCCCCGTGCAGTGTCTTGAGATTGGCGATCGCCTTCTCGACATTCGACCAGGCGGTGTTCTGGGTCAGAACGGCCCCCACCATCACCTCGAAGGGGCTCTCTGCCGGCCACCAGTGCTGGGCGCCATAGCGCTCGAAGAGGCGAGCGTAGATCTCCATCAGCGAATCGCTATCGAGCTTCACCGCGATCGACTGGGCCTATCGGATTTTCCTCTCCAAGGGCTCCTTTCATCACCCCCTGAGCGCTTGGCGTCGCCGCTGTTCCGTCGCGTTCCAGGTTTCTTATCCCGCTTATACCGGCCCTGTTTTGCACCACCGCCCTCCTGCCGCTCCTTGCGCCCCTTACTCCGGTTTTGCGGGGAGCTCTGTTTGGGCTTGCTCCTCTTCGCCAGCTTGTGCCCCATGGTGCTCAGCAGCTCATTGATCTCACCTTCGCTGAGGTAGCGCCAGCGCCCTACCTTCAGAGCGCTCTCGAGAAACACACTGCCGTAGCGCACCCGCTTGAGTCGGTTGACCCTGGCGCCCACCGCCTCCCACATCCGCCTGACCTCGCGTTGCCGACCCTCCATGATCACCACGTGGAACCAGCGGTTGATGCCCTCGCCCCCGGACTCGACGATCTCCTCGAACCTTGCGGGGCCGTCCTCCAGCTCCACTCCGTGTGTCAATGCCTTCAGCTGCTCCTCGGTGACCTCGCCCATCACTCTGACCGCATACTCCCGCTCCACCTGGCGGCTGGGATGCATCAGCTGATTGGCCAGTTCGCCGTCGGTCGTCAGCAACAGCAGGCCGGAGGAGTTGAGATCGAGGCGACCCACGGGGATCCAGCGCCCGTGCTTGAGCTTCGGCATGCGTTCGAAGACGGTACGGCGGCCTTCAGGATCCTTGCGGGTCACCAGCTCGCCCTCCGGCTTGTTGTAGACGATCACCTCGCGACTCGGCGCCTCGAGAAGGCGCTTCGCCACCCGTTTGCCATCCACGTAGATGACATCGCTCGGTTCGATCCGCTGCCCGAGTTCGGCGGCCACGCCGTTCACCTCGACCCGCCCTTCCACAATCCACCCCTCGATCTGACGCCGCGAACCCATGCCCGCGTTGGCCAGGACCTTTTGCAGGCGTTCGCCGGACCGGCCGCTACTCTGATTCATCGGTTGTGGGCTTGGTTACGGATACCTGCTCGACAAGGGGGATGGTATCCTCACCCTCGACCGAGCCGAGGTCATGGTCATGGACCTCAGGGTCGGCGGGAGAGGCCTCTTCATGCGTCGGCGAATTCTCGTCCCTCTCCACCGCCTGCGGCTTATCTGGATCGACAAGCTCGAGCTCACGATTGATGGAGTCGAGATCCCTGATCTCAGCCAGGGTCGGCAGGTCATTGAGGCTCTTAAGATTGAAATAGTCGAGAAACTCCTTGGTGGTGGCATAAAGGGCGGGCTTGCCCGGAACGTCACGATGACCGACTACCCTGACCCACTCCCTCTCGGTGAGGGTCTTGATGATGTTGGTGCTCACCGAAACCCCACGCACATCCTCGATCTCGCCCCGGGTCAGCGGCTGCCGATAGGCGATCAGGGCCAGGGTCTCCAGCAGGGCGCGGGAGTATTTGGGCGGCCGCTCCGCCCAGAGTTTGGAGACCCAGGGAGAGAACTCCGCGCGCACCTGAATACGGAAACCGCTGCCTACCTCGGTGATCTCGATCCCCCTGCCCTGGTAGTCGGCGGTCAATGCGGCCAACACCTCCCTCAGCAGCTTCTTCTCCGGCTCCTCCTGTTCGGGAAAAAGCTGTTGAAGCTGATCCAGGCTGAGCGGTCGACCCGCGGCCAGCAGTGCCGCTTCAACTATCTGTTTCAATCTGTCTTCGTCTGTCATTTCAGGCTGTTTTCGCTTTCACATGTATAGGGGCGAAATCCTCTGTCTGGACCAGCTCGAGCAGCGAGGCCTTCAACAGCTCGAGGATCGCAAGAAAGGTCACCACAACCCCGAGGCGGCCCTCGGTGATATCGAAAAATTCGGTGAATGGAATGAAATCCTTGCCATTTACCAGATGCATGACGTGGGACATCCGCTCCCGTACCGAAAGCGGTTCCCGTTCCACCCGGTGGCTGGAGAACATGTCCGCACGCACCAGCACATCCTTCAACGCCAGCAGGATCTCGCGCAGGTCCACGTCGGGCTCTTTTGTTTCCACGTGCCGTTCCACCAGCTCCGCGTGACCCTGAAAGGTGTCCCGGTTCATCTGCGGCAGTCCCTCCAGGTCCTCGGCGGCCTGCTTGTAGCGCTCATACTCCTGCAGGCGCCGGATCAGCTCTGCCCTTGGATCTTCACCCTCCTCCTCTTCGGTGCTCGGCCTCGGCAGCAGCATGCGGGACTTGATCTCCGCCAACATCGCCGCCATCACCAGGTACTCCGCCGCCAGTTCGAGACGCAGATCCTTCATCATCTCGATATATTGCACATACTGGTCTGTGATCTCAGAGATGGGGATGTCGAGTATATCGAGGTTCTGGCGCCTGATCAGATAGAGCAGCAGATCCAAGGGTCCCTCGAAGGCATCGAGAAAGACCTCCAGGGCGTCGGGAGGGATATAGAGATCGGTCGGCGGCGTCGCCAACGGCTCGCCCATGACCATGGCGAAGGGCATCTCCTCCTGCTCGGGATGGTAGTGGGGATGCTGTTCTACCTCTTCCATCACAATCCCTCTCGCAAACTGCTGTGCACTATTCGACCTCCCCCAACGACATCGCCTGACGAACCTCTCGCATGGTCTCACTGGCTACCTGTCGTGCGTGCTCGGAGCCCTCCTTGATGATACGTCGCACCAGGTCGGGCTGGGCCTCGAACTCGGCGGCCCGCATCTGCATTGGCTTCAGTTCACTCAGTACCGAGTCGATTACCGGCCCCTTGCAATCGAGACAGCCGATAGCGGCGGTGCGACACCCCTCCTCGACCCAGCGCTTGGTGTCATCGGCGGAATAGACCAGGTGAAACTGCCACACCGGACATTTCTGGGGATCGCCCGGGTCGGTACGCCTGACCCGATTGGTATCGGTGGGCATGCGTTTGAGCATCTCCTCCACATCCTTTGGTTTCTCACGCAACGAGATGGTGTTCTGGTAGGACTTGGACATCTTCTGCCCGTCGAGCCCAGGCATCTTGGAGGCCTTGGTCAATAAGGGTTGGGGTTCGGTGAGGATTATACGCCCGCTGCCCTCCAGGTAACCCAGCAGGCGTTCACGCTCTTCGGTATTGATATTCTGTTGCGCCAGCAGCAGCTCCCGACCGCCCTCCAGGGCTTCATGGTCGCCCTGTTCCTGATAGGCCCGCTGCAGCTGGGTAAACTGCTTCGCCGCCTTTTTGCCCATCTTCTTGCGCGCCTGTTCCGCGCGCTCCTCGAACCCGGGTTCCCGCCCGAAAAGATGGTTGAAGCGGCGGGCCACCTCCCGGGTGAGTTCCACATGGGCCACCTGATCCTCACCGACAGGCACATTGGAGGCGCGGTAGATCAGGATATCCGCCGACTGCAGCAGTGGATAACCGAGGAAGCCGTAGGTCGCCAGATCTTTCTCCTTCAGCTTCTCCTGCTGATCCTTGTAACTAGGAACCCGCTCCAGCCATCCCAGGGGTGTAATCATCGAGAGCAACAGATGGAGCTCTGCATGTTCCGGCACCAGGGACTGGACGAACAGTGTGGCGGCCTCGTTGTCCACCCCCGCCGCCAGCCAGTCGATGACCATATCCCAGATGCTCTCGGGGATGACGCTGGGATCGTCGTAGTGGGTGGTGAGGGCGTGCCAGTCCGCGACGAAGAAGAAACACTCATGCTGATGCTGCAGCTCCACCCAGTTCTTCAGCACACCGTGGTAGTGGCCAAGGTGCAGACGACCTGTGGGGCGCATACCGGAGAGTACGCGGGATGAGCTAGGGGACTGATTCAAAATTAACTCCTTGCAGGACTGAGAATCACGGGAATAAGTTCCGCAACTATATCACTGGCGGGCAGGATCATGATGGTCAATCCCACAACGGGTCCGAGAATAACGCTTAACAGGCCTGTGACTAGAAGGAACAGCACAATGAAGAGACCGTAGGCTTCCAGTCTGGAGTAGGCCTGGGCCTGTTTCGCCGGCAGTAGCGAATAGACGATCCTGCCACCATCCAGCGGCGGCACGGGAAGCAGATTCAAGGCCATCAGGATGGTATTGAACAGCACCCCGGCGACCCCCATCAGGATCAACGGCACGGCCAGCCATTGGAAGTGTGCAAGCGACAGTGCGCCGGCATAGACCAGGAGTGCCCATATCAGGGCCATGATCAGGTTTGCGCCGGGTCCGGCCAGGGCCACCAAACCCATGTCCCGTTTCGGCTGACGCAGGTTGTTCCAATTGACCGGCACCGGCTTGGCCCAACCAAACATGAAGCCGGTCATGACATAGACCCCGAGCGGAACCAGGATCGTCCCGATAGGATCGATGTGCTTGATCGGATTGAGGGTCACCCGACCCAACATCTCGGCGGTCTTGTCACCCAAACGCTTGGCCATCCAGCCATGTGCTGCCTCATGCACCGTGATAGCGAAAATCAGGGGCAGGATAAAGATCGCCAGCTTTTGAATCAGTGTAAGCCCTTGCATTGAAAACAGGTCCTAAGGTTTAGATTTCATGCTTTTTTCAATGAGTTGAGACAGCAATATCCGCTCAGCGTTGAAAAACGGATGATTATACATCGAACATCGAGGTATCGCCCTTCCCGGCCCGCACCACCTCGGGAAGCTCATCCGTCAACACCACCACGGTGGTGGGCTCGAAGCCACAGTAACCGCCATCGACAATCAGGTCGACCTGGTGGTCGAGAAGATCGCGCATCTCGTAGGGATCGGTGAGCGGGATCTCCTCCCCCGGTAAGATCAGGGTGGTGCTCATGATCGGCTCTCCCAGCTCCTCGAGCAGTGCGCTGACGATGGCGTTGTCAGGTACGCGGATCCCTATGGTCTTCCGCTTGGGATGCATCAATCGCCTGGGCACCTGTTTTGTGGCCCTGTTGATGAAGGTATAGGGGCCAGGCGTCAACGCCTTCAGCAGGCGGTAGTCCCGATTGTCGATCTTGGCGTAGTTGGAGATCTCCGTCAGATCCCGGCATACAAGGGTGAAGTTGTGGGACTCATCCACCTTGCGGATGCGCCGGATGCGCTCCATCGCCCCCTTGTCGCCGATATGACATCCCAGGGCGTAACTGGAATCTGTGGGGTAGATCACCAGGCCGCCCTCGCGAATAATCTCCACCGCCTGAGTGATAAGGCGCGGTTGTGGATTATCGGGGTGTATCTGCAGGAACTGGGCCATCGGGTATCTGGCTGACTACACAGCCTCGCGGGTCTCGGGTGTTTCCGAATCGATCCTCCAATTCGACCACAACGGGCTACAGCCATCGGGCAACATTGGCAATCGTCCCAGTTCGATCCAGGGATTGTCCGGGGAGTGGAAATCGGAGCCCGCCGATGCCCGCAGACCGAAATCCCGGGCATGTTTGGCCATGGTGAACCAGTCGTCCCTGTTATGGCTGCCGGAGACCACCTCGATCGCTTCACCCTTGAGTTCGGCAAACTCGGCGAACAGTCGCCGCAGTTTTGAACGGGTCATCCGATAGCGTGCGGGATGGGCTATCACGGCCACTCCCCCGGCCCCATGGATCCACGCCAAGGCATCGGCCAGAGCGGCCCATTGTCCGGGAACGAAACCGGGTTTTCCTTTTACCAGATAGTGCTTGAAGACCTTGCGCTCATCGCTGACCACTCCCTGCTGCACGAGATAGCGGGCAAAATGGGTGCGGCTGACCAGGGTTCCGTTGGAGAGGGCAAGCGCACCTTCGAAGGCACCGTTGATGCCCGCCTTCTCGAGCCTTCCCGCGATCTCTCGCGCACGCCAATCGCGAAACGCCCTTATCTTGCTCAATCCCTGCTGCAGGGGTCGGTGTTGCGGATCCAGATTAAGGCCTACGATATGCACCGTCTGGCCACTCCAGGTGACCGAGATCTCCACCCCAGGAATCAGCACCAGACCGGATTCCAGGGCAGCTGCCCGTGCCTCCTCGATGCCCGACGTGGTGTCGTGGTCGGTCAATGCCAATACCCGTACCCCCGCCGCGGCTGCACGGGCGACCAGCTCGCCTGGGCGCAGGGTGCCATCCGAGGCGGTAGAGTGGCTGTGAAGGTCATATACACAAAACATGGTGGCGGATTGTACCCATAGTGTGGTCAAACCGATAGGTTTGTGGAAAAAATCCCGGAACGGCACGGACGACGGCAAAACAGGCTGATACAATGTCACCCATGCTTTTTCCTATTCTCGATCTTACCTATATCGGTGGGCGTTTCGACGCCATCGCACCGGCAGTGGTTTCGGCCGGCAAAAAGGCCGGTGTCGAAGACCCGGACAGCTCACCCTCGGCATTGACACGGGCGATGCATCAGCTGATGGAACTGCTGGAGATACTGGTCGGACAGCTCCATAACAGCGAAGATATCGGCGAAATCTCGTTGGATGAGCTGAGTGAACTCGGTGATTACGGTATCAGGCTGCTGATGGATTTCTCCACCGTCGCCGCCGGTCTGGAGCTGCCGCAGGAGAGTGAGGAGATGGAGGACATCACCCTGCCGTTGGCGCTTTGGATCGTGCGCCACAAGGGTGAACTACGCACCCTGGAACCGGTGATCAACTCCCTTGCCCGTCTCGCGAACAGGTTTCGGGAACCTTCGCAACTGCATCAACTCTATGATCTGTCGGTGGAGTTGATCGAGGCGCTGGAACCGCTGATGGAAAAACAGAGGGAACTCGCTGAGAAGGCCCAACCGTGGAGCATACTGCTGATGAATCAGGCGATCATCGCCACCCGTAGCTATCAGCCGGAACTGATCGATGAGGCCTATCAGACCCTCTGTCGCCTGCTCCCGGATCAGGCACCCGAGTTCTTTCGCGAGGGCATGGAGCAGATAGATGCCTTGGACTATCCGCAAAATGTCAGGGAAATCGTTGAAAAATATTACAATCTTTGGAGTCAGCCCAGAATCTTGCACTAGTTTGCCTGGGCAAAGGTCAAATCACTCACAATAGAGCATCGTATCGGTCGTAAAAAGATCCGCAAACTGCTGATCCTTTAGAGAAGATCACTATATATAACTGAAAGTTGGTGTACTATGCGTGCAGTCGCTCATATGGAACTATTTTTTTAATTTTGATCCCCACATGAAATTTCTTGCCGATTTTTTCCCCGTGATCCTCTTCTTCGTGGCCTATAAGGTCTACGATATATATGTCGCCACCGCGGTTGCCATAGTCTCCTCGATGGTACAGGTCGGCTACGGCTGGCTGCGTAAAAAACATGTGGAGAAAATGCACCTGATCACCCTGGGTATCCTGGTGCTCTTCGGCGGCCTCACCATTCTCCTCCAGGATCGAACCTTTATCATGTGGAAGCCCTCGGTGATCAATTGGCTGTTTGGTGCGGTATTTCTCGCCAGCCAATTCATCGGCCAGAAACCGCTGGTGCGGCGAATGATGGAGAGCAGCATCTCTGTACCCGATCCGATATGGAATAGGCTCAACCTCACCTGGAGCCTGTTTTTCATTTTTCTCGGTTTCCTCAATCTCTACGTGGCCAACGACTTCTTCGTTGCCGAGCATCAACTGATGCAACTCACCGGACTGCAACAGATCGATTTCGACAACTGCAGTCAACACTTCAAGGGAAGCGAGTTGGAGATGTGCGATGCCGCGCACTCCCTGGAAGAGAGCTGGGTCAATTTCAAATTATTTGGCATGATGGGCCTGACCCTTGGATTTGTAGTCCTGCAGGCCTTTTACCTAGCGCGTCATATACGCGATAACGAACTGGAACACGAGGGGGGCTGAGTGTATTACGCAATTATCGCCGAGGATCGGGACGACAGTCTGGAACAGCGCCTGAAGGCGCGGGAGAAACACCTTGCAAGACTCAAACAGCTGCAGGATCAAGGCCGGCTTCTATTGGCGGGTCCTCACCCCATGATCGACAGCGAGGATCCGGGTCCGGCCGGTTTCTCCGGCAGCCTCATCGTCGCCGAGTTCGACAGCCTGGAGCTCGCCAAGGCGTGGGCCGACGCCGATCCCTACATCGAGGCGGGAGTCTATGCCCGGGTAAAGGTAAAACCGTTTAAGAAAGTGCTGCCTGCTTGATTCGAGCGGCAGTTGATAACCCAATCGACGATTCAATCACAACTAGGTATTCAATGATGAAAAAGAAGATCATTTTGGCTGCGGTTTGCAGCGTGGGGCTGCTGACAGCGTGCAACCAGACGACGGATCAGGCACCCACCGCCGCCAATGGAGAGAGTGACCGCTCCGTGACCGTGCCCGCAGTTAGCCAATCCTCCTCCGAGATGGATATCGAGACACTGCTCACCGTTAACGGCGAACCGATCACCAAGACCATGTACAGCCTCTACTTCCAGGATCGCATGCGTAACGTTCCCGAAGCACAAACCTCTCCTGAGATGCAGATGAGCGTACTCAACGAGCTCGCCAATATCTTTATAGTCTCACAGGATGCGGAGAAACAGGGATTGCAGACACGGCCGGATATAGCGGCGTCTATCCAACTGCTGCGCGCCAAGCTGCTGACCCAACTCGCCATCCAGGAGTTCGCGAACAGTTACAACCCGAGCGACGAGGAGATCCAGAAGGCCTACGATGAAACCTATGCCGAGCAGTCCGGCACCGAGTACAAGGCCAGACATATCCTGGTGAAAGAGGAACAGGAAGCGGGCGCGCTGATCGAAAAGCTCGATGGAGGCGCCGACTTCGCTGAACTCGCCAAGGAGCACTCGACCGGACCCACCGGTAAAGACGGGGGCGATCTTGGCTGGTTCGATGTCGCACAGATGGTAAAGCCCTTCGGCGATGCCCTGAAGGCCATGGAGAAAGGTAAATACAGCTCAGCCCCGGTCCAGACCCAGTTCGGCTGGCATGTCATCCTCCTGGAAGACACCCGACAGACCGAAGCACCCTCGATGGATAGCGTCAAACCCAACATCGTCAACAAGCTGAAGCAGTCCGCACTATCCAAATATATGCAGGGCCTGCGCGACTCCAGCAAACTGGTCTTCAATGAGAAAAATGCCAAACCGGCAGCTACCGCAGAGGGCACTCCGGCAGCGGCCGATTCCCCAGCCATGGAATCGGACGCCGGGATGGAAAAGCCGGCTGAAGAGGCCACGGAAGCCAAAGAGTAATCAATCCGCTTGATGCCCGTCAGCAATGACGGGCATCGTTTTTTCACCCCCCCAGATCCGCGCCTGAGAACATCCCATCACCTATATAACTTTTTTCCGCCAGAAGAAAGAGTGGCACGCCTATTCCGTTAGACACTGTTCGAACAGGCAGAAGCGGTCACTGATGAGGCAAAACCAAGTGGCTATAATCTGATCTGTAGACCGGTGATAACTCATCAAGAAGATGCCGCCGGCATCTAAACACCCGATTGACGGATAGCAAAAAAACAGGAGCCAGGTCTAATGCTGCAATGGATAAAAAATCTATTCACACCACCGAAACCTGCTGGACCGGCGGAGATCATCAAGCATTTTGATGGGACGGAAACCACAATTTCCCAGGAAACGACTGCCTCGAATGATGGTGGGTGGCAAGTCGATATAGCAGATACCCAAACAATCCGACTGTTTGAAGTAGAGATCGCCGATATTGAAAATTGCATGTTGACTTATCGCGCCGATTTGAAATCAGAAAATGTAACGGGCCGCAGCTTTCTTGAGATGTGGTGTCGATTGCCGGGCCGGGGGGAGTTCTTTTCAAAAGGCGTGCAGAATGCCCTCAAGGGGACGAACGACTGGGCCTCTTACGAGGTCCCATTTCTTCTGAAACCGGGGCAAGCGCCGGATCTCATTAAGCTCAATCTTACCCTGGAAGGATCCGGTAGGATGTGGATACGGAACATCGAACTCTCCTACACACCCTTTGAGTGACAACAGTGCTCAAACCCAAACACACACGCATGCAACCGCATTGACCAGGGGATTGTCAGCAGTACCGCCGCTCCAACTGCTGCTGGAATGCCTAGTGTCACCCCGCTGCAGGGATTGCGCTGACCTGAAAGGCCGTGTTGAGTGTGAGTTATGGAACCGGATGGCGGCATTTCGAGATGGCAGGGCGAACCACCGACAGGTACTCATTGATAATCAGCGTTTGCATCAGGAGAATGAACGACAGAGGCGGATGGTCGTGCAGAGGAGTGGCTACTACCGATGAACCTGAAGGCAGCGGTGTTCGCAGCAAAAATGATCGCGCTTCTTTGTATCGCGGCTGTTTTCTTCTATTTGGCACCCCAATATGCGCATCACGCCTTGCTGGTCATTGCCAGCATACTGATGATCATTGGTGGCGGATCGCTTTTCAAATACAGATCACTGGGAAGCTGGATCGAGGGTAGCGCAAAACTGGTAGCCATCGAGGAACGGGAGGAAGAGGTAGCGGTATCCCAATACTCAATCTTGAAATATCACTATCCGCTCATCGAGTACGAATATTCGGCCGATGGCAGGCACTACGGCGGAAACACCGTTTCCCTCGAAAAGGAGAACGTTTGGGTACCCGAGGTGAACAATTGGGGTGATCCCACACCGGAGGAAGATCGATGGTGGCGCGGGTTAAAACCGGGTGACGATATCCCCGTCTATATCAATCCGCGCAATCGAGGCGAGTCGGTACTCGTCAAAGGATCATCAACTTCGAGACGTTCTCACCATCTCGCCCTGTTATTGGGCGGACTTCTCATTGCGCTGATATGGCTGATGGTTGTCAGCTATAAATAGGCTGCCGGCTACTCCTCTTCGTCCTTCTTGGATCTGCCGATTTTGGACAGCGGCACTACCTTTGTCGCGGGAGGTTCATCGACGAAATAGGGTCGCTCCTCTGCTGTTCGACCGGCGGCATCGGCCAGTTCCTTTTCGCGGGCGGTGATCAGGCCAAGGCAGGCGCGGATATCCTGTATGGTCTGATCAGAGAGTGGATGCTTTAGGCTTTTGTGCTCCGGTGTCACCTCGCGCACGATGGTGGTAAGCAGCTTACGCATCACCATCATGATCTCCCGTTCTTTAACGCTATCGTCGCTCATCTTGATTCCTGCAAGCCTCTATTGCTTTCAATAAAGCTACCACGAATGCCGGGTTGAATAAACGTGACGGCGAAAGCGTTATTTGTTCCGCTCCAATAACTCCTGAAGCGAATTCTCATCGAGAATCGCAACCCCCAGCTTCTCCGCCTTGGCCAGTTTCGATCCCGCGGCATCGCCCGCCAACAGGTAGTCGGTCTTTTTCGACACACTGCCGGTCACCTTGGCGCCGAGACGCTGCAGCGCTTGCTTGATCTCATCCCGCGGTCTGCTCAGGGTACCGGTGATGACCACCGTCATTCCGGACAAGGGGTGATCTTTGACGGGTTCCATCTCCACTTCCGGCCACCGGATACCGGCCTTCAGCAACTGTTCTATGACCTCCCTGTTATGGGGTTGACGAAAAAATGAGTGAACATGGGCGGCCACGATGGGACCCACATCAGGGGTCTCCTGCAGGCTCTCCTCATCCGCCTCCTCTATTGCATCGAGGGTTGTGAATTGATTGGCCAGGGATTGAGCGGTCGCCTCCCCCACCTCCCTGATGCCTAGAGCATAGAGAAAGCGTTCAAGGGTTGTCGATTTGCTCTTCTCCAGGGCCTGGAGCAGATTCTGCGCCGACTTCTCGGCCATACGCTCGAGGCCGCTCAACTGTTCAAGGGAGAGACGAAACAGATCTGCCGGAGTGTCGACCAGTCCCAGCTCCACCAACTGATCAACCAGCTTGTCGCCCAAGCCCTCGATATCCATTGCCTTGCGTGAGGCGAAGTGTTTCAGCGCCTCCTTGCGTTGTGCCGGACAGTAGAGGCCGCCGCTGCAGCGTGCCACCGCCTCTCCTTCGGGCTTGATGATGTCCGACCCGCAGACCGGACAATTCGATGGCAATTTGACGCCTTTGGCGTCGGCCAGGCGTCTGTCCGCCACCACGCTGACCACTTCCGGGATCACGTCCCCTGCCCGTCTGACGATCACCGTGTCACCGTAACGCACGTCCTTGCGCATCACCTCATCCATGTTGTGCAAGGTGGCGTTGCTCACCGTGACTCCGCCGACAAACACCGGTGCGAGGCGTGCCACCGGGGTGATGGCACCGGTTCTGCCGACCTGAAACTCGATCGCCTCGACCTGGGTCATCTCCTCTTGGGCCGGGAATTTGTAGGCGATGGCCCAACGCGGGGCACGGGATACAAAACCGAGCTGTCGCTGCAGTTCCAGGTCATCGATCTTGAATACCACACCGTCGATGTCGTATGCCAATCCATCCCGCTGCTGCACGATACGCCGATAATAGTCGATGCACCCGTCCACGCCGGTGACCACGTCATGCAGGGGCGAAATCGGCAGGCCCCACTGCCGCAGCCGGCGGATACTGGCGCTCTGTTGATCGGCGACAGGCGCGGGTACCACCTCGCCAAGGCCGTAGGCATAGAATGATAGGGGGCGTTGGGCGGTAAGGCGTGGATCAAGCTGACGCAGGGAACCGGCGGCGGCGTTGCGAGGATTGACGAAGCCCTTCTCGCCCGTCTCCCGGGCCCGTCTGTTCAGGGCCTCGAATCCCGCGTGGGGTATGAATACCTCGCCCCTGACTTCGAGGACCTCCGGCCAGTCATCCCCCTGCAGCGAAAGCGGGATCGCCTTGATGGTGCGTACATTGCTGGTGACATCCTCTCCCCGACTGCCGTCGCCCCGGGTAGCACCCTGCACCAGCCTGCCCTTCTCATAGCGCAGACTCACCGCCAGGCCATCAAGCTTCGGTTCTGCCAGGTAACGGATGGGCTGGTCGCCAGCCAGTTTCAGACGATCGCGGATGCGTCGTTCGAACTCCCCCATCTCGGCTTCGTCGAAGGCATTGTCGAGAGACAGCATGGGCAGCCGGTGAACCACCTCATCGAAACCTTCCAGGGGTTTCTCCCCCACCCGTTGGGTGGGTGAATCGGGAGTCACCAGTTGCGGGTATTCCGACTCCAGTTGCTGCAGCTCCCGCAGCAGGCGATCGTAGGCGGCATCCGTTATCTTCGGCTCGTCAAAGACATAGTATCGCCGGTTGTGGTTGTTGATCTCCTTGCGCAAGGTGTCGATGCGCTGCGCTACCGCATCAGGCGCTCTGTTCAACCCTTGCTCCGGGCCAACTGCACCTGTCGCCGGTGTTCCACGATCTCGCCGCGCATATGCTCGATGGTTTGTTTGGTCAGGGCGCTGTGGGTCTCGTCCTGCAACTCCCCGTTGAGAATGGCTGCCAGACGCTCCGCGGTGAAGAGCATGTCTGAGAATATCGCCATGCCATCGCCGGGACCGGGAAGCTGGGTAAACAGGGTCAGGCCGGGAGTGGAGAAGGTCTCCACATCCTGCTTGGGGAAGACGCCTGGCTCCACCATGCTGGCGAGATTGAAGGTGGGCTTGTCGCTGCCGTCGCTGGCAAGACGCTGGTAGATCGAGAGTTCGCTCATGACCAGGCCGGTATCCTGCATCGCCTTCTGAATCGCCGGCCCATCAAAGGGCTCGGAACGGGCACGCAGATTGATCTGGATGATCAGCACCGGCACGTCGACCGGAGACTCCTCCTGGGCACTGAAGCCGAACATGTCCTGCTGCTCAGGTTCCAAGGGTGCGGATTCGCTGTCGGCGCTCAGTTCAAGCTCGGGGGTATCATCTTCGTCCACCTCTACACTGCCGATCTCCTTCATTCCTCGATCCAACAACTCGGTATCCTCCTCATCCCAGTTGGACCAGGTATCATCACCCTCCGGCGAGGCAACCGTGGTCGCCTCGTCGTGCTGCTCAATCTCTTCGTCTGTGTCTTCCACGGGGCTGGAGATGGATGGAGGCATGGTATGCACGCTCTCGGCCTTTCGCCTGCGCGCCTGAGCGGAGTCGCGTTTGCGGCGCTTGGTCTCATAGAGGTAGATCCCGGCGAGAAAGACACAGCCGAGGACAAAGAGAACGATGCGCAGTGTGGTGGCATCCATGAGGTTAAATTGCAGCCAGCTGCGCTGCCTCCTCCACATCGACGGTCACCAGGCGCGACACGCCCGGCTCATGCATGGTGACTCCCGACAGCTGGTTGGCGATCTCCATAGTGATCTTGTTATGGGTGATAAAGATGAATTGTATCTTATCCGACATATCTCTCACCATATCGCAAAATCGACCCACGTTGGCATCGTCCAGGGGCGCATCCACCTCGTCGAGCATACAGAAGGGTGCGGGATTGAGTTGGAAAATGGCGAACACCAGGGCCACCGCGGTCAATGCCTTCTCCCCACCGGAGAGAAGATGAATGTTGGTATTGCGCTTGCCCGGCGGGCGGGCCATGACGGTTACCCCGGTATCGAGCAGGTCCTCGCCGGTGAGTTCCAGATAGGCATGACCTCCACCGAAGAGTTTGGGGAAGAGCTCTTTGATACCCGAGTTGACCTTGTCGAAGGTCTCCTTGAAACGGGTACGGGTCTCACGGTCGATCTTGCGGATCGCATTCTCCAGGGTCTCCAGTGAGCGGGAGATATCCTCATGCTGCTCGTCCAGATATTTCAACCGTTCCGACTGCTCCTGATACTCGTCGATCGCCGCCAGGTTTATCGGCCCCAGGCGCTGGATTCGATTCGCCAGCCGTTCCACCTGTTGCTCCCATGCCTCCTCCGTGGCAGCTTCGTCCATGCTCTTGAACAACTCCTCCGCGTCCAGACCTCCCTCGTGGAGCTGCTCCTGCAGCGTCATGCAGCGGACATTCACCTCCTGACTCTGCAGCTGTGCCTGGTTGAGTTTCTCCTGCCGTCCCTGAACCTGCTGCTCCGCAACATGACGCTGCTGCTCTTGGTCGCGCAGATTTGCGTCCACCTCCTCGAGCAGGCGGCGGGCCTCATTCAAGGTCTTGTCGACGTCACTGCGATCCGAGAGCTTCTGGTTCAGCATCTCCAGCTGTTGCTGCAGTGGTGCCTCGCTGTTGTCCAGAGTGGTCTTCAACTCCTCCCGCCGATGGTTTAGCTGGGTCAACTGACTGCCGGCCCGTTCCAGGTTCTGCACCAGTGCGGTATGGGCGGTACGCATCGATTCAACCCGCAGTGCCACCTCATGGGTAGAGGAGCGTTGTTGGTTCAGTCGCTCTCTGGCCTGGGTCACCTGTTCGCGCAATTCATCCCGGCGCTTCACCAGCGATTCGCGACGGCTGCCCAGATTCTCGATCGCATCGAGCGCCGCATGGAGCCGCTGGCGAGTCTCATCCATCAACTCTTTATCGTTGCCGAGCTGGTCGGCGATCTCTTTTTGCTCCTGTTGCAGCTGCTCCCGCCGCTGTCGCAGGTGATCGGCACGGGTACGTTTGCTGCTCAGATTGGAGCCGATTTCCGAGAGCACGCGATTTACCTGGTTGTAAGTGGCCTGGGCCTGTTCCCTGGTGTGCTCGGATTGCTTGAGTCCCTCCCTGCCCCGCTCCAGGAAATCGGCAAGTTCGGACACCGCCTGCTCCTGATCCGCAAGGGTCTGTTTCAGGTTGCGCAGCTCCTCCTCTCTTGCCAACACGCCGGCGCGCTCGTCGGATTCACGACTGACCCTCAACCAGTCGGGACCGATCCAAAAACCGTCAGGGGTGACCAGTGTCTCTCCGTCCCTGAGTGCTTGGCGTCGTGCAAGGGCATCATGGAGACTCTCCGCCAACCCGACACCACCAAGCAGGGATCGAAGATCCCAGGGTGCGCGGACTTTGGCGTGCAGGGTTTCACCTTTTGCATCATCGTCCCCAACCTGGCCATGGGCATCCCAAAAGGCGAGCGTACCCTTATCGAGTTGAGGAAGCTGCTCCTGCAAGCGTGCGATGTCGTCCACGCAGACCGCCTGCAGATGAAATCCCAACACCAGCTCAACCGCCTGCTGCCAGCGCGGCTCCACCTTGATCTCCTGGGCCAGGCGTTTTGCGCCGCTCAGCCGACTCTTCTCAAGCCACTCTACCGCTTCATCCTGTTGACCCAGGGCCGCCTGCTGCAGCGCCTCCAGGGAGGCCAGGCGGCCTTTGTTGGATTGCAGATCGGCCCGGGCCTGATCCAGACGGTTGGCGGTCTGACTGTTCTTTTCCCGCTGTTGATTGATCAGTCCCACAGCCTGGTCGAGCTGGGTGTGCAGGGTATCTGCCTCCCCCTTCTGCCGCTGCTCGTCGGCTTCCAGGGCGGTGATTTCACTTAACAGATGGCTGTCATCCAGGCGTCCCAACTCCTCGTCCAGGCGTTGCAGTCGCCGTTCCAGGTTGCCGCCCTGCTGTTCCAGGTGGTTGATACGGGTTCGCTCCACCTGGGCGGTTTGCGCCGGTTCAGCTGCCTTCTGGTTAAACTCCTCCCACTCATGCTGCCAGCCCTGCATGGCCTGTTCAGCCTCGTGCAGGGCATGTGACTGCTGCGCCTCCAGGTTGTTTGCCTCGTCGAGCTTCGGCTGCTCCTGTTGCAGACTGGTCTCGAGTTCCGCCAAGCGCTCTTCATCCTGGGCCTTGTGGGCTTGTGACTCCTGCAGCGCCTGCTCAACCTGTTGCAGATCCTGTTGCTGTTGACGTTGCGAATCCCGGGCGAACTGGATCGCCTGCTCCAGACCGCTGATCTCGGCACCCAGGCTGTAGAACTGTCCCTGCACCTCGTTGAACCGATCGTTCGCCTCGGTGTGTCTGTCCCGTTCCGATTCGATTGCCGATTCCAGCTTTCGCTGTTCGGCAACCGCGGCCTCGAGGTTATTCTGCAACTCGGCAATGTGGCGCTGACGCCGCTGCAGATCCTCGTTCAGGGTACGCCAACGCAGCGCCAGCAACTCCGCCTTGGCCCGGCGTTCCGACTGCTTCAGTTCCTGATACTTCTCCGCTGTGGCTGCCTGGCGCTTGAGGTGCTGCAACTGCTTGGCCACCTCTTCTCGCAGATCGGTGAGACGCTCCAGGTTCTCTCGTGTATGGCGGATACGGTTCTCTGTCTCCCGCCGCCGCTCCTTGTATTTCGAGATACCCGCCGCCTCCTCGAGAAAGCTACGCAGATCTTCCGGGCGCGCCTCGATGAGACGCGAGATCATACCCTGTTCGATGATGGAGTAGCTGCGGGGTCCAAGGCCGGTGCCGAGAAACAGATCGGTGATATCCCGGCGCCGGCAGCGTACGCTGTTTAGATAGTAGAGTGACTGGCCGTCTCGGGAGACCTGACGCTTCACCGAGATCTGATTGTACTGGGCATACTGGCCGCCCGCCTTGCCATCGCTGTTGTCGAACAGCAGTTCAATGGTCGCCGCACCCACCGGTTTACGCACGCTTGATCCGTTGAAGATGACATCCGCCATCGATTCGCCACGCAGCATCTTGGCCGAGCTTTCGCCCATGACCCAACGTACGGCATCGATGACATTGGATTTTCCACATCCATTTGGCCCAACGATTCCGACCAGATTGCTTGGGATCGGCACGGTGGTTGGATCGACGAATGACTTAAATCCGGCGAGCTTGATTTTCTCCAGACGCATGGGCGGCTAAGATACACCAAAGAGGGGCATTGTTACAGAGCGCAGTGCAATTTTTTACACATTAACAACACGCCATAACTCATTGTTTTTAATAACTTATGCAAGCAGCGCTTTTGGCTGGGTTCAGGCTCGAGTATAATTCCTGGCCATTTTAGCGACGAGACCAGAAGACCATGCCCAGTCAGCCGAGCAAAGTGCTTGAAACCTTTGACAACCCTCAGCCGGAAAGAGACTACACCATCCGCATCAGGATCCCGGAGTTCACCTGTCTCTGCCCGAAGACGGGGCAACCCGACTTTGCCGAAATGACCCTGGAGTATGTACCCGAAAAACTTTGCGTGGAGCTGAAGGCGCTGAAGATGTATGTCTGGTCCTTTCGCGACCAGGGCGCCTTTCACGAAGCCGTCACCAATGAGATTCTCAGCGATCTGGTCGAGGCCACACAACCCCGCTTCATGCGCCTCACCGCCGAGTTCAACGTGCGCGGAGGCATCTATACCACCGTGGTCGCCGAGCATCGTGCGAAGCATTGGGACTCGCCGCCGGCGGTAAGCCTGCCCTGACAGCCGACGATGACGATCCATATCGGCATCGACCTGGGCACCTCCGGCTGCCGGGCCGTCGCCATCGATGAAAGCGGAGCCATCCAGGCGAGGTCCGCGAGGTCTCTGCCGAAACCTGACACACCACGGCCAGGCCAGTCCCAGCAAGACCCTGAAACCTGGTGGCAGGCCTTATGCGAAGTGCTGGCGGAGATCGCCAACAGCTGTGACGTGGAAAGCCTGGCGACGCTTGCCGTGGATGGCACCTCCTCCACCCTGCTGCTCGCGGACCACCAGGGTACTCCCCTGACCCCGGCACTGATGTACAACGACAACCGCAGCCGGGATGAGCTGGCATTGCTCATAGGGGTCGCCCCGGAGGGAAGCCCTGTTCTAACCCCCTCTTCGAGCCTTGCCAAGCTCCTCCATCTGCGTAAAAGCGTCACCGGCGAGCGCTACCTGGCCCTGCACCAGGCCGATTGGATCGTCGGCCGGCTCTGTGGCGAGTTTCGCTATAGCGATGAGAATAATGCCCTGAAGATGGGCTACGATCCGATCAACCGGGAATGGCCATCCTGGCTGGCTGAGCTGCAGCTAGCGGAGCATGCCCTGCCCAAGGTGGTGCCCGTTGCGACACCCATCGGCAACCTCTGCCGGGAGGCCGCCGAAGCCACCGGACTTCCCCAGGGGATTGCATTGATCTCAGGTACCACCGACGGCAATGCGGCCTTTCTCGCCGCCGGTGCCGGAGAAATAGGCGAGGCGGTGACCTCACTCGGCAGCACCCTGGTGGTGAAGATCCTCTCCGAGAAGCCGGTGTTTGCCGCCGAATACGGCGTCTACAGCCACCGCCTGGGAGAAAGCTGGTTGGTGAGCGGCGCATCCAACAGCGGCGGTGCGGTACTGGCCCACTATTTCAGCAGCCTGGAGATGACACAGATGTCCCGGGACCTGCAACCGCATCGAGCCACGGGTCTCGACTACTACCCCCTGCTCGCCCCAGGCGAACGTTTCCCGGTCAACAATGCCGACTATCAGCCCCGCCTGACACCGCGACCGGCGGATGACCTGCGCTTCTTTCAGGCGATGCTCGAGGGCATCGCCAACATCGAAGCAGAGGGTTACCGTCTGCTAGAGCGGCTTGGGGCGCCGAAACTCAAACGCGTCTACAGCGTAGGCGGCGGTGCGAAAAACGAATCCTGGGGCCAGATACGTCAACAGAAACTGCAGGTACCCGTACTCCCGGCAGCGCAGCTGGAGGCCGCCTATGGCACCGCCCTGCTGGCTATGGGCGGGGTTGCTCAGTGACAAGCACCTGGCTCTGGTCTATATAGAATTGAATCGCGGAAGAAAACATCGATAACCGAGCATGGAGCATGCAGGATGCGAAGAATCATCATCTGTCTCGATGGTACCTGGGCAAGCCCCAACAACCAGGTGGAAAGGGGGGACGGCAGCGAGGTCCATAAACCCTCCAATGTACTCAAAACCTATCGTGCCGTATTGCCACGCTCCGAGGACGGCACCGATCAGATCTCCTACTACGACGAAGGTGTCGGCGCCCTGTCGGCGCAGCGTGGCTTGCGCAACAAGGCACTGGCCAGACTCGATTCCCTGCTGGGAGGTGCCTGGGGTGCCGGATTCGAGCAGAACATAGAGGCAGCCTACAGCTTCATCGTCGGCAACAAGCTGCCTGAGGATGAGCTCTTTGTCTTCGGTTTCAGCCGTGGCGCCGGTCAGGCCTGCAGCCTCTGCCACTTCATCGACTGGATGGGGGGCATACTGCATAAACGCGATGCCTACTTCATTCCCGATTTCTTCAAGCACTATATCGATACCGAGGGCGCCGCCGGTACCGCCCGCGAGTTGATGCAGGAGCTGATCGCCGGTGGCAAGCGAATCGAACCGCCGAACCCGACCCGGATACGTTTTCTCGGCCTCTACGATACCGTGCTTGCGCTGGGTTCGCGCCTGCGTGCCGACTTCGACAGAGTGGAGCGAACCACCGCCCCCGGTCTCGCCTTTCATGTCGGTAATAAACCGCCAGCAATCGTCAATATTGCCAGGCATGCCCTTGCCATCGATGAACGCCGTACGGACTTTCGTCCCGAGATCTGGCGTGACGCCCATCCCGACCAGTCGGTGGAACAACGCTGGTTTCCCGGCGTACACACCAGCATCGGTGGCGGCTACGCCAATGACGGCCTCGCCAACGGGGCACTGCACTGGATGGTCAACGCCGCAAAACAGGAGGGACTGGCGGTGGATGATGGCTTTCTTGGATTCTACAAGCCCTGGTTCGGCGATACCCGAAACGACTCCTTCACCGGCTTCATGAAACTTCGCGGCTGGATCAGGGAGCTGGTGGGGGAAAGCGGCGATCGCGACCTGGTCGCCACCGCCAATCATGCCGGCATCGATGTCCACGATTCGGCGGTCAAGCTGCTCATCCACGACGAAAGCTACAGACCCGAGAATCTGCTGGCGCTGATACAACAGCGGCCTGACCTTTTGGCCAGACTGCCGGCGGGCATCGTATAACGTCCACCTGAACTTTTATAAACAGCGAGGTTATCTACCCCGGAAACCGCGACATCGGTGCCAAATCGCATAGATTCAGCCCGTCAAATAGCGATCCAACCCCCTAACCCCGCTGTCCCGCAACAGATAGCTGCTGCGATTGCTGCGCCGTGCCCGCTGCCCATCCAGGCTGACCGAGACCGGATTGCGGTCGAGGATACAGAGACGGCGGCTCAAGCAGTCTGCGCGCCAGCGGGGGCTGGCCTTCCTGGCCCGCTCTTCCACCGCAATCCGGGTCAGGGCGAATTCATCCTCGGGCCGCTCCTCGGCGACCCTTCGCTTGATCGCAGCGTGGGCCTTCTGCAGGCTTTCCTGCTGCACGCCCATGTCGTAGAGTGCTGCGAGACAGCGCAGGTTACGGATCTTCACAGGGGATACGCCATGGAGGAAGGCAAGTGCGGCCATCAGCAGCTTGCCGTACCTGTCATAGGCGTAGCGCAACATTACCCGGCGAAACACCGGCTCTCTGCCGACCGCTTGCAGATATCCCTTCCAGGGTTGGGCAAATCCGTGCTTATCCGCACCCAGGCTGAGGCCGTCCGCCCAGTCCACCGCCCTTTTTCTCGAGCCATCGATGAGTTTGAAAAATGTTGCGTAGTCATGCGCATCGGCAAAACAGCGTCGCAAACGGGATTCATCCTCGCCGCGGAAATAGTGGAACAGCTCCTGCAGGGTACCTGTTTTGAGATTGCACTGGATCGGTCCGAAGGAGAGACCTGCCTTGTCGAAATTGCCTGTCACCTGCTGGTAGGGATCGCCACTGGTCTCGAAGGCGGCCGTCACCTTTACCCCGCAGTCGAAGGCAATCTCCGGTGAGAGCAGTGGCAGCCTTGCGGGATCGTGCATCGCCACATAGAGCTGATTATCGACCGGCTCACAGCGGCTGAAGTAACCCTGCCTCATGAGCTTCGAGGATTCGCTTTCCAGCTTCGTGAGATCAGCCGCCGAGATCATCAGCGAGAGACCCTCATTATCGGGATTATCCAGCCGTGGCCGCCTAGGGTCGACATCGACTGCGGTGGAGAGATTGTCACGTAGTATCTGTAATCCGGCTACAAGCTCCCGATGCACATAGACCCTGCCGTTGGCTCTGGTGAACTCCTTGAGGAGGAAATTGGGTGTGAGACGGGTATTGGGACGACCACCGATGATGAAGTCATTCTCCAGTTGAAGGGATCCGACCATGGTTTCTCCTCAGGGGCTGAGAACGCTAACTCAATGACTGATATTGGCGCCATTGTGATTGACCTGGCTGAATCTTAACAAAACGCGAAGCTGCCGCATCTCCTCTTCACTCAGGGATTCCTGGGTTAACAGCAATGCGGGGTGACTCCATCCCACATTTGGATCAAAGCGCAACAGGACCAACCACGGTGTGACCAGTGTGTCATGGCGTAAGCGGGCGATGAGTTTTCGTCCGTCCCCCATGGTGATTCTTGACCTGCCATCC
Organism: Candidatus Thiodiazotropha sp.; assembly: GCA_040793985.1. GTDB lineage: Bacteria > Pseudomonadota > Gammaproteobacteria > Chromatiales > Chromatiaceae > Thiodiazotropha. Next base: position 93,821 of record JBFNJI010000020.1, on the reverse strand, counting down.
GGCCTTATCCTGGCCGCTAGGATCCTTCTGCCACTGCCCTTGCGGGTATGCAGAAAGGTGAGATAACCCTGTAGCAAGAGCAGCAGCAACAGGAGCGATTTGTGCCAAGGCAACATGGGGACGAAAAGTATCGCCGGCAACGCAAGCAGGTGGATGGCGATAAGCCAGGTGTGGAGATATCGGGACGGCTTGGGCCGCAGCGTTATGGGCTGGATTTTCCCTGACAAGATAGACGCCTCCTTGCGTTACTCGAATCGATTACGGAGTCTATCATGAAGCCCGGCATCTGCAAGGGGAACGACTGGATGGTTTACAGTTAAACTGCACTTATCGGAACTACCCGAATGGATAGTTATCATGGAAAACAGGTGGCTTATTTATTGACGTTGATTGCGCTTAAGGTGCTTTCTTCTAATTGCTAACTTTGTCGAAGACCAAGTTATTTCTCATGTAGTCGGTGAATTGATCAACCGGCATGGGTTTGCCAAAAAGAAAACCCTGTGCATAGTCGCAACCTCGTCTCTGCAGGAACTGCAGCTGTTGATTTGTCTCAACTCCTTCCGCCACCACGCTCAACTTGAGATGGTGCGCCATAGCGATAATCGCCTCACAGAGCGAGGCATCTTCCGGATCACTGGTCACATCGCGTATGAATGAGCGATCGATTTTGATTTTATCTACCGGGAAGCGTTTTAGGTAACTCAAGGACGAGTAGCCGGTACCGAAATCGTCAATATCAATGCCTATACCCTCCTTGCGTAGCTTTGCCAAGCGCGCACCCGGCTCACTCCCCTCATCAATGAATACACTCTCTGTAATCTCGAAAAAGAGACGGGATTGAAGATGGGGTTGACTATTGATGAACTCGACAGTCTTTCTTGTGAACCCCTTGGCCTGAAACTGCAGGGTGGAAAGATTGACCGACAGCTGGTCCAGCAACAGACCCATTTCGTCCCAGGCAGCGAGGTCAGCAGCTGCACGTCGCATTACCCAATCCCCGATGGGCAAAATCAGCCCGCTCTCTTCCGCCAACGGGATGAACTCGTCTGGCCCGACAAAACCGCGCTGGGGTGAAATCCAGCGTAGCAACGCCTCCGCACCGACTATGCGACCGCTCAAGGTGTTCAGAATCGGCTGGTAGTAGAGATCGAACTCCTCCATTTTCAAGGCATTGCGCAGATCTGCCTCGAGCGCTGCACGTCCGCCCGCCTCCCTGTTCATCTCCCAGGTAAAATAGCGGAAGGTATTGCGCCCATCCGCCTTGGCCCTGTACATCGCGGTGTCCGCATTCTGTAGCAACATGCCCGGATCTTCGCCGTCCTGAGGATAGATGGTGATACCGATACTGGCTGACAGCTTAGTCTCATGGCCGTCAAGAGTATATGGGCGCAACAGTGATGTCAGAATAGTACCGGCTACCGTTGCAGCTGAGATATTCTCGACCATTTCCGGCAGTATCACGGTAAACTCATCACCACCCAGTCGAGAGACGGTATCCATCTCCCTGACACAGCCCTGCAGACGCTTTGCCGTCTCTTGCAGCAGCAGATCGCCATGGGCGTGGCCCAGGGTGTCGTTAACATCCTTGAATCTGTCCAGATCGATGAACAACAGAGCCAGCTTATAATTGTGCCGGCGCGCGTACGCGAGCGCACGGTCCAAGCGGTCCATGAAGAGACTGCGGTTGGAAAGGCCGGTCAGGGTATCGAAATTGGCCTGGCGCCAGATCTGCGCCTCATAGTGCTTGCGCTCTTCAACACGCTGCATACTGTGTTTGGCTACACGAAAGATGCCCAGCATGCCCACGCACCAAATAAAGCTCAACGCATACAGGAAATTCTGTTTCCGCCCACTGGCCACTCTGTAGTAATTGGCAAGGGGCACCGATACACCCACGCCACCACGAATTTCACCGACTCTGTATCCCTGCATAAGATGGCACTTAAGACAACCCGACTGCATTCGCATGGGACGAATCAGGCGCAGATAGGGCTGGCCATCGATCTCAGTTATTTCAAATCGTTCCAGCTCTCCGGCATTGAACGCCTGTAGGGCTTCGCGTTCCCACTCATCCGGCATATTCAGTGGATTGATGGGTTTTAAGCTGATAATCCTGCCCTTTACACCGTAGAGTTCATTGTATTCATCCATCATTTGCCGCACCATGAAGGCGGGGTTCATCAACGTCAGCTGACGACCCGATGGTGTCACCAGATCACGCTCCGGCATATGGCTGAGATAGGGGCTGGGTTGGGTGTGTTCACTGACAGGGACATAGACACCGCCATGCTTGGTTCCCCAGTTTCGGAAAGCCTGGTCCTTGTTGAAGTTGGCTACCGCCTCCTGGCGTGCCAACGCAAGGATTTCTGCGTCCTCATACCTGATTGCCAAAATGAGCAGTGTCAGAACAAACAGTGTCCAGGCGGTGACCGATGCCCACAACTGGATTTGCAAGCGTCTTTCGTCATCATGTGTCTTTAAGAAGGGGATCCTGTTAGCTGCCTGACTTTTCACAATACGCCAATCCTTGGATGAGTATACAATCAGGTAGCGGCCAAACCGGCATCCACTTGAGGCACCAATCCGCGAATTTAGGATGCTGTGAAATAAATGACTTCCACGGATTGTAACAATTCAGTCGAGAGGTATTGATTCCGGGTATTTATATGCCCAATAAACAAGCCGAAAGGCAGATATTCTGTATTAACAATTATCTGTATCAGCTTGAAATCAAAGCCAGATCCACTTTTTACAGGATTTTTATTCCAGCTCATCAAAATTCAACGGTCAGCTTTGCACTCATGGTATTGACATGTTGAATGTCGATTTCATCCTCTCTTTCCATGGCAAAGGATTCTGCCTCAAACTGACCGTGCAAATACTCCATTGTCAGAATGATCCGCCTATCCAGATACCAGATTATTGCAGCGCCATAGCGGAGTTCGGGTTGCTCCTCCAGCTCCTGGCTCTTATCCAGGCGAACGATCAGATCGAAATCGTAATCCGGGAAAAAATAGGCAACCTCCGCATTCCACGCTACCGGCCTGTTAAGCTCTTTTTCCAACTCCTGAAAATCATCAAGTGCCGCCACAACCTCGAGGGAGAACTCAAAGGAATCGGTTATTGCCAATAGAAAGGCACTGGCCACCGGAACCCGATTGATGTAATGGTCGTCCTCCAGCAGTCGCTCATCGGAGTCAGAAAGATCCGACTGATAACTCAGGCCGAATGAGAATTGTTCCGACGGCCAGGCCTCGAAACCAATCGCCCAATCCCACTCATCATCCCCTCCCAGCTCACTGGAACGACCCTGATAGGCAGCTAATGTAAGATCGAAATCATCGCTTGGCCCATAGGTTAAAAATGCTGTTTTCCTCGCACTTGTCTCCGCGAATTCCAGCATGGGCCCAGTAACGAAACGTCCAAAATAGAGGCCGAGGGGGGTGAACTGTTTTCCCAGACTCAACTCCCACGGCTCATATTCAAAGGTGACAAAAGCCTCTTCCGAGATGAACTTGTCCGGATCGGAATCGTATTCGACAACCGCTTCACCCTCCGCCAAGCCAAATAGATTTACCAACAATCCTAACTGGATGGTTGCACTGTCATCTCTCGCCTTTAGAGCCGGCCCTCTGTCCCGAGGTATGAAACGTTCCGTTTCAATCTCCCCCTCAAGCAATCCTGTCACGGTTAGCCATGGGGTGATCTCCGTCTCCAAGCCCGCCTCGCGCTGCTCTTCCCGGGTGCGATAGATTCTTTGCGTTACATCGGGTTCAGCCAGCATCTCCGCCGACTCCCTCTGAGGCTCTGTCTCAGTCATCTCCTCAGCCGCCAGGTAGCAGGAGACTGCCCCCAGCAGGCAGAGAATCGTCAATTTGGCAATGTTCCTTATGTTAAGCAGAGACATGGCGAGCGGCTCCGTCTGTCTGTCTATAAATTTATCTCAACTATTGGAACCCGGCATGGTACGCGGCGCAAGCTCGCTCGAGCGGAATTGCCTGCATTTTTATAGGACATATGTTCAAATAACGACAAATAGTGGCAATAACCCTTCTCTTTAAACGAGCAATATCTCCTTGCCGCTCTCTGGTCCTTTCTCCGCAGGAGTTGGGAATAGTTCATCGAGCATCTACTAAATACCCTCAAATTCAATTCGTTAGCTTTTGATTGCCAGGTTGTATGACATTAATTCTATAGTCTATCCGCAGCCTGATTCTTAACCTTCAGTTAACTCATGCACAGGGCCGAAACCATTCGCATCTACAAGCGGCGCGAGCGGTTGGTGAGTATGAGTTATCAACAGGCTTGCTTGAAGAATAGTAACAATTCAGGAGAGAAACCTATGAATCTGAAACGCTTGATGGTCCCCACACTGCTTTTCCCTATCCCATTGCTGCTTGTGCCTATGAACTCCTCGCGGGTGATGATGGGTTCTCACCCTGCGAGAGGACTGGGAAGCAGATGTTTGCCGCCTGCCATGCCGACGTTAAGGATGACTACAATACCACCCTCGCGAACTGTACCAAGCTGGCGACCGGAAGTGAACGGGCGGCTTGTCGTGAAGAGGCGAAACTAGTGCGTATGGAAGAGAGCGAGTACTGCGCTGATCAAATGGATGCCAGGTTCGACGCCTGCGAGGTGCTCGATGAGCACCGCTATGACAACGATCCCCTCCTCGATCCGACGATTGCCTTTGTCGATCCCGACGACGTGGATCGATCCAGTGCAAATCCCTATGTCTCTGTCGTGGCAGGACACACGTATGTCTTGCGGGCAGGCGAGGAAGAGACCGTAATTGTCCATGTGACTGAAGAGTCCCGCGAGATCCAGGGCGTCCTATGCCGGGTGGTGGTCGACGCCGCAGTCGAGACCGAAGCGGATGACGTGACAGGTGAGATCGAGTATATACCGGTGGAAATAACCGACGACTGGTTCGCCCAGGATACCGAAGGCAATGTCTACTATTGCGGTGAGGTGGCACGCAACTTCGAGGATGGCGTATTGGTAGACCTCGATGGATCTTTCGAATCCGGATGAGAGTTTGCCAAGGCTGGTCTTCTGATCAGTGCAATGCCTGAGGTAGGTCTTGCTCATCGCCAGGAGTTCTCCCTGGGTGAAGCAGAAAACATCGTGCAATATGTGGATCTGGCCGGGATACCCTCAGTCGAAAACGAGAATTTTTCCTGTGCCGATGCCGGCGGCTGTCTGATGACTTTTGACTACGCGCCCCTGGAGCCTGAATCCTCCGAGTTCAAGTACCATCTTGCTGGTATCGGCTTCGTACTCGCTGAAGCGATGGAGGATGGAGAGTTGAGCGGTGAGACTGAACAGCTGGTCTGCGTCGGCGACTCGTTGGATATGCTGAAAGATCCGGGTTGTGGAATCGATGACCCCGAGGAACTGCTCGAGGAGTTGTGCGAACTTTCTCCGGATGCCTTTTGTGATTGACTCCATCGACAGTGATCATAGCTGCTTGGATTCGATGATCAGATGACAGGGTGACAGAAGGTAATGGGCACGGTCGACTCTGGCCGTGCCCGTTGTACGGGTGACGAGTAGACAGGATCGACTTAATCATGAACGACTTCAGCAAAAAGATGGGCAGCTGGACAAATGTACTATTCATCGTAGCGGGCAGTATCTTTCTCATCGCCCTGGAGACCATCGAGGACCCTGAGCTGACCCTCGGTGACATTCTCCTGGAGATGATTCAGCCCACACTGATCGTCATTATCGCAGTAGGTATGGTGCGATTGACTGAACAATTCAGAATCCAGCATGAGACGCAGATGCTACTGATAAGAGACCTGGAAACAGCGCGTGTCGAGGGTATGGAATGGCGTAGCGGCATGAGTAATCTGATCAAGGGGTTGAGCCATGGCATAGCAAGACAGTTCAGTGACTGGTCCTTGACCGCGGCTGAACGGGAAGTGGGACTATTGATACTGAAAGGCATGAGCAATAAAGAGATTGCGGTGATGCGCGATGTCAGTGAAAAGACAGTCCGACAACAGGCCCACGCCATCTATCGCAAGGTCAAGCTGAGCGGCAGGGCCGCCCTCTCCGCTTTCTTCCTGGAAGACCTGCTGCTACCCCCGTCTTCAAATGAATCCCGGGATCCTTGAGCCGATCGCACTCACTGTTCAAACTCCTGATGCAATCTGAGCTGCAACAGTCTTGCCTGCCTGAAGGCTTCTTTCAGCAACAGGCGTTGGCTTGAACTGAGTTGCGAGGGATTGACCCGATTGACCTCATCGTAATTCCCGCCAGCCAGTTGCCGCTGCATACGTATCCGCTGGATCAGATCAAAGGCCTCTACACTGGCCGCTGTATCGGCAGGGGAGCGCCTCATTTCGACAGCCGCTGCGCGCAGGCGTTCGGCGCTGTTCGTCGACCAGACCCGATGCTTCAACGCCCAAATGCGCGCCGCGTCGATGAACGGACGCGCGCCCCGCTTTTTCAGATCGATGGTATGGGGATAGCGATGGCCGCCATCATATGAGAATCGACCGAACCACCCCAGGGCAGGAGAGCAACTCAGGGCTTCCGCCGCCAAGGCATGGAGGAAGCGGGGATGCTCCGCAGGCTTTGGCAGTAACCAGTTGTGCAGATCATCGACCAGTTCATCCTGACCGTAGAGCGGTCGAAAATCGAAAAATATGGCTGCGTTCAGCAACGATTTCGGGTCAGGTGTCGAGAGCCAATGCTGAAACCTGTCGCGCCACTCGCTGACAGAGAGACAGAGTTCCGGGTTGCCGGCCATGATGTCGCCGCGGCAAAGGGTGAATCCGCAACGGTCAAGGGCCTTGTTGACGGCTTTCGCGAAAGGTAACAGCGCATTGCGAATCCGAGATGTGTCCTCTTCGTTGTCCGGTTGGAAGATCAAGCCGTTATCCTGGTCAGCAGCAAAGGTCTGTTCAAGCCTGCCCTCCGATCCGAATACCATCCAGCACCATGAAACCGGTGGCAGGTCGAACTCGTTGGCGATCAATTCTATGACCCGCATACAGAGCAGGTCATTCAAACCCGACATCCACTGGCACAAGGACTCAACCCCCATGCCATTGACAAAGAGCTCCTGTCCCCTCTGGCGGATAGCATTGGCTGCGGTAGCCATACCGTCAACATTACCGGTATGCTGTATTGTGTTGATCAACGCCTCTGCACCGCCTTCGCGAAACCCGGGGAGATCGGAATGTGACAACAGGTTGAATAATTGACCATCCGATTTCAACAACACCAGATGACTCAACCGGCTGCGCGTCAATGCTACCCTGGCCCGGTGTGCCGGTGCATCAACCGGAAGCGATATCGGTGCAGCGGTCATGTAGGCGATTACCGGTTCAGTCAACTCAGCACGCTTCAGGGTCACCGCATCGATAAGCTCCCGCAGCGTTACAATACCCAGCGGAAGGTCAAGTTTTTCCGCAACCACCCCTGCCTGTATGTCATCACGGTTGAGGGTGAACAGGGCGTCGCGGATACTTGTCTCCGGGAGTATGATCAAGGGTTCGTTGCGTACCAATTCTCGCAAGGGTATGTCACCAATCCCCGACGACATCTGTGCAGAATTAAACTCGGCAAGTGGTTTCGGGGGCAATTGGCGAGGCTGTTTTGCCGGCATCATGGCACTCTCTCCTTCACTCCTCTGATTGCAGAAGCTGGTTTACCTTGTCGACCAGGTCATGTGTTGAAAAAGGTTTGGTGATATAACCGTCTGCACCCAGAGAGATCCCCTTCTTGATCTCCGCTTCTCTCCCCTTGGCGCTCAACATCAATATCGGCATTGTTGAGAGTGCAGGGTCTACGCGTAGCTCCTGGCACACCTCGAAGCCGTTCTTGCGAGGCATCATGACATCCAGGATAAGCAGGTCCGGTGGTGACGCGGCGATCTTCTCCATCGCCTCCTGGCCGTCATTCGCAGTTACCACCTCATATCCCTCACGCCGCATCAGATATTCGACAGAAAGTACGATATTAGGCTCATCATCCACAATCAGTATTTTCTTCGACATTTGTCCCTCCGGAGGTCATGCTGCTTTCTTTTTTTTAGGGAGTGCAAAGGTAAAGATAGCACCTTTCTCCTCTCTGCTTTCTGCCCAGATCTCCCCCCCCAGGTGCTCGACGATCTTCTTGCTGATAGGCAGACCCAGTCCTGTTCCAATCGGTTTATTGCTCGTAGTCCCGGCCTGTCGAAACTTCTCGAATATGTTGGGTAACTCCTCAGCGGCGATTCCAGGCCCATTATCGGAAACGCTTAATTCATAGTTTTCATGGTTAGACCTGAGATTGACCGTTACTACTCCGCTCTTTTGTGGAACAAATTTATTTGCATTCGACAGCAGGTTTAGCAACACCTGCATCAGGCGGTCGCGATCACCTGTCACCACACAGGGATTATCGGGGAGTTCGCGGCAGACCCGGGTACCGTGCTCGGCAAACAGCTGCTCTGTGGATGCCAATGCCTCTTCGATAATCTCTAGCAGGTCCACATCCTGCGCATTCCAATCAGCGCTACCCGACTCGATTTTCGCCAGATCCAGCACCTGGTTGACCAGACGGGACAGGCGCTCCGTCTCATTGACGATGATGCCAAGAAAGCGTTGCCTTTCATTGAGGGAAAGATCCGGATCATCGTTAAGAATCTCGGAAAAAGCTCGAATCGAGGCGAGCGGCGTGCGTAGTTCATGCGTGACCGAAGACATGAAATCATCCTTCAACCTGTCTAGTTCCTGCAAACGTTCATTGGCCTCTTTCAATTCACGGGTGGCGGCCTCAAGCTGATGGGATTTCTGCTCCAGCTCTCTGCTGTAGGAGCGAATCTGGGAGGCCTCGTCGAGGATGTTGAGCACCTCATCCATACCCAGCGTCTCTTCCGTCGTAACCGATGCAACCATCACCCTGGCGGATGCGCTGCCAATCGCCCCCGCCAGCAAGGTCTCAGCAAAGTGAACCGTTTCCGCATCAGCGGGAAGTTGATTGATATCGTGGAGCTTGCGACGTTTGGCAAATGCCTGAAACAGGTGCTTGGCCCTTTCGACGCCGAGAAATCGCTCCGCTAGATGCAACAGCTCCTTTACTTCTGCTGTGCCCCGCCACAAACCGGCACCTAAAAAACGTCGGTTTTTAAGTGCATCCACGAACAGGGACGCCTGGGTGGCCTCATCGACCCTTGGCGTTCTCCAGAGTGAGAAAATGAGGTAGGCACCTATGTTGAAGGTCATACTCCAGAACAGGCAATGGGTGATCTCGTTGAGTCCGGTGAGTCCGAACAGCGCTTGCGGTTTAAGCAGTTCGATAGCGAAAGGTCCGTGCTCGAGCAGACCGGCCGGCAGCCATCCCGATTTTGCAAACGATGGTAACAGCAATGTATACATCCAGATGGCAAAACCCGACAGGAGACCGGCCAGGGCGCCTCTGCGTGTGCCGCCGCGCCAGTAGAGGCCGATGATCAGTGCCGGTGCAAATTGGGCCACCGCGCTAAAACTGATCAGGCCAATGCTGACCAGCGCATAGGCTTCTCCGGCGAACCGAAAGTAGAGAAAGCCCAAGAGTAAAATCAGAATGATGGCACCTCGTCTAATACGCAGCAGGAGTTGGCTGAGATCCGCATCCGGGGGAATATGCTTCCAGCGTTTCAGCAGCACTGGCATCACCAGGTCATTACAGACCATGGTTGACAAGGCGATGGTTTCCACTATCACCATTCCGGTGGCCGCTGACATGCCGCCGAGAAAGGCAAGCAGAGTCAATGCGCTTTGATGATGCGCCATAGGCAGGGTTAGGACAAAGGTATCCGCATCGACATTTGCCCCGGCAAAGGTGAGTTGGCCCGCGAGGGCGATGGGAATCACAAAGATGTTGATCAGAAACAGGTAGAGCGGGAACAACCAGACCGCACGTCTCAAGTGCTGTTCGGAACTGTTCTCGACCACGGCGACTTGAAATTGGCGCGGTAGCATCATCACCGCGAGTGCGGAGAGCAGCGTCAGGGCGAACCAGTTCTCGTAGCCATTCATGCCATCTATAATCAGGGGATTGAGAATGCCGGCGGTTTCCGCCTTATCGAAGAGATCGGTAAAGCCATCATGCAGCTGGTAGGTCACGAAGATGCCGACCGAAAGGAAAGCGACCAGCTTGACGATCGATTCAAACGCAATTGCAGCCACCATTCCTTCGTGCCGCTCGCTGGCGTCGAGATGCCGGGTGCCGAAGAGAATGGTGAAGGCCGCCAACAACAGGGCAACATAAAGCGTCGTATCCTGCAACAAGGGGAGCGAGTCGGCGGGATTCGGCATGGTGACATCGGGATAGGTAAGCAAGATGGTGAAGCTTCTCGAAATCGCCTTCAACTGCAATGCTATGTAAGGCACTATGCCCAGTACCGCGATGACCGTCACCAAGCCACCCAGGAGATGACTCTTTCCATAACGGGAAGCGATAAAATCAGCAATGGAGGTAATGCGTTGAGTCTTGCTTACCCGTACTATCTTCAACAGCAGGGTACCCCATAGCGCGGCGATCAGTGTGGGCCCTATGTAGATCGGCAGGAAACCGATACCGGTTGCGGCTGCCCGACCGACACTGCCATAGAAGGTCCATGCCGTACAATAGACTGCCAGCGAGAGGGCATAGATGGTGGCGTTTGAGATTACCGAGCGCTTCTGGTCTGCGCGCCTATCGGCCCAATAGGCGATCGCAAACAGTAAACCCAGATACCCCAGCGATGCGACAACGACAAGGGTGGTAGTCAGCATGCTGTCTACCGTTACTGTTCTCTACCCTCGACTGCCCATGCTGCCAACAGTATCAGGGCCAACCAGATGCCAAAGAGGTATAGGTAACTGACAGGAATGCCTGCCCACTCGGTGGCCTTGTCAAACAAGGTGAGAACTGGCGAAAAGAAAAGCAGTAATCCGAGCAGTGTCACACCGGCAAGTCTTTGTCGTGTTTGCGTCGATCGGTTCATACTCGCTGTCCTTATCGAACAAAGATAACCCTCAGTATATGCCAGTTTCGACAAAGCAGGGGCTGCCCGCTGACAAACTACAATCTGTTTAAAACCACGCTGACACGAAGTCCCTGCAGTTCCGGTGAACGATCAAACTCCAATTTACCTTCATAGAGAGTGACCACGTCCGAGACTATCGACAAGCCGAGCCCCTGCCCCTCTATGGTTTCATCCAGGCGACTGCCGCGCCTGGTCATTCTTTCAACCTCCTCGTCGGCCATGCCCTCTCCATCGTCCTCGACTACGATCTTCAGCTGCTCGATGCCTGAGAGGGTGCACCTCACCCTGCTCTTCGCCCATTTACAGGCGTTATCGAGTAGATTACCCAAGAGCTCAAGAATATCCTCACGGTCACCGAAGGGGGACTGTCGCGTTGTCGTTACGGCCTCTATCGACAACCGCTTCTCGAGATAGATCTGCTCCAGGGCGTTCAGCAGATCCTGCAGATCGACCTGTGGATCAAATCTTTGGCTCGTGGTCCCGCTGCCTGCCAGGCGGGCACGCTTGAGTTCTCTCTCGATCAGCAACCTCACCCGCTCTAGTTGTTGCTTCGCCAGATTGCTATCTACACTGCTACCGCGTTTCGATGATCTGTCAAAGTAGTGAGTCAGCAGATTGATCGGGCCCTTCAAGGCATGGGCGAGATTGCCCAGGGCGTTGCGTGATCGCTGATTGCGTCTTGAGAGTAACAGCAGCAGATGATTGATCTCCTTTACCAAGGGAGACATCTCATACGGCACGTCCTCTCCAAGCATGTTTTCGCTACCGTCAGCCAGGCCTTTAACATCCTCTCGCAGTGGTTCCAGGCGCCGAAACGTCTTTCTCACGACCATCCCCTGTACCAGCAACAGTACGACCAGACCCAGTAGGGCCAACAGGGCGAAATTGCGCAGAAAAATGTCCCGTTGCTGATTAATCGGCAGCAGATCCTCGGCAACGGCCAGGGTCAATTCCATGCCCTGCTTTCTGAATCCTGAGAGGTGGACCAACAGCTGTTGCTGTTGCGGCCCAAGCATGTGCTGGCGCCTGCTCTCTCCCACCTTCATTTGTGGAATCTGAAGTTTGAAATCCCAGAGTGAGCGCGAGGTTATATCGATGCCGTTCTGCTGACGCAGCAGGTAGTAGTGCCCCGAGTAGGGACGCTGATAGACCTGGTTGACACGCGCCGGTCTGACCCTGATCTTCTGCTGCTCGAAGACAACAGCTGCCAACAAGGCTTCAGCGTCATGTTCCAGCCTGGAGGCAACGAAATCCTCGGTGAGAGCCTGAATCGATTTACTGCCGAACAGCCACAACACCACCATCAGTAGAATCAAGGCGAGTGCCAATCCAAGATGCAGTCGAAATTCGAGTGAGTTAGGGTTCAATACCGACATAGACGTAACCCTGTCCGCGGCGGGTTTCGATCACCTGCTTACCCAGCTTGTCGCGCAAGCGACGGATATAGACCTCGATCAGATTGCTGTCACGATCGAAGTCCTGTTCATAGACATGTTCCGTCAAGCGGGTTTTGGAGAGTATCTTACCCTTGTTGAGGATAAAACACCGCAAAAGGCGGAACTCGGTGCCAGTCAGGTCGAGTCGATGCTGATCCGGAAGTATTGCCTGTTGTCTCTCCTCGTCTAGCTCCAGGCCTCCGGCTTTCAGGCTGGTGCCGATAAGATCGTGGCTACGGCGTATCAATGCCTGCAGGCGCACCACCAGCTCCTCGAAATGAAAGGGCTTACCCAGATAGTCATCCGCGCCTGCCTTGAAACCCTCAACCCGCTCATGCCAGGCATCCCGTGCGGTGAGTATGATGACCGGCGTGTGATTTTCCCTGGAACGCCAGTTTTTCAAAACCTCAAGACCGGATCGTTCGGGCAGTCCCAAATCCAGGACGATAAGATCGTAATCCATGTTGTCGCCCATGAATTCGGCTTCCACGCCTTCGCGGGCCTGATCGACAGCGAATCCCTGCTGTTCAAGATCGCTCTTCAGTGAAGCTGCAAGCAAATCATCGTCTTCAACCAGCAGTAAACGCAACGATCAATCCTCCAGTTCCCGCTCTAGAATCTCTCCTGTGAGCGCATCGATCTTGAATTCCCAAACCGCACCCTGTTCATCGAGAAGCTCCACCTCGTAGAGATAACGCCCCCACTTACTCTCCAGTTCCAGTTCCAGTATCCTCCCTGGTTGTTCTTTCTGTATCTTTGGCAACAACTCTTCAAGGGGTAGAATATCGCCAGATTCACTGAGGCGACGCGCCTCTTCGTAACCCTCGCCTGCCGACAGCGAGGTGTATATGAGGAGTGCTGAAATGATTACTAATACAAGCTTCGGATATATCATTCGTCAGTACAAAGTCTCTTTAAGATACGAACCCTGATAAAGGCACCGTATTAGATCGATGCCACCAAAAACCCATCAATCCTCCCATCGTCCCACACCTGGGATATCTATTTCATGCTCAGCATAGGAGCCATGAATCGCCCCTGTATGACAGCCGTCGCAGTTACTGAATGATACCTTATCCTTCAATTGCCGCATCATTCGAGGTGAAATATCATCATGCTCATGGCGAAAAAAGGCCGTCTCCGTAATACGTGTCGGAGAAGCAGAATGCCGCAGCGACCACATAACCTTGTTCGGGATCTCTGCATTGATCCTATCCGCCGAGTTTGAAATCAGATAGTCCAGTAGCAGCTCTCTCTCCGCATCTTCCAATTCGGCATTTTCCCCGAAGTGATCATTCAGGTTCGCCATCATACCGCGCCAGGAATCCGCTGGCAGAAAACCGGGCTGAAAGGGAAAATGGCAGCTGCCGCACTCTTCCTGGTAGCGTTTGCTGTGTTGTAGGTTATTGGCCTTCGTCTCCTGCTTGAACCAACGCGGGAAAAAGCGCTCACTCCAATCATCATCACGATCTGCCAAGGCACCTCCGGTAGCGACCAGTAAAATCACAAACAGTAGTGGCAACAGCAGCCGACAAGAATCATATTTCATAGTATTCAACCTCCTCAATGTTGTTGCAGATAGAGCAGGAGGTCACCCTTCTCCTGATCCGTACATGCCCGTCCCCAGGTCCATTTACAGTTACGTTTGAACCACTTCTCGACCTTTTTGATGTCGGTCAAACGTTGTGGATTGACCGACGGTGCCATGGGTTCGATCCGTTTGCCTGTCTTTGCGTGACGGCCGGGTTTCTTCAGGTCGGCACCGTGGCAATCGCCACAGGACCTGGTTTTTCCTTTGTCAGCCTGGAATACGACACGCTGCCACTGCTCAGCCCCACGTTGGTGCGAAAATGGGCCAGCGCCATTGCTTTCGTAGATCTTGAGTATGGTTTCCAGATCGTTCGCACGCGGAGCGGCGGCAACCAGCATCAGTAAAGAAAAAATCATATATCTTGGATTCATCAACTCTGCTCCCTGGCACTCAAACCCGTTTGTTACCTGTAATCATCGCGCGCACCAGATTCTCACCATGAAGGTAGGAACCGAATCCCACTCCCAGGAGATGCAACACCACCAGAAAAAGCGTGAAATTGGCGAAGAGCTCATGTGCCTCCTCGAATAGCTCACTGCCATAGGCCGCATTTGAAAACAACGGCTCTGCCAGGGGTCCAGCGCCTGTGGCACCATAGGCCAATACACCGGTAAGGGTCGTGATAAGAAGAGTGATCAACAGTGCGAGGATCATCGCACCACCGGCCGGATTGTGTCCGATGGTGCGTTCGGCTCGGAAACCGAGCAGATCCTTTAGATAGGCGGCAACGCTGCTGGGGGATCGTACAAAATCACTGAAGCGCGCATAGCGGGTGCCCAGCAGACCCCATATCAGGCGAAACAGCAGCAATATGCCAATCACATAGCCTGCATAGGCATGCAGAACCAGCCATTCATCTTCGGATAACCAGGTGATCGTGAATGCCCCCACCAGAGTCCAGTGAAACAGCCTGACCAGGGGATCCCACACCTTGATTTCATTTTCCTGACGCATCATCTCTCTCATCACGGTTAGCTTGAGAGTGAGCATGGCAGAGGGAGATGAAATCAAGCTGAAAATGACCAAATAAATCCAAACCAGACTAACGAGAAGTCGGCGCATGAACGGGAAACCGCAAACACCTTCGACCGCTCCCATGCTCCCGAGGGGATTGTGGGATCGCGAAATAGCGGAATGATCTGTGAGGACCGTGGGATCCCGTAAAAATATACCCCTGCCTATACAACAGGCAGAGGTACAAAGAACTTGCAGTATAAAAGCTGAGACTCTATTTCACTTTCAACTGCAACATCTCCTCACCGTCTTCATCGGACAGATGGACTGCACAGGCGATACAGGGATCGAAGCTGTGTATGGTCCGCAGGATCTCTACCGGCTGCTTTACATCCGCCAGCTGGTGGTTATCCTGCAGCGCGGCCTCGTAAGCACCGGCCTGTCCGGCGCTATCACGCGGCCCGGCGTTCCAGGTGCTTGGCACCACTGCTTGATAGTTGGCAATCTTGCCATCCTCGATGACGATCCAATGTCCCAATGCGCCTCGAGGTGCTTCCATGAAACCCACGCCCTGGCATTGTCTCGGCCACGTGGAGGGATCCCAAAGCGTCTCGTTGAAGGTCTTGGTATCCCCAGATTTTATATTAGCGATCAACTGGTCATACCAACCCTGCATCGCATCCGCCAGGATCTTGGTTTCCAGGGTCCTGGCGGCAGTTCTGCCAAGGGTCGAGAAGAGCGCCCGGGTCGGCAGATCCAGCTTGCTCAGGGTCATGCCGACCAGCTCCCTGGTCTGCTCGTGGCCTTTGGCATAGAGCATCAGGACGCGCGCCAAGGGTCCTACCTCAACTGCCTTGCCTTTCCATCTGGGCGCCTTGAGCCAAGAGTAGGACTCATCAACATTAAGATGCTCGAAGGGCGGCTCGGGACCGGTGTAGTTGAGAGTGGTTTCGCCCTCATAGGGGTGCAGCCCCTGATCCTTGCCCTTGCTGTAGTCGTACCATGAATGGGCGACCTGTTCCTGTATCTCATCCGCGTTATGCATATCCAATGGATGTATGGTGGAGATGTCCCTGTCGAGGATGACACCGCTGGGGAAGAAAAAACTGGCCGGGTCATCCATGGACGTTGCCGGCAGGTCACCATAGCAGAGGAAGTTGCCCAAACCCTCTCCACGTTCGCCCCAATCTTTGTAGAAGCTTGCCACCGCAAGGGTATCCGGCACATAGACCTGGTCGGTAAACTCACGCATCTTGGTGATGACGTTCTGCACCTGGGAAAGTTTCTTACTGTTGATGGCTGAGTCGGAATTGAGATCGATCGCCGAAGCCACACCACCGACGAGGAAATTGGGGTGGGGATTCTTGCCGCCGAAAATGGCATGCAGCTTGACCACGTCACGTTGCCATTCGAGAGCCTCGAGATAGTGGGCGACCGCCATCAGGTTTGCCGCTGGCGGTAATTTGTAGACCTCATGGCCCCAATAGGCCTTGGCGAAGATACCCAACTGCCCGGCATCGACGAAGCCCTTGAGCTTCTTTTTAACATCCGAGAAATAGCCCGGCGAGGCCTTCGGCCAGTTACTGATCGATTGGGCCAACGCCGCGGTCTCCCCCGGATCGGCGGAGAGTGCAGAGACCACATCCACCCAGTCGAGGGCATGCAGATGGTAGAAGTGCATCACGTGATCGTGGATATATTGGGCGCCGATCATGAGATTGCGGATGAGCTGTGCATTCGGTGGGATCGGGTAGTTGAGCGCATCTTCCACCGCGCGTACTGAACTGAGGCCATGCACCAGTGTGCAAACACCGCAGATACGCTGCGCGAATGCCCAGGCATCCCGAGGGTCACGACCCTTGAGTATGATCTCGATGCCTCGGACCATGGTACCAGACGAATAAGCACTGGCTATCTGATCACCATCCATCTGGGCCTCTATACGCAGATGGCCTTCGATTCTGGTGATCGGGTCAACGACGATTCTGTTACTCATATCTCTCGTCTCCTATCGGTACTATACAGCCGTGCTCAAATGCATTGCTCACTCTTTGTCTTCGACCAGATGTTCTGCGAGCATCTCGGTCAACCCCACAACAGGAATCTCCATGCGATACTCTTCGAGGCCCTCCTCCATCACCAACCTGCAGTTGGCACAGGCGGTGACCAGGGTATCGACGTTAAGTTCATCGAGTTGTGTCTTCTTACGATTAAAGACCTTGAGACGCAGCTCTTCCGCACGCTCGTTGGCGCTTACACCACCACCGCCACCACAGCACCAGTTCATCTCCCTGGCATCATGCATATCGACAAACTCACTGGCGACCATCTTCAGAAGATTGCGTGGCGGTTCCAAAACCCCACCCTTACGTACAATCTGACAGGGATCGTGAAAAGTCAGTCGCGTCTCATCCATGCCCTCTGTCTTCAAGCGTCCACTGGCACGCAGTTCATCCAGCAGCTCGAGGATATGCACAACCTTGAATTTGTAGGGCCGGCCAATAAGGTTTGGGCCCTCCCAACGGATTGCCGTGTAGGCATGACCGCACTCCGGACTGATGACATATTTGACCTTCAGCTTTTCCGCCGCGACCACGACCCTGTTGACAAGCTCGCGGGCAATGTCCGAGGAACCGATCTGAATGCCCGCATTGGTTGCCTCGAAGGCCTCGGAGCTGATGGTCCAGGTCACACCGGCCTGTCTGAATATTCGTGCCAGGGCCTCGAGGTATTCGGGGAAGTTCATGATCTCCATCGACGACAACAGCGCCATATAGTCGACCCCTTCCACATCGACAGGAATCTGCACGCCGCTATCGGCTTCGACATGTTTGATCTGTGCTGCCAAGGCTGTGTATTTGACCCCCATGGGACTGCCGATGGTCACTGCTCTGCGGCTCGCGCCCTTCATCCCTTCTGGCGAGTAGCCTGCCGCGACGAATCCCTCCCTGGCACGGCGGATCATGTAACTGATATCGTTGCCGACCGGACAAACCATGGAACAGCGTCCGCAGAGGGTGCAGCCGTCATAGATCAACGTCTCCCACTCTTCGAGCAGATCGTCAGTTACCGGCTGACCCATTCCGAACATCGATTTCATCTTCCCCCAAAGGGTATACTCCTGCTCCCACACCCGGCGTAGCGGTTCCAGTTTGTTGATCGGGGTATATTTCGGATCGCCGGTCTCGGTATAAAAGAGGCAGGCATCGGCGCACATACCGCAGTTCACGCAACTTGAGAAAAATGAAGCGATCGGTGCGTTCATCTGCTCGCGAAAGGCGTTCATGCCTCGTTCAAGTGTTGCTTCGCTCATGACTGAACTCCTCTACGACCTGCCATGGCACCGTTGTACCAACGTGCGATAAAGAAGGTGAAAGCGTGCATCAGCTTGGTGAAGGGAAATACCACCATCAAGATTTCAACACTGAGAATGTGCAGACCCAATACCAGCGGATAGGGATCGATCATCCGGTGGTAGGCCAGGTAACCCGTTATCATGGGCAGGATAGTTACCAGCCAGGTCAGATAGTCCTCTGGACCGCTGAGGTAACGCTTTACCGGATGACTCAGGCGACTGAAGAGCATCGCCACCAGGGTGACGATGGTTACCGCGGCGACGGCATCGACCAGGTTGCTGGCGATACCCGGCCAGCTGAGCCCGATGGTGGCATTGATCAGTTCGATATGGGGGATGAAGAGAAACAGGCTGACAAAGAAGCCGATGTGCCAGATATAGCCGCCCACGACAGTGAAGGGTGAACGCCTGAAGGAGCCCTTTTCCGGCAGGGTCCGGGTAACGATCGTGCGCAGACCGGCTCCCAGTTCCGCGCCTTTCGGCTCGGCAAAATCGGGCTTGCGACCCAGTATCAAAACCTCGAGCAGCCGGATTGCCACGCCGATGATGAAGACAACCAGTGCGATGTCGAAACCCGGCCCTCTTACCCATAGCAGAAAGTCAACTGGTGTGCTCATGATTTCTTGTCCAAGTCATCGATAGTTACGGTTTCATGCGCGGAAGCGGCACGGGACTGCCTCCTGCGGTTGAGTGCGCCCGCAGCCGCGCCAAGGGCGACGCCTGCACCCGTGACATAGGCGGCATTGCGGATAACATCACTATCGGGTATCGAGAGCGCATTGTAGAAACCGCCCGTATCCCAGAAATCGGGTTCCGAACAGCCGAGACAGCCGTGTCCCGACTCGACAGGCCAACTCGCTCCCTGATTCCACTTGGTGGTGGCGCAGGCGTTGTAGGTCATCGGGCCTTTGCAGCCGAGCCTGAAGAGACACCAGCCCTTGCGTGCACCTTCATCGTCGAAGGTCTCGGCGAACAGGCCTTTGTCGTAGAAGGGTCGACGATAACAGCGGTCATGGATACTCTTGCCGAAGAAGACCATGGGCCTGCCCAGGCTATCCAGCTCGGGGAGCGCGCCGAAGGTGAGAAAGTGGGCAAGGACGCCGGTGATCACGGTGGGAATGGGCGGACAGCCGGAAACATTGACTACCGGTTTGTCCTTGACAATATCCGAGACCGATACCGCACCGGTGGGGTTGGGCTTGGCATGGGGCAGACCGCCGAATGCGGCACAGCTACCCACCGCAACGACAGCCGCGGCGCCGGCAACAGTCTCTTCGAGCATCTGCAGGTTACTGATCCCCGCAATGGTGGAGAAGCCGGGATTACCCAGTGGGATGGAGCCGTCGACAACCACCAGATATTTACCCTCATGGTCGTGCATCGCCGCTTCCCGCGCTGCCTCTGCCGCACTCCCGGAGGCAGCCTGCAGGGTATGGTGATAATCGAGTGAGACATAGTCGAAAATCAGGTTTTCGACAGTAGGTGAATGACTGCGGGTCAGGGACTCGGTACAACCGGTGCACTCCTGGAAGGAAAGCCAGATGACCGAGGGACGCTTCGCCTTCTCCAGGGATTCGGCGACTGCGGAGACCATCGTCGGCGGCAGCGCCATCATCGATGCGGTGGCACTGCAGAATTTGAGAAAGCCCCGCCTCGAGACGCCGCTTTGACGCAAGCTCTCCCCGAGTGTTTTTGCCATGGGATTGAGTTTTTCAGCCATCACTACTCCTCCCGCAATGGACAATCATGCGGTACTATCTGGGTTTAGCTGCTGTTGGAGCCTGTTAATCGCGTCCGAGATATCCTCGGGTTGTGAGCGGACGATCTCCGGTACACGGTTGATTTCGATGGAGAGGGCTATGCGTTCACCGGATGCGTTGTAGTGATCGACTAGCCAGACACCGGGATAGAAGGTTTCGCAGATCCTGCTTGTGCCCAGTGATTGCAGTTCTATTGTGACCTCACCGCAACCAAGGTGCTTGAGTAGAGTCTCCTCATCACCTGGGCCGAAGGGTATGGATTTAAGATCAATCGTGGTCACCTCGCCTCGTTCCTTGAGTCGCTGCAGTGCATGTAGCACTTCATGCATCACCGGTATTGCATTCGAGTGATTGGTAGTTGGGCCCATGCCCTCCTTAGCCTCAACCCGCACAGCAATGTCTTGCAGTTTCTGCATGGTCGTATTGATATTCGCTTATACATTTAAAGAATATCAATAAATACTGATACGTTGGCTGATCTGGATCATGAATGGAGATCGAAATACTGATCTCAGGCAATTCATTTCTATTTAGTGCTGGCCGCCTCGGTCAAGGCACCGGATTCCATGATTTCAATAGAGCGATAATCTCGTTGATCCCCTGCTCAACCGCAGGCTCCACGGCATCGCTCAATGCCTCTCCCCAATCCAGGTTTTCAGGTTCGATGCCAACCAGACAACGGTGTTTCGGCAGGGTATCAGAGAGTCGCGCGATATCGAGGAGGTCACCGAGACTCACCTCGTGGACACTGGCGCGACTGCCCTGAAGATAGCGATCCATCTCCTGGTCATGAAAGAGCCGTAACGTACCCGGCCTCTCGCCCATGCGGGCCGCATCCGCGACGATCAATCCATCTGCCGTCGCAATGGGATCCGCTAGGGTGAAGCTGAGCGTGCCTCCATCGAGATACTCGACCCCCGGGACCGCACCGAGGCGATGCTGCAGGCGATTCACCAGATGAACCCCAATACCCTCGTCACTCAACAGGGTATTTCCTATCCCCAGGACCAACACGGATTGAATTGACAAATACGGACTCCTTGCGAGAATGAAACAGGTATCTGCGTGCAGATTCTATTATATTTAGGGAGGATGGTCGGCGATCTCTTCCCTGCCAGTTAAATATGTCTCAAAGACAAAGGTTATACCATGTGCCTAGGCATACCCATGCAGATTAAAAGCATCGACGGCTTTACCGCACAGTGTGAAGCAAAAGGCATCCAGCGGGAAGTCAGTCTGTTCATGCTGCAACACGAAGAGCTGAAGCCGGAAGACTTTGTAGTGGTGCATGTGGGCTATGCCATTCAGAAGGTAACGCCACAGGAGGCACGCTCGGCGTGGGAGATCTACGACGAGCTGCTGGCAAAGATGGATTCGCCGTCTGATGCATGAACTCTCTGTCTGCCAGGCCATGCTGGCGCAGGTCGAAGCAATTGCAGAACGGGAACAGGCCAGCCAGGTGGCGCGCATCGTGGTCCGTATCGGCCCCCTCTCAGGGGTCGTACCTGAACTACTGCAACAGGCATTTACCATTGCCCGTGCCGGCAGCATCGCCGCAAAGGCCGACCTCCTTACCGAGCTGCAACAGGTACGTATACGCTGCCGCCAGTGCGGTGCCGAGTGCGATGCCTCGAGCAACCGCCTGATCTGCTGTGAATGTGGCGATTTCCGCACCCAGCTCATCAGTGGTGATGAACTCCTGCTGGCGAGTGTGGAACTGATTAGAGAGTAAATTAGTTAGGAGCATTTTTCGATGTGCGACACATGCGGCTGCAATATCACAAAAGGCAACAGACACCTGGTTGAAGAGGGCGGCAGGCACGCCCATACCGAGGATGGCAAGGTGGCGGTGGAGGTGCTGCAGAACCTGCTCAGTGAAAACGACCACCAGGCCGTCCATAACCGGGAACATTTCGACCGCCATCAGCTGCTTGCAATCAATCTCATGTCCTCGCCGGGGAGTGGTAAGACCCGCTTGCTGGAGACAACCATCGACAAGCTCAAAGGCAGATACAGAATCGCTGTCGTCGAAGGCGACCTGGAGACGGAGAACGACGCCGAACGGATCCGTGAAAAAGGTGTGGAGGCGGTACAGATCACGACAGGTACCGCCTGCCACCTCGACGCCCATATGATTCACCACGCCCTGCATCGTATGGATCTGGATAGCGTGGATATCCTGTTCATCGAAAACGTGGGCAATCTGGTCTGCCCAGCCAGCTTCGACCTGGGCCAACACCTCAATATAACCCTGCTTTCGGTCACCGAGGGCGACGATAAACCGAGCAAATACCCGGTCATATTCCGCGCCGCCGATCTTGTGCTGCTCACCAAATCGGATCTGCTGGCGGTGATGGATGAGTTCAGTCCCGAACGGGCCGAACAGGCGGTCAGGCAACTCGCCCTTGAAGTACCGGTGACCCTCACCTCGGCCAAGTCGGGGGAAGGCTTCGAAGCCTGGCTCGAATGGCTGGAAGAACAAATTGAGCTTCAGAAAGCCAAACGCACACGGGGTGAAACACGAAAGCCGAAACTGCAACCGGAAGGCGCTGAGTTGCACGCTGGCGAAAGGTAGAAAAATCGAACTGCAATCACTTTATTTCATTTGATCTTATCAATGTAGATTTCAGTCAATTTTTTTAACCCAGGGTGAGAAACAGAGTGATCAGTTCTAGATACGGTCAAGACGAAAATAAAGCCAATTCAGCTTGGCCATATGCGCAAAAACATATCCCATGTCGATAAGCGCTAAATCCTGGCTGCAAGCATTAAACGCCCTGCCGTTGCAGCAACCGATCAAGATCATGAATGTCTGTGGCGGACATGAGCGTTCCATTACCCAGGCTGGACTGCGTGGCGCCCTGCCGCACCAGATAGAACTGATCCCTGGTCCCGGCTGTCCTGTCTGCGTCTGTCCCGAAGAGGATGTCTATCAAGCGATACAGTTGGCGCTGCGGGAACCGATCACCCTGGTAGCCTTCGGCGACATGCTTCGGGTACCGGTAAACGTCCCCAAGGGAGAACCCCGCTCACTCGACCAGGCCCACGCCGCCGGCGCCGATATCAGACCCATCGCCTCACCGGTTGAGGCCCTGCAGATTGCCAAGGCTTCCCCAGCAAGAGAGGTGGTCTTTTTTGCTGCCGGTTTCGAAACCACCACCGCTCCCGTCGCCTCGATGCTGGTGGAAGGCATACCCGACAACCTCTCCATTCTGCTCTCCGGCAGACTCACATGGCCAGCCGTCGCCATGCTACTCAATGGAGAAAAGCCCGGCTTCAACGCCCTGGTCGCACCCGGACACGTGGCCACTGTGATGGGACCCGAGGAGTGGTCGTTTGTGGTGGAACAGCACCGCATACCCGCTGCCGTTGCAGGCTTTACCGCCGAAAGCCTGCTCGCTGCCACCTACTCCGTAATCAGACAATACCTGGACCAGCGGCACTTTCTCGACAACTGCTATCCCGAGCTGGTGAGGCCCGGCGGCAATCCCAGTGCCAAGTCCCACCTGAAGGCGACATTGGATGTGGTTGATGCCAACTGGCGCGGCATCGGTGTCATCCCCGACTCCGGTTTTGCCCTCAACAGTGAACATGCCCATCTGGATGCTCGCAGACGTTTTCCCGACTACGACTCCCCCGAGCGAAAGCGCTGCGGCGAAATGCCCCCTGGGTGTGACTGTGCTGCGGTGGTATTGGGACAAAAATACCCGAATCAGTGCCGACTCTACGGTGAGGCCTGTACCCCGAGAAGTCCCATCGGACCCTGCATGGTCTCCGACGAAGGGGCCTGCAGGATTTGGTGGAGCGGTGGAATTCGAGTTCGCAAGCTGCCATAGACCGGGCAGCCTCAAACGCTAAATTGAAGCACTCGCTTATCCCCTGGAGCGGATCACGGCTACCGAACACCGCTCAGCATCTTACCCTTCGATAACCTGATAAATAAGATTAATTAAAATCTATTACTGTTTGTATTTAATCTAAATATCTTCGGACTCACCCTGACTGCCCAGGCGGATTCAGGTAGCCGCTCCTTGAACATGCAGTCGTCGCTTATAACCTGGTTTGGCCCATCTGCACGCCAATATCAATCTAACTGAACGTGCAATATTCACACGCAAATCGAAACTCACCCACTAAAAATACGGTCTATACTTAACTAGAATACATACTGTTTTACTAGGTTTTAGTATGAAGAAACTCGGGCAGAAGATCATGCAGCGGATCGCGGAGTGGTTGACCAAGGAGAGCCCGCCTTCCACCTCCCCGCTTTGCGATTTCAATCGTCTCAGCTACGAACTAAGGCCCGCCGATGTGTTGTTGGTCGAGGGTCGCAGCCGGGTCAGCAATGTCATCAAGACCATTACCCAGAGCACCTGGACCCACTCCGCCCTCTATATCGGACGCATTTACGATATCCGCGACCCGCAACTGCAGCAGCGGGTGCGTATGGCCTACCAGGGGGATCTCAGTGAACAGTTGATGGTGGAAGCGCTGTTGGGTGAGGGTACGATCATTGCCCCGCTCTCAAAATATCGCAAGGATCATCTGCGGATCTGTCGTCCCGCAGGCCTTGAACCGGAGGATGCCCACAAGGTCGTAGGCCATGCCATCAACCATCTCGGCTTCGATTATGACGTGCGCCACCTGCTCGACCTCGCCCGCTTCTTCTTTCCCTGGGCCGTACTCCCGCGACGTTGGCGCTCCAGCCTGTTCGAGCACAATGCAGGATCGCCGACACGCACCGTCTGCTCCTCGCTGCTGGCATCCGCATTCAACGATGTCAACTTTCCGATTCTCCCCTTCATCGATCGGGATGAAGATGGCAGTCTGCGCTTTTTCAAACGCAATCCAAGGCTCTTCACTCCCAAGGACTTCGACTATTCGCCCTATTTCGACATTATCAAGTACCCGTTCCTGGGGCTCGATGACCTGGGTGTCTATCGACGCCTGCCCTGGTGTGACGACACCATCCTCTACAACGATAACGAACATACCTTTGTCACCTCCGCCAAGATCGATGAAGTGAGTTGCGCCGAAGACGAAACCCAAGTGGATGACAAGCTCAAGAGGGATGAATCAAAGCAGCCGGATGCAGAGGACAATGAGTCCGATCAACCCATCGCCAGCAGTCTACGTGAGGCTAACCAATGACCCTGTTGGGACTATTGCTGTTGCTGTTGACCCTGTGGGGACTGGCCTACGGATCCGCACGGGCAATCGTCTGGATTCTGCTGCCGCCGATCCTCCTGCTCAGCCTGCAGCTGGCGGATTTGGTGACCCCCCTTGCCGCCCTTCCCCTATGGATGATCTACACCGCCGTCCTCTTCTTCTACCTTAAGCCTCAACTGCGTCGCCGTTGGATCACCACACCTCTGTTCAACGCATTCCAACAGGTGATGCCCTCCATGTCGTCGACCGAGAAGGAGGCCTTAAATGCGGGGAGCGTCTGGTGGGATGGCGAGCTCTTCTCCGGACAACCGGACTGGCACAGACTGCTGCGACAACCTCAATGCCAGCTGACTTCACGGGAACAGGCGTTTCTCGACGGTCCGGTGGAGAGGTTGTGCGAAATGCTCGATGATTGGCATATCACCCATAAACGCCAGGATCTCCCTCCCGAGGCCTGGCAGTTCATCAAGCAGTCGGGGTTCTTCGGTTTGATCATACCGCAATCCTATGGCGGTCTCGGCTTCTCCGCCTATGCTCACTCCCAGGTGGTGATGAAGATCGCCAGCCGCAGTATAACCGCGGCAGTCACGGTGATGGTGCCCAACTCCCTGGGTCCGGCAAAACTCCTGTTGCAATATGGCACGGACGAACAGAAGGAGAGCTATCTCAGCCGCCTGGCCAGCGGAGATGAGGTGCCCTGCTTCGCCCTGACGAATCCTCATGCGGGTAGCGATGCGGGCGCGATCCCCGACTACGGCCGGGTCACCTATGGCGAGTTCGATGGCACCCAGGTGCTGGGCATCAAGCTCAACTGGGAGAAGCGCTATATCACCCTGGCGCCGGTTGCGACCCTGATCGGGCTGGCGTTCAAGCTGGAGGATCCCCAGGGCCTGCTCTTCGAAGACCCCGAACCCGGCATCACCCTGGCGCTGATACCCCGCGACACTCCCGGCGTGGAGATAGGCGCACGACACATGCCCCTCAACCTTGCCTTCCAGAACGGACCCATTGAGGGTCGGGAGGTCTTTATACCCATGGATTGGGTGATCGGTGGTGTCGAAGGCGTAGGCAGGGGTTGGCATATGTTGATGGAGTCGCTATCGGAGGGACGCGGCATCTCGCTTCCTGCGCTCTCGACCTCGGCAGGCAAAACCGCCAGCCGCTATACCGGTGCCTATGCCGCAGTTCGCACCCAGTTCGGTCAATCCATTGGCAATTTCGAGGGGGTGGAAGAGGCGCTGGCAAGAATTGGCGGTCTCACCTATCAGATGGATGCAGCACGCAAGCTTACCCTCAGCGCCATGGATAGCGGCGAAACCCCGGCGGTGATCTCAGCCATAATCAAGTACCACCTCACCGAGCGGTATAGATTGGCGATCAATGATGCCATGGATATCCAGGGGGGCAGCGGTATCTGCCTCGGCCCCGACAACTTGATCGGCAGGGTCTACCAGGCAATTCCCATTGCGATTACGGTGGAGGGTGCCAATATCCTGACCCGCAGTATGATCATCTTCGGTCAGGGAGCGATACGCGCCCACCCCTACGTCCTCAAAGAGTTCGAGGCGGCGGAAAACCCGGATTCCGAAGGCGCGCTCAACCAGTTCGATGAAGCCCTCTTCAGCCACATTGGTTTTGTGCTTACTAATTTTGCCCGTACACTCTGGTATGGACTCACCCACGGTAGGCTCTCAGAAAGTCCCAAAGGCGGTCCCGCCAGACGTTACTATCAACGCTTGAACTGGATGTCTTCCAGCTTCGCCCTCACCGCCGATGCCGCCCTGATGACCCTGGGAGGATCCCTTAAACGCAAAGAGCGCCTCTCCGCCAGGCTCGGGGACATGCTTAGCAACCTCTATATCGCCAGCGCGGTTCTCAAACGCTTTAGTGATGAAGGTGAACTCGATAGCGATCTTCCCCTGATGCAATGGGCCATGGACGATTCACTCTATCGATTCCAGCACGCCCTGCGGGGCCTGTTGCGCAATATGCCGATACGCCCCCTGGCCTGGCTGTTACGGCTGATCATCTTCCCCACGGGACTCCCATTCCACAAACCCACCGACAGGCTCGACCACCAGGTCGCTCGCATTCTGCTCACGCCGAGCGAGACAAGAGACAGGCTCACCAAGGGTATCTACATCACAGAGGATCAGCGGCAGCGCAGCGGGCAGTTGGAACGTGCACTGTTTGCGGTTTCCGCCGCCGCCCCCCACCAAAAGACACTGCATCGAGCAAAACGGGCCGGACAGCTCAAATCCAGGGACGTTCGCAGTCTGATCACGGAAGCCCTCTCTCTTGGCATCCTCAGCGAAAGCGAAAAAGTAGCCCTGGAAGAGGCACAGCGCCTGCGTAGCCAGGTCATCCAAGTAAATGCCTTCAGTGACCTTGGTAAATCAACGGGCGAATCCGGAAAGGATGCGCCAAAACTCTCGACCATCAACAAGCGGGGGGCCGCTTAAGCATTAAAAAGTTCCATACCTGAGCAGGATAGGCTAAGTTAGGGGGTGCAAAATGCTACTCTACCCACAACAGAATGAACCGATTGTTAAAAATAGGGATTCTGAAAAAGAGAACAGTGATGCCGGCATGAACAATCCAAATTTAGATTATATATTGTTGAAAGACGCTGACACCCTGGGTGCTGTCTTTCGCGAACGGGTCAACCGCACACCTGATGCAACAGCCTACATCCAATACGACGAAGATCGTGAGATCTGGCAGGAGACCAGCTGGAGTGAGATGTTGCAGCTGGTCATACGCTGGCAAGCGGCATTCCGCAAAGAGAATCTAAAACCCGGCGATCGTGTGGCCCTGATGTTGCGTAACTGCCGTGAATGGGCCGTCTTCGATCTGGCGGCGCAATGCCTGGGATTGGTCACCGTTCCTCTCTACACAAACGACCGTGCCGAAAATATCGGTTATATCCTGCAGGATGCCGAGGTGCGCCTGCTGCTTATCGAAAACAACGAACAGTGGCAGGACCTGCAACAGATCAGCAATCAGTTGGCCGGACTGAACCGCATCGTCTCTCTGCACCCGGTCATGCCGATGGGACTGCAGCCTCACCTGGTCTCTCTCGACGAGTGGTTGCCCGATCAGCCAAACGATGAGCTTCAGGTCGTCGATGTCTCCAGCCAGGAGTTGGCCACCATCGTCTATACCTCTGGCACCACCGGACGCTCAAAAGGGGTGATGCTGAGCCATCACAATATTTTGTGGGATCTGAACAGCGGCGTGACGGTCATCGACATCTATAAAACGGATACCTTTCTCTCCTTCCTGCCTCTGTCGCATACCCTGGAGCGAACCGTCGGCTACTATCTGGCCATCCTGGCCGGCGCGACCACCGCCTATGCGCGCTCCATACCACAGTTGGCTGAAGACCTCGAGATGATCAAACCCACTATTCTGATAGCAGTACCGCGCATATTTGAAAGGGTCTTTGCCAAGATTCAGGATAAACTCGAGAACGACTCCGCCATTGCCCGGACAATCTTCAACCTTGCCGTTAACACCGGCTGGAGCCATTTCGAACATCAACAGGGGCGTGCACCCTGGTCGCTAAAACTCTCACTCTGGCCACTGCTGGAAAAAATCGTTGCGAGCAAGATCCAACAGAAACTGGGTGGCCGTCTGCGTATTGCGGTTTCCGGAGGCGCTCCCTTGTCACCCGATATCGCCAAGGTGTTCATCGGTCTTGGTGTGCCAATACTCCAGGGATACGGCTTGACGGAGACCAGCCCGATAATCTCCGCCAATACACATCAGAACAATCTCCCGGCAAGTGTCGGCAGACCTTTCCCCGGCGTCGAGGTGGCTGTCAGCGAACATGACGAGCTTCTCTGCCGTGCGCCTAACGTGATGATGGGTTACTGGAACAACCGTTCCGCAACCGCCGAGGTAATCGACGCTGAGGGCTGGTTCCACACAGGTGACAAGGCGAAGATCGAGGATGGTTATATCTTCATCACCGGACGCTTGAAAGAGATCATCGTCATGGCCAACGGTGAGAAGGTGCCACCCGCCGACATGGAGATGTGTATCGCCATGGATCCACTATTCGAACAGGTACTTGTGGTGGGTGAGAGCAAGCCCTATCTGTCCGCGATCCTGGTACTCAATCCCGAGCAGGCACAATCCCTTGGCCTGGACCCAGAGAATCTCACCACGCAGCAGGAACAGGAACTGTTGCAACGCGTCAATAACCACCTGGACAATTTTCCCGGTTATGCAAAGGTCATTCGGGTCACCGTGCTCGCGGAACCCTGGAGCGTGGAGAACGGGCTGATCACCCCGACACTGAAACTGAAGCGAAATAAGATTCTGCAACGGTATGCCAAGGAGTACGATCAGATGTACGCCGGGCATTAAGCCATCAGCGCAATCGAAGAACTGCAAATCTATATCTTCAGTTCGGTGTTTTTAAGCAGCCCGCTCATTTGTCCGGGTCAAGCAGTACGATGGGTTCGCTGAAGTAGTAGCCTTGGCACTGTTGCACATTTTCGCCAAACAGCCATGCAACCTGGTTAGAATTCTCCACGCCTTCAGCGATCACGTTGAGATCCATTATTTCGGCCATCTTTATCATTGCGGTACAAATACCAATGGCGTAGTTATCATCCGGCAAGCCTTTTATGAAACTTGAATCAAGCTTCAAGCTATCCAAACTAAAGTCCCTGAGATAGGAAAAGGATGAATAACCGGTACCGAAATCGTCAACAGCAATGCGTACGCCAAACTTTTTCAGATTGCGCACCACGTTTCTGCTCATCTCGATATCTTCAACCAGGCTGCTCTCGGTGATTTCCAACTCCAGGCGTTTTGGATCGAAACCTTCTGTTGTCAATATCGATTCGACCCGGCTGGAGAACTTGCCCTGATTGAATTGGTGCATGGATACATTGACATTCAGTTGCAGAGAACGGCCGCTGCTGCGTTCATAGGCCAACATCTCCCTGCAGGCCCTCTCCAACACCCAATCCCCCAACTCGATAATCAAACCGGTGTTTTCAAGAAAGGGTAGAAACTCAGTAGGATCGAGAATACCGCGTTTTGGGTGATCCCAGCGCAGCAGGGCCTCCATGCCGATGGTTTCGCCAGTGTCAGTATCGACTATGGGTTGGTAGAGGAGATGGAAGCTCTTCAATTTCAGAGCTTGCATCAATTCACTCTCCAATTGCAGTATGCCTTCCTCGTTTGCGCCGAGTGTATGATCGTAGACACAGTACTGTCGGCGCCCACAGCGCTTTGCATGATACATGGCCATATCGGCCTTCTGTATCAGGCTGCCGATATCATCCTTGGCAAAAGGATAGAATACAATCCCGATGCTGCAGCTGATGTGTAGCAGCCTGTTGTCTATTTCAAATGGCTCCTGGATATTTTCCAGGAGCGCCTTGGCGATATTGATTCCATCGCTGATCGATTTGATCTGCTCCGCGATAATGGTGAACTCGTCACCACCCAAGCGAGCCACTGTGTCACCGAGACGAAGCATCTTCTTCAAGCGCACCGCAGTCTCTTTCAACAACAGGTCGCCAGCATGGTGACCGAGGCTGTCGTTGACCTTCTTGAACCGATCGAGATCGATGAACATGAGGGCGATCAGGTGATCTTCCCGTTCCGCCTGATCCATTGCGTGCTTGAGCCGATCGCGGAACAGTTGTCGATTGGGCAGATTGGTCAAGCCGTCATACTGGGCCAGATAGCGGATATGCCGTTCATTTTTCCTGCGCTCGCTTACATCCTGAGCGACGCTGATGATATGACCTTGTCCCCCCGATTGTTGCAGAAAGGCTGCAGACAGGGAAACCAGTACATGGGAACCAGTGGCGGTGATATACCGGGCATCGATGCTCTCCACCTCCTCATCCATGAGTCGTTCCAACCAGTCTTTTACACGCGGCCCATCACGACTGTCGATCAGGTCGTAATAGGACATATTCTCCAGTCTCTGCTTGTCGTAACCTATCATTTCGCAAGCCGCATCGTTGACCATGATAATCCCCGAATCGACGGAGATCACCACCAAAGCATCGCGTAAGTTATTGAGTACGTCATTCAGGTACTCTCTAGACACCGAGGTATTGGAAAGATCCCTACTCATGCGGTTGAATGATTGGATCAGCTGACCAATCTCGTCGCTTCGGCTCTTCTTCAACTCGATTCCGTAAGCACCTTCACCGACACGCTGGACATAATCGGTGAGTTGCCGAATTGGTGATACCAGTCTTTTCGAGATCAGCGCCGCCAACAACAATCCAAGCAGTAACAGAAACAGGGTGACGATAGTAAGAAGATAGCGTTCGCGATGCTGGGATTCTGAGGTCAGTACAGCGAGCTGCTGGTTCAGGTTAGCGGTATTTTCCAGTTGTGCCGTTTTAGACAGTGCAATTCGAACCCAGCCCAGTCTCTCATCCGCGATATTCACGGGTGAGACCATCTCCATAAACTCATCGGTATTAATAAGCAATGGTGTCGATTGGGTTTTGATCCAGTCTGTTATCTCTGTCTCCTCTACCTGCTTGCCGTAACTGACCAGCAGTTCTGTTCCGTCGTGAATAATGACTCCCTCGGGATCAATCACCATGACATAGGCGATATCATCGAGGTTGACTACGCTTTGCAATCGCTGGAGGATGGCAAGCATATCGAAATTGTAGAGCGGATTTACCAGGTCCTCGCATAGAATCGCACTCAAATTCATCAAGCGCTTCTCTGCCTCATCATTAAGTGCGGCGCCCATTGTGGTAGCGGTCGTGGTTTTGATATTCGATAACAGCTCTTTCGATTGAAAGAAAAATAGCGTAGCAAGTATGACGGTTACAATGACAATACCTGTACCGATTGCAACTGTGTATCGAAACTGGAGACTTCTTGCCATTGAACTAGTTGATCGCCACATTCGGATATGGCATCACGCCGGATACCCAATGCAGGACTCCCATACGAACTGAATCAGATGTTGAGTACGTTGGATTTAAATCAAGTACCATTTTTATTGGCTTTCTTGGTTAGCGAATCAGCGACTGATCGACATAGTTCATGATTTCATACATATCGTATATCGACTGCTTCTGATCAACACTCAATTTATCGAATCGCTTGGTTTTCTGATAGGCATTGAGAGCAGCAGCGGCCTTAGGATCCTCTTCGGTCTTTAACAATACCTCTTCTAACCTGGCCTTCACCGCAGGATCCAAATCGCTACGCACAAGCTCAACCGCACGGATCACCGGCGGGAGTGTTTCTATAATCGAAAACTCTTGACGATACTTGGATGGCAGGTGATCCTCCTTGTCCCAATCCAGGTTGCTGAACGCACCGGCATCGACCAATCCCTTGTGCACCAGTGTGGCTATATTGATCTCCTCCCGGGCAAACAGGAATCCAACCCTGTCTGCAGACACTTCCTCGCGGAAGGATTTCAGCTTCTCTAGTATCAGCCCCTTCTTCAACATCGCACTCAACGGCAGATAATAAGCGGTTGTCGATGCCGGGTCCTCCAGCGCGATGGTCTTACCCTTCAAGTCCTCGAGTCTTTTTACCGGGCCGTCCGTACGGGAAAAGAACACGGTATGATACTCAGGCATCCCCTTTTTCCATTTACGCAGCAATATCTCGGCACCGCTTGCCTCATGCAGGTAGGCGGCGGCAATAGGCGTTTCGGTAACCCAATCGACCTCGCCACTGGCTACCAGTTCCGCCAACTGCTCCTTGGTTTTCGCCATGCGAATCTTGCCTTTGCGGATACCGAGATCGCGCATCCGATCCACTGCATATTTGAGCATGGGTTTGAGATAACGATAGTGCTTTTTCGGATTGTGGCTGATCTTGCCTAAAACCAGTGTATCTGTATCACTACTGCTTGCCAGGACAGCGCAGGGCAGTAACCAAGTAAGAGAGAAAACCAGTAGAAGGATTGATTTACTCAGGACACGCATCGTTAAACCTGGCGTTAAAAGTCAACCTGAGCCCGAAGCTGAAAAATAGCAGGCTCATCCTCGGGCTCCAGATCACCATCGGCATCGGCATATCTGTCGTTATCAACAAACAGTGTGTTGGCCATCAGGCGGATCTGCTGATTGATATACCAGTTAAGCCCCAGGGTAAGAATTTCGCTGGAACCGCCTTCTATCTCTTCATCGTTGAGGTCAAGTGAACTGAAGCGAGCCGCAAGTTCCACTGCACCTTTGTCACCGAGTGGGCGGATCCGTGCAAACTTCGCGGATTCCTGTTTATAGCGGCGGCTTTCACCGCTTAAAAACCAACTTGCTTGCAGGTACCAGCCATCAAAGGTGGGTTCCGTACCCAGGTCACGCTCAATTTTTGCTTGTATCCACTCCCCCTGCAGAGAAAACGGACCTGACACCCATGCCCCCTCGAGACCGAGCAGCGTGGTCGAACGGCTTTGCTTGAGTCTACCCGTATCGAGATAGTGAATATCGGTGATATGGGATTCCGGCCTGGTATCGACTCTCACCTTCTCCTCATCATCCAGCTTTCTGAAGCTGACAGCCACCCCAAGGTGGAGGGCAGATCGCTCTTCTGCCCAGGGCGCATAGGTGAGTCGACTGGTTACGCCCCAGCCCTCGTCTCCCTCATCATCCGCGTCATCATTATAGTCGTCACCGAAGAAGCCGGCTGCGAAGCTCATTCGTTCATCACTCCAATGCGCCCCGATTCCCATGCTTCTTCCCGGTGCCAACGCATTGGGCAAGGCCCGTTCCATAAAGGTCAGATATCGCTTACTGGTCAACTCCTCGAGACTGAATGGCTCCTTGAAATGTCCAATCGAGAATTGCCAGGGATAAACGGCATCATAGGCAACCCAGGCATCCTTGACGTCAGCCTCACCATCGGCAAAATCGACACTGAACTCATAGATGAAATCGGCATAGAGCCGCCCTTCCAGATCGAGTCTCAAGGCACGTAGCTCACTCCCATTACCCAAGGCATTCTTGTCTTCATCATAGACTGCGGCATCAGCAAAAATTCGCCCTCCCAACTGGACGGAAAACTCACCGTCAGTTGTAGTCACTTCCAATCCGCCAGCGGTGTCGACAACCAGATCCCGATAGGGATCCGAAGGATCGCCGGCAGGGTCGTCAGGAGCCGCCAATGCGACGGCAGATGAGATAGCGCTGAGCATCAGCAGGGTAAGAATTTTATACATGATCGGTCGATTTCAGTCTGAGGGTGATCGCTGCGCCAATGGAAAACAGCGAAAGAAATTGGCTGTGGTCCGCTCCGCAATAGTCTCGATACTCATCCCTTTCAGCTCGGCCACGCATTCGGCAACATGGCGTACATGAATGGGTTGATTTGGCTTACCCCGGTGAGGCACGGGTGACAGATAGGGTGAATCAGTCTCCACCAACAGGCGATCCATAGGCACCTGTTTTACCACTTCGCGCAATTCAGCGGCATTCTTGAAGGTGATGATACCTGAGAATGAGACATAGAAACCCATCTCCAGGGCCCGCTTCGCCATGCTCCAGTTCTCTGTGAAACAGTGCATAACACCGCCAGCTTCAACAGCATCCTCCTCCTGCATGATGCGGATCGTATCGTCGCGCGCATCCCGGGTATGGATGATGAGGGGCATGGCTGCAGCCTTGGCAGCCCGGATATGCCGGCGGAAGCGTTCACGCTGCCAATCCAGATCCCCTTCCCCATGAAAGTAGTCCAGGCCTGTCTCGCCAATGGCAACTACCTTTTCGCTGCGCGAGAGCCTCAGTAACTCGGCAACATCCGGTTCGCGACGCTCCTTGTCATTGGGATGTACGCCCACTGAAATCGAGACCTGGGAATAGTCCGCCACCAGGGCAGCCATAGCAGGCCAGGATTCAAGATCGATGGAGACACACAACAGATGATCGATACCGCTTCCCAGGGTGGTGCTCATGAAGCGTGTGAAGTCCCCATCATAGGGGCCGAGTCCGACGCGATCGAGATGACAGTGTGAATCGACTAGCATGGAGGATTCCTGCTCGTGGTTAGTTACTGATTCCGCTGGGTATGTCGTTGAAAAGATGGGCACCTGACTCTTGGTCAAATGACTCGTTCAATACTCTGGACAGGTGGAGATTAAAGGGTATGGGTGGGCCGATCCGATTTCAAGGCACCGGCAAGATAGGTTTCGATCTTGTTCCGCGCTGCGCCGCCGTCCTGATCGCTGAACTGGACGCCTATTCCTGCCGCCCGATTGCCTTCCGCGCCCACAGGCGTGATCCAGATGATCTTTCCGGCAACCGGCAGGCGTTCCGTCTCATCCATCAGTGTGAGCAGCATGAAGACCTCGTCTCCGAGCCGGTATTGCTTGGTGGTGGGGATAAAAAGCCCCCCAAATTCAACAAATTGCATATAGGCTGCATACAAGGCGTTCTTATCCTTGATGGTCAGCGAGAGAATGCCTTGTTTAGGTCCACCTGCCATAGGGTTCTCAGTCTCTATCTAACTTGCCTGTTTACCGCAGTCACGCCATGAAATCAGTAACATTTCCAAGGCCAATTGCGGGTTCAGATTACTCTCCACGCTTCTCCTGGCCGCATAAACCTGGAGCAGGTAGTGATGAACTGCCTTTGAGTTTAACTTGTCGGCAGTTTCCTGCAAAGCTTGAGTGAGATCCCGGTTGAAGAGGAGCCCGCTATCTGCTCCCTCCCGGAGGCGGATTATGTCGATTACCCATCCCGCCAGCCACTCCAACAGCAGTTTTCTGTCGAAGCCACCCCACGCCCTGGCCAGGCTGACCGGATCCCGTCTCCCCCCCGGGAGCTGCAAAAAACCGCCCAGCATCTCTCTGCGCGCCTGCAGCAGTTCACTGCTGTCCAGCCTGAGCGCCTTGAGCGGGGCGCCATTTGCCAATCTCAAGAGGATATCGGGGGCTTCATGGGTCATCTTTTCAGAGAGCCACGAGATGGCCTCTGAACTCTCCGGAGGCAGAAACTGAACACCCTGACAACGGCTGCGAATGGTGGGAAGGAGCCTGCCAGGCTGATCCGTCAGTAGCAATATCACGGTTCCCGGCGTAGGCTCTTCAAGCGTCTTGAGAAGACTGTTTGCGGCGGCATGGTTCATACGATGCGCTGGCGCAACGGCGATAATCTTGTGTGCCCCGCCATGGGATGTGAGTGAGGCGCTGGCAGTCAGACTGCGTATCGCCTCGATAGTGATCTCACCGCTCTTGCTCTCTTCATCCGGCTTCAACCATCTAAAGTCGGGATGGTTGCCACTCTGCACCAGCCGGCAATGGCGGCAGATCCCACAGGCGAGACCGTCGCTCTCCCTATCCGTACAGAGCAGGGATTGGGCAAAACTGAGCATGAACTGCTCCTTTCCCAAGCCGGGAGGACCCGAGAACAGCAACGCATGGGGCAGCCGCCCCTGGCTCAGTGCTTGCTGCAGCAATCGCCATTGAGCCTCTTGCCAGGGCAGGTGCCGATAGCGCAATTCACTCATCCAGGCTCTCCAGATATTGATGAATTGTCGCGGAAATCTGCTCCTGGACCAGGGGCAGATCCGGAGCGGCGTCGATGACACGCACACGCCCCGGCTCTTCCCTGGCGATCTTCAGGTAACCGGCTCTCACCCTTTCAAAAAACACCTCCGCTTCACGTTCGAAGCGATCGGGTTCGGAACGTTTGCCGGCACGTTGCAAGCCTGTCTCCACCGGCAGGTCGAGCAACAGGGTCAGATCCGGGCGCACCCTGCCCTGCACAAACTGCTGCAGCTCGGCTATCTTCTCCAGGGAGAGTCCCCTGCCAGCCCCCTGATAGGCGAAACTGGCATCGGTGAAACGATCGCACAACACCCAAATCCCCTGATCCAGGGCCGGTAGGATCTTTTGCTGCAGATGCTCAGCACGGGCCGCGAACATCAGCAGCAGCTCTGTATCATCCGCCATGCCGGTGTGTTTGTGCCCTAAAAGCAGTTCGCGGATCTCCTCACCCAGAGGCGTTCCCCCGGGTTCCCGGGTGAACAGTACCCGATTGCCCGCGGCCTCGAGGAGGGATTGAATAAACGACAGGTTACTGCTCTTGCCAGCACCTTCCCCACCCTCGACGGTTATGAATTTGCCTCTTGCCATCACTCTGGATTCGCTTATCTCTTCAACTGATATTTGCGCACCGCCCGATTGTGCTCTTCAAGTGTTGCGGAGAAATAGTGCCCACCATCCCCGGTCGCAACAAAATAGAGGGACTTACCATCCTCCGGATGCAACGCCGCTTGAATCGCCGCACCGCTCGGCATGGCAATCGGGGTTGGTGTCAGTCCCTTGTGCAGGTAGGTGTTGTAGGGGGTGTCGCGGGAGAGATCCCGTTTGCGTATGTTGCCATCAAAACTGTCACCCATGCCGTAGATCACCGTGGGATCGGTCTGTAACAACATGCCGCGCTGTAAACGTCTGATAAAGACACCCGCTATCTTGCCGCGCTCATCAGGCAGACCGGTCTCGCGTTCGATAATCGAGGCCAGGATAAGGGCCTCGTAGGGGTTCTTCAGCGGCAGCTCTTTTTGTCGCTGCTGCCAGGCCTGCTCAAGAACCGACTCCATACGCTTGTAGGCACGTTTGAGAAACGCCGCGTCTGTGGTCCCCCGTGGAAAGTGATAGGTATCCGGGTAGAAACGTCCCTCGGGATGCAGGTCGCCGAAACCAAGGTGCTGCATCACCTGGTCGTTGGTAATCTCCTTCAGGCTGGGTTCCAGTAAAGGATTGCTTCTGATCGCCGTCATCATCTGATCGAAGGTCCACCCTTCGATGATGGTGAGGGCATATTGAACCACCTGGGAGGAACTGAGGATTTCCAGTAACCTTACCGGTGTCGTATCCGCAGGCAGGAAGTACTCGCCGGCCTTGAGTTTGCTCGCCTGCCCCTGCCAACGGGCGACGAATCGCAGCAGTAACGGCTTATCGAGCATGCCTCGCTGTTGCAGATCGTCCGCCAGGCTTCTTACCGTCATTCCCGGCTGCAGAATATAGTTAACACCATCCTCGGGTATATTGAGTCTCTTGTTGATAAACCCTTCATACTCCATCCAGCCCCAGGCAAGAAGTATGCTGACGACGAATATCAGAGTTCCGAGAAGACGATTAAAGCGCATCTCTCACCGCACTGAGCGAACAAGTCTGGAGTGAAACGTAGAGATTATGCATAGCGCCATTCTACTGGAAAAATGTCTGGGGTGAAGCCAGATGCCGCAGCTACTGGAAGCGTATCGCAATTTACTTAGGATGCCTGGCAGGCAAGCTCTACCCGCCGCCGTAACTCGACCGGAATTTTTTCAAAATCGTAGCGTCGCTTGTTCATTTCCGCGACTGGGCAGAATCCGATTACCGAATTGGTTAAAAACAGGGCATCGGCGTCGACTAGGCTTTGCAGATCCAAGTCGGTGATCTGAACTGGGATAGAGAGCTCACCGGCAAATTCGATCACCAGCTCCCTGACCACACCGGCTATACCTGAATAGCTGAGATCGGGGGTATAGAGGGTACCCTGCCGTATCGAGAATAGATTGCTTTGGCTGCCGCAAATCACCTGTCCCCGCTCATCCAGCATCAGGCACTCGTCCAGTTGCGCGTCTTTGCATTCACTGCGTGCCAGCACCTGTTCAAGTCGATTCAGGTGCTTTAAACCGGCCAGCTGGCTGTTGCGACCGATCCGGGTTCGACAGATGCCGATACGGATACCTTCGCTATACCAGCTTAGAGGGTAGTCGGGCCAGGTATGGAGGCTGAGCAGACGCTGTGGTGTGCAGGAAGCTGGCTTTGCATACCCCCTGCCACCGCTGCCACGGGTGAGGACGATCTTCAGTACTGCCCTGTCCTGTCCCGTACAGAGTGAAAGCGCCTCTTCCTCGAGCAGCTGTTTATCGGTTGGTGGTAGAGCGAGAACCGATTCGCCCCGGCTGAGCCTTGCCATATGCCGCTGCCATTGCGAGGGACGTCCCTGGTTGACGGCCAATGTCTCGAACAGGCCATCGCCGTATTGCAGGCCACGGTCAGAACAGGCTATGTGATCACCTGGTTTGCCGTTGATCAGCAATGAGGCACCGAACTCAGGTCACGCGACGAAAGGCCAGGGTGCCGTTGGTTCCGCCAAATCCAAAGGAGTTGGATATCACCACATCCAGCTTCATCTCCCTCGCGGTGTTGGGCACGTAGTCCAGATCGCAGTCGGGATCCTGGTTTTCCAGGTTGATGGTTGGGGGCACAACCTGTTTATGCAGCGCAAGGATGGTATAGACTGCCTCCGCACCGCCCGCGGCACCCAGCATGTGACCTGTCATCGACTTTGTGGAACTGACGCACAGCTTATAGGCGTGATCGCCGAATGCGCGTTTCACCGCCATGGTCTCCGCCACATCACCTGCCGGCGTCGAGGTGCCATGGGCATTGATGTAATCGACCTCATCCACGTTGATTCCACCATCCTCTAGTGCCAGCTGCATGCATTTTGCGGCCCCGGAACCGTCCACCGAGGGTGCGGTCATATGGTAGGCATCGGAGTTCATACCGATCCCAGCCAGTTCTGCATATATCTTGGCACCGCGTGCCTTGGCCTGCTCATACTCTTCCAGGACCACCACACCGGCACCGTCGCTGAGCACGAAGCCGTCTCGATCCCTGTCCCAGGGACGACTGGCACCCTGAGGATCGTCATTGCGACGGGAGAGTGCCCGGGCAGCGGCGAATCCACCCAGACCCACAGGAGAGGTCGCCATTTCCGCACCACCGGCAATCATCACATCGGTACGGCCATAACGTATCATCATCGCGGCCTCGGCAATGCTATGCGCACCGCTACTGCATGCGGAGACGATGGAGTAGTTCGGCCCTTTCAATCCATACATGATGGAGAGGTTTCCGGAAACCATATTGATAATGCTCGAGGGCACGAAGAAGGGTGAGATCTTGCGCGGACCTCCATCCAGGTAGGATTGATAGCTGTTTTCGATACCGGTTATACCACCGATTCCTGAGCCAATCAGGACACCGATACGATCGGCATTCTCCTCAGTCACCTCAAGTTCGGCATCCTTGATCGCCTGGATACCCGCAGCAATGCCGTAATGGATGAACTTATCCATCTTCTTGGCTTCTTTTTTCGCGATATAATCGGTGATCTCAAAGCCGTAGATGGGACCGCCAAACTGGGTCGAGAATGGTCCAACATCAAAATGGGTAATGGGCTGGATACCACTCCTGCCAGCTTGAATATTCTCCCACGACGTAGGAATATCCAGCCCTACAGGCGCGACCATACCTAGACCCGTGACGACGACCCTTCTTGCAGTCATATATGACTACCCCCAAAATAGAGTGGTGTTACTGAAAAGCAAAAAGGCCGCGCCTCTTTCAAACGACAGAGCATGGCGGCCTACGAAAATGGAAAATCTTTGGGTAAAGATTAACTGTGTTCGTTGATGTAATCGACAGCAAGCTGAACAGTTGTAATCTTCTCTGCCTCTTCATCGGGAATCTCGGTTTCGAATTCCTCTTCGAGGGCCATTACCAATTCCACTGTGTCGAGAGAGTCAGCGCCAAGATCATCGACAAAAGAGGCCTCTAAGGTTACCTCTTCTTCCTTCACGCCTAGTTGTTCTACGACAATTTTACGAACTCGTTCTACGACATCGCTCATGTTATTAATTTCCTCTGCATTATCCGACGGTCTCGAAAAGGACCGATGCGGTATTGTAGTAACAAACCACACTTGAGAAAAGGGCAATCATCATGCCTGTGATTGCAGCATAAATCAAGCATATTTTTCTATATATTACTAGGAGTTAAGTTTACTAAATAATGTTATTTATTCGGTCTTACTCCAGGCTGGATACTATCAACTCATGTACATTCCGCCATTTACATGGAGAGTTTCACCGGTAATATATCGCCCGGACTCTCCCGCCAGGAACAAGACCGCATTGGCAATATCCTCCGCTACTCCCAATTTCTGCAATGGGATACTCTGTTCGAGACTCTTGCGCTGTGCTTCAGGCAACTCTTTGGTCATATCGGTTTCGATAAAACCGGGTGCCACGGAGTTGACTGTGACCCCTCTCGACCCGACTTCCCTGGCCAAGGAACGGGTAAACCCATGAATGCCGGCCTTCGCGGCTGCGTAGTTTGTCTGACCCGCGTTCCCCATCGCACCGACCACGGATGAAATGTTGATTATACGGCCTCTGCGTGCCTTCATCATGCCTCGCAACACCGCCTTGCTGAGGCGAAACACTGAGCTTAGGTTGGTGTCGATGATCGCTTCCCACTCCTCGTCCTTCATGCGCATGAGGAGATTGTCGCGGGTAATGCCGGCATTGTTCACCAAGATGGTGGGGGTGCCGTACTCTTTGCTGATGGCACTGATAAGCGCCTCGATGGATTCGGCTTCAGTTACATTCAACACCATACCGCAACCCGAACGGCCTGCAGATTTAAAACGTTGCGTTATCCCCTGAGCTCCCGTTTCGGAGGTCGCCGTTCCGATCACTGTCGCACCCGCCGCTGCTACGGCATCGGCTATGGCCGCGCCTATACCGCGACTGGCTCCGGTTACCAGTGCTATCTCGTTATCCAGGCTCATCTCTATCTCTCCAGGGCTTGGGTCAAGCTTTTAGTATCAAACAGGGGCAGTCCGACAAGCTCGCGGTCGATTCTCTTGGTCAATCCGGCAAGCACCTTTCCAGGTCCCGCCTCTAGCAGCTTCGAGACACCCGAAGCCGCCATTCTCTGCACCGTCTCCACCCAGCGTACAGGACTGTGGAGCTGAGCTTCGAGCTGTTTTCGTATCGATTCGGGATCAACGGCCAACTCGACACTGGCGTTGTGAATAACGGAAATCATGGGGGTCTCGATGCTGATCTCACTGAGCAGTTGCCCCAGGCGCTCTGCGGCCGGTTTCATTAATGCACAGTGCGAAGGCACACTGACCGGTAGTGGCAGCGCCCGTTTTGCACCGGCCTCCTTGGCAAGTCCGCAGGCCCGATCCACCGCCTCCTTGTTACCGGCAATGACAACCTGTCCGGGAGAGTTGAAATTCACCGCTTCAACCACATCGCCATTGGCAGCTTGGGAACAGACAGCCTTCACCTGATCGTCATCGAGTCCAAGAATCGCCGCCATGCCACCGCTTCCCTCGGGAACAGCCTCCTGCATGAAGCGACCCCGCTCTGCCACCAGCTTGACGGCATCGGAAAATTTCAGCGCGCCCGCACATACCAGGGCGGTGTATTCTCCCAAGCTGTGTCCTGCCATAAGCTGGGGCCTTGCTCCACCCTGATCCAACCAGGTCCGCCACACGGAGACGCCGGCGGCAAGCATCGCAGGCTGGGTCTTCATTGTCTGATTGAGTTGCTCCGCAGGACCCTGCTGCACAAGATTCCAAAGATCGTAGCCAAGCGCCTCCGTCGCTTCCGCATAGGTTTGCCTGACGATGGGTTGTGCATCAGCCAGTTCACTCAACATCCCGACTGATTGGGATCCCTGACCGGGAAATACGATACCGATAGGTGAATTGCTCATAGATTAAAGTATCAACCTGCTAGAATTTCGCCAAAACCGAACCCCAGGTAAAGCCGCCGCCAAATGCCTCCATGAGGATGGTCTCGCCGCGCTTGATTCGGCCATCTCTTACCGCAACATCCAAGGCAAGGGGCACGGATGCCGCCGATGTATTGCCATGTTCATCCACGGTAACCACCACCCGGTCCATCGGGGTTTGTAGTTTTTTCGCCGTGGCGTTGATGATTCGTATGTTGGCCTGATGTGGAATCAGCCAGTCAATATCGGACTTTTCCATGTTATTCGCTGCCAGCGTCTCATCGACGATACGGCCCAGGGTGGTTACCGCAACCTTGAACACCTCGTTGCCCCGCATCTCCACATAGGCCGAACCTTGCTGCAGCTCATCGTAGCCTTTGGAGATCCCACTCGGAACACGCAACAGACTTTCGTAGGCACCGTCCGCATGCAGGTGGGTTGAGATGATGCCGGGCTCGTCACTCGCCTCGACCACGACGGCACCGGCGCCGTCACCAAACAACACACAGGTGTTTCTATCGCTCCAGTTGAGTATGCGGGAGAAGGTTTCGGCACCCACCACCAGCGCTCTCTTCGCGGCGCCTGCGCGGATAAAGTTATCTGCTACACCGAGTGCATAGACAAAACCGGTGCACACCGCCTGAACATCAAAGGCGGCCGGCCCTCGTATACCCAGTCGCGCTTGCAACAGACAGGCGGTACTGGGAAACACCTGATCAGCCGTGGTTGTCGCGACAATAATCA
This sequence comes from Candidatus Thiodiazotropha sp., assembly GCA_040793985.1. Taxonomy (GTDB): domain Bacteria; phylum Pseudomonadota; class Gammaproteobacteria; order Chromatiales; family Chromatiaceae; genus Thiodiazotropha. The sequence continues at coordinate 50,256 of JBFNJI010000020.1, read as the reverse complement.
GATCGATGTCGCTGGGTTCGAGACCGGCCATCTCAAGCGCATTACGCGAGGCTTTCTCAGCCAGATCGCATGTGTATTCACCCTCTGCGGCAATATGACGCTTGCGGATACCCGTACGCTCGAAAATCCACTGATCCGTGGTATCGACGATCTTCTCAAGGTCTTGGTTGGTGAGAATCTTCTCTGGAAGATAGCCACCGGTACCTGTGATACGTGAATAGATCAAGCGATCTCCCTTTTTTCCAGATGAGTTTTAACCTGTTCAGCGATGCGGTGCGGGATATCGCAGGAAACCTCTTTACGCGCGATGCTAATGGCATTCATGAAGGCAAGTTTATCTGCACTGCCATGACTTTTGATGACAATGCCACGCAATCCCAGCAGACTGGCTCCATTATAGCGCCTGTGATCTATACGCTTGCGAAAGGCTCTCAATACCGGCATGGCTATTAAACCCGCAAGCTTGGTCAATGGGTTCTTTTTGAATTCAAGGGTCATGAAGTGGCGAATCATCTTCGCTACGCCTTCGCTACTCTTCAACGCTATGTTACCGACAAAACCATCGGATACGATCACATCCGTACCCCCCTGGAATATGTCATCGCCCTCTACATACCCGACATAATTGAGCGAGCTTTGCAGCAATAGCTCGTGGGCCTCTTTAACCTGTTCATTACCCTTGATCTCTTCCTGCCCGATATTCAGCAGACCTATCTTTGGATTGGCGATGTCCGTTACCGCGGCCACGGTTTCACTACCCATAACAGCAAACTGAAACAGGTGTTCGGCGCTGCAATCCACGTTAGCCCCCAAGTCGAGCATGAATGTCTGGCCACTGATCGACGGCAGGGCTGTAATGATCGCTGGGCGGTCAATATTCGGCAGCATCTTCAGAACAAAGCGTGAAGTTGCCATCAGGGCACCCGTATTACCGGCACTGACACAGGCATTCGCTTCGCCACTCTTCACCAGATTTATGGCAACGCGCATCGATGAGTCTTTTTTGTTGCGCAGGGCTTTGGAAGGCAGTTCATCCATGGCAACCGTTTCGGATGCATGCCTGATCTGTAACCGCTCTCCAAACGGATGAGGACCCAGTTTTTCATTCAGGAGCTTCTCGTCTCCAACCAGAATCAGCGCGGTCTCCCGATCAACACGGAGGTATTCCCTGGCTGCCGGAATCACTGCGTCTGCGCCGACATCCCCTCCCATGGCATCCAATGCGATTGTAACTGGCTTACTCATGTATTAACGATCCATCCAACCTTTAAAACCCATCGGACCACTCATTTTCACCATGATTGAGTAAAGTTGATCACTATCGATGGCTGCAACCTGAAACCCCTTGTTAGTGAAGAGATCACAGTGGTGAAGATTTACGCCTATCAATTAAAGAACCCAGCAAGGGGACTACCCTTGATGGGCTTCAATAACGAGCAGCTAGAAATGGGAGATCACTCGCCCTTGGTGTTGACTACCTTACGACCTTTGTAGAAGCCGTCAGCAGTAACATGGTGGCGAAGATGGGTTTCGCCCGAGGTGGAATCAATTGAAAGGGTTTCTCCATTCAGTGAATCGTGGGCACGACGCATACCACGCTTTGAAGGAGTTTTTCTGTTTTGTTGAACAGCCATGGCTGATCTCCTGAATAATCTGTCTGTTAACCAATCTACTGTTTGTCCCGTTTGATGTCGGCGAGAACCGCAAACGGGTTTTCTCGTTCTTGCTTACTGCTCTCTTTTGGTGTCTCTTCGACCAGATCCGTCGCAGGTGTACGGCAGGCACCCGGTTCATGCATCGCAACTTGCGGCAGGGCCAGAAGCAGCTCGTCTTCAATCAACTCCTTGAAGACCACCTGATCCTCCTCGACCAGCCAGGGTTCCACCTCTTCAGGTAGCATCTCGGCCTCATCCAGCCCCTGCACGAACACCACGGAGAGGCGGGCATAGATCGGTAGATCTATCTTCTCAAGACACCGCTGACACTGTAACGGCAATACCGCCTTGAGCCAGCCGCTGAGTGTTGCCCGCCGTTCCTGGTCGCGACTGAAGACCAGCTTGAAACTGACATCGCCCGCAGGCCCCAGTAAGCAAGCGCTCAGCCTTGAAAAGGTCTCCAAAGGAAGCTCTCCGCCGATCTCTTTACCAAGATCCGCGAAGCGCCACGGATCCAACCGATCAGGAAAGCGCTTCAACATAAGCGGGCAATAATATTATGAGTATGGCATCCATGTCAAAATGACATGGATGCCTTCAGGTTCAGGCGCCGACCAGCGCCAGCAGAATCCCGGCGGCAACCGCCGATCCGATGACGCCCGCCACATTTGGCCCCATGGCATGCATCAGCAGGAAATTGTGGTGATTGGTCTCGAGTCCGACCTTGTTGACAACACGGGCAGCCATCGGCACTGCCGACACCCCGGCGGCACCGATCAGGGGATTCACTTTACCCCCAGTCGCCCGGTACATGATCTTTCCCATGATGATACCAGCCGCGGTGCCGATACAGAAGGCGAAGGCCCCAAGCGCCAGAATACCCAGGGTTTCTACGGTAAGGAATTTATCCGCGGAAAGTTTGGAGCCGACAGCCAAGCCTAAAAAGATCGTTACCACATTGATGATCTCGTTTTGTGAGGCATGGCTCAGACGCTCCACGACACCGCACTCTCTGAGCAGGTTTCCAAATGTCAACATACCGATCAACGGCGCCGCGGACGGCAGAAATATTGCGCATAACAGCAGTACCGCAAAGGGAAATAGGACCTTCTCCAGCTTGGTGACATGGCGCAATTGCTGCATTTCCACATTCCGCTCCGTCTCAGTGGTCAGGAGACGCATGATCGGCGGTTGAATGATCGGCACCAGTGCCATGTAGGAGTAAGCTGCTACCGCAATCGCGCCCAACAGATCGGGAGAGAGTCTAGAGGCAAGAAATATTGCGGTTGGCCCGTCAGCACCACCGATGATCGCGATCGCGGAGGCGTCTGCCAAAGTGAATTCGAATCCCGGCACGAAATTCAATGCCAACGCCCCCAGCAGGGTGACGAAAATACCGAACTGGGCAGCAGCTCCGAGCAGCAGAGTCCAGGGCATCGCGATCAGGGCACCGAAATCGGTCAGTGCGCCAACCCCCATGAAGATCAACAGGGGAAAGACACCGGTCTCTATACCGACTTGGTAGATGTAACCCAGTATGCCATCTGGACCGCTGATACCGGCGAGCGGGATATTGCTCAAGATGGCGCCAAATCCGATCGGGATCAACAGCAGAGGTTCGAATTTTTTAACAATAGCCAGATAGATCAGCAGGGAACCAACCCCCATCATCAATACCTGTCCCCACTCCAGATTGGCCAGTCCGGTCGACTGCCAAAGTGGTTGAATGCCTATCTCGATCATATCAGGAGAGACTCAACAGAGGTGAACCGACCTGGACGGCATCGCCCTCTCTGACCACTATCTTGGCAACTGTTCCCGCCGCGGTGGCACGTACCTCCGTCTCCATTTTCATCGCCTCGAGCACCATCACCACATCCCCCGGTTCTACCCTGTCACCTACGGCCACCTTGATGGCATGGATGTTACCGGAGAGCGGTGCCTCGATCGTCGCTCCTTGAGACGCTGCGGGAGCAGCCGGCTCCACATTCTGTGGCGCTGCAGTGGTAGATGCCGGTGCCACTTCAGTTACCGTACCGCTGGGGGTAACCTTGACATTGTAGGCAACACCATTGACCTCGACCTGGTAGGACTCGGGTCCGCCTTTGCTGGCGGGTGCAGGTACCGGCGCCTGAGCAGGTGCGGGGGATTCGGCTCCAGGTGGCGGCTCAAAGGCATCCGGGTTGTCTCGATTCCTGAGAAATTTCAAGCCGACTTGCGGGAAGAGCGCATAGATAAGCACATCATCCACCTCGTCGTTGGCCACCTTGATCCCATGCTCTTCAGCCAGTCCATGGAATTCAGCGGTTAGCTTGTCCATTTCATCATCCAGCAGATCGGCCGGTCGACAGGTTATCGCATCGGCCCCATCAAGCACCTTCATCTGAAGTTCGCTGTTCACCGGTGCCGGCGTGACGCCATACTCACCCTTGAGCACGCCTTCAGTCTCCTTGGCGATACTTTTGTAGCGTTCGCCCATCAGGACGTTAATCACCGCCTGGGTTCCGACAATCTGTGATGTCGGTGTCACCAGGGGAATATAACCCAGGTCCTTACGCACTCGGGGAATCTCCTCGAGCACCAGATCCAGTTTATCGCTGGCCCCCTGCTCCCTGAGCTGGTTTTCCATATTGGTCAACATGCCGCCAGGCACCTGTGCCACCAGGATGCGTGAATCGACACCCTTCAGCGAACCTTCGAACTTGGCATATTTTTTACGCACCTCACGGAAATAGGCTGCGATCTCCTGCAGCAGAATCAGATCCAATCCGGTGTCGCGATCGCTTTCCTGCAGGATCGCCACCACAGATTCCGTCGCCGAGTGTCCGTAGGTCATACTCATCGATGAGATGGAGGTATCGAGCATGTCGATACCGGCTTCAGCACACTTGATAGTGGTGGCCACACTCATACCGGTTGTGGCATGGCTATGCATGGCGATGGGTATGGATATCGCCTCCTTGAGACGGGTCACCAACTCATAGCCGTGATAGGGGTTCAACAGGCCTGCCATATCCTTGATGCAGATCGAATGGCAGCCCATCTCCTCCAAACGCTTGCCCATGTCAACCCAGTATTCCATATTGTGCACGGGACTGACCGTATAAGACATGGTGCCTTGGGCGTGCTTGTCGACCTTGAGTGTCGCCTTGATTGCGGTCTCAAGATTGCGCAGGTCATTCATGGCATCGAATATACGGAAGACATCGACACCGTTGACTGCCGCCCGCTCGACAAATTTATCGACCACATCATCAGCATAGTGCCTATAACCGAGGATATTCTGTCCGCGGAAAAGCATCTGCATGGGCGTTTTCGGCATCGCTGCCTTGAGAGTACGGATGCGCTCCCAAGGGTCTTCACCTAGAAATCGAATACAGGCGTCGAAGGTAGCCCCACCCCAGGTCTCCAGAGACCAAAAACCTACATTGTCCAATTTCTCGGCAATAGGCAGCATATCCTCGATACGCATTCTGGTTGCAAACAGAGACTGGTGTGCATCGCGTAGCACGACATCTGTAATTCCAAGTGGTTTCTTATCGCTCATAAACTAGCCGCCGTTGATTGGTAAACAGCACAAATAATTCTTTAAAAAAGGGAGTGTTGTCAGATCTACTTTAATGGGTGGCTCGATAACTACTGATGGCAGCCGAAATGACCGCGACCAGATCTCCCCGCGTACCGGCCTGACCCTGTTCTAAAGTCGAAGCTTGTGATGATACCCTTTCAGAATCCCCTTGTCCCGCGGTTAACTTGAGTGCCATTTTGGACATGCCTTTCATGGCGAATACAAGGATCAACAAAAAGGTGAATACAATCCCCATTCCGAGCAGCATGAGATTGACACCCATCATCAACAAGTCAGTTGTTGGCATAGCAGAACTGGACCCCAAATTAGTGCAGGCCCATTTCTACGTTGGGTCTGCGCCACTTGTCAAGCAGCGTTTTAAATCCAAGGGAGGCATATCAACATGTTTTGTATGGAAAAATGCCTTATTATTTAGAATATACATAATTAGTATTGTTTATTTTAATACTATAATCCCGTACCCCCATCTTCTGATAGTGTTGTACGCCGCTGGCTTTTTAAACAATCGCCCTCCGTTTGAATATTGATGTGAAGCAGCGACTGCAATTTTGTTACCATGTGCAGCATACCTGACCATGCAGACTACAGCTTCAATGCCCTACGCCAACACCTCACCTCAGCTACAACTGATCCTCGCCTCCAGTTCACCCTTTCGTCGTGAGCTGCTGAGTCGCCTGGGTGTCGAATTCAGTACGGCATCCCCCGATATTGATGAATCTGAACAGCCTGATGAGTCAGCTGAGGCATTGGTTATACGACTTGCCGAAAGCAAGGCCAGGGAAGTGGCGAAGGAACATCCCGCAGGACTAATCATAGGTTCCGACCAGGTGGCGGTTGTGAATGGGAGGATCCTGGGAAAGCCGGGTAGTCACCGACAGGCGATGGATCAATTGATGCGAGCTTCCGGAAATCGGGTCAGCTTTTTGACTGGCCTCTGTCTGTTAAACAGCGAAACAGGCCGGGTTCAGGTTTGCTGTGAGCCCTTTCATGTCCTGTTCCGGGTATTGCAAGAGCGGGAAATAGAGAACTACCTGGTGAAAGAGAAGCCTTACAACTGTGCAGGATCCTTTAAATCAGAGGGCTTGGGCATCTCCCTTTTTGAACGCCTGGAGGGAGAGGATCCAAATGCATTGATCGGTCTACCACTGATCCGTTTGATCGCAATGTTACGCAATGAAGGGGTTGACGTTCTGGCTAGATAGCCTCACCGCGCTTGGTGTTCGTGCCATTTCCTTCTGTTCAGAAAAAAACATCCTCGACCTTTTGAGTCTCTTCATCCAAGGAGTCTTCGTTTGCCGCCCTCTCCAAACGGGCAAATGCCTTTATCCCTGATCGGTCTACAGTCGCCAGGGGATGGTTTGTGCCTTCATAGGCCATGATATTCGCCACCTGCACAACATCTATATAATCGACCGGGGCGTCGCCCGGATCGCGTTTCAGATCTTCATGCTCGGCCGCAGCTTCGATGACATGCTGATCGAATTTCCACAATTTCAGGATGCTGCCACCCAACTGAGTGTGCATTTTCAGCAAGACCTTGTCCAAAAAGCCTGGATTGGATAGCAACTCGGGAAAGTGACACGCCTTGATCAGCAATGGTATTTGCCCGATATCGTGGACCAATCCGGCAACCAGTGCGACATCCGGATCGAGACTGGGTTGCCCCTTGGCCAGGATAGCGGCCTGTGCACCGACCTTCACCGAATGGGTCCAGAGCCTGTTCATGCGTCTCTCGATCTCCTTCTCCGAAGTACGAAAGACCTCCTTCATGGAAACGGCATAGACGGCATTTTTTACCCGTTGAAATCCAATCCGGGTAATCGCGGGGCGGATGGAGGCTATGGTGTTCAGCCCGCGGTAGAGTGGGCTGTTGGCATAGCGAATCAACCTAGCGGTTAGTGCTGCATCCCTGGAAATCACCTTTTCTAGATCGTGCGCCGAACTGTCGGCATCATTGATCACCACAAGGGCTTCGAGTGCCAGTGAAGGTAGCGTAGGAAGATAAATCTTGTTAGCGAGGAGGTCTTCCTTGACCGAGTCCACAAATGACTTAACGATGAGTGATTCTCGCTCCTGGCTTTTTACCTCCCTCTCTTCCTTGGATTCAACAACTTCACCATCTGAAAGATAAAAGACTGATTTTGTCATCTCTTCCTGCGTTGACTCGTTAGTTGTGCTAATCAAACTGGCTATCGGCCGGACACGCAATATCTCAAGGTCCGCTTCAGTTTCAAGCTAGCTGAGGGGTTAGAGTGCGTCAAGGTTCACATTTATTCCCCTCGAGGAAAGGGATTGAGACCAGATTTGTGCTGGGTGGATAAAATAAACCTATGGAATAGCAGGATTTTACAAAACATGAACCCGTTCCAAAACCATCTAAACACATAAGGGTATGCTCGGATACTCCTCTCACAGGAAGTGATCAGTCTCTGTACATCAGGGTCAGCGAATATACATCTGAATCTGGGGTTTTCTCTGTCTGTACGGATAGGGTTTTGGAAAGGACACTCTGCCGATGGGTGATGCATCTCTCAATTTACAGTTTCACACAATAGGATTAAAAGTATTTATCGTTTAAATAACAACTTGATAAATGCTATTTCTGACTATTTACATTAATTGAGTTCATCTAAAGTTTTCGCAGTACTAGTCGAAGCAAGTGGTAGAAATCTATCGTCCATGTTCAACCGACAAGACCCAGACGGAATGGCAGAACAGGCTCTAACTAGCTTTTCTCATCATACCGGCGATAAGCCAGTCGTGCTTATCGCCGATGACTCTCGTGTGGTACGGGTTTCTCTGAAAAACATCCTCAAGGACGATTGCAGGATTCTCGAGGCTGAAAACGGCCAGGAGGCGTGGAGCATTCTCTGCGATACGCCATCGGTAGCCTTGGTTTTCAGTGATCTGTCAATGCCGGAACTGGACGGCAGAGGCCTTTTGTCAAAGCTCAGATCCTCGGACACACCAGAGCTCACAAAAATCCCGTTTATTGTCGTCACCGGCAATGAGGAGAGCGAGGAGATCCGTGAGGAACTGGCTGAACTGGGTGCTGACGAGATCATCTGTAAACCCTTTGATCCTGAAACCATAAAGAATTATCTGAATAGACTGGGCGAGACCTATCTCGCGGAAGAGGAGATCCTGCAAAACGCTGCCGATGACTCACTCGAACAGCCTTTTGAACCACAATCCGATTATCTAGAGGGACTCCCGGACAGAGAGAAATTCATGGCATCCGCGAGCAGGGAGCTTGCCTTTGCCATTCGCAACAAGAATGAGCTTGCCATAGCCCTGGTCAGGATTGACCAGATTGATGAGATCGCAGCACACTACAGCGACCCTGCAATTGATCACATTCTGCGCTCATTGGCAGAGATCATTAACCAGCATATTCACCCCGATGATACGCTCGCCTATTTCGGCAAAGGTCTATTTGCCATGCTACGCCCGGCTTCAAATGCCATAGGCACGCGATATCTCGGCAGGAGAATCCTCGAAGACCTGGCGTCAAAGCAGTTCTATCTGGGTGAATCAGAACAGATCATCAGTGCCAGTATTGCCATCTCAGCACCAGACATAAAACCCGGAACCCGCCTGATCGAATTGCTCTCCCTTGCTGAAGGTCGACTTAAATCAGCAATGGAGAATGGCGGTAACAAGGTCGTTGATAAGGGCAACGAAGGCCTCAGCCCCGTCAACCTGGTAGCGGACACGTCGGAACTGGCGAACCAGCAATTCTCGCAAAGTGCAAGCAATCCGACCAATTCACAATCGCCACTTAGCAGAAGCACCACTGAGATCCACCGTCTCGCAGCCGAACAAGTTGCCGAGATCAAGGCCAGATACGGCAATGACCCTGACGGGCGGGACGATGCGGATAGCGAGCTGATTGAACATCAACAGACAATTGAACGTTTAACAAACGAAAACCGTCAGTTGATTAATGAGATAGCTCACTGGAAACGGCAGTCTGCAGAATCAGACAACCTGCGCCGACATCTTTTCGAGGTAGAAAGCCAGCAACAGCAGATGCAGGTCAAGCTCAATGAGCTGCAAAATGAAAATGACAACCTACTGCAACAGGCGGAAGTGTTCGACAACGACAAGAAAGAACACCTCCAGCGCATAGAATTCACCGAGAACGAAAACAACTTTCTTCTGCAACGGGCTGAGTCAGCTGAGAGTGACAATAGGGAACTCCTGCGCCGCATTGAAATCGTTGAAAGCGAAAACAACACTCTCCTGCAGCGGACTGAAACAGCAGAGAATGAAAACAAGGAACTCCTGCATCGGCTTGATACCGTTGAGAGCTTGAATCAAGCCCTAGTGGTGGAAGAAAGCTCGCCCACTGGCAGTGACAATGGAACCCAGCTCTTTTTTGAGGAGGAGAATCTGCGCCTTGAGAGTCAGGTCACAGAACTGACGGGACGCGCGGAGAAGGCGGAATCAGAGAATATAAAATCCAATCAATTGGTAAACAGCCTTGAGGACAACATCAAACTGCTCCACATGCAGGTCGATCAACTGCAGCAGGAGTTAACAGAGGAAAGGCAGAAAAAACAACCCACAGTAATCAAAGAGAAGAGGATTGATACAGAAAGCGGCAGTGTTGATTCCACCCCCCAAACGCAATCTGACTCCGCGTTAATCAACGAAGCCCAGCACTCTGATCTACTGTTAAATCCATTGCCTGAAAGCATAGCCGACAGAGTTGAGAGTGAACCTCCCAGCGTTCATCTATTCCCGGATCAGGATCAGATCAGATCCAAACAACAGCAGGAAAAAGCGAAAGCAAACATCCCCCCCTTTCGCGTGGAAGCTGAACCATTACTATTTAAAAACGGCTTCAATCCATCGTCCTTCACCATAGCCAGCATCATATTCATTGTCATGCTCGTCCTTGGTGCCTTTTATGTCTATGCGGTTTTCAATGAAGACCCTACTGATGCGGTCGACGTAGTAGAAAAACAGCCGAAACAGAGTCAGAACAAAACCCTACTGCAGAAAACGACATCACTACCTCTTGATAAGGCACCAATCGCCACTACAGCAGAAGTCAGTCGATCGACCAAGGCCGGGAAAGTCACCACCCCGAAAGTAACGGACGAAATCAGGCTGGAGAAAGAGTTGACGTTACGCCAGATTGCTGAAGAGGAATTTAGAATCAACTCTCAAAAGGCACAAACCGACAATGGCCAATCTACAAAACTCTTGGACCCCCCCCAACTCACTAGCAGCGATATCGAGTAGTCACCACAAGCTTTCGCTGAACTCCGCTCAAAATTGACAACTCTCAATCCAGACGCTACAAGCACACCACACCTGTCTCAAAATCAGTTCCAAATTTAGCAGCGTCACTCCTCATTGACTCCGTGCTCAAATATACTTGCGTGCAGGGGCCATCCGGATTCATCGACCACAAATACGGTCCACTTTCCTGGTTCGTCCGGATTTAAACTCTTTGCCGAGTAGACACGCCAGCGGGGTCCGCCAACATTGAATTCAACTTCACTGACGACTTCACCTTCGAATTCCCAGCGATGCGATACGGTTCGGCCCTGCAGGTTCCTCAAATCGGTAAAGAAAAAAATCCTTGTGGTCTGGCTATCCAGCTTGACAACCTGATCGACCGGCTCTCTGTCGACAATTTCAGTGGCAAACTGTGCTCTTGCCACATTGGCGTCCGGTACAGGCGACTGCTGTAACTCATCAGCAGATAGTTGCACTGTAACTAGTTGAAAAAATAGCAACACATGAAACGTTTGCACGGAGCATTTCCTTAGCAGATTCCCTAACATACTTTCCTCCGATACCCAACAAGCCATTGCAACATGCTATCGTTTCAAAACTCTCATCCATTGCCAGAAATTCAGCAATCCAGCCAATGACGCGGAGAGATAGGTGAATGCGGCCGCCCTCAAGATCCATTTCGCACCGCGATATTGCTCTGGCTTTAAATACCCGTTTTTAAGTAGTGGCAGGGCCTTTTTGAAACTCGCGTCCAGCTCCACCGGCAACGTCGCCAACTGAAGAATCACATTAGATCCCATTACCAGGAAAGCAGCCATGGCACTCAATAGACCCGCTGCGGGTGCCCGGGTGGCGATGGATAGTATTGGGGAGACAAAAAGCAGAAAAGAGCCAAGCCGTTGCGCACCTACAGCGATCGACCCAAGCCTGGTTCGCCACTGAAAGAGTGGCTCGTCCGCAGCATCCTGCAACGCGTGGCCAACCTCATGGGCTGCTGTTGTAATGGCGGTAAGGGTCTTTCCCTCCAGTTTATCCTTGGACAACCTGACCGCTTTATCCTTCGGGTCATAGTGATCGGCAGATTCAGCCTTTTCGACCTGGACCTTGTGCAGATTAAAGCGATCCAGAAGATGCCGCGCCAACTCCCCTCCGTTGCCGGGAAAATTCTCTTCGGGGTGTCTATTGTATTTCGCCATTACCTGCTGAACCCACAACTGTGGCCCTAATATCAGCAGTAATAAAACCCCTAGCAGGACTAGGTAGGTCATCTCCTTTTGTTATAACGCCTAGTCATTAAATCCACAACCACCACCTGGGCAGCAAGCACCGGTGGCGCATGCCGGTTCGGTATCGACACGACTCGTACTGCTGATTACTGCAGCACCGCTGATCAGTTTCCTCACCGGCTCGTCTTCTCCAGTGTCACCAAGTGGCCTGTTGGCTTTTTCACAGAGCTCACCCCAATTGCTAATCTTCTCGCTCATCGGGTGAAAGACCTCTATTTTCTCACCATTGGCTTCGCAATAATAATCATAAGTCGGCATGCTTCAAACTCCAATTTTCCTTAACATTATCTCTACTATTTTAGCGAATAAACCCGCATCCAGGAATCCATTCCGTGTGATGAAAGTGGTCCACTATAAAAAACACTTCTGCAATGAAAAGGCCACTGTCCGACGACAGTGGCCTTTTCGCCAGAAGCCAGCAACTAGACTTGGCCGCCTATTGTAAATACCCCGTCAGTAGGTGACTACGCGGGGCAGCTGTTTGGCCTCGGCCACCCACTTTTCGACGGAAGAGAGGCTGGGGGTTGCCCGTACAAGGTTTTTCGCCTCGTTTACCTCTAACATTTTCCGGTGCAGATTTTCCGGTTTACGCTGCGCCAGCTCCGGAACGGTATCAACACCGGCTGCTTCCAACAGATCTGAGTATTGTTCACCGATTCCCTTGATGCGGAACAGATCAGCCATATTTACCCATCTCAAAATCAGTTTTCCGCTTATCGAAGACGCGTCCTCGATCTCCTTGCGGCCTTTCTTGGTACTTCCCTTTTCCAACAGATTCTCCAGACTGGTGACGCCTGCAGAGGTTAACTTAGCAGCATATGCATCACCGATTCCTTCAATGTCGACTAACTTTGTCATTGTTGTCTCTCTATAGTTGGTTTTAGGTACTATCACTCTAGGGCCAGTAAAACCCCACTTAAAGCTGCGATTTTAAAAAAAATGTAAACTTGCAACTCTCCTTACTGCTCTATTACCAAATGGAATACTCAATCTGCCCAATCAGCCATCAAGGTCACTGATTTGGCTTACCAGGATAGCGCGTCTGCGGTCATATTGCCTGCGATCACCCGGGTACGGCTCCTCCAAAACTGCTTGCTGCCGCCGGTCCCGACTCCTGTCCCGACTCACATAGGGGTGTGCTTGAACCCGCTTGCCATTGAGCCTTGCTGTATTCAATCTGCCAATGGCCGCATGTACCAGTTTCGAAGGACTGATATAGACAAGCCCGTAACATTCCCAGGTTCGGGAGCGAGTCCGCTTGATTTTAAGAATTTTACAGTCTTCGATCTTTACGCCTTTGATCGGCGTGATTGACCAGACCGGATTGAACTGGCGAGAAACTAATTTAAATAGTTCCTTTCCCGTAATTGCATTCGGAATCCCTTTGATAAACACCCACATTACATGTCTTAAAGCACGATACTCAATCTGCTCAAGCCTCCCGATCACGTAAATACAGGCACATATCTTACTGATAAATCAAGCAATAGTTACCTGGTCGCTTAAATAGACGTCCTGGATCGCCTGCAACAGCTCAACCCCCTCACCCATGGGTCGTTGGAACGCTTTACGGCCGGAGATCATGCCCATACCACCAGCGCGTTTATTGATCACGGCTGTCCGCACCGCCTGCGCCAAATCACCCTCACCGGACGAGGCGCCCCCTGAATTGATAAGTCCCGCCCTGCCCATATAGCAGTTGGCTAGCTGATAACGTACAAGGTCGATGGGGTGCTCACTGGTGAGTTCTGTATAGACTTTTTTGTCAGTTTTGCCAAATTTGATTGCCCGGTAGCCGCCATTTCCCACTGCCTGTTTCTGTTTGATGATATCGGCTTCGATAGTTGCCGCCAGATGATTAGCCTGACCGGTCAGATCGGCGGCAGTATGATAATCTACTCCGTCTACTTTGAATGAGCTGTTCCTAAGATAGGCCCATAGCACAGTAACCATGCCTAATTCATGGGCATGCTGAAAGGCTTCTGAAACTTCCTGGATCTGGCGTCTCGACTCTTCGGAGCCGTAGTAGATTGTCGCACCAATCGCTATCGCCCCCATATCAAAGGCCTGATCCACCGATGCAAACAGGGTTTGGTCATAGAAATTGGGGTAACTGAGGATCTCGTTGTGGTTGATTTTCACTAAAAAAGGGATCTTGTGTGCGTATCGACGAGCCACAGCTCCCAGTACACCCAGTGTAGAAGCTACGGCATTGCACCCTCCCTCAATGGCCAGCTCGACGATATTAGCCGGATCGAAGTAGATCGGATTGGCTGCAAATGACGCACCTCCAGAATGCTCCACGCCCTGATCGACAGGTAAGATGGAGAGATAGCCACTACCGCTCAGACGACCAGTGTCGAACAGTGTCTGCATTCCCCTGAGGACGCCAGGCTTGATATCTTTCTGACTCAAGACCCTGTCGACATAGTCACTGCCGGGTAGGTGTATCATCGATTTATCGATAGTGGCGCAATTGTGTGTCAGTAAGCTTTCAGCCTCTTCGCCAAGCAGGGATTCTATTTTACTCATCTGGCACTCCTCATAGCTTCAAAGGTAATTCCTCGATAGGCGGTTTGTGATCAAACTCTGTCTATAGCGCATAATAAAGGGCGGAAAAGCCTGGCTGTTCAAGAGACGGCTCTCCTATTGGAGTATAGATTCATGACACCGTTATGTAAGCAGCTTGGTACATTGTGTGAATTTTATACGCTGTAGTGGAACATTAATGACCAGGACAACTCTTACAGGCTAAAGGAGTGATTTAATGCAGAACCCATTTATCCCGGGCTTTCAGGAGTTACCGCCAACACTGCCTATCTTTCCCCTGCCTGGCGCGGTTGTCATGCCCGGCGCACAACTACCCCTCAATATTTTCGAACCCCGCTACCTGAATATGGTGGAAGATGCATTGGCAAGCCACCATCTTCTTGGCATGGTACAACCAGACGGAGACGATCAGCAGGATCCCCCCCGAGTGCACACGACAGGCTGTGCCGGGAGGATATCCTTCTACAATGAAACCATCGATGGACGCATCGAAATCATTCTAACTGGCGTCTGCAGATTCGACATCCTGACTGAATTGCCTTTAAATCGTGGTTACCGTGTAATCAAGCCAAATTGGGGGCGTTTCACATCCGACTATGAGTCAAATCTATCAGCCACCGATGAGAAACGGAGTATGATCTACACAGTCCTCGATCGATATCTGCAGTTCAATGAACTACAGACAGACACAGATCTGCTAAAAGAACTGACCGCACCACAACTCGTTAACGTCCTGACGACGGCCCTGCCGCTATCCCATGCAGATAAGCAGTCGATCCTTGATACTGTTTCTTTTAATGAGCGTTTTCAGTTGCTTATAGCGAAAATGGAGATAGCAAGCACTAGCACAGCCAGTCATTTGACACACTGAGCCGGCACATTCGGAGATCGATTGAATAATGTTGCCGACCTCCGCTAGAGAACAACGACCATGGCGCAACTGATCCAAAGCGACTTCAATCCGCCCTGGTGGATTGGTTCACCCCACCTGCAGACACTCTGGCCAAGTCTTCTCAGATCTCACCCCCTCCCGGATCTCCGCTGGGAGCGTGTGGAACTCAGTGATGGGGATTTCATCGACCTGGCCTGGGAGGATGTCGATGGACCCCTGGTGTTGCTGCTGCACGGACTCGAAGGATCTCTCGAGTCACACTACGCAACCCCGCTTATCTCCGCATTGCGGGGGGCGGGATTTCGCCCCCTGTTCATGCATTTCCGAGGTTGTAGCGGTGAACCCAACAGGCTGCTTCGAAGCTATCACTCCGGCGCCACGGAGGACCTGAGCGAAATCATTGGGTTTCTGCGTCGCAACGGAGAGCATCCACAGGCGGCAGTAGGCATCTCGCTTGGCGGTAATCTGTTACTCAAGTACCTGGCAGAGCAGGATCACGACCCGGGATTCAAGGCAGCCGTCGCTGTTTCGGTACCCTTTAACCTGAAAAGCACCGCAGAGCATCTGCAACGCGGCTTTTCCCGAATCTATGGGCGATACCTGCTACGCAAGCTGCTCAAATCCTATGCGCGCAAATGTCGCAGCCTCTCCATTCCAGGTATAGAGGATTACGCATCGATTCGTTCGATCTATGAATTCGATGATCGGATAACCTCGGTACAGAACGGTTTTATCAATGCCGACGACTACTACAATCGTTGCAGTTGCAGACAGTTTTTAAAGGGAATTTCGACACCCACACTCATTTTGCACGCCAAGGACGATCCCTTTATGCAGCCGAATGATATACCGAGCTTGCAAGATCTCGGTCCGGGTGTTTCACTAGAAGTTTCAAATAGAGGTGGTCATGTGGGATTCGTCCAGGGTAGATATCCCTGGCGGCCTGTCTACTGGCTGGATTCTAGAATTCCGGCATTTCTGAAGCATGCGTTTGCCCAAAATTGTCACTGTTAACTTTAGGGTATTGAGCTAATCGAACATGGTGCAGGGGTTCCGACCCAAGTGGACAGACCGGGACGGATAAGGTATCTGGCAAATGCAAGTGAATAAAAACAAACAGGAAGACCAGATTTCAGTTGGCATCGCATGTCTCGACCATAAAAAACTGAAACCGACCCTGGTCTCCACCATCGGCAGCCACTGCGAAGTATGGCGTAGCAACAGGCGCCACGAAACCGAAACCGAGAACGAAGTCGAGGTAGTCTATACCGAGTTCGTCATTAAACGGCCCTTTTCCGTTCACTCGATGAATGAGGCGGCGATACTAGCCCGCCACTACCGCCAATTGAAAGAGACGCTTGATGAGATCATCCCCGATGCTCTGTTCGTGGTCAGTGAAGTTAACGGCCAGCCAAATCTATTCGTACTGGCAAGGGCGGTAAACATCTGGTTCAACATTGCCAACCAACAAAATGAAGAAGAGGCAAAGAAGCTGTTATGCGCAAACCCGAAAGCACGTATTCAACTGGCACGATTCATAAAGGCTGCTCAAGCCTGGCGATCTTCGGGCAATCCTAAAGTCATTGACCTGTTCGGACTAGATAACTTAATCATGGACACCAACCGGGAGATACGCTTTCTCGACAGTTTTTTTGTATTCTTTTTTGAAGATACTTTCCACATTATCGATGGTTGTGAAGAAGACACGGAATTGAGGGGTAAAGTTGAGCTCTCAGCTAAAAGGCTTCACTATCTGGAGCATCTTTTGTCAATGGCGAAGGAGATGTGTGACAAACAACAGCAACCCGATTGAAGTTTGCATAATCCTGATACTGTACCAGCTCACTTGTGATGAGTGGAAAAGAAAACAGTAACTTTAAGGCCACTTCGATCAGTGCGATTCTCCATCTCGATCTTCGCATGATGCAAATCGATAATTCTTTTCACAATGGACAATCCCAGTCCGCTACCCTGAGTAGCTGTACCTTCTCCACGCCTGAATCGTTGATATAATCCATGCTGTTTTTCTTCCGGAATACCAGGCCCTGTGTCTATGACCAGCAGTTTTACACCGCTAACGCCTTCCTCCAGCTTTACACTAACCTCACCCTCTTCCGGTGTATAGCGGATTGCGTTATCAACGATATTTCTTAACAGAATCTGTATGCCAGGTGTATATCCAGGGACCATGACAGAATGATCGACACCCTCGTATGCGAGTTCAATATCCTTTGCCAGTGCCAATGGTCCGAGAGAGGCCAGAATGTTAATGGTCTCGTTATGCAGATTCACTTCCTCCACATGAGATTGATCAAGGGAGTGGCTATCCATGCGGGCAAGGGTTAAGAGTTGTTCAAGAAGATGAGTGGCACGATCGACCCCACGCATAACCTGGTCAAGAAAAACCTGATGTCCATTGCCTTCATCGGCCAGGGTTTTAGCCTGGGCCAGAGTTTTCAACGCCGCAAGCGGTGTTCTCAATTCATGGGCTGCGTCCGCGGTAAATCTTCGCTCATTATCCAATACCCTTTGTACCCGGTGAAATAGGCTGTTAAGCGAGACAACCATTGGAACGACTTCGCTCGGTACACCCTGAGTGGAGATGACATCCAGAGCATTTGGGTCACGATGTTTAACCTTGTCGGCAATACTTTGCAAGGGCTTGAGACCACTCCCCACAACGATCCAGATAAAAATACCGAACATGGGCAATGAGATGATTATCGGCCACAAACTATTGAAGACTATTTCCGATACTGTCTCCTGGCGCACTGCCATTAACTCACCGACCTGCACATCAAACTGACCACTCGGCTCCTTCAAACCGTACATACGCCACAGCTTACTGTCTATGACCTGATTGTTATATCCTTCAGTAAAGGTATTGAATGAGGTCGGCAGATTAGAACGTAAATAGGTGCGGCCGTTCACCCCCTTTATAAGAAACGCCAGTTTGGCCTCATAACGATGACCCAAATCCTGATCACGCGGCACTATCGTCAGGTAGTCCCTCTCACTCTCATCCGCCATGAACTCTCTTATAAAATGTTTGAATGATGCAGAGCTATTGATCACCTCCTCCCCCAGCTCCTGTACAAGCTGCCGCAACTCCTCCCTGGCCTCGCTGTCCTCCTCAATTTCATGAACCATCAGGGTGGCGAGGATACGCGCGTCCTGGGCCAGAGTTGCATCGTAGATCTCCTCGACCTCATGGTAGGCGGCAAGATAGACAAAATAGGCCGAGATAAGCCACAAGATGAGTATCGTGGTAATCAGACTGATAAGGAGTCGTCTGCGTATCGAAGAGTTATTGGTCTGTTGCACACCTAGGTCTCATTGCGCCAGCTTCTGGATCGTGTAACCGACACCACGGATTGTCCGGATGAGATCCTTGCCAAGTTTTTTTCGAATGTGATGAATGTAGACTTCAACGGCGTTACTTTCCACGCCCTCATCCCACCCATAGAGTGTCTCTTCCAATACCTTGCGTGACAAGATGCGCCCCTGATGGGTGAGTAGAGAATCCAGTATTGCGTACTCGCTGGCCCCCAGTTTTATATCCACACCCGCCTTGGAAAGGCGGCGTGCCGCCGGATCCAAGACCAGATCGCCATAGGTGATGACCGTGGCCGAACGTCCTTCGCGGCGCCGTGTAATCGCACGCAGTCGGGCGTTGACCTCCAATAGATCGAAGGGTTTAACCACATAGTCATCTGCCCCGAGATCGAGACCTCGGATACGAAGTTCCATGGTGTCACGGGCAGTGAGGACAAGCACAGGCAGGTCCTCACCCTCTTCACGCATTTTCTGCAACAGATGCAAGCCATCCTGTTTTGGCAGTCCCAGGTCGAGAATCAAGGCATCGAGGTTCTCAGTGGTTAGGGCCTGTTCAGCCGCCACTCCATCCATCACCCAGTCTACGGTGTGCCCAAGCTGTTTCAAGCCAATGCTCAAGCCCTCGCCCAGATGTCGATCGTCTTCCGCCAGCAGAATTCGCATATTCAGATTCTCATTGAAGCCGATTGCCGTCTCAACGGATGATTTCAGTCTACTAACCCCACAGGTCCGCTGAAACCTCAATGACCTGTAACTCGTATGAGTATAGACCCTGAGGCCAACACCCAAATCGGCTTGAAAAATGATGAGATAAGGTTACAACGGACAAGCGTCAGCAATGAACCTCACAGTCATAGTGTCGGGCCCTTGTCAGACTACAGGGACATTCTTAATATGATCTTAAATTACCGAATTCTCATGAATGTCGATCCCTGGAGAGCGGCTTCCATTCTCGGTTAACCTCGACTGAATCCGAATTAAAGCTGTATCAGGCAGATCAACACAATAGGGTAAACCCTAACCACTCTAAATCTGAATCATTTTGGGACAAAATTAACACATAATTGTATGGCGTTTTTTATTAAAAAATCATTAGCATATAGTCTTATTCAGGGGTATGATCTGGGATACGCTAAGAAACAGACCCATACCCGCTTCCCCATTTGATTTTCTTCAGGTCGAGAATCGGCATCCTTCGGTTTCAGGGCATACAGGCACGGCAGGAAACGGCCGCGCCAATAACATTCAAAGTCTGTCTGGCAGGTTTGCATGGGACCATCAGGCTCTGGATATAAGTATCTTTTTTGTTAGGAATGTAGATAGATGACTAAATTGTATGTTGGCAACCTTCCTTGGTCAGCCACAGAGGATGATGTCCGGGAGCTTTTCTCAGGCATTGGTGAGGTGCAGTCGGCAAACCTGATTCTGGATAGGGAAACCCGTCGCTCAAGGGGATTTGCTTTTGTGGAAATGAGTCAGAGTGACGCAGAACAGGCTATATCCCAGCTCAATGGTAAGGATTTTATGGGCCGCGACTTGAGGATCAATGAGGCTATGGAGAAGCCAAAACGCAGCTCGGGCGGTGGCGGTCGCTGGTAAGCGCTTAGCTGCCATCCGTTTGATGGCAGGTATAGCAAACCGCTGATTCAAAGACAGGGGCCAACAGGACATTTCCTGTTGGCCCCTGTGCAAAACTCATAGTGATTCAACCCTGCAACACACGCCTACAGTTGCAGGGAATGGTTCGTATTCGCCAACTTCGGGCCAATCCCAAAGCAGAATTACCTTCCTGAAGAGAAACTTGCCTAGGTCGTTTGAAGGGCTTCGATCCTCTTTTCCAATGGGGGATGGCTGGCAAACAGCTTTTGCACCTTACCGGCACTGATCGCGAATGCCGCCATCTCTTCCGGCATGGGTTCCGCTTCATGAGCCTGTTGCAGGCGCCTGAGGGCGGCAATCATCTTCTCTCTGCCGGCTAGCTCGGCCCCTCCCTTGTCGGCACGGAATTCGCGCCAGCGGGAGAACCACATAACTATGGTCATCGCCAGGATTCCAAGAACAAATTCGGCAATCATGGAGACGATGAAGTAGGCAGGGCCATAACCCCGTTCGGTTTTGAAGACGAGACGGTCAACCGTGTGTCCGATGATACGGGAGAGAAAGACAACGAAGGTGTTGACCACCCCCTGAATCAATGACAGGGTGACCATGTCCCCATTCGCCACATGGCTGACCTCATGGGCAAGAACCGCTTCAACCTCACCCCTGTTCATCTGCTGCAGCAGACCGCTGCTGACCGCAACCAGGGCGCTGTTTTTGTTCCAGCCTGTAGCAAAGGCATTGGGTGAGGCATGATTAAACAACCCGACTTCCGGCATGCCGATCCCGGCCTGTTGCGCCTGTCTCTTGACCGTGCTGACCAGCCAACTCTCTAGCTCGTTCGCGGGTGTCTCAATGACCTTGACACCCATACTGCGTTTCGCCATCCATTTAGAGATGAATAGCGATATCAACGAACCCGAAAAACCGATCACCGCCGAGTAGACCAGCAATGCATTGAGGTTGAGATCAACCCCGTTCTCCAACAGCAACCCCTCGATGCCGAGGAGCCTGAAGGTGAGGCTGATCAGCATCACAATGGCCAGATTTGTGCCCAGAAACAGCGCTATTCTCATCATTTTTATATCACCAGTCGGGAACTTCCACTGTTTTAAGATATTGGTGCATTGATGGCCGATTTCAATATTGGTTCCAAAAATATGTGCGTCGCTGCGCTCCCTGTCGAACGAAGGGTTCGAATCAGAACCTGCCGCGCAGCCAATTAAAAAGGGGGCCGGATGGCATGCCCGCGATAGATGGGTGCCGGCTGATGGGCAGGGATTGACTCGCCTGCTGCGCAGGCTCGCCCCTTCGGGGCGCCCTCGCTTTGCTCGGGCGTCCTGCGTCGCTGCGCTCCTTGTCGAACGAAGGGTTCGAATCAAAGCCTGCCGCGCAGCCAATTAAAAAGGGGGCCGGATGGCATGCCCGCGATAGATGGGTGCCGGCTGATGGGCAGGGATTGACTCGCCTGCTGC
>JBFNJI010000020.1:0-28521 GCA_040793985.1 Candidatus Thiodiazotropha sp. | reverse complement strand
CTCGGGCGTCCTGCGTCGCTGCGCTCCTTGTCGAACGAAGGGTTCGAATCAAAGCCTGCCGCGCAGCCAATTAAAAAGGGGGCCGGATGGCCCCCTTTTTAATTGGCGGAGAGGCAGGGATTCGAACCCTGGGAGGGCTACTAACCCTCAACGGTTTTCAAGACCGTCGCATTCAACCGCTCTGCCACCTCTCCGAAGGGGCGCTAGGATACACTAACTAACCTTGAAATTTCCAGTATTTACCCCCAATTATTGGATATTGATCTTTCCGCCAGGATGGGTATCCTGTGCTGAACGAACAGAGCCAATGATTGTCTCACCAATAAGATTGATTTTAGGGAAGTAATCAGGAGATTAAGCCATCATGAATCGTCTAGACATTAGTGCAGCACGCTCCACCGAATCGGTGCTGTCTACCAATAAACTGATTAAAAACACCTATATGCTGCTCTCCATGACGCTGCTGTTCAGCGCGCTCACGGCGACTGTATCGGTGTTTCTTGCCGTACCCGGTTGGACCTACATGGCATCCGTGATCGGTGCCATCGTGCTGATCTGGTTTGTGCTTCCACGCACCGCCAACTCCTCTGCCGGGCTGGCAGTCATATTTGGCATCACCGGCCTCATGGGATTCGGTCTGGGGCCGATTCTCAATGCCTACCTAAGCATGGCAAACGGTCCGCAGATCGTCGGTACCGCCATGGCCGGCACAGGCATCATCTTTCTTGGCCTCTCCGGCTACGCCCTGACCAGCAAGCGGGACTTCAGCTTCATGGGCGGTTTTCTGATGTCGGGGCTAATCGTCGTTTTCATTGCCATGCTGGCCGGCCTGTTTATCGACATGCCCGCATTGCACCTGGCGATCTCCGCAGTAGTCATCATGCTGATGAGTGGATTGATCCTCTATGACACCAGCCGCATGGTACATGGCGGAGAGACCAACTACATCATGGCCACCATCGGCCTCTATCTCAACATCTACAATCTGTTTGTCCATCTCCTGGCACTGCTCGGTGCACTCTCCGGCGATGATTGATAGCTGTTTGAACGATAAAACGAAACCCCGGCACTGCCGGGGTTTTTTATATGGAGGGTAGCGGTATGGATTGGACCAAACTCATCTGGGCCCTGCTGCTGGGTGCGATGATTCTCTTCCTCTGGCCCCGCGCAAAACAGATGCTCAAACACAGTCCGAAGGCGCAACAGGGGGACTGGCACGCGGTGTTGCTGCCTCTGGCGTTTGTTGTCGGTTTTGTCGTCCTGCTTATCATGATGGTCTGAGCTGCCCTGCAGAAGACCAAGCTGAGAAATCCCTAACCTATCTTCTCCAGCCCCGCCATGTAGCCGCGTAACACCTCGGGCACTGCAATCGAGCCGTCGGCCTGCTGGTAGTTCTCCATCACCGCGACAAGAGTGCGGCCAACCGCCAAACCCGATCCATTCAGGGTGTGTACCAACTCAGGCTTACCCGTTTCCGGATTACGCCAGCGTGCCTGCATCCGTCTTGCCTGAAAGTCGACGAAGTTAGAGCAGGATGAGATTTCGCGGTATTTGTTCTGCCCTGGCAACCAAACCTCGAGATCATAGGTCTTGGTGGAGGAAAAGCCGATGTCCCCGGTACAGAGGGTTACTACCCTGTAGGGGAGTTCAAGCTTTTTCAGAATAGCCTCGGCATGGGCGGTAAGCTCTTCCAGGGCCTGGAAGGAGTCGCTGGCGGCAACCGCCTGAACCAACTCGACCTTCTCGAACTGATGCTGGCGTATCATGCCCCGGGTATCCTTCCCGTATGAGCCTGCCTCGGAGCGAAAACAGGGGGTATGCGCAACCCACTTTCGAGGCATATAGTCGGCCTCGATGATCTGTTCCCGTATGAGGTTGGTCACCGGCACCTCAGCGGTGGGAATCAGGTAGTATTCTGTGTCGCCACAGAGCTTGAAGAGATCCTCCTCGAATTTCGGCAATTGCCCCGTGCCGCGCAGACTGTCGGCGTTCACCATGTAGGGCACATAGGCCTCGGTATAGCCATGCTCAGTGGTGTGGGTATCGAGCATGAATTGGATCAATGCCCTGTGCAGCCTGGCCAATGGACCCGCCATTACCGCAAAACGGGAGCCGGTCAGCCTGGCCGCCGCCTCGAAATCGAGCAATCCATTGGCATCGCCTAGATCGACATGATCCTTGGGCTCAAACTCGAATTCGCGGGGCTCTCCCCAGCACCGCTCTACCCTGTTGTCGGCCTCGTCCTTGCCGTCGGGTACCGATTCATGGGGCAGGTTCGGTATGCCGAGAGTGATCTCCGAGAGGGCCTCCTGGATCTTGCCAAGCGCCTCCTGGGCCTCTTTCAACAGGTCGCCCAGCTCGGCGACCTCGGCCAGCAATGGTTCGATATCCTCCCCAGCCGCCTTGGCCTTACCGATCGATTTGGAACGGCTGTTTCTTTGATTCTGCAGCTCCTGTGACTCCACCTGCAGACGCTTGCGTTGCGCCTCCAGATTGCTGATTTGCTCCCTATCCAACTGATAACCGCGGCGGGCCAACTGTTGGGCCACCTCATCCAGGTTATTTCGTAACAGTCGCGGATCCAACATTGCTCATTCACCCATATTGACATGTGCGGACCAGCTCACCACATGGCCCGGTTCAACCCATTGATTTAAGTCTTGCAGCACCTTCTCGACCTGCTGCGGCAAATCGAAGAACTCTACCACCAATGGCAGGTCCATGGAGATATCCAGCAACGAGGCCTCGTGGGCCTTACCCGATCGCCCGAAACCGGCGATGCCGCGAAACGCAGTTACCCCCCTCACCCGCTCTACACGATGTAGAAAGTCGAGCAATTTCTGTAACTGATGATCACCTTCGGAGAGATAGACCCTCACCATGGTTACTTCAGTCAGTTTCATAGCTGTCTCCCAACCGCCAGGCCGAACCAGCAGGCCAATACACAGGCAACAACACTCAGTCCTATGTTCAATCCCGCTTTCAGTACCTCTGCCTGTTCAAGCAGATTGAGGGTCTCGATGGAAAAGGTGGAAAAAGTGGTAAAAGCGCCGAGAAATCCGACCAGCAGCGCGCCCCGCAACTCCGGAGAGACGGTAGTCCGTTCCAGCAGCAGAACATAGAGGAATCCCATCACCAGCGATCCCAGTACATTCACCGCCAGGGTACCGTAGGGAAAACCGCGGCCAAGCAGGCTATGGATACCGCTGGATACCCAGAATCGGAACAGCGCTCCGACGGCACCGCCGCATGCAATGGCAATCAGCTGATACAATCTCGAGACCTTTTCGAATATGCAAAGGCGGAATTATAACCAGAGTTCCCCGAGGCTGTTACCTCTAATTTTAAGGGCGAGATCTCTGTCGACGGTTAAAAGTCCCACCGGTATCCGCCATAGAAGAAGTAATCGGTAAAATCGGTCACCTCGGTACCGTCATCTTCCTCAAACCAGTTGAGCCCAGCCTCCAGTTCGAAGGTCATACTCTTGCGGAAACGGTAGTCCATGCGGAGAAAGGGACTGACAGACTTGCGCGAGCCGTCATTATCGTCATTCTTGCGATAGGAGAGATTGAGTCGCGGATTTATCCGCCAGGCATTGGTGATCGGATAGCGGCTGCTGATGCCCAGCCTGAAGGTATCCGAGGTATTTGCGTCGGAGTAGCGCAGGCTGAAAATACCGATATCCCCCTTCTTCAACAGATCGTTTTTGATCACCTGAAAGGTGTAGAAGAACTCATTATCGGTCTCTTCGGTGGCCTGTACCCCCCCTGATGCCGGGGTCTCACCGGTCTTACTCACCGTTATATCTCCGCTCAACTGCAGGGTTTCCGATAGCGGGTGACTGATACCGAAAGAGAAGGAGGTGGTCTCGGCTGTGCGGTCCCTGGCCAGTTGATAGATCTCGTCATCGGTAAAGAAGTTCTGTAAATCCTCGATCGACTCGATCGGCAGTGATGTATCGGGATCGACCTGGCCACTCAACGCATTGGATGTGCTCAGAATCGGGGTATTGCGATAGTCGAGGTTCATATACATGCGGGTATCATCCTCAAGCCGCAAGTTCCCCTGCAACATGAAGATACTCACCTCTTCATGAAAAATATCGTAATCGAGCAGGCTGAACAGCGACTTCTTGGGATCGAAGTAGCGTACTTCGCCGCCTATCGCCCGTCTGTCCACCAAGTCATCCACCCGCTGCTCCACCGCGAACAGGCTCAGATCCCAATTCACAAAGATGCTCGAGATGTCCGCACTCAAACCCGCGAACTGCTTGTGCTCATGTAAAAAGGTATCCCTGGACCGTTCTACCGGCAGACCGGCGGTCGCCCGCAGGGTGATATCCGGGGTCAACTGGTAGCCCAGCACCAGTCCGTCAAAGCGGTTGAGGATACCGCTGGAGCGTAATCGCTGGCGACCGAAACGTGCGCTGGCGCGGCTGTCAAGGTGCTCGACATCGATGTAGGCATCGCTGAGGGTCGTATCGTCGCCGTCCCCGTCATCCAGCAGATCGAGGATATAACTGCCGGTGATTTTGAAGCGCATGTCGAAATCCTGGCTCCTGCGTCGTGCGTTGAGGTCGACAAAGGTCTCGATCTCGGAGCGGGTAACACTATCCTCGTCTTCGACAAAGGGGCTGTCGATGCTGTCCCGGCGGTAGTTCTGGGAGAGACTGCCATAGGTGTCCCAGACCGCCTTGGGTCCATCCTCACCCTCCTCCAACTCCTGCTTTTTGCGCAACGGCTGCTTAGGTCTCATGGGTGCGGTCTCGAGACCGAGCAGACGCTGCCAGACACGCTCGGCATCCTCCCCCTCGGGGTACTTCTCCAGGTAGCGGCGATACTCGCCCTTGGCATGGGCAATCTGGTTGTTTCTCTCCCGGGAGAGGCCCAGGAGCTCGAGCGCCTCCTTGGAGTAGATGTTCTCCGGCTCCTCCAGCAACGCCTCGAGCAGGCGAACCGCCTTGGCATAGTCTCCCGCGGTTATGGTACGACGGATCATCTCCATCATCTCGGTGAGTCGGGGATCCACATCCAACAGCTGCGGCTCCTCCATCATCTGGTCGCTGAAGATATGCTCGATCCCGCGATCGAAAAAGGCCTGGCGCCGCTCCTGAATATCGGCGGTATCTATCCAGGCATCGGGATAGAAGTTCTTCAGTGCTTTCAGCTGTTCCTGGGCCTCAAATTTGGTGCGGAAGAAACCGAGCCGCAAACGGTAGAGGGTACGCTCTTCGATCTTTGCCTTGGTGGTATAGAGCAACTGATTCTCGCCCACCGGCACGGGAGGTATCTGGGTGAAATCGACAGGTTCCGAGTGCGCGCTGAGATTGATCACATAGATCACCAGGGGCAGGGATTTCACACTGAGGGGCGCGCGGGTCTCCGGCACCGGGATATCGACGGCCTTTCTCTTACCTGGCGCCAGTGCGGAGATTTGGGGCAGGATAAACTGCATTACATAGAAGTCCCGGCCTTGTCTTATCGTCACATCGCCGACCGGTGCGGCAAAGGAGACCAGGAGCGTGGATGTGCCGATGATATTGCCCTGAAACTCCACCTTCTCCAGGGGAACCGCGGCGGTTGGGCTCCAGGTCAGCTGATCACTCTCGACCAGATCGCTCAACTCGATATCGGCGGTCTGACCCAGCTTCAGTTGCACCCCGACCTCATTGCCGGCTTCGTTGATCAGATGGGAGACATAGCGTACCGGGATATTGAAATAGACGGAGACGACATTCGTATCCTTTTCAGTGGACAGTTCGATTCTGTCCAGAACCCGGGTGGCGGCTTCTGCCTGACTGAAAAAAAGGAGCACTAGCGACAATAGCCAGGGATAGAGCTTAATTTGAAATGTACGCTGCACTCTTTTTGATACCTGATTGAATACTAGACAGTTTTAAATATGCCCAGACCTTTACGGTCCATGACAAATCAAATCCATTCGCTAAGATCTGGATAGGCCAAAGGTAGACCTTAAGATTGCTGTGGTCACGGCCTGGTAATCCACCAGACAGGTGAAGATTACCAGGCTAAGAGCTACTTATCACCACTCACGTGAATTGACACTGTGACATCCGCTCTCACCACAGTTTGCGTCTCGGCTAAGGCCCCTGTGATCATCTTCTCCAGGTCTATAATCATTCGCGTGGCAACCTGCACAGGTGTTGGCATATGTCGGACTCGGCCAGGGTATGGTCTCGCTGTTACTGGTGTGACAATCGTTGCATCCAAGATTTCGGCGATGATCGCCAGGGTAGTTACCGGAGATATGACTGTAGTTAGTTACCGGCAGCCATCCGTTCGTGGTATGACAATTATCGCACTGTACCGTAGTCACAAAATGCCCGTTGGGTTTTCCGGTGGCGGTAGAGCCATTATGGCAAGAGTCGCAGTTTCCGCTCACCCCGGTGTGATCGAAGGTCACAGCTGTCCATGTAGTGGTGGAGGTATGGCAGTTGTCACACTGGGCCGTGGTCGTGATGTGTCCTGGCGGCATGCCTGTGGCGAAGTTGCCGTTGTGGCAGTTGGAGCAGGTGCCTGCCACGCCGCTATGACTGAAGCTCACGTTCAGCCAATTGCTGGTCGACAAGTGACAGACGTTACACTCCTCGGTGGTCGGAATGTGATTACCAGGTTTACCGGTCGCCAGGGTGCCATTGTGGCAACTTGAACAACCTGTGGTGATGCCTGAATGGTCGAAGTTCACGCTCCTCCAGTCGGATGTCGAGGTATGACAGACGTCGCACTGCGCAGAGGTTAAGATGTGGTTGGCGTGTTTACCGGTTGCTGTCACTCCGTTGTGACAAGTGGAACAGGTACCGGCGACATTGCCATGGACAAAACGCACATTCAGCCAGTTGGATGTCGACAGATGGCAATCGTCACACTGTGCTGTGGTCGGAACATGCCCCGGGTCCTTGCCGGTTGCGGTAATGCCGTCATGACAATTCGAACAGTTTCCAGCGGCATTGGTGTGATCGAACTGCACAAGCAGCCAGTTTGTTTGCGAGATATGGCAGGCGTCGCACTCTGAGACAGTCTGAACGTGACCCGCTGGCTTACCGGTCGCCGTGGTACCGTTATGGCAGCTGGAGCACACCCCGATCGCCACCGCATGATCGAAATTAACCGCAGTCCAGTTATTCTGCGAGATATGGCAGAGATCGCACTCGCCATTGGTGTTGACGTGGCTGGCCGATTTTCCGGTGGCGATGGTGCCGTTGTGACAGCTCGAGCAACTGCCAGTGACCGTACTGTGATCGAAGTTGACCTGCAGCCAGGTAACAGTGGAGGTATGACAGCTGTCGCATTGCCCGTTGGTGTTCACGTGGGCCGCATGTTTGCCAGTGGCTGTGCTACCGTTGTGACAGCTCGAGCAGGTACCCACGACACCGGCATGATCGAATGTGCCGGTGGTCCAGGTCACAGTGGTATGGCAATCTTCGCAGGGCCTCGTGGTCGGGATATGGGTCACCGGTTTACCGATGGCATCCACACCGTTATGGCAAGTGTCGCATCCAGAGACGATGCCGGTATGGTCGAAGCGCACGTTCAACCAGGTGGTATTGGAGATGTGACAGTTGTCGCAGGCCGCATCAGTCGGCACATGGTCCGCCGGTTTACCGGTGGCTGTATTGCCGTCATGACAGCTGGCACAGGTACCCGATACCACGGAGTGATCGAAATTGATCTGCAACCAATTGTTGGTCGAGGTATGACAAGCCTCGCAAGAGGCCGTCGTGGTCACGTGTGAGGCATGCTTACCCGTCGCCTGCACACCGTCATGACATGATGAACAACTACCGGTTACACCATCGTGGTTGAAGTTGGTGATCTGCCAACTGTTGGTATTATGGCAGTTGTCGCAAGAGGCATTGGTCAATACATGAGATGGGCTCTTCCCAGTGGCTATATCGCCGTTGTGACACAACTCGCAGGGATCGACCACCGCGGCATGGCTGAAGCCCGCCATGGTCCAGTCGTTGGTGGTGTGGCAGACATCACAGGCCGAACTGGTGGGAATGTGCCCAGCATGCTTGCCGGTGGCGGTATTGCCGTTATGGCAGGACTCACAGGGATCTGTGACCCCGCTATGGTCGAATGTCGTTACCGTCCAGCCGTTGGTTGTATGACAGACATCGCACTGTGAATTGGTATCGATATGGGTGGCATGCTTGCCAGTGGCCTGGACGCCATTGTGACAGCTGGAACAGACACCGGCGGTGGGTACCGAACTGTGATCAAAGGTCACACGTGTCCATGAGGTGGTCGATGTATGACAGACATCGCACTCTTCAGTGGTTGTGAGATGACCAGGATGCTTGCCGGTTGCCGTGGTCCCATCGTGGCATGTGGAGCAGACGCCAGTCGTGTTGACGCCACTATGGTCGAAACTGGTATCGGTCCAGACCAGCGTTGAGAGGTGACAGGTATCGCACTGTGACGTGGTTTCTATATGCTGAGCATGTTTCCCGGTGGCGAGGACACCGTCGTGGCAGTTTGAACAGCTGCCGCTCACCTGGAAGTTTTCATGAGTGAAACTGACCAACTGCCAATTGATCGTAGAAGTATGACAACTGTCGCACTGTGCATCGGTGGGTATGTGTTGCGCCGGTTTCCCGGTAGCCGTAGTGCCGTCATGACAGCTCGAACAGGCACCAGCCACATTGGCATGATCGAATACCCCGGTGCTCCAGGTGATCGTATTATGACAGTTTTCACAGGGTTCAGCGGTCGGGATATGAGTATCGGGTTTACCGATGGCATCGACACCATTGTGGCAGCTCTCACAACCGCTGGTTATGCCGCTGTGGTCGAATCTGACAGCGGTCCAGGTCTCATTGGAGATATGGCAGTTATCACAGGCAGCAGTGGTCTCCACATGATCTGCCGATTTACCCGTTGCGGTGACACCATCATGACAGCTCTCGCAGCTACCGGTGACAATCGAGTGATCGAAATTGACATCCGCCCAGCTGAGGGTCGAGATATGGCAGCCTTCACATGCTGCCGTGGTAGCTACATGGGTATCACTCTTGCCGGTTGCCAGCACCCCATCGTGACAGGACTGACAACTGCCGGTGACACCTTCATGATTGAAACTGTTGATCGCCCAGCCACTGGTGTTATGGCAGTTGTCGCAGGAAGCGCTGGTGGGGATATGGTTTGCATGTTTACCGGTGGCGATCTCTCCATTGTGGCAAGATTCGCAATTGCCGGAGACACCTTCATGGTTGAAGCTGCTGACGGTCCAGTTATCGGTGGAATGACAGACTTCGCAAGATGATGTGGTCTGGATGTGACTGCCATGCTTTCCTGTAGCAGTCACTCCGTCGTGGCAAGATTCACAGCCGCTGGTAATGCCACTATGGTCAAAGTTGGAGACGTTCCATGCGGTCGTCACATGACAGACATCGCACTCTCCATTGGTCTGCAGGTGGTTTCCGTGCTTGCCGGTGGCCTGGATGCCGTTATGGCAGGTTGAACAACGGCCAGCCACGTCTGCAGGGTGGTTGAAGGTCACTATATTCCAGGCATTGGTGGAACCATGACATGTATCGCACTGCTCGGTGGTCTGGATATGGGTGGCATGCTTGCCGGTAGCTGTAGTTCCGTCATGACAGGTTGAGCAAAGCCCCACTGTCTCCACACCCGAGTGATCGAAACTGGTATCGCTCCAGTTGTTGGTCGAGTTATGGCAAGTGTCGCACTGCTCGGTGGTCTGAATATGGGTGGCGTGCTTACCGGTGGCGCTAACGCCATCGTGGCAGGTTGAACAGACGCCGGCTGTCTCAAATCCGTCATGGTTGAAACGGATCACGTTCCAACTCGCGGTTGTGGCATGACAGAGATCGCAGGACTCGTTGGTGACGATATGGGTAGCGTGCTTTCCGGGTGCCTGAACGCCGTCATGACAGGAGGCGCAGGTACCAGGCACCACTTCACTGTGGTCGAAACCGACCTGGTCCCATGACTCGGTCGAGGTATGGCAGCGATCGCACTCCGCGGTGGTTTGGATATGTTCCGCATGCTTACCCGGTTGGGTGACACCATCATGACAGGTAGAGCATCGACCGAACGCCTCTTCGCCATGAATGAAGTTCACCACCAGCCAGGAGTTGGTCGAGGTATGACAAATCTCGCAGGGTGAGTTTGTTGCCAGATGTCCTATGTTCTTCCCGGTGGCGCTGACCCCGTTGTGACAGCTTTCGCAATTGCCGTCGATACCGGCATGGGAGAAGTTTGCAACCTGCCAACTGTTGGTCGTGTGGCAGATATCGCAGGCTTCAAACGTCAGAATATGGGATGCGGACTTACCGGTTGCACTGACACCATTGTGGCAGGTTTCGCAACTACCGCTGATCACGTTGGAGTGATCGAAAAAGACCAACACCCAACTTTGCGTGATATGGCAGGTATCGCAAGGATCGTTGGTGGCTATGTGGCTGGCGTGCTTGCCCGCCGCGATATCACCATTATGACAGCTTTCGCAGGTACCTGTGACCTGGGTATGGTCGACATGGCTGACCCGTCCCCAACTGAATGTGGAATGGCAGAACTCACAGGTGTTGCCGGACAGAATATGATCACTGCCCTTACCCTGCGCGGAACTGCCATTGTGACAAGCAAAGCAGTTTCCGGAAATACTGCCGTGATCAAACCGGGCCACATGCCAACCCACCGTGGTATGGCAATCATCACACTGGTCATCGCTACGGATATGATTCATCGACTTACCCGCGGCATCGGTATCATTGTGACAGCCGCTGCAGAGTACGGGGGTGCCAGCAAAGCGTCCGTTTATATGGCACTGATCGCATTCGACATTGCGGTGTTCACCTGTCAGCGGGAATCCAGTGGAGAAGTGATCGTAGTCGGTGGAGACCGCCAATGCCTGGTTCATGAACAATGCGCCAAGTACTGCGATGAGTTGCAACACCAGCCATGAAAACTGGAGTAATCCCATACGACTTGTCGTCTTGCCATGTTGAATCATATTCATCATCTATCTGTTCCGATGACAGTCAACGAATGACCGGGTCTTCGAATGTCTCAGTACTATGGCAGCGGTCACAGTGGCGTCCAAAACCCCCGCGGTGAATATCATCACCCCG
This sequence comes from Candidatus Thiodiazotropha sp., assembly GCA_040793985.1. GTDB lineage: Bacteria > Pseudomonadota > Gammaproteobacteria > Chromatiales > Chromatiaceae > Thiodiazotropha. Next base: position 17,408 of record JBFNJI010000020.1, on the reverse strand, counting down.
ATGACAGCCATAGCAATGATTGGCGGATTGCTTATGTTCAGTCAGATCCGTCCGATGGCACTCTTCACAGTAGACCTCTCTGTGTTTCCCTTCCAGCGGGAAATCAGTCTGATTGTCATGATCAAAGGTCCATAACAACCAGGCATTGGGATTGTGACAGTCACCGCACTTCTCACCCATACGTCCCTCGTGGGGTTCCTCGTCTTCATGGCAGGAAAGGCAGGCGGAGTCGGTTTGCTGAAACTCTGCACTCAGGTGACAGGACTCGCAGGTGGTTACACTGTGAATGCCAATCAATGGAAAGCGAGTGATGTCATGTTCGAAAAAGAGCTTTACATTCCAGCCCTGTTCGTTGTGGCAATATCCACAATCCTCGCCCAACTCATTTTTATGAACATCGATTGCCCGATGACAGGTGATGCAGTTCGCCTCTTCGAGACCATCCATCGCCACAGTGCGATGACAGGCTGAACAGACGAGTTCCTCGTGCTTGCCCTTGAGTGGAAACTCGGTATCACTCCCGTGATCGAATTTCACCTTGGTCCAACTCTCGACAGTATGACAATCCTTGCACTCCTCGCCATTCCTGCCTTTGTGTACATCATCCTTTTCGTGGCACGAAAAACAGGCCTTGCTGGGTTTTTTCTCATAGGGGCCCTGTTTATGGCAGGTGTCGCAAGGTACGTCTTTATGTCGGCCGTGCAGGGGAAACTTGGTGTCGGTGGTATGATTGAATACCAGTTCCTTCCACTCATCCGTGCTGTGGCACTTGGCACACACCCTGCCATAACGTCCGTTGTGGGCATCATTGATCAGATGACAGCCGATACACTCCTTCGGCGTATTCTTGTAGTGATCGTCGGCATGACACAATTTACAATCCAGGTCTCGATGCTTACCGGTGAGTGGATATTCAGTATCGAGGTCATGATCAAAGGTCTGTTTTCGCCAGCTCTCCTCGTTATGGCAGGTATCACACTCCTTACCGAGTTTTCCATCGTGGGCATCGTCGGATTCGTGACAATCGAAACACAATGACGGAGCCTGGCTATATTTTTTGTACTCCGTGGTATGACAGAGCTGGCATGCCAAAGCACTGTGGGACCCACGCAGCTCAAAATCTGTTTGGCCGTGATCGAACGATTCACTGTCCAGATTGATAATATCCTTCTCCCTGCCCTTGTGCTCGGTGTGGCAGCGCTTACAGTTCTTTGCCTGTTCAGGCTCGAGTCTACCGTGATAACCCTTACCCGTTTCGATGTCCTTTGCCACATCGCTATGGTCATGACAGGAGAGACATCGCTCAACCTGGTCAGCCTTCTTCAATGTCTCATGGCAGCTTTCACACTTCTCCTCGAATTCGGCATGACCGGCTATTACCGGACCAGGCATGAGGATGAGATCTAGCTTCCCAGCTATCGCAGGAGACATAGCAGTGAACATAAGCAGACACAAACAAAAGGCATAACTGCCATTTCGAATCATCACGAACTTCAGGAAAAACGGTTGCTTGTTAATCAGTAAGCATGGACAGCATAGACATGCACGAAACCGGTGATCACCATCATGATGAACAGCGGCATATGAAGCAGATGCCAAATTGCAAATAGCCTCTCGTAGAAATGTAGTTCGAGAACTTGACGAAGTACACCGCGATGCGCAAGCAGCATGCGCCGAATCCGAAGTTGCTTACGCCTTACCTTGGCCCTGTCCCAACCCTTTCGATGACCGGCGGCCAACAGCTTTTTATTCAGGTCCCGCATCACTTTGGGGTAGATCCTGGCGGACATGATCCGCATTCTGAACCAGTGCCTGGCACTGGCGATCGGCCCCTTGGGCGCCTCCATGACCTCTTTTTCATACCGCTTCATCATATCCTTGGCCCTGGGTTGAAGGGCAAACAGGGGACCAAGTTTCTTCTGCAGCTCTTTGGAATCGGCATGCAGGGATGAAAATGTCGCCTTTTTACCATACAAACCGTAGTGGATTCGGGTGTAAAAGTAGCGACCGAAGAGACCGCTGATGGCAACTAGCAACATGCTATAGAGGGCCACCTGACCATTGAGTGAGCCAATATGGTAGCTGGAATGCATCATGATCAAGACCGGTCCCAAAACCCCGAATATCATATGCATCCTGAACCAAAACCTGACTGTCAGCCAATTGCTCATGAAATGGAGCCGCTTGCGCATCGGGTAGAGCAAAAGCATCAGCATTAGGCTCCCGCCGACAATCCCGAACCAGTAACCCCAGCCCGCTTCAGCCGTCCAGACCGCCTCCGTGTGATTTAGCCAGCCCATGTAGAGCAGAAGGAGGGAAAACAGCGTAAAACCCAGGGTTGTAATAAAGCCTGCCTGACGCTGCCATGCGGAGAGAACCCTCTCTACGACTGTCTCATTCACATTGGCCGGAATTGCGGCTGTATTCATAAACTTCACCTATAACTTTGGTATAAAATCAAACACTTATTTACTTTGATTATTGAGTTGAATCTTATTGTCAGCCTCAATTTAGCTCATGATGCCAATATTATGTTGGGACAATTTTCCCATCTATGAATGGCTTCACAAAAACAGACTCTGGCTACATTTATGTTTTCGGCAATGAGACCGAAATGATTAATAAGCGTGTAGAATTTACATCCTATGCGTTTACAAACTGTGAACTTCTACGCTTTCTGACTATTTATTTAAAAACAGCAAGATGCAGTACTCCTTAGAGCTCTACATGATCTATGCGATACCCATACTCATGGTGTGGGCTATCTATGTCGTCTATACGAAGAGAAAGAGCAAAAGAAACCTTGCCCTGAAGACAGAGGAGTTCGAAGCCGGCCTGACCGAGCCGGCCTCCCTCCACCCCCTGATCGATCCGGGAAAGTGCATGGGCTGCGGCACCTGTGTCAAGGCATGCCCGGAACAGGCCAATCACCCGGTACTCGGCCTCATCGACAACAAGGCGGAGTTGATCGCACCCACCAACTGTATCGGCCATGGCGCCTGTAAAACAGCCTGTCCCTTCGAAGCGATCACCCTGGTTTTCGGTACCGAAAAGCGCGGTGTGGATATCCCGCTTCTGAAACCCAACTTCGAGACCAGCATGCCCGGTATCTATATCGCCGGGGAGCTGGGAGGCATGGGGCTGATCAGAAACGCCATCGAGCAGGGCTACAAGGCCCTCGACTACATTGCGGAGGATTTAAAACAGGGGGAATCCGCTCCCCTGGATGTCCTGATTGTCGGTGCCGGACCAGCCGGATTTTGCGCCTCCTTGCGAGCCCTGGAAAAAAAGCTTAAATACAAGACGGTGGAACAGGAATCACTTGGGGGTACTGTGTTCCAATTCCCCAGGGGGAAACTGGTAATGACCGCCCCGGTCAAAATGCCGCTGGTCGGTGAGGTGAAATTCACTGAGACCACCAAAGAGAAGCTGCTCGAATTCTGGCTACAGGTCGAAAAAAAAACCGGTGTGGAGATCAGCTACCACGAACGGGTAGAAAAGATCACCCCTCACGACAAGGGGGGTTATGAGGTCAAAACCAACCGAGAGACATACCATACCAGGACAGTGCTGTTGACCATAGGCAGGCGAGGCACCCCGCGAAAACTTGGCGTCCCAGGTGAGGATCTGAGTAAAATCACCTACCGACTCATCGATCCGGAACAGTACAGGAATCAGCATGTTCTGGTCGTTGGCGGCGGCGACAGTGCCCTTGAGGCTGCCCACAGTATCGCTGATGAACCGGGTACCACGGTAACCCTCTCCTACAGGAGCGGTGCATTCAACCGGGCGAAAAAGAAAAACCGTGCAAAGGTAGATGCCGCTGTGGATGCGGGCCGGCTCAATCTGATGTTAAGTTCAAATGTCATGGAGTTTACTGCCGAGGAAGTAACTATCGACAAGGATGGGAAGAAGATAGTCATTCCCAACGATGCAGCCATCATCTGTGCGGGCGGTATCCTGCCGACGGGCTTTCTTAAAGACACAGGAATCAATGTGGAAACCAAACATGGCACAGCCTAAAAGAGACGCAAAGTTCAACCTCAGCCACGACAAGAGCACCTATCTGCTGTGCCTGCTGCTCATCCTGTTCCCGATTTCGCTCCAGGCCACATCCCACGAAGCGGCAGAAGCGGCAGTCCGCCTGCGCAACTTTACGCAAGCGGCAGATATCTACAAGGATCTTGCCCAGCAGGGTGACAGCGAGGCGCAGTTCGCCCTGGGAGGACTCTATCGCTCCGGTCGTGGTGTAAAAAAGGATCCTGCAAAGGCCTATCACTGGTTTCTGCAAGCGGCCAAACAGGAGCATCTTGAAGCTCAATACACAACCGGCACCATGTATGAACATGGCTGGGGAGTCAAGGCCGACCTCACAACGGCCACCGACTGGTATCAAAGAGCGGCATTCCATGGCCATAAACTGGCGGAAAAAAAGCTGGAACAGCTGAGCAACGTCTCCCCTGTAGACGGCCTGGACGACATTCAGATTTCTGAACTGCTCAATCGCGCCGCTGCCGCGGGCCGGACAGTTACCGTCAAGCGCATACTCGCGACCGGCATATCACCGGACAGTCGGGATGAATTCAGCCGTAGCGCACTTCATGAAGCGTCCATCAACAACCGTCAGGAGGTTGTTGAAATGCTGCTGGCCGCTGGTGCCAATCCCAACACAAGTGACAGCCTGGGAGATACCCCGCTTCACTCCGCCGCCAGGCTCGGACATGCCTCGATTATGCGCAGTTTGATCAAGGCAGGCGCAAAACTCGAGACTCATGATGCCAACAACAATACGCCACTGCTTGTTGCCACCGGCAGACAACAGGCCCCTGCGGTTGATGTACTGATCAGCAGCGGCGCCAAGGTGAACACAAAAAACCGTAATAAACAGACCCCGCTGGACATTGCCGAATTGCGCAAATATCACGTCATCGCTAAAAAGCTCAAGGCGGCGGGGGGCATCGCAACCCAGACCAGGAATATAAGAACCGATTTTCCGGATCTGGCAAAAGTCAGCCAATCCGTTTTGCCTTCAAAGACAAACTCCAACGAGGAGAGAAATCCCTTTGCCGGCTGGAGCACCCTGCACCTGGCCGCCTGGCGTGGGCAGATGCCGCTTGTCGAGGCATTGCTGAAAGAAGGCTCCGATATCAACGGCCTTGATCCTGAGGGCCTCACCCCGCTGAGCCGCAGTGTTTGGCAGGGCCACAGCGAAGTAGTCACACTGCTACTGGACAAAGGCGCCGATCCTAACCTCGCAGCGTCTGCTAGCCCGACACCACTGATGTTAGCCAGTAGAGAAAACAATCTGGAATTGGTACGGCTGCTGATCGAACACAACGCCAAGGTAAATGTCTCTGAAAAAAATGGCATCACACCCTTGCATATGGCAGTGGAACATGAAAACGAACAACTCGTCGAACTGTTACTTGTAAAAGATGCGAATGCTAAAAATGCCACAAAAGACGGCATCACCCCGTTAATCTTAGCTGTGGCAAAACAACAACCCGATATAGTCAAACTCTTGCTGAAACAGGGCGTAGCAGTCAATCAGGCAGATGAGAAAGGCCGCACCGCCCTATACCACGCGATCGATACCGGTGATAAGAACATCTTTTTCCTGTTGTTACGATCGGGTGCACAGGTTGACCTGAAAGCAAAAGATGGCTTGACACCGTTAATGCGATCCGCCTATCACGGTCATGCAGAACTCGTCGCTGAATTGATCAAGAATGAGCAGAACATCAACCAGCAAAGCAGCAATGGCAATACAGCCCTAATGCTTGCCGCCAGAAAAGGCTCCCTATCCACTGTCGATATCCTGCTGCGTGTCGGCCCCGATCTCAACCACCACAACAACGCCGGCAATACCGCACTCATGCTAGCGGCAGAACAAGGCAACATGGAGGTCGTCAAGCGTCTGTTACAAGCAAAGGCCGACGCCCATCACCTCAACCTGCGTCGTGAAAACGCAGTCGACCTTGCCCGCCGCAGTGGACATAAGAAGGTTGCTGAGTATATCGATAAAAACAAGGGCAGCGGCGGCTTGCTTGATCTAATGCGTTAGTGACGTCAGAAAACAACAATGAACCCGTTAGTCATACTTCAGTCTATGTCGGTATAGCCTCTCCAACTTCTATCGTTCCCAGGCCTCAAGCGCAACACCGGTATGCATGCTAAACCCAGCGGCTCTACTACAAATTACTTGTCACCTTTCCAAAGGATTTATCCTTTTAATTATTGACCAATCTGCACTATCTCCCTTCCTCTCCATAAACAATTCAAAATTCATCCCAGTACCATAGGTTACAGCTTCATTTGGTTTCCAAATTGTGTCGCACTCCAAACACATGCAATATTCTTCACTATCAGAATTATCAAGCAAAACTCGCCAGATAATACCTTGTTCACAATACGGACAAATTACATTTTTCATCTTGGAAATGCTGTAATGATTTTCTGAGTACCATCCCTAACAACTAGTTGGATAGATCGTTCACCTGCAGTTCCAACCACTCGCCCCATATCAATTGTCCACGTACGATTACCATTTGGTTGAGGTGCTCCCGGCCCAATCCTTCTTGTCCATGCCTCATCAACCAACCCAAGTACTTCTCTACGATCTACATTAAAAACAGAGTGTACAGGTTTATTAGGATTTGGCACTGCATGATCGAGCACATGCATGATCCTATTGCCATGTATTGATCCTTGACCATAGACCAAACCAGCAGAAGATGTCCACGATCTGGTTGCCCTGTCGTATGTTAATCTTGTGCCCTGTATTCCTATGTTTTCAACTCGTGTTCTCCAAACACGATCAATGGCATCATCCGTGATATACCTCACCCGATCAAGCGCTGCCCGGCCAGCACCCCTAACCACTCTCAGCATGCTCTCGAGAGCTTCTCCCACCCGTCGAACGCGCCCAAGGCCGGCTGTCAATGCATCAATCGCCGTATCCTGAAGCGTAAGAGGTACAAACATCCCCACTGCTGCAACAGTCGTCGCCGCAAACATCTCACGGGCCTGCGACTGGTTGCTCATCTGCTCGTCCATCAACGGCATAAAGCCGTTGACGATCATCTCATTATTGACCGTTTGTAGAGCGTCGATGTAGCCTTCCATGGCCGCTTCGGCATCTTGTTCGAGTATTGCTCGGCGTTGACATACTGCTGCATCCGTTGTCTGGACTCGACCACTGCAGTCAAAGATAGCACCATGTTCTTGTATGTGTGCATTGAGTGGCTCTTGATTTCGGTTGGCATCGATCTCTGCATGCCATACCCGCTCGTCACTGTGCAGCCTGGTCTGGTAGCGTGCCAGAATCTCCTGGTAGAGCTCGTAGATATCCACCAACAGCGGTTCGTTTCGATTCTGCGGCAGGCTGGCGAGGAAGGCGGCAAGGTCTTCGTGGGTGAGCAGGCTGCCCAGAGACATCATGAGCTCTTCTGCAATCTGATCATCAGTGGCGCCCGCCGGAATGGCGATATGCATGCGTTCGCCGGTGTAATCTGGTAGATACGCTATCGCGATACCCACCACATCGACTTGGTCTTCACTCAAACCCGGGTAGTGGAGTTGCAGTTGATTGCCGTTTCTCACCCAACCATGAATGCTGCCCAGATTAAATGGCTGATCGGTGTATTCGGCCAGGATGCCATCGATAGTGTCGCCATAGATGATGCCGGGAAGTCCAGTGCCACCTCTGAGATTACTGAGTCCAAATTGGAACACTTCTGGTACATTTACGTCCTCGATACAGATGGCAGGCACACCCGTGGAGACAAAATCATCGATCAACCTATCCCCGTACTCCTCTCTTTCGAGGGTCGACAGATAATCGGTCAATTCGCCGACATCGATTTCGGGGGTACCTGGTATGGGATAGAGATCGAATAGGTTGACCGGATTCGTTGAGCCGTCCGGACCATCCGGGACCCATTGCGGGATACCGTTGATCATCTCCCAGTAGAGTCCCAGCGGATCAATGGCGTTCAAGGGGTTACCGCCCACATAGGCATAGGTATTCATCCCACCTTTGAGCCCGATGGGATCGCTTGTCAGGTATCTGCCGGTATTTGGGTCGTAGTCCCTCTGGTAGTTGTAATAGGTCCCGCTCTCTTGGTCTTCATACTGACCAGGCAACCTGAGATTCAGTGTAATTGCCTGGGTATGTATGTCGATCAAACCAAACGGACTGTAGTCCGCCGACCAGACGGATTGCTGCGCTTCATCGGTAACCGCTCTCGGTGCGCCCAGATGATCGGTATGGATTGCATAAGCGTTCTTGCCTTCAAACTTTATGATTGGCCGCTGGTTGTGGTAGAGGTATTGCGCGGTCACCATGCCGCTGTCGTCGGCCTCGGCTATCAGCTTATGGCTGTCGTAGAGGTAGTAGGTGACCTTGGGATGTTTCGTGTTTGTATAGACGACCTACTTGATCCGCTCACCAAAACGGTTGTAGCTATAGGACGCCATAGTAAGGTCGCATTGAGAGAGGAGCCTTTTCGAGCATCGGCAACGGGCAATCAACACGCATTGTGATGCGGCATTCTCAACCCCAAGCAGGAAGGGTCAATTTTTAAACGCTTACTCCTCATTCGCCTCATCATCCAAGCGCCGCAAAAAAGCCAGCTTTTCCGCAATCTTGATCTCCATGCCTCTATCAACGGGATAGTAGTATTGATGCCCTTCCAACCCTTCCGGCATATAGTTTTCACCGGCGGCATAGCCATTGGGTTCATCATGGGCATAGCGATAGGCCTTGCCATAGGCGAGATCCTTCATCAATTTTGTGGGGGCGTTGCGCAGATGTAGGGGTACATCGAGAGACCCGGAGCTCTTTGCTTCATCCATTGCCGCCTTCCAGGCGGCGTAGACGGCATTGCTCTTGGGGGCACAGGCCATGTAGGCCACGGCCTGGGCAATGGCCAGTTCACCCTCCGGGCTGCCCAGCCGCTGCTGGGTGTCCCAGGCATTGAGTGCCAACTGCAGCGCTCTAGGGTCTGCATTGCCTATATCCTCACTCGCCATGCGCACTACCCTGCGGGCGACGTAGAGTGGATCACAGCCTCCATCGACCATTCGCGCCAACCAGTAAAGGGCTGCATCGGGAGCGGATCCCCTGACCGATTTGTGCAGGGCCGATATCTGATCGTAAAAGGCCTCGCCACCTTTATCGAACCGACGCAGGGTACCGCTGGCGACTTCCTCCACCACTGTTTGAGTGATCTCACCGGTCTCGGTCAGATCGGCGGCGATCTCCAACAGGTTCAGTGCCCGCCTGGCATCACCATCCGCCGCCTCGGCGAGCAGTCCGCGTGCCTGGTTGCCTATAGTGAGCCCCCGCTCACCCAATCCGTTACCGGTATCGCTCAATGCCAGATCGATAATCCGTTCCAATTCCTCCCCTGTCAGCGACTTCAACACATAGGTACGCGCACGTGAGAGCAGCGCATTATTGAGTTCGAACGAGGGGTTCTCGGTGGTCGCACCAATGAAGACCACAGTGCCGTCCTCCACATGGGGCAGGAAGGCATCCTGCTGTGACTTGTTGAAGCGGTGCACTTCATCGATGAAGAGAACGGTGGGGCGCTGTTCCTGCTGTTTAAAGAGCTGTGCCTGTTCCACCGCGGCACGGATATCCTTGACCCCGGACAATACTGCCGAGAGGCTGAGAAACTGGGCACCTGAGTGGTATGCGATCAATCTCGCCAGGGTCGTCTTACCGGTTCCCGGAGGCCCCCAGAAGATCATCGAATGGAGGCGGTCCTCCTCGATGGCGCTACGTAGGGGTTTACCTTCGGAGACGATGTGGGATTGACCGACAAACTGATCCAGGGTTTGAGGACGCATGCGGTCAGCGAGTGGACGGTTCTCTCCGCCCCCCTGCTGGGCAAAGAGATCCTGCTCGTTCATAGGTCGCCGATCAGATCTACCAGTGGCGGAGGCTGAAACCTGAACAGGGCCGCATCGAGTTGCGGATTCCGCTGAATGTTGTCGAAGACGAATCGGGTGGTCTGACCGAAGTTGTCGGTCATCTCCATACGCAGCAGCTGACTGTCATTGAGAGCAAAGCGGAGACTGCTGAACTGCGCCTCTTTCTCCTTCGGTTGCAACTCGACCCAGTAGAGGCCTCCTTCCTCGCCTAGGTCCTGTACCGCGAAATGATCACCGATTGGTGCCTGACCACTCAGCAGCTGGGCCGGCGTACCTATCAGTGCCGCCTCCTGACTGCGATGGGAGACCTGTTCCAGCTCAATGTCATAGAGCCAGATGCGATCACCATCGGCAACGATCAGCTGTTCACTGGGGGTATTGTACTCCCAACGCAACAGGCCCGGTCTTTTCAGATAGAAGACACCGTTGCTGATATAGAGTTGGTCGTCATCCTGCTGCTCTAGAGTCTGTTGGAAATCGGCTTGCAGCGTGGTGAGATCTTTTAGGAATGCATCAAGCTGCTGTGGACCATTCATGGCCCAAAGCGGCTGGATCAAACCAGACATCAATAATAAGGCAAGTGCTTTTAGCATTACATTCATCTGAGCAACAACCCTCAATCAGTCTTTAGGCGGTGGCGGCGCCAGCACTGTGCGGCTGCCGTTGCTTTCGGCTGCCCCGACAATACCGGTTCGTTCCATCTCCTCGATCATCCGCGCAGCCCGGTTATAACCGATCTTCAAGCGCCGCTGGACCCCTGATATGGAGGCCCGGCGCGTCTCCGTGACAATACGGACCGCCTCGTCATAGAGGGGATCGCTATCCTCCACATCACCGTTCTCTGCGGGAAAGCCGGGGACAGACTCGGTTGCTTCCTGCAGTATCTCCTCCAGATAGTCGGGCTGCCCTGCCTGTTTCAGGTGCTTCACCACGCGGTGCACTTCATTGTCATCGACGAAGGCACCGTGCATTCGTTGTGGAATATTGCTGCCGGTACCGAGATAGAGCATGTCACCATGGCCCAGCAGATGCTCAGCACCCATCTGGTCGAGAATGGTTCGCGAATCGACCCTGGAGGAGACCTGGAAGGCGATACGGGTAGGTATATTCGCCTTGATAAGACCGGTAATCACATCCACTGAGGGTCGCTGGGTGGCCAGAACCAGGTGGATGCCGGAGGCACGGGCCTTCTGCGCCAGCCTTGCGATCAACTCCTCGACTTTCTTCCTCGCCATCATCATCATGTCGGCAAGTTCGTCGATAATGACCACGATATAGGGGAGAGGTTCCAGGGTGGGATGCTCCATGGCCTCGATTATCTCGTTCGGTTCCGGTTGAAACAGCGGATCCCTGATCGGTTCACCCTTCTTGATCGCATCCCTGACCTTGCGGTTGTAACCGACGATATTTCTCACCCCGAGGTTGGCCATCAGCCTATAGCGGCGCTCCATCTCACCCACGCACCAACGCAAGGCGTTGGCCGCCTCCTGCATATCCGTCACCACCGGGGTCAAGAGATGGGGAATGCCTTCGTAGACAGACAGCTCCAGCATCTTGGGATCGACCATGATCATCCGCACCTGATCGGGTTTGGCCTTGTAGAGCAGGCTGAGAATCATGGCATTGATCGCCACCGATTTACCTGAACCGGTGGTACCGGCGATCAGCGCATGGGGCATCTTCGCCAGATCCGCGCACATCGGGTTTCCGGCTATGTCCTTGCCCAGGGCGAGGGTAAGCGCCGACTTGGCTGATTCGTAGGTTTCCGACTGCAGTATTTCGCTGAGGAAAACCATCTCCCGATATTCGTTGGGGATTTCGAGACCGATTACCGACTTGCCCGGGATCACCTCAACAACACGTACCGCGATGGTCGAGAGCGCGCGGGCCAGATCCTTCGACAAACCGCTGATCTTGCTCACCTTGGTACCTGCGGCGAGCTGCAGCTCAAACAGGGTTACCACCGGCCCCGGATGGACCGCGACCACCTGGACCTCGATATCGAAATCGGCAAATTTCAGCTCGACCTGGCGCGACATTGCCTGCAGCGCCTCCGAGGAGTAGCCCTGGACCGTCTGCTTGGCGGGATCGAGCAACGACAAGGGGGGCAGTTCGCTGTTGGGATCGGCCTCGAAGAGGGGCACCTGACGCTCTTTCTCCACCCGCTCACTGACCTTCGGCGCATTGATAACCGGTTCGATGCGTGGCTGCTTTCGTGTGACCGATCGCTTCTGCTCTTTCTTGATCAGCTCGACACGCTCCTGACGAGCGCGCCTAGCCGCCAGGCTCTCCCGCCAACCGCCATAGAAATACTGCATTTTTCGGAGGGTTCCAAGCACCACCCCCCCGAGAAAATCCATCACGGTAAACCAGGAAACCCCGGTAAACAGGGTAAACCCGCTGAGGAAGAGTGCCAACATCAACAGCGAACTGCCGGTTCGGCTGAATGTGGCCTCGAAATGACTACCGAGATAGTTACCCAGCGCACCACCCGTACCGGTGGGCAGCGTGGTCCCCAGATGGCCGGTATGCAATGCCGCCAAGGCGCAACCGGACGCGAGGGTGATGAAAAAGCCGAGCCAACGCACCAACACCAGATTCAGGTTGATCGAATCATCCGGATTACGCCGGCGAAAGACCAACACCGCGCTCCAGCTCAGCATGATGGGAAAGAGATAGGCGAAGAGCCCGAAGAGATAGAGGAAGACATCGGCAAACCAGGCACCAGCCGGCCCACCGGAATTCATCACCTGCAGTGCGGGACCTGTGTAGGACCAGCCCGGATCCAGAGGCGAATAGCTGAAGAGTGACAGGAGCAGATAACCGCTGAGGCAAAACAGGCTCCACATGATGCCCTCGCGCATGGCGTGGCTTACGTGACTTTGAAATGCGCTCTGGTCCGATGTCTGTTGGCTCTTGGCCTGTGCTGGCATAATAATAATCTTTTCTAAATTAAAATGTTACAGATATTTATTATTGTAGTTTCATAGGTACTGCTCACGCAAGGCCGGATAGATCAGCTCTCCCTCGCTGAGATTTACCGCCGCACTTAGCTGAGGATCGTTCCGCCACCCCTCGAGCAGCCGCTTGAGATAGGGCATCATCGCTGCAGAGAGGGCCTGGCTGGCACTTCTGGGGACCGCACCCGGCATGTTGGTCACACAGAAGTGGATCACCCCATCCACCCGGTAGGTCGGTTCGCTGTAGGTGGTCGGCCGGGTGGTTTCGATGCAACCACCCTGATCAACGGAGATGTCCACAACCACGCTTCCCGGTTGCATGCTGGCGATCTGCCGGCTGGAGACTATATTCGGTGCCCTGGTGCCGGGAATCAAGACGGCACCGATCAACAGATCGGCACCGGCAACCGCCTCGCTGACTGCATCCTGATAGGGATAGAGCGCGGTAACATTGTTTCCCAGTTCACGCATTGCCCCCATCTTCTCCCGCAGGCGATCGAATACCGTTACCCTGGCGCCCATGGCGGCCGCCAACTGAGCGGCATTGCCTCCAGCCTGTCCCGCGCCCAGGATCACCACATGCCCCCGTTCCGCGGCAGGCAAACCGCCAAGCAGCAGCCCCCTGCCCCCCTGCTGATGATGCAACAGGGTGGCTCCATTCAGCACCGCGATGCGGCCGGCAATATCACTCATGGGGGCCAGGATCGGCAATCCGCCACGATCCGCAACTGTCTCGAAGGCGATGCCTGTAACACCGGAGTTGAGCAGGCGCCTGGTCAACCCCTCGTCCGCCGCCAAGTGGAGAAAACAGAACAGCAGCTGTCCTTTCCTCAGCATCTCGGGCTCGTTGTCATAGGGCTCTTTGACCTTGACCACCAGCTCCGCCTGGTCGTAGACGGCACGGGCGTCAGCGACTATCTCAACGCCCACATCCAGATAGCGCTGATCTGCATATCCGCTTGCACTGCCCGCACCCTGCTGCAATATCACCTGATGCCCCGCCTTGACCAGTTCGCCACAGGCCTCGGGCACCAGGCCAACCCTGCCTTCAAGGGGTTTAATCTCTCTCGGTACGCCGATTTTCATGAGCAACTTCTCTCGATTCTTTACCCCGGAGGAATGATTCCGTAGTATTCCCGCATTCCCGATTTAAGTCTTGGATGCGGGTCACCGATTGAGGACACGCCAGGCCAAGTCCATCTATATCTATACGGTCCGTCCAGCCACCAGCAGGACGGACCAGAGTTGGAGTAAGTATACATGAGCGAAACCAAGCATTGCCGCCTGCTTATCCTGGGTTCAGGTCCCGCCGGTTATACCGCAGCAGTCTACGCCGCCCGCGCAAACCTCAATCCCGTTTTGGTCACCGGCATGGAACAGGGAGGTCAACTGATGACCACCACAGAGGTGGACAACTGGCCCGGGGACAATGCAGGGGTACAGGGCCCGGATCTGATGGAGCGCATGCGCCTGCACGCGGAACGATTCGACACCGAGATCATCTTCGACCACATCAACAAGGCGGAACTCGCTGAACGCCCCTTCCGTCTCACCGGCGACCAGGCGGTCTATACCTGCGATGCCCTGATCATCTGCACCGGTGCCTCTGCCAAGTATCTGGGCATGGAGTCTGAGCAGGCCTTCCGTGGTCGTGGTGTCTCCGCCTGCGCCACCTGTGACGGCTTTTTCTATAAAAACCAGAGAGTGGCTGTCATCGGCGGCGGCAACACCGCGGTTGAAGAGGCGCTCTATCTGTCGCACATCGCATCCGAAGTGGTTGTCGTACATCGCCGCGATCAGTTCCGTTCGGAGAAGATACTATCCGATAAGCTGAAGAAAAAGGCCGAGGAAGGAAATGTCGCCATCGAATGGGATCACGTCCTGGATGAGGTGCTAGGCGACCAGAGCGGCGTCACAGGGATGCGAATCAAGAATGTTAAAGACGACACCACTAAGGAGATCGACCTGCAGGGTGTCTTCATCGCCATTGGCCATCATCCCAACACCGCCCTGTTCGAGGACCAGCTTGATATGACAAACGGCTATCTGCACGTTGCCGGCGGTCTGGAGGGCAACGCCACCCAGACCTCGATTCCCGGCATCTTCGCCGCGGGCGACGTGATGGATCACGTCTATCGGCAGGCGATCACCTCCGCCGGTACCGGTTGCCAGGCCGCCTTGGATGCGGAGCGCTTTCTCGACGCCCTGGAGGAGCAGTCCTCTTAACACCCGAGGCGTGTGGTATGTAACCGTACACCTATACGCACGAATGGTTTCCGCGCTGAAGCGAGGACTGCCTGCTGACGCTATTCGAAATGTGAAAAGTACACTCTACCGGTGTTGAATAATTCACATCGCAAATCTCAGACAAAGGCTAAAGTTAATCCACAAGAAGGTTAACTCAATCGGAGCCGTAAAGAATCATGGAGAAGTATTGGGAATCCTCGGGTAGAAAATAAAATC
Source organism: Candidatus Thiodiazotropha sp. (assembly GCA_040793985.1). GTDB lineage: Bacteria > Pseudomonadota > Gammaproteobacteria > Chromatiales > Chromatiaceae > Thiodiazotropha. The sequence continues at coordinate 2,046 of JBFNJI010000020.1, read as the reverse complement.
GGAATCCACAAAAGCCACCTTTCAGCACAGGGACGTGCTGACCCTCTTTCTGACACGACACTGGAAACAAATCCACCCTTCTCTGCCCGCACCTTTGATTGTTCAAATTGCTTGCGCGAAAACTTGTCCTGACGGAATTTTCCGGTACCTGTGACAGCGATCAAGATTGGATGCGGTAAGAGCCGTCCACGGCGACCGATTGATGTTGGCTATAAAATCACCCGCTCAGGCGCAACAATGTGAAAAACTCACACAAGCAGCGAGCAGCATTTCACTGGTTGATCCGCCTTTTGTGCCTACATTTAAGACCATGGATGTAATTTCAATTGGAACTTTATAGCAATGGAGGCAGATCATGAAGAGAGTATTATCGTTATTAGGCGTATGTTGTTTTCTGCTGCTGGGCCAACAGAGCCAGGCAGTGAACTTGAATACCGAGCCCTGTATCAATGGCGATGTTTCAGTCTCGGGATTTTTCGCGTCTCAGATAGAGGAGGACAACTTCCTGGCTGAAAGGGATGAACCCTGTATTCATGGAGATTAATCAGTACAGGATCGATTACGAGAAGGATTAACAATTAAAAAAAGCCCCGGTATATGCTACCGGGGCTTAGAATTGTCGGACTGTACAACCTATTTTGCTACTTTTTTCTTCCGTGACAAACCCATCCCGGCAAGACCCATTGCCAACAGGGCCAAAGTACCGGGCTCGGGAACGGATGTTACATCATCCGTCTCAATGACCAGACGGGAGTAGTCCAACACCCAGCCATCATTAGGCATTACATCGATAGTTACCACATTTGCACCGTCGATCAATGATATGTAAGGAGTCAGGTCAAAGGTATCCAGCCAAGCGATGTTCTCACCTTCGAAGCCTGAATCCCATGTGTCTCCATCAGTTAAATTACCCACGAACTGGGTATCGAGATAGACGTTTGACAGGCCAAAATAGCCCTGACCGCCACTGAAGATCTCAAGTGAAACCGAAAGAATATTCCCCAGCCCCGTTAAATCATAGAAATGCGATATCGTGCGATCATCGTCACTCCAGTAGTCGGTGCCATCACCATCGCCTGAACCCACGCTCCGCCAGTCAAAGGCTGAACCGTGAGTAGCACCTATCCCAAAGCCATCCATATCACCAACCAGGTCAGTGATAATAGCTGCCGATCCTGCCGTTGACATGGCTAAAAGCAGTATGCCGAGTACTAGTCTTTTCATTCTCTTCCCCTACCTTTCATGCTGTACAAATGTATTGCCTGGTTATGCAAACAACAAACATGCCAATATTTATTTTTCTATTTATTACAGTAACTTATAAATCTTCCTCAAACCATGACAGTACATTTTGTAAGTATTTTCGACAGAATTATTTTCTTACACCCCATCGGCTGAATTTCGAACAGGCGCGCATTCGATAGCGAATCAAGGGGTACGCTGGACATTCCCTATAAATACATGTGGGTTATGTACTCATTTTCTAAGGCGGAATGGAGGGTACGACCGGCTATAAAAAACCAGACGATATGTTTTAAGGTACAGCAGGTTCTGAAACGGCATCAGCCACGCCAGTTGCTCGGAATTGAGCTCACCCTCAGCCGCACCCAGCCCCATCCTCACGGCGTGTTCTGCCTGCTCTGGGGGATGGTCCGAGGAAAGAGCCGGTGATGTTTCTGACGGCGAACCGTGATGGCGTTTCACCGGCGGCCATACGGCTCCAGTTGAGGGGATAGGCCATCAGGCCCAGCACAACCTGCAGGGCATTGATAATCCACAACAAATCCTCGATGTGAAAATCGAGGCCTCATGCCGGCGTATATCTGTCCCCTCCTCCTCCCTGCTCGAGCGACTGCGTGAATGGCGTAGAGCACAGCGCAAACAGCAACTGGCCACCGGTGTGCGCTCTGAGCTCGATCTAGTGTTTTACGATCGCTATGGAAAACTCAGATCAGGGTAGTGTCAAGAATCTTTCGCACTTTTGATCAGGCGGTCGCTCACGCAGTCAGTTGATTCTCCAAATTCAGTTTATGTAGTGCCTCCATG
>JBFNJI010000004.1:0-123330 GCA_040793985.1 Candidatus Thiodiazotropha sp. | reverse complement strand
ATCCGGGTGGGAGATGATGGCGAAGGTGCGTCGCCGGCTGAGTTGTTCAAGCAGTTCGGACATTGAGGCCTTGCGTCAAGGTTAAAAAGCCGCGGATTATACCCCATTCGCCGCCGTCGTTGTGACTTCCGCAAGCCGGAGTCGAGCCACGGCATAGGGAAATTAATTCAGCAACCGGCGGAGCTGCGACCTGGCATTGATCAATTCCTTGGATTGTTGCATATAATTGAGCCAGGCGGGGAAAACAGGTAAGCCTATGGATCTCTCTCTCGGCATGCTCTCGACTATCGGCAATGGTGCCTCAGCGGCAGAACGCCTGGTACGCCATGGTCAGAGCCCCGGTTCCGAGACCCCACGCTCAGGCGGTGACTACGCAGAGTCCGCTGCCACCCCCGCCACCCGCGAGAGCACCACCCAACGTCCGGTGCGAGAGAGTGCTGAGAACAGCCGGCTGACGGATGAGGAAAAGGCCGAGGTCCGGGAACTGCAGAAGAGAGACCGCGAGGTCCGGGCCCATGAAGCCGCCCATCGTGCCGCGGCGGGCGGACTGGCCAGCGGTGGCAGCTATACCTACAAACGGGGCCCCGATGGCCGTACCTACGCGGTCGCTGGAGAGGTGTCGATCCGCATGCCCTCGACCGGCGATGCCAAAGTGCGGCTAAGACAGGCCGAAACGGTGCGCAGGGCCGCCCTGGCGCCAGCCGATCCATCACCCCAGGACCGCCAGGTTGCGGCGCAGGCAGCCGCAATGGCCGCACAAGCGCGTAGCGATATACAGGCTGAACAGCGTGCGCAACTGCAGGAGAACAGGGAGAAGGCGACTGACCAGGGCAGTGACGGAAGATCAGCAGTCGCCGATAGCGCACTGTCCGGACAGCGGGCTATTGCATCCTTCCAGGCTATAGGCGGCCTGGGCAAACTGCACAGCGCCCCCTCCACCATCGACGAAATGATCTAGGGCAGAATCAAACCCGACGACCGCTACAGTTCCAACGACATTACCAGTGCATCCTCCCGTTGCCGGTCGCTGTCGGGATAGTAACCAGATCGCCGCCCTATCTCGACGAATCCCAGTTTTTCATAGAGCCCTATCGCGGGACTGTTACCGACCCTGACCTCAAGATAGGCCGTCTCGGCACCGTGTTGACGGGCTATTTTCAGCAGGCGCCGGGTCAGTTTCATACCCAGACCCTTGCCTTGCCATCCGGGATCGATACAGATATTGAGGATATGCGACTCGTCGATGATCACCGACATCACGCCGTAACCGATCACCTGCCGATCCAGGGTCACCACCCAGCAGCAGTAACCGACACGCAGGCAGTCCTTGAAGATACCCAGGGTCCAGGGAAATGGATAGACAGCCTCCTCGATCACCATGACCTGGGGGAGGTCCTCAGGCTGCATGGGACGTATGCCCAGCAGCGGGTCCCTCAGCTGTGCGCTCACGCAGTGGCCCCGCCAAGCACCGAGAGGGCAAGCTGCAGATCCTCCCAGGCCTTGGCTTTCTGCTCAGGGGAACGCAGCAGGTAGGCGGGATGGTAAGTCACGACCAAGGGGATGTTTAAATTCCCGAAGCTGTGGATCCGCCCGCGCAGCTTGCCCACGGCTATATCGCTCTTCAGCAGATTTTGCGCCGAAATGCGCCCCACCGCGAGGATGATTTTCGGTGCTATCAGCTCGATCTGACGCAACAGGTAGGGCTCACAGCTCAGGGCCTCATCCGGCTGCGGGTCCCGGTTGTTGGGGGGTCTGCATTTCACGATATTGGCGATGAAGACCGCCTCGCGTTTATAACCCATTGCCAGCAGCATCCCATTCAACAGCTGGCCGGCGCGGCCGACGAAGGGTTCGCCCTGTCTGTCCTCGTCGGCTCCCGGGGCCTCGCCGATGACAAGCAGGTCCGCGCGGGGATCGCCGACACCGAAGACGGTCTGGGTGCAACCGGCGCGCAGGGCGCAGTCGTTGCATCCCTTGACCTTCTGTTGCAATGCCTGCCAATCGAGCTCAGCGGCCTTCCCGCCACCCCTCGACACCACCGCATTCTCATCTCCCTCGGCCTCGGGCGAAGCCGTCCCGGACACGACCTGCGTCGCTGTTTCGACACCCCCCCGTGTCTCATGCGCCGACAGCGTCCCGGGCCCCTCACGCCGCTGCCACAGGGTCAGACCCATCGCATTCAGATAGAGATGACGCCGCCGCTCGATCACCCGCCTATACATCCCCGGTTTGGGGATGTGCCTTGGCCATGGGTTCGAGAATCTTGTTTACCGCATTGATGTAGGCCTTTGCCGAGGCGATGACGATATCGGTATCGGCGCCCTGGCCATTGGCGATTCTTCCGCCCTTTTCCAGGCGTACGGTAACCTCACCCTGGGCGTCTGTGCCGCTGGTGATATTGTTCACGGAGTAGAGTTGCAGTTCGGTGCCGCTGTTGACGATACTCTCGATCGCCTTGAAGGCGGCATCCACGGGACCGCCTCCGGAGGCAGCTCCCGGCTCCTCGTCGCTATCCACGCTCAACGTCACCTCCGCGTGGGGCGTCTCTCCGGTTTCGGAACAGACCTTGAGGGCAATCAGCTTTACCCTTTCATTGAATGATTCGGTCTTGGTATCGGTGACCAGCGCCTGGAGGTCTTCGTCGAAGATCTCATGCTTTTTGTCGGCCAGCTCCTTGAACCGGGAAAAGGCCGCATTCAGCCCCTCTTCCGATTCAAAACTGATTCCCAGGCTCTCCAACCGGGTTCGAAAGGCGTTGCGTCCGGAGTGCTTGCCCAGGACCATACGGTTCTGGCTCCAACCGACATCCTCCGCCCGCATGATCTCGTAGGTCTCTCTCGATTTCAGAACGCCATCCTGGTGAATGCCCGACTCATGGGCAAAGGCGTTGGCGCCGACAATCGCCTTGTTGGGCTGTACCGGAAACCCGGTGATGTTGGAAACCAGCTTGGAGCAGTTGACGATCTGAGTGGTATCGAGCCTGCTCTGGCAGGTAAAGATATCGGGACGGGTACGTACCGCCATGACGATCTCTTCCAGGGAGGCGTTGCCTGCCCGCTCACCCAGTCCGTTGATCGTGCATTCCACCTGGCGTGCCCCGTTGCTGACCGCCGACAATGAGTTCGCCACCGCCAGGCCAAGGTCGTTGTGGCAGTGAACGGAGAATACGGCCTTGTCCGCGTTCGGGATCCGCTCGCGCATCTGCCGGATCAGTTGGCCGAACTGGATCGGCATGGCATAACCCACCGTATCCGGAACATTCAGGGTGGTGGCGCCGGCGTCGATCACCGCCTCGAAAATACGGCAGAGAAAATCGATTTCGGAGCGTCCGGCATCCTCGGCGGAAAACTCTACATTGTCGGTATACCTTCTTGCCCGCTTGACTGCGTGCACCGCCTGTTCGATGACCTGGTCAGGGGTCATGCGCAGCTTATGCTGCATATGTATGGGCGATGTCGCAATGAAGGTGTGGATGCGCGCCGAGTTGGCCTGTTTCAATGCCTCCCCCGCACGGTCGATATCCTTGTCGAGGGCACGCGCCAGGCCACACACGGTCGACTCCCTGACTGCGCTGGCTACCGCGGATACGGCCTCAAAATCACCCGGACTCGCAATGGGAAAACCGGCCTCGATGACATCGACCTGGAGCTTCTCCAGGGCCTTGCCAATGCGCACCTTTTCATCTTTTGTCATGGATGCGCCAGGGCTCTGCTCGCCATCGCGCAAAGTGGTGTCGAAAATGATCAATTGATCGGCTTGGCTCATACTTCGCTCCAGCGGGATTCAACGTGGCAGGAATAGCGATCGACAATCCGGCTTGTTTCAAGATAACCATCGAATATAACCCACCCCCGGGGGATTGCCAAACATCGATATCCCACCGCTTTCGAAAGGTTATCCTTCAGTTTTCATCGCTCCTGCGATCGTTGGTTGTTCGCAACTCCCGATGTTTGCGCAGTTGAACCAGGGTCAGTACCGGACCTGAGACCGCATAGGCGAGAAACAATAGAAACAGAACCGTGGGCGGATGGGTCTGTACGATTGCCAGGACGATCACCACCACCACCAAGACGATGAAGGGAACCTTGCCCTGAAAGTCGATCTCCTTGAAGCTGTGGTAACGGAAGTTGCTCACCATCAGCAGCCCGGTGAGCGTGGTCAGCAGCGCCGCCGGCCAGCCCAGGCTATCTCCGTCCATGCCATAATCGACACCGAGCCACACCCCACCTGCCATGATAGCGGCAGCGGAAGGACTCGGCAGTCCCTGAAAGTACTTCTTGTCTGCACTCCCCAGTTGGGTATTGAACCGTGCGAGCCGCAAGGCACCGGTGGCGGTGTAGATAAAGGCCGCCAGCCACCCCAGCTTACCCAGGTCACTCAATGCCCAGATATAGACCACCAGGGCCGGCGCCAGGCCGAACGAGACCATGTCAGAGAGGCTGTCGAACTCCGCCCCGAAGGCGCTTTGGGTCTTTGTCAGCCTCGCTACCCGCCCGTCGAGGCCATCCATCAGCATGGCCACGAAGATTGCTACCGAGGCAATCTCAAATTTGCCGTTGACAGCGGCAAGGATCGCGTAGAAACCCGCAAACAGCGCTGCGGTGGTAAAGAGGTTGGGTAACAGATAGATTCCGCGACTTCGTTTCTTCTGCTTACTCTCTTCAGGTTCCATGACCCCTGCCCAGGTAAATGTGTAGTGGTGAGAATTATAACAAGGCTGATGGTCAAAAGCCCCGGCTGATTGGTCTGCCTGGGCTGTCAAAGCATGCCTGATCCCTTTACGTCCAGGTAGGCGTTGACCAGGGTCACCGGCAGCTGCTGAGGTTGGCAGTCGATCATCAACGCCCCCCTGTGGGCAACCCTTTCATGGCCCTGTCTCCGCTCTCCAAGGTAGTCCATCACTGCCTGAAAGCGTAAGGCCCCCTTGAGGTCTACCACCGGCGTCTGGACTAACCGATCCAGGGAGGCCTCATGCAGATCCGCAATCACCACCAGGTGTCTGCGGGCCAGCAGCGACACAGCCTTCAACAGCTCGTCGCGTTCCTCGTTACGGCTGTTGGTCAATATGATCACCAGCGCCCTGCGACGCTGCAGCGGCATCAGTTTCCGTGCCGCGGCAAGATAGTCGGACGCCTGCAGGGTGGATTCGATATCGTAGGTCCGGTCAAGGAGACGACGCACCAGATCCCCGCCCTTCATTGGCGGTTGCCAACGCTCGTCTCCGCCAAAACTGAGAAAGCCGACGGAATCCCCCTGGCGATCGGCGACATAACAGAGCAGCAGCATCGCATTCAATGCGTGATCTAGGTGGGCTCCCCGTTGATCTTCATGACGCATATGCCTGCCGCAATCGAGCATGAATACCAGTTGCTGATCCCTTTCATCCTGATACTCCTTGGATATCAGGCGGCGATAGCGGGAACTCGCCTTCCAGTCTATCTGACGCAGGGAATCACCGGTCCTGTACTCCCTCAGTTGGTGAAAATCACTGCCCTCTCCCCGGCGTTGGCGCCTGCGAACCCCCATCTGACTGAGGTGGTTGTCAGTGGCCAACAAGGCGTAGCGGGCGATTTCGCGGAAATTCGGAAATACGCGAACCCGGGTTTGGTGGTCAACAAATCGCTTCTGCCGCCACAACCCAAGAGGTGAGCGTAGAACGATATCGGCACCGTTGAAACAACCCTCTCCCCTGCGGTTCGGCAGTACACGGTAGTGGATGCCGGCCTGGCGTTGCGGAGGCAGGAAAAGCGGCTGAGGCTGCATCTCCACTTCGAAACTGCCGGGATGGTGATCGTGAATATGCAGATCGAGGGCAATCCCCGAGGTGTTGCGCAGTACAAGCTCAACCTTGGTCCAGACAGCTACCGGTATGCTGGTGCGTGCATGTCTCACCAATTCAGGGGTGGGAAGCCGCCGCAATCGCAGCAGATCGATCAGGGCAAGGGCCAGCAACAGTGCGACGGCCAACTTCCAGGGCAGCGCCCAGGATGGATACCAGACCGCCAGCAGCGCCGGCGGCAGCAGCAGGATTGCGGCGCTAATCAGCCGGTGCGTGGGTCTCACTGGCGGGGGGCGGCCACGTTCGCCAAGAGATCGTTCAACACATCGTCCGCCTGATATCCCTCGATCTCGAGATCGGTGGCGAGTCGAATTCTATGTCGCAGCACCGGCAGCGCCGCCACCTTGATATCGTCCGGGGTGATATAGTCGCGCTGCTGCAGAAAGGCCTCCGCCCTGGCCACCCGCAACAGGGCAATGCTGCCCCGGGGACCCGGTCCCGCCTCGATCCCGTTCCACTCCCTCGCCGCCCTCACCAGGCGCACCGCATAGTCGATGATCTGATCATCCATCTGCAGCCCCGCGATTTGTGCCTGCAGCCGGGGTATCTCGTTCGCATGCAACAACGGGCGAATGGCGGAGGTATCGAGCTGATCGCCGACTGTTCCCATGGTCACCTGTTTCACCATCGACTGCTCGTCCTCCTCGACGGGATAGTCAATGAACACCTTGAGCAGGAAACGGTCGAGTTGTGCCTGGGGCAGCGGATAGGTACCCTCCTGCTCGATCGGATTCTGTGTCGCCAACACAAGAAAGGGGGGGTTGAGGGGAAAGGTACGACCCTCAATGGTCACCTGCTGCTCCTGCATCGCCTCCAGCAACGCCGACTGTGTCTTGGCGGGAGAGCGGTTAATCTCATCGGCCAGCAGCAGGTTACAGAACACCGGCCCCTTGCGAACGCGGAAATTCTCGCTCTTCATGTCGAACATGATATGTCCCGATATATCGCTCGGCATCAGGTCTGGGGTGAACTGGATGCGACTGAAAGACCCTTTCACGGCAGCGGCCAGGGAGCGCACCAGCAGGGTCTTACCCAGCCCCGGCACCCCCTCGACCAGTACATGGCCGGCGGAGAAGAGCGCCAATATCACTTCATGTACGACCCGCTGCTGACCGATAACCGCACGCGCCAATTCCGCTTCCAGGTTTCTCGCACGTTCTGTAATGGACTGATTCAAACCTGTTTCATCTTCCATCATACTATTTCCTCTCCGGGTGCAACGCGGAAAAGAGCCGTTGCAGGACAGTTGTCGTTTTAATCAATTGACCCGTTTCAGTCTGCCGCGAATAGAGTGCCGTGTGTAGTGCATCGGCGGTTATTCCCGTCCGCTTCTGCAACCAGTCGCAACGGGCCTTTTCATCCATTTGCAGCATTTGGGGGTGGCTCGCCAGCCAACGCCTCTCCACCTCTTTGCGCGTGGCCCCGAGCAGCCCCTGGGACGGATTATGGCGCCAGGCAAAATCAGCGCTTGCCTGCAGGTGCTCCAACAGATCCCTCTGCTTGGTCACCGACGGGGAGATCAAGGGTCCGCTGCTCCGCTGCAGGCGCCAGATCGCTAGCAAGCCGACGAAGGCGAGGCTGATCATCAGATAGGGGGCGTGACGCCAGAGATACGATAACAGGGACGGCATCTGGGAGTTGTAGAGCAGCCAGGCCCGGTCTGCGTCCATGGCGAGATGCGCAAGCAGTAGCGCATGATCCTTCTCGCCAATCCGCCCATTGCTCAGAAAGTCGTTGTCACTAAGAAACGTAACGCTGCCCTCCCCCCATGGAAACCGCAGCAGATGGGGGTAGTGTTGATCGGGCGCCGCCCAGTAGGAACCTTCATTGTCTACACTGAACCATCTGCTGGTGTCGAAATCGACCTGCAGCGAGTGTTCACTCCAGGGCAGGGTGAGCGGAGCGGGCTCCTCCTCTTCGAGGAACTCCTCCGATTCAATTGAAACGGCAAACTGCCGCAACAGGGGATGCTCGCCCCCCTCCTCCACTGTATGCCCAGGGGTGACAACCAGGGCACCGCCGCGCTCCACCCATGCCAAGAGTGCGGCCAAGCGAGGTTGTGCAACGGGGGGGCCAAGATCCCTGACCAGGAGCATACCGGGTTGTGGTGGAGGCTGGGTGAGATATTGACGACCTGACTGACTCTGCGCGGAGAGCCCGAGACGCGAGAGATAGCGCTCGGCGGCAAGCAGCGGGTTTCGCCTCGCCTCAACCCCCATATTGCCGCGCACCTGCTCGGCGACATATTCGAAGTTGTTTACAAACCAGACGCTGAAAAGCGCACCGACAAGCAACAGCAGTAGCGCCAGAACGACCAGGGCGGCTCGATTACTCGTCACCGCTCACCCCAAAGTGGCCGGGCCAGTCGCGGCACAGGTCTATCGCCTCCTCCCTGGCGGGTTGTATATGTCCGTAGGCTGTCTGCTGCCAAATGCCGGTAAGGCGGGTGAAATAGCGTGTTGAATCATCCGCTATCACACCGCGGACGCTTCGCAGGCATTCACCCTCGGTGGCACCCTCGGCGATCTCAATCGAATGGCTACGTATCAATACCGACAGGGCAGCCCTGTAGAGCAGGCTGAACCCACCCCTGTAGTCCCCCCGTTCGATCAGGGATGCCGCCTCCGCGGCCGGATCGGCGGGCAGCGTCTCCGGACGCAGATCGAGACCGGCAATCTGAGAAGGAATCTGCCGGTTACTGCCATGCTGGCGTTGAGCCCCACCCGCGAAAAGATAGCGGTGTTGCAAAAACCAATAGATCAGATAGGCGAGAACGCCACCCACGGCCAACCACATGACGAGTTCTCCGTAAAAGGCGATGTTGCCGGTAAAACCTCCAAGCACCTGTTGCAGCCACTCGATCAGCCAGCTGTTCTCATCCTCGTCTGACTCCTCGCCGATATACTTCCAGAAACCGAGCTCACGGTAACTGCCGAAAACCTCGTCTGCCAAGACCTCGTCGATCAATTGCCGCGATTCGTCGGCATCGGGCTGTATCGCCTCAGCGGTTCCTGGCTGCAGACCGGCCAGCGACAACCCGACCGTGAGCAGGATCGATGCCGCACCCAGCCTTTGAATACGATGATGACGCCTGGCCATGTTTCTTAAGCCGATCTCCAGGTCCCAGGCCTCCAGTTGACTGCGCCGGTTGAGGTAGAGGGCAAACCCGCCGGAGACATAAAACGGGGCGATGCAGGACATCGCCAACAGGGCACAGCCATGATGCACCCATTCGCTCAACGGGTCCGGGTCCATGAAGTAACCCTGCCAATCGATCCACATCAACTCTTGAGGAACAAGTCCGATGACGAGGGTGATAAATCCCAACTCCAACACGATTTCAAAACCGAGACCCAACAGCGTCAGCCAACCGGCGGCATGGGTCCCTCTGCTGAGAAGCCCGATGCGATTGCTGCGACGACGCCCCTTCAATGCCTCGAGGAGTGCTACCGGCATTACAAACGAGCGAGAGGGATTCAGCCTGCGCCAGGTGAGATTGGCCAGCAGCTGAGGCAGCACGATTCTGTGCCAACCGCGAAATACTGTTTTGACAGGGGCGTCCTCAGCAAACAGCCTGCGGCTCAGCCAATAGAGCAGGGGTGGTTCATAGAGTGGCTTGAGCCACCAGAGCAGCAGACCGGAAAGCCAGAGTGGCAACGGCAAGAGCGCCAATACAACCATCACCGGAAACGCGCTGCAGAGCCACAACAGCCACAGCGGTAAAAACCACTGTCGTGCCATGGCAAAGCCCAGATCTATGCTCTCCCAGGCCTCTCTCGGCCTCAGCTTGACTGCGATCTTAGCGAGATCCACGTATCCCCCTGCCCGCCAGCAACAGATAGCAGATAACCGTGACCCAGAGCAGTGCGGCTACGATATATTTGCTCATGGGCTCGATCAGCATGGATGACCAGAAGGCCTCGATAAACGCGGCCACCAGCAGCATCAACGCCGCACCGAGCACCAACTGCAGGGCTTCCTGCGCATGCTCCTTGAGCGCCTGCACACGACTCCGCTGTCCTGGTGCGATCACGGCCCGACCCAGGAGCAATCCGGCGGCGCCGCAGATTACGATGGCGGTCAATTCGAATGATCCATGGCCGGAGACGAAGGGCCAGAAGGTATCGTGATAGCCCAATCGGGTCAGGTGACCGGCTATGCCTCCGATTACCAAGCCGTTAAACAGCAATATAAAGAGGGTTCCCACACCAAATATGATGCCACTGGCGAAGGTCCTGAAGCCGATGCCAATATTATTCAGAATATAGAAGCCGAACATGGTGAAGTCGGTCTCTGAACTGCGTTCCAGGCTGCGACCTATGCGTTGATTCTCCGGATCGTAGCTCGTCTCCATCTCCGCCACCGTAACTTCGTCGACCAGCGTATAGATCAGGTCCTCCTCGAGATAGGTGCCCAACCCCATCAACAGCCCCGGGACAAGAAAAAACAGCAACGAGAGCGCGAGGTAGGCCCTGTTGCGACGCACCGCCCCGGGAAACCCTGAAGCGACGAAATTGAGTATGCGCCAGCGCCACCCGCCCTGCTGGCGATAGAGCAGTGAATGACCGCGCAATACCAGACTGTGCAGCTGTTCGATCAACGCAGGGCTGAAACCACGGCTACGGGCAAGGGCATAGTGACTGCATAACTGCCGATAGTAGGCGGGAAACCTCAACTGTTCGGAGAGCGTCATCTGGCGTCTGCCTTGGGGATGTCGCAGATCATCCATGAGATTGGCAATCTCATCCCAGAGGGCTTGATTTTCTGCTTCGAACTGTTGTTGTCTCATCAGCGTCCCTTGAGAATCCAGTTTGCATAGGCATAGAGCCTGTCGACGGCGGCCTCAGCTCTCAGACCAGTCAGTTCGGTCAACAATTCGGCCAGTTCGTGGCGTCGGCCCGGGGACAGCTTCTCGCCTCTTTCGGCGAATGTTAATAGTGTCAATTGCTCGGACTCAGTAAGCTCGACAGGTGGTTTGGTCGCGACTGCCTGGGGTGGAAGTTGCCTCGCCTGCTGCTCGTCGCGATAGACCACCAGGGTTCCCGCGGCGAGATCGCCCAAGCGCTTGAACTCTCTGTTGATCAGCATCGTCAGCAGGCCTGTTGCATAGAGCAGGGGTAGAAAGTCCGCGGTACGCAGGAGATTTCTGATCACCGAGGCACTGGGCGTGACCGGTGTGCCATTATCCTGAATCACCTGAATACCCATGGCGCGCTTGCCGGGCGTGGCCCCGCTCCTGATCTCGAAAACGACAGGGTAGAACCATTCGACGAGGAAGATACCGATCAGAATCACCGCCACCCCAACCCCGCCGAGGAGTGCCATGACAAGTACCAGGACAAGATAGATAACGCCGCGCACCGCGGCGTCTATGGCCCATGCGCATCCACGCACCACCGGACCGGCAAGACGGTAATCGAGGAGCACACCTTCCGGTATCTCATAGCTCAGCAAGGTATCGAGCTGTTCTACAGCATCGCCTTCTGAAGTTTCGGCAAGCATGAATCAGCTGAAGTAGATATCCCGGTAGGCCGAATAGATCGCACTGATCAATATCGGAGAGACGATCAGCAGGCCAAGGCCAAAGGGAATCATACCGATGAACATCAGCACAAACGCAACCAGGCTGTAGAGAAAAAGCGGCAGGATATTTTTCAAGCAGCCCTGGAAACTGGCCTTCATTGCCTCCCAGGCCGTCATATCGTCAAGGGCAACCAGTGCGGGAGCAAACAGGTAGGCCATCAATACCGGGACAAAAAGCAGGGCACCAACCAGGATTGTCAAGACAAAGGTGGGTGAAAACATCGCCATTGCCATCGCTTCCGGGTTGTCGGACTGAAGGGTGGCCATCTCTGAGATATTACCGAACATGACCGCGAACATTCCGATAAAGAGGACAATGAAGAAAAGGAGGTAGAAAACGCCAATCATCATGGTTTGCCCGGCATTGTTGGAGAAGCCGGCAAACAGATGGCTGATGGAGAAATCACCGCCGTCGTCCTGCTCATTGCATCCGATCATCAATCCTGCGATCAGCACTGGGGCCATGATGTTGACAACAAGGGGGCCCAGGATAGGTATCATACTCACCGCGAAGGTGAGGACGACCCAAAGCAGTATCACCACAATCCAGGATATGGGCGCCTGTTTGAAGTGCCACCAGCCCTTGGCGATCCAGGCAAATCCATGCCCGGCAGATACACCGTGGGGACCGGTCATGTCCCCCTCCACAGGCTGCACCAACTCCGCCTCCGGCGTCGTGTAGGGATTCCCTGCATCTTGCGCACTTTGATCTGGCTCATCGATCTGCGCAGCCAACTCTGCCTCCCTGGCCTGCGCCGCATGGTATTTTGCCGCAACAATTCCGCAATCCTGACAGATCCCCATCTCCATCTTCGCCGACCCACACTTGGGACAGCGCTCACCGACTGGATTCATACTGGAATCCAGCACCTCGGTCGCGTCATCGTCGCCATCGAAAGCAGCCAGGCTGAGTTCGGAAGGCAAATCCATCGGCTCTTCCACGGCGGGCTTGGGATCTATCTCGATAATCAGGCCCAGTTTCTCAAGCGCCTCTTGATACTTCTGCGCCTTTTCCAGATCTATATCCTTTTTCAAGGTTGCGGACCTGCCACTGGCGATCAATTTCTCAGCCTTCTCCGGACCGAGTTTGAACTTATCGCTGAACAGGGCGATGATCAGGGCCCGATTGGTGCCAGGCTTCAGCTCACCGGTATAGATAACTTTATATACTTCAGACATTACCAAGCTCCCCAGTAGATCCCTCAGGCATGCGCACTGCATCCCGCTGCACAACCCTATTCCATTTAGTTACGGCAAATTACATCTGTTCTTAAATCGGGGCATCACCGATCATCGGCTGAAGCACGCCTTCACAGCATTATATAAGCCATTGAAACTTAGAGCGTTTGCTCGACACAGGAACGGCTCAACCCCGGTTTTCCGCCTCTAATCTATTGATATTCAACAATAAGTTGTAATATGTTGCTGAAATCCCCCTAACCCGATAGCGTCGATGTTAACCCATTGCCTAGCGCATGATCACCCATTTTCAACACCAAGGCACCGGTCGCTGTCCCGTGGTGCCGGCCACTCAGAGCAACTCCAGCTGAGTACGCGGGCAGTCGCCCGCATTCTCGCCGGTAACGGCTTCGCTCCGTGCAATCCGTGACTGCTTAACGACGAATCAGTGGCCAAAAGCTCAAATCGAATCCTCGATAATCTCCTCTAGCAGGGTGACGATCTCCTCGGTAACCTCATCACCTCCCCCGGCGAGAACAGGCGCTCGATAGGAAAGATAGACATGCCCCGGATCGGCATGTGTTTGGTAGACAGCGATGGTAAAAGGACAGATCGCGATATTTTCAGGCGCTGCCTGGGCCATCTTGTGCGATATCACTGCACTGCAAAACTCCACCGATTCCGCTTTTGCGAAAATCTCCTTGTAACCCAGGTCCGGTGCGGTCCGGTTCAGCATATCGCTGACATGAAGCGTACCGCTGACCAGCAGTCCCTGATCGATGATCGCCATCTTGATATTTTCCACCACATCCTCGAAGGACTCTTCCGAGGTGAAGACCTTTACTGCAGAGCTGGTTTCCGCCGGTTCCGCCGCAAGACAGGATCCGCTGAAAATGAAGAGCATGCAGAGTACCGAAAAATAGCGCATTTTATACTCCAAAGTCTGTCTGCTAGTGTCGCTTGCTGCGACGATGCTGTAGCCACAGAATGGCTCCCAGCAACAGCAGGGGGGGGATCAGAAACCAACCTCTGTGCGGTTGCCGACTTTGACTGTAGAAGCCGGTTATTCGATGACTGAAACCTGCCGTTAAGCCCGCCTGCTCCGCTGCACTGAGGAAACCGATATCGATAACACGAAGGGTATCGCCATCGGGCTCGGTAATAAAGCCCAGACTCTCCAGGTAATCGCCGGATCGTGAATCGGGTTTGAGCAACAGGATCTCCCGTTGCTTCATCCGGCCCTCATCATCTTCCACCTCCACCTGAAGCCGCACCTTGGCCTGCGCAGGCAGTGACTCGATATGCGCCTCGATGTGCCGTACCGGCTGCCATATCTTGCCTGGATAGAGATACTCCTGCCAGAAATCGGGGCGGAAGAGGGAAAAGACCACCAACAGCAACACCATGCTCTCCCACAATCGGTTTCGCACCAGCAGCCATCCCTGGGTTGCGGATACAAACAGCAGCATGGCTGCAACACCCTGCGCTACGACCATCAGAAAATCGAGCACACTGTCGATTCCGATCATCAACAGCGAGGTATTGAATATGAACATGAATGGCAGCACCGCGGTACGGATATCGTAGTAAAACGACTGCAGACCGGTTCTGATGGGATCGCCACCGGAGATACCGGCGGCCGCATAGGCCGCCAGTCCCACCGGCGGTGTATCGTCGGCGAGGATGCCGAAATAGAAAACGAACATATGTACCGCCACCAGGGGTACATCAAGACCATGAGCGGCGGAGAGCTGCACGATCACCGGCGCCATCAAGGTCGAGACAACGATGTAGTTTGCGGTCGTGGGCAGGCCCATGCCCAGGATCATGCATATCAGCGCCGTCAACAACAGCATCAACACCACCGACCCGAGGGAGAGGGCTTCGACCAGCTCCCCCATGACCTGACCAATACCGGTGAGACTCACCGTGCCAACCACAATACCCGCCGTCGCGGTCGCCACACCTATACCGATCATATTTCGCGATCCGTTCTCCAAGCCGACCACCAGGGATTGAAATCCACTTTGAAAGCCTCGGAATAGGGAATCGCCACGAAACAGCGCACGTAGTCCCTGCTGCGAAAGCTGAATCACGATCATCAGGCAGATGGCGTAGAATACTGCGCTGGCAGGGGAGAGACGCAACAGTATCAGGCACCAGACCAACACCAGGATCGGCAGCAGAAAGTGCAATCCGCCCAACAGCGCGCTGCTAACCGTCAGCTGCCCCGCTGATTCCTGCTCTTCCGCTCTTAATCCACAGCGAACCTCGCAGAAAATAAGTACGCCATAGAGCAACAGAATCAGTCCTGCATTGGCATAAAAGCCATAACTGCCGAATAGACTGTTGACCGCCTCGACCAGCCAGTAGGCGAGAAAAAGGAAACAGCCGACACCGGAGAGGGTGAGGCCCCAAGCCAGTAACCGCCGCTGCATACTGCGTGCAACTGTGCGTCTTTCTGCCTCCATTCCCGCCTTGACCGCCTCCAGGTGTACAAGATACATCAGGCCGATATAGCTCAACACAGCGGGAAGAAAGGCATGTTTGATCACCTCAAGATAGGAGATGTTGAGATACTCCACCATGAGGAATGCGGCCGCCCCCATCACCGGAGGCATGATCTGGCCGTTGGTCGAGGCTGCCACCTCGATGGCGCCCGACTTCTCGGCACTGAAGCCGACCCGCTTCATCAGCGGGATGGTAAAGGTGCCGGTGGTGACCACATTGGCGATGGATGAACCCGAAACCATTCCTGTGAGCCCGGAAGCCAATACCGCGGCCTTTGCCGGACCGCCCCGCAGATGCCCGACCAGGGCATAGGCGACACGGATGAAATAGTGGCCGCCACCCGCCTGCTCCAACAGACTGCCGAAGAGCACAAAGAGAAAGACAAAGCCCGCGGATACGCCGACGGCAACACCGAACACTCCCTCAGTCGACAGCCATTGGTGGGAGGCCACACGGGCCAGCGAGGCGCCTTTGTGGGCCAATATATCGGGTAACCACGGCCCGCTGAAGGTGTAGCCCAGAAAAAAGACCCCTATGATCATCAATGGCCAACCCAGGGCCCGGCGCGTCGCTTCCAACAGCAGCAACAGACCGAGCATGGAGACTGCCACGTCCCAGAAGGTTGGCGCTCCCGAACGATCCGACAAGGCTTCATAGAAGAGAAAGAGATAGAGCGCGCAACAGAGTGCCGCAAAGGCAAGCAGCCAGTCGCTCATGGGAATGGCGTGAGTGATCACCCTGCGACGGGGAAATGAGAGGTAGGCGAGAAAGATGGCAAATGCAAGATGGATGGAACGGATCTCTGTGTCGTTGAACACCCCCACACCCAGATTGAACGGCAAGGGGGATGCGACCCAGAGCTGAAACAGGGCCCAGGCCAAGGCCGTTCCCAGCAGGACCTTGCGCGCCATCCCCTGCGGTCGCCGTCCACCGAACTCGGCCGCCTCGATAATCTCGAGCTGGAGCCTGTTGTTTCGCTCCTGGTTCATTGAATTTCCAACAGATCAGACCTGGTCAAGGGCATGTGTATATATTAATTAGTGAATCAACCCGCAAATGGAGGCCAATCTCCGCAAAACAGCGCGATCGCACGATTGACTGACAATTACCCTGCCTCTCCCTCAGCAACTACGACGAGCAATCCTGTATTGCGGCCTGTTCAGCAGGTATGCATAAATGACAAATCGGTTTCGGCTGAGCAGAAACAATCGCCAGGATTCAACTCAAATCCTGTGTGTAAAAATTTACGTTGACTGGCGTCATTTAGCGGCTTGATTGCGCGCGCTTCGTGCTGCCTCGTCCCATGCCAGATCAGGCACTCAAAGCAGGCCCTTCTCCTTGTAGTAACGTACCGCGCCGGGATGGAAGGGTGCGGAGTTTCCCTTCAGCATCTCTGCCGCCCGCAGCTGGGCGAATGCAGGATGAAGCTTCCTGAAAACAGCAAGGTTCTCAAACACTGTCTTGACCATCTGATAGACGATCTCCTCATCCACGCTCACGGAGGTCACCAGTGTCGCCTTGACCCCGAATGTGGATGTCGCATTGTCGCTGCCACGATACATGCCTGCTGGAATCAGCGCGGGGGCATAGTATGGATTGGCCGCGACCAGTGCATCCACAACCTCACCGCTAACAGGCACCAGATGCGCATCACAGGCGGTAGCCGCTTCCTTGATCGATGCATTTGGATGGCCTACGGTGTAAATCATGGCATCGATTTTGTTGTCGCAGAGCGCCCTCGCCTGCTCCGTCGCCTTCAACTCAGAAGCCAATTTAAAGTCCGCCCTGCTCCAGTCATACTTATTCATCAGCACCTCCATGGTGCCGCGCTGTCCAGAACCCGGGTTACCGATATTGACGCGTTTACCCTTAAGATCCGTAAAATGCTTGATCCCACTGTCAGCCCTGGCCATCACGGTAAACGGCTCACTGTGAATCGAGAACACCGCACGCAAGGATTTGTTCGCCCCCTGCTGACTAAACTTCGAACTTCCTTCATAGGCATGGTATTGCCAATCGGACTGGGCCACACCGAAATCGAGTTCTCCGCTGGCAATCGTATTGAGATTGAAGATCGACCCCCCAGTTGACTCCACCGAGCAGCGTATTCCGTGGCTCTTGCGACCTTTATTCAAGAGACGACAAATCGCGCCTCCCGTGGGATAGTAGACACCAGTCAATCCACCGGTACCGATGCTGATGAAACGCTGTTCAGCCGCAGTTCCAAGGATTGGTACCAGCAATAGCCAAATGGCGATGAGTCTACGCATAGATCCTCCTGATGATTTTTCTCAACGATACTCTATATAGACCTTTATTTCTAAGCAAACGCCGATCCTCCGCTTGGTTCCCGCGATATCAACTATTGGCGATACCTGTATCAGTCATCCAGTTACAAAGCTTTTGACGGCCTGGGCGAACAACCGAGGCTGCTCGGCATACAGCCAGTGCCCCGCCCCATGCAGCATTCTCAGCCGGTAGTGAGGGAAGAGCTGAGCTATCCTATCGCGATAGGCATCCTTGACATAATCCGATTTCTCGCCGTGGATAAACAGTGCTTCACCGGCGAATATCTCTCTTTTTACCTCTGGAAAATCGACCAGATCGGCAATTGCGTCGCGCAGGACCTCGAGATTGAAACGCCACCGCCATCCGCTGGACTGTTTGAGCAGATTTTGCAGCAGATACTGCCGTACACCACTCTCGCCAACCCACTCAGCCAGCCACCTATCGGCTTCTTCCCTGCTTTTTATCTCGTCTAGGGGCATGCCAGCCAATCCCCTGAAGATGTTATCGAAGCGATGTGCATAAGCCACCGGGGCAATATCCGCTACGACCAGCCTTTCCACCCTCTCGGGCTGTTGCAAGGCGAGCAGCATCGCAACCTTACCCCCCATGCTGTGACCCAGCAGATGCAGGCCGTCTATTTCCAGCTGATTGATCAGCTGCAACAGATCTTCGGCCATTGATCCATAGTCCATCGCCTTATGGTGCGGAGAGCGGCCGTGGTTTCGCAGATCAGGGGCAATGATGTGGAAGCTGTCCTGCAGATATTTGACCACGCCCAACCAGTTGTTGGCTGAGCCGAAAAGGCCGTGCAACAGGCAGAGCTTCGGTGCATCGGGGTCGCCGAACTCCCGACAGTACAAGGGTATCGCGCTATTAATCATGACCGATCACGCGGGTGACCATTGGACAGGAACTGACCTTGTCAAACAGCGTTGGTTTCGAGGTAGCCCTATTCAGGACCCGACTCTATTTCCGCTTTTTCGGCGGCAACAGATCGGTAATCGTTCCTTCCGCCATCTCCGCGGCAAAACAGATCGTCTCGTTCAGGGTTGGATGCGGATGTATGGTCAAGCCAATATCTTCCGCGTCGGCCCCCATCTCAAGGGCAAGTACCGTCTCGCCGATCAACTCACCGGCATTGGGGCCGACGATTCCGGCACCGAGGATTCTTTTGGTATCTGGATCGAAGAGCAGTTTGGTCATACCTTCGTCACGACCTATACCCAGTGCACGCCCGCTGGCAGCCCAGGGGAAAGCGCCCTTTTCATAGGCAATGCCATCGGCCTTGGCCTCAGTTTCGGTTAATCCCATCCAGGCAATCTCCGGATCGGTATAGGCTACCGAGGGTACGGTCATGGGATCGAAGCTGGCGGGCAGGCCAGCGATAACCTCCGCCGCCACCTTGGCTTCGTGGGTTGCCTTATGCGCCAACATGGGTTGACCGACCACGTCGCCAATAGCATAGATATTCGGCACATTGGTCCGCATATGTTCATCGACCTGGATGAAGCCGGCATCATCGACCGCCACACCTGCGGCTTCCGCATTGATCCGCTTGCCGTTGGGTATGCGTCCGACGGCAACCAGCACACGATCGTATGTCTGCGGCTTTTCCGGGGCCTGCTTACCCTCAAAACTGACCTTCAACCCGCCTTTGAGGGCCTGGATATCGGTAACCTTGGTACCCAGCATGATCTGTCCGTAGCGTTTCTTTATACGCTTTTGCAGTGGCCGTACCAGATCGGGATCACAACCGGGTATCAATCCGTCCTGCAGTTCCACAACATCTATCTCACTGCCAAGGGTGCTGTATACAGTGGCCATTTCCAGACCGATGATACCCCCGCCTACGACCAGCATGCGTTTCGGTATGTCCTCGAGTGCCAGGGCACCGGTGGAATCGATCAGGCGGGGGTCGTCATTGGGAAACCCGGGGATCTGCATCGGTGTCGAGCCGCAGGCGATGATGGCATCGGTGAAGCCGATGGAGAGTGAACCGCCCGCGGCCTTGACCGCAATGCGATTGGGGGATTCGAATCGTGCAACGCCGTGCACCAGTTCCACCTTGCGTTGCTTGGCAAGCTGTTTCAAACCTCCGGTCAGACGTTTTACGACCTTGTCTTTACCTGCACGAAGTTTATTCAGATCGATTTTAGGCTTGCCGAAACTGATCCCCATCTCAGCCATCTCTGCCGCCTCATTGATCACATCTGCGGCGTGAAGCAGTGCCTTGGAGGGTATGCAGCCCACGTTCAGACAGACACCACCCAGTTGCCCGTAACGTTCGATGAGAATAACCGACTTCCCTAGATCTGCCGCCCGGAATGCCGCGGTGTATCCGCCTGGGCCGGCACCCAAGACTACCAGGTCGACCTGCTTGTCGGCTCTCCCCCTGACCGCTTCGGAAACCGGCGCCTTGGTCGGCGCCGGTTTATCACCTGCGGAACTGCCTTGGGAGAGCTCGAGTTTGAGTATCTTCCCGCCCATGGAGATCTGGTCACCCACTTTGACCTGCAGCTCTTTTACAACCCCCGCATAGGGAGAGGGTATGTCCATGGTCGCCTTATCGCTTTCCAGGGTGATAATGGAGTCTTCCGCTTCGATCCTGTCTCCTGGTGCGACCAGTATCTCAATGATGTCAACCTGCTCAAAATCACCGATATCGGGTAGGGTAACTTCTACGATGCCGCTCATGGGCTCTCCTCATATCTATTGTTCTCATTACTACCCTTTTATAGCATTTCTGCATGACAGAGCGTAGCCGAACCAATGAATTGGCCGCGCAGAAAAGAAAAACAGGGTGAATCTTATGGTTTTCCGACGCTTCAGGAAGTGCCTGTCCCTCGAATATCCTGCTGTAGCCAGGATGTCATCGCCCTGGCGCTCATCGGTTTTGCATAATAGTATCCTTGCAGGTTAGCGCATCCGTTATTGACCAGGAATTCTGCTTGCTCCTTGGTCTCCACGCCTTCTGCAATCAACTTCAGATTCAAACTCTCCGCCATGGCCACGATTGTCTTGACCAGCGACGCATCGTCGATGTCGTTGGGTAGATCACTGATAAACGATCGATCGATCTTGAGTATATCCATCGGAAAACGTTTCAAATAACTCAGCGATGAATAACCGGTTCCGAAGTCGTCAACCGAGAGGTTGACTCCCAGCGACTTGAAGCTTGTAAGCCATTTGAGCGCCTCTTCCGTGTCGCGCATCAGCAGGCTCTCGGTTATTTCCATCGTCAGCATCCAGGGGGAGATCGATGCTTCCTGCAACACTTGTCTTACATAGTCGACTTCCAGACCGAGTTCACGCTGGCGGCTGGAGAGGTTGATAGCCAGATTCAGCTCCGTATGACCCGCCTTGTGCCATTTGCTCAACTGCTCACAGGCACCTTTTATCACCCACTTGCCGATTGGACCGATCAGTCCACTGTCTTCAGCCAACGGAATGAAAATGCTGGGGTAGACAATCCCCCTGTGTGGATGATTCCAGCGCAACAACGCTTCAACGCTGATTACTTTCTCAAACTCGGCGTCAACCACCGGTTGATAATAGATCTCCAGCTCAGCACGCTGCACAGCAAGCCTCAGGTCGAGTTCGAGCTGCTGTCTCTCCAGCGTCTGTTGCTGCATTGAGGCGGTAAAAAACTGGTAGTTGTTTCTGCCACGCTCCTTCGCCTGGTACATGGCCATATCCGCGTTTCTCAACAGGGAATCGGCATTCACCGCATCGTCTGGATAGATGGTGATACCAACACTGGCTCCAATGTAGATATCACGTTCGTAGAGGGTGAATACCTTGGTGATACTCTCAATCACCTTTGTGGCGATATTGGCAACCGCATCCGTTTCGGTTACATCCTGTAACAGGATCACGAACTCGTCGCCACCAAAGCGTGCCACCGTATCCGACTCCCTGACACAATCACCGATACGCTCGGCCACTAACTGCAACAATTCGTCACCCATGACATGACCGAATGTATCGTTGACAATCTTGAACTGATCCAGATCGACAAAGAGTATTGCCAGCATCCACTTTTCCCGTAGCGCCGACCCTATGGCCTGTTCCAGCCGATCAGAAAACAAGGAACGATTGGGCAATCCTGTCAAGGCATCATAGTTGGCCTGATAACGAATCTGCTCCTCATTCTCCTTATGCTTCGATATATCGGAGAACACTGCGACGTACTCCTTCGCAATGCCGTCTTCATCGGGTATCGCCGCAATCGACAGCCACTCAGGGAACACACTGCCATCCTTACGTCGGTTCCAGATCTCTCCCGACCAGTAACGCTTATGCAGCACCGAGTCCCAAAGCTCTGCATAAAAGTCGTTATCGTGTCTGCCAGAACTGAGAATATTGGGCGATTGACCTATCACATCTTCAGCGGTGTATCCGGTAATACGGGTAAATGCGGGATTCACAGTTTTGATTACGTTGTCCGCATCGGTAACCATGATGCCTTCCGAGGTGGTATCAAAAACCGTTGCGTTCATGCGCAGTTGGTCCTCAGCACGCTTTTGCGTGGTGACATCCTCCTTGACCGCGATGAAATGGGTGATCTGGCCTCTCTCGTCACGCAACGGAGAGATGGATGCCGATTCCCAATAGATGGACCCATCCTTACGCTTATTATGAAAAATACCGCGCCACTCCCTGCCAGCAAGCAATGCATCCCACATCGCCTTGTACTCCTCCCTGGTTTTGTCGCCACTTTTGAGAATTCGCGGGTTTTTGCCTATAACTTCGTCAGCACTGTAACCGGAGACCTTTTCGAAACGTGGGTTGACATACTCTATGTCACCCTTGATATCAGTGATCAGTACCGAAGCGGGGCTCTGCTCCAGCACCCTCCCCAGTTTTCTCAGATTGACTTCAGCCCGTTTTGATTCGGTTATGTCGCTCCTTACACAGACGAGCCCCCCCTCGTTCGTATAGCTGTTGCTTGCCAGGTACCAGGCCCCGCTTTCTGTCTGCTCGAGATACTGCCCCATTGGCATGGATTCAACTATCGGCTCACCTTCAAGGCTGATATTCTGGACACGGTTACCTGTAGTGGATTGCAGTGTTTGGAGATCGACTCCTTTCTTCATCGAATCCTTTAACCAGGAATAGAACTCGCCAAATCGTGGATTGAACAACACAAGCCGCCCCTCCGCGTCAAACAGGGCGAATGCTTCTGTCAGGTTGTCCACTGCGTCATGCAGCCGGAACCATGCTCTGTTGACCTCCTGATTGGCCTGCTGCAAGCGCAGTATCGCCAACCAGAGTGTTATCAGTAAAACGACCACGAATACCGACAGCAGCAGTATGAATTGCCTTTTATTGGTGGTTTCGTCGATTCGGTTTTGCTCATGCCGCGAGTGAACTTGTTCAAAATAATCAAGCGTCGGTATCGCCAGGTAACGCGTCTTCAGTGCGCCAAGCCTGGTCAGATCCTGAAGGTTCGTATCGACATGAAAAAGGACCTGCTCAAACTTCTCCTGAGCTTCCGGTGAGGTGGACACGTAACCTTTCAATTGCTGCAGTGTCGTATTGATATCGTCAAGTTGCGAATCGGTATAGAAGAGATCGTAGCTGAACAGCGAGTTGAGCAGTTCAACGACTTCATGGTAGATCCTATGATCCATCGTTTTCAGCTCTTGCGCCGCGATGGGAAGGTAGTGGATGCCGTTGCGTACCATCGCGGCCTGGAACTTGATCTTTTCGAGAATGGATAGTTTCTCATCCATCCCGTGCCAATAGGTTTCAATAAGAGATAGGAATACACTGTCATCAAGCTCCATTGCCTTGACGTTGATCTGCTCCTTCAATTCCCGCAGCCGATTGGTGGTTTGAACCAGCGGATCGTATTGAATCAACAAAAACGACGTAACCCTGAGGGCATCACGATCCAGGCGGGCATCCATCTCCTTGAGTTGCAGCATCTTGTTTGAGAGTTCGGCATAGACCTGGGATTCGTCATCCCAGTAGACAGCCAGCAGCAAAATAAATGCAATGCCGAGGGATACCAGCAACAGAATACGTTTCGAGCCAATCTGCTTGAGCATCTTCATGGTTTAAGCCTGATGTGCTCTCCAACCAGGGTGTGCAGGAAGGCGACGATGGCCTCGATGTCGTCCTCAGGCAACTCGCGGCCCAACTGGTATCGGCCCATGATACGGACCGCGCCTTGCAGTGTTGATTCAGAGCCATCATGGAAGTAGGGAGGATTGATAGCAGCCAATCTCAGGCTGGGCACCTTGAAATAGTGTCGGTCATCAGGGTTTTTGGTGACGTTGTAGCGCCCCATGTCGGCTTTGGTGACAGCACGCTGCCGATCCTTGAAATAGTCACCCTTCGCACCCATAAAGCCAAACATATTGCCGCCCACGTTCGTTCCCTGGTGGCAACTGATGCAACCATAGCTTTTAAACAGTCGGTAACCCCGAAGTTCCTGATCGGTCAATACCTCCTCGCCCTTAAGCCATCTGTCAAATCGTGAATTGATGGTAACCAGTGAATGCTCGAAGGTGGCAATGGCGGTGGCTATGTTGTCTTTGCTGATGCCGTCTTCGAAGAGAGCCTCGAACTCCTCCACCAATACCGGATCCTGTTCCAGCTTGGAAATAACCTCTTCCCAGTTGGAGTTCATCTCCACCGGATTGTGCACGGGACCCGCAGCCTGATCTTCCAATGTCGGCGCGCGTCCATCCCAGAACTGAACAAAGTTAAAGGTTGAGTTATAGACGGTCGGCGCCTTGATGTCTCCGATTGCGCCACCTATACCCATGGATACGCTTCTGCCGTCGGTACCGCCGGTCGATAGCACATGACAGCTGGCGCAGCTGATGCTGTTGTCCTGAGAGAGCCTGACATCATGAAACAGCTTATCCCCAAGGGAGACCACCCTTGGGTTCAGGTTTTGATTGATAGACAAAGGCCTTATTGGTTCTTTCCTTATCCCGGCCGTCATGGCAACAGAGGAGAAACACCAAAATAAAACCATTAACTTCAACAGGTTAATCATAATTAATATCTACTGACACACAACCTGCCAGTGTTGTTACGTGACATCCCTGGAGAAAAATTACCTGTCAGTGATTAAAAAAATACAGAATCTACTACAGGTTAGCGGTCGACATGTGGATAACTTTAAAGGTAGAAAGCCTGTCAAATCATCAACATAGGGTTGAGCAATACATCTATTGTCAAAGCATAAATGAGGCAGGGCAGCAATTCCAAGAATTGGCGCGCTTAGTTGAGCTAGATCAATTAACAGCGAGGAACCGCTCCTCCGGACACTCCATTACCCTACTTACTCGGTTCTGCTCACAGCAACAGGCGACGCATGTCACCCAACAGGGAAGAGAGGTAGCTGGTGAACCTTACCCCATCAGCACCATCGATGACACGATGGTCGTAGGAGAGTGAGAGCGGCAATATCAATCGCGGCTGAAATGCATTGCCGTCCCAGACCGGTTGCATGCTGCTTCGGGATACGCCAAGAATCGCGACTTCCGGGGCGTTGACAATGGGTGTGAAGGCGGTCCCGCCTATACCGCCGAGACTGGAAATTGAGAAACAGCCACCCTGCATCTCTGCGGGAGCCAGTTTGCCTGCCCTTGCTTTGTCGCTGATCACCATCAGTTCCGAAGCCAGCTCAAAGACGCCCTTTTTATCGACATCCCGAATCACCGGTACAACCAGTCCATTCGGCGTATCCACTGCAACCCCGATATGGACATATTTTCTCTCTATCAACGACTCGCCATCTGCAGCCAAGGCGGCATTGAATATCGGCATCTGCAGCAGTGCCGCAGCGGCCGCTTTCATCAGAAACGGCATCAGTGTAAGCCGGATCTCCTGTTTGGATGCGGCCTCTTTCTGCGATTTCCTGAAGGCCTCCAGGTCGGTGATATCGGCCTCGTCAAACTGAGTCACATGGGGCACAGTCAACCAACAGCGGTGAAGATGGGCCCCGCTGATTTTCTTGATGCGGTTCAAGGGAGTGGTTTCAACATCTCCGAAGCGACTGTAGTCCACCTCCGGTCCAATAGGCATGTCAAAGGGCGTGCGGACGGCGGCACCCGCTTCGCCTTGACGCAGGGATCGCTTGACGAAACCCTGAACGTCCTCTTTCAGGACTCTGTTTTTGGGCCCGCTCCCCTTGACCACAGCAAGATCGACGCCCAGTTCGCGGGCAAAACGCCGAACCGACGGACTGGCATGGGGCTTGGCCCCACCACTGCCCACCAAGCCTTCAGGCACGGGAGGTACGCGAACCTCCTTTTCCCCGGGCAGTCGGGGTTGCTCTGAGACAGGGACGGGCACGGCACTGGATGCCGGAGCGGGCGCTTGTACCGTCTCTATCTCCTCCGCCGCCGGCGGGGGTGCGCTGTCATTTTCGCTCTCCTCACCCCCGTCACTCGTCAACACCTCGATAGCGAGGATTTTGTCACCTTCACCGACCCGCTCACCCACCTTCACCAACAGGCTTTTGACCTCGCCGGCATAGGGGGAGGGTATCTCCATCGTAGCCTTGTCGCTTTCAAGGGTCAGCAGGGACTCTTCAACCGCAACCTGATCGCCCTCAGACACCAGAATCTCGATAATTTCGACCGACTCGAAATCACCTATGTCCGGTATCACTACATCTGTCGTTTTACCCACGTCTAATCCTCTCTGCCGGTTTGGCACTCATAGTTTCATTCAGGCTGCTTGCCATCAATGCACTTTTCGCTAGCAGACTGCGACCGCTTGCCATAGCCATCTGCCTAGACTGTGCTGGGATTGGGCTTTTCCGGGTCAATCTTGTATTTCTTGATTGCCTGGCTCACCAGCTCAGACTTGATCGAACCCTCATCCAGCAGCGCTTTCAATGCTGCCACAACAATGTAGTAACGATTCACCTCGAAGAACTTGCGCAGCTGGCTACGCATATCGCTGCGCCCGTAACCGTCGGTGCCCAGGACGCTGTAGCTGGCATCGATAAAGGGGCGTATCTGATCCGCGTAACTGCGTATATAGTCTGTCGCCGCCACTACAGGTCCCTTCTGCTCGCCCAACTGTTCAGCGACATAACTCACTCTGGGCTTCTCTTCGGGATGCAGGGTATTCCAGCGTTCGATCTCCAGGCCGTTTCTGCGCAATTCGTTGAAGCTGGTAACGCTCCAGATATCGGCCGATACCTTGAACTCTTTTTCAAGCAACTCGGCAGCGGCAATCACTTCACGCAGGATAGTGCCACTGCCAAGCAGTTGTACCCGGAGCCTGTGCTTGCCACCCTTTTTGAACAGGTAGATGCCGCTCACAATTCCCTCTTCCACGCCCTCCGGCATCGCAGGTTGCAGGTAGTTTTCGTTCATGACGGTAATGTAGTAGAAAACATTTTCCTGCTCCTGATACATCCGGCGCATACCATCCTGAACCACCACCGCCAGCTCGTAGGCAAACGCAGGATCGTAACTGACGCAGTTGGGGATAGTTCCGGCAATGATGTGGCTATGGCCATCCTGGTGTTGCAATCCTTCGCCCGCCAGCGTCGTGCGACCTGCAGTCCCGCCGATGAGGAAACCCCGGGCCTGCATATCACCCGCCGCCCAAGCAAGGTCGCCGACCCGTTGAAAACCGAACATCGAATAGTAGATATAGAACGGGATCATACTGACCCCATGATTACTGTAGGATGTCGCTGCCGCAATCCAGGAGGACATGGCTCCTGCCTCGTTGATGCCCTCCTGCAGGATCTGCCCCTTCTTGTCCTCCCTGTAGAACATCACCTGGTCGGCATCCACAGGCTCGTACAATTGGCCCACCGACGAATAGATGCCAAGCTGGCGAAACATGCCTTCCATACCGAAGGTTCGTGCCTCATCGGGGACTATGGGTACCACCTGTTTGCCAACTGCCTTGTTTCTCACCAGCATGTTCAGCAGGCGCACGAAGGCCATGGTTGTCGACTGTTCCCTGTCACCACTGCCTTCGAGTAGGGTTTTGAAATCATCCAACTGCGGTGTCTGCAGCGGCTCCACCTTGCTGCGACGCTGCGGCATAAAGCCGCCCAGTTCCTGACGCCGCTCAAGCATATATTGCATTTCGGCACTGTCAGCCGGCGGCTTGTAGAAAGGAGCCGCTCCGATCTGATCATCAGATATCGGTATATTAAAGCGATCACGAAACGCCTTCAGCGCGGCCTCGCCCATCTTCTTCTGAGAGTGGGTGATATTCTGACCTTCACCCGCGACACCCATACCGTAGCCCTTCACAGTCTTCGCCAGGATAACCGTCGGTTTTCCCTTGTGGGCAATCGCCTCCGCATAGGCCGCAAAGACCTTGTGGGGATCGTGTCCTCCCCTGTTGAGGCGCCAGATATCCTCATCGGTCATATTCGCGACCATCTCGTCAAGTTCGGGATATTTACCGAAAAAGTGCTCCCGTGTGTAGGCACCGCCTTTGGCCTTGTAGGCCTGATAATCGCCGTCGACACACTCCTCCATCCGTTTCAAGAGAATACCGTTCTTATCGCGGGCGAAGAGTGGATCCCAATAACCACCCCAGATCACCTTGATCACATTCCAACCTGCACCCCGAAACACCGCCTCGAGCTCTTGGATGATCTTGCCGTTGCCCCGCACCGGCCCATCGAGGCGTTGCAGATTGCAGTTGATGACGAATACCAGGTTGTCCAGGCGCTCTCGACCGGCCAGTGAGATCGCGCCCAGGGCCTCCGGCTCATCCATTTCACCGTCACCACAGAATGCCCATACCTTGCGCTCATCGGTATGCAACAGACCCCGATCATGCAGATAGCGCATAAAACGCGCCTGGTAGATGGCCATCAGCGGGCCCAGTCCCATGGACACGGTGGGGAACTGCCAGAAACCCGGCATCAGCCAGGGATGGGGGTAGGAGGAGAGACCGCGACCATCGACCTCCTGACGAAAACTGTAGAGCTGCTCTTCACTCAGCCTGCCCTCGAGATAGGCCCTGGCATAGACACCTGGGGCCGAGTGCCCCTGAAAAAAAATCAGGTCGCCGTCCCGCTCTTTGCTGGGGGCATGAAAAAAGTGGTTGAAGCCCACGTCGAATAGGGTTGCGCTGGAGGCGAAGCTGGAGATATGCCCGCCCAGCTCAGTGGAGATCCTATTCGCCTGAACCACCATGGCCATCGCATTCCAGCGAATAAATGATCGAATACGGCGCTCCATGGCACGGTCGCCGGGAAAACGCTGCTGCTTGGTCACCGGGATGGTATTGACATAGGCCGTGTTTGCGCTGAATGGCAGGTAGGCACCGGATCGGCGCGCCTTGTCAACCAAGCGCTCGATGAGGAAGTGGGCGCGATCCACGCCTTCGTTCTCAAGCACCGCCTCCAAGGCATCTAGCCACTCCTGTGTCTCTTGTGGATCGGTATCAGGTCTGGTCGGCATCTTTATTCTCTTGGTAAATATGGCAAACAAAGTCTGCTCTCCAAATAGGAGGGCGCGTGCTATCTCATGCGGCGGGCATAGACTATTTGAGCTGCCAATAGTTTGGATTGACCGGCGTAATATACAGGAAGATGGGTTATTTTTCAGCGTTGTACAAGTACTATTTTTAACTTAATCCCCTGTTTTTTTTTGTTAATTAACTACCTGATATAGCTGACACCTGATTCACCATGTCTCGCTTAAAAAGGCAACTTCAGCGAGTATGCAGGCACGGCATAGCCAGGTTTGGAAAGTTGTTAGCAGATGCGGGCGGGTCGATTGGTCTGCGGGTGGGAAAAGATGACAGCATGAAAAAGGCGCTGCCGGTTATCTCACCGGAAGCGCCTTTTATCGGCCTGAGGGAGAGTTCGCTCAGATCTCTTTGCGAGTCTCGAATACAGGCATTTCGAAAGGTTTGCGCTCCATTGCGACTTTACGGCGCTCTTCCATCACCTTCATAGCCTCTGCGCGACGGGCTTCCATCTCTTTCACCATCTCGTCACGACGGGCCTGGGACTCTTCCATACGCTTTGCGATGGCTTCAGGCATCTCGGGTCTGGCAGGTGCCATGTTGTCGAAACGGGACTGCATCAGTTCACGCTGAGCCGCCATCTGCTCCTGGATCGCCTGCATTTCAGACTCCATGGCAGCACGAGGGTCGGCATGGTATTTCTCAGCATATTCGCGCTGTGCGGCAACAGCCTGCTCGAAAGCCTTCTGCTGTTGCTCGGCAAATGCCTTCTGCTGATCGGCGAATGCCTTCTGCTGTGCTTCCATTGCAGCCTTCTGCTCTTCAGTCAGGGCAGGTGCTACAGGAGCATGACCGTAGGGCAGATAGCCATAAGGCGCATAACCGTAATAGTCACGATAAGAGTTGTAGCCGCGGCCATAACCATTGCCGCGCGCATGCATGTTAAAGGAGAAGTCGAAATCGCCGGCACCGAAACCGTCACCGAAGAAATCGTCACCCCAATCGTTGCCCCACCAGGCATTGACAGTTGCCGATGTGGCTGCCATGGCGATAGCCGCAGCAATGATAGAAATCTTTTTCATTTTGAGTACCCGGAAATTTTGTAATATCGAAAACCACGCTTGGTAGCCAATGCACGTCCCTGTGCTGAGAACTCCCTGTTGTTAGGCTTTGTACAGCTTTACTTGGCCGGAGCAGCCGGAGCAGCAGGAGCAGCCGGAGCAGCAGGTGCTACTGGCGGATAGCCGTAACCATAAGGAGCACCGTAGCCATAAGGTGCGCCATAACCATAAGGACCGTAACCGTAGTAATCGCGATAGGTGTTGTAGCCACGGCCGTAACCGGAACCACGAGCGCTACCGCTCATACCGAAGCTGAAGTCACCAGAGCCATCACCCCAGCCGTCACCCCAACCGTCATTGTTCCAACCACGATTTCCCCAGCCTGGGCCGCCCCACCATGCGGAAGCGGAAGCGGAAGCAACGATCAATGCAGCAGCAGCAGAAGCTTGAACGATCTTTTTCATTATTCACTCTCCTCGAGATAGAATGTAATCATGATGAATTTGTGGAAAGCAGATACAGCGTAGCCTTCGAGAGATAGAATATTAGTATTTACTTAATTTAACAAATTGCGATTTCTAATTACGGAAAACTTTTAAATAGGTATTTTCTAATATTCCCAAACACGGAAATAACCAACCGAATCGGTAGCCCATGCAAATCACCATCACCAGACCTG
Organism: Candidatus Thiodiazotropha sp.; assembly: GCA_040793985.1. Lineage (GTDB taxonomy): Bacteria > Pseudomonadota > Gammaproteobacteria > Chromatiales > Chromatiaceae > Thiodiazotropha. Next base: position 92,765 of record JBFNJI010000004.1, on the reverse strand, counting down.
ATGACTGGCACCTCCATCTTCGCGATGACGAAGCCATGGCATCCGTTGTCATCCACAGTGCCGAGCGCTTTGCCCGCGCCATCGTAATGCCCAATCTGAAACCGCCGGTTACGACAACGGCCATGGCCAGGGCCTATCGGGAGCGTATTCTCGCCGCGCTGCCTCAGGGCAGCGATTTCACCCCGCTGATGACCCTCTATATGACCGACCGCATCACCAGTGATGAGGTGATCACGGCGAAGCAGAGCGGTATTGTCAATGGTATTAAGCTCTACCCCGCCGGTGCCACAACCCACTCCGACGCCGGTGTCACCAACATCAGCAACTGCTATCCAGCCCTGGAGACGATGCAGCGAGAAGGGTTGCCCCTGCTTATTCACGCCGAAGTGACCGATCCGGAGGTGGACATTTTCGACCGTGAACAGGTCTTTATCGATCGCCATCTGCAGCCGCTGCTGCGTGACTTTCCTGCCCTGCCGATGGTTTTCGAACATATCACCACCCGGGACGCGGTAGACTTCGTCCGTGCAGGCGAAGGTAATATAGCGGCGACCATCACGGTGCAGCACCTGATGTACAACCGCAATGCGATGCTGGTCGGCGGGATACGCCCCCACTATTACTGCCTGCCGATCCTCAAACGGGAGAGCCATCAATCGGCATTGATCGAGGCGGCGACCAGTGGCGAACCGCACTTTTTCCTCGGTACAGACAGCGCGCCCCACCCACAACATGCCAAGGAGTGCGCCTGCGGATGCGCCGGCTGTTACACCGCGCATGCCGCAATCGAACTCTATGCGGAGCTATTCGAGCGGGCCAATGCCCTGGAAAAACTGGAAGGCTTCGCCAGCCTGTTCGGCCCGGATTTCTACGGCCTGCCCAGAAACCGGGATAAGATCACCCTGGAGAAGCGACCCTGGAAATCGCCGCAAAGCTATCAGTTCGGCAAGGATCGGGTTGTCCCTCTCGCTGGCGGGGAGACAATCAGCTGGCAACTGATTGCGTGAGTCTCACAACTCCTCCTCGGGGAACGACGCCTCCTCATCATCGAAGAAGGTATCGTCGAAGAGGTCGTCTTCGCTCATATGGTTGGGGCCGTCCTTTATCTGTGAATCCCTCTTCTGCAGATAGAACTCCCGCTGGAAGGCATATCGATCCACGGCGGCCTCATCCAGAACATCGCCCGCCTCGAGCAGGTCGGCACGCACGTCGATGAGTCGCAAGGTGGTCAGGGCATAATAGGTATCCTGACTGGGATAACTGATCGGGTTCAACCAGGTATCACCCGCCAGGCCTATCAGATCTCGCAGCGTGGTGGGGCCAAGAAAAGGCAATACCAGGTAGGGCGTATCACCCATCCCCCAAAATCCCAGGGTCTGTCCCAGATCCTCTTTATAGTTGGGTAGTCCCATATCGGAGGCCACATCGAAGAGTCCGAAAATACCCAGTGTGGTATTGATACAGACCCGCCCGAGATCGGTGAGCGCATGGGTCGGTTTGAGCTGCAGCAGATTGTTGACCGCTGAAGGGACATCAGCAAGATTATTGAAGAAATTGGTTATCCCCAGATCCAGGATCGAAGGTGTGACAACACGATAGCCTTTGGCCACAGGTTTGGCCACATACTGATCGAATTCCTGGTTGAATTGATCGATCCCGCGATTGACGGACTCGATTGGGTCCGCAGGGTGACGGTTCTGCATACTGGCACAGCCGCTAAGAAACAGCAGTAATAAACCGACGATTGCAATCCTCTTACTCACGGCACTCAAGTTCATTGTTCGCACTGGATACCGGTGTTCACCAGAGAGCGACGGTTAACCGGGACCTCTTTTTCTTGATTGGGGAACAGTCGAGTGTGCCATCATATCAGCCTGATCGGCCATAGGTGAAATGAAAAGTAGCCAAACTCGCTGGAGATTGAACCGAAACTCAATCAAAATCCCAATTTAGTCAGAAATGTAACAATTTCACCCGCGATTCTCATGCCGTGACGCAAGCTAAAAAGAGTCGAAAAACGTCACACCTTTCTTTATCCTAGAACCGATGAGTGACACCACCTACAACAGTGACATGGGGCAGAGATTTCGCGGCTATCTGCCTGTGGTTGTGGATGTTGAGACAGGCGGATTTGATGCCGCGCAGGATGCCCTGTTGGAGATTGCCGCGACTACCATCGTCATGGACCCGGAGGGCATGCTCCACCCTGCCGAAACCCACGCCTATCACCTGATCCCGTTCGAGGGTGCCAATATCGATCCCAAGGCACTTGAATTCAACGGTATAGATCCGCAACACCCCTTTCGAGATGCCCTGCCGGAAAAGGAGGCCCTGAGGCTGCTGTTTGCCCCCATTCGCAAGGCGATCAAGGCTAGCGGGTGTAAACGCGCCATCCTGGTCGGCCACAATGCATTTTTCGATCTGGGTTTCCTCAATGCTGCCGTTAAAAGAACGGGGATCAAGCGCAACCCATTCCATCCGTTCAGCACCTTCGACACAGTAACCCTGGCGGGTGCGGCCTATGGTCAGACCGTACTCGCCAAGGCGGCGAAGGCCGCCGGTCTCGACTGGGACGGCAGCGAGGCACACTCGGCTATCTACGATACCCAACAGACCGCAAGACTGTTCTGCGGCATCATAAACAGATGGCAGTCGTGTTCGCCTGAGCGACCCTGGATAAAGGATGGGTCAGACACTGACCCATAGCCAAGGGCGGTCAGTTGTTCTGAATCACGATATTCGGAAACTTGGCCGCATAATCCTTGGCCTGGAGCGAGAGCTTGGCAGCGGTCTTGCGGGCGATTTCACGATAGATCTGTGAGATGCGGGCTTCCGGCTCGGCGACCACGGTCGGTTTGCCTCCATCGGTCTCCTCGCGGATACGGATATCGAGAGGCAGCGCGCCCAGCAGATCCACACTGTATTGGGCAGCCATGGATGAACCACCGCCCTGACCGAAGATATGCTCCTCATGGCCACATTTTGAGCAGATATGGATACTCATGTTTTCCACTATACCCAACACCGGCACTTCCACCTTCTCAAACATCTTCAATCCCTTGCGAGCATCCAGCAGGGCAATATCCTGCGGGGTGGTGACAATGACCGCACCGGAGACCGGAACCTTCTGTGCCAGGGTCAGCTGGGTGTCGCCGGTTCCCGGTGGCAGATCCACAACCAGATAGTCGAGCCCGTCCCAGTTGGTGTCATTGAGCAGTTGCTCCAAGGCCTGGGTTACCATCGGGCCGCGCCAAATCATCGGCGTCTCTTCATCGATCAGAAAGCCGATCGACATCGCCTGCATGCCATAGCCCTCCATCGGCTCCAGGGTCTTGCCATCCTTCGACTCCGGTTTGCCATGAATCCCCAGCATGCGTGGTTGAGAGGGTCCATAAATATCAGCATCGAGCACCCCGACCTTGGCGCCCTCTTCCGCCAGGGCAAGGGCCAGGTTGACAGCTGTAGTGGATTTACCGACACCGCCTTTACCGGAAGCGACAGCAATGATGTTCTTGATATTGTCGATCGGTTTCAGTGATTTCTGAACTGAATGGGCAACGATCTTGGAGCTGATTTCGACGGCGACACTCTCTACACCGGGCAGCGCCCCGACCTTTTCCTGTATGGCGGCCGAAATATCACCCATACAACCCTTAGCAGGAAAACCCAGCTCTACCGCCACGCTTACCTTGCCGTCCTCAATGCCGATGGATTTGATCGCCTTGGCGGTCACCAGGTCCTTCTCGAGATGGGGCTCCTGATATCCCTTGATGGCCTCATTTACAGAATCTTGTGTCAGTTCAGACATCGTCAGTTACTCCTGCTGCGGACAGAATAAAGGTCCGTCAAAATTACTGATAAATCATGGCCGGGGATTCTACACGAAAATCGGGTCTAGATACCAAGCATTTTAGTGGGTTTTAATTGCGGAGACGCGGGCCGGGCATGAATTCCGCTACGCAACAACCTCAGGCCAGGCGTTTGGTTCCGCTCATTTTGGATAGTCGATCACATGTCCTATCGGTTGTTTGACCACGCCGCTGAATTCAGTCGTGCCCAGCCCGCTGAGATAGTGACCGATGAGATGCCTGGAGAGCTTCAGCGCCCATCGCTCATCCTCGCTATCAGGATTCCGCCCCATGGTCATTGAGGCAATCCCCTGAATGCCGCACCAGAGCGCCCGCGAAGAGACGATGATCTCTTCCTCGGGTACGTCCGCAAGCGCTTTCAGCTGTATCTCCATCAATTCATAGAGCCTATCCAACTTCTCTTTATATATTTCCAGGGTGAGATTGTCCTTCCGCGGCTGCTGTTCATAAATCATACGCCAGCGATGTGGATGTCTCGCGGAAAATCCCAAGTAGGCGCTACCCAAGGCATATATGCACTGTTGCGGAAGGCGGCAATCTGACAGTGCTTCGATCAAGCTGGCATAGAGTTGATCCAGGGTACGTCCGTTGATTCGCTGTACAAGTTCGTCAAGATTCCTGAATACGAAATAGAGACTACCGACTGTATAGCCGATGGCGGATGCCACCTTGCGCGCAGAGAGCGCATCGTAGCCCTCGTTTTCGATGATTGCTTCCGCTGCCTCGAGAGCCATACACTCAATTTCCAATTTGCTGTGTTCGCCCCGTCTTCCCATAATCACTCCTGATTAGTTGTCTACATTCCATTGCTGGACACCATGTCCATCCCTCATGAACCTGAGTGTCCACTATCACACTATCCCGTCATTTACACAGTGATCTTATGCACAAGAATCCTAAATGCAACAATGTTTTTTATTAAATGACGTTCATTTCAAGGCCCCGATTCATCGCTGAAGACACTCCCTGGTAATGCCGCTGAAAAGCTGGCGGGGAGGTCGGTTGCATGGACAAGTTGCAGTGGACCTTGACCGGGTTACCCTGGCAGTCGCTCTCAGGCGGTTAGCGGATGGCTTCCACTGGAGGTTAACCGGCTCACCAGCAGGATCATGACGAGGGAGATAAGAAAACCGGGGATGATTTCATAGAGATCGACAATACTGGGGTAGATTTCATTCAGCCTAAACAGGCCTTGCTGCAACGCCTTCCATGCCACCACCGTCAATCCGCCGCTGACAATGCCGGCCAGCGCGCCCCATCGATTCATTCCCCGCCAATAGAGGGAGAGCAATACAGCAGGACCGAAGGCGGCACCAAATCCAGCCCAGGCATAAGAGACCAAGTCGAGCACCTTACTCTCACGATCCAATGCCAGAAGAAAGGCGACCAGGGCGATTGACAACACCGCCAGGCGGCCGACTATCACCAACTCCGCTTCACTCGCCTGCTTGCGCAGCAGCATACGATAGAGGTCACCGGTAAAGGTACTTGAGGAGACCAGAAGCTGGGAGTCGGCGGTGCTCATGATGGCCGCGAGAATAGCAGCCAGGCAGACTCCGGCCACCAGGGGATGGAACAGCAGCTCAACCAGGCGTATGAAGACCGTCTCCGCATCCTCCAGTGGAACTTCGAACAGGGGAATGCCTATCAGCCCCACCAAGCAGGCCGCACAGAGGGAGAGCAAAACCCAACTCACCGCGATCCGCTCGGCCTTGGGAACGAATCCGCTCTGCTTGATGGCCTTGAAGCGTGCCAGGATGTGTGGTTGTCCAAAATATCCAAGTCCCCAAGCCATCAGGGAGACTACGGTGATCAGACCGAGGGGCTCTCCCTGGCTGTCGGTCATGGGATTGAGCAGCTCCCCATTGATACTCCCCATCGTCGATATAAAACCGCTAACACCGCCCAGTTCCATGAGTGCATAGAGGGGTATGGCGACCAGTGCCAATAACATCAGCAGGCCCTGAAATAGATCGGTCCATGAGACTGCGAGAAATCCACCGAACGCGGTGTAGAGAATGATGATCGAGGCACCCGATGCGACCGCCCAGAAATAGGGCAGTCCGAACACCGATTCGAACAGCTTGCCCCCCGCCACCAGCCCCGAGCTGGTGTAGAAGAGAAAGAAGAGCAGGACGAAAAAGGATGAGGCCACGCGGATCAAGCCACTGCTATCGTTGAAGCGGTTGGAGAGATACTCGGGCAGCGTGAGGGCATTCCCCGCCTGCTCGGAGGCTGTGCGCAGTCGAGCCGCCACCAGACGCCAGTTGAGCCAGGTGCCGAGCAGCAGGCCAAGGGCAAGCCAGAACGACTCAAGTCCCGCCAGGTAGGCATATCCCGGCAGCCCCAGCAGCAGCCAACCGCTCATGTCGGAGGCACTGGCACTCAGCGCGGCCACCCAACTCCCCAGACTTCTGCCGCCCAGGACGAAGTCGGCCAGGTTTCTGGTTCGCCGCCAGGCGACGATGCCGATACTCAGCAGCGCCAGCAGATAGCAGAAGAAGCTTAACCACACCAATAGCTGGTCACTGCTCATTCAGCTCCCCTTTTGGCATCGATCTTTTTCATATAGGCCTGTTTCATCGCCTCTTCTAAGGCCTGATTGGAACCATACTCATAACCGAATACGGGTTGCCAGAGCCTGTGGTTCTCCATGCAAAGATAGAAAAAGACATCCTCGTGCCAGGGCTGCAACGATTGATAGGCAAAACCGAACATCTGTTCCTTGATCTCCCGGGGATAGGAGAGCTTACCATCGCTCTCGACCATCGGCATCTGCAGGATCTTGCTGCGGAAACCGCTGCGTTCCCGCAACTGCTTGATCACCGGCTTGATATAGGTAAGGGTTCCCAGTGAGACCAGCACCACCTCCTCAGCGGAGAAGGTTTGCAGCATGCTCTGAAACAGGACGCCGTACTCCTGCCGCCAATCCGCATAGTGGATCATGGGGTGAAGGTGGAAACCCACCAATACCCCGCGGTCCGCCAGTCGACGGGCCGCCTGCAGACGCTCCTCCAGCGGTGCGGTGAGATGCTCTTCATGGGCGATCAGCGTCGCTGTATTGAGCGACCAGGTGCAGAGCAGATTGGGTGGCAGCTCCCGTTTCGTCAGGTGGCTGACGTTTTTGGATTTACTCTTCAGCTCCAGGATCACGTTTGGATTGCGCCAGGCAAAATCGATAAGGGCATCCAGCAGCCCCCCCCGATTGCCCCACATCAGGGAGTCGGATGATTGACCGGTACCGATGTGATAGCTGCGCTGGGGATCGAGTTTGAGTTGCGAGAGCTTGCGTGCAAAATCCTTGTCGAAGCGAACCTCGTCGCCATGATAGAAGGACTGTATGCTGCAATAGCTGCAGTCGAAGCCACAATTTTCCACCGCATCCAAGGTCATCAGGTTGCAGCAGCGGGTTCGGTGGGATGCCACCGGACAGGCTCCTAGGGCCAACCTCTCCTTTTCGACATCGATACGTTTAATGCGCTGTTGATCCGGCGCTGACTTGATCGCCAGCTTGGGGTAACGCTTGGGCTTGAGCTTCAGTTGCTGCCAATGGCCGCTCAGACTCCCGAGCAACCGCTGCCGCCGTTGCTTTGGATTGAGATTGTCGGCTTCCGTATCTGGCCAGATCTCATCCACAGGCCGCTCTCCCCACATCGTCAGATCGACTGCGATATCACACAGCTGTCGCAGCTCTTGTTGGGTGAAGCGATAGTCGAGACACTGCTCACGGAGAAATTGCTGCTGCCTGAGTTCGAGTCGATCTATACCCGACCGATGCAGCAAGGCCTCTAGCTTCTCCTCGTAGGCTAGGGATTTTTCCTTCATCAACGTTTACGCGTCACGAACCGCTTCAATCGCTGACGCTTTTGAATCTGACGCTTGGTGAGTTTATTGCTTTTTCCCTGGTAGGGGTTGTCGCCGGAACGGAACTCGATGCGTATCGGGGTGCCATCAAGTCTCAAGGCCTTGCGGAAACGGCCGACGAGATAGCGTTTGTAGCTGTCCGGCACCTGGTCCGTCTGATTCCCGTGAATGACAATGATGGGTGGGTTCTTTCCACCCTGATGGGCATAGCGAAGCTTGATCCGCCGACCATGCACCTGGGGAGGTTGGTGCTCCTCCACCAGGGCCTCGAGCAGACGGGTCAGTTCCGGTGTCGACAGATCGCGCATCGCGTTGAGATAGACCCTCTCCACCAGCTCGTAGAGCCCCCCCACCCCGGAGCCATGCAGCGCGGAGATGTAATGGTGACGGGCAAAGCTGAGAAACGGCAGCTTGCGATCGATCTCGTCCTTGATCCTCTCACGCCGCTCATCACTCAATCCATCCCATTTATTGATCACCAGGATCAACGCCCTGCCGCTGTCGAGCACATGCCCCGCCAGGTTGGCATCCTGCTCGCCTATCCCCTGGTGCGCATCCACCAGCATCAATACCACATTGGCCTCCTCAATCGCCTGCAGGGTCTTGATGATGCTGAACTTCTCGATCGCCTCGCGGATGCGCGAGCGGCGCCTCACCCCAGCGGTATCGATCAGGGTGTAGCGTCTGTCGTTGCGCATGAAGGGTATGTAGATGCTGTCACGCGTGGTGCCAGGCTGATCGTAGGCGACCACCCGCTCTTCACCCAGCATACGGTTTACCAGGGTCGATTTTCCGACATTGGGACGACCGACCACCGCTATATGAATCCCACCCTCATCCGCCGGCAGCTCGCTCTCCACGGGTGGCATGGAGTCCAGTACTCCGTCGATCAGGCTGCGTACACCGCGGCCATGCACCGCCGCAATGGTATGCAGCTGATTGAATCCCAACCGGTGGAAGTCGCTGGCGGCCAGGTCGCTCTCTATTCCCTCGCTCTTGTTGATCGCGAGGGTGACCGGCTTTCCGCTCCGCCGCAGCTGCTGGGCGATCGCCTCGTCACCCGCGGTGCAACCCTCCTTGGCATCGAGGAGAAAGAGGATGTGGTCGGCTTCGCCGATCGCCTGTACCACCTGTTGTTCCATCAACTGATCTATACCGATCCGATCTCCGCTGATGCCGCCGGTATCCACCACCACATAGGGGTGTCTGCCCAGTTTTCCGGTACCGTATTTACGGTCCCTGGTAAGTCCGGGCTGGTCAGCCACAAGGGCATCCCGGCTGCGTGTCAAGCGGTTGAAGAGGGTCGACTTGCCCACATTGGGACGACCGACCAGGGCGATGACCGGCAGCATCTCAGTGCATCTCAGTCTCGATCGGGTGGGCTCTGAGAGCACTCAGGTTCCCGCCCTCGTCCAATACATAGACGATATCGTCCATTACCAGCGGTTTCAGGCGGATGGCATCGCTACTCACTCTGATGCGCGCCAGCTGGCGGCCATCCTCCTGGGAGAGCCAGTGCAGGTAGCCGTCGAAATCGCCGACCACGATTTTGTCCCCCACCATTGCCGGGGCGGAAAGCTTGCGCGCATGCAGTTTTTTCTGCTGCCACAGGGTCGCCCCGTTGGTGGCATCCAGTGACCAGACATGGTCCTCGTCGTCGGTTATGAAGACCTGACGCCAGCTGGCATCGAGCCCGGCATGGGAGGAGATGTCGCGTCGCCAAAGCACCACACCGCTGGACTCGGAGACAGCCGCCACGTCTCCCTGGTAGGCGCTAACATAGAGGGTTCCCTCGACCAATACGGGATCCGCATCTATATCCACGACCCGTTCCAGTTCGGTGCGCCCTTTGGGAGTGGAGATTGTGGACTCCCAGTTCACCAGACCGCTATCCAGAGAGAGTCCGACCAGCTTCCCGCCGGCGAATCCGGTTAACACCTGGTAGTCACTGACCATGGGGGAGCTGTCGCCCCGCAGGGTCAGCACCGGCACACTGCGGTCATAGGCCCAGCGTTTATCTCCACTCTCGATGGCATAGACAGCGATACCCCCATCGGTGGTCCGACAGACAACCTTGGCATCGTTGATCACCGGTGAAGAGAGCACTTCACTGCTGACCCGCCGGCGCCATCTCTCGCTACCGTCCTCAGCGTTCAGCAGGATCAACTCGGCTTCCAGTGTGCCAAGTGCGATTAAACCTTCGGCAACCCCCGGCCCCCCGCTGAGGGGACTTTCGGTAGCTACCGTCCAGCGACGGTCGCCGGTCTCCGGGTCGAGGGCAAAGACATCGCCCGAGGGTTCTGCCAGATAGAGAGTCCCCTCCGTGATTACGGGTTGGAGCTTAAGCTGTGCCTCATCCGCATCCTCAAAACTTGCATCCCAAAGCTCTTCGATCCGCAGTTCCGGCTGCAGCTCAACCAGCTCGGAAGGGGGATCCGCATTATCCTTTCCGCTCAAGGCGCTACAGCCCGTGAGCAGCAACAGCAAAGGCCAGAAAAAAGCGCCTCTCATGTCAGCCTCATGGGGTGTTGGTCGCCAGATCGTCCAGTTTCATCTGCAGTAGGTTGCGATTGCTGACTTCCAGCGTCATGGCCTGAGTATAAGCAGCCGCTGCAGCCGCCTTGTCACCCCTGGCCAAGGCGATATCACCGCGGACTACCGCGTATTCACCGGCGAATCCGCCTTCCTCGGATTGCACCAGTTTTTCAGCACCATCGAGCTCTCCCTCACTGAGCAGAATCCTCGCGAGATTGAGCTGTACCAACCGTTTCAGTGCCAGGTTGTCTGCACGCTGAACGGCCCACTCCAAGCGCGAGATCGCGGTGGCGGTATCGCCCTCATCGAGCTTCACCCTGGCCTCGGCCATCGCGGCGAACACGGCATAGCTGCTGTTATCGTAGTTACTGCGCATGAGCTCCGCCTGTTTGCTTGCCGAAGCCCTGTCTCCACGATCAACCGCGACCACCACTTGATTGAAGGCGAGGGCCGCCTCGGCGCCGATTCTATCCTTGTAGTTGCCCCAGGCCTGCCAGCCGAAGACACCTCCCAATCCGACGACCAAACCGGCAATTACCGATGTGCCGTTCTCTTTCCACCAGCGTTTTATCGCCTCGACCTGTTCTTCTTCGGTCTGAAACTCGCTCATTGTCTATACCTTCAATGACTCACTGTTTGTTGAAACACACCGGCAGATAGCCTTGCCGGCTATGCATCATTGTCTACGGGTTAGGGTCTCCGCAAGTCTGGCTTCCAACTGCTCCAGTGCTATCTGTTGCTGTTCGCCTTCGCCGCGCAGGGGCTTAAGGCCTATTTCTTGGCGTGTGACCTCATCCTCGCCAAGGATGAGCGCATAGCGTGCGCGACTGCGGTCCGCCTTTTTCAACTGATTCTTAAACGTGCCACCCCCACAGTGACAGATCAGGCGCAGCCAGGGCAGTCCGCTGCGTAAACGCTCTGCCAGCAATACACCCTCTCGGGATGCCCTATCCCCCATCATCACCAGGTAGACATCGGGAGCGGAGAGTTGTTCTTGCAAATCACGACTCTCGAGCATGGAGATCAACCTCTCAAGCCCCATGGCGAAACCTACCGCGGGGGTCGGTCTTCCACCCAGCTGCTCGACCAATCCATCATAGCGCCCACCGGCGCAGACTGTGCCTTGAGCACCCAGGCTATCGGTGACCCATTCGAATACCGTACGGCTATAGTAGTCCAGCCCCCGCACCAGCCGCGGATTGAGCGTGTAGTCCACCCCCGCGTCATCGAGCCCCTGTCGCAGGCGGTCGAAGTGTGCCAGCGACTGCTCCTCGAGATGTTCCATGAGGCTGGGCGCATCCTCTATCAGTGACCGCATCTGCGGATTCTTGCTGTCGAGAATACGCAGAGGATTACTCTCCAAGCGCCTTTGGCTGTCCTCGTCGAGTTCGTCAAAATGCTGCTGCAGATAGCTGACCAGTTGTTGACGGTAGTGCCTGCGCTCCTCCGCCGTACCCAGGGTGTTGAGCTGCAGTTCCAGACCCTGCAATCCCAACTCCCGCCAGATCCTGGCCGTGATCAGGATCAGCTCAAGATCGATATCGGGTCCGGTCAAGCCGAAGGCTTCGACGCCGATCTGGTGGAACTGGCGGTAACGACCCTTCTGCGGGCGTTCGTGGCGAAACATCGGACCCTGATACCAAAGCCGTTGGGTCTGATTGAAGATCAGGCCGTTTTCCAGGCCCGCGCGCACACAACCGGCGGTGCCTTCCGGCCGCAGGGTCAGACTGTCGCCGTTTCTGTCGGCAAAGGTGTACATCTCCTTCTCAACAATATCGGTAACCTCGCCGATGGAGCGCTTGAACAGCTCAGTCATCTCAACGATGGGCATACGGATCTCGGTATAGCCATATCGGCTAAGTACCGAACGCACCCGGTCCTCGAGAAAATGCCAGAGTGGCGTCTGCTGCGGCAGGATATCCTTCATCCCGCGTATGGCTTGGATCTGCTTTGCCATTGACTTAAGTAAATAGCGCGAGGCTTTCGAATAAAACGGTGAAGACTACCACGGAACGGCTGTTTTGGCCTAGTATTCCTTCGCCATGAAAATGGCGGATCCAGTTATCCGACGCATCTTCAGGGCAAGACGTGACTCGGCTACAGACGCTGTGGATCGAGGGTAAAGCGGGCCACCTTGCCACGGGTGAAGGGTTTCAGGTCGAAGTGCTCCCCATCGATGGTCAACTTAACCCCTACGGCATTCCCTAGCAGAACACTGAACGGTCCCAGGCGGCTATCCAGAGTACGTACCCTGCCGGAGCCGATCTCACCAAAGATCCGCAGTTTGCCGTTTTGATCCCGCACTTCCGTCCAGCAGGGCTCGCTGAAGCGGAAAACCACCTGCTTCGAAATGATTTCGGAGACCTCTTCAACCCTGCTCTCCTCTACAGGGGCCGCCACCTGGGGCGGGGCAAGCGGAGCGGGTGCCTCTGTTTCGGTGGCCTGATCCGGCTCCTCGTCAACCGGCCCCAGCAACCGGTCTGAGCTGGTAAGCAGATCGTCGATCTCGTTCAATACCTGTTCCGACTCCTCCACGACCTGGGGTGAAGGGGCCGTCTGGGCAATCTCCTCCGCCGTGGCTGCCGGCGCCGGTTCCATCACCGACTGCTCCATGGGCAGATTCTCCGCCGCAATCCGCTCTGACTCTTGCTGTTCTTGATCTTGTTCTTGTTCTTGCTCCTGTGCCGGAATGGAGACCGGCTCGTTCAATTCCACTCGGGTGAGCCACCAGTAGAGTGCCAAGCCAACCAGGAGAAGCAGAATACCCCAAGTCAGATAGCGCATAAGGCCAGAAGCGCTGTGCAGTTCACGACCCACTTCCCGTGCGGATGTGCCTGTCATCTGCAATTCATCGGAGACCGGTAAAAGATTCTGATAGGCGTCGACTACCGCATCCTCATTGACGCCTAGCAGGCGCGAGTATTTGCGCAGATAGCCCTGAACAAAGACCGGCCCGGGTAGGTTTTCGAAGTCATCGGCTTCCAGGGCGACGATCATCGCCTGGCTCAAATGCAATTGAGCGGCCATCTTTGCCTGATCCAGGCCCTGCCGCTCTCTCGCCTTGCGTAACTGCATTCCTGGTCCAATCACCACGTCCGGTGCTGTGCCACTCTCATCTCTGCTCATGGCATTCATCTGCTCTTTTCAGATTCGTAGAGTAACTGTACCTCGGGTGCATCGGGGAACACCTTGAGTAGCCTGTTTCTATATTCGGTGCTCTTCGCCAGATCCCTGAGCCGTTTCTCAATCTGTATTCCCAACCACAGTGAGGCCGCGGTGGGTTTGACTTCACTGTGATAGCGTTCCAGATAGGCACGCGCAGAGAGGTCTTTCTCCTGTTGCAATGAGACCTCCGCCATTTGAAACAGCGCAACGGGATAACTGGCATTGGCAGAGAGCGCCCGACGATAGAAATTCTCCGCCTTGACCTCGTCTCCGGAACGCTCAACACACAACCCGGCATTTGTCATCGCCACCCACGGCGTCGGATAGAGAGGATTGGCAAGTGCCTCTTCGAAATCTATTAGAGCGGCATCGTAACGGGCGAGCCGGCAATTGTAGCTACCCCGCGCATTGCGTATATAGGGATCGCGTCCATCCAGCTCTATCGCCCGATCAAAGTGTATACCGGCCCGATCCGTCTCACCCAGCTGCTCATAGAGAATGGCAATCACATTGTTGGCCTCGGCGGACTTCTCGTCCACCTCCAGCGCCTTTTTCAGCTTCTGCAATGCAACAGCCGACTGGCCATCCCGCATGTAGGCCATCCCCATCTCCACGTAGATCTTCGCCGGACTGTTGCGTTTCTCCCGACCCAAGTTTCCAGTGGCATCGGTGGTTTGCTGTTGGGTTGCACAGCCACTCAGGAACAGGAATAACAAAAACAGGGGACTGAAATGATATCCAGCTCTCGACTTCATGAAACACCCAGTTTGAAATTGCTCACTTTCTCCATGCGCAGCTCCCTGTTACTACGATCTCTAACCTTACCCACCAGCTGACCGCAAGCGGCATCGATATCGTCACCGCGGGTTTTTCGCGTTGTCGCAATGATACCCGAACGCTTCAAGCGTGTACGGAATACCTCCACCCGCTCTGGTGGCGATGCCCGATAGTGGGTGCCAGGAAATGGATTGAAAGGGATCAGATTCACCTTTGACGGAGTCCCTTCGAGGAGACGGATCAGGGCCTTGGCATGTTGCAGCGAATCGTTGACACCATCCAACATGACATATTCCCAAGTCACTTTCCGTCTTCTGTCCCCTTTGACATATTCACGGCAGGCCGGTATCAGCTCTTCCAAAGGATATTTCCTGTTGATCGGCACCAGTCTATCCCTTAGATCATTGTCAGGCGCATGCAGGGAAACAGCAAGGCTGACATCACACACTTCGCGCAACCTTTTCAGTGCCGGAACAATGCCAGACGTGCTGATTGTAACCCGATACTTGGAAACCATATAGGCCAGGTCATCCTGCATGATCTTCATTGCGGTGATCACCGCATCCAAATTGGCCAGGGGTTCCCCCATGCCCATGAGCACGATATTGCTCGGTGGACTACCCAATTTACGACTAGCCACCCATACCTGACCTATGATTTCGGCCACCGTCAGATTGCGATTGAACCCTTGACGGGCCGTGGAACAAAAGCTGCAATCGAGGGCACACCCCACCTGGGAAGAGACACAGAGGGTATTGCGACCATCATCCGGTATCAGCACGGTTTCGATACGCTGGCGATCCTGCAACTCAACCACCCATTTCCGCGTGCCGTCGGTTGCCGGTTGTTCATAGACCAGATGCGGCAGTTCGACCCGCGCCACCTGATGCAGTTGTTGCCGCAGACGTTTCGAGATGTCGGTCATGGCATCGAAATCGGTGACACCGTGCTTATGAATCCACTTGAAGACATTCCTGCCATGAAATGCCTTCGAGCCCATTCCGAGGAAAAAGGACTCCATACCCTGCAGGTCAAGGTCGAGGAGATTGGTGATTTCTGTATCTTTAGCCAAAACAGGTATTCGCGATCTTGGTCTTTTGCCAGTAAGGAAGGAGAAAAAGCATAAAATAACAAAGCGTTAGTTTAGCGGTGACATGGTCGACTGGCAATCTAATCATGGGATTTAAACCAGCCGCTTGACCAGGTTCACATCCGGCAGCTGCTCGACCTTCGACAACAACCGGCTCAATTGTTCCATATCACGTACCTCGACAGTAAAACGCATCCTCGCAGAATCGGTCTTGCGGTCGCTGCTGGTATTCACCCCGCTGACGTCGATATCCTCATTGGTCAGAATAGTCGAGATATCCCTCAACAGCCCCTTTCGATCGCTTGCAACCACCAGGAAGTCCACCGCATAACTGGTCTCCTGCTGGTCCGCGCTCCAACGCACCTTCACCAGGCGGTCAGCTTCGCGTTCCTTCAGCGCCCGGATATTGGGGCAGTCGGAGCGGTGTACGGTCACCCCTCGCCCGCGGGTGACATAGCCGATAATGGGATCGTAGGGTACCGGCTTGCAACAGCGCCCAATCGTGGTCATCAGGTCATCGACATCCGCAACCACCACCTCCCCTTTGACCACCGGCTGTTCACGCGGGGGCTCAGCAACCGTTTTCGGAGCCGTTTCTACCCTTTCCCTGGTGCCAAAACCGGCCACCTGAATAGGCGAGAGATCTCCACGTCCGATCGCCGCATAGACATCCTCGGTATGCACCAGATTGTATTTCACGGCGGCGGCTTCCAAATCCGGCTTTCGTGTGATCGACAACCTTGTCAACTCTCGCTCAAGGGCGGCGCGACCAAGCTCCACATGGTGGTCGAAATCAAGTTGCTTGAACCACTGCTTGACCCGGTTGCGCGCCTTGGAACTATGCAGATAGCCCAGGTGCGGATTGATCCAATCGCGGCTAGGGGTACCGTTCTTGGCAGTCAGAATCTCCACGGTTTCACCACTGCGCAGGGTGCGGTTGAGCTGGACGATATGGCCGTCCACCCTCGCTCCCCGGCATTGGTGCCCCACATCGGTATGGATGGAATAGGCGAAATCGAGGGGGGTCGAACCCTTTGGCAGCTCCACGACCTTTCCCTTTGGGGTCAGGACATAGATCCGGGTAGACCCTGTTTCGTTGTCGGGACCGTCACCCGGGTCGACGCCATCCGCAGCCTCTTCGCTCCTCTCCAGCCACTGGCGCATGCGCACGATTCTGCGTTCCACGTCGCTGTCCTGCTTGGCATTCTCTTTATACCGCCAATGTGCCGCCACCCCCAGTTCCGAGTGATAGTGCATATCCCGGGTGCGGATCTGTACCTCCAGGGTTTTATCCTCCGGCCCGATCACCGCGGTATGGATCGATCGATAAAGATTCGCCTTCGGGGTTGCGATGTAGTCGTCGAATTCACCGGGGATGTGTTTCCACAAACCATGCACCACACCCAAGGCCGCATAACACTGAGCAATATCATCCACCAATACCCGCACCGCCCGAAGGTCGAATATCTGTTCGATATCCACCGCCTTACGCTGCATCTTGCGCCATATGCTGTTGATATGCTTTGGCCGGCCGTTGATCTCCGCATCGATTCCGACAGCAAGAAACTTTTCCCGCAGCAGTTCGATAATCTCCTTGATGAACTGTTCCCGGTCGCTACGCCGACCATCCAGCTGACTGGC
This sequence comes from Candidatus Thiodiazotropha sp., assembly GCA_040793985.1. Taxonomy (GTDB): domain Bacteria; phylum Pseudomonadota; class Gammaproteobacteria; order Chromatiales; family Chromatiaceae; genus Thiodiazotropha. Next base: position 75,824 of record JBFNJI010000004.1, on the reverse strand, counting down.
TATGCGTTTGTAGTCCTCAGGATGAAGGAAGCGCAATGCCAGATCTTCAAGCTCCCACTTGACCTGCCATATGCCCAACCGATTCGCCAGGGGCGCATAGATCTCTTCGGTCTCCTTGGCCAGCCGGCGACGCAAATCATGGGACAGTTTTCGTGCCGTCCGCATCAGGTGGAGCTGTTCCGCAACCACCACCAGGATCACTCTGACATCCTCCGCAATGCCCAGCAGCAGGCGGCGCAGGTTCTCTGCATGTTGCGCTTCGTCTTGCGCGGAGACATCCCCGGATAACTCGGTCAACAGGTCGATTCGCGCCAGATCATCAACCATATGGGCCGTGTTCTCGCCCAATTCCCGCCGCAGCAACTCAAGACTGATCTCCGAATCCTTCAGCACACCCAACAGCAGTGCCGATGCGAGGGTTTCGCGGTCCATGCGTAATTTGGTCAGTATCTCGGCCACAGAGAGCGCATGTCTCATCTGGGTCTCACCGCTGAGCAGCCTTTTCTGCGGATTGGCGGCGAGAGCGAACTCCCCCGCCTTGCCCAACATCATGCGGTCCTGTTTATCGAAATCCTCGGGCAGCATCTCCAGCCAATGGGAAAGAACAGCGGCATCGGCGCCATCCCCATCCGGCAATCGGCTACGGGTAGTGACCATCGGCTTCAGTCAAGCAAGTGGCTGACCAGCCCATCCGCCAGTTTCGGTTCGAACCAGGTCGATTTGGGGGGCATAACCTCGCCGGCATCCGCCACCGCCATCAACTGCTCCATGCTGGTGGGATAAAGTGAAAAGGCAACGGCCATCTCCCCGGAATCCACCCGTTTTTCCAAACCGCTGAGACCGCGGATGCCACCGACGAAATCGATCCGCGAATCACGGCGGGGATCCGAGATGCCGAGAATGGGTTCGATCAGATTGTCGGCCAGGAGACTGACATCCAGTCGCGCCACGGGATCATCAGCAGGGATTCGAGAGGCATCGAGTTGCAGACGATACCACTGTCCATCCAGATACATACCGAACTCAGCACTGCGGCTTGGTTTTACAGGTTGTTCACTGGGTATCAACTGAAACACCGCCTCGATGCGCTTCAGAAAGGTTTCCTTATCGAGCCCATGCAGATCCTTGACAACCCGGTTGTAGTCGAGAATCTGCATCTGGCTATGGGGAAAGATGACACTGAGGAAGTAGTTGTAAGCCTCATCCCCTGTATGCGCCGGGTTTGCCGATCTCCTCGACGCCGCCACCCTCGAACCGGCGGCGGATCGGTGGTGACCGTCCGCGACATAGAGGGCACTCATGCGGTCGAATTCACGGGTTATCAGCTCGACCTTGTCCGCTCCGTCCAGAGGCCAGATCTCGTGCCTGACCCCGTCCACGGCGGTGACATCAATCTCGGGTGGGTGCTGGGATACTTCACTGAGCAGCGCGTCCACCGCCGGTGCACTCGGATAGACCAGGAAGACGGGACCTGTCTGGGCGTTCAACGCGTCGATCTGGCGTACCCGGTCATCCTCTTTCGCCGGGCGTGTGAATTCATGCTTCTTGATACGGTCGTTGTCGTAGGCCTCCACCGAAGCCGCCGCCACCAGGCCGGTCTGCCGATGATCGCCCATGGTCAGGCGATAGACATAGAAACAGGGCTTCTGGTCACGGGTCAAGACCCCCTCTTGTTCCATTCGCTGAAGATTCTCCGCCGCCTTGGCGTAGACTTCCGGAGCATAGGGATCCGTTCCCTGGGGCAGGTCTATCTCAGGTCTTGAGATATGGAGAAAACTCCAGGGACGACCATCGGCCATCTCCCTGGCCTCGGCCTCGTTCATGACATCATAAGGGGGAGCGGCGACATCGGCTGCCCGCCCGTTGGCAGGACGCAGCCCTGGGAATGCTCTGATCAGCGGCATGGGGTTATTACCTCGAGAATTCACGGTCAGTAACGAAAAAATGACCCGATTGATAGTGAGGAACGGATTGTTTCAAAAGAAGCGTCGATGAATCAAGTTGTCTGCTCCGCTGTGTCAGAAAAAGCCTACGTGGATTTGGGATGAATCCTGCATTTTTTTTGAGGTTATTCGCCTAGAATTTAACTGTCGCATGTCAAAGGACGCAAGGGACAGCAACAGAGAACAGGGATGTCCATGGATTGAAACCAATTGCCAACCAATCATTGCGACACAAGATCCTGGCGCCCAAGGATAGGGTGCCAGGGTTTTTTTTGCTTTGAATTCAATAGTATCTACGGCATCGGCCTATACAACACGGCACTGCCGCAATCCCGAAACCGGCCCACTGTAAACTGCTAGCCGCCTGCAATCCGCCACAGGGCCTGATCCTGACTGTCAAATGCCTCCCACAGCTGGCTGTAGGTGCGACCGGTTCGAGGCTCAATCTCATCGCCTGCCACCTCCGCCAGGGGTCGCAGGACGAAGGCATATTTATGGATCTCGTCCCGGGGTAGCTGGATCGGCCCGTCATCCAGAATCTGCTCGCCATAGGTGAGCAGGTCGATATCCAGGCTTCGAGGGGAAAACTTCTCCGAGGTACGCTCTCTGCCGTGACGCCGTTCCACTTCGCGCAGTTCGGCAGTCAACTCGCTGGGTGTGCGGTCAGTATGGATCCCCACGACCAGATTATGAAAATTTGCGCCATCGAAGCCGATGGAGCGGCTCTCGTACACAGAGGAGACCCTGAGATCGCCATATAGGCGCTCGAGATCTTGCAGCGCCATGGGAATATGCGTCTGTGGCGCTACATTGCTGCCAAGACTTAGCCAGGCATTGACAAGCCTGCGCTCACTCACGCCGGCCACGTTCGATTATCACGCCCACGTCCCGTGCGTTGCTGACAGCCCCCGCCTTGTTCAGGGTCAGACGCACCCAAGGCACGGCAAACTCTTTCAAGACAATCTCGGCGCAGCGTTCTGCCAGGGTTTCAACCAGTTGGAATTCGCTCTCCTGGATGAATGCGAAGAGACGCTTACTCACCGCTTTGTAGTCGAGTGTATCCTCGATGGCATCGGTCGCGGCCGCCCTGGCGATATCGGCCCCCATTTCAAGATCCAAGATCACCGTTTGTCTGATTTTTCGTTCCCAATCGTAGATACCAATTACCGTATCGACTTGCAGGTCTCGGATGAAGACTATATCCATACACTTTGAGCCATATGCTGAACAAAACCCCATGGTAGAGGAGAATAGACAGTGAGCAAACCCCCACCGGCACATGAGATATCACCTCGAATCAATACCATACCCCTTCAAACCTTGTAATATCTAGCGTTCTGTTCCAACATGTGGCCGGCGAAATCAAGCCTGATCCCCGGCTCCTCTGTCTGCCTCAAATCGATCGGCGCTAGCAATAGGGAAGCAGGAGATAACTTGGCAACAGCGATCATCGAATGATGAAGGCCGACTAACCATCCATCCCTAACCCAATTGGCATAACCAGTAACTGCACCCATGGTCACAGATGTTCTACTCATACTCGGCGCCTATCTCCTGGGCTCCATTTCCAGCGCCATTATTGTCTGTCGCGTCATGGGCTTGCCCGATCCGCGAAGTCAGGGATCGAACAATCCGGGAGCGACAAACGTACTCCGAATCGGCGGTAAGAAAGCGGCTGCGATAACCCTGCTCGGGGATTCTTTGAAGGGGTTGCTGCCGATGCTGGCGGCACATCTACTCGATGCTCCGGCTGCGATTCTGGCCCTCACTGGGATCGCTGCCTTTTTGGGTCATCTCTATCCCATATTTTTCGGTTTCAAGGGCGGCAAGGGTGTCGCAACCGCACTGGGAGTACAATTCGGCCTCCACTGGGGGGTCGGACTGACGGTGGCCCTGATCTGGTTAGTGGTGGCAAAAGTTGTCAATATTTCGTCGCTCTCGGCACTGGTTTCTATGGCCCTGGCACCGTTGATCGTGTGGGCAATCTGGCCCGAAACAGAACTATTGGTGATGCAGATCATAATCTCGTTGATCCTGTTTTGGCGTCACCGCTCCAATATCCAGAACCTGATGCAGGGCGCAGAGGGTTCCATCAGTAATCAGGACAATAGCGAAAACTAGGTAACCAAGATGCCGGATCTCGATATTATTGAGTATGCAAACCAGATAACCTGTATCGACACCCACTATCAACGTCCGGAACTGGCCGCCTGTTACCTCGTCGAGTCTGCAGGTGAAGCTGTATTTATCGATACCGGTACCAGCCATACGGTCCCGCGCCTGATGGAGATCCTGGCAATGAAAGGGATTCAGGCATCCGCTGTCAAATATGTCATCCCTACCCATGTGCATCTCGATCATGCGGGCGGTGCCGGTGAGTTAATGAGACGCTTGCCCAACGCCAGGTTGGTGATCCACCCATATGGCGCCAAGCATTTGATAGATCCTTCGAAACTGATTGCGGGTGCCACCGCCGTCTATGGCGAGGAGGAATTCAAGAAGCAGTTCGGCACCTTGACAGCTGTCGCGGAGGAGCGTGTTATGGAAGCCCCGGACGGGACGCGTATTCGCTTCGGCAGCAGGGAGTTGCTGATTTTGGACACGCCCGGACACGCGCGTCACCATTTTTGCATCTACGACGCCCTGGGCAAGGCGATTTTCACGGGTGACACCTTCGGACTCTCCTATCGGGAGTTCGATACCGAGCATGGCCATTTCATCATGCCGACAACGACACCCGTGCAGTTCGACCCCGAAGCCTGGCTTGCAAGCCTTGAACGACTGCTGACCCTTTCACCACAGCGGGTCTACCTCACCCATTTTGGCGAGATCGGAAATGTCATGGAGATGGCGGAAAAACTGAGCCAGTACATCAAAGATTTCGCATCCATCGCAAGGGCGTGCAACGCACCACCGGGTGAACAACGGGTGGTCGAGATTCGTAACAGACTGAGGGATTGGATGTTGCAAAAACTCCACACCCACGGTTGCAGCCAATCGACGGAAACCATCGAGCAACGAATGGCAATGGATCTTATGCTGGACGCCCAGGGGTTGGATGTGTGGCTCAGCCGTGAGGAAAAAACCTAACCGGAGGCTCGCGATTTCAGCAGGGCTTTGAACCGCTTTGATCCCAGGCGAAGGTACAGTCGAGCCTGGACAGCACGTAGATCATACCCTGCTCGCCGTCACCGATCATCATCGACAGCGGGCTGTGCTTGTTGAATTTATGGTTCCTCTGACGCAACCAACGCTTGCCCATGCTTGGGTTTGTCGGATAGGTGGTGCGCAGAGCATCATCGATGCGCACCAGATACTCCACCCGGCGCATGATCTCCGGGTTGTCAGGCAACGGCTTGTTGTAGCGATACTGGGACAGATGACGCGCCTTTCCCTGCATGTCCAGCAGTGCCATGATCTCTTCAGCACGCAGCCCCCAGCTCTCGAACATGTTCATCACGCCGCGAGTTATGGCAAGTCGGTCGTGCATGGCTTGTCCTGCGGCGCTGTTGTCGGTTGTCGTCATTTTCCACTCAATTCCCTACGAAAAAACTTGGTTAAATAGAATAGCACGATTCAACCCAATAAACCCCGCTATTGTTCAGGGTTTACTCCACAACGCCTGCCACCAACGCCGGCGATTTTTTGGCACCATCGCCGCGGGGAGATCAACCGGTGCAAGCTTGCTCAACACCCAACCCGGTAGTGGCGGGTTATCGCTGTAGCCGCAGGAGACACCCAGATTGTTGGGATCGTAGATTTTGATGAAAGCTGGCTGCTTCAGGTTATCGGCATAGACGATACCGCAATAGTCCTCTTTATGTTCATCGCGCAACAGCCGGTCAATACCGTCGATGAACCTCAACACCATATCGGTATCGGCGCTGGAGGCCGGTGGCGCTTCTCCGATGGCGTAGATGTACCAGCCGCCATCGGCATCCTCTTTCAGGACCTCCCATAAGGCATCCAGCTGATGCCACCTCAAGGTCGAGGTGAAGCTTCCGTTGAAGGCTCGCAGATAGTCGTATTGGTCGTTCACTGAAGCTACCTTTGTCGGCTGATAGTTCACAGGTCGTTCGCCTGGTTGAGTCTAAAGTCGATGAGACCCTGCCGAGAGCGATTCTGGCAATTGATTAAAATTGATAATTTTATCTGGGGCTTATCTCGGCATTGGGTATAATGCTATTTTTTCACTGTCGGTCCAAAATATGAACAAAGTCAGCACAACGCTCTTTGAATCCGATCTTAATCTAAAGCTGCTTAACCGTGGCAAGGTTCGAGATATCTATGAAGTGGATCAGAGCCATCTGCTGATTATTACCACAGACCGCCTCTCTGCCTTCGATGTTGTTATGCCGCAGCCCATACCCGGAAAGGGAGAGGTACTGACCAGGGTAGCGAACTTTTGGTTCAATCGTACCCGCGACATCGTCCCCAACCACCTCAAGGATATCCCGCTGCAGGAAATTGTAACAGACCCACGTCATCGCGAGGTTCTCGGAGACCGCTGGATGGTTGTGCGTAAGCTGAGGCCACTCCCGGTAGAAGCGATAGTCAGAGGTTATCTTATAGGCTCAGGCTGGAAAGAGTATCAGCAAACGGGAAGCGTATGCGCTATTCCCCTGGCCGAGGGGTTGCAGCAGGCCGCAAAACTCCCACAGCCCATATTCACGCCTTCGACCAAGGCCGATGTCGGCGATCACGATATCAACATCACTTTTGAGCAGACAAAATCTGTGTTGGGAGACGAGATCGCCACCCAGGTTCAAGACATCAGTCTTGCGATCTATAAACAAGCCGCGCACTATGCCCTTGAAAGAGGTATTATTATTGCAGATACAAAATTTGAGTTCGGCCTGGATGACGAGGGTCAGATCCATCTGATCGATGAGGCTCTGACACCCGATTCCTCACGTTTCTGGCCGGCAAGTTCGTATCGTCCCGGGTGCAGTCCGCCCAGCTTCGACAAGCAGTTTGTGCGTGACTACCTTGAGACACTGGACTGGGATAAAAGACCGCCAGGTCCTAAGCTACCTCAGGAGGTAATAACCAAAACTGCTGAAAAGTACCTAGAAGCGGAGAAGAGATTGACTGGTAATTGGCAAGAGAATAACAACCACGCCAATTGATGAATTTGGTTCGTCTGGAACTTCAGTTTTTCTGCTATCGTGCCGCTCCATTGGTATCAGCAGGATTTTTTTGCCTGATTGAGACATGAGTACGAACCATTCAAATTCAGCGGTTGTGGTATAAAACTTTGTCTTCTATGTCTGCAGTTAATATAAAAACAGCCCGGGTGGTGATCTACACCACCCTGAGGTGCCCTCACTGCCAGCATCTGAAGCGGTGGCTGAAAAGGAATAAGGTTCCTTTTCTTGACTTCAACGTCGGTAAACCTGGGAAAATGCAAAAGCAGTTTTTTCAGATCGGCGGACAGAGCGTGCCGCTGATTGTCATCGGTGAGGAGAAATTCGTCGGCTTCAACCCCAACCAGCTCAAAACGGTCCTGGAGAAAGAGGGCCTGTTGTAAGACCTATGCCCCGGGAGTGGGCAGCTGGGTAAAAAAGGGGGCCTAAGCCCCCTTTTTCATTGATCGCGATCGTTCAGTTCACCTTGGGATCGAGTTCACCGCTCTCATAGCGTGTCTGCATGCCTTCCAGAGAGACCGGGGTGATCTTCTCCGCCATGCCTGCGGAACCGAAGGCCTCATAACGGGCCTTACAGATGTCTGACATCGCCTTGGTAGCCTCCTTGAGGAACTTCCGCGGATCGAAATTGGATTTGTTGTCATTCAGATGCTTGCGGATCGAGCCAGTGGAGGCCATCCGCAGGTCTGTATCGATGTTGACCTTACGCACGCCATGCTTGATGCCCTCGACAATCTCCTCAACGGGTACGCCGTAGGTTTCACCCATGTCGCCGCCATACTCGTTGATGATCGCCAACCAGTCTTGAGGCACTGAGGAGGAACCGTGCATTACCAGATGGGTATCGGGAATACGCGCATGGATCTCTTTCACCCGGTCGATGGCGAGGATGTCGCCTGTCGGCGGACGGGTAAACTTATAGGCGCCATGAGAGGTACCGATGGCAATCGCCAGTGCGTCCACCCCGGTTTTCTTAACGAAATCGGCGGCCTCGTCGGGATCGGTCAGCAATTGGCTGTGATCGAGGGTACCCTCGGCACCAATGCCATCCTCTTCCCCGGCCTGGCCGGTCTCAAGGGAGCCCAGGCAACCCAGCTCACCCTCTACCGATACACCACCTGCGTGGGCCATCTCGACCACGGTCTTGGTCACATCCACGTTGTAGTCGTAAGTAGAAGGGGTCTTGCCGTCGGTCATCAGTGAGCCATCCATCATCACGGACGAGAAGCCCGACTGGATAGAGCGCAGGCAGACAGACGGAGATGTTCCATGATCCTGGTGCATGCAGACCGGGATCTGCGGATACATCTCGGTCGCAGCGATGATCAGGTGGCGCAGGAAGGGCTCCCCCGCGTAGGAACGAGCCCCGGCGGAACCCTGCAGGATGACCGGGCTTTTCGCTGCATCAGCAGCCTGCATGATGGCATGCACCTGCTCCATATTGTTGACATTGAACGCCGGCAGACCGTAGCCGTTTTCCGCGGCATGATCGAGAAGTTGGCGCAGGGATATCAGAGCCATGATAGCCTCCTTGGTTTTGTGTCTATAGTAATTTCAATTCTCGGGGAGTACTTGTGTTGACTTCACCCATCCATCTTGTTCGTCGTCGAGCACATGCTCGCCGACGCGCATCACTTTCATGATATTGGTCTGACCCTCCACTCCGGAGCGGTCACCCTTGGTGATGATCACCAAGTCATTCTCGCGAACTTCGCCGCGACGCAGCAACTCGTCAATCACCTCTTCATTGACCTTATCGACGTAGGTACTGGAGACATCGAAACTCACCGGGTAGACCCCGCGAAACAGGGTCACCTTGCGTCTCGTGCGCACGTGACGCGTTAAGGCGTAGATAGGGATACCGGAGCTGATGCGGGACATCCATTTCACCGTGGAACCCGATTCTGTCAAGGCGGCAATTCCCTTTACCCCCAGGTGATTCGCAGTATACATGGTGGCCATTGCGATTGCTTCATCGACACGGCCGAAGACGCTGTCTAGCCGGTGGTGGGAGCGCCTCGCGGATTGATGTTTTTCAGCCTCGACGCAGACCCGGTCCATGGTCTCTATCACCTTGTGAGGATATTTTCCGATCGACGTCTCGGCCGATAGCATTACCGCATCGGTACCATCCATCACCGCATTCGCCACATCGAACACCTCGGCCCGAGTGGGGATTGGGTTCTCGATCATCGACTGCATCATCTGGGTCGCGGTGATTACCACGCAGTTCATTCCCCGCGCGGTTTTGATCAACTCCTTCTGTACCGCCGGCAGCTCCGCATCTCCAATCTCGACACCCAGGTCGCCACGGGCCACCATGATCGCGTCTGAAGCCTGGATGATCTCATCGATGCTGTCCAGCGCTTCGGCGCGCTCTACCTTGGCAACGATGCCGCCCTGGCCACCCGCCTCCTCCAGGAGACGCCGCGCCTCCATCACATCCTCGCCATTGCGCACGAAGGAGACAGCCAGGTAGTCGACATCGATTTCAGCGGCAAACTTGATATCCTCGCGATCCTTATCGGTCAATGCCGGCGCGGAAAGCCCACCACCCTGTTTGTTGATTCCCTTGTTGTTGGATAGCCTGCCGCCGACAACCACCTTGCAGCGAACCTCCATGCCCTCGACCTCAGCGACCCAGAGAACGATTGCCCCATCGTCCAGCAACAGCGTGTCACCACGGCTGACATCATCGACCAGTTGCGGGTAGGTGAGACCGACACGTTGCTGATCACCGCTATCCAGGGCGCAGCCGGCATCGAGTATGAAGCTATCATCCTCGTTTAGATCAACCGCGCCTGTTTTGAAACGGCCGATGCGGATCTTCGGCCCCTGCAAGTCGGCCAAGACACCAATCTGTCGTCCGCAGGCACGGCCGCGGTTGCGTATCCTGTCTGCCCGCTGGCGTTGAGAATCGTGATGATCGTGAGAGAGGTTGAGGCGAACCACATCCGCCCCTGCATGGATGATTTTATCCAGTACCTTGGGATCATCCGTTGCCGGTCCCAGGGTCGCTACAATTTTTGTTCGTCTTGGCATACAGATCCAGCTACATGCTTAACCCATGAAAAACCGGCTGAGCCCCTGCTCAGCCGTGATCGATTGATTCTCTATCTTACTCAGCCGCACGGGCTTCAAGCATGGCCACCGCAGGTAAGGTCTTGCCTTCCAGATACTCGAGAAAGGCACCGCCCGCGGTGGAAATATAGGAAACCTTGTCATAGATGTCGTACTTTTGGATCGCGGCGATGGTATCGCCACCTCCGGCGAGGGAGAAGCCAGCGGAATCGGCAATAGCCATAGATACGGTCTTGGTGCCATCACCGAACTGATCGAATTCGAAGACACCCACCGGACCGTTCCAGACAATGGTACCGGCCTTGTTGATGATCTCGGCCAGCTCATTGGCGCTGTCCGGGCCGATATCGAAAATCATTTCGTCGTCGGCAACATCCGCGGCCGGCTTCAGTACAGCTGGCTCGTCTTCCGCGAAGTTCTTGCCGACCACAACATCGCTGGCAATCGGGATATTCGCTCCCCGCGCCTTCATCTTTTCAATCAGCGCCTGGGCGGTTGGCACCAGATCGTCTTCACACAACGATTTCCCAACATTATGGCCCGTGGCCTTGAGGAAGGTGTTGGCGATACCACCACCGACCACCAGTTGATCAACCTTTTCCGACAGAGCCTCGAGTACGGTCAGCTTGGTCGAAACCTTGGAACCGCCCACAATCGCCACCATGGGCCGTGCGGGATTCGCCAACGCCTTGGCCAGATTATCCAACTCATCGGCCAGCAACAGGCCGGCACAGGCTGTTGGGGCAAACTTGCCGGCACCGTGGGTGGAAGCCTGGGCGCGATGGGCAGTGCCAAAGGCGTCCATGACGAAGACATCGCAGAGTGAGGCATATTTCTTTGCCAGCTCCTCGTCATCCTTCTTCTCGCCACTATTGAAACGGACGTTTTCGAACAGTACCACCTCGCCTTCCGCGATTTCTGGGGCACTCTGCAGATAATCCTTGACCAAACGGACAGTGGTTCCCAGTTTGGCGCTCATGTCGTCGGCAATCGGCTGCATGGAGTTCTCAGCGTCCACCTCGCCCTCCGTGGGGCGGCCGCGGTGAGACATCACCTGGATCCTGGCACCTGCCTTGACACAATGCTCTATGGTGGGCATGGAGGCGGTGATCCTGGCATCCGATGTGACTTTACCGTCTTTGACGGGGACATTAAGGTCGGCGCGAATCAGGACTCGCTTGCCGGCGAGATCGAGGTCGGTCAATTTGATGAAAGACATTACGAACTCCTAGGTCGATTCTACTTTTTCAGTGTGAATTTTGAATTATGATCTCTTGACGGTTTCAGTAGCCGCTTTGAAATGCTGAAATCCATAGTTCAAAAATCACTGCGTCAGTCCATGGGGCGGTGTTCAACCGCCCCATGTTATGCAGACTTACTAGGCTACATGCTCGACCATACGCAGCATGTTGCAGGTATAGCCGTACTCGTTGTCGTACCAGGAGACCACCTTGACGAAGGTATCGTCCAGCATGATGCCGGCACCCGCGTCGAAGATGGAGGGGGTACCACGACCGCGGAAATCGGTGGAGACCACCTTCTCCTCGGTGTAGTCCAGTACGCCGGCCAGATCGCCGGACTCTGAAGCGGCCTTCATGGCGGCGCAGATATCGTCATAGCTGGCGCCACTGTTCAGTTCCACGGTCAGGTCGACCACAGAGACATCGGAAGTGGGCACACGGAAGGCCATGCCGGTCAGCTTGCCGTTCAGCTCGGGCAGCACCTTGCCTACCGCCTTGGCGGCACCGGTAGAAGAAGGAATGATGTTCTCCAGGATACCGCGACCGCCGCGCCAGTCCTTCATGGAGGGACCGTCGACGGTTTTCTGCGTGGCGGTGGCAGCGTGAACGGTGGTCATCAGGCCACGCTTGATGCCCCACTTGTCGTTCAGAACCTTGGCCACGGGTGCCAGGCAGTTGGTGGTACAGGAGGCAGCAGATACGATGGCCTGCCCGTTATAGTCGTTGTGGTTGACGCCATAGACGAACATGGGGGTGGCATCCTTGGAGGGGGCACTCTGCACCACCTTCTTGGCACCGGCATCGATGTGCTTCTGGCAGGTCTCCTCGGTGAGGAAAAACCCGGTACATTCGATCACCAGGTCCGCGCCGATCTCATCCCACTTCAGGTCTGCCGGGTCACGCTCGGCGGTGAGACGGATCTTCTTGCCGTTGACGACCATGTTGCTGCCTTCCACGGCTATGTCGCCATCGAAGTTGCCGTGCACCGAGTCATATTTCAGCATGTAGGCCAGGTAATCGGGTTCCAGAAGGTCATTGATGCCAACGACTTCGATACCGGGGAAATCTTTGGCGATTGCACGGAACGCCATGCGGCCGATACGACCAAAACCATTGATACCTACTTTGATTGTCATTTCAGTTCTCCGTTTTATAAATTAAAGAGTTGTAATCTAATTTGAATAGCCTGCCGTCGGGCACCAAGGGTGCCCAGCGGCCGTTATCAGGCAGAAACCTCATTGATTGCCGCAGCCACGTTCTCCGCGGTAAAGCCGAACTCCTTGAACAGCTCACCCGCCGGCGCAGACTCACCAAATCGGTTGATGCCAATCACCTTGCCGTTGATACCGACATATTTGTACCAGCCATCGGTGACAGCGGCCTCCACGGCAACCCGGGCAGTAACGTTCGAGGGCAGCACTGACTCCTTGTATGCCGCATCCTGTTCATCGAATACCTTGGTATTGGGCATCGAAATCACGCGTACTTTTTTACCTGAGTCGGCGGCACCCTGGATCGCGATACCCACCTCGGAACCGGTGGCGATGACGATGGCATCGGGGGTTCCGTCACAATCCTTGATCACGTAGCCGCCTTTGGCGATGTTTGCAATCTGCTCATCGCTCCGCTCCTGATGGGCAAGACCCTGGCGGGAGAAGATCAGGGAGGTTGGGCCGTCATTTTTCTCCACCGCAGCCTTCCAGGCGACTGCGGTCTCAACCCCGTCACAAGGACGCCATACATCCATGTTCGGAATCATGCGCAGGGTTGGAATCTGCTCGATGGGCTGGTGGGTCGGGCCATCTTCACCCAGGCCGACGGAGTCGTGGGTATAGACGAAGATCGAACGCAGTTTCATCAATGCCGCCATGCGCAATGCGTTGCGGGCATATTCGGAAAACATCAAGAAGGTACCGCCATAGGGAATGAAACCACCGTGAAGGGCGGCACCGTTCATGATAGCGGACATGCCAAACTCGCGCACACCATAGGAGATGTAGTTACCGTCAGCATTGCCATCGGTGATCGAACTCGAACCGGACCAGGCAGTCAGGTTGGAGGGCGACAGGTCGGCGGAACCGCCGAGGAACTCCGGCAACAGGGGACCATAGCCGTTGAGGGCGTTCTGTGAAGCCTTGCGGGTTGCCGGTGATTCAGCCTTGCTGTTCACCTCGGCAATGAACTTGGCTGTCTCATCGGCCCAGTTATCGGGAAGCTCACCCGCCATGCGCCGCTTGAATTCCGCAGCAAGCTCGTGGTGGGCCTCTTCATAGGAGGTAAATCGCTCATTCCAGTCACTCTCGGCGCTGGCACCGGCACTCTTCGCATCCCAGGCCACATAGATATCATCGGGTATCACGAAGGCGTCATGGGACCAACCAAGCTGCTCGCGGGTGGCGACTATCTCATCGGCACCCAGGGGAGCACCATGGCAGTCATGGCTGCCGGCCAGATTCGGTGAACCATAACCGATGGTGGTCTTGCAACAGATCAGTGAAGGCTTGCTGTGCATCGACTTGGCCTCCTCGATGGCCCGATCGATGGCATCCGCGTCATGCCCATCCACATCACGGATCACATGCCAGCCATAGGACTCGAAACGACCGGGGGTATCATCGGTAAACCAACCTTCGGTCTCACCGTCGATCGAGATGCCGTTGTCGTCCCAGAAGGCGATCAGCTTGCCCAGGCCCAGGGTACCCGCCAGGGAGCAGGCCTCATGGGAGATACCCTCCATCATGCAGCCGTCACCGAGAAATACGTAGGTTTTGTGATCGACGATCTCATGACCCGGCTTGTTGAATTGTGCCGCTAGGGTCTTCTCTGCCAGGGCCATGCCAACCGCATTGGTGATGCCCTGCCCCAGAGGTCCGGTCGTGGTCTCGACGCCCGGCGCATACCCATACTCCGGATGACCCGGGGTCTTGGAGTGGAGTTGGCGGAAGCTCTTCAGATCATCGATGCTCAGTTCATAGCCGGTCAGGTGCAGCAGCGAATAGATGAGCATCGAACCATGACCGTTGGAGAGAACAAAGCGGTCGCGATCAGCCCAATCCGGATTCGCCGGATTGTGTTTCATATGGTTGTTCCACAGAACCTCTGCGATATCGGCCATACCCATGGGCGCACCCGGATGGCCTGAATTGGCCTTCTGTACGGCATCCATACTCAGGGCACGAATGGCATTGGCGAGTTCTCTTCGTGAGGACATTGACCCCTCCTGATTAGAATTAAGTAGTAATCTGTTTCTGTCGGACAAAAGCTATTTAGTGGCAAGCCACTGAATTCGTTATCAATAAACCCCTTCTCGGCACTTATCCGCATTGATAGTTCAGCGCGAATCGTGACCTTGACCCCCATTCCACAGCCGAAGTCCGCTCGGACAAAAGGTGAGCTATTCTGACCCAAGCCCACGGACTCGGCAAAGCAACTAACTTTACGGGGCAATAAGCTGGCTTGATGAATAAACCCTAATATCCTAATAAGCTTAATATTATCAAGCAGTTGAGTCCTCTCTCCACTTGATGGAACAGCCCATGCTGGGAATCTGCTCCCTGGGGCCATTGCCGGTTTCCGCCACCAGTTTCATCGCCTCGAAAAGATCCCGGCGCACCGCGCCTGGCGCGGTCTCCTTGCGGCTCTCGTCGAGACGGCCTCGATACTGCAGTTCCAGCGCGGCATTGTATCCGAAGAAGTCGGGGGTACAGACCGCACCGTAGGCCTTGGCAACAGCTTGGGTCTCGTCAAACAGGTAGGGAAAGGGATAGTCCATCTGTTCGGAAACCCGTTTCATATTTGCAAACGAGTCCTCCTCGTACTCCGCTGGATCGTTGGACATGATGGCCACCGAATTTATGCCCAGCTGGGCTAACTCTTTGGCATCCCTGACAATGCGCTGCTGTACAGCCTTTACATAGGGGCAGTGATTGCAGATGAACATGACCAGCAAGCCATGCTCCCCCGCGCACTGCTGCAGGGACCATTCACGGCCATCAACACCGGGAAGCCTGAAATCGGGTGCCGGGGTGCCAAAGTCACATATCGGTGTCTGTAAAGAAACCATCATTGATCCCTTTAATAGTCTGAATTGATTGTGGGGTGGGGCATTATGCAAAAAGCAGGCTGATGTGTAAAATCCGGATTTCGTTCAAGGCTGGGATTTGTCGCCACCGGTGGTCCGCCGTCCCCACCGAAGGGAGTATGCAGTGGCACACATAAAACTAGAAGTTGAAGGAAGTTTAATGGCAAAAGATTTTATTTTTACCTCCGAATCCGTCTCCGAGGGTCATCCGGACAAGGTCGCCGACCAGATCTCGGACGCCATGCTTGACGCCATTTTAGCGACCGACCCGCATCCCGATAGGGCGCGGGTGGCCTGTGAAACGCTGATCAAGACAGGTGCCGTTATCGTTGCCGGCGAGATCACCACGGAGGCGTGGATCGACCTGGACGAATTGGTGAGAAAGGTCGTCTGTGACATCGGCTATACCAGCTCGGACGTAGGCTTCGACGGTTCGACCTGTGCCGTGATGTCCCTGATAGGCAAACAGTCTGGGGATATCGCCCAGGGCGTGGATCGAACCAGTCCCGAGGAGCAGGGTGCCGGCGATCAGGGGATGATGTTCGGCTATGCGACCAATGAGACCGATGTGCTGATGCCTGCGCCCATCACCTACGCCCATCGTTTGGTACAGCGGCAGTCGGAGATACGCAAGGCGGGGATCCTCCCGTGGCTGCGTCCAGATGCAAAGAGCCAGGTAACCCTGCGCTACGAAGACGGCAAGGTAAGTGGTATAGGTGCGGTTGTGCTTTCAACACAGCATGACCCGGACATCGACTACAAACACCTCTATGAAGCGGTGATGGAAAACATCATTCAACCGGTTCTGCCTAAAGAGTGGCTGGATCAGTGTCCGCCGGAGAAGATCCATATCAATCCCACCGGTAGTTTTGTCATCGGCGGTCCAGTTGGCGATTGTGGTCTTACCGGGCGCAAGATCATTGTCGACACCTATGGCGGCTCGGCACGTCATGGCGGTGGTGCCTTCTCCGGCAAGGATCCCTCCAAGGTAGACCGCTCGGCCGCCTACGCAGGGCGCTACGTGGCGAAGAATATCGTTGCCGCCGGACTGGCTGAGCGCTGTGAAATCCAGGTCTCATATGCAATTGGCGTCGCCGAACCCACCTCGATAATGATCGAGACCTTCGGCACGGGCAGGCTCGCCGATGAGAAGATTGCCGAGCTGGTGCGAAAACATTTTGACCTGCGTCCCTACGGCATTCTACAGATGCTCGACCTGTTGAACTATAGTCAGATCAAGTTTCAAAAGACTGCAGCCTATGGTCATTTCGGCCGTGAAGACGAGGGATTCACCTGGGAGCTCACCGACAGGGCGGATGCACTGCGCGAGGATGCCGGACTTTGAAACGATTTTGAATTTTGAATTGACCGCACTCGCTGCGCTCACGCCTTCTGCTGAATGGCAAAGTAATAAAAAACAGCCGCGCGGAGCACGCTCGACAATTCAAGATTCATAATTCAAAATCAACATATCCCTGTTCGAGGAGCGCTGCAACGGATCCGGAATCCGCCAGGCTCGGAAGGGTAGCCCATACAATCAAACCGCGCTCACTCACGATATTCAGGAGATGACTACCATGAGTGAGTTGACCAGCAAAATCAGCGACACATCCAGTCAGTTTACCGACTATAAGATTGCCGACATATCGCTGGCTGAGTATGGTCGTCGTGAAATCGCCATCGCCGAGACTGAGATGCCTGGATTGATGGCGATCCGGAAGAAATACGCGGCCCGGCAGCCGCTGAAAGGGGCCCGTATCACCGGTTCCCTGCACATGACCATTCAAACCGCGGTACTCATCGAGACGCTAGTTGCGTTGGGTGCGCAGGTTCGCTGGTGCTCATGCAATATCTTCTCGACCCAGGATCATGCCGCTGCCGCAATCGCCGCAGAGGGTATACCGGTTTATGCCTGGAAGGGCGAAACCCTGGAAGAGTACTGGTGGTGCACAGAACAGGTTCTCAACTGGCCGGATGGCGGCACCCCCAACATGATATTGGACGATGGCGGAGACGCCACCCTGCTGGTCCATAAAGGGGTTGAATTTGCCAACACCGGAGCGGTTCCCGAACCTCGGGAGGATGACCCCGAGGAGTGGCAAGTCATTCTCGGCGTGTTGAAACGCAGTCTTGAAGAAGATCCAAAACGCTACCATCGCATGGCGGAATCGATCAAGGGCGTCACCGAGGAGACCACGACCGGTGTCCACCGTCTCTACCAGATGATGGAACAGGGCACCCTGCTCTTCCCCGCCATGAACGTCAATGACTCGGTAACCAAATCGAAATTCGACAATCTCTACGGCTGCCGGGAATCCCTCGTCGACGGTATCAAGCGCGCCACCGATGTCATGATCGCAGGCAAGATCGCGGTCGTCGCCGGTTACGGCGATGTGGGCAAGGGCTGTGCACAATCGCTACGTGGCCTGGGAGCCACGGTTTGGATCACCGAAATCGATCCGATCTGTGCACTGCAGGCCGCAATGGAGGGCTATCGGGTGGTCACCATGGAAGAAGCCGCACCCGTGGGTGATATCTTTGTCACCACCACAGGCAACTTCAAGATCATCACCCATGACCACATGGCGTCGATGAAGGACCAGGCGATCGTCTGCAACATCGGTCACTTCGACAACGAGATCGACATTGCGGGCATTCGTAACTATCAATGGGAAGAGATCAAACCCCAGGTCCATCACGTTATCTTTCCTGACGGTAAACGCATCATCATCCTGGCCGAAGGCAGACTGGTCAATCTGGGCTGCGCCACCGGGCACCCAAGCTTTGTCATGTCAAACTCATTTTCCAATCAGGTTTTGGCCCAAATCGAGTTTTTCAGCAACGCTGAACGCTACAAGAACGAGGTCTATGTACTCCCCAAGAAGCTCGATGAAGAGGTTGCCCGGCTCCATCTTGAAAAGATCGGCGCCCAATTGACGACCCTTACACAGGAACAGGCTGACTATATCGGTGTGCCGGTTGAGGGGCCCTACAAACCCGAGCACTACCGTTATTAAGTAACGGCAGATGAAGCCCAGGCCCGGCCGTAACGTCATCACTCAAAGTATGAGCGAGAAGCGGCGGGCAGTTACTGCCCGCTGCATCATCTGCCAATTCCGTTAAGCGGTACAGGCTCTAGCACTACAGACTTATCATGCAGACAGACAATCAACACAAGACATTCAGTTTCGAACTCTTTCCGCCAAAGACGGAGAGAGGTCAGGAAAACCTGCAAAAGGCCGTCGCCGAACTGAAGGCCAAGCAGCACGCCTTCTTTTCGGTCACCTACGGTGCCGGAGGATCTACCCGGCAGCGGACATTCGACACGGTGGAGTGGCTGATCGGCGAGCAGATCACCACCGCGCCCCATCTCTCCTGTATCGGCGCCAGCCGGGATGAGATCATGGAGATTTTGGCGCACTATCAATCACTCGGCATTCGCCGTCTCGTGGCCCTGCGCGGCGACCTTCCCTCGGGTACCGGGATGGGAGAAATCAGTGACCTGAGTCATGCCAATCAGCTTGTCGAGTTGATTCAACAGGCCTATCCAGATCAATTTCATATCGAGGTGGCCGCCTATCCTGAGTTCCATCCCCAGGCGAGCAGCGCACAACAGGACCTGAACTATTTCAAACTCAAAGTGGACGCGGGTGCGGACAGCGCGATTACCCAATATTTCTACAATGCCGATGCCTATTTTCGTTTTCTCGACAGCTGTCAACAACAGCAGATCGATATCCCCATCGTTCCCGGCATCATGCCGATTACGAACTTCATCCAGCTGGCCCGCTTTTCCGATGCCTGCGGTACCGAAATTCCCCGTTGGTTGAGGAAGCGGCTCGAGGGATTTGGCGAAGACCTGGAAGCGATACACAGTTATGGCACGGAGATAGTTACCCGACTCTGTGAGCGCTTGTTGCAAGGAGGGGCACCGGGACTCCACTTCTATACCATGAACCAGGCCAAGCCCACCCTGGATATCTGGCGGGCATTGTCACTGTAACGATACGGTCTCGTCGCTTTGGCCAGTCGCCGCCCCGGACCCACCCCAGACCTAGGTTGGGACGGGGAGCGGCTGCCTGGTACTGTTTCGATCGAAGCCTGATCTGTGTTGAGCGATTATCGCATCCAACTTCTCTGGCTCGACAGGCTTGGTGAGAAAGCCATCCATACCCGCCGCGACACAGTGCTCGAACATCTCCTCTATACTGTTTGCGGTTAACGCGTAGATAGGCATATAGCGGTGTTTTGGCTCACCACTTCGATAGCGCCTCGTAAACTCGAGACCGTCAATGTTTGGCATACGCAGATCGACAAACGCAAGCTCAAACTCATCGTCGGTAACCGCTTGCAAGGCCTCGCCCCCATCCCTTGTTACCCGTACCTTGTGTCCGCGCTGTATCAATAATGTGGACAGCACTTTCGCTGCAATGGCATTGTCCTCAGCGAGAAGAATATTGATCCCCCCAAGCTTTCCGGTCGCATCATCACCCACACCTGGATACTGCCGTTGGTTCAAATCGAGGCCAAGCGCGTGCATCACCGTGAGAGCAAACTCCTCTGCAATGAAGGGCTTGATCAGGGTATTTTCAGGATCCCTGACTATACCCACCTCATTCAAGCGGCCGCGATATCCCGCCACAATTGCAGGCAGGGTCGGTGCCGCAACTTGAGCCTTGTAGAGTATCTCCCTGATGGCTGTACCCTGCTGTGAATCGCAAACCATCAACAACTCCACTGTACTGTCGAGACCGCCGAGAAACTCGCGGGGGTGATGTGCGCTGATGACCCGCATGCCGAATTCACCCGCGACCTTGCAATGGAGCCGCATAGCGACGGGATTCTGCTCGTAGATAAGCAGGGTCCGTCCGGCAAGCTGAATACTTGCCTTAGATTGCGCCGCTTCCCCCCTCATCAGTAACGGCAGCCTGACAGTGAAAGTGGAACCCTCGCCCGATTCACTGGCAAGATCGACCCTGCCGCCCATCAGTCGCGTCAGATCCCGCACTACCGTGGTACCCAGCCCAGCCCCCTCGTAACGGCGCGAATGGCCGGGGTCGGCTTGCCAGAAGCTGTCAAAGACCGCGGCCTGGCAATTCTGCGGAATACCGATACCGGTATCCTCGACCCTGATCAGCAGATGGGCCTGGGTAAACTCCATGAACTCTTCTGCATAGGTCAAATCCAAGCGCACGTGGCCCATGTCGGTAAACTTCACCGCATTGCCGAGTAGATTAAACAGGATCTGTGAAACTCTCAGCCTGTCGCCGTAGAGCTCCCTCGGCAGTTGCGGATCCACCCAACATAGGAGGTCAAGCTGCTTCTCGTGAGCCTCTTCTGCCAGGCTCGCGACAACGCTTCTGACCAGCTTGCGAATATCGAACCACTCGGCGACCAGTTCCAGCTTATTGGCATCGATTCTGGACAAGTCAAGCACATCGCTGATCAGGGATCTCAGCAGGTGCGCCGATGATTGAATAGAGTGCAGGTACTCTTTCTGTTCCTTATCCAGCGGTGTACCTTGCATCAACCTGACCATACCGATCACCCCGATCAGTGGAGTGCGCAACTCGTGAGTCATGGTTGAGAGGAAATCCCCTCGTGCCTTTTTCGCACGCTCAGCTTCATCTCTGGCAATGTGGAGCTGTCTCATCAAATAGTATTGATAAAGAGGGAGCACCAACAGCAACAGCTGGAAAAAAAAGGCATCGAAGCCGTGGCTCCGCCAGGCATCCAAATGGATCAATACCCCGTTGTAAGCACAAAAACTGAGCAACACGGCCAGCATCAGGAGTCTCTTTCCATGTCTCGTACCGTAAGATATGTATATCCACAAGTAGATCAAGTAGAACGGACTTATGGCATCCGATGTGATGACGATCGCCAGGCTGGTTGCGCTCACATCGAGCAACAGCACAATCACCTTACGGTATGGGAGACTGGGCTTGTAGGTAATGCTGCCCAGAATGACTAGAAAGATAAACAGGTAGCCCTGGTAGAGAAAGATAAACAGGGTGTAGTCAACGGAGTAGTATCCCGCGCTAGCGGCGAGCCACATAAACACGATGCTGAACAGCCAGATGGCCAATCGCACCAGTGCCTGTTGATACTCTGAGTTCGACAACAGTTCATGATTGAACAGCCTAACGAACATATTTGTCATCCCTTTCAATGTACGTGCTACTCCATGCTGGTAGACCTGACCGGTCTCGACACGCCAGAGACTTTCATTTAAACAGTTGACATCATATCAAGAATCAGCCTCTTTTTTTACATTCGCCAAACCATTGATATCTATGAATTAACTGAATTCTCGCCCGATGTGCACGGAAAAGTCTAAGTTCTTGCGGTCAGCAGCCGATCTCATGTTTAATGATGATCAAATCCAATCATATCCTGCAAACTTGAGCTCCATGCTACCCGTACAACCCAAGGCAAAAAGCGATGTATATTAAGCGACCAAGTCAGCACAACCAGGATAACGCACCGCATCCAACAGAGCGACGCAACATCAAACGACGCCACCTGATCTACTATCTTCGGGTGTGGCGGCTGGATCAGGATCATCCCATCGGGCATGTCGTTGACATCAATACCGAAGGCCTGATGCTGATCAGTGAGGAAGCCGTACCGATCGGGGAGGAGATGCAGCTCGAAATCCGCCTTCCTGACTTCCAGGGCGAACTTAAACCGATCTCCTTTAAAGCGGTCTGCCGATGGAGTGACAAAGATATCAATACCGCATTTTACGATTCGGGCTTTGAATTCATCGACAAATCACCGGATGCGGTACAAACGGTGCAGTCGTTGATCGAAACCTATGGATTTACGGATTGACCGCCCAAAAGGTCGATATCCCCGCTATGCCCTGAGCCCCGGCTCGCTTTGCCTGCGGTAAAGAGTCGGGATTCATGCCGCCAAGCGCATAAACGGGCAGGTTAATCCCTTCCACCCATTCTGCAAATCGCTTCCAGCCCAGGGCCGTGGCATGGGGATGGGAACGGGTCCGCGCCACCGGCGATAGCAACACATAATCGAGTCGCAGTTGCGCCGCCTGCAACAGCTCCCCGGGATTGTGACAGGATGCGCCCAGCAGGCCAGCCCCGGGAGGACGGCGACTGAGGGACATCAGCTGCGGTGAGGTAAGATGAATACCGTCGGCTTCGCCCAACCAATCCACCACCCGGTCTGGGCGATTGATGATCAATTTCACCCCCTGCCGATGGCAGCGTGGCAGCGATGCCGTCAACAGCCGGCGATAGCGACTGTCCGATAAGCCGTGGGCTCGCAACTGGACAATGCCTGCCCCCTGCATGAGGGAATGGTCCAGGCGTTGCAGGAAGCTGCCGAACCGGTTGGCATCCTCCCCTGTGATCAGATAGCGGCTTGGCAACTGTAGCGCGGTGATTACCGGCCTATCGGCCTCCGGAAAATCGCGGGGTTCCATTTCACTCGGCCACAACCACTTCAACGGCTGTGATTCGAGACCACTTGCCCTACCCTGATATCGGGTGACGCGGAAAAAATCGAGTTGCAAATGACGGTCATCGTAACTGTGTCTGATTCTGATCAGGGGGTCGAACTCTAGGGGCAGTATACCGAGTTCTTCATCAAGCTCTCTTGCCAACGCCTGTTCTATCGTTTCTCCCGGTTCCAGCTTACCGCCCGGAAACTCCCACAACCCCCCCTGGTGCAGGTGGTCGGCCCTTTTCGTCACCAGAACACGACCTTCGGCATCGAAGATGGCTGCGGCGGCAACATGGATCATACTGGGTCGGCACTGCCTAGGTACGATACTCGGCGTTGATCTTGACATAGTCGTAGGAGAGGTCACAGGTCATAACCTTTGCCTGTTGCGCGCCCCGTCCAAGGGTGACGCGAATCGAGAACGCCTCCCGACTCATCACCGCTAACGCTGCCTGCTCGCTATAATCGGCCACACGGCCACCGTTGCGCACGATGCAGAGATCGTCAAGCCAGATCTCGACCCCGTCGATATCGAGATCGTTGAGTCCCGCGCGTCCCACCGCGGCGAGAATTCTTCCCCAGTTGGGATCGGAAGCGAAAAGGGCTGTCTTGACCAGCGGCGAGTGGGCTATGGTATATGCGACATCCCGTGCCTCGACTTCATTGGCAGCCTCCTGCACAAGGATTTCCACCAGCTTGGTCGCCCCCTCCGCATCGCGGACAATCTCCCGCGCCAATTCCATGCAGAGTTCGGTCACTTCTTGTTCGAAGCGTTGGTAGAGAGCGGAATCCTCGTCAACCACAGCACCCAGGGAGGATGCACCACTCGCCATCAAGACGCAGGCGTCATTGGTGGAAGTATCACCATCCACAGTGATGCTGTTGAACGAAGGGTCTACCGCATGATCAAGGCATCTCTGGAGAAGATCCCGGGGGAGACTCAGATCGGTGGCGACAAAGGCCAGCATGGTCGCCATGTCGGGGCGAATCATACCCGCCCCCTTGGCCATCCCTGTGAGGTGGACCTGGACACCCTCAAACTCAAAGTGGCGCGCTTTCAGCTTGGGTCGGGTATCGGTGGTCATGATGGCGCGGGAGGCCGCTTCCCAGCCATCGCCGTGCAGCCTGCCCATGGCCATGGGTATTGCATTTCGAATTGCCTCGACAGGGAGGTTTTCACCAATCACGCCGGTGGAGAAAGGCAGCACCTGCTCCACTTCACAAGCCGCGGCAGTGGCCACACCAAGGCAGCTCGCATGAGCAGCCTGCAGGCCCTGGCGGCCGGTGCCTGCGTTGGCATTACCAGAGTTGATTAGCAGATAGCGGGGCGATTCCTCGGCCAGGTGCCGCTTCGCCAGCTGCACCGGGGCGGCACAGAAGGCATTTCGGGTGAACACCGCGGCACAAGTCGAGGTGTCCGCCATCTCGACGACCACCAGATCCTCCCTATCCGCATACCTGATACCCGCTGCCGCGGTACCGAGCCCGATCCCCGGAATGGCGAATCGAGTGTCACTCATATCAGTTCAATCGACCGTGGCACTGCTTGTATTTCTTGCCGGAACCGCAAGGGCAGGGCTCATTTCTACCTATCTTCCGGCCTTCGCGGACGAACGGCTGTTGATGTGGAGGCTCCCGCTCATCCGTTTGCGCAGCTGCCGCCGTCTCTTCAGGCAATCCCTCGAATGCCTCGTGTTTGAACTCGAACTCGTCGACTCTCGGCTGCTGCTCCTGGATTGCCATCTCTTCCGGCATCTGCACCTGGACCTTGGACAGCAGTCCCGTCACCTCCTGCTTGATACTCTCCAACATACCGGAGAACATCTCGAAGGCCTCGCGCTTATACTCCTGCTTCGGGTTCTTCTGCGCATAACCGCGCAGGTGGATCCCCTGGCGCAGATAGTCCATGGCCGCGAGATGTTCCTTCCAATGCCCATCAAGCGTCTGCAGCATGATGGCCTTTTCAAACTGGCGCATACTCTCCGTCCCGACCATCTTCTCCTTATCCTGGTAGTGATCCTCCAGAATGTTGGCGATCCTCTTCTTCAAGGTCTCCTCGTGCAGGTCGTGATCCTCTTCCAGCCACTGCTGAACCGGCCACTCACCACCGAATACCTCTTTCAGCGACTCGCCCAAGCCAGGGATATCCCACTGCTCTTCAATACTGTCCCGGGGAATGTAACTGTGAAACAGCTCATCCAGTACGTCACCCCGAAGTGCGCTAATGGATTCGGCAATATCGGAAGTATCCATCAATTCGTTGCGCTGCTCGTATACCACCTTGCGCTGGTCGTTCGCCACATCGTCATATTCAAGCAGCTGCTTACGGATATCGAAGTTGCGTCCCTCGACCTTGCGTTGGGCGTTCTCAATCGCACGGGAGACCCAGGGGTGCTCGATCGCCTCCCCCTTTTCCATGCCGAGCTTCTGCATCAATCCACCCACCTTGTCGGAGGCGAATATACGCATCAGATTATCCTGCAGAGAGAGGTAGAAACGGCTCGAACCCGGATCACCCTGGCGCCCGGAACGGCCGCGCAACTGATTGTCGATGCGCCTCGATTCGTGACGCTCGGTACCGATGACATGGAGGCCGCCGGCGTCCAGCACATGTTGATGGCGCTTTTTCCAGGCCGCTTTGTGTTCATCGACCGCACCAGAGTCCGGGCTCTCCCCCAGCGCCTCCAACTCCGCCTCCAGATTACCGCCGAGGACAATGTCGGTACCTCGCCCCGCCATGTTCGTGGCGATGGTGACGGAACCGGGCTGGCCGGCCTGGGCGACTATACCCGCCTCCTGCTCGTGATGCTTGGCGTTGAGAACCCGATGCTCCACCCCAGCCTGATTGAGAAGCCCGGAGACCAGTTCGGAGGTTTCGATGGAGGCGGTACCCACCAACACCGGCTGTCCCCGTTTCACGCAATCCTGTACATCTTCCAGAATTGCCTCGTACTTCTCCTCGGGTGTGAGGTAGACAAGATCTCCCATGTCATCCCTGATCATCGCCTGGTTGGTGGGGATGACCACAACCTCCAGCCCATAGATCTGCTGGAACTCGAAGGCTTCCGTATCAGCGGTACCGGTCATGCCTGATAGCTTGTTATAGAGGCGGAAGTAGTTCTGGAATGTGATCGAGGCCAGGGTCTGGTTCTCATTCTGAATCTCCACACCCTCTTTCGCCTCCACCGCCTGGTGCTGGCCGTCGGACCAGCGTCGGCCAGGCATGGTGCGTCCGGTAAACTCATCGACGATGATTACCTGTCCGTCCTTGACTATATAGTCAACGTTGCGCTGAAACAGGGCGTGGGCGCGCAACGCCGCATTGGCATGATGCATCAGTATGATATTGGAGGAATCGTAGAGACTGGCGCCCTCCTCCAACAGCCCTGCTTCGGTGAGCATCTCTTCAATATGCTGGTGCCCCTCCTCGCTGAAATAGACCTGACGCGCCTTCTCGTCCACCGAGTAGTCGCCCGGCCCGAAGTCGGGTTTTCCCTCCTCGTTGGTGATCGGGTCCTGCCTGGTAAGGCGGGGAATGATCACATTCACCGCCTTGTAGAGTTCCGAAGAGTCTTCGGTCGGTCCTGAGATGATCAGCGGTGTCCGCGCCTCATCGATAAGAATCGAGTCCACTTCGTCGACAATGGCGAAGTTGGGGGGGCGCTGAACGCGCTGTTCCGCGCTGAAAGCCATGTTGTCGCGCAGATAGTCGAAGCCGTATTCGTTATTGGTGCCATAGGTGATGTCAGCAGCGTAGGCCTGCTGTCGGCTAACCGGCTTGAGATGGAGAAATCCCCCGCTCTTGCCGTCATGACCGGCGTCGTAAAGATAGGAAGCACTGTCGGGCCCCATGCCACCCGACGAGTTGATTACACCGACGCTGAGGCCGAGAAAGTCATAGATGCGCCCCATCCAGGCGGCGTCACGGCGTGCCAGGTAGTCGTTCACCGTCACTACATGCACACCCTTCGCCGGCAGGGCATTCAGATAGGCGGCCAGCGTTGCTACCAGGGTTTTACCCTCACCGGTTCGCATCTCCGCGATCTTGCCCTGATGCAGAACCATACCGCCGATCAGCTGGACGTCGAAATGACGCATCTGCATCACCCGGCGACCCGCCTCACGGACCACGGCGAAGGCCTCGTTCAGCAGGTTATCCAGCGTTTCACCCGCTTCCAGACGGGAGCGAAACTCGGCGGTCTTCTGTTTCAATGCCTCATCCGAGAGCTTTTCGGTGTCGGCCTCCAGAGCATTGATCTGGGAGACCGTCTTTGACATACGTTTGACCAGGCGCTCATTGCGGCTACCAAAGATCTTCTTAAAGATGTTACTAACCATTAATCGGGGTTTCCGTCGCAAATACGAAATTTGTGGATCATACAGCAAGCAGTGGAATTGCTGAAGGTTGGGGTTGGCAGGTTTGCACCCAGTTAGGCAGATTGACACCTGCCGCGGGAATCGATTCAATCAATTTTGGGCTGTGCCGCAGCTATTTTGCTCCCGGACTCGATTCAACCCTTGTTGCGTTTGTTGAGGATATAGCGGGTGGGATCGATGGTCCTGCCGTTGCGCACCACTTCGAAATGGACATGGGGGCCTGTGGACCTGCCTGTCGAGCCCATCCTGGCGATCACCTGACCCTGTTTGATGCGATCGCCGACCTCCACCAAGATCTCCTTATTATGCCCGTAACGGGTTGTGTATCCCTTGCCGTGGTTGATCTCGATCATCTTGCCGTAGCCGTAGCGCTCCCCAGACCAGGTAACAACACCGGCAGCCACCGCGACCACATCGGAACCATCCTTTCCGGCAAAATCCATCCCCTTGTGCATGCTGCGTTTTCCGGTGAATGGATCATTGCGCATACCATAGTAGGATGAGATCCAGCCCTTCTTCACCGGCCGCCCAGTGGGATGGACCGATTCCTCCAGATTGGAGTTCATGATCAGATCCTCAACTAGGGTGAGCTGCTGATGTCGGTGCTCGATCAGCTGTTCCAGTTGCGCCATCTCCTGCAATAGCTCCGGCAGCGCGGATTGTCCCGCGATGCTGTGAATCACCTCTGGCCCGCCCAATGCGGGTGGTGCATCGAAGCTGAATTCGCCCTTATCGAGCCCACCGATATTGACCAGGCGCTCACCTAGGGCATCCAGGCGTAAAAGTTGCGATTGAAGTTGACCGAGGCGGATCGCCAGCGCATCGATCCCGCCCTGGGTATCGGATCTGGTATCCAGCAGAAATTGACGCTCTTTCGCGAATGTCTGCTTCAGGCCGGTAATCAGTTGATGCTCGGGAAACTCGGTGTCATCGACACCCATCTGGTAGCCAAACCACACCAACCCGAGCCCAAGCAGGGCTACGAGCATCGTAAACAGCGCTATCCGCAGACCACGCACGGCTCTGCCGAAAGTCTGCCCAAGTCTGTGTAAGTGTATGATTTTCATTACAAAAAAAATGACTTACTGGCAACTATATACAACTATTGTCGGTCACAAGGTATCGAACTTTATCACTTTCTGCACAAAATGTGATGTTTTTTATCGTTTTTTTTCATAAGCTCACACAATGCAATGGGTCTCTAAAATCGTTACCTCAGCTTCGGTCTATGGAAAATTGGGGAAACGGCTGTCGGCACAAAAGGCAGTTCACGAATTGCTGAAACAGCTCCTGCCAACGCCTCTCGATTCCCAACTCAAAGCGACCGTTCTGCAACATGGCAGGCTCACTCTTTTCGTTGCATCTCCTGTA
Organism: Candidatus Thiodiazotropha sp.; assembly: GCA_040793985.1. Classification (GTDB taxonomy): domain Bacteria; phylum Pseudomonadota; class Gammaproteobacteria; order Chromatiales; family Chromatiaceae; genus Thiodiazotropha. Next base: position 47,116 of record JBFNJI010000004.1, on the reverse strand, counting down.
TGGGCAAGCCGTTTCCGTTACTTGCTGCCGCAACTCCAGAGACAGTTGCAGGAACGCGGCATACAAGTTGAACAGGCCCGCACCGCCATCCTGCCCGAAGAGGCGAAGAGAACTGCTCCCACCAAGGAGAGGGGGCAACCGTTACTCAGCCAGGAAGCCGGCAGGCAGATGCGCCAATTGGCGAATACCATTGACGACCCGCCGCTGCGGGATGCAATGCTCCGGCTTAGTCGGCATTCATGACAGAAATAGAATCAGTATCCCCCCTTATCGATGGCATTCGCCAGCCAAGCTCAGAAACAGTCTGATCCCGGATAATAAACCTGGAAAAATTGCTGCAATTATGTCGATCGGCTTTACAAAAGAGATCCACATAAAAATACTGCTTTAAAAAAATTCCGAAATTTTCATGCAATTAGCAAACGTGGCCCACTAGTTGCGTGTCTCAGTGTGCAGATCGGTTGTTAGCAAAACTATCTGTAATTAATCAATCATTAGACACAAAGATTGTGGATCGAAACACTATGAAGAAAATCAAACGATTTATTTTGGGCTTGACTGCCTTTACAGTTCTCGCCCTACCCACCGCATCCAATGCTGTGTTCGTAAACCTATCGGGAATCGGGGTCGACGGCGGATCCCCCACTGTCATCAGCGTACAGGATGACGAGGTTCTTTTTGATGATTTCGATATCTTCTATTCATTCAACATACATCACTTTTGGCCCTCCTGGGGAAGTGAGACAAATATCTCACTCTACAACTTTTGGATAGGCAATCCTGGCAGTTCCGTGCAAATTTCTGGCAGTGGAGACTGCGGTTTTGGCAATACCAGTGGTGCTTTCTCATGTTCAGGTAGCGTCAGTGTGGTAAATCCCCTGATCCTGCCAGGCGACACTTGGCAAATCACGCTTTCTGACAGTTTTAACGATCTCTTTGTGTATCCTGACTATGTCTTCGGCGAAGGCTCCTATCTTGCATGGGGCGATGATGCACCCTCCGCCAGTGTGCCAGAGCCCTCAACACTTCTCCTTCTGGGTGCCGGCATTATCGGAATAGGCGCCATTCGCATGAGAAAATCCAAAACCTAATCTGAGGTAAGCCCAAGTAGAAAAACAGCCCCGGCCGATGCCGGGGTTTTTTAGGCCCGGGCTGTTGCAGCAATCCTATGAACGCTGGATTCGATGCAATAAAAAGGGGCCGTCCGAAGACAGCCCCAAACTGTGAGAAGTAGATCGTTCTTGTAAATCAGGATATGGAGAGATGTACCGGTTGCATATAGGAGATCGGCGCATCTTCTGGCTCATCGAAGGTGATCTCCTCCCATGCGTCCTGTTGGCTGATCAGCTCTCTCAATAGACGGTTGTTCAGGGCATGGCCCGACTTATGGCCATTGAAGGCACCGATAAGACTGTGCCCGAGCAGATAGAGATCGCCAATGGCATCGAGAATCTTGTGCTTTACGAATTCATCCTCGTAACGTAATCCGTCATCATTCATGACCCGGTAGTCGTCTACCACCACCGCATTGTCGAGACTCCCACCCAGAGCCAACTCTTTTTGCCGCAACATCTCTATATCCCGCAGAAAACCGAAGGTGCGGGCGCGGCTGACCTCTCTTACGAACGAGGTGGAGGAGAAGTCTACAGTGGCAAATTGGGAGTGCTCTTTGAAGGCTGGGTGATCGAAGTCGATGGTGAAGGAGACCTTGAATCCATCGAAGGGTTCGAAACTGGCGCGCTTGTCCCCCTCTTCAACCTCGACCTTGCGTTTGATGCGAATGAACCGTTTGGCCTTGTTCTGCTCTTCAACACCGGCTGATTGCAAAAGAAATACGAACGGGCCCGCGCTGCCGTCCATGATCGGCACCTCGGCGGCACTGACATCGACATAGGCGTTGTCGATTCCGAGTCCGGCGAAGGCGGAGAGCAGGTGCTCTACCGTAGAAACCCGGACACCCTCCTGCACCAGGGTGCTCGAGAGCCGGGTGTCGCCGACATTCTCCGCACAGGCGCGTATTTCGACCGGCGGTTCGAGGTCGACACGTCTGAAAACGATCCCGGTATCCGGAGCCGCAGGTCGCAGGGTGAGGTAGACTTTCTCCCCTGTGTGCAGCCCCACTCCCGTGGCGCGTATCACGTTCTTCAACGTACGTTGCCAAATCATCGACTTTCAGCTCCTCAGCTGTGGATCGCCCAAAAGGGCCAAAAACCGCGCATGCTAACACATCAGACCGGCTCTAGAAATAGCCATCCAGTACATGCTGACTCTGACCAGAAAATAATCAGGCTCCCGATTCTACACCAACTGACCGTTCTCTGGAAACGAAAAATGCAACATGTTGTCTTTCTGCAACTACCCCTCTCTAAAGCCTAGGCCTAAGAACGCCGTTTGTGAAGGCCTAATCGGCCTGGCGGCGCAGAAAAGCCGGGATATCCAGATAATCCAGGTTGCCATCGGCGGTGGCTGCAGCGGATGGACGATTACTCTGTCCATTTCGCAACACTGTGGGCCTATCCAGCTCTCGGTAGTCATCCGGCACCGCTTGCGCATCCTCCGCATCGACCAGTTTGACGGGGGCAATCTCCTCCACTTTCGTCACCCTGGGCAGTTCAGCATTGCTGCGTTCGCCTAGCCCGGTGGCAACCACTGTAACCCGCATGTCGTTTTGCATATCGGCATCGATGACCGTACCCACCACCACGGTTGCGTCATCATCGGCAAACTCACGCACGGTATTGCCGACCTCGTCGAACTCGCCGATCGCCAGATTCATGCCTGCGGTGATATTGACCAGAATACCCTTGGCCCCGGCCAGATTGACATCCTCAAGCAGTGGACTGCGAATCGCGCGCTCAGCCGCTTCACGCGCCCGGTTATCCCCTGAGGCCTCGCCTGAGCCCATCATCGCCGCGCCCATTTCGGACATCACGGTGCGAACATCCGCAAAATCGACATTGATCAGTCCTGGGCGGGTAATCAGTTCCGCAATGCCCTGAACCGCATGCAAGAGCACATCGTTTGCCGCCTTGAAGGCATTCAGCAGGCTCATATCCTTGCCCAGGACCGCCAGCAACTTCTCGTTGGGAATGGTAATCAGCGAATCACTGTGAACACCGAGCTCCTCCATGCCCTTTTCGGCAATCTTCATCCGCTTGCCACCCTCGAATCCGAACGGCTTGGTGACCACCGCTACCGTCAGAATACCCAGATCCTTCGCTACCTGGGCAACCACCGGTGCGGCACCGGTCCCGGTTCCCCCCCCCATCCCGGCGGTGATAAAGACCATATCCGCACCCGTCAACACCTCTTCGATACGATCACGATCATCCATTGCGGCCTGTCTGCCAATATCAGGATTCGCTCCGGCACCTAGACCCTTGGTGATATCGGCGCCAAGCTGCAGCTGGGTACGCACCTCACTGTTGCGCAGTGCCTGGGCATCGGTATTGGCGCAGATGAAATCTACGCCTTCGATATCACCCGACAACATATGGTTGACGGCATTACCGCCGCCGCCGCCCACACCGATCACCTTGATCACAGCATTCTGGCTGTGTGTATCCATCAGTTCAAACATGTCTACCTCCTCTCTCTGTCGCGCCAACAGAACATAAAATTAAGATTCATCATTCGCAGTACCCCGGAGGGATACCCACCCAAAAAAACTTCAAAAGTTGCCTTGAAACCAATGTTTCATCCTTTCCCATATCGCTTTCAGGCCACCATCGTTGGCCAACTCGTGCCCGCCCTGGGTACGATTTCGCAATCCGAACAACAGTAAACCCACGCCGGTCGAGTAGATGGGATTGCGCACAACGTCGGAGAGTCCGCTGACATATTGCGGCACCCCGAGCCTCACCGGCATGTGAAACACCTCTTCCGCAAGATCGATGACCCCCTCCATCTTTGAACTGCCACCGGTCAGCACCACACCGCCGGCGATGACATCCTCGAATCCGCTGCGCCGAAGCTCCGCCTGGATCAGGGTCATCAGCTCTTCATATCTCGGTTCCACCACTTCGGCCAGCGTCTGTCGGGAGAGGCGACGTGGCGGACGCTCACCGATACTCGGCACCTCGATCGTCTCGTCACTGGTCGCCAGCTGGGTAAGGGCGCAGGCATACTTCATCTTGATCTCTTCGGCGTGCTGGGTCGGCGTACGCATCGCCACGGCAATGTCGTTGGTTACCTGATCGCCCGCTATGGGTATCACCGCGGTGTGACGGATCGAACCACCGGTAAAGACCGCGATATCGGTGGTACCGCCACCTATGTCCACCAGGCAGACGCCCAGCTCCTTCTCATCCTCGCTGAGCACCGAATGGCTGGAGGCAAGCTGTTCCAGAATCAGGTCATCCGCTTCGAGGCCGCAGCGGCGGATGCACTTGACAATATTCTGCGCCGCGCTTACCGCGCCGGTGACCATATGTACCCTTGCCTCGAGGCGTACGCCTGACATGCCGATGGGATCACGGATACCCTCCTGCTCATCGATGATGAACTCCTGGGGCAGGATATGGAGGATCTTCTGATCCGCGGGAATGGCCACGGCGCGGGCGGCATCGATGACCCGCTCCACATCGCCCTGGGTCACCTCTTTGTCCCTGATCGCCACGATGCCATGGGAGTTGAGGCTGCGGATATGACTGCCGGCGATGCCTGCGTAGACCGAGTGGATCTCGCAACCCGCCATCAGTTCCGCCTCTTCAACCGCACGCTGTATCGACTGCACCGTGGACTCGATATTCACCACCACACCCTTCTTCAGGCCGCGGGAGGGATGGGAACCTATCCCAATAATCTCAATACCACCATCCGCCTTGATTTCACCGACAATCGCGACAACCTTGGAGGTGCCGATATCAAGACCGATGATGAGATTTTTCTCACTTCGTTTAGTCATTCACTTACCCGCTATCCTAGCCCGACTGGATGGGCTATCCACTTTTGTTTGCTGTTCTGCATTCGCTTGCCAGTAGATCGAGAAACCATTGGTGTATCGCAGATCCACACGCTCCAATGAGGCGTCAACACGATCCTTGAGAAAGGGATAGAGCTGTACGAAACGACTCAATCTGGGCATTACATCCCGCCTGCCCAGATCGAGGAGCAATCCACCCGCGGTCTCGATTTGCCAGGATTGCCGCGCATCGACCCGCAGACGTTCCAATTTCAGTCCCGCAGTCTCAAGCAGGGTACGCATTTTGAGGTACCCCTTGGTGATCTTCTTCGCCTGTTCGTCTTCGCCTACAAGGGTCACCAGCCCTTGTAAACGTGGCAGCCGCTGCGGTTTGAACACCTCACCCTCACGATTCACCATGGCATCCGCGCCCCAGTAGGCCAACGGAGTCTGTTCCACTACCCTGACCGCCAGGGTATCGGGCCAGACCCGGCGTACACTGGCGTTCTTCACCCAGGGCAGCTGCTCTATCTTGTTGCGAATGCGCACCAGATCTACGCTGAAGAAGTTGCCGCTAACCGCTTGCGCGACCGTCTGCTCCAGCCCCTGTCTATTGAGATATTTGATCTCTCCGTCGACACTGACGACCCGTACAGGCATGTTCATGGGATCGAGCAACAGGGCGACGCCCCAGCCGGCCAGCAGACTCAGCAACAGAACCAACAGCAGCGGTGTCGCTTTCGCCTTATCCAGCAACGGCGGACGAGACGGTGATTGTGCGTTGCGTAGCTTGCGACGACTACTCATCACCCCCCCTCCCGAGACTGCTGGCGAGGATACGCTCAACCAGCTCATCGAAGGCCATGCCCGCTACCTTGGCCGACATCGGCACCAGGCTGTGGTCGGTCATTCCGGGTACCGTGTTGACCTCGATCAGCCATGGTTGGCGCTGCTCGTCCAGCATCAGGTCGACACGACCCCAACCACTGGCGCCAACCGCATAAAATCCCCGCAGGCAGAGTGCCTGCAGTTCCGATTCCGCGACTGGATCGAGACCGCATGGACAGTGATAGCTTGTGGTCTCGGCAGAATACTTAGCTTCATAGTCATAGAAGAGACGCGGTGTCTCAAGACGGATCATCGGCAGCGCCTTACCCTCGAGAATGCTGGTGGTATACTCCTCGCCCACGATCCAGCGTTCCGCCAACACCTGGGAGTCATACCTCCTCGCCTCTTGCCATGCACGCCGCAGCCGGGTTCGATCCTCGACCTTGGTCATGCCAATGCTGGAACCCTCGCATATCGGTTTCATCATCAGCGGAAAACCAAGGGTTGCAGCCCTATCCAGATCCTTTTCATCCACGATCAGAACCGACTCGGGGGTGGGTATGCCCATGCTGCTCCACACCGCCTTGGTGCGGAATTTGTCCATCGACAGGGCCGACCCAAGCACACCACTGCCGGTGTATGGCATGCCAATCCGCTGCAGGCCGCCCTGGATGACACCGTCCTCGCCACCACGACCGTGCAGTATGATAAAAGCCCGCGCAAAGCCACCGGCGGCGAGAACGCTGAACACATCATCGTCCACATCCACCGCTTCGGCCTCGATGCCCCGCTGCAGCAACGCATCCAGTACGGCACCCCCGCTCTTCAGCGAGACCTCGCGTTCCGCCGACTGACCGCCCATCAATACGGCGACCTTGCCATATGCCGCTGGCAATCCCAGCCCCTTCACTTCGACTCTCCTATGCGATGCACTTCGGTCTTCAGCTCGACTCCGTACCGGGCCGCCACTTCACGCTGTACATCGGTAATCAGTAATTCGATATCACTGGCCGTCGCACTCCCCGTATTGACGATGAAATTGGCGTGTTTCTCCGATATCCGGGCTCCGCCCTGGCGCCTGCCCTTGAGTCCGGCCGATTCAATCAGCCGTGCGGCAAAATCCCCAGGGGGATTGCGGAACACCGACCCGCAACTGGGTTGGTTGGTCGGCTGGGTTGCGCCGCGCCGCTGCAACAGCTCCCTGATCCGTTGCTGCGCGGCTTCCACGTCACCCGCCTCCAGCTGCAGCTCGGCGGCCAGGAACCACTCCCCGGGGGGAGCCTTTACCCGGCGATAGCCGATCTCGAAATCCTCGGGCCGATGGTTGCGCACCTCGCCATAGCGGTCTATGGTCTCCACGCTCACCACCCGTTCCCATGTCTCGCCGCCGAATGCCCCCGCGTTCATTGCCAATGCACCACCCAGGGTACCGGGTATGCCGGCAAGAAACTCGGCGCCGCAGAGTCCTGCCCTGGCTGCCAGGCGGGCTAACTTGGCACAGGCGATTCCCGCCTCGGCATAGAGTATCCCGTCACTGCGCCACTCACTGGCGACCAGGGTCCCCTTGGTCGCGATAACCGTACCCCTGTAGCCACCGTCCCGTACCAACAGGTTGCTGCCGAGTCCAAGCCAGAAGAGGGGCTCATCCCTCTCCAACTGAGCGAGAAACACGATCAGGTCCTCGCGGTCTGCAGGACGATAAAAACAGCTCGCCGGTCCCCCCACACGCCAGGTCGTATGCCGTGAAAGCGGTTCGTCGAAGCGCAGCTCACCGCGCAGGGATTGTCTATCTAACGCAGGCATCATCTGTAATCGCTCTCGTCTCGACGGCCCTTCTCCTTGTGCTTCACAGCCTCGGAGAGCTGGCGTTGACCATCTGTCATTTCGGTCATCAGCGAGGATCTGAGAATCGAGAAACCCGGAAATTTGGATTGCAGGGATTCACCGCATCCCTGATGCAGCCTCTTCATGTCGATTGCGTACATCACTCCACCTCCTGACAGAGTTGTCGTGGCAGTTCCGCCGCAATGGAACCGATGTTGCCGGCACCCACGGTGAGCACTATATCCCCATCCTGAAGCAACCCCTGTAGCAGTCCCGGGAGTTCCTCAAGGGGTTCCACGAATACCGGATCGACCTGACCCCTGATACGGATGGCACGACTCAAATCGCGTCCGCTGGCCCCCTGGATCGGTTCTTCACCAGCGGCATAGACCTCACTGACTATCAACAGATCCGCTTTCGAAAGCACCTGCACAAAGTCCTCGAACTGCTCCTGCGTGCGCGAATAGCGGTGGGGCTGAAAGACCATTACCAGACGCCGCTCCGGCCAACCGTCCCGGACCGCCGACAGGGTGGCGTCTATCTCCCGCGGATGATGGGCATAATCATCGATCAACATCACCTGTTTACCCTCGATCCTGCAATCCCCCCTGGTTTGAAAACGTCGACCGATGCCGGCGAAATTCCGCAGTGCCCTCTGCATGCTGATGCTGTCGATATTGAGTTCGAGGGCCACGCAGATTGCCGCCAATGCATTCAATACATTGTGTCTGCCCGGAAGGTTGAGCGTGATCTGCACGGCCTCTGGGAGACTGCCCGCCCGCAGGGTGAAATGGGTCTTCAAGCCATCTCTGACTACCGCAATAGCCTGGACGTCGGCATCATCGCTAAAACCGTAGGTGGTGAGCGGACGTGAGATCTCCGGCAGCAGGTGACGGACCTCTTCGTCATCGACACAAAGCACCGCCCGACCGTAGAACGGCAGGTGGTGGAGAAACTCCACAAAGGTTCCGCGCAGGCGGTTGAAATCACCGCCATAGGTCGTCATATGATCGGCATCGATATTGGTGACCACCGCCAGCATCGGTTGCAGGTAGAGGAACGAGGCGTCGCTCTCATCGGCCTCTGCAACCAGATACTCCCCATCTCCCAGGCGTGCGTTGGCGCCCGCGCTGTTGAGTCTGCCGCCGATGACAAAGGTCGGATCGAGACCTGCCTCGGCCAGTATGCTGGCGATGAGACTGGTTGTGGTGGTCTTGCCATGGGTACCCGCCACCGCGATGCCATAGTGGAATCGCATGATCTCTGCCAGCATCTCCGCCCTCGGCACAACCGGGATCCGCGCCTCCCGCGCCGCGATGACCTCGGGATTCCGCTCATTGATGGCGCTGGATATCACCACCGCATCCGCACCCGCTACATGCGCTTGCTGATGACCAAGCCTGATCTCCACCCCCAATTCTGCGAGTCGGGTCGTTGTTACGCTCTGGCGCTGATCGGAGCCGGTCACCAGGTAACCGAGATTGATCATCACTTCGGCAATACCGCTCATGCCGGCACCGCCGATTCCCACAAAGTGGATATGGCGCATACGGCCCATGCTGTTGGGGGCATAGCGATTGCGCAGTTGCTCACTCATGACTGAATCACCTCCATGCAGTACCCGCCAACCCGTGCCGCGGCATCCGGCCTTGCCAAATTGCGCGCCGCCGTGGCCATCATCAGGAGTCGCTTCCGATCCCCACAGAGATTACCCAGCAAGCGCGCCAGATTGCGCCCGTCGAGGCTGGGCTGCGGAATAAGCTGCGCCGCATCCGCGTTGACCAGGTACTCCGCATTACGGCTCTGATGGTCATCCACGGCAAAGGGATAGGGTACAAGTACGGCACCAAGGCCAGCCGCCGCCAGTTCCGAAACCGTCAACGCCCCGGCCCTGCAGATCACCAAATCGGCCCAGGCATAGGCCTCGGCCATATCTTCGATGAAGGCCACCACCTCAGCCTCGACCGAGTGTTCACGATAACTGCCCAAGGTCTCCTCGAGGAGTTTTTCACCCGCCTGGTGGCGCACTCGCGGCCGCAGCGTTTCAGGCATCATGGAGAGGGCCTCGGGCAGGCACTGATTAAGTGCTCTCGCACCCAGGGAGCCGCCAAGGACCAGCAGTCTGACCGCGCCTTCACGCTGGGCAAATCGCTGTTCCGGTGCGATCAAGGAGAGTATCTCCCGGCGAACCGGGTTACCTACCGTCTCCGCCTGTGCCTCGGCACCGAAACTGCCAGGAAAGGCCTCGAACACCTTGGTTGCAAACTGTGCCAGCAGGCGATTGGTAAGTCCGGGTATCGCGTTCTGCTCCTGGATCACCAGGGGGATACGCATCAGCCTGGCCGCCAGCCCTCCTGGACCGGAGGCAAACCCCCCCATGCCAAGCACCAGATTCGGCCGGGTGCGACGCAGCACGCCATGGGCCTGCCACAGCGCCTTGCTGACAGTGAAAGGGGCCGCAAGTTGACGCATCAAGCCGCTGCCGCGCACACCCTTGACCTGCAGTGTCTCCAGGGGATAGTCGTATTGCGGCACCAATCTGTTCTCCATACCGTTGCGGCTGCCCAGCCAGGTAATCCGACAGCCTTGCTGTCGCATCCAGTCGGCCACTGCCAATGCTGGGAAGAGATGCCCGCCGGTGCCGCCGGCCATGACCATCACGTGAGGCTCCATGAACGCCTCCCGGGACTGCCTTTCGGCCCCTTCTCTCTTCTCTCGAGATCGATTCTCAGCAACAGGGCAATCATCATGCAGACGACGATAATGCTGTTGCTGCCGTAACTCATGAAGGGCAGGGTCAGACCCTTGGTCGGCAGCATGCCGACATTGACACCGATGTTGATAAAGGCCTGCATCCCGATCCACAAGCCAAGGCCGTAGGCGGTATAACTGGCAAAGCGCTGTCCCGTCCGTTCCGCCTTGACCCCGATCTGGAATGCCCGCCAGGTTATAAAGGCGAAAAGCAGGATCACACCAAGGGTCCCGATCAAGCCGAACTCCTCCCCCACCACGGCCATGATGAAATCGGTATGCGCCTCCGGGAGGTAGAACTGCTTCTGAATTCCGTTACCCAAACCAACCCCGCTGAACTCACCGCGGCCGAAGGCGATGAGGGCCTGAGAGAGCTGGAAATCGGTATTGAATGGATCGTCCCAGGGATTCAGATAGGTGGTCATGCGCTGCCAGCGATAGGGTGAGAAATAGATCAATGCCCAGCCGGCCACCCCCGCCACCAGGATCAGCATGGCAAACTGATAGAGCACAACGCCGCCGAGAAACAGCATCCCTGTGGCGGTTGCAAAAAGTACCACCGTGGTACCGAAATCGGGCTGCAACAGGACCAATGAACTGGTAATGATCAGCAGCAGCATCGGTTTTGCGAAGCCCCAGAAGGAGCGCGCAACCTCGTCACGGCGGCGTACCAGGTAACCGGCGATATAGAGCACCATGAAGAGTTTCATGAATTCGGAGCTCTGCAGATTGAAGCCGCCCAGGGAGATCCAGCGGGTTGCCCCGTTCACGGTTTTACCGACGCCGGGCAGCAGCAACAGCGCCAACAGCAGCAGCCCGAGAAAGACCAACATCGGTCCCGACTTTTGCCACTGCACCATCGGTATCTGGAACACGACATAGCCGGCTATCAAACCAAGCAGGATGGCAAAGATGTGGCGGTAGACATAAAAGAAGGGTGACCCAGCGATGCGGTCCCCCACGGTCATAGAGGCCGAAGAGACCATCACCAGACCGAAACAGAGCAGCACCGCTGCCGCGCCCAACAGCCACCAGTCGACCGTGGGTTGTGCGGCGGTTCTGCGCACCCGGGCATCATTCGCTTGAGGTCGGGCCAGGGCGCTCATGCCGGCAATGCCTCCACCGCCTGGATAAACGCCTCACCCCGGGCCTCGAAATTGCGGAACATATCGAAACTGGCACAGGCCGGCGAGAGCAGCACACGATCGCCGGGGCGGGCCAAGCCCGCCGCCAGTTCCACCGCCTCCTCAAGAGATTGTGCATGCACCAGGGGAACCCTAGCCGCCAACGCGGCCTCCAGCTTCGCTGCATCCCTGCCGATCACCACCACAGCCCTGGCCGTCTTCTCGACTGCCGGCGCCAAGGGTGAGAAGTCTGCGTCCTTGCACTCACCGCCGGCGATCAATACGCTGCGGCTGTCACCGCTTTCGGGGTGGAGCCCCGTTAACGCGGCGATGGTAGCCCCCACGTTGGTGCCTTTGGAGTCGTTGTACCAGCGTATACCCTGCTTATCCGAAACCCATTGGGTGCGGTGGGGCAGGCCTGAAAAACTTCTCAACGCCGCCAGCATATCGTTTTGCGGCAAACCCACGGCACTGCCCAATGCCAATGCAGCCAGGGCGTTGGCCACATTGTGATGGCCCGGTATACGCAGCTCGCTGACCGGCATAAGGGGGGTATGACCTTCGCTCAACCACTGGATCCCATCCTGCTCATGCAGTCCGAAGTCACCGTCGGTGGGGGCATCCAGGGTAAAGCCGACCATGTTTGCCCCGGGCAGAGCCATAGCGGCGACCCGCGGATCGTCGCGGTTGATCACCATGACCTCGCAGCCGGCATAGAGCGAAGCCTTGGTGGCGGCATAGGCTTCCAGATTCCGATAGCGGTCCATGTGATCGGCAGAAATGTTCAAGACAACTGCGGCCTGGGGTGTGAGTGAACGTGTGCTCTCAAGTTGAAAGCTTGAAAGTTCGAGGACATAGAGCTCGATATCGTCATCCAAGAGATCGAGAGCGGGCTCCCCGAGGTTACCGCCGACAGCAACCTTGCGGCCGGCCATTCGCGCCATCTCACCCAGCAGGGAGGTGACCGTGCTTTTTCCGTTCGATCCGGTGATCGCCACGACCGGCGCCTTCACCGCCCTGGCAAAGAGCTCCACATCGCCGACGATCTCGATATCGCGTTCTCTGGCGGCCTGTATCAACGGTTCGTCGAGGGATACCCCCGGGCTGACCACCAGACGGCTTGCGGCCTGGAACACCTCCGCCTGGAAACCGCCAAGGAAGAGAGCCATATCGGGAAAATCCTTGCGCAATGCATCGAGACCCGGCGGTTGTTCGCGACTGTCGGTCACCGCCAGGGGGATTCCCTGTGCGGCCAGATAGCGGGCACAGGAGAGCCCTGTCGCGCCCAGCCCGACAATCAGTGTCTTCCCAGTATTTACCGGTTGTTCCGTCATCAACGTATCTTCAGGCTCGCTAGACCGACCAACACCAGAATCACGGTGATGATCCAGAAACGTACAATCACCCGAGGCTCGGGCCATCCCTTGAGTTCAAAATGGTGGTGCAGAGGAGCCATGCGGAAGATGCGCTTGCCGGTCAATTTATAGGACATGACCTGCAACACCACCGATACCGTCTCCACCACAAAGACCCCGCCCATGATGAAAAGCACGATTTCCTGGCGCACCGCCACCGAGACCACACCCAGTGCGGCACCCAGAGCCAAGGCACCCACATCCCCCATGAAGACCTGCGCCGGGTAGGTGTTGAACCAGAGAAAACCCAATCCGGCGCCCACCAACGATGCACAGAAGACGATCAGCTCACCCACGCCTGGCAGATAGGGGATCTTCAGATAGGCGGCGAAATCGGAATGGCCGGTGACATAGGCGATGACCCCCAATGCTCCACCCACCATCACCGTGGGCAGTATCGCCAGGCCGTCGAGGCCGTCGGTGAGATTTACCGCATTGGAGGAACCGACGATGACCAGGTAACTGAAGAGGATGAACACCGGTCCCCAGTCCAGGGAGACATCCTTCAGATAAGGGATCAGCAGCGCGGTCTCCATGGGAGAACTGGCGGTGTAATAGAAGACCAGTGCCGCCCCCAGACCGGCCACCGACTGCCAGAAATATTTCCAGCGGGCCACCAGTCCCTTCGGATCGTTGAGCACCAGTTTCTTGTAGTCGTCGACCAGGCCGATGAGACCGAAAATCAGGGTCACGATAAGCACGATCCAGACATAACGGTTGCTGAGATCTGCCCACAACAGGGTGGCGATCGCGATCGCCACCAGGATCAAGGCCCCGCCCATGGTGGGTGTGCCGGCCTTGGAAAAATGGGTTTCCGGTCCATCGTCGCGCACGGTCTGGCCTATCTGATGGAAGCTCAACCGCCGGATCATCATCGGCCCCAGCAGCAGTGAAATCAGCAGTGCCGTCAGCACCCCCAGGATGGTGCGCATGGTCAGGTATTGAAACACCCTGAATCCGCTGTCGAACTGGGCAAGCCAATCGGTAAGATAGAGCAACACGGTCAGCCCCTCCCCTCATGCATCAGGCGATCAACAACCCGCTCCATGGCCGCGCTTCGGGACCCCTTCACCAGCACCGTATCCCCTTGTCCTACAGCAGCTGAAAGCACCCCGATCAGATCATCCATATCGGTAAACGGCTGCGCACCGTCGCCAAAGCCCTCCGCCGCATGCCGGCTCAGCTCGCCGAGGGTATAGAGACGGGAGAGGCCCGCCCGCTTCGCGTCCGCCCCAAGCTGGCGGTGCAGGTCCACGCACCGATCGCCCAGCTCAGCCAGATCACCCAATACCAGGATCCGTTGCCCTGGCGCGCTGCACAACACATCCACCGCTGCAGCCACCGAATCTGGATTGGCATTGTAGGTATCGTCGATGACACGGTACCCCGAGGCTGAATGCCGCATCTGCAGCCGGCCTGCAACCGGCTTCACACCGGCCAGTCCATTCTCTATCTCCCTTTTGTCACATCCCATTGCCAGTGCACCGGCAATGGCTGCGAGGGCGTTCATCAGATTATGGCGCCCGGCGAGGGCTAACCTGATATCGAACTGCTCTTCACGGTAGTCGACCCGCATCCGGTTGTAGTAGCCGCTTTCGGTCCAGCACATCTCCGCCCGGGAGAGGTCACAGCGCACAGTGGCGTGACTCGAGCTACCGAAGCTCAGCATCCTGCGCTCACCGAGCAGTTTCCGCCAAAGGGGGAAGTAGTCGTCATCGGCATTCAACACCCCGACACCGGTGGCCTTGAGCCCGCTGAGTATCTCCCCTTTCGCCCGGGCGACACCCATGAGATCACCAAAGCCCTCGAGGTGGGCGGCACCCGCGTTGTTGATCAGGGCCACGTCGGGATGGGCGATCTGGCTCAGATAGCCGATCTCACCCTGATGGTTGGCTCCCATTTCAATCACCGCATACTCCTCATCCTGCAGGCGCAACAGGGTCAAGGGCACGCCGATATCGTTGTTCAGGTTACCCTCCGTGGCCAGCACCCTGCCCTTTTGCCGTAGCATCGCGGCGAGTAGTTCCTTTACGGTGGTCTTACCGTTGCTACCGGTAATCGCGATCAGCGGCACGGGGAAAACTTCCCGCCAGATAGCGGCCAGTCGACCGAGGCCAAGTCGAGTATCGGCAACCTGGAGCTGCGGTATCTCTGGATCTTGTGCCTGGCTTACCATTGCCGCCACCGCCCCTTTTGCCACAGCCTGGGCGATGAAATCGTGTCCGTCGAAATGGGGGCCCTTCAAGGCGACATAGAGATCCCGGTCCTTCAGGGTGCGGCTGTCGGTACTCACGGTGCTGAAGCTGATATCCTCGCCCGTCAAGCTGCCGTTCATCTGATCCGCCACCTGAGAAAGAGAGAGAGTGTTCATTCCAGCACCCCCGGCCATGCGTCGAGGGCGGCCGCAACCTCTTCCCGGTCATCAAAATGGAGGACCTGACCGGCGACCAACTGGTAGTCCTCATGCCCCTTGCCCGCGACCAGCACCATATCGCCGGCTGATGCATCCGCTATCGCCGCGCGGATGGCCCGGCGTCGATCGGCTTCCACCAGCACCTGCCGCGGCTCTGTCATACCGCCCAGGATCTGCTTGATGATCTCACTGCTCACCTCGCTACGGGGATTGTCATCGGTGACAACCACTCGGTCTGCCAGGCTCTCGGCCAACTCGCCCATCAGCGGGCGCTTACCCCGGTCACGATCTCCGCCACAACCGAACACCACACTCAAACGCCCCGGACAGTGGTCACGCAGGGCCTGCAGTGCCTTCTCCAGGGCATCCGGGGTGTGGGCGTAATCGACCACCACGCTCGGCCTCTCACCGCTGCCCAAAAGCTCCATACGCCCGGGCACGGTATGCAGTTTCGAGATCACTTCCACACAGTGTTGCAGCGACCAGCCCCGGTGCAACAGCGCCAGCAGCACCGCCAACAGGTTGGCCACATTGAAGCGGCCCAGCAGTTTGGTGTTGAATTCGGCATCACCCGCATGGGTCGAGACACCGATCCGCATTCCCCCCGCTGTGGGTTCTACGCTGCGGGCCCGCGCCCAGCCATCAAGGCCGACAGGCAGGTCGCCTGCCGGCTGCAGCGTGTAACCCAGCAGCTTCACTCCCACGGCCAGTGACTTGGCAAGTGTCCTGCCGAAGTCGTCGTCGAGATTGATCACCGCACTGCTGAGGTCCGGCATCTGAAACAGGCGCGCCTTTGCCGCGGCATAGTTTTCCAGCGTCTGGTGGTAATCGAAATGGTCACGGCTGAGATTGGTGAAGATCGCGCAATCGAAGGCGACGGCCGCCGCTCTGTCCTGGTCCAGGGCGTGGGAAGAGACCTCCATGGTCACTGCACCCGCTCCCTGTTGCTGTAATTCGTGGAGGTGTCTTTGCAAATTCACCGCATCGGGCGTGGTATAGCCGCTTGCCCTTAAATCGCCGGGCAACCCAACCCCCAGGGTACCCACAACGCCACACGGGCTCTCGTCTTCCAGGGCCCGGGCCAACAACAGGCTGATGCTGGTCTTGCCGTTGGTGCCGGTAATGCCATAGAGATTCATCCGACGGCTGGGATGGCGGTAGAAGCGCCCGGCAATGTAGCTTGCATGGCGTGACAACCGGGGCAGCGCCAACAGGGGCACTGCCAACTTCAGGCCTGCCGCCAGGCTCTCGCCCTCCGCGCCATCGGTTTCCCAGATCACAGCCACGGCTCCCCGGGTGACCGCCTGCTCAGCAAAGGCCAATCCATGGTGGCTGCCGCCGGCACAGGCCAGAAAGAGCGTCCCGGGTACCACATCCCTACTGTCCTGGGTGATCGCGGTCACTTCGCGATCCTCGTTCACCGGCACCGAGACCAATCCCTGGAGCAGGGAGCGCAACGAAGGCCCCCCATTGAGCTGCTCGGCGGCCATCATTCGCGATCCCCCAGGCGGGCCATCAGGGTGTTCTCGTGCCAAGGCTTGTCGGGCGGGATGTTCATCAACCGCAGGGCACCACTCATCACCTTGGAGAAGACCGGGCCGGCCACAATCCCACCGTAATACTCCTTCCCCCTCGGCTCATCGATAAAGACCGCCATCACCAGGCGCGGATCACTGGCCGGTGCGATGCCGACGAAGAGCGAGAGATACTTATCCTCCGCATATCCGCCGGCCACCGATTTTTTCGCCGTTCCTGTCTTCCCCGCCACACGATAACCGGGGACCGCAGCCTGCGGCGCCGTTCCCTCGCTGGTCACCACGGCCTCGAGCATCTTCACCACCTTTCTCGCCGTGCTCTTGCGCATAACCCGCTCCCCCTCGTCCTGCTGCTCCTGCTTCAACAGGGAGACCGGCATGCGCACGCCGTCATTGGCGAGCACACCATAGGCCCTGGCAAGTTGCAGCGGGGTTACCGACAGGCCATAGCCGAAGGAGAGGGTTGCCTGCTCAAAACTGGACCAGTCAGAAAAGTGGGGTAAGCGGCCGCCCGACTCACCCGGGAACTGGCTGTAGGGATTCTCGCCGAAACCCAGCTTCGAATAGAGATTCCATAACACCTCAGGCTGCATTGACAGGGCGATCTTGCTCGCACCCACATTGCTCGACTTACGCAGCACTGTGGCCACATCGATCATGCCGTAATTCCTGTTATCCCTGACCAGGTAGCGCCCGACCTTCATCTGCCCCGGTGAGACATCGATCGGTGTCGTGGGCTTGAATCGACCCATCTCCAGGGCCGCCGCCACGGTAAAGGGCTTGATGGTGGAACCCGGTTCGAAGACATCGGTCACCGCGCGGTTGCGCAGACTGCCGGTGCGACGGCCACGCAGCGCGTTGGGATTATAGGAAGGGCTGTTGACCATCGCCAGGATCTCGCCACTGCGGCTATCCAGGATCACCGCCGATCCCGACCGCGCCTTGTGCTTGCTCACTGCGGCCTTGAGTTCGCGATAGGCGAGAAACTGCAGCCGGCGATCGATACTCAGAGTCAGATCCTTGCCCGGCGAGGGACTGCGGATATTTTCCACCTGTTCCACCACATGCCCCTTGCCATCCTTGATCACCCGCTTGCTCCCACGGGTGCCGCTGAGCCACTCATCGTAGGCCAGCTCTATCCCCTCCTGTCCCTGGTCGTCGATATTTGTGAAGCCGACCAGGTGGGAGATCACTTCTCCACTGGGATAGAAGCGGCGATATTCGGAAAGCAGATCGATACCATCCAACTCGAGTGCGTCGACCTGCTGTGCCAGGTCAGGATTGATCCGTCGCTTCAGGTAGACAAAGCTGCGCTCGCTGGAGAGCAATCGACGCAACCGGTCCGGATCGAGGCCCAGGGTCGACGAGATGGCGCCGATGGTCTCATTATCGCTCCTGATAACCTTCGGGTTGGCGGCCACGCTCTTTACCGGGGTACTGATCGCCAAAGGCTCGCCATTACGGTCGGTTATCATGCCCCGGCTGGCGCTGACCGTCATGGTGCGAAGATAGCGCCGCTCACCCTGTTCCTGGAGAAACGCGGTCTCGAACACCTGGCGGTCGACCGATTGCCAGATCAGGGATGCGAAGGCCAGACCGATAACCACAAGCACAGCGATCCGCCGCGCCCGGTAGCTCGGTAGCCGGACAATCCCGGCCTGGTGACTCTTTCTCTTCTTTCCGCCTGCCATGCTTAGCGCCTGATCACAACAACTTCGTCAAATTGGGGCAGATGCATCTTCAATCTGTCCCTTGCCCTTTTTTCAACTTCCGAGTGGGTCGCCAGGGTGCTCTCCTCCAGCTGCAGGCGCCCCCACTCGATACCGATACGCTCCCGCTCCGCTTGCAGTTCCTGCAGCACCACGAACTGTTTACGGCTGAGATATTTGCTATAGACAACCGCCATTGCCGACACGAGCACCGCTGCCACCAGCAGCAGAAACAGAACCTGTCCGGCACGGCTCAAGAGAGTCGCTCCGCCACACGCAGCACGGCACTGCGGGCCCGCGGATTGGCCGCGGTCTCGGCAGCGCTCGGCCGCAGCGCCTTTCCCACCAGGCGCAGGCGTGGCTTCATGCGGTCCTGGGTCACCGGCACGCCTGGAGGAAAGCGATCCCCCCTTGCCTGTTCGCGCATGAAACGCTTCACAATCCGATCCTCGAGGGAGTGAAAGCTGATCACCGCCAGACGGCCGCCGACGGCCAGCACATCGAGTATCGAGCGCAACGCTAGCTGCAACGCGTCCAGTTCCGCATTGATATAGATACGTATCGCCTGAAAGCTGCGGGTCGCCGGGTGTTTCTTCTTCTCCCATGCGGGATTGGCCCGGCTAACGATTTCCGCCAATTGCAGCGTCGTCGTTATCGGGCCTTGTTGACGCGCCTCCACGATGGCACGGGCGATTCGCTTCGCATGCCGCTCCTCGCCATACTTCTTGAGCACCTCGGCGATCTGTTTCAGCTCGGCCTTGGCCAACCACTCCGCCGCGGAGATACCGTCACCGGGATCCATACGCATATCGAGGGGGCCATCCTTGCTGAAGCTGAATCCACGCTCGGACTGATCCAGCTGGGGAGAGGAGACCCCCAGGTCAAGCAAGACACCGTTGACCCGGCCCATCAACCCAGCCTGTTCAGACAATTCGCCCAGCATGGCGAAACTCTCCTGTACGATTCGAAAACGGGCGTCCTGGCCGAACACCTGCCGACCGTAGGCTACCGCCTGCGGATCCCGGTCGATGGCCAACAACTGCCCCTGATCACCCAGCACATCCAAAATCTGCCGACTATGCCCGCCCCGCCCGAAGGTGCCATCGATATAGATACCGTCCGGGTCGATCTTCAGCGCCTCGATGGAGGGCTGAAGCAGCACTGAGTTGTGGTCCTGCATCATCAGATAGAGAGCGACTTGAACTCATCCGGCAGATCGAGCTTGTTGATGTCCACCTGCGCAAGCTGCGCCTCTTGCCGGCTGTTCCAGGCCGCCTCGTCCCACAACTCAAACTTGTTTATCTGCCCAACCAGGGCAACCTTCTTGTCGAGTTCGGCAAAGCGCCGCAACTCCTGTGGAAGCAGGATCCTCCCCTGACTGTCCATATCGATCTCATGGGCGTTACCGATATAGAGCCGCTGCAGGAAGCGCGTGGTCTCGTTGAACGAGGGCAACGACCTGAGGGTCTCTTCTATCTCGAGCCAGACGGGTTTGGGATAGATCAGCAGGCAATGATCCTTGTCGACGGTGATCACCAACTCTGACTTACAGGCGGCAACGAGCTGCTCCCGATACTTTGTCGGTATCGCAAGCCGCCCCTTGGCATCCAGGTTGAGTGATGAAATCCCGCGAAACAAATCTGCGCCCCTATGATGGATCTATTTTCCCTAATTTTCCACATTCCTCCACTTCAACCCATATTAGGACCTCAGACGTCACCTTGTCAAGGTTAAAAAGGTAAAAACTCTTTGCTGCTCAGTGGCTTAGGCAAGCAATCCAAAGCCGGAAAGAGGGCCTACTAACCACTTTAAATACAGCAATATGACCTTTAAACCTAAAGTAGTTTATTAAGAAACGGGCAGGAATCCCCCAGAAGGTGGAGGAGAGTGGAGATTGAAGCGGGAGTCAGCCTGTAAGCCGGGTTCTGTCGTGGACAGCCATTCATCTGGGATGTGTGTCGCCACACACCTCAAGCAACCTACCCAGGGACAGTGCGGGCCGCACTCGACAGGCACTGAGGCCTCTCTGCCCCTCTATTTGGTCTTGCTCCGGGTGGGGTTTACCCTGCCACCCCTGTTACCAGCGGCGCGGTGCGCTCTTACCGCACCATTTCACCCTTACCGACGGCAGCCGCCGCGGCGGTATATTTTCTGTGGCACTTTCCGTAGGCTTGCGCCTCCCAGGCGTTACCTGGCACCCTGCCCGTCGGAGCCCGGACTTTCCTCTGCACCGATCGCGACGCAGCGGCTGTCCGGCCGACTCCCTGAGCCCACTCTAGGCCTTTAACACCCGGCTGGCAAGGTTTGGCCAGACCCTGCGCAGCAGAGCCATGTCTCACTGCTTGTATTGCGATTGCGCAATGCGGGCCCTCAACTTATAAACTATGCTGTCGACTCTGAAGGTGAAAGCCCTTGCATAAGATCTCGCATTTGGCTGCAAGCTGTAACGGTCTACCGAAAGTAGTAGAGAGGTAAAACCATGAAAACGCCAAACTCCAATAACCTGTTATCCATCGACACCCTCGTCCTGGCTGCGGCAAGCATTTGGGTGGTTTTCGTGCTGGTCAGCCTGGTAACCTGACAGATCACAGCCCAACCGCCCGAGCGTTGCATGATCGATAAGCGAAACTTATCGATTGATGGCCTGCACACCTCGATTCCACCATCCCCGTACTTTCCCTCCGGTTTGCCCCTGGCCAGTCACCGCCAATCATCCGGCTTGCCTGTTGCCCTGCACCTTGATTTGATGAGGTCGCCGGCTTTTCTCCTCGTGAAGGTTTTTTTCCGCTACACTAGGCAGGTAATGTCTCTACCCTCAATAACCTAAGCCCATCCAGAAACGGACTCTATAGAGGGAAGAGCGATGGGGTCAGGCATTGACCCGATGTTTCCGGACGGGCAGGTAAAGAGAATCCGGACCCCAATGGTTGATAAAAGAAGCAATAAACAGCCAGACGCAATCCCCAAGAAACCACCCAAGCGGCCTTCTCGGGACTATGCCAGTCTGCCGCAAAGACCGATAACATTGAAACCTCTGAAAAAGAAAAAGCCCCTGCCAACCCCCAAAAGGGCCAGCGCCAAACCCAAACCCGCGCCAAAAAAGAAAAAGAAGGTCGCGCCCAGGCAACAGCTGCCCAAAGTCACGAAACAGCCTGTCGATCAGTGGCTGCTGCAAGGTATCGCTGAAGAGGTGAAGCAGTACGCCCTGGAGGAGGCCAATCGCCAGGGTGTCACGTTAGGCGAATGGATCGAGCGGTTGATCATCGATCAGCAACAACCGGCGGCCAGCGCCCCGGAAACGGTTACCGGACACGAAGACCCGCAACCCCAGGAAGAGATCAGCGAAGCCCTGCATGCCATCGAGGAACGCCTGGATCGTATCGAGGAACGGCGTAGCTTCTGGAGCCGCTTCTGGGACCAGGTCATGAGACAGGCCGAGAAGCAACAGGAGCGCTGACAAACCGGCTTGCGGACAGTACAGCAGCTTCAGGTGGCGAACACCCTAACCTGATAAGGGGCCAGCGATAGGCGTATCGAACCCGCATCGTTCTGCTCCAGCGGGGCGGCGGAGTCGGGTTGCGCGACCTCTTCCACCCTATGCAGATCCATCCAGTACCAGGGCAGGTTATACCCTGAAAAGGACTGGGCGCCGATGTTGCCGACCACGACAATCTGATCCTCGGCACCCAACGGGACGCCGCGGTTGCGGCAGTAGACGAACACCTTGGCACCCTCGTTGCGATCGAAGTCGGAGTGGAAGTGAATGAAAGCCGTCTCGTTGCGGATCAGTGCCGGGTGTTCGGTACGCAGCAGGATCAACTCTGCGACCTTATTCCAGAGATCGCGGTTGTTGGCCGATGCGTCGAGGCGCTGCCAATCCACCGGGTCGGACATCTTCAGGCGCCAGTTGCGATGATCGAGGTCGTGGACATCGCCAAACTCGTCGCCGGCGAGGATCATCGGTATCCCCACTGCTGTCAGCAGCAGGCAGAAGGCGCTGCGCAGACGTTCCAGGGCGAGACCATGGAGGAAGCGCTGCCGATCGTCGGCAGCCGATGCCAAATGGTCGGTGACCCAGCGGATATCGTCCACCGTACCGCGATAGCCCCCCTCCTCCAGCAGCGGCGCCAGGAGATAGTTCATGATGCGCTTCTCCTCATCCTGCTCCACGTCATGGGAGGTCAGGTAGTTGACCGCCTGGGAGAGATCGTAAAAACCTGGTTCGGCACGCCTGTTCCAGTCGTTCCAGGTCCGGTCACCGCTGACCATCCAGCGGATACGCTCGCTTCGCGAGGGCTCTCCCCAGGCTGTATGGAGATGCCCTGTAAAGACCCGTCGCAGTTCATCGCGAAAGGCGAAGTTCCACATCGAGTCGGTCACCTTGCGCCCGTTTGGGTTGGCCGGCCGCTGATGGGTGATCACCGCCCGCCGCCAGGAGTCCTCCGCGATGACGAGAAAAGGGCGGCCGGGAAAGGCCTGCTGATGGATATGCCAGGCATGATCGCGAAACCGCTGCACGAACGCCCAGTGGTTGATCCCCTTGAATTCATCGATCCTGAAGCCGTCGGCATGGTACTCGGTGATCAGGAACTCCGCCATGCGTAGCTGAAACGCCCAGGTCGGCGTTCGACCCTGTCGATCCGGCCAGTAACGGAACAGCCTGGCACCGTAATCCTCCCCCCGATGAGAGCGTTCCTCATCCTCGTTGGTGAGAAAAAAGCGGCTATGGTCGAGCTCCGCCAGGGGGCAGTTGCGGGCATGGTTCATCACCACATCAAAGATCACCCGGATACCCCGCCGGTGGCACTGCTTGACGAAGAACTTGAGCTCCACCGGCAGCCCCATGTCGATGTCGGGGGCGAAAAAGAAGCGGGTGCCGTAGCCCCAGTTGAGGGTATCCGGCGAATCCTGTACCGGCAGCAGCTCGATGGCGTTGATGCCGAGCTCCCTGAGCCGGTCGAGATGGGCGAAGACCACCTTCTCGAATGTACCAAGCCCGACCTGTCGCGCCTTCTCCGGTGCGCTCTCCATCCAGCGCATGGGCATCTCGTAGATCACCAGCTGATGGTTGTTGCGCAGTTCGTTTCCCTGGGTGAACTCATCGTCCCAGCTGAACGGCTGCTGCCAACGTCGGCCGTCGCGGATCTGGAAGATCCCGCGGTAACCGCCGAAGCGGGTGACCTGGACGGCATAGGGATCGGCGATGGGGTTATCGAACGCGCCATCCTTGATGAACTCGTATTCGTAGTCACCGTCCTCAAGACCCAGGGTGTCGAGATCGATCTCGAACCAGCCTGGATCATCAGCCGTCGCGGTCAGGGTTTCGCGGCGCCAGCCATGAGGATTGTAACAGTCACGTTGCAGGATATCGGCGAAGCGCATCTCGACCTGGCTGCCGGCCGGGGCGGGTATACGAAGCGTCGGGGCTGCTCCTGATCCATGGAGATGGTGGTTATCGTTTGGCATCTTGTCACTTCATCCGTTGTGGCGATCATATTTTTTGTCAATCCGTTGACAAAGAGTGTAGACACTTAAGCCGCGATTAAAAGCTCGTATCCATGTGACACTACGGTTATGAAACTGGAGCAAGTGAAGCAACAGGATTGCTGATTTTTTCGTTCCCAGGCCCCAATCCCGGATCCGCAGATTGCACTATACGGATACCAAGCGACCATGAACACACACAACCCAGACCAAATTCCTGCGAGCAGCATGACTTGCATTCCCCGGCGCAAGACGTCCGAGACGGTCAAGCAGGTGTATCGACGGATCAGATTTGACTGACGAAGAGCATTCGCGGTAGAGACCTATAACAGCAGTACGATCTTTCCGAAATGGGCACTCGCCTCCATCTCCCGGTGCGCACTGGCAACATCTTCCAAGCGATAGGTCCTGTGAATCAGCGGCACCAGCTCACGCCGTTCGAACAGCGGCATGACGACCTCTTTGAATGCGGAGACAATCTGGGTCTTTTCCGAAACCGGCCTGGACCTGAGCACCGAGCCGATGATCCGTTGCCGCTTTAGCATCATCACGGCCAGGTTCAACTCTGCCTTGATGCCACCCATGAGGCCGATAATCACCAGGCGTCCGCCGACGCCAAGGGACTTCATGTTCGCGGCCAGATAGGCGGCGCCGATATGGTCGAGGATCAGGGCGACACCTTTGTTTCCGGTGTATCCCTTGATCTCCTCGGCGAAGTCCTGGCTTTTATAGTCGATGACCAGGTCGGCACCCAGCGCCGCCACCCGTCCGGCCTTGCCCGGTGAGGCGGTCACTATCACTTTGCTTTTTGCTGCCAATGCCTTGCAGAGTTGAATCGCCGCGCTGTTCACTCCGCCCCCGCCGCCATGCAGCAGCAGGATTTCGCCATCCTCCAATCCCCCGAGCATGAAGATATTGAGATAGGCGGTTATATAGGTCTCGCAGACACAGGCCGCCTCTTCGAAGCTCAGGGATGAGGGAATGGGAATGAGATGATCGGCATGGGCCACTGCATACTCCGCATAGCCACCCCCGCCCACCAGGGTCATCACCCTATCGCCGACCGAGTAACCGACCACCCCGGCACCGAGGGCTTTGACACTCCCCGCCACCTCCAGGCCCAAGATCTCAGAATCGCCCTCGGGCGGAGGGTAGTTGCCTTCCCGTTGCACGATGTCGGCTCGATTGACCGATGTGGCGACAACCTCGATCAGAACCTGGCCGGGACCCGGTACGGGCCTCGACACCTCGCCGATACGCATTACCTCCGCACCACCGAACCCACTGATCAGGACCGCTCTCATTTTGCTCCACCTTCGTTGCGTAAAGCAGCATTCGCCTATGCTTCAAATGGTACCAGCTCTTCCTCCATCCCGGACAATTCCAGAAAGGGACCCTAATTGCCTGTTATTTATCCGTGCAGAGAGCATTCAATTGCGGGTGCTAATGTGCGAAGCTGCTTGAACGGGGATGGGTACGGCAGAACCCGAGAGAGAATCAACGGAGAGCCCATGCGCCAAAATTTGCTGCGAACCTCACCATGTTCTACTACGAACTGGAGTTCCTCGACAGATTCGAGACCGCCGCCAGCGCGGGGATTTACCCCTGTCAAACTTCTCTTCCCCTATGTGATTGCAAAAGAGGCGCTGGCCGAACGCCAGTGCCGCCCATGGCGGATCGGGCTGGGACCACCCGGCAAGGTGCGGGACACCGGAGATGATTGCCGACCAGACCATCCGCGAAACCCAATAGGATCCAATGACGACAAATCCCCATCATGAGATCCTGCTGGATCTGTTTAAGGCATCGGTCGACGCCGCCATGCCCGCGACCTGCCTGCCACCCCACCTGCCCGAACCGCCGAAAGGGCGGACCCTGGTGGTTGGCGCGGGCAAGGCTGCCGCCTCCATGGCCAAGACCGTTGAAGAACAGTGGAACACCCCCCTGTCCGGGCTTGTCATCACCCGCTATGACCATGGCCTGCCCCTGAACCATATCGAGCTGGTCGAAGCCGCCCACCCGCTGCCGGACGACACCGGACGTCAGGCCACCCGCCGCATCATGGAGATGGCACAGGGGCTCGAACCCGAGGATATGATGCTCTGCCTGATTTCGGGCGGCGGCTCGGCCCTGCTCGCACTCCCCGCACATGGCATCACCCTCGAGGACAAACAGCAGATCAACAAAAGACTGCTGCGTTCCGGCGCCGCCATCGGCGAGATGAACTGTGTACGCAAACATCTCTCGGCGGTCAAGGGCGGAAGGTTGGCTACAGCGGCCTGCCCTGCACAGGTCGTGACCCTGTTGCTCTCCGACGTCCCCGGTGACGACCCGTCGGTCATCGCATCCGGCCCAACCGTTGCCGACCCCACGACCTTCGCCGATGCCCTGACCGTTCTCAGGAAATATGGCATCGAAGAACCCAAGGCTGTGATTCAACACCTGGAACGTGCTGACGACGAGACACCAAAACCCGGTGATCAGAGACTCGAACGGTCCAGCTCGGTGATAGTCGCAAGCGCACAGGACGCCCTGGAAGCGGCCGCGGTCAAAGCACGATCCCTGGGGTACAAGCCGTTGATACTCGGTGACAGCTTCGAGGGCGAATCCCGCGACCTTGCCCTGGAACACGCCGCCATCACCCTGCAGATCGCACAGCATGGCCAACCGGCGAAGGCACCCTGTGTGCTGCTCTCCGGCGGCGAAACCACGGTTAGCGTCAAGGGTTCGGGGCGCGGCGGCCGGAATACCGAGTTCCTGCTTGCCCTGGCGGTTGCCCTGGAGGGTCATCCACGGATTCACGCCATCGCCTGCGATACCGACGGTATCGATGGTACCGAGGAGAACGCTGGCGCCCTGCTCGATCCGCACTCGCTGACGCGCGCCGAAGCACTCGGCCTCAATGCAACCGAGCTGCTCAACGACAACAATGGCTACCGCTTCTTCTCTGCATTGGACGACCTGGTCGTGACCGGACCGACACGGACCAATGTCAATGACTTTCGGGCAATATTAATCGATGAATAAGCATGCCCGAGATATAAATCTCAAGCCACTTTATCGGGCCCATACTCCTTGGCCCGGCACATCATTCCGCCTGATCCCGCTCCGTGATGTTCGGATTCCTCCACAACCATTCGCCCAGACTCAGCCGCTCGGTATGGCAGCTTTTTATCTGCACAGGCAGACGTACTAACGGTATATCTCGATGTAATGAACAGCGGCGAACTTGTTCAGTAATTCCATCTCATCGAGCAGGATTACTTTTTTCGTATTGTAGGAATTGCCTAGGACATACTTACCGTCAGCGGTGGTGCCTCTTAGGTAGTATGCGTGGTTGGCGATAATATGCGTTCCAAATGAATTGTCCACCACTTTCGCGCTTGAAAGTGCGATCATGTAGTTCGAAAGATCGCCCAAAAGATTCAGTGGATTGCCGAACTCTCTCGGACCGTCTGTTACCCGGTACTTTTTTTCGCCCTCGCTGATATTGATCTCGATACCGATCTCCTCGTCATCGGCAAATGAAAACCCCGTATCTTCCCGTACCGTCCTGATAATGTATCCCCTTGCCACGCCTGACAGCATCAATAGATCATTGATTGGCACTCCCCCTCCATAGACACGATACTTATCACCGGCCGCATCACTTTTCCTTCTGTAGTCATAGTAAGCATTTCTCAGGATATCGATACCGGGGACAGTGTGGCCTCCTTTAAAGTAAGACTTCCATGTTTCCCTTGCCTGAACATAGGCATTGAACTTGGAAATGGCTTCGGGCGTAACCAGCATCTCTCTACCGTACCCGGGAAAACTCACCACATACGAGCCGTCCGCATTCGATCTCAAGACCTTATAGGGATAGTCAACGTCATGATCGTACAAAAGCATAAAGGCGGAGGTAAAAGAGCAGTCTGTTAAAACGCCCTTCTTTACGAAGACATTGTCAAACTCGTGTAACAGCGCCTCTCTATTTTTTGGATCAACTGCTGTCGCATCAGTGGGAAGGGCGAAATCGGCATTTGGGCGCACGCGCTCAAGAGGCTCTGGCAACTGGGTATAGCGCAACGACTCTTCTTCAATACCGGCAGCAATTCCCGGAGGGTCCCGCAGAAGAAGGGCCAGGGGCACAGTCACTACGACAATGAATAGCGTTGATACAGAAGCGAGAAACAGCTTCCTGTTGCGAATAACGAAAGACCTGATCACTTGATACATTGCTAAAGCGGCCCCTAAACCCCCACCACCACACCAAGGTTTTACTGCGATTTAATGTTAAGCCCCGAATCCGCCAAGGGCAATGTTCACCCACACCTTACCCTGTGTTGCGCATACCCGCCGCAATGGCATTGATAGAACGCAACAGGGGATCGAGACAGGCATCGCGATCGCTCTCTCTGGTCTCCGGGTTTCGATAACGTCGAATAAGCTCCAACTGGATGTGATTCAGCGGATAGAGATAGAGGTCCCTGCGGCTGAGGGAGGTTTTAAGCAGTGGATTGTCATCAAGCAGCTCATCTATCCTGGCGATTTTGCAGATCCACTTCACGCTCTTGAAGTACTCCTCCCTGATCATGCCGAATATCCGCTGCCGGGTCCGTTCGTCACCGCACAACTCGGCATACTCCTGTGCCAGGTCCATGCTCGACTTGAACAGGGCCATCTGTGTATTGCTTAGCAAGGCGCGGAAAAAGGGCCACTCGTGATACATCTCTCTGAGGGCTTTCAGGTTTTTTTTCTGTCCCTTGCAACAGCGCTCCAGGGCAGTACCAATGCCGTACCAGGCCGGCAAGGTCTGTCTCGACTGAGCCCAGCCAAAGACCCAGGATATGGCGCGCACCGATTCCTTGGAAAGGTCCCCCTTGGCGCGATGCGAGGGTCGAGAACCGATATTCAACAGGCCGATTTCGGACACCGGTGTTGCACAGTAGAAGTAGTCGAGAAAACCGGGGGTCTTCTCTGTCAACTCGCGATAGGCTGCCTCACCCTCGCTAGCAAGGAAATGCATGTTTTCGTGGAACGACGCCTCATCCGGTTCGACCTCGCGGATCAGACCGATACTGGCATTGATGACCCCCGAGAGTCCCATGGTCAGCTCATAGATCGCCGTCTCCCGGTTACTGTACTTGTAGGAGAGCACCTCACCCTGCTCGGTGAACTTGATCTGACCCTGGAGGGTACCCGAGGGTTGCGAACGGATGGCGTCGTGGGTGGGGCCGCCGCCACGGCCGATGGTGCCGCCACGACCATGAAACAGGCGGATGCGAACACCTCGCTCCTTTCCCAGGGCGATCACCCGTTGCTGCGCCCGGTAGAGAAGCCAGGCGGAGGCCAGGATGCCGCCATCTTTCGCAGAGTCTGAGTAGCCGAGCATCACCTCCTGCAGCCCACCATGCCGCTTCAGCAGCTGGGCATAGACCTTTTGATCGAGCAGGTCGCACATAACCGGCTCTATACGCGACAGGTCGTGAATGGTCTCGAACAGCGGAGAGACGCCGATGCGGCAATAGGTCGCATCGCCGCGTTTGCCGCAGAGTCCCTTCAGGCTCGCAAGAAACATGACATGCATCACGTCGGATGCATGATGGGCCATGGAGATGACATAGCGGCCGATAACCCGCGGACTGATCATGCGCTGCATCTCCTCGACGACAGCGAAGACCCGCAATACCTCCTGGGTCATCTCCGCAAACTGGCTGGGATCCGCAATCGACGGCGGATTCAGAATCAGATCGGCAAGGAGGCTTAGACGCGCCGACTCATCCAGCTCACCGTAGTTGTTCTCGATCCCCAGCACACTCAGCAGATCGGCGACAGCCCGGGTATGCACCGCCGACTCCTGGCGTATGTCAAGACGCGCGAGATAGAAGCCGAAGGTACGCACCAGCCTGATCACGTCCAGCAACTCGGCGTTCGCCGCATCCGCGTCGCCATGGCTGTTCAAGGAGTCCCTAATCAGCTCGAGGTCTCTGAGAAAATCGAGCTCATTGCCGTAACCGGTTACCAGATCGTCGATGGATCCCCCGTCGAGCCAGGCCTTGCCGCGTCGTTCCACCTGGCGCAGGCGCAGACCGATGATATAGAGCTTGCGCCTGTAGGGTTCACCCTGAAAACGCGCCGGCCACTCCTGGCTGAAACCCTGACGATAGTCGTCATCCTCATTGAGACTTGCCATAAAGGCCGGCGACAGGGTGCAGAACTCCTGGGAGTGGGTAAGAATACCGACCAGCCTGTCGACGCGTTCGATATAGGCCCGTATCACGGTAAGGTGCTGGGTGAGGATCGCCTCGCGGGTGGTCTCGGCAATGACATTGGGATTGCCGTCCCTATCGCCGCCGATCCAGCTGCCAAAGCGGATCATCGCCGGTATGTCGATGCCGTGAAAACCCTCGTGGTCCTGGTAGGAGCGTTTGATCGCATTCTCCAGGCGACGATAGACCACCGGGATGGCGTCGAACACCGCTTCACTGAAGTGGTACATCCCCATGCGCACTTCTTGATGCACCTCCGGCCGTGCCGGACGTATATCGTTGGTTTTCCACAGGGCCTGAACATGGGTCCGCAGATTGCGGGTGTGAGTCTCGGCATGCTCCAGCGTCGATGACGGCGCATCCAGGGCCTCGTTGCTTTCGAAAATCCGTCTCATCTGCAACAGGATTGCGCGGCGCTTGGACTCCGTCGGATGGGCGGTGAAGACCGGCATATAGCGGACATCTTCAAACAGGTCCTGCAGCTCGTCGGGCTCAACATCCATTTCGCGCAACTCCCGAATGCAGGCATCGAAAGAGCCTTTCCACAGCACCCCACCCATGGCCGCCACACTGCGGCGCTGGCGGTGCTGAAAACTCTCCTCGGCGGTACTGGCCAGCTGGAAGTAGATGTTGAATGCCCGGATCACCGGTCGCAGGGCATCGGGTGACAATACGCTGATGAGGCGCTTGAGCCTGGCCTGGCGCTCAGCATCGGGATCCTGCCGCAGCTTGATAAAACCCTTGCGCAACCGCTCGATGGTGCGCAACACCTCGGAACCCGACTGGGTGCTTATCACATCACCCAACAGATTTCCCATCAGTTTCACCCGTGCGCGCAAAACCGAATCGTTTTTCACGCAGGCATCGACAAAGGGATCGCTCACCGGTATCCACCCCCCTCGGTAGAGCCAGACTCCCCGAAATACAACATTATGTTAATTATCACCCGATTATTCTCGAAAACTCAGTAACTACCGTCAACACCCCGTACGCGAGAAGAGAGTCGGGTAGCACGGCATCGGACTGGAAAGCTTTGCCGCGGAAAGTCTATCCATTTGTAGGCAGATGGTGAAATCAGTCAATGCGGGCAGGCCTCCAGCCAGTCATCGGCGGCATCAATACGAAGAACAGCTAAATTCGCATAACCTTTTGATTTATATAGATAAAACAATATAATTCATCTGCCAGCACAGACAGTCGAACAGCCTGGAGATTGCCATCATAGGCATGTTGATCTTGGTGCTGAACAAAGTACAAACACCGTCCGGCAGGAGCAGGCAGGTCGCCGGATTTGTCTAACCTGGTGTGATTCATGAGAAAAATACTAAAAAAACTAAATTTCCATCTACAAAGACCGATACCTTAATAAGCGTCGTTCAAATCTGGTTGAGTGGCTCCAGATATAAACCAATTTTGTCGAGAATTCGCGTTGAATCGAACCACTGCAGAACCCAGTACCCATCTCCACATTGGATATACTGCTACTTTAAAATCCTTACGCAAGTATACGCTTGTCGCTATTGTTACCTGGACGGCCCTCATCACCATCGTATTTACCTGGACAGTATTCGATCAGAGAAACCGGGAATTTGCCAACGCACTCGCTGTCGCTCGTGCCTATTTTGATAAAGACCAATCGGTACGCCAGTGGGGTGCGACCCAGGGCGGTGTCTACGTAAAGATCTCTGAACACACACAACCAAATCCTCACCTCAAGAACCTGCCGCATCGGGATGTAACCACTACCGACGGTCAAAAACTCACTTTGATGAATCCGGCCTATATGATTCGCCAGATCAATGAGCGTTTCAGCCGAATGCACAACGACTTTATCCATATCACGAGCCTGGATCCGCTGCATGAGGAGAATGAGCCGGATAAATGGGAAAGATCGGTATTGAAAACCTTTACCAAGGAGTCGGATGAGGCAGCCGAAATCGTCAATTTTCGCGGCCAACCCACATTGCGGATGATGCGTCCCATGATAGCCAAACAACGCTGCATGAAATGTCATGAGCAGCATGGTTACAAGGTAGGCGATATCCGTGGCGGTGTCTCCATTGCCATCTCCATGGCACCCTATCGCGTCGACAGTGGTGAGCAACTGCTGCTGATCGGCACCACGCACGGAATTATCTGGCTATGCGGTCTGCTGGGCATAGGTTTCTACACCCGGCGGGCACGTCATCACCTGGGAGCTCGCCAGGATGCAATTCAATCCCTCGCCAGGGCAAGTAACTATAACCGCTCCGTTATCGGCGCCTTGGGCGAGGGATTGCTTGGCTTCGACCTGAGGGGACGCCTGACCTTCCTCAATCCTGCCGCGGAAAAGCTATTGGGGTGGAAGGAAAGTGACTTGATCGGGAAGTCGATTCATGGGTTTATCCACTATCTGAAGAGTGACGGCAATACATGCAGTGAAGATAGGTGCCAATTGCTGGGGGTGCTGCAAAGCGGGAAGCCCCACACTAGCCGTAACGATCAGTTCATGACTCGAGAGCATAACGCACTCCCCATATCCTATATCGCAACGCCGCTCTTCGATGAGAACCGGATAGTGGGCGGTATCGTAGCCTTCCAGGATATAACAGAGCAAAAACAGAACCTGCAACGTATCGAGTACCTGGCACATCACGACAGTCTCACCGACCTACCCAACCGGGTCGCTTTCCTCGAGGCGGTAGACAAAATTCTGTCCAATGCTAAACGGCACGGCAATGGCCTTGCTCTGCTTTACCTCGATCTGGATAATTTTGGTGTTATAAATGACAGTGCGGGCCACACTACCGGCGATGAACTGCTGAGACAGGTGGCTAAGCGTCTACGCCATGTGATACGCCAACCTGATCTGGTGGCCCGTCAGGGCGGTGATGAATTCCTTATACTGATGGTGCCTGCAACAAAGGATGAACGTATTGACGATCTCGCGAGGCAATTGGCTCTAGAGTCTACGACTCTGGCGCAGCGGGTACTCAGCTTGATGCATGAACCCTTTCTTGTGGACGGCAATACCTACTATATCAAGACCAGCATCGGGATTAGCCTGTACCCTGAGGACGCCAAAAACAGAGTGGAATTAATGAAAAACGCGGATGCCGCAATGTATACGGCAAAAGGCGACGGCCGCGATACCTATGCTCTGTATGCTGGCGATCTTGCACAACGAATTGAGTATCGCCACAAGCTTCAAACCGGTCTCAACCAAGCCCTGGTCAACGATGAATTCAGCTTGGTCTATCAACCCATCGTCAACCTAAACGATGGTAGAATTCTGGCGGTTGAGGCCTTGTTGAGGTTGAAGTCTTCCAGTCTTGGTGATGTCTCTCCGGGGGAATTCATACCCGTAGCGGAAGAGTGCGGCTTGATTCTTCCAATTGGTCGTTGGGCATTAATGACCGCCTGCAAACAGATGGCTGATTGGCATGCCAAGAACCTGAAACTAAGGATTGCCGTTAACCTGTCGACCCTGCAATTGCAGCGTGAAGATCTGGAGTTTACTGTGCGGCAGGCCCTGGATGATGCACAAATCCCCGGGTCGATGCTAGCCCTGGAAATTACGGAAGGCGCAACCCTTCACGCATCCACGGCTGTTGTAGAACGGCTGCAACGTCTTCATGATCTCGGCATCGGACTCAGCCTGGATGACTTTGGTACCGGTTACTCCTCTCTCAGCCGTCTGAAGAATCTGCCAGTCGATACGCTGAAAATCGACAAATCCTTCGTCGATGGGATTGCGACTGAACAAGACGATGAACAGATCGTATTGACCACCATAGAATTGGCGAAAAACTTAAACAAGTACGTACTTGCCGAAGGTATCGAAAACCGCGAACAGTGGCAATGCCTGGTACGCAACGGCTGTCAACGAGGGCAGGGCTATTTCTTCAGTCGCCCCGTGACTGCGGCAGAAATAGAAGAGCTCATGCGCAGCGGTGGTTTTGTGAGGCTACATCCGGAAATTGACAATCCTAACGATTCAGTCATAAACAACTAGTTGCGAGGCATCGGGCATCAAGCCACCAAACATTCGATAGCACTGTTTCTCCTCATTTATTGACACAGCCCCTAATCAAATCCCTGCCGACTCCCTCCAAGACCATTTAATTCAGAGCCATGCGCTACTCCTCTTTTTTCAGGGACAGAAACCAGAATCGGTGATTCCATATCACACAGATAGAGGAATACGTAATGTCATTTATGCTTATCAAGCAAAACAATGCAGAACTGCTTCACACTTGACTCATCAGGCACATTCAAGGACACCTGATAGACCCTCAGTCACGCCCCACATCCAGATATCCCCGTTCAATCGCGGTACTCAGCGCTTGGGCCCCACTCACCAATTCATCGTACATCAAGCGTAAATTACGCAAGTGTCTTATCTGATCTGGAGACGGTGGATCTTCACCGCAAACACTTGCCAGATCGAACAACTCATTCAAATAATCTGCTCTGGACCTTGCAACCATCGCCATCACCGGTTTCAAGTCCTTTATGTTCAATTGTGGTATACGAGGATTGATCGTACTCCGATTTATTTCCCGGATCTCTTTATCGATCTCAAGTAACAGGCGGTTATTTTGTGTATCGATTGACATAACAGCTTCTCCAAAAACCCATTAATGCAGTACTAATCTTAAGTGGATTCACTCGCCCTGCCTTCATAGGCAAATTCTTTTTCCCATGCATCTAAATAGTTATCGGCATGGATCACAGAAATATTGAATCACGCTGCCGGATGGCTGCTTGCCAACCATAAAATTCCTGTTGCCCACAACAGCTGAATCTGTTTTGTCTGTCGCAAGACCAACCTGAGTACCACAGAAGTAAGTACTGGGCTTGGCAAATCGGGGCGAGGAGGAGTTGGTGTCGAATTAAAGATGCGAAAAATTTGCACCAATCTCACAAATCTAATGGCCACTGGGTATAGAGGTTCAGAATCACGAGCAATACCGTCAACGGCATGCCCAACACGACAATATCAATATCGGTTGGGTAACCATAACTAACGGTCATTTCATCTGTTGGACGTTTAACGGCTAGACATCGTGGCGGTGCAGAGACATCGAAAACCACCACTACTAATTTTTTTCTATCAAGCTATCACTAATTTGTTAATCAGAACTACCTCTTACGAGTTAGGGATAACGACACTCTGTTGTGAAAATGCAACTAGCTGACTATTTAGAACAAATCCACATTCAGTCACATTATTTTTAGTAAAAAAAAGAACTTAAATACAAAAAGATACCAGTATTATTGTAAATGCTAATACTCACTATTGAAATTTGTTGCATTTTCGCTTCAGCCTATCCCATAATGTATTCACGCAACATGATGTTGCAATTTTTACACAACAAATTTCTTGTAAAGCGGAGGAGTGAAATCCATGAAGAAATTGATACTTGCAACAGCGGTTGCAGCTGTCTGCGCAACACCCATGGTGGCAACAGCAGGAAACACCGTATATGGAACCTTGAGTTACTCGATCAACAGCGTCGATCAAGATACAGCCGGGGGTCAGGACGGCCTGAGTGGAGAGGATAACGTCTCATTGCTTGGTATCAAAGGTTCATTCGGCGATACCATCAAGGCCTTCTATCACTTGCAGACCGGCGCACCGTCTGATGCCGACGGATCCGGACGCGCATTCAGGCAGCGTTTCTATTTCGGCGGACTGAGTGGCGGCTTTGGTAAGATCGCCTATGGGCGCATGACCAATGCCTACAAATTCCCCGGTTTTGCCATGGACCCCTTTTATAATCTCTCACATGTCAATGCCGGCGGCAGCGTAGCCTTCGGCGGTGCTACCTACGGCCTGTCACCCGCCACCAACGGTTTTACCGATAATGCCCTGCAATATACCAGTCCGGCTTTGGGTGGTAATTTCACAGTGAACGCGGGTGTCTACATCGACGACAGCAACGAGGATGAGCACGGATACAATTTTGGCGGTCAATGGAAGGCGGACAACTTCAACGTTGGGGTGCAGTTCGCATCAAATGGCGATGTCGGCACCGTTCCCAATGTAGTTGCTGATGGTGATGCCGTACGTGTGTATGGTGGATACAAGGGCGACGGCTGGAGTGTCGCTCTCTCCTATGAATCGGTCGATCTCAGTGCAACAGTCGAGGATGTCGGTTATCTCTACCTCGTTGGCCGATACAAGGTATCCTCCACGACCGAGCTGATTGGATCCGTCGGCTCAGTGGATGACGGCCCTGCGGAAGGCACAGGCTTTATGGGTGGTGTATTCCATACCATCACAGAGAATACTCAAATCTATGCAACTTACAGCTCAGCGAGCATCGAGCCTTCGGGCGGAACGGACAAGGATCCTTCCGTGTTTGCCATCGGTGCACGGCACAAGTTTAGTTTTAGTGGCAGTTAACCTGAAAATAGTAGTTTAGACTCCGAGGGTAGAACGAGGCTGACGGTTCATCCCGCCAGCCTCGTTCATTTTTTACTCAGCTCGAAAGCTCCTTTAACACAATCTCAACACGTTCAAGTGAAATGTCATCCCTTATTGGAATGGCGGTCTGATCACCCTTTTCCATTTTTTTGCGAATCAATTTGCGTTGACGCGGCTTCCGATCTTTGAGCTGACCGACAATCTCCCGCTGGATCTTACCTTTTACGATTGCCTCGCCAACTCCGTATAGGAGATATTTCTTACCTGTTTTCAGTACTTCGAGACCTTTTCGCCCAATAACAAACTTAACATCCTGGCATGCTTTTGGTGCGAATCCGTACAGATCCTCCTCACCAATCTGAACGCACACTTCTCTTGTATAGTGCAGTGAATCCCGGGTCAGATGGATATCACGTCCCTTAATCGCGACTCGAAGAAACTCTTCGATATCTTGAGCAGTTCTACCTTCCGTTTTTCGCATTTGCGCCTGCTGCGGCTGTTGCCGTGCTTCCTCTCTAGCTTTTCTCTCCGCGGGCGGTGCCATTTCGGCTTGATTGCCTGGTGTCTCGTTGCTGCCAGGAGTCGGTGTCGAAGTACAGATTGCCGTAACCTGATCGGTCGAGAATCCTTTACTCAAATAGTATTCCACATCACTGCGAGTGCAGGCTGCATAGGATTGATCGATGCAGACGATCAAGGCCAGGCCGGTAATAAAGAATTTTGCAACATTCCAAAACTGTGTATTCATCTCAACCTCTACGCATGTTGATTATTCTTAGCATCTTCGCAGTTTACACAGACCGGGCCAGCGTGCCCACTTCATGCACACAAAGGGACGCTTTCTGGTTCACTGTAATTCTTGATGGCCACGCGCGCGGCACGCATCCCCAAGCTGCCCTCCGGCTTGACCGGCAGGAAAACGGCGGAGGCAGTCGCGCAACGGCACAAAAACCTTGACGCACCGATCAACAGCGCAGGCGCCTTCATGCTCTCCGACCCCAATACACCGGACGGATTAGATGCACGATTCGCGGTGAACACCATCCCACCCTACCTGCCGACTCAGCGTTTTTTACCCACCTGTTTGGCCCATCCGGACGAATCGTCCCTCTCTCCTCTGCAGCCCAGTCACCGATCAATCCAGAGGTACTGAGTGGACGGATCAAGCCGGCCGACGACTTCGTTGCCTATGCGCAAGGCTAACGGGTGCGCTCACGGAAAAACTACGCTCCCGTCATCGTCGCGGCCAACCAGGGTCGATGCGCGAAAGAATGGCGAAACAGTCCGTTGGCGCCGTGGACGGCGCTATCCGCATCGGTACGCAAATCTTGATCCCGTGCCATACTCTCAGGTGAATTTAATTCTGCTTCCGGCGCGTGTTTCGACAAGAATTTTGACCAAATCGCTTCGCCTCACGCCGATGCGATGAATCAGCAGTAACCTGAAGCGATTGTGCGCACAATCGACGAAATGTTGCCTGAATTGGCTCAACAGTGGGCGATCGACACTCAGGCAACAAGGCGCATCCGGGCTTAGCCTGAAGAAGCTGTACAGCAGAATATTTTTAATCATTTGACTTATGTCAATGTCATTCTCCACCAATACCTTCTTATTTGTAGGTAATTAAGCGATCCTTAAGGTGATTGCTTAATTCACCCGGAATAAGAAATTACTTGCTTGACGCGACTTGAGAGGTTGTCAGCAGTTTCACTCCTCTTAGGACCAGGGAACTGATCCTAGCAGTTTTTGGCTAGTTCCAATAAAAGCAATAGTCATTCATAACTGGAGGAAAGGTGATGAGACGCCATCGACTTCTATTGCCCTCTTTGATTACCGCTCTGCTTTTCTTTGGATTGAGCAGTCTTACGTTTGCGGCCGATTCAGCGAAAAAGACGTTCGATGAAGACCAGAAAGCACAAGCAGACTGTGTCGGCTGCCATATCAATGTCAATCCGGGAATCGTTAAACAGCATATGGAAGGCCCTCACGCGAATACCAAGAAGGCTGAAGATGAGGTTCGCTGTCACGACTGCCATGGTACGGAACACAATACCATGGACGACATTGAAAAGTCAGAGATGCCCACGCCCGAAGTCTGTGGTGAGTGCCACAAAAAGCAGGCACGTCAGCATAAAGCAGGCAAGCACAACCTGGCCTGGCTGGCAATGAAATCTCAAATTGCATGGCATGGTCAGCCTGGATCTATCACCCAGCAAGGATACCGTGGTTGTTCCGGATGTCATAAAATCGGTGAGAAAGGCCTGATCGCGGCATCTCAAGGCAATTTGGGTGAGGTGAAAAGCGACGGCGGTAAAGAGGCGGCAACCTATCGCTACGGCAATGCACAATGCGATGCCTGCCATACCCGTCACAGTTTCAAAGCATCGGAAGCCATGGATCCCCGCGCCTGTTCCAATTGTCACATGGGCTTCGATCATCCGCAGTGGGAGATGTACACCTCCGCCAAGCACGGTATCGTGTGGCAGATCGAAGGGCATGTGAACGAAGACGGTCGAGCCCCCACCTGTCAGACCTGTCATCTGAGTGAAGGTGATCATGAAGTCCGTACCGCATGGGGTTTCCTGGGTCTGCGCATCCCCACCAAGGAGAACGTGTTGGCATTGATCGATGTTGCACCTTCTCTCAAAGATCCGCTGACGAAACTGGCTGCACTGTTACCCTCGGGTCACTATATGGATGTGGATGACGACCCACAATGGACCTTTGATCGGGCACTGATTCTCCAGGCCGCTGGTATTCTTGATGCGTCACTGCAGCCCACAGAGCGCTTTATCGAGATCGTGGTCCAGGGTGAGACAGCACGTGGCCCCGAGGCATTTAATGCTGAGCGTACAAAAATGAAGACGACTTGCAACAAGTGCCATGCCAAGGGATTCGTTGATGAGCATTTCAAGGC
Source organism: Candidatus Thiodiazotropha sp. (assembly GCA_040793985.1). GTDB lineage: Bacteria > Pseudomonadota > Gammaproteobacteria > Chromatiales > Chromatiaceae > Thiodiazotropha. The sequence continues at coordinate 7,550 of JBFNJI010000004.1, read as the reverse complement.
CTCTGATGAAATCATCAAGGCAGCTGACCACGAGTTTGCCAAAGCGATTTCGGCCGTACAGGCGCTCTACAAGGATGGCATTCTGGAGAAACCGGAAGGTTGGAAATATGCACCGGATCTACTGCAATACTATGAAGCGAAGACCAGTATTGAACAGGAACTCTACCTGATCATGCTGGAGTATCGCCAACGGACCTTCCAGGGTGCTTTTCACGCCAGCAACGACTACATGCACTGGTATGGTTGGGCCCCGCTGAAAACGGCCGTCAATACCATCCTCGAAGAAGCCAAACATATGCGCGCTGAGCACGATGCGAAGAAAGTAGCCGCCAAATAAGCGGACAGGCTAAACAATCACTTATCGTTACCCAAGGGTACGGCAGCTGCCGTACCCTTTTTTATTGTTATGTGACGATTGATCGTCAGACGCGGGCTTCAGGAATTCTGTGGGATATGTCGATCCATGAATCAATCATGCGGGAATATCCGGATAGGATTTAGTTTGGGAAATATTTCGTGAATATTATTCACACAAACCGTGAGCCATTGATGGACTCAATGTCAGTTGTTTTTCTGTTTACTCTAAGTGAAAATTCTACCCAATTTGATTTATGTCTTTGCCATCTTCTCAACTGCACATCATAATTCTCACCAGAGATGATTGAAGATCAGAATCCGACTACTTTTCCTGCATATTTCCGATCAGTATCTACGGAGTCACAAATGAAAGGTTACGCTTTTATCTTATTGATTTGTATCATTGCAGTTCTTTTTTCCGGCTCGGTCATGGCCGGCAATACACTTCACTGTCCTGATATCTCTCAGGCCCAGCAGCTTCTCGACTGCCCTGCAGAAGAAGAGATGAAACGCATGTTCAAGATCACTTGTGGCTTTGAGCGCGATCCCAATGCAAAAAAACCGACTGAACTGTGTGATAGCTACGCAGAATTTAAACGGCGCAAGTACAATACGATGTGGGAGTCTGCAGACAAAGCGTTCATGGGCTATGTAAACTGCGCAGTACCTCCGGCTGAGATCAAAAAAGGCCAAACCTCCAGTGTCTCGGTCTCGCAGAAAAACGGCCTGTATAAAGTGACATGCAGCTATGATAGCGGGGCAAAGCTTACCATGCGTACCCGCCGCGTATGTCGTGTACCCGGTGTGAATAATTCTCTGCTGGTGATGCGAGCCGAATGTGGCGTCAACGGTAAGCCCTGTAAGTTTGAGTGTGATTGAGAATCGGTCCCTTCCGAATACCCGGCAACCCGAAGACTGATCGTATGCATCAGCTCCGTCAATTCCTGCGCTGCATTGCAGTCGCAGGAATTCGTGCCCCTACCGGCCACATGTGAGGTATTCGGCAAATTACTGTTGCGCATGCAGTGGCAAGGTCCTGCCCCGTATGGCCAACACACCCCGAACTCCGGATAATACCGCTCGATGATATGCTTGAAATAAGTCTGTTGCGGATTTGCGAATCTCCTCTCGTACATGCGCATCAGAGGCACTGAGAACGATTTGCATCCTGGCCACCGGAGTTGAAAGCAGTCTATCATAACCACCTTGCCAATTAGTACTTCTACGGTGGTTCCTTCACCATTCAGTGATGGCAGTCGTTATTGATGGACCGGTTATTCTTCTTCGGGATTTGATCTTTATATTTTTTATTCGAATGCAGACTGAGACTACGATATGTACTACCTGTCCATTTCTCTCAGGGCACGGCGACGATTAGGTGCTCGAAGAAGGTGGTCTTGATTACCCGGATTATAAAACTTAGTGGTCAGAAAACTTGATTGCTATCCGGTTGAACTCACTTTTAAGTTCTTTAAACACATCGACAATGACCGGATCAAAGTGGCTGCCAGATGCCTCCGAGATAATATCGACTGCTGTTTCATGGCTATATGCGTCTTTATAAACACGCTTATTTACTAGTGCATCATATACATCAGCAAGTGCCATGAGCCTCCCTGAAATGGGAATTTGATTCCCCTTTAACTTCTGGGGATAGCCGCTACCATCCCACTTTTCATGATGTGACAAGGTGATCTCCTTCGCCATAGCAAGAAATTCTGTGGTACCAAAATCGCTCTCCGCGCTCAACAAGGCGTCATACCCAAGCTGTGAATGTGTACGCATAATCGCCCACTCTTCTTCACTCAACTTACCTGGCTTCATTAGAATGTAATCTGGTATACCGACTTTACCAATATCGTGTAGAGGTGCTGAGCGGAACAGCCTGTCGATAGCATCTTCACTAAGATACTCCTGGTAATCAGGATGAGATTTCAATTTTTCACAAAGCAGGCGAATATATTGCTGGGTGCGCTTAATATGGTTTCCAGTCTCATTGTCCCGTGTTTCCGCTAGCGAAGCCATACAACGTATTGCCACATCCTGGGTTCGCCTGATTTCCTCGGTTCGCTCTAGTACCCGCTGTTCTAGGAGGCTTTTTTCGTCGCTTAAGATCTTTTTACCCCTCGCCAACTCAAGGTGATTTGCGACGCGGCTCTGAACTATTGGCGGACTGATAGGTTTAGTGATGTAGTCAACGGCTCCCAGTGAAAATCCGCGCAGCTCATCACTCACCTCACTCTTGACTGTGAGAAAAATAACAGGGATATCGCGAGTTAGTGGATTTTGCTTGAGCTTATTACATACTTCGTAACCATCTATGCCCGGCATGAGCACATCAAGTAAAATCAAGTCTGGAGGAGATTCATCCTGCAGTGCTCTTTGCAGTGCCATTTCTCCATTTTTTGCGACGACCACATGATACAACTGCTTCAATATGTCAACAAGAACGTCAATATAGAATTTCTCATCATCGACGACCAGAATGCGCGATTTGTGCTCGTTAATTGTCGTCATTTTATCCTGCCTCCAACTGTTCCCTGAGAGCTTGTAATGTATGTACAGCATGTTCAAAGTCGTAATTTTCAACATGACTTTGCAGTTCTGAAACCAGACCAGTCAAACCTGGCTCCTGAGCTAGGATCAGCGGCCCCAGCTTTTGCAGCAACTGCCCCGATGAGACATCACCTTGACTAAGCGCAATGCTAACTTGTTCAATCAATTGATTAATTTCAGATGTACTTTGTTTTGTATTCTCGTCGGAATTAAATTTATTGTCCTGAGCGGTATTCTGAAGTTGCTCAATGCTGTCAAATACGATTTTAGCCTGCTGAGCAAATAATTCATACAGATTGGCTATCTCTCGCTCATTGTGCGATTGCAGCAGTGCCTCTAAAAGCTTGCGTGATGATTTCTGCAACACTTTGGCTCCAATACTGCCTGACACACCTTGCAAAGTGTGTAATAAACGCTTTAGAGTGTCCTCCTCGTTTGAACGAATCAATTCTGCCACTTGGCTTGCGCTGTCATAATATCTTTGTTGAAACTCTAGCAAGAGTTTAAAGTAAAGCCGTTCGTTTCCACCTACTCTCTTAACACCCCATTTTATATCGATACCCTCGACACGCGAAGGTAAATTGGAGGATGGAGTTTGAATAGGAACTGATTGCACATCGGCTATGGGTCGATCATCCACAGGTAGCCATGCCAATAACATTCTCGATAGCTTTTCTGGATCAATCGGTTTTGACAGGTAGTCATCCATGCCGGCGGCCAGGCACCGCTCCCGGTCTCCACGCATGGCGTGCGCTGTCATCGCAATAATACGCACGTATGTATTCTTGACTTCACTTCGTACCCGTCGCGTGGCCTCCAATCCGTCGATTCCAGGCATCTGTAAATCCATGAATACCAGGTCGAAATCGTTTTCTTTTATTTTTTCAATTGCCTGTTCCCCACTACTGACCGTCACGACCAGCAATCCGAGCTTTTCCAATAGCTCACGCGCAACCTGCTGATTGATCGGATTATCTTCCACCAACAGCACCTGCCCTTTGAATCGACGAGCCTTAAAGTGGCGTTTTGGGAGTTTCTTGTGTTGACCTAAAACAACTGCGTTTATTGAATCAAACAGGGTCGATGGGCTGATCGGCTTGATCAGCACACCCTCGAGGCCTCGTATTTCTGTCTGTGCGACGAGTTCTTGATGATCGTATCCCGTAACCATAATGATCGGTATACTTTTAGAACTATCAATAGTTGTACGGATATGCTCTGCCGCCTCTAGACCGTCTACCTGCGGCATACGCCAGTCCATCAGAATCAATCGATAATCCGAATCAGTATGTAGAGCCGTGAAGGCCTCGTTGGCTGAAGAGACTGCCGTTACCTGAAAGGAGAAAGACTCGAGCGTCTCGCACATTACCTGCCGTGCCGTGTCGTTATCTTCGACCACTAACACTTTCATCTCGCGCAGAGAGTCCTCGCAGACAAACTCACCCTTCGTCTGCCCCTCAACAACCCCCAATGGAATTGTGAAGCTAAACAGGCTGCCCTTGTCAGGTTCGCTTTGTACGCTCATATCACCACCCATAAGTTGGACTAGGTTGTTACTGATACTCAAACCCAGACCAGTACCTCCGTGACGGCGGGTAGTAGATGCATCTGCCTGTACAAATGCCTCAAACAGGTGATTAACTTTTTCCGATTCAATCCCTATACCAGTATCCTTGACCGAAAACCGTACCTGAACACCAGACTCCGAGTAATCTACAAGCTCTACAGAAATAAGGATCTCACCCTCAACGGTAAACTTTATCGCGTTCTGCGCAAGATTCAGTAAAACCTGACCTATTCGTAACGGATCGCCCAATAGTTTTTTCGGGATCCTGTCATCCAGCCTGAATATTAACTCAATACCTTTTTGCTCAGATTTAATAGAGATCAAGCTCGATAAATTCTCCAGAATTGAATCCAGTTCAAACTCACTATGCTCGACCAGGAGCTTACCTGCCTCTATTTTTGAGAAGTCGAGTATGTCATTTATGATGCCTAGCAGGTTAATGGCCGAGAGTTTTATTTTGCTCAGATAATCGAATTGTTTATCTGTTAAGTCGGTATCCAGCGCCAAGTAGGTCATACCGATAATCGCATTCATCGGTGTACGAATTTCATGGCTCATATTAGCCAGGAAATCACTTTTAAAGCGATTCGCCTGCTGTTGCAGCTCCATGGCTTTTTTTATCTCATTTTCGACACGTATCCGTTCGGTTAAATTGACAAGAACGCCCAGATTCATTTTCTGATCATGCATGCGAATTGGAATGACAGAGAGCAAGCCTTCAATCAGGTTTCCCTTCAGCGTTCTTATACCTATACGCATATTTGATACTGATTTTTTTGTTTTCAAGACGGCCAAGACACGTTCGCGATCAGAAGGCACCGCATAAAAACCGGCCATATTCATACCGACGATAGTCGCACCGTCAGACTCGATCTCTCGAAGTGACTGTTCATTGGACAACTGGATAACGCCCTGTGTATCACTTACTACGATCGCAACCGGTACAGTATTTATAATCAAGTTAAGTTGAGCTTCATTCCTTTTCGCCAAATCGTGCTTTCTACGCAACTGCAACAGCCATAGCCCGAACAGTAATATCACAAACAGCGATACCCAAATCACGCGCCAGATAATAGTGTAATCAACGGCTATGTCGTAACGAAAAGACATCCACTGTTGTTTAATCTCGTTTTTTTGCTTCTCAGGCATACCCTGAATAACCTGATCAAGGATTTCAACAAGCATCGGCCAATCCTTGCGCACACCAATTGACAATTCGTATTGGTAGGGAGTAGGCGCGCCAACTTTTATATTAGTGAGACCATTTTTCCTGATAAGATGACTGCCCACCGTCAAGTTTCCTACATAGCCATCAATCTCATTGACTGACAGCCTCTCCAGGCCAGCTAAAGCACTGGTGACTGGCACCAACTTAATATCCGGATAATCTCGCTTGAGATACTCTTCAGCAACGTATCCTTTTACCATACCTACACGTCGACCATTGAAGTCATCCAGTCCATTCACGAAAGGGTGCTTTTCGCCCACGAAGATCACAAGTGGAAAGTCCAGATATGGCTGGGTGAAATTCAGGTATTCACGTCTCCTTGGGGTATTCACCAAGGCCGGCAAAAGGTCAAGTTGGCCATTTTTTGCCGCTTGCATGACTTCTGACCATGTCAGAGTAGTTTGCACTTCCGTTTCAAGGTCTAAGACTCTGGAGAAATAGCTTACATACTCTGAAGACAAGCCCTGGTACTCACCGCTTTCGTCGACAAACTCTATCGGCTCCCAAGCTGTATCGATACCGATACGCACCGGACCAAGTTGTTTTAGCCAGTTTCTCTGTTCAGGACTGAGTTTTACTGATGTGTCATCGAGTAATGACGAGTCCGGTATCTTGATCCAGCGATTGAGAATTGCCTGACGCTCTTTTGGTGAGACTGATTGCAATGCCTTGACCATTGCTGAAGCCAATGGGGCCAGAGATTCGTCGCGGTGAATGGCAAAGCGTTGATCGGATGAACCTATACCCGCGTCGCCACTGAAATGAAGGTTGACCAGTTGCTCCTGTTGGATCACCCACTGTGCTACCGCCCGAGTTCCAACATAGGCGTCAGCTTGCTTCCAAGAGACGGCACGCAACGCTTCACTGGTAGTGGATACTGGTAGCAGCTTTATTTCAGGATGTAATTGCTGCAGCTGACGCATGGTCGAAAACCCGTCCTCAACAGCTACGACTTTTCCTTTTAGGGATCTGATATCAGAGATATCGTCACGTTTAGAGCGCGTGACTATAGTCTTGTGAGTATGTAAAAAGGGCTCCGTAAAATAGAGATCCTGCTCACGCTCTTGATTTTTCACGACCGAGGCAGCCAAGGGCAATTCGCCACTGCGCACCTTCCGCAGCATATCCTTAAACGTGGGTCCGGGATGTACTTTGAAGTGAACTCCAAGGCGTTTTTCAATCAATTTCAAGTAGTCAGCCGCAATTCCCCGATGCTCGCCAGCTGTCATAAAATCGATGGGCGGCCAACCACCATCCACCCCGATATCCACTAGCGGATGAGCATCCAGCCATGCACGCTCAACGGCCGTCAATTCTAATTGAGGCAATGTATCCGGATACTGAGCTGCGTTAACAGCAATAGAAAAGACCAACGACACAACTGCAATGAAGGTCGTGACCGCAGGTCTTGTGATCGAGCTTACCGACTTATCCACACGCTTATCACCTGGCCAGAATTGTTCTGTTGCCAGACACTCTGAAGGTCTTTTTCTAGCTTCCTTGGCGCAAGTATACTACACCCGGGCAATCTGAAGACTTGTGAGATATCGGTTCAGATTAGCCCATCCCCACCCTACTGTGATCTATGTGATGGCTGTGCCCCCCCATGTATGTCCATGCTGAACTCAAAACAGTGGACCGACACTATGTAGGATTACTCGGCTATCGAACTTGGCCTGTTTGAAGTCGTAGGTTCGAATCTCCATCGTAGAAACGAAAAACCCGGACACCTAGGTCCGGGCTTCGTTATTTGAGCTTATCGACACATAGCTTACAGATTATTCCGGAGACATGGTTTACACATTTAAGCATTTGGGGAGTACCCAGATGCCTTGGAATGAG
>JBFNJI010000012.1:67555-129341 GCA_040793985.1 Candidatus Thiodiazotropha sp. | reverse complement strand
AAATCTTTCTTTAATACCCGGTCGTACTGTAACGGTCAGTATTGGCGTGGCTGGCCTAAGTTCAGTTAGCGACTGGAAGCAGTGGATGAAGGTCGGCGACAAAAACCTATATGAGGCCAAGAATAATGGCCGCAACAGGGTGGTTGTTCGTAAAGGATAGAGGGTCAACAAAAGGACTTGAATCGCCTGCGTTGATCGGTTGTAAGGGCATTTGTGGATTTATGGCAACTCTAAAGCCAACAATGGGCTTCGGCGGCGGTCAAAAATCAATACTCGTACCTCACTTCGCTGTTTGCTTCACCTGAGCTTGGATGTTTAAATGCCAGAGACCTATGAGCATTGAACAGCAAATAAAAGAATGGGATGGTAAATCCGTCGAGATTATTAGGGCGGTGTATAAAAACTACCATAATAATCCTGAATTTATAGATACAATTCTTACATTAATTAATGAGGTCTCTTATCAGAAGGGAGCTACATGGTTACTAAAAAGATGGTTGGAATCTGGTAATCAGCTGAAGGTTGGGCATATAAAAAGTGTATACAGTACACTTCATTCACTGGAAGATTGGGAGTCTAAGTTGCATGTTCTTCAAAGCATTTCCTATATGCCAATAGATAAAGATGAAAAAGCGAGTGTGGAGGCATTCCTCAGGGCTTCAATGACGGATTCGAATAAATTTATAAGGGCTTGGTCATATAATGGGTTTCACGAACTATCCAGGCAGTATCCAGAGTATACCGAAGAGGTAAGGCGGTATTTTGAAATGGCACTAAGGGATGAGCCTGCTTCAGTGAAAGCCAGAATCCGTAACATAATGAACAAAGACTTCTAACTAGGCAGACTCACTCGACTGTAACAACTAATGAAGAACTACGAAGCTCCCTCGGTAGACAATCTACGGAAACTAAAAGATGAGTTAGGGTTAACTCAGTCTGAAATGGCGGATTTTGTTGGGGTTGCAGGTGGCCAACAATGGCGCAAGTACACTGGCGGCCAAAGCCCAAGAAAAATGAATTTCCACATGCTGTTCTACATTGCTGCAAAACTCACCCTGACTGAGCAGGAAATGGAAGTTGTGTATAAAAGAATTGTAGAATTAGGCGCGAAGTACGAGCCCTCATAATAGGTACAATCATTTTTCGTCCGGTTGTAATTGTACTAATGGCATTAGTTTATTTGCAATCTAAAGCAATGTCATTATTGGAAGTTCCGTCAAAACGTCTTGTTTCTGAACTTATACGCAAACACTGGTGGATACTCCCGATAGTGCTAGTCGTGCATTCGGGAATCCTATGATGAAAGAACTCAATAAGGTGCTTTATATCGCTCACTACTGTTTGCTTGGATCCTAGCAAATCGGTCCATTGCAGTGCATTTAACCTAACGGCTTATAGTTATCGTGATTAGTGCATTAACCTGGTGTTGGGCCTGGCAATGGGCGCTGATGCTGTTGGCCAGGTACCGGTCAGTTGAACGTACGCGATATTTCGATCTGAGGCTCAACCCAGTCGTTGAATTCGAGCCGCACAGCCTCTGCCGGGTCCAGGCCAGAGGTGACCTGTGGAAACTCCTGCTCCATACGTGCCACCGATTCCATCGCCGCCTCCGGGTCGCCCCAATCCGTATAGCTTTGGCGGATTGCGTCGAGGGCACCTCCAAGCAGACGCCGGATACCGTGCGCCAGGCACTCGATGGCAATCAGTTTATCCGTAGTAGAGAACATGATGTGTAGCTGAATACGCTCGGTACCGAGCACCGTATCGCAGAAGGTCTGTACATCACCGATGGTGAGCAGCAGAGGGGATTCGAAACTCAGGAATCCCTCACTATGGTCGCGCATCAGGAGAACGGTTCTGAGGATCGGACAGGCGCCCGCTGTATACGCCTGGAAGTAGAGTTGAGCACCTTCCTTCCGCAGCATGTCGAGCAATCCGTCTGCATCGCTGCTCTGGTCTTCGGACAGATGCACACAGATTGCGGCCTTGTTGGCGAGAGCCAGATACAGAGGAGCATCCTGACGGTGCTCTACGGCATCGACAAACAGGGTGATAAGCGCGCTGGCACCCGTCTGGGTTCCCACTACGCCGCTATTCAGCTTGTCTATGATGTCGTCTTCGGTGCTTTGGGTAAGCCGACGGGGAAAGAGAAATGACCAGTCGCTGGAAACCTCAGGATCGGATCCGTCTGGTAATTTCCAATCTTTGAATGAACTCATGGCGCCTCCTCCTCGAGGATGAACCTGAGCAGCCGACCGGCCTGGCTCAGTAGGGTAAGATTGCCGTCCTTTGTCTCGCGTACACATGCTACGCCGTCGTGGATGAATGTGCCACAGATCACCCTACCGCTGGTGGCGTCCAACACGAAGAGCGTGCCATCGGCGGCGGCACTGAGAATACGCTCGCCATTGTCGAGCGCTACGAGATCGATGACCGCACCCCGGTGCGGATCCCAATCGAAGCGTAACTGCCCGGTTGCCCTGTCCCAGACACGGACCCGGCCATCGCTATTCCCGGCGGCAAACGCCGTCGTGCCTACCAGGCAGACAGCGCAGATTTCGGTTGTGTCCACGTAGTCATCCTCATCGGGGCGCCACCATTCGAGCTGGTCCTGCCAGAGACCGACCAGGCCGTTGATCATGCCGCAGACGACCAGCGGCGGGTCCCCGCTGGCATCGATCGCCTGCAGGGGCAGGCGCCGTGAGAAGCCCATGCTGCCGAAGTCGATCCGTCTGGAGGCAGGACCGATAAGGTGTGTCTCTCCGCGTGGGGTGGTCACCGCGATGCCACTGCCGCCATGCCACTCACCGATTGCGCTCAATGCCATCTTCAGGTCGATTCTTGAGACGAGCGACGCCTCTGCCCAGATTGCCAGCTTGCCTGTGCGGTCCGCGGTAACCAGTTCGCCCTCTGCGGTGGATGTCGCGCCGACAAGCCGGTCGGCATGTGGGTTTGCATCGCCAGGCCGAGCCGTTTCCCGCCCTATCCAGTTCAGCTCCGCAGGTTGCGACGAGCCGGGGCGCGGGGAGAGCCCAACGGCCCACTCCCCATGCGGCGTGATTGCCCCCTGCACAATCCTCGGCTGCGGCGTCCAGCGCTGTTGCAGGGTGCCGTCCCGCAGGCTCAGCAGATGGATCTCTCCTGACAACCAGCCAACGACAGCCAGTTCAGCGCCCGGCATCAGCTTGATGAGTCGAGGCCGGTCGTCGTGGCGCAGGCTTGGCCAGCGGGGTGTCAGGCTCCGGCGAACGCCTTCGGCACTGATTAGATGAAGCTGAGGTTGCGCGATGCTCAAGCCTGCAAATGCATCGCTGTACGGATCGGCTGCAAGCGACTGCATGATGGGTGCCGCAATATCGAGCCGTGTTGGCCGGTCAGTGCCTTCCAGACGGTAGCGATGCAAGCCCAGTGCGGTGGATACCAGGCATTGGCGGCTACCCAATGCCATCGCTGTGGGCGAGCCTGGCAATATAGCCTCCGCGCTAGACTGGCCACTCCCGGGATCGACCACAAGGAGCTTGGCCGGCAGGTCCATGCTGTTCTCCATGGCTTCCGCCCAGGCCGTGCCCCGGGGGCCGAAATCGAGCTTTTCGAGCGCATCCGCATGCGCCACGCCAAAGCCGATATTTGATCCCTCTCCAGGCAATAGCTCGGCGCGCAGGGTATCGATATTGACCCGATAGAAGTGGCCGCCCCAGAGTACGATCAGTGTACGTTCATTGAGAAAGGTGAGTGCGCTTGCCTGGCGCAGCCGAGTTCCCTGTGTGGGGAAGCCTATCGGCTCAATCCCCGCGCCTGAGCCATGCCAGATATAGGCTGAACCGTCGTCGCCCGCGGAAGCGACCAGCTCCGCGTTTGGCGACAGGGCGACGCTGGTGATCCATTTGTCGTGGCCTGCGCGGCACCAAAGCAGCTCGCCGCTGGATCTGCGCAGTGAAACACGTCCGTCGGCATCGCCGGCGGCGATCAATGTACCGTCCTCTGCTACGGCCAGTGCAGTGATCCGTGCGCTGTGATCCCGCGGTGGCGATCTGCCTGGTTCTAGGCGGATGAGTCGTGAGCCTTTGCAATGCGATGGACTCCGCAGGGCGATCCCTTCATTGGCGATCTCCTGTGCCAGGTGGGACGGACAGATGGTGAGCAGATCGCTGCTTCTCAATACCGACTGCAGTATGCTTGCCGCGAGTGGACTCTGCGCAGCGCGCATTTCCAACAAACCGGTCAAGCCGCCTGCCGGGTTATGCAATGGCGTTGAGCGCCCCGCCAGGTGGCGGTGACCTTGGTGCTGAACAGCGGCAAGCAGATAGGCTGGATCCAGGATGTAATCGTCGAAGGCATCGCCCGCATCGGCTTGCAGCAGGTGGTAGCCCGACTCCAGCGCCTCGCGGGTTGCATGCGGATTCCAGTGCTGTTCGAGATCGCTGCCCCGCATGCGGAACAGCTTGGCGAGTGCGAGCTGGGCCTGGGACCAGGGCATCTCCGATTCAAGGCGGGCGCGAGCCGCAAGGTCAAGTTCCCGATGATAAAAGTCGAGCACGTCGGCGCCGGTGGTGTGACGCAGGGATAGATAGGGGGAGAGATCGGCGTGCAGCCCGGCCCATATGATATAGGGAAGGTGCCCGATCTGCGGCGAATCGGGATGGCGTTGACGAAATGAGGACATGACCTTGTCGTTCTCTGAAAGAACAGCGAGCAGTTCGTCGTCGCTCATGCCATAGCGGGAAGCCGCCAGGTAACCAAGTGCGTAGGTCACCAATACCGAGCCATGCTTGACCTCGGATGAGAGGTGATTGAAGAGATATTCAATCAGCGAGGCTATATCCCGGGCATCGATTTGTGGCCGGTCGCGAGATGACCAGGTGGCGGCCAGGTCTGCAAGCAAGCGAATGAAAAGCGGTCGTGCGCACTTCGAGATCGAACGCCTGATCTCGGTCGTCTGTTGCGGCGTGAGGCTGCGACCGGCACTGCTGAGCAGTGTGTCGAACAGCTGCAGGGCCGCCTTGTCGTGGAGGGGGCCGAGCTGCAGGTTGCGGGTTGTGGGTTGCGTTTCGAGAATCTGTCTGAGCTGATCCATGTCGCGGGTTGAGGCTATGATGCGCAAATGTCCGGGCCAGGGATCGGGTAACCAACCCATAGTCGCCAAACGATCGTCGGCGGGCAGCAGGTCCAGCCCATCGAGCAGTAATACATAAGGCCTGTCCGCGCTTTCTGTCAGATGCCTTCGCAACGCTGCCAACTGTTGCGCGGCTGAAAGGGCATCTGTTGTCGTCGCGCTGATGTCAGCGGCAAGTTGTGCGCCGCTACTGGTATTCGGGGTTATGCCGATGTAACGTTGCGTGATCCTGGCACCAGCCGCCGCTGCCGACTCCGCAGCCCAAGCCAGGAGGGCGGTTTTGCCTGTACCGGCGGGGCCGGAAACAAGCAAAGGAGCAGCAGCTTCCTTGGTCAGATAATCCCGGATCGCCGCCTGTTCACTGGCGCGCCCCATGAAGTGGCGTCTGTGACTGTTCGCAAAGCTCTCATGGGCGGTGTCAAGGTCCAACTCCTGGTGCGTCAATGCCTGTTGCACGCGGAGTTCGAGGTCTGTCTGCACCGCCCGGCAGAAGTCGATGAGATAGCGCTGATGATCCGTGAGCCCCTTGTCCGACCAGGACAGGGTATAGTGTCGACAGCTGGCACGCGGGTCCTTGTTCAGTTTGCGTTTGAGTGACTCAACCTGTTCAGCGGCTTGCCTGTCGATATCGCCATTGGGCAATAGATCGCGATATCGTAATGATTCGCCGGCCGAGCCCAACCCCCTTATTGTCCGCAAATAGACCAGCAACGACTCACTCTCCTTGCCTGCCTGGCGGCCGTTCAAGCCTATCTCGATTTCACGCTCAGTTGCCGAGACGCGGTAGTGGGCAGGTGTCGTCAGCGGCAGTGTCTCGCTGAGTTTCGCCAGTGCTCCCTGAAGTATCCTTTCGCTTGCCTGCGGCGGTCTCGATGCCGCATCCCGGACGCGGTAGGTGGCAGGGACACTGTTTGTCTCCAGTTCATACCATCGCTCCAGCAGGTGTTGCAGATCCCTGTCCGGCAATGCGGTCCGTATCTGCTCGAACTCGTCTACAGTTATCGTCTCAGGCAGCGGTCGCCATCCGTAGCGGTCGCCAATCAGCGCCAGCATATTTGGGGAGGGGTAGCTGCAGGCCCGCTCCACCTCGTCCAGGCAGCGTTGCATCGTGGTGTATGAAGTTGAGGCCGAGGCGCTTATGCCCCAGCGCAGATCGACGACATGAAAGGTGGTTTCCGCCCCTAGGCATTTGCGGCGGAGCGTTGCAAACGGGCTCTCCAGTATGAGCTCTCCATTGGCGTCACAGACCCCATTGTGGAGTGCGTCACGTTCGGCGCTGAAGTCTTCGAATGTCGAGCTGATGAAGAGGCGAAAACCCCGCCGCTTGCTCTGTTTCATAGCCAAGGGTAACTCATCTGGTTAACCGATGTGCGCGATACTGTCTTACTCAGTGTGTTTGATCCTCTCCCATACGGCATCCAGTTTTTCCAAAGAAAGTTCCTTCATGTCGGTGATGCCCTCTTCAGCGAGCGTCTGCTCCATGGTGCGGAATCGCCTTTCGAATTTGCGGTTGGCGCGACTTAACGACTGTTCCGCATCCAGACCCAGCAGTCGTGCGACATTGACCACGGAAAACAGCAGGTCGCCGATCTCGTCTTCCAGGCGATGCTTGTCCGCACCGTCAATTTCATCGCGGACTTCGTCAAACTCCTCACTCACCTTGTTCAGGGCGCCCTTGATATCCGGCCAATCGAATCCTGTCCGTGCTGCCCGTTTTTGCAACTTCTCCGCACGGATCAGTGCAGGCAGGGCATGGGCTACACCGTCCATATGGCTTGTCTGATCCGAGGCCTGTTTGCGTTGAGTCCGTTCCTCCGCCTTTTGCTGTTCCCAGGCATGGCGTAACGCCTGTGCATCCTCGTAGGCTGCATTCGAGAAGACATGGGGATGACGGCGGATCATCTTGTCACAGATGCCCCTTGCAACATCGCTGAAATCGAAATGCCCCTCCTCCTTTGCGATCTGGCTGTAAAAGACGATCTGGAACAGCAGGTCACCGAGTTCGTCACGCAGTTCTGCCATCTCTCCCCGCTGGATGCTGTCCGCGACTTCGTATGCCTCCTCCAGAGTATAGGGAACAATTGTGCTGTAGGTCTGGCCAAGGTCCCATGGACAGCCCTCAACGGGGTCACGCAGTCGTGCCATGATTTCGAGTAGTCGATGCATCGATTCCATCAGGTATGGTATCCGTCTGTTTTAATAATCGTGGGGATGAAAAAACAACTGAAACCGGCAACAGCATGGCGCGGTCATTGGCTGTGCGCATGAACATGCTATTGAGATGGAAAGCCTACGCGAAACTCCACCCCCGGTGTCGTGTTCACCACATCCACACTTCCGTCCATCGCCGTGGTCAATTGATGTACCAGCGCCAAACCTATTCCGGTTCCCACGGTCTCGCGGGTGAGTTCGTTTTCGGACCTGTAGAACAGCTTGAATATCTTCTTCATCTGATCCTTCGCGATTCCCGGCCCGTAGTCGCGCACCTTGAAGATAAGCGTAGCATCCTGTTCAACATGGCACGCGATATCTATCACCTTTTTCTCCGCCTTGGCGGAGAACTTGATGGCATTGTCCACCAGGTTGATGATGATCTGCGTGAAGTAGTCAGGATCGATCTGGAGGATGCGGGTCTCGCAGTCGCTCGCAGGGTTCAGGTTGAGCGCGAATCCGGCCCTTGTGGCCTGCGATTCAATCTTTGAACCTATGATATCGATCAGCTCGCCGGCAGCGACCGGTTTGAGTTGAATCTGCAGGTCGTTTCGGGTCATGCGGGCGAGCTGCAGGACGTTGTTGATCAGCCGCGTCAAGCGCTCGCTCTCATCCTGTATATAGTCGTAGTATTCGCGCTTTTTCTCTTCAACCACCCAGCCTTCACGAAGCATTTCGCCATACATGCGGATCGAGGTAAGGGGTGTCTTCAGTTCATGACTGACCGCGGAGACAAAATCCTGCTGTTGGGAGAGCAGATTGATCTGACCCAATCCCAGGCGGTAGATTGCATAAAAGCCGGCGGTGAGCAGCAAAAAGAGGATGATGGCAATCCAGGCGATGACACTCCCCCCGGGGCCGGCGGGAAGGTGCTGAACAGTGAATATCAGATCCAGGTCGTTGAGCGGCGAGGTGAGCCGGGTCTGGTAGAGGAGGGCGCCGCGCATCGCCTGGCTGCCAGACAGATAGCGCTCTCCCCCGGCGGCGGAAAATGCAGCCAGCAGGTTACCCCGGTAGGCGGCGATCAGATCGCTCATCTGCGCCAGGGTCGTCTCCTGAAAGCCTGTGTCGATGACACCGCTGAGGAAGCTGCTCTGTTCAATCAGCGCGCCTTGGATGTATCGCTGGTTGTCTCGCCACACCTTTCTGTAGAGCACGATATGACCACTATCGAGCAGACTCATTTCAAACGGATCGATCTCACTTTCGAAAGTGCGGATTCGCAACTGGGCGGATGGCGCCTGCTGCGGTATTCCCACGGATGCGGCTTGAGGAACAGGCAGTTCCGGTTCGGGTAAAGCACTGCGTTCCTTGCGTGGTGAGCGCTTTTCCAACTTGGATTTCTTTGCCGACAGCTTTATCTGCTGTCGCGGTCTTTGCGCGTCTTCGAAGCTGCTGTCTAACTCAAGTTGCTCGACACGGCCGAGGATGTTGCTGCCGGGTAGTGACATTGATGGCCGATCGGTTTTTTGCTCCGAGAGGCGGTCAAAGGCCGCCTGGCTCGAACTCACGGATTCACTGATGCCGAAATCGGCAGGTACAGCCTCATCTTCGGTGCCGATCCCGCGATCCCGAATGCGGCGCGACTCATCTCTTGAGGAGAAGAGGCTGCCGCTGCCATCTGTCAAGGGGATCTCTTCAGGCGTAGCCAGTTCACGACTGAGTTCCTCCTCTCTATCATCGCGTTGGTCGATGCGCAGTAGTCGGTTCTTGCCGAGTATTGCACGCACCCGGTTGGCAAGCTCCTCCCGTTGCGCCAGCTCATCGTCCTGGATGCCGTATTCAGTTGCGACAAGCGCACTATCAGGAAGCAGGGGGGTTTTGAACAGACCCTCGCTATCCACTTGAAAATAACCGATCAAGCCGGGTATCGGAGAGCGCACGGGAAAGCTCGATAATGCAGAACGCTGAATGAAGTTGCTTTGGGGGTTCCCGGCAACGACGAGAAAGTTATAGTCGACGAAAGCCCGTTGCTCCTCCTCCTCGATGAGCTGGGCATAACGTTTGTCGATGCGCGTCGCCAGCTCCTCAGCAAGTACCCGGTGGCGATGAAAGGCCTCCCATTTCAGTTGATCGTAGGCCTGATAGACGAGCAGGCCGCTGGGAACCGCGAGGGCGAGGAAAAAGAGTATGAGCCAGCGGCGCAGCCGCTTTTTGCTAAGGCTTGTAAGGGCGGAGCGGGCCACTTCAGTCGACCAATAAACGATAGCCGGCGCCGCGCACGGTGGTCAGAAATCGCGGCTCCGCTGAGTTGGGCTCGATCTTTCTACGCAGTTTTGCGATATGTATGTCCACGGTACGGGTTTCTATGGCCACGTTTTTCGCATAGCCCCAGACCTTGTTGAGCAACTCCTCTCGCGGCACAGGGCGCTCCCGGTGGTGATAAAGGTATTCGATGATCTCCATCTCCCGGCGGGTAAAGCTGAGTGGATGATCATGGCGCTTGCCGCTCAGGTTGCGGATATCGATCTCCACGACTTCACCCAGGCGGATCTGATGCTGGTCGGCATCGCTGTTTCGGGAGCGCCGCAATACCGCCTGCACACGTAGCACCAGCTGGGCGACGGAAAAGGGTTTTGCCACATAGTCGTCCGCACCCAGGGTCAGTCCCTGGACTATGTCTTCATCACTGGTTTTTGCGGTCAGCATGATAATGGGTTGATCCTTGTCCTGTTCACGTATGCGGTTGCAGATATCGAAGCCGTTGATACCGGGGAGCATGATATCGAGCAGGATCATGTCGAAAGTTCCGCTGAGGGCCTTCTGCAACCCGGCCGGGCCCTCTGCCGCGCTGTCCACCTCGAAGCCATGGTAGATGAAGACATCGATCAGGCCGGCGCGAATCGCCGCTTCGTCTTCAACGATCAGGATACGTGGTTTTTGGCTCATGCTGAATTGTCCATTACTCATGAGGCTTTTAAAAATAGCAAGCCGCAAATCTTCGCAAATGAACGCAAATGTTAAAGGCGGATATATATAAAACAAGATGGTTCTATCGATAGCCTAACAAGATTTTGCTTTGGAAATGTAAATTCTATGTAAATCCGCCATCCACGGTTTTACTTAAATCTGTCTACTCGCCAAGACAGCTCCTTCTTAGACTTTGCCATAGAGATTCAAACAGAAGGAGAATGTCATGGCACTTATCACAAGAGTATCCCGGCTGTTTCGAGCCGATGTCAATGCGGTTCTCGATCGCATGGAAGAGCCTGAGATCCTGCTCAAGCAGGCTGTTCGCGAGATGGAAGAGGCGTTGGATGGGGATGAGCGGCAGGTCAAGTTGATAGAGTTGGATCTGAAGCAGCTAGAGTCGCGCCAAAGCGAGCTTGAACAGCGGCTCAAGCCGGTAACTGAAGAGCTCGACCTCTGCTTCGACAGCGGTAACGAGACGTTGGTCCGAAACCTGTTGAAACGCAAGTTGGAGTCGGAGCGCTACCTCGACTATCTGGTGCGCAGGCAGCAGGAGCTGCAACAGGCGTATAAAGCCCTCAATAAGCGCATCGATGATCATCGCTCACGCCTCGAGTCGATGCGGCAGAAGGCTGAATTGCTTGCCGGCCAGGAAAACGGGGATGCACAACCCGGTGCCTGGAACGAACCCGATTTCATGCGTCAGTTCGCGGTCAGCGAGGATGACATCGAACTTGCCCTGCTGCGTGAAAAGCAGAGGAGGGTGCAGTCATGAGACGGCCAAGCTTCATGGAGGGTGTGGCTGTCGCGCTGGTTGCCAGTCTTGGTGTGGGGGTTCTGTTCACTGTCCTTGGTGCGGTCTTCGCCCCGGGGTTTGTGCTGCGCATGCTGATAGCGTTGACGGGACTTCTCTATGTGCTCTATCTGTTGCGCCGTAGCGGTGAAAAGGTCGGACGCATCAGTAGCATAGCACTCTGGTTGTTGAGTGCCCTATTGATCTTGCTGACGGGATTGAGTCTGCCGCTCTATCTGCTGGCCCATCTGGGGCTTGTCTGGTTGATTCGCTCGCTCTATTTCTACTCCAGTCTGATCTCCGCGCTGGCCGATTTCGCCCTGGTTGTTGTCGGCATGGCGGCGGCGGTCTGGGCCATGTTGCAGAGCGGGAGCCTGTTTCTCTCCGTCTGGTGTTTCTTCCTCGTCCAGGCGCTGTTCGTCGTCATTCCCGACAGCTGGAAACGATCGGGCAAGCCGGGGATGACCAGGGAGGGTGCTGACGATCCTTTCCAACAGGCCTATCGCACGGCGCAGGCCGCTCTCGCCAAGCTGTCCACTTTCGGTTAGTCAGCAGGAGATTATTATGAAATCGAAAATTATCGCAGCAGCACTGTTTACCTTTACCGCCGGCGCTGTCGCCTTTTACCCAACCCTCAAAGAGGTTGGTGCGGTCAATATGACCCAAGCCGATCCGATCCAGGTGCCGGTAGTCATTGGCAACAGCCAGAAGCCGCCAACAATAGAGGTGGTGTTCGTGTTGGATACCACGGGGAGTATGAGCGGCCTGATCCAGGCATCCAAGGAGAAGATCTGGTCCATCGCCTCCACCATGGCCCAGGCAGAGCCCGCCCCGGAGATCAAGATGGGGCTGGTGGCCTATCGGGATCGGGGCGATGACTATGTGACCCGGGTGGTGGATCTCTCCGAGGATCTCGACACGGTCTACTCCAGGTTGATGGATTTTAGCGCCGCGGGGGGCGGTGACGGTCCGGAGAGCGTCAACCAGGCGCTCCATGACGCGGTCCATAAGATCTCCTGGAGCCAGGGAGAGGATGCCTATCGCACCCTCTTCCTGGTGGGGGATGCGCCGCCCCACATGGACTACCAGGATGATGTGAAGTACCCGCAAACCCTGAAGAGGGCCAATGCCAAGGGCATAGTGGTCAATACCATCCAGGCCGGCAACAATCCCCCCACCCGTCTGGTCTGGAACAAGATTGCCCAGGCCGGTCACGGGCAGTATGCCCAGGTCGGACAGGGTGGCAACGCTGTCGCCATCAGCACCCCTTTCGATGAGAAGCTGGCCAGCCTCTCCAGGAAGCTCGATGAGACCCGTCTCTACTACGGCTCGGAAGAGGTGCTGGAGAAAAAGCGCCGGAAACTGGATGCGGCGGTAAAGCTGCATGAGTCCGCCTCCCTGGAATCCCGTGCACGGCGCGCCACTTTCAACGTCTCAAAGAGCGGTAAATCAAACTTGCTGGGCGACAGTGAACTGGTAGACGATGTCTCCAGCGGCCGGGTCGAGCTCGATGCGATCACAAAGGAGCACCTGCCCGCCTCGATACGCGCCATGGCGCCCCGGGAGCAGCGAGCCGTGATCACTGAAAAGGCCCAGCAGCGAAAGGCTTTGCAGGAAGAGATCAGTGAACTCTCGATAAAACGCGATGCGTATCTTAAACGGGAAGTGGAGAAATCGGGTGGAGCCAAGGGTTCGCTGGATCACAAACTCTACGGCGCCATACGCGAGCAGGCAGCGCGCAGCGGTATTCACTACGAGGCGGAGGCGCCCGCATATTGATCCAGCGTCGAGGCCTCCAGTATCTGGCGATGCGGTTTGCAAAGGCCCGGCCTGGTGGCCGGGCTACCCTCGTTGGCCGATTTTGACAACCCGGGGATCATAGTTGTCCCTGGTCGCAGGTGATTGGCGAGTCGCAGAGGCTTTCATGCGCAGCCTGATGTCAGTAAATCGCTGGTGCCAAGGCCGGATCAAGCGGGTATAGAGTAGCTATTTAATGGGTATGTAAATCGAAGTAACGATCTCGTTAGTGTGGCTCACCGTGGCGGGATCGTTCTCATACACCTCCCGCGAGGCATGTTTGTGGAGGGGTTTTATCTTCTGCATCTGCAGGTGGGCGTAGGCCTGGTACCAGGCGAGTTCGAGAAACTCGTAGCTGCCGTGCAAGGTGGTCTTGAAGTAGCGTCCGTCCTGATAGGTTTTGATTTCAAAATCCGAGGATTCGGTCTCCTCGGAGACCGGCATCGCCATGTCGCAGTTGAAATGCATGTGCTTGAGATCGACCTTGTGGTAGATGGTGAAGGGGTAGCCCGTGGCGGTAAGCCGGTTGTCGTCGATGTATCTGCCCAGCTTGGGAAAGCCCTCCATCATCGCCGTCTTCAGGGCTTCTAGATGGCCATCGAAAGGGATTGTCAGGGCACGCTGGCGCGGCAGCTCCGTGGCCCCTTCAAAGGCGATGCGCGGGACTTCCGCCTCCGCTTCCATTTCACCACGCAGCAGGTAGAGGCCAGTGTCGTAGTCCTTGCTTATATAGTCAGGCATCCTTTTCGCCATGAAGCGGAAGAGAAAGGGCATGCTGCCGGCCATGTTCCAGTGTACCCGGGTGGTGTTCTCGTCAATCGACTCGAACTCCCACCAGACCCTGCTCACCGATTTAAAGGGGCGCTGAAATTCGATCCGCTGTTCGATCCGCTCGTCAGCGATGAATTTTTCATGCATCAGCCTGCCGGCACCGACCGTTTTGCCGTCCCAGCTATACCAGCCACCCTGCTGGTCGGGTGTGTCGGAAAAGGTCAGGGCGGTCTCCGGCTCATGCATCAGCCAGGGGCTCCAGTCCGGCCAGCTCCTGAAATCGCGTATCTTGTCGAAGAGTTGCTTTTGACTGGCTGCGATCGCCAGCGATCGCCTGACCCTGAATTTACCATCCAGGGTGGCAAGGTAGATGACAGGGATGGCGACAATGGCTGCGATAACGACAAGCAGGGTTGTCATGATAGGGATCCCTCCGGCACAGTTTTTTGGTTGTTCGGCATACCGATATCAATGTGTCGAGTATAGGATTCAAGGTCTTTCATGGAAATAGCGGCTATCATGGGTAGATGTCCCGGTACCAGTTTCATCCGGCAGTCAACGCATGGTTCGAAACCCATTTCGGCCAGGCAACAGAAGTTCAGGCCCAGGCTTGGCCGGCGATTCAGGCCGCCCGCAATACCCTGATCTCGGCGCCGACCGGGTCCGGCAAGACCCTGGCCGCCTTCCTTGCGGCGATCGATCAACTGGTCGGCGAGGGCCTGCAGATCCCCCTCGCCGACGAAACTCAGGTACTCTATGTTTCTCCCCTGAAGGCACTCTCCAACGATATCCACAAGAATCTCGAACTGCCGTTGAACGGTATCCGCGATGCGCTGCTGGAAAACGGCTATCCCGATGTGGCGATCCGTGCCCTGGTGCGCACCGGCGATACCAGCAGCGCCGAGCGGGCGATGATGAAGCGCAGCCCGCCGCATATCCTGGTGACCACGCCGGAGTCGCTCTATATCCTGCTGACTTCAGATTCCGGCCGCGAGATGCTGCGCAGTGTGCGCAGCGTGATCGTCGATGAGATCCATGCCCTGGCCGGCAACAAGCGCGGCGCCCACCTCACCTTGAGCCTGGAGCGGCTCAATCAGCTGTGCCCCAGGCCGCCGCTGCGCATCGGTATCTCCGCGACCCAGAAGCCGATCGAGGAGATGGCACGCTACCTTACCGGGCAGCACGACGATCCACTGCAAGGGGCCTGTACCATTGTCGATACCGGTCATCAGCGTCAGCGCGATCTGGCCCTCGAAGCGACCGGCTCCCCGCTGCAGGCGGTGATGGCCAACGAGGCCTGGGAAGAGATCTACCGCCGCCTGGAGCAGCTTATCCTGGAACACAGGACCACCCTGATCTTCGTCAATACCCGGCGCCTGGCGGAGCGTGCGGCGGCGGCGCTGGCCAGGAGCCTGGGAGAGGAGGCGGTGACCGCCCACCACGGCAGCCTGGCGAAGGAGCATCGGCTCGATGCCGAGCAGCGACTGAAATCGGGATCCCTGCGCGCCCTGGTGGCAACCGCCTCCCTGGAGCTCGGTATCGATATCGGCGATGTGGACCTGGTCTGCCAGCTGGGCTCACCGCGCCGCATCGCCACCTTCCTGCAGCGCGCGGGTCGATCCGGGCACCAGCTAAGCGGAATCCCCAAGGCGCGACTCTTTCCCCTCAGCCGCGATGACCTGGTGGAGTCGGTGGCGATGCTCGATGCGATCCGTCGTGGCGAACTCGACCGTATCCCCATTCCCGAACATCCGCTGGATGTGCTGGCGCAGCAGATCATCGCCGAGGTTTCCGCCCGGGAGTGGCATGAGCAGGCACTCTATAGGGCGTTCAAGTCCGCCCGTCCCTACAACAATCTCGAAGAGAAGGCGTTCATTGGCCTGGTTAAGATGCTTGCCGAGGGCTTTCATACGCGACGGGGGAGGCGGGGCGCCTATCTCCACCGTGATGGCGTCCATGGCGTGCTGCGACCGCGCCGGAGTGCGCGCCTCATCGCGATAACCAACGGTGGCGCGATCCCCGACCAGTTCGATTATGACGTGATCCTGCAGCCGGAAGGGCTCTACGTCGGCAGTCTCAACGAGGACTTCGCCTTCGAAAGCATGCCGGGCGATATCTTTCAGCTCGGCAACTTCTCCTACCGCATGCAGAAGATCGAGCAGGGCAGGGTCTTCGTCGAGGATGCGCGAGGTCTGCCCCCCACCATTCCATTCTGGTTTGGTGAGGCACCGGGGCGTTCGGATGAACTCTCCCTCGCGGTTTCGCGCCTGCGCGAGACCCTGGACCCGTTGCTGGCGCAGGGCCAGCAGGCGGCACTGGACTACCTGGAGCTGGAGCAGCAGCTCGAACCGGCTGTCGCTTCCCAGCTGGTTGAATACCTGGCAGCGACCAAGGCCCTTTTCGGGGTTGTTCCGAGTCAAAAGAGGATTGTCTTCGAGCGCTTCTTCGATGAGACCGGGGATATGCACTTCATCATCCATGCCCCGTACGGATCACGGATCAACAAGGCCTGGGGGCTGGCGCTGCGCAAGCGTTTCTGCCGCCGTTTCAATTTCGAGCTGCAGGCGGCGGCCAACGAGGACAACCTGATTCTCTCCCTGGGGCCGACCCACAGCTTCCCCCTTGCGGAGCCGGCCGGTTACCTGAAGGCGAAGAGTGTGGAACGGATTCTGGTCCAGGCCCTGCTTGCGGCGCCGATGTTTCCGACCCGATGGCGCTGGGTAACCAATATCTCCCTGGCGGTACCGCGCATGCGCGGCGGCAAGCGGGTACCCGCCCCCTTCCAGCGCAACGATGCGGAGGACCTTGTGGCCCTGGTTTTCCCCGATCAGCTCGCCTGCTTCGAGAATATCCAGGGTGATCGTGAGGTACCCGACCATCCATTGGTGAACCAGGTGCTATCCGACTGCCTGCATGAACTGATGGACATTGATGGACTGAAACGTCTGCTGCATGGCATAGAGCAGGGTAGTGTCGAGATTGTGGCGAAGGAGCTGCCCACGCCCTCGCCGATGGCCCAGGAGATCCTCAATGCCAGGCCCTACGCCTTCCTTGACGACACCCCCGCAGAGGAGCGCCGTGCCCTGGCGGTTGAGCAACGGCGCCACCTGGATCCGCAGACCGCCGCCGAGATCGGACGTCTGAGCCCGGAGGCGATCCGGCAGGTGAGGCAGGAGGCCTGGCCGCAGCCACGTAGCGCGGAGGAGCTGCACGATGCGCTGACCATCACCGGTTTCATCGCGGAGGGTGAAATTGCCGAGGTAGATATCAGGCAGTGGCGCCGCTTCCTCGCCGAGTTGCAGCAGCAACAGCGTGCAACAATCCTGTCTGGCGCAAACGCAAGGCTTTGGGTTGCCGCGGAGCGGTTACAGGCAATGGTCACGATCTGCCCCAAACACGAAACGGCTCCTGCGATCAGGGCCTTGCCTGCGGATGAGGCCGCCAGCCGCGACACGGCGGTTACCGAGATCATACGCAGCCGGCTCGAGAGCTTGGGGCCGGTGACGGTTGAGGCCTTGGCCAAGCCGATTGGGCTATCCCAGGGGGAGGTGGAGCGGACGTTGAAGCTGCTGGAACAGGAGGGATTTGTCATCCAGGGTCATTTCGATCCCCGCCTGCAGCACCCCCAATGGTGCGAGCGTGGCCTGCTGTCGCGTATCCACCGCTATACCCTGAAACGCCTGCGCCGGGAGATCGAGCCGGTGAGCCCGGCGGATTTCATGCGCTTTCTCTTCAGCTGGCAGGGCCTGGACGAGCCCGCCCAGGGCGTCGCCGCCCTGGAACGGGTGATGCAGCAGCTCGAAGGGATCAGCCTTGCGGCTGCTTGCTGGGAAGAGGAGGTGTTACCCGCCAGACTGCAACCCTACTTCTCCAGCGAGCTTGACCAGCTGTGTGGCTCGGGCAAGCTTGCCTGGTTGAGGTTGCTGCCCGCCGATACCAAGGAGCACAAGCGCAAGAACCCGGCGGTCAGAACCACTCCCCTGGCATTTGTATTTCGTGCCCATCTAGCCATCTGGTGCCAGCGAGAGAGCGAACTCCCCGAAGGCTTGAGCGTAACCGCCTCGAAGGTGCTGCAGGTGCTGAGGCAGTGGGGTGCCAGCTTCTTCGATGAGCTGCAGCAACAGACCGGGATGCTGAAGTCACAGGTTGAGAGTGCCCTGGGCGAGCTGGTTGCCTGGGGGCTGGTCAATTCCGATCAATATCAGGGGCTGCGCGCCATGATCAGGCCGGAGAAGGGGCGCAAACGCAATCGCCGCCGAATGCCGCTGCAGGCGCCGCTGGCCTCGGGCGGACGCTGGTCACTGATACGCATGCCGATGGATCGGGAGGATGAAGCGCAACGGGTAGAAAAGATCGTCAGGGTGTTGCTGAGTCGCTACGGGGTTGTCTTCAGAAAACTCCTCGATCGGGAGAACGGGCTGCCGCCTTGGCGTGATCTTCTCTATTGCCTGCGCCGACTCGAGGCGCGGGGCGAGATCCGGGGAGGCAGGTACGTGCAGGGATTCGCCGGTGAACATTTCGCCCTGCCGGAGGCGGTTGGCCTGCTGCGCGAAGTGCGCAAACGCCCCGGGGATGAGGAGTTGATAACCATCAGCAGCGCCGATCCGCTGAATCTCACCGGTATTATCACGCCCGGAAGGAGAGTCTCCGCCCAGGCAGGGCATCGTATCCTCTACCGCGACGGCAAGCCTATCGCAACCAATCAGGCCGGCGAGATCACCATCGACGAGGCCGTGCCTGAGAGTGAACACTGGCATATAAAGAACCTATTGAGACGAAGCCAGCATCCGGCGAATTTTCACAAGCCGCAACAGGGACCGTTGTTTTAGTCATTATATGGATAGCAACGACCCGCCCCCGTATGAGTCCATGCCGGTGATATCGAAGTGGAATGGAGTCACTCCGAAGCGGGCAGCAGTTTTTGATGATTTCGATAGATGGCGCTCCCGGATGGGAAGTACTCCAGGATGACGGCAAGGTAACGATCGAAGGGATTCTCAATCCGTGCAATCCGTCGCCGGGTTGCGCTGTTCAGGTCGAAGCTGTTGAGTCGAACGGTAAAGGGTACCGGGTAATCGGTACGGAATAGAATCTTCCGGTGCACCTGTTTCTGTTCCGAGAGATGGCGTAATGCCCGTGCGCGGAGTGGTACAAGGATTGCCGAGATGTCGGCATAGAGATTCTGGTACCGGGTCAGCATCTCCAGCAGTCTAAAGTAGTCGCCATCGAAGTGCCGGGGTTGCCTGCTGAGGTTGTTCCAGGCCCGCAACCTGTGTTCGAATCGACCCAAACCCATATGGGCAGCGATCACGGTGACCCCCGTCTCCAGCGGTAAGTTGAGCATCTCCACACGTTCATAGCTTGCATCGGAGCGGATGGTGTATTCGCTGCCGATATGGACGATCAGCGGTAATTTGTGCTGTTTGAGTTTTTCGTAATAGGGGATCAGGCGTTCACTGTTGAGATCCAGGCCCCAGTAGTTTTGCAGAAACTTGGCGCCGCGGCAGCCCCTCTCCACCAGTTCGTCGATCAGCTCGAGGGCATTGGGTCGTCTTGGGTTAACCGAGAGGAAGGGAATGAATTGGTCGGGATGGCGCGCGGCAGCAGTGAGCACGTCCTCGTTCATGGCGCAGACTGTTTTATCCCGATCGGCCTCCCTGCCGCGTTCATCGAAACGGGCGTCGACACCGAATAGGCAGCTCTTCTCCACATAGACCGATTCGGCGATAGAGCGGGCCATGGTCTCGATATAGGTTCCATAGGGATCGGCCTTTAACGCCTTGGGGTCGGCGCCGAGACTGCGGCTGAAGAAGTGCACCGCAAGACGGTCATACAGGCGATCGAAAGCGACTTGCGGGTTGAGAAGGTGGGTGTGGATATCGATCGTCTTCATCCCGCTAGCCTACATCCCCATCCGGGGAAAGACGAGGCTCTTTTTTGTTTTATAAATCGTCAAAAATGGCGAGTATACCGCTAAAATCGCTAGTAAATCGCCACTTTTGTGTATCATGATTCAGCTATTTGTTCAGTTGTCGTTATAATTAACGATATAAGTATTCATTTAATGATTAGTCGTAATTAGTGGCGAGTATGAAAATATCGGGATTACTCTCGGATGAGGCCGTTCTGCAGGCGATCGGTGAACGCATTCAGCAGCGGCGCCTTGAAATGCAGATGACCCAGGCGGTCGCGGCCGAACAGGCGGGCATTGCCAAGCGCACGGTGGAGCGGATCGAAGCGGGTGCCTCGGCGCAGATGTCGAGCATGATTCGCCTGTTGCGTGTGCTTGATATGCTGTCGGGGCTGGATCTTCTCTTTCCCGAACGGGCACAGCGGCCGATGGATCTGCTGAAACGCAGGGGAAAGGAGCGGGTGCGCGCCTCTTCCCGCAGCGACAAGGCGGAAGGGGACGAGCCCTGGCGATGGGGTGAGGAGTAGTGCCCAGCCTGGCTGAGGTACGACTCTGGGGACGCACCATCGGTGCGGTCTCGCTGGCGGATGCCGGGGCGACGGCCCTCTTTGAATATGATCCGGCGTTTATTCGCAGCGACATCGAAGTCGCGCCGTTGATGATGCCCCTCTCCAAACGCCTATACCGTTTTCCCCAGCTTCCCAGGGCGACCTTTCACGGTCTGCCGGGTCTGTTGGCCGACTCGCTGCCGGACCGGTTCGGTAACCTTCTGATCGATGCCTGGTTGGCGTCCCAGGGGAGGGATAGCCACAATTTCAACGCAGTTGAGCGCCTCTGCTATATCGGTCAGCGGGGCATGGGTGCACTGGAGTTCGCGCCGATGACAGGTCCCCGTGGCCGACACGCAATTCCGCTTGAAATCGATAGGCTGGTTGAGTTGGCTTCACGGGTGCTCAGCGAGCGTCAAGGCCTGCGACACTCCTTTGCCCGGGCCCACAAAGGGGAGGCGCTCAGCGATATCCTCCGCGTCGGTACCTCCGCCGGCGGTGCAAGGGCGAAGGCGGTGATCGCCTGGAATCCTGTCACCAACGAGGTTCGCTCCGGCCAGGTGGGTGCCGGTGAGGGTTTCGAATACTGGTTGCTCAAGTTTGATGGGGTCAGTGGTAATCGGGACAAGGAGCTGGAGGATCCTCAGGGCTATGGCGCCATCGAGTATGCCTACTACCTGATGGCGCGCCAGTGCGGTATCGAGATCAACCAATCCCGGCTCTTCGAAGAGGGAGGGCGGCGCCACTTCATGACCAAGCGTTTCGACCGTCTCGATGCGGGCGAAAAGCTGCATATGCAGTCCTTGTGTGCCATGGCCCATTTCGATTTCAACATGGCGGGCGGGTACAGCTATGAACAGGCGCTGATGGT
The DNA here is from genome assembly GCA_040793985.1 of Candidatus Thiodiazotropha sp. Classification (GTDB taxonomy): domain Bacteria; phylum Pseudomonadota; class Gammaproteobacteria; order Chromatiales; family Chromatiaceae; genus Thiodiazotropha. Next base: position 108,416 of record JBFNJI010000012.1, on the reverse strand, counting down.
GATACGCCGACTGGGCCTGCCGATGCAGGCAGTCGAGGAGCAGTTTCGTCGCATGGCGTTCAACATAATCGGCCGCAACCAGGATGACCATGTGAAGAATATCGCCTTTCTGATGGATAAAACGGGTTCCTGGTCTTTGTCACCGGCGTTCGATTTGACCTACAGCTACAATCCGGACGGGCTCTGGACGGCATCTCATCAGATGACGGTCAACGGCAAGCGGGACGGTTTCACCCTGGACGATTTCAAGGCATGTGCCAGATCGGCATCCATGAAACGGGGACGGGCGGAGTTGATTGTCGCAGAGGTTCGCGACACGGTGGCCGACTGGCAGCATTTTGCCGAACAGGCAGGGGTGCCTGATCGAACCCGAAAACAGATACAAAACAGTCTGCGTCTGAATCTCGCTTGACTGTACGGTGAATTGCAGTAAAGGCCCTAGTCCCGGTGGTTGTTCACGACTCCCGGTCAAGTCTCCTGCATACGGCTTCTTTTAAAGCATTCCGTTTCACAGCCGATGTCCCTACTAAGCATTTCTATATGGATAAGCCCTGATCGGACTGCGGTCTTATAGGATAAACAGGGCAAGATGTCTTTGCTGATAAGTTGAATCACGGAGCTCGTATGTAGATTGTAGGGGGCGACTTTGTGCCGTGTTGTTCATGTTTAGGCCATTGAAAAGCGTGTTGCGGAAAAAAGCATGGCGTTGCAGCCTACTGCCCCTTGTCCTGCTCCATGCATTGCTTGGTGGGATCGCCTGCGCCCAGGAATCCGCGGCGAGCGATGAGCTCGATACGGTGGTATTGCAGCTGAAGTGGAAACATCAGTTCCAGTTCGCGGGTTACTATGCGGCACTCGAAAAGGGTTACTACCGTGAGGCGGGACTCGATGTGCAAATTCGCGAGCACAGCGGCGAACGTTCACCGATAGATGTCTTGCTGGATGGCGATGCGGAGTTTGCCGTTTCCAGTGCGGACGTGGTGATCAAACGTGCCCAGGGTTATCCCGTGGTCGCCATGGCTGCGATCTATCAACACAGTCCCTATGCGCTCCTGGTGAGGGCCGATTCCAGTATCCAGACTGTCTCCGATCTTGCCAGCAAGCGCATCATGCTGGGGCAGGGATGGCAGGACGCGGCATTGCAGGCGATGCTGCAGAGGGGGGGCTTGGAGGCAACGGCGTTTCAGCGCCTCGAAAGTAACTTCGATGCCATGTCGCTGCTGCGCAACGAGGTGGACGCCTTCAACGCCTATATCACCGACCAGGGCTATCTGCTGCGGGAGATGGGCGTCGAACCGCACTATATCATGCCGAAAGACTACGGCCTCGATTTTTACGGCGATGTGCTGGTCACCCTGGAGTCGGAGATAAAGGATCACCCGCAACGGGTCGAGGCATTCCGCCGCGCCACCCTAGAGGGGTGGAACTACGCCTTGAACCATATCGATGAGATCGTCGACCTGATTCTCGAAAACTACAATACCCAGGGCATGTCCCGTGAGCATCTGCGCTACGAAGCGGTAATGTCGCAGCAACTGATTGAACCCCTGTTTGTTGAAATCGGCTACATGAATCCGGAACGTTGGGAACACATCAAGTCGATCTTTGTCGAGCTTGGGTTTCTCGGACCCAACAGCCGAATCGACGGCATGTTGTATGAGGAGTTCCGGCGCCTGCCCGCCTGGGTGGAGTGGATATCCAGGTACCAGGAGTTGTTGCTGTCCGGTCTGATCGGAATGATGGTGCTCTCTCTGCTGGCGGTGATCTTCCACATGCGGCGCCTGGTGCGCGTAAAGACCCATGCCTTGACCGAGAGTGCGCGTCACTATCGCACGGTTTTCGATGCCGCACCCGAGGGGATGTGGCTGATCGATCCATCGCGTAAAACCGTCGATGTCAATTTGCGCTTGATGGAACTGCTCGGTTACACCAAGGATGAGATGGTGGGCAGGACGCCGTTGGAGTTTGTCGATGAGGTGAATCGGGATGTTTTCATCGAGCAGACGTCGAAGATCGCGACCACCGACCGGCGCAGTTACGATATCGAACTGCAACACAAGGATGGTTCCAATATCCCGACCCATTTCAGCGCGGTGACTCTGCGTGGCGAAGACAGCAGCGTGAAGGCCGCCATCGCCTTTGTCGAGGATATAACCGAGCGAAAACGCATGGAGGCCGAGCTTCGCAGCAGTGAACTGAACCTGCGCCGGCTGGTCGACGCAGAGCCGGCGTCCGTCACCACCCTGGACGAGAGCGGCAAACTGCTCAGCATCAATCCCGCAGGACTGGATATTCTCGGGGCCGAGAGCATGTCACAGCTTAAGGAGGTGTCACTCGACAGGCTGATCGACGAAGACTATCGGGAACAGTTCAATACACTGAACAGGCAGGTGTTCGCCGGTCAGCGGGGAACCCTGACATACAGTATCACCGGTCTCAAGGGCCGTAAGGCATGGCTCGAGACCCATTCGGTACCGATCATGGATGCCAATGGTGAGGTGGTCCAGCACCTGGGGCTTACCCATGATGTCACCGATCGGTTGCGCATGGAGCAGCAGCTTCTCGAGGATCGGGAATTTCTGCAGAGTGTCATCGACAGTATCAGCGATTCGGTCATGGTGATCGACAGGGGATTGCGCATTCAGCTGATGAATCAGAGCGTGAAATCCCGACTCAAGACTTTCCGTGTCGATCCGGGCAAGATAACGCACTATTTCGATCTCCCCTTTGTTTCGGCACCTGCCGGGGGCAGGCTGATACAGGATTGCCCTGTGCACCGGGTGCTGCAGGTGGGTGAACAGGTCTCTGCGATCTTGAGCCGACCGGTTTCGAAAGAGCCCTCGTCCTCGATCAAGGTCGAGGTGATCGCCTCGCCCCTGTTGAACCCGGACGGTAGCCTGCGCGGTGTCATCGAGGTGGCCAGGGATATCACCGAGCACCTGGATCTGCTCGAGGAGGTCAGGCAACAGAAGGACGACCTGCAGCACCTGGCGCATCACGATCCCCTCACCAACCTGCCGAATCGGGCGCTCTTCCTGTTGCGTCTGAAGCAGGCGATCAGCAAGGCAAGGCGAAGCGGACTGCAGATGGCCGTGCTCTTCGTCGACCTGGACAGGTTCAAGGAGATCAACGACAGTCTTGGCCACGCATTCGGTGACCGGGTATTGAATGAGGTGGCGGAGCGCTTCAAGCACAGCGTACGCGAGGACGATACTATCGCCCGTCTTGGAGGCGATGAGTTCACCTTCATCCTGGAGGGATTGAAAAAGCCGCAGGATGCGGCTCAGATGGCGCAGCAGATCATCCATTCCCTCGAGATGCCGATCAAGGTGGACAGCCACGAGCTCTTTATCACCACGAGTATCGGCATCAGCGTCTACCCTCAGGATGGCAAAAGCGCTGAAACCATGTTGAGGAATGCGGATACCGCCATGTACAAGTCCAAGGATGAGGGTAAGAATACCTTTCATTACTACACGGAGGATATGACGGAACAGGCCTTCGAACGCATCTTTCTCGAAGCCAGTCTGCGCCGCGCCCTGGCCCAGAATGAACTGGCTGTCTACTATCAGCCCCAGGTCGATACACGCAGTGGCGCGATCATCGGTGTGGAGGCGCTGGTGCGCTGGATACACCCCGATATGGGGCTCTTGTTACCCTCTCGCTTCATTCCCCTGGCGGAGGATACAGGTTTGATCCTCCCCTTGGGTGAGCAGGTGATGCGCATAGCCTGCAGGCAGATGGCGGAGTGGGACAGGCAGGGCATTCGCCCCGGGAGAATGGCCATAAATCTTTCAGGGAAACAGGTCGGCAGCAAGGAGTTGCTGCACTCGCTGCAAGGGATACTAAACGAGACAGGATGTCGTCCGGAGTGGCTGGAATTCGAGGTGACAGAGGGCTTCCTGATGCGCGATTCGGAGCAATCGGTGTCGATTCTGCAACAGCTGCGGGAGTTGGGGATCGAGCTCGCTATCGATGACTTTGGTACGGGCTACTCCTCGTTGGCCTACCTCAAACGCTTTCCCCTGACACGCCTGAAAATCGATCAGTCGTTCATCAAGGATGTCCCGGGTGATATGGATGACATCGCCATCACCCGGGCCATCATCGCCCTGGGCAGAAGTCTCAATCTTCAAATCCTCGCTGAAGGTGTCGAGAACGAGGAGCAGAAGTCATTTCTGATCAGCGAGAACTGCAGTGAGGCACAAGGCCACTACTTCAGTCTGCCCCTGCCTTTGGAAGAGATGACACGAGTTCTCTCCGCGGCCGTGCAGCTTCCGATGGAAACGGCTGATCAATGAACCATGGGGTTGGTAAAACACCCCTGTAGCCTGATCCGATGAAATCTCAACGACCTCGGTGCGGCGGTCGAGACGCTGGGCCGAGATCAGCGGGATTGCAGCCAGCTGCCTGGCCGGCAACCTATAACCAGGAAACGCCACCTCGTTTTAAACTGTCGCAACGCTCTGAATATAAGCAACTTTTGCAGAGTGGTGTTAATCTGCGTACCTGGCTGACTATTTCTGTATATAGTTCAGTTTCCACTCAACGGCTTTGATCGGGCGAAACAGAGGGCAGGTATCAGCGGGTTTATGCGGCAGCTAGTTCTCATCATGATCTGGGTATTGTGTCCCGTGCCTCTGTATGCCCTCGAGGTGGCAATTTCAGTCGAGGGGCTGAAAAAAAAGCTCGAGGAGAATGTCCTTGCCTATCTGTCGGTTGCCCGCGAACGGCAGCGGGAGTCGCTGAACGCGGCCCGACTTCGCCTTCTCCATGACAAGGCGGCGGCGGAGATCGGGGCGGCCTTGCGCCCCTTCGGTTACTTCAAACCGACAGTCACCGGATCGATGCAACGCACCGATCGGGGTTTCCTGTTGTCCTACCAGGTGGAGCCGGGCCCGGCGCTGAAACTGAACGAAGTCGATTTCAAACTGCTCGGCGAGGGTGCCGACGATCCGCAGTTGGTCAAGCGTTTCCCCATGGTGAACGGCGATGTGGTGGATCAAACACGCTATGAAGAGTCGAAGCAGCGGATCCTCGCCGAAATCATCGAACAGGGATATCTGGATGCACGCTATGTCGAGCATCAGCTGCGCGTGGATCTGCAGCGCTATGATGCAACCATCAAGCTCCACCTGGAGACCGGCATGCGCTTGCGCTTTGGTGAGGTGAGGATGCAGCAGGATGTCATGAATGCGGAGTTTCTTGCCCGTTTCGTGCCGTTCAATGCGGGGGATCCATTCAGCCAGGAGGCCTTGCTGGCCCTGCAGGGCGACCTTATCGATACGGAGTATTTCAAACGGGTCGAGGTGGTGACCCGGCGCGATCAGCGAGAAGACGACAGGGTCCCCATCGATGTCAATCTGACACCCAACAAGCGCAACCGCTACCGCATCGGTCTTGGCTACTCAACCGATATGGGGCCTCGCCTGACCCTGGATTGGAAAAACCGCCGGCGTGGCCGTAACGGCCATCGCATGCGCAGTGAGTTACAGATAGCGGAACCGCTGACTACCCTCAGTACCGAGTACACGATTCCGCTGCAACGGCCCACAGTGGATCTGCTCAGCTTCGGTGCTTCCCTGGAACATTTCAACTCGGATACCAACCAAGGCGACCGGGTATTGCTCAGTGCCACCCACTCCGTCAGCCTGGATCGGGGTTGGCGACGCAGCCTTGGGTTGGAGTACAGCTATGAGGATTTCGAGGTGGGTGAACAGGAGGACAGTTCACGCCTGCTGGTACCGAGCATCACCTGGTTGCGGGTAAAGAGCGACGGCAAGGACTATATCCAGCGTGGCAAGCGCCTGGAGCTGCGTCTTGAGGGGGCGGCTGAGTCGCTGCTCTCGACCACCGATTTTTTTCAGCTCTATGCCGCAGGCAAGTTCATCCGAGGACTGGGTGAGGGTGACTGGCGGTTGCTGGGGCGCCTGGAACTGGGTGCCACCTGGGCGGACGAGTTGACGGATCTGCCACCCAGCAAGCGCTTTTTCGCCGGCGGCGACAACACGGTACGTGGTTTCGGTTACCAGGATCTTGGACCAAGGAATGAGAACGATGAGGTGGTGGGTGGGCGAAATTTCGCTGTCGGCAGTATTGAACTGGAGCGCCATATCAGCGGCAAGTGGAGCGCTGCACTGTTCGCGGATGCGGGAAACGCCTACGATCCCAAATACGACTACGAGACTGCGTACAGCCTCGGCCTGGGTGCCCGCTGGCGCTCTCCCGTTGGACCCGTCAGGATCGATGTCGCCCGCGGCAGGGTCGATCAGGAACAGCAGTGGCGGCTGCATATCGTAATAGGGCCGGAGCTATGACCTGGGACGGTTTGAGCCGGATTGGTAGATATCTCTCCCTCTTGATGCTGCTTTTTCTGCTCCTGCTCGGTGCGGTTCTCTACTATCTGATATTCACCCATGACGGCAGCAGACGTCTCTATTATATGGCACAGTGGCTGGCCCCGGGTGAGCTCCAGGTCGATATTTTCCACGGACGCCTAGCGGGGCCGCTTGAGTTGAGTGGATTGGTCTACCGGCAAGAGGATGGACTCTCGTTTCGAAGTGAACGTATCTACCTGGATTGGCACCCCGCCAGGCTGTTGGGATTGCAGCTGGATATCGCCGAATTGTCGCTGACCCGGAGCCGCCTTCAATTGGCGACTGCCGAAGAGCGCAGCGACGCTGTCCCCGGCGAGCCTTTTCAGGGGTTGCAGCTACCCCTTGAGCTGAGGCTCTCCCGGTTCTCATCCGAGGCGTTTGAGCTGCACCGGGAGGAGGGCGGCGACCCGCTGAAAATTGATCGGCTCGACCTCTCCGCGACAACCAGGGAAGGTAGTTTGAGGATCGATCGGTTTGACGCCGAGGGATACTCGTCCAGGCTCTCGCTCCAGGGTTCCTTGGGATTGGAGGCCAGGTTGCCGATGCGCCTCCAGCTTTCCTGGTCCCACGCCATGGAAGGCGCGCCCAGGCTGGCTGGAGAGGGAGAGCTGAATGGTGATCTGAAGCGGCTGAAATTGGAACAGCGGCTTGCGCAACCCATAACGGGCAGTCTGGAGCTGCTGTTATCAGATCTTCTGGAGAGTGCCGAATGGCAGGCAGAACTGGTGTTGGAGCAGGCTGAGCTAGGCGGCTTTATGGCGGGGTTTCCGGCAAGCATCTCTGGCCAGCTGGAGGCAGGGGGCAGTTTCGAAATGGCTGATCTGCGTGCTGATATGAGGTTGGCGGAATCCCGTGTCGGCGAGTTTAGGGCGGAAATCGAGGCGGGCTATGATCAGGGCGTCCTGCGCCTCGGAGCCCTGCGCCTGAGTAACTCCCGGGGACTCAACCTGGAGGCCAGGGGTACATACAGGCCTGTGCCTGAAGAACTCTCCGCCGCTATTGAGTGGCGGGGGCTGCGCTGGCCTTTGCAGGGGGATGCGCCGGCTATCAGCAGCGACAGCGGCAGGCTGCAGCTGCAGGGAGCGTCCGATGACTATCGATATACGCTTGCGATGCAGGCCTCAAGACCGGAGGTGGGGACGCTGGAGTTGGATGCGGCGGGTAAGGGCACCCTGGCGCTGGTCGATCTGGAAACACTTACGATCGGTTTACCGCAGGGGAGGATCGAGGGCGGCGGCAGGCTGGTCTGGAATCCCGAACTCTCCTGGGAGTTTAAGCTAAGCGGCGGGGGGGTCGATCCCGCGTTTCTCCATCCAATGTTTCCCGGCAATCTGGCCTTCGATCTCAACACCCGGGGAGCCCTTGGCGAGGGTGGTGCCGATGCCCTGTTTCAACTCAAGAACCTGACCGGTTCGCTCCGCGACTACCCGCTTACAGGAACGGGTGAGCTGACACTCAGGCAGGATGAAATAACCCTGCAGGCCCTGGAACTGGTGAGCGGCAGCAACCGGATCGAGATCGATGGTAGTCTGGGGGAGCGCCTGGCGATGAAATGGTTGCTGGATGCCCCCGAGCTGGCCTCCCTTTGGCCGGGACTCTCCGGTGCGCTGCAGGCTGATGGTACCCTGGGTGGCACCGTCGAGGCGCCGAGTCTGCAGGCAGGAGTTAAGGCCAATGAAATAAAACTGGCGGACTACCGGGTCGGGGCACTCGAGGCTGAACTCGCGCTTGAGATGGCCGCGCAACAGCCCGTCACCCTGGCACTGCGATCAAAGCAGCTGAGTGCCTTCGGCAAGCAGTGGCAATCCCTAGCCATCGATATCAATGGCGAGGTTCCGCAACATCGATTGCAGATCGATCTGCGGGGTGAGCGGGTACCACAGCTCTTCCTGGCCGGGATCTCCGGATTGCACGATGGAGAGCGCTGGCAGGGTAAGCTGCAACGAATGAAAGTGAGTGCGCCAGAAGTTGGGGAGTGGCAACTGGAGTCGGCCATGGCCTATCGGCTGCAGGCTGCGGACTACTCCCTGGCGCCTTTCTGCCTGGTATCTGGCGATGCCAGGGTCTGCGGCGAGCTGGATGCCGATGCCGACGGCTGGACGGGTGGGGCGGAGGCGAACCGACTCCCCCTGTCACTGATGCAACCCTTTTTGCCGGGCGAGACGCGAATTGACGGGGCGGTGGATGTTAAGGCTGAGTTCAGTGCTCGTGAGGGCGGCGCAATGACAGCTGACGCTGAACTCCAGGTTCCCCGCGGAGGTTTGGATTTTACATTGGGCAGGTTGCAGGAAAAGATCGATTTTTCCACCACACGGGCAACCGTGAACCTTGATGCCGAGGGGTTGCGTGCCGAGGCGAAACTGCCACTGCGGCAGTTGGGCGGGATTGACCTGAAGCTACAATTGCCCGAGTTCGATCCAAGGGATCCGAAACTGCAACAGCAACCCCTGGTGGGCCGGGTCAAAGGCGGTATCGAGGATCTGGCGATGCTCACTGCCCTCTCACCCCTGCTGCAGAACAGCCGGGGAAGAGTGACCCTCGATATGTCACTCGAGGGGAACATGGCGGCACCCCGCATGAAGGGGGGCGCCACCCTTGATCAGGGTGCGATAGATATTCCACTGTTGGGAATCGAGCTGCGTGATATCGGTCTGCGCCTGGAGACACCCGACCTTGAGACCCTCGCCCTTGAGGGAAGTGTGCGCTCCGGCAAGGGGCGACTCTCCGTGTCGGGAACAACCCGGCTGGATGTTCGCAATGGATTTCCATCCAGCTACAAGATCGAGGGAGAGGAGTGGACGGTTGTCGACGTGCCGCAAGCGGAGATGCAGCTCTCGCCCAACCTGAGTTTCGAACACAGTGCACGCAAAAGTCTGTTGCAGGGCAAGCTTCACATCCCCTTTGCCAGGATACGACCACGCACCCTACCGGAGTCGGCGGTATCGGGCAGCCCTGATCTGGTGGTTGTCGGCGACGAGCAGACAGGGCAGGAGCAGCCCGACACGCCACTACACGCGGAGATACACCTCAGTCTCGGAAAGCGGGTCAGTTTCGATGGCTTTGGGCTCCGTGGGAAATTCAGCGGCGGTTTGATGATCATTGACGAACCGGGGCGTCCCGTGGTCGGTCGCGGGCGGCTGGGCATCAGCAACGGTGTCTATCAGGCCTATGGCCAGGATTTGAAGATCGAGCGGGGCTACGCCTTGTTTGCCGACTCCCCCGTGGACAACCCGGGGCTCGATGTAAGGGCCGCGAGGGAGATTGACGATATTATCGCCGGGATAGGTATCACCGGGACCCTGAAAAAACCCAAACTGAAGCTCTTTTCCAACCCCGCCATGGCGGAGTCCGATATTCTCTCCTACATCGTAACCGGTCGACCCGGTGGCGAGTCATCCGGCAAAACGGCCGGCGTGCTTGCGCTCATGCAGGCGACGGGGGCAGGCAGTGTGGCGACCGAGCTGGGGAGGCAGCTGGGCCTGGAAGAGCTGCGGGTGGAGACCGGAAGTTCTTTGGAGGAGGCCTCTCTGGTTGCCGGCACCTATCTCTCCCCCCGGCTCTATGTCCAGTATGTCAATGAACTGGCAACCAGCGAGACAAAGATCCGTATGCGCTACGATCTGACAGACCGCTGGCAATTGGAAGCGGAAACCGGGCGTACCCAATCCGGGGATTTTTTCTATACCTTCGATCGATGATCTGGACTTGAAGCGGAACCGACGCGATTTATGGCGCGCGTGCCGGCCGGGGGTAGTTATTTTGCAACCCTTTGGTTGATGTGTCGAACCTGCTCCGGCATCTAGCCGGCAGGATCAACGCTCAGCGGTCAGCAGCTTCTAGTTGCTGCTGCGGACAGCATCAAAATCGTCCGCGATGAGCAGATTGGTGAGGAAGAAGGCCTTGGTCTTGGAGACCTTTTGGCGCTGCCTCTTTTCAATCTGGATCGGGCACTCATTGGGCTGCCAGTCGCAGGCGATCCCGTTGATGATCTGATGGGGGCACTCTCTGCAGGTGCGTGTCTTGTATAGTCCAGTCATTTTGGTCAACTCAAACGGTCATTTGTATTTAGAAAATTAGCAAAATATCAACATATTACAAGTGAAATTTGAAGGTACTTGATCGATATGTGTGATAAATTACCTATTTCATTTGTGATAAATTCACTTCTTCGCCTTTGAGGTTGCCTTTCACATCGTAATCGGAGTCCTGGTCCGGGATCGGGACAGCTGCCAGAAATCGGGCGGCAACCCTTTGTGCTCAATTATTTAGTCGGCAATTTCCTCTCAATATTTACCCTTTGTTGACAACGTGTAAGCACTTTTTTTCGATTACTTTTCCACTCGAATGGAAAAAATAATCACTAATTTCTCAAAATGAGATTCAGCTCTCATTTTGTTTGCCGAAAACTATCAGGAAGTGTTTATGTATACTCCGATTATGAGCGATGGAAACCGATCATCGGGCCGCAATAAATGACCCCGTGTCTTTAGCTATTCAGCGGTGGAGCAAGAGAGAATTAATCTGCCACTATGTATCAGGACTATTTTGGACTTACTGAAGATCCCTTCTCTATCACACCGGATCCAAAGTACCTCTTTTTGAGTGAGCGTCACCGCAACGGCCTTGCCCATCTCCTCTATGGGGTGACCGAGGGCGGTGGGTTTCTGCAACTTACCGGTGGGGTCGGTACCGGTAAGACCCTGCTCTGCCGCAAGCTGCTGGCGGAACTGCCCAGGGCCGTTGATGTGGCGTTTATCTTCAATCCCCGCCTGACTCCGCTGGAACTGGTTGCTGCCATCTGCGATGAACTGAATATCCTCTATCCCCTAGGCTGTAACAGCATCAAGGAGATTGTCGATTTCCTCAATGCCTTTCTGCTCGAGAGCCATACCCGGGGGCGGCGCACCGTGGTCATCATCGATGAGGCACAGAACCTCAGTTATGAGTCGTTGGAGCAGATCCGGCTGCTTACCAACCTCGAGACAGAGAAACACAAGCTGCTGCAGATCATTCTTGTTGGCCAGTCCGAACTCAAGGTTCTGCTGCAACAGGAGAGATTGCGCCAACTGGCGCAACGGATCACCGCGCGCTACCACCTTACTCCGCTCTCGCGTTCCGAGACCCGCGCCTATGTCTTGCATCGCCTTAGTGTTGCCGGGGTAACCGATCAGCTGTTCGACACCGCTGCATTGCGGCGCATCTATCGCTACAGCGCTGGTGTGCCCAGGGTGATCAACACTCTCTGTCACCGCGGCATGCTGCTGGCCTACGCTAAAAACACAAAACAGATAAGCGGGGGTATGATAGCCCAGGTCTACGACGAGCTGAGCGGGCTGGGGGAAGGCGCCAGGCGCCGGCTGACCTGGGCATGGGTCGCCGTAGCCTTGCTTGTCTGTATTTTGGCGGGACTGTTGCTGTGGAATGCCGATCAGTTGCTGCCTGGCTCACCCCCGTTATCATCCACGGAGACGGAGTCTGAAGACCGGCCGCAGGCGGACATATCAGGGCAACAAACGACGACAGTGGTACAGCAGCAGGCTGCCGTGGCCGCGGAACCTGTAGCGGTCCCGATACCGGCCCCGATGCCCGAAAAGGTAATGCAGCCTGAACCTGAACCTGAGGTGGCGGTGGAGACAACCGAGAGCACCGGCGTGACATCCGCAGACACCCTGCTCACGGCTGCTGTGGAACCTGCGGTGGGGACCGCGAGCGCAAACAGTGAATCCGGTTTTAGCGGTATGGCAGGGGGTGAGCACAGTGCCTTCATTACCCTGTTTGGCTATTGGCAGCGAGTCTATCCCCTTGCCGGTAAAAAGCGCTCTTCATGCGACAAGGCGGAAGAGGTTGGCTTGAGCTGTATCTACGGACGCGGCTCCTGGGAGAGTCTGGTCTACTACAACAGGCCGGCGGTACTGGAACTGATCATGGATGACGGGCAGCGCTACAACGTGGTTGCCACTGCGCTCACCGAGGATGAGGTTACCCTCGACCTGAACGGCCGCCGTTTTCAGTTCTCCCGGAAGGAGATCGATCAGCTTTGGAGTGGCAGCTACATCGTTTTATGGCGTCCGCCCAAGCTCAGCAGTGAGAGCCTGAGTATCGGCCAAGTGGGTAAGGATGTGGCTTGGTTGATTTCGATGCTGGATCGTATCGAGGGCACCGAGAGCAGTTTCAATCCGTTGCGTGCAAAATTCGATATCGAGACCCAGCGTCGGGTGATGCGTTTCCAGCGCGATCAGGGTCTGCTTGCTGATGGCATTGTAGGCAAGCAGACAATGATCCAGCTGAACGGTAGTGTGGCCGACTCCACGAAACCTGTACTGCTGCGGACGGGGGGCTGAGATGTCTTCCATTCTCGATGCGCTGGAGAGGGCTTCTCAGGAGAGGCAGCCGGGCAAGGAAGATATCCTGCCGAAGATGGCGTCACCGAAAGAGAGTAGATCCACACCGCTACTGCTGCTGTCGATGGGTCTGGTTCTGATATTGATTGTAGTGACAATCTGGTTGCTGTTAAGCGTGGATGAGGACAAGGGGGGGGCGCCACCCCAAAACCGGCATGCGCCGAGCCAGGTTACGGAGGCTCCACCTGCCCAGGTAGAGGCGCGGTCCGATGTGCTGCAGCAGGCCCAGCCTGAAAAGCCGGCGGAAAATAAGAGTCGATTGACCGCGGAGCGTATACGCAGCAGCAGCCGTCCCAATCAGCACGCCTTGGTCAGCGAGGCCAAGTTGAGCGAGAAGGCGCCGCGGAAGGAGAGGATTCCGCCCGGGTCGATACCCCAAGCGCCAAGGCAGGAGAAGGTTCTGCCCAAGCCGACGGCCAAAGCGCCGGGGTCGTTAGAGGGGCGTGGGACAGAGATGATTGACAAGGCAGTCCCCGCTTTCGTAGCCACGCAGGGCAGGTCGCCAGTGCCGGAGACGGCAGGGGCGAGGCAGGCAACGCTCGACAAGTCACCAAGGCGGGCCGATGTTGTAGCGAAATTGGATAGTGCGAAGCCCGATGCCATGGTGCCAGCGGTGGACAGTGGAAGCGAGAGCGAAGTGGAGCAACAACCCCGGATCCCGCTGATTTGGGAGATGGAGCAAGGTTTGCGCGAAAAGCTGGAACAGCTAAAAACCTCGATTCATGTCTACAATGAAGAGCCTTCGCAGCGCTTTGTGATCATCAACATGCGTCGCTACAGTGAAGGCGATACCCTCGGTGCCAGTGGTTACCGTCTCCACGCGATCGACCGCGACGGTATCATCATCGATTATGGCAGGGGTCTGGTTCGGCTGCTGCGTGAGAAGTACTAACGGTTGCTGTTTCAGCCCCTACCGGTTCCCGATAGCGAATCCCTTTTTGACTCAACCACTCCTGAAACCGGGCGCTTTGCATATCGAGTGAACAGCTGGGTGGGAGCGTGTCGAGATAGTGGCCGAAGGCATCCCGAAGCCTGACCTGTTCCTGTTTGTCCAAACGTTCCCATTCAATCATGTTGTTTCCTTACGGAGTCCGGAACAGAGAAACGTTATTCACGCAATAAGACTGTAACAGCATTAGGTTAAGATCTCTTTACCTGCTGTGGGCTTTTTATACGGTTAACTTGTGAACTGGTTGAGATCTGTCGTTTCCGCTCAAGACCGTGTTGTTGACGAAGGTGGCTGCCCGCCTTGATTGACTGCCTGGCAGCGGTCGGAAGCGGGATGCACCCCTTCATGGTCTCATTCGATTTCGCAGGTTATCAGCGATTGACAAAAAGATCGGTGTGCCCGCCGCCCTGATTTCCCGCCTGCCCCTTGAATTGAAACATCGGGTACTGCATGCGTTGGATATCTCCTGAGAGATCCTGCGCTATAATCAAGCCACTGTTGACACCAGGCAAGAGGGCATGGGCCTGCTGATATGGGCAGAGTGGTATAGCGAGGGTGCAGGGTGGTTGTTAGATGGAGATGAAAGTAGGTCTGGCATTGGGGAGCGGTGCGGCCCGTGGCTGGTCACACATCGGGATTATCAATGGTCTCTCCGAACTGGGAATCGAGCCCGATATTGTCAGTGGAAGTTCCATCGGCGCCTTGGTGGGTGCCGCCTATGCCGCGGATAAGCTGGAGTCGCTGCAGAACTGGACCTGCTCCCTGAGCTGGAAGGAGATCATTAAGTTTCTCGATCCCTCGTTGCTGGGCGGGGGATTGATTCAGGGTGACCGGCTGACCGAGTTCATCAGCCGCTATGTAAAGGATCTCGATTTCGCGGCATTGCAACGCCAGCTCGGGGTGGTTGCGACCGACCTGGAGACGGGAAGGGAGATCTGGTTTCGCCAGGGAGGCGTAATGGAGGCGGTGAGGGCGTCGATCAGCCTGCCCGGGCTGTTCACCCCCCTGCAGCATCAGGGCAGATGGCTGGTGGATGGCGGTCTGGCGAATCCAGTGCCTGTTTCGCTCTGCCGTGCCATGGGGGCGGATATCGTGATTGCGGTCAATCTCAATGGCGACATCCTCGGTAAACACCTGCGCAATGGCAGCGACAGTCGACACAGGGTCGCCGGAGCCGCCGAGGGCGAGTCCGAAAATGATCTCTGGAGCCGGATCACCGGGCAGTTGATGAGCGGCCTCAATGCGCGCCGGCAGGAGCTGAAGACCCGTCTGCTGGGTGAAAGCCGGAACGTTCCCGGGCTCTACGAAGTGCTGGCGAGTTCGATCAATATCATGCAGGATCGCATAACCCGCAGTCGCATGGCCGGCGATCCACCGGATGTGATCTTGTCCCCGAGGCTGTCGACACTGGGCCTGATGGAGTTTGACGAGGCGGAGATGGCAATCGACGAGGGCCGCAAAGAGGTCAAGCGCATGCGTCCCGCCCTGGAACGGCTGTTCGATCGTTGATCGGGCTGCCCCCGCAGCGCATGGCGAATAGGCGGCGGGTCGTCAATCTGTTATCCGTCTCCATAGCGTTTCCGGCTCCAACCATCCATACTCCTTGAAATACCGCCCGTGACGGGTATTGGCCGCTGCAGCCCATGAATGGGCCTTACTGGTATCGGGTGTGGGTTTCGATCTGCATGCAATAGAGGAGGCATACCTATGGGGGCCGGAGTGATTCCCTTCGCCGTTCTCGATTCCACCGTCTATTTTCTCTTTCAATCCACCTTCAGTGGACGAAAAACAGGCTATCTTATCGATTTCGGCGGTGGTCTTGGTGAGGGCGAGGGTTATAGGCAGACTGCGGTGAGGGAGTTTGTTGAAGAGACCGAAACCATGTATTTCAGCGGGGATCAGCAACGGGCATGCCGAGACGATGAACAGGTAAATTCGCAGATCCCGATCGTGGAATCGCTGTTTGAAAAAACCCTCGCGCCCTACCCCGACTGGTGGTGTGACCGGCTCCCGCCGAAACGCTGGAGAACCTACTTTATCGAATTTCCCTACCGCGAGGTGGAGAGCATGAATCTGGCATGGCAGCAAGACGCCACTGGCAGGTTCAAGAAGCGACGAGAGCTGAACTGGGTATCTGCCGATGATCTCCTCTATCTCTATGAATACATGCCGGAACGTCTATGGAAGCGTGTCAGGCAGCTGGATCAAGCCCCGGAGCTGATTCGGAGGATAGTGTCTGTGAAGAGACAGAATCCCTGACAGGGCCTGTCTTGGCCATTGTTTTTTTCTGTGAATACAACAGGTTGTCCTGCGCTGGGAATCTTATGCATAGAATCGACTTTTAGTGACTGATTTATAAAGTTTTCCATTCCCTGCCGATATATCTCGAGAATCAATATTATTTCCATTCACAATCCATAAAACATGGAGTTAGTTGAAAATGGCAGTAAGTACAAGAATCAAGCGTTTTCCAGTTAGCCTCTTTATCCTGCTAGTGAGCATTTCATCCAGCCAGGCGATGGCCAATAGGTGTCTTTTTATCTCCTCCTATCATTCTGGTTATGCATGGTCGGACGGGGTTGAGAGCGGTTTGCGCGAGACCCTGGAGGGTAAATGTGACTTAAAGCAGTTCGACATGGACACTAAAAGACGTAAGGATGAGGAATCGAAAAAGAACGCCGCGCTAGAAGCAAAAGCCATTATCGAAAATTGGAAACCGGATGTAGTCATCACGGCGGATGACAATGCCGCCAAGTATGTCATACAACCCTTCTATAAGGATCACCGGATTCCGTTTGTCTTCTGTGGTGTCAACTGGAATGTCGATGGATACGGTTTTCCCTACGTCAATACAACCGGCATGGTTGAAGTGGCTCCTATCGATGCGCTGTTTGAGAAAGCGAGAAACATTCAGGGAGGCGCGCATGACGCGATCTATATCGGCGCGAAGACCCTCACCGAAAGAAAGAACCTGAAACGGTTCCAGCGCGCCGCGGAAAAGTACAACTTGTCGCTGGAACATAGACTGGTGAATTCCACAAGTGACTGGCTGGCCGCATACGCGGAAGCCCAGAAATATGACTTTGTCGTTATCGGTAGCAATTCCGGTATCAACGACTGGAATTCTGAATCGGTAACCGACCATGTGGTCAAATCAACAACAACCCTTACCCTGACCAATCATGGGTGGATGATGCCGTATACCATACTCGGTCTGACTAAAGTGCCCGAGGAACATGGTGAGTGGGCTGGATTGGCGGCCCTGGCCATTCTCAAAGGAACCAAACCCACGGAAATTCCTATTGTCTCCAACCGCAAGTGGGACATATGGATAAATCATGCGGTCCTGGAAACGAGCGGGATCAGGTTTCCTGAAACACTGCTGAGAAAGGCTAAAAAAGTCAATTTATGATGTATTTCCGCACCCGGGAAAAGGTCTTTAAAGGTTATCGTGGGGTCGTTCTCTGGCTCCTGGTGACGATCTTTTCCTGGCTGTCCCTGCTGTTCTCGATATGGGTTGAACTGCATGCCGTCGATAACGAGTTCAGCGATCGTGCTGGAGAGATCTACCGTACTCTCACGCAACGCGTATCCAGTCTGGAAACGGTATTAACATCCCTGGTGGGGCTCTATCATTCAAGCGATTTCATCAGTACAGCGGAACAGACATCGTTCTCCCAGGAGATGCTGAAGGCCTACCCCTTTATCAGTGCGATTATGCAGATGACACTGATACCCAGTGAGAAGCGGAACGATTTTGAAGCGAGTATGCGGGAACAGGGCTTTGTCAGTTTCCGCTTGAAGGACGACCGCTATGACAGCGAGCTGGTGATCGGTGGTGACGGCTACCACTTGCCGGTCAGTTTCATCGAGCCCATGGATCCTTTGTCCGCCAATGTTTTGGGCTATGATCTGAGTCGGCAGCCTGGAGCCTTTGCGACCCTGCAGCAATCGATCAAGAGCGGTGAAATCATCACCTTCGGGCCGGTACGGATTAATCGTTCGGGCAAGGCCCAATACTTCGTACTGAAACCGGTCTATCTGGGACGCTATCCACCCAAGAGGGCCCAGGAAAGGCTCGATATGTTCAATGGCATGGCAGTGCTGAGTATAGAGCTTGAGCGTATCGTCGATAGCCTGATAGGGCCTGGCATCAATTATGATCTCTCCTTGAAACCCGCCTACGAAAGTCAACCGCTCAGGAACCTCGGGGTGCCCGCCATCACGAAATCCGATCTCGCTAAATTGGCTGTGGATCTCAGTACCCTCACCTACCAGCATAAGGTCGATGTATACGGTGTCGATTTCATGTTTACGGTCAATCAGAGGATCAAGCCAGATGTGATTGATTGGTGGAAGGTATTGGGCATTTGGACGTTGTCTCTGCTGATTCTCGGACTTGCGATCGGGGTCTACCGTACCAAGCGCCTGGCACAGCTCCAGGAAGATGAGGCAAATGCTGCAATCGAGGCGGAGGATGCAAGGTTTTCCCATGTCATCGATACCGCATTCGACGCGGTGATAACCGCAGATGCCAATTGTATGATTCTAAGTTGGAATCAACAGGCGATCGAGGTATTCGGCTATACCGAAGAGGATGTCATCGGTTTGCATCTGTTTCAGCTCATCCTCACCCACAAATCACTGCTGGAGGCCACGGAATCACTGGAACCGATGTTCAAGGGATCGACTGAACGTCCCACGGGGGTACGCCTGGAGGTTGAGGGCAGGGACAACAATGGACGCAAGTTTCCGCTCGACCTGGCCATCTCCTGTTCGAAGATCGGTGATATGTTCACCCTCAGTGTCTTTGCCAGGGATATCACCGAACGCAAGCAGTGGGACGAAAAGATCCGCATGCTGGCATACAACGATTCATTGACCAAGCTACCTAATCGGCAGGCATTTAAAGAACAGGTGTCGCGCGCGATCAAGATTGCCAAGCGACACCAGCGCGTCGGTGCTGTGCTCTATCTCGATCTTGACGAATTTAAACGCATCAACGACACACTAGGTCATGATATAGGCGATATGCTGTTGATAAATGTCACCAATCGCCTGGAGGCGCAACTCAGAGAAACTGATTACGTCGGGCGTGGTATGGATGACGATACCGGGTATCGGAATATCGCCAGACTCGGGGGCGATGAATTTACCGTACTCCTGGAAGACATTCAGAAACCGGAAGTGGCTGCCCTGGTGGCAAAAAGGGTTCAGGATGCGATTGCGCGCTCCTACAATCTGAATGGGCATGAGGTCTATGTTACCCCGAGTATCGGCATAGCCATCTTCCCCAGGGATGGTCACGATGTCGAGGAGTTGCTGAAGAACGCGGATACCGCCATGTATCATGCGAAGGCGGTAGGAAAAAACAATTTTCAGTTCTACTCCGAACAGATGAACATCTTGGCAACCACCCGCCTCAAGCTCGAGGGTAAGCTGCGCAAGGCGCTCGCCTGCAATGAAATGGAGCTCTACTATCAACCACAAATCGATCTCGCCACGGGACAGATTGTCTCCGTTGAAGCACTGCTGAGATGGTATGAGCCGGAGCTGGGTATGATTTCACCCACCGAGTTTATTCCCATCGCGGAGGAGACAGGGATGATAATCGAACTCGGAGAGTGGGTGCTGAACGAGGCCTGCAGGCAAAACAAGGAGTGGCAGGATTTGGGATACAGCACGATCCGTATGGCTGTCAACTTGAGTAGCATGCAGTTTATTCAGCGCGATTTGAGCATGAAGGTGGCCAAGGCGCTGAAGAGCAGTAAATTAAACCCCAAGTACCTGGAGTTGGAGATCACCGAAAGCGTAATCATGCGTAACGTCAACGAGACCATAAACACCTTGAATGACTTCAAGGAGATGGGGATCGGTATCTCGGTGGATGACTTCGGTACCGGTTACTCCTCGCTTAATTACCTGAAACGCTTTCCTTTGGACAACCTGAAAGTCGACCGCACCTTTGTCAAGGACATCCCGGAAAATGAAGATGATGTCACTATCACCTCGGCAATCATTGCAATGGCGCAAAGCCTGGGGCTCGGTGTTGTTGCCGAAGGTGTGGAGACGGAAAGCCAGTTGCGGTTTCTGGAGCAACACGGTTGTGAGATGGCACAGGGCTATCTGTTCAGTAAGCCGCTGCCAGCTAAGAAATTGGTGGAAATGTTGCGTTTGCAGGATGAAGGCGTTGGCTTGGGTATCTCAATCTCCGCTAAGCATTGATAGATCCGTCGATCCGGTTTGATTGAATGGCGAGCTACCTCGCTGGCCGGTTTATCGGCAACTACAAGACGATTTCAGGTTTTTGCAATTAGTAATGAGTTGAAGGGAACACATCATTCGCGATTGCTTGGAACCCCTGTATTCGATATCCCCAATGGCGGTTACGCTCACCGTCACGCCTGGAAACACCGGATCGACCCGGCTGACTCATAACCCGTCAGGTGATTTGTCGACTCTGACATGCAGTGGGTTGGCGCTGACCAGATGGAGGTCTCGTTGAGGAAAGGGTATCTCGATGCCGGCCTGCAGGAATTTGTTGTTGATCCCTTCATGGAGCGCGGTTATCGTTGCCAACCGATTGTCCATGGATCCGAGATAGGCGCGTAGCAGCAGGGTCAGGGAGCTGTCGCCAAATGCCTCGAACGTTGCGACCGGTTTCGGATCCTGGAGCACGTTCTCGTTTTCCTCGGCAGCCTCTATCATAAGCTCCATTGCCTTGTTGACATCGCTGCCATAGGCGACGCCGACGGTAATGATGATCCGGTTGACCTTGTCAGTCAGTGTCCAGTTGATGACCCTGCCTGTTATGAATTCCTTGTTGGGTATCAATAGCTCCTGCTTGTCATAGTTTGTAATCGTGGTTGCGCGAATGCGGATACGTGAGACGACGCCGGTTGTTGTATCCAGGGTAACCACGTCACCGACTCGTATAGGTCGCTCGAACAGCAGAATGATACCGCTGATAAAGTTGGCGACAATCTCCTGTAAGCCAAAACCCAGGCCAACGCCCAGTGCGGCAACCAGCCACTGAATCTTGGACCATTGAAAACCGATGATACTGAATGCCATGATCAAACCGATTCCGGCGATCAGGTACTGTAACAGCATCGTCAAAGCATAACGTGCGCCGGACTCAAGCGGCAGGCGTTGCAACAGAGTGATTTCGAGCACACCGGGCAGATTTTTGGCCGCGAGGAAAGTCACGCTGAGTATAATCACGCCAACCAGGATATCGCGTAGTGTCAAGGGTGTTTCAGTAAGCACGCCGTCGACCATGACGCCGGTATTGATGGGTAACTGAATATTGTTGAGAAAGTCGAGTGCGGGGAGCAGATCGGACCAGATCAGCCATGCGCCAAGCACCGACCCGAGCAGATAGCCAAACCGAACCAGCCGCTTTGCCTGCTCGCTCAGGGCATCGAAATTGAGTTCCGGAATTTCTGCGGTTATGACACTGCTTTCGTCTTCGATGTGTTGTTGTTCCTGCTCCCTTTGGGCGCGAAGCTCCTGACGCCGTTGCAGGGCGTTCTGGTAGCGTAACCTGCGTTCCGCGATGAATAGATAGCGCAGCAGCAGTTCACGCAATGTATAGAGGCCGATAAAAAACCAGATGGTCAATTCCACGCGCTCGAGCAGACTGAAGGTGAGCGTCATATAGCCGATTCCCGTGGTGACGATAAGCCCGACACCGACCAGAATCAGGATAGGGAACCAGAGGAAATGCAGTTGCAGGAGCAGTGAGTGCGGTTTGATACTGCTCCAGGTGAGCATCAGCGACCCCTGTTTACCCAGTAGTCGATAGGTAAAGAAGATGAAGGCGATCATCAATGCAATGGTTGCGACGCTGCTGAGGGTAAGCGCTTCCGCGGGCAGGCTGTCGCCCGAGCCCAGGGCGACCAGGAAGCGTAACGGTGCGGCCACAGGAATCGCCCAGCGCAACTCATGTGCGACCGCGTGGCAGATGTTGCTGTTCCAGCGCAGATGGCGGATACCTACCCCTTCAGGCAGGCATAGCTGATGGAGCAGAAGCGCGGCGCCCAATGTTATGCCGACTTTGATCAGGGAGGTGGCCATGGCAAGGGTGAATGGCGCGGCAGTCGGTAGGGATGTCAGCAGCAGGCCGCTTCCGATCATCAATACGGGTAGCGCGGAAATCTTTACCAGGGTGTAGAAGAGTGCCTTCAGCGTGATGCGAATCGAATCGGTGCTAATCTTGCGCGTGGCCCGGCTGAGAACGGGTATCTGCAGCCTGGCAAACGGCTGTTTCCAGACAACAAACAGAAACAGCAACAATATAAGGAACGCGGTGTGTACATTGTGTCGGCTGGCGCTTGCCAGGTCGCTGCCCAACTCCTTCCAGTGCAGTGGCGAAGCCAGCCAGGCCATGCCGGAGACCAGGCGTGGAGGATTGAAAATGTCACGTAGCCCGCCACTGGATATCCAGATCAGCTGATCATCGATATAGTCGATATAGGATTCCGAGAGATCCAGCAAATGGCGTTCAGAGAGGTCAAGGGCAGTCAACTGACCGATATAGCGACCATAGGCTTCCTGCAGTTCGTTCAGCGCATCCCTCCTCGCTCCCGCGAGGGAAAATGCCTGCTTATTCAGGTGTTGCGCCTCCGGCTCGGACAGGTCGGCGAGTAAGGTTTGAGTGATCGCTTCTACGTGATCAGAGAGATTGCCGCGCTCGAGGAGCAGCTCTTCAATCTCTATTTGCCGATCGGTGGCCTTGTTTATTTCCTGCTTGCGCTTGGCGGAAGAACGGCTGTAACTTCTCAGTGAGGGCAGTGCGTTCCGGCGACGGTTTAACATCTTGCCAATCGCTTCACTGCCGCCGACCACCTCGACGCGTTGCCGGCTGTGTTCGAAGTCGATCTGGATCTGCTCCAGCTTGCGTTTGGTCGATGCCAGTTCCTGCTGAACCCGCTTCTCCCAGTAGACGAGCTGCTCGAGTTCGCTACGGGTTTCGGCATTTTCCTGGGCGATGACCTGCAGGGGCAGGGGAAGCGTGACGGTCTCCTGCTCCAGCTGTTCTGCAGCCTGCCGGGCCTGCTTGGCCTCGGTTTCCCTGATCTCCGCGGCGGCTTGGTTGAGTTGTTTCAGATTCGTTCGCAAGCGGCTGACCCGTGCGGCTGTCGCATCGCGTTTGGTCTGTGTCAGGTTTGTCAGCAGGCTCTGGTTTCCCAGGCGCAGGGTGAGCATGTCCAGTTCCGCTTGGCGTACTGCCTCCCTTGCCTGCAGCGACATCAATCTGGCTTGCCTGATCTGTTTCAACTCATTTTGCGGCAGGGTATCGATTTCTGACCGGATCTCCGCCACAGACTCGCTGCTCGCAGCAATCTCGTTGCCGATCTGCTTGCTGCCAGCCAACAGAGTCGAAAGCTCCTCGAGGTGACTCTGCTGTTCATCACGGGCCTGGGTCAGTTTCAGCTCCTCCTGGCTGATGCGCATCTCCAATGCGGCAAGATCCGATTTCTGGATAAACTTGCCAAGCGAGGGATCATCTTGGGGGGCTTGGTTTATATCTGCACGCAGCACCTGAATCTGTTGCGGCGCCTCACTGATCTGCCGTTCGAGGTGCGATATTTCCCCCCTGATCCTGGTTGTCTGCTGCAGCCAGCCCTGGGCCTGCTCCAGCAACTCAAGGATTTTATCCTTATGTGCCTGCTCGAGGCCGGTGTCCTGGTTGATATGGCTACGGACTGCCTCGAGTTGCTCCTGGGTGAGCGGCTGATTCTGCTCGCTGCCAAGGGACGGCTTTTCGGCCCACGCGGTGAGGCAGTAGGTGATCAGCAGCAGGGCAAAAAGCATCTCCCTGAGGGGCATTCGACTGAGAGTTGCAGCGTAGGACATGTTCGGTATAAAGAGGATCCAGAGTCGCATTAGGGTCGAAATGGGTGGAAAGGTTTCTATCAACGATAAAAAACTTGTGGCTGATCACAGTTGCCGGGGGCTGGTGTCAAACCTCCTGAAAATAGTATTTGACGATATGTTCATTCTCTTTGGTCACCGGCTCCCCCAGGCCGATTTTTCCTCTGCCCAAAAGAGGCACGGTTTCACGCCTCAGATAGAGTGACTGCTGATTTTGGGTTGTTAGGTAGGTGCCGTTGGTGCTGATGTCCGAGAGCACATACTTGCCTCGGCTATATTCCAGGACCGCATGGGTTCTGGAGGCCGCGGCAGCAGTGACCACCAGCTCGTTGTGGCTCTCCCGGCCGATGCGGATGGTCCCCTGCTGAGGCAGGAAACGGATGCGTTTGTCGCCGTATTCCAGGATCAATACCCTGGTATGGGTACTCTGGGTACGCGGAGATGTATGCATGAAAGTGACATCATCCTTGCGCCACAGGAGGTCGTAGATAACCATTTGTCCCTGCTTTCCCTTGATCCGCACTTTATCAAATCGTCGCACTATCTGTCTCTGCACGTCCGAGAGATGATCCACCACCTGCTCCGTTGTGATGATCTGCTGGGCCTGGGCGATGGATGCCATACGAGCGGCTACGTTCACCGAATCACCATACATGCGGCCGCTTTCAATAATCGCCGGCCCGTAGTGCAGGCCGATTCTTGCCGACAGGGTCATTTGTGTCAGCTTTCCATACTCATAGACCCGTTCCTGCATAAGGCAGGCTCCCTCGACGGCGTCACTGACCTGGTCATAGCGGCTCATGACCTCATCGCCGACAACTTCAACCACATGACCGCCGGTCTCCGTGACAACCCTTGCAATGATCTCCTCGAGGTCGTTGATCAGCTGTTTGGCACGTCTGTCGCCGAGACTCTCGTACATGCGCGTACTGTCCACAATATCGGCAAAGACAATGGCGTAATATTGATGGCCTGGGTCAGACATGGTTTTTATGTTATCGAGAGGATTCTCATTTGTCCCTAGTATAGTTTTAAGCTTCCTGAACCGCACTTAATCCATTTTTCAACCTATCCTGCAGGATCTCGATCAGTTGCGGGTGTTCTCCTACGAGCGGGCTGATAAGAATCTGCAATCCGGTATGCCTCTGTTGCGCACTGTTGCAGATAGTGGCGATATCCCCGCCCTGTCCCGCATGTCTGCCGGGAGAGATGAACAGCAGGGAGAGCGCTATGGGCGTGTCGACGCGCCCTCGCGCCTCGATCTCCAGTATCCGCTCGAGCAGTTCGCCGTTGAAATCATACTCCTCACCTTCGCGGCGCTCCATTACCGCTTGGTGAAAGGTGACACCTGACGGTAACAGTGCTTTCAGCTCCTCGGCGATCCGCAGCCTGACCTCGGTCACAGCCGGTTGCGGTGAACCATGATCGACCAGGATAACCCTGGATCGAGGCGCAAGCGAAATCAGCGGTTCTAGCTGATCCCTGAGTATGCGGGCCAGCCGGGGTTCGCCGGTGGGCAGGGGGTAGAGCGGGTCGGTCAGCCTTAATTCGAATGGGCCATATGCCGATTGCAGCGACTCGGTCAGATCCGGGATATATGAGCTGAGCGCTCGACTGGCGCCGAAAAACAGGGGGATAGCAAGGAAATTCCGCATACCGAGTTGCAGCTGTTCAGCGAGGAAGTCCTTCAGTATTTGCGCAGTTCTGCCATCCAACTCTTCAGCGGAAATTCTATTTGCGTGCTGCAGGGACACAGGATGGATGGCGTGACCGCTCGCATCCCCCAGCGCTTTGGCCAGGCGCCTTAGGTTTAGCGTCGATCCGGGTTGAACCGAGCCGTTATCGAGTAGCAGAACCAGCGGTCTCTCCATATCACTCGCTAGCCCCATGGAGAGGGGTGGTTCTCATCTGCGCAGCCAGGTACCTGGTTTGGCTGCAGGCGTGCTATGGCCGAACTCTGCATATCGATTCATCACTCCCTATTACCCGACTCAAGCCTGCCTGGGAGTCGCAAGGTGGCATCGGGTAAATCAACCTTGTCGTTATCCTGCAGCGGGGATGTCACTATCAACACGGCAATAGTGCCATCAAACTGAAGCTGACCGCAAAGGCGGGGCCGGTTGTTGGGAAGAGCTACCCTGTCTGTGCCGATAAGGTTTGGCGGGATCTCGGACAATCCGCTGCAGCGCCTCTATACCGCGCATGCGGTTACCCCAGCCGCCCGGTTGGATAGATTACTGTTTGCTCTGGCTGTATGAAGATACCGGACAAATCAAAGACATCCGTGACAATCGATCAATCGATTCAGCATATCCTGAAGCGTGTTACGCCTGGTGGAGGAGATCGCGGGACTCACCGGGTTGCGTCAAGTTTTGCATACCGGGTCCGCTGTCAGCGATTCGATCCCAAAGTGCCAACCGTTCAGGCGGCCCGGTTATTGTGGTCGCTATCTGGCTTCTGTTGCGGATCACTGCGCGTGGCCTGCCAGTGAATAAGATCTGCATCGATCTCGATGGCAACCGCGTCAGCGTTTTTCAGGCTGTCGTAGAGTTGAAAAAATCGCTTCCAGGTGATCTTTCTTGTGCCAAAGCGCACAAGGGTATCCGCATTGTTTACAGCGAGAAAGAGCTTCTCGATATGCTTCCATTCATGAAACCGCTGCGGGTTCTCCATTCCGTAACGCACCAACGTTAGCTGAGCCTCTGCCTGGGTCAGGTGGGGTTTGGGTTGTCCGCCCATGAAAAGAATGCCCTGCTTGACTTTGGAGGTGGCCGGTCGTTGATTCCACTGTTCAACCTTTGCGGGGTCGGAAAAGATGTTCTGGATATGGTAGTTGGCCTGGGTTTTGTTCATGTCGGCCGGGCAGGGGATCTTGAAATGCTTGAGGATTTCGAGTTGGCGGTTGCCGGGGGGATGAAACAGTCCCAACAGATGCCCGGCTTCCCTTTCCGTCAACGTTCGATCGAGGTGAATCCCCTGGGCTTCCAGGGCAGCCAGTGATTCAGCCGATGCCGGTTGCGACACAGGCCCGTTTTCACTCTCACGGCTTTGGCCCAGCGTCAAGGCCATCTGGATGCCCTCCTGAGACTTATCCATCGGCGGCGGCTCCTTTAGCCGCATTCTGTGCCTGATGAATATGACTATGATCGCAATTACAAGCAGTAGGGTGACTTCCTTAATCAACATCTCCAATGGCTCCCTGTGAAATCGGCGCTGCAATTATATTGTGAACGAGTACCCGAGGAGTGGGTGTTAGCTCGCATTATTCATACTGGTACGGCGCTTGCGGGATGGTTTTAGCCCCATCTCCTTTACGAATTGGCAGTTTTGAAACTCCGCCTGCCTGCTGCATCACCATGGGGTAAATATAGCCCCTTTTCCGCATATCGGAATCCGCGTCTACGCAGTCGTCAGCAGCTAAAGGTTGGTATTGATCAGACGCTACGGCAGATGGTACGTAAGTATATGGAATTGAGGGAACGCAGATGAAATGGTGGAGCGCAAAGGAACGGCTTCGGCTCGGGCAGTTGGAATCGGAAAATGACCAGCTTCGGTCAAAAATTGCTGAGCTGGAACGCTTGTTGGAGGAGCGGACGGAATCCTTGACCGCTTGCCAACAGCGGAGCTCAGGCGAAACGCAACTCAACCAGTTAATGGAGTTCGAGAACAATCAGCTGAAGACGGGGTTGGGGATTGTGCAATCCGATCTGGCCGGCTCTGTCGAGTCGGCAAAACTCACCCTCGGATGCACCGGCAACGTACGTTCATACTTCTCTACCCTGACCACCGATATCACCAAGATCACCGAAGCACTGGATAGTCTCGCGACCCTTTCCGGCAATGCCGAAGGTTCGGTGAAGAGTATGTCATCCCGCGCCACCGAGATCAGCTCGATTCTGGCGCTGATCAAGGGAATAGCCGAACAGACCAACCTGCTTGCATTGAATGCGGCCATCGAGGCGGCGCGGGCAGGTGAGCAGGGGCGGGGTTTTGCAGTAGTCGCCGATGAGGTGCGGGGTCTGGCCGACAAGACCCAGTCGGCGATCAGCGAAACAAATGAGGTTATCCAGTCGATGCATCAGAATGTGGAGTCCGTGGGAGACGACTCCACGCGCCTGATCGATTGTATCAGCCAGGTGTAGAGCGATGTGAAGCGCTTTGAACAGAACCTGGGGCGAATCAATACCGAGGTGAAGGGCTACTTCAGCGATATCTCCGCGATCACCGACAGCGTGTTCATGGGGCTGGCGAAGCTCGACCACCTGTTGTGGAAGGTGAATACCTATCTGTCCATAAACGAGGGAAAGCCGGCTTTCGAATTTGTCGATCACCACAACTGCAGGCTCGGTAAATGGTACTACCAGGGAGAGGGTAGTGAGATTTTTTCTTCCTCCGCCTATTACCAGGGGCTGGAGCGCCCCCATGAGATTGTGCATGAAACCACCCGTGAGATCTTCGCGCTGTTACAGGGCGAACGGGACTACAATGCGTTGATGCGCTCTCTGAAGGTGATGGAGGCGCACAGCCTGGAGGTCTTCCGCAAGCTGGACGAGATCAAGCGTGATGTGGAGAAGGGTCTCTGATAAACCGCCACCGCTAGGGGGCTACCTGGCCGGGCCTGATTGATATCTGGTATTGGTAACGATAGGGGCAAGTGCGATAATATTGGTCTTGTGATCGATATGACCGATAATACTCATGAACCTGCGCGACCTGAAATACCTGATTGCCGTTGCCGAGACCGAGCATTTCGGCCACGCGGCCGCTCAATGCTATATCAGTCAGCCGACACTTAGCGGACAGATCAAGAAACTGGAGCAGGAACTCGGCGTTACCATTTTCGAACGCACCAACCGTTCGGTCTCCACCACGCCGATTGGCATGGAGATCGTCAAACACGCCAAGCTGATATTGGAACAGGCCGATGTGATCAAGCAGTTGGCCCAGGCACAACGGGATCCCTTGGCGGGGGCGTTGCGCGTGGGGGCCATCCCCACAGTCAGTCCCTACCTGATTCCCTTGATCCTGATGCCGCTCAAGGAGCAGTATCCACAGATGCGCTTGATCCTCTCCGAGGAGATCACCGATATGTTGACCCAGCGACTGTTGGACCATCAGATCGACGTGGCGATCCTGGCCACAGAGATAACCGAATCAGAGCTCGAGGTGATGCCCCTGTTCGAGGAGCCATTCTGGTTGGCCCACCCGAGGAACCACTCACTCTATGACAAGGACGAGATCAGTCGCCGCGATCTCGGTCAGATCAACCTGCTGCTGCTGGCCGATGGGCACTGCCTGACCCATCAGGTGATGGATGTCTGCCGCATCAAGGAGGGTGCCCTGGACAATGAGATGGCCGACCTGCGGGCCGCGAGCCTGGAGACCCTGCTACAGTTGGTGGGTGCGGGTTTTGGCTGTACCCTGGTGCCTGCCCTGGCGATCCGGGGGAGTTGGACCACCGATTCCGGGATCATAGCCAGGAAACTGCATATCAAGGACGCCTACCGCCGCGTTCAATTTGTCTACAGGAAGACCTTTCCGCGCAAGAGGGCCATCGAGGTATTGGCGGCTGTTATCCAATCCCAGCTGCCCAATATAGTCCGCAAAATTTGATAGTCGGGAAAATGTCCTGAACCATGACGAACACCGATGGAAGCGGCAGAGAGCAGGGTGGTGGGTGCAGCGGAGCATACGCCAATAAGCCTGTTCCGTTCGTCTTCACAAAGAAGCTCTCTGGCCGATCGGGAATGTGTTGACAGGTCCTGGGACGGCTTTTTCACTCCCTTCGTTCAGTAGAGGCAACCCATACACTAGGAGTTGAAGCGTGCAAGAGATGAAGAGTCAGGCCAGGGAGCTGTTTCGTCAGCGCCTGATCGCAACCGCAAAAGGTCCCCGCGGGGCCAGGGATATGAGCCGCGAGGAGGCCTACGAGGCTTTGGCCTTCCTGTTGTCCAGTGAGGCGCAACCGGCCCAGATTGGGGCCTTTCTCACCGCGATGCGCTTCAAGGGGGCGCGTGTGGAGGAGTTGCAGGGCTTTCTCGATGCGATGGAGGCGAGTGCCACCATGATCGCCCCCAGGGTCGATGGTTTGCTGAACTGCAACGGTCCCTATGATGGGCGGAAAAAAGCCCTCCATCTCAGCCTGGCGGCAGCGATTGTGACCGCCGCGGCAGGCGTGCCTATGATCATGCATTCAAGCAGCGGGTTACCGCCCAAGGATGGTGTCACCACCGCACGGCTGCTTGAGGCGCTGGGGATTCCTGCCTATCGGGAACCCGACCGGGTATCGCGGGATATCGAGGAGAAGGGTTTTGGCCATCTCCATGCCAGCTGTTATCTGCATGGGGTAGAGAGATTGAAGCCGATACGCCAGACCCTCTTCTATAGGTCGTTTCTTCATGCCTGTGAGGTCATGCTCAATCCTGCAGGCGCCGCCTTTTCTTTGCTGGGTGCCGCGCATAAGAGTTTTCTGGAGCGCTTTGCCAGTGCCGCCGGTGAAAGGGGTCAGCGGCGGGTAATGGTGGTACAGGGCCTGGATGGATGTGATGAACTGCCGATGCAAGCGGTGGCCGCTGCCGATTACAAAGATGGCAAGGTCGCTCAATATATTCTCGATCCTGCCGATTTCGGTTTTAGCCATCGCCCACATCATCCCTGCGAGTCGGTGGATGAGACTGCGCGTATTGTCGAGGATGCGCTCACGGGTAATAGCGGCACCCATCTTGACGCCATTGTCTACAATGCCGGCGTCAGACTCTATCTGGGGGATAAGGCAGATGACATCGGTGCGGGCGTAAGGATGGCGCGGAAGCAGTTCGAGTCAGGCAGGGTCGCAGCGAAACTTCGTGAGTTGCAGCACTGACCGGTAGGGTTTTTTTGTTAAGCAGTCTGGGTGACTGAGAAAGTTGTGTAGGGTGGTTGTTACGATGAGACTGATGCAATGGACAATTGGGTGCCTGCTTTTGATCGGCGTGATCGGCGCTTACGCTGATGCCATCTACAAATGGCGCGATGAGAGTGGAAAGATCCATTTTGGCGACCGGCCGCCTGTCACTGAGGAGTCGACCCCCGTCACGGTAAAACCCAATGTCTATCAGGCGCCGGCGATTGAGCGGAATGCAGAACCAGGTACAGGGCAAAACAGGGTGGTCATGTACAGCACGAAATGGTGTGGATACTGCAACAAGGCGCGTGCCTATTTCAAGCGCAACGCCATCCCCTTTTCAGAGTACGACGTGGAAACCAGCCAGAAAGGCAAACGCGATTACAAGAAGCTGGGAGGCAGGGGCGTACCGATCATCCTGGTGGGAAAACGCAGGTTGAATGGTTTTTCCGAAGAGAGTTTTCGCCAGATCTATCAATAGCAAAAAAAGATCAGTCACCGTGCGGGCAGGCATGCGTCAAACCAGCTCTGCGTAAAGATATCCTCCGGATTACCGAAAATAGTGTTTAGGGCCTTTTGGAATTCTGTTTTCGGGTCCTGGAAATCAATGGAGTTTTCGGAGCATGTCTGCATCTTCCCGGGTGGTGATACAGCAGTGGTTGAAACAACTTTGCCGCTTGGTCAGCGGCATCCAGTCGGCTATTGCCATTGAGAAAGGCGCCGAGGAGCACGGGCGGATCAGCGTGGTGCGCTGGCCGGAAGAGGTGGAACCTGAAAAGGCCCTGTTGAAGATTGCGCTCAAGGCGCTCGAAACCCGCAGGCAGATGATAGTTCCCGCAACCGGTGAACAGGCACAGGGCTCCGACCAGATGGCGCTACCGCTTGTCTTGGGTGAGCAGCCTAAGGTTGCGGTTGCGGTGAGCATGAGCAGCCGCTCGGCCCACAAACAGAAGGCGGCCCTGCAGGCCCTGCAGTGGAGTCTGCGCTGGTTGAAGCTGTTGTTGCAACAGACCGGCGGGAGTCAGGCGGCCGCAGCGTACTGGATCGAACGAATGACCGAGGGTCCGGTCTCCTCGTCGACGGCGGTTGCACTGTTCGCCGAGAGGTTTCAATGCGACCGCGTGACCCTGGCCCTGGGCGACCCGCGCCGGCTCGAGATTTCAGCCACATATCCCAGGATCGAGATCAAGCGGGAAACCGGTCTGGTACGGGCAATCAAAGAGGCCATGTTCGAGGCCATAGATCAGCAGGTACTGCTGCACCATCCTGTCGTCAAACCAGAGCCGGATATGCTGCTGCCCTGCCACCAGAGTCTCGCAGAAATGGTAGGGCAGGCGACGCTGTGTACGATTCCGCTCAAGGCGGCGGAGAAGCCGGTTGGTGCACTCTTGCTTGAGCGTCATAGAGAGCAGTCCTTCACCCCTGCCGAACAAGCGGAATCTCTCCAGGCTGCAAGCTTGATCGGCCTCTTGCTCTATCAACAACAACGTAACGAGCAGCCCCTGTACCGCCTGATCCCTGAACGCCTGGGCATAGGGCTGAAACGCTGGCTTGGTCCGCAGGGATTGTGGTTGAAGTTGGGGCTGGCCGGCGTGCTTGCGGTGGTTGTTATCAGCGGCATGGTCGAGGCCGACTATCGGATCGATGCACGCGCAAACCTGGAGGGTCGCATACAGCGTGTCATCACTTCCCCGTTCGATGGCTACTTACAGGATGTGTCTGTTAAAGCGGGAGATATCGTGGCCGAGGGGGCATTGCTGTGTCGGCTCGATGACAAAGATCTTACGCTTGAGCGGGTCAAATGGCGTTCTGAACTGGCAAAGCTGGAACGCGAGCAGCGCGAGGCCCTGGCGACCCATGAGCGCAGCAAGGTGGCCGTGCTTAAGGCACAGGGGCAGCAGTTGCGGGCTGAGCTGGAACTGGTGGAGATGAAGCTTGAGAGGAGCCGTATCAAGGCGCCTCTCTCAGGTGTCGTCGTCAGCGGGGATCTTACCCAATCCCTCGGTGTTCCCCTCAAGCGGGGAGAGGAGTTGTTCAAGATCGCCCCGCTCGATCGCTACCGCGTAATGCTGCAGGTTGATGAGCGGGATATCGCCGATGTGCAGGTCGGTCAGTCCGGTCGATTGCGTCTGGCGGGGTATCCACACCTTGATCACGCATTCAGCGTGAAACGTATCCTGCCGCTGACCACGGCATTTGAAGGCAGCTATCTGTTTACCCTCGAGGCGGAACTGACGGAGAGGGACGACTATTTGCGCCCGGGGCTGCAGGGTGTTGCGAAAATCGATGCGGGCAAGCGTAGCCTGTTGTGGCTTGCCAGCCATCGCGTGATCGATTGGCTGCGCTTGCAGCTGTGGCGCTGGTGGGACTGATGGACACTCTTTGGCAGCAGATTGCCGGCGCGCGCCCCCGACTCAATCCGCAGATCGTGATCCGCAGGCATCGCTATCAGGGCGATACCTGGTACCTCCTGCAGGATCCTGTCAGCGAACGCCACTTTCGTCTCTCAGCCGGGGCCTACCAGCTGATCGGCCAGTTCGATGGCAGGCTGACGCTCGAGGAGATCTGGCATCGGGGGCAACAGCTGCAGCTATCGCCGCCGCCCCGGGATGACTTCGTCCGCTTGTTGATGCAGCTGCAGGGCGGTGGGGCGCTGATGCGTAATCCCGATAGCGATGCATTGAAAATTCTCGAACGCCGCAGACAGCCGCGCCAGTGGCTGCGGCAACTGCGAAATCCGCTCTCCCTGCGCCTCCCGTTGTGGGATCCGGACAGGGTGCTGACCAGGCTGATGCCGCTGCTCAAACCGCTCTTCAGTTGGTCCGGTATCGGATTGTGGCTGTTGCTGGTGTCGAGTGGGCTGCTGCAGGCGGCACTGCATTGGCAGGAGATTACCCGTAACGTCACCAGCCAGCTTCTCGCCGCGGACAATCTGCTGTTGATGGGGGCGGTATACCTGTTGATGAAACTCTTCCACGAGGCGGCGCACGGCTTTGCCACCAAGCACTGGGGGGGCGAGGTCCATCAGGTGGGGGTGTTGTTTTTGGCGCTTATCCCGATGCCTTACGTGGATGCCTCCGCAGCCAGCGGTTTCAGCGAACGGCGTGCACGGATTACGGTGGGTGCAGCGGGGATCATGACAGAACTGCTGCTTGCCAGCCTCGGGCTCTGGCTCTGGTTGGCCACCGGACCTGGATGGTTCAATGCCGCCGCCTACAACATGATGCTGATCGGCGGTCTCTCCACACTGTTGATCAACGGTAATCCATTGCTCAAGTTCGATGGTTATTATGTGTTTGCCGATCTGCTCGACATCCCCAACCTTTCCCTGCGCGCCAAGCGCTACCTGGGTTATCTGTTGCAGCACTATCTGTTTGCCCTGGAAGAGGCGGAGTCACCCGCTCATAACGACTGGGAGCGGGGCTGGTTTATTCTCTATGGTCTTGCAGCGTTCTGTTATCGCTGGTTTATCCTGATAGCGATCATGCTGTTCGTAGCCGAGCGCTATCCGTTGGTGGGCTGGGCGATTGCACTCTGGGCCCTGGTTGGCATGGCGATACTTCCCCTGTTCTCGCAGTTGAAGTTTCTTCTCTTCAGTCCGCGGCTGGTCAGGCGACGCAGACGGGCCTTGCTGACCTCGGCTGCGATTAGTGGATCCCTGCTGTTGTTTCTGCTCGTTATCCCCGCACCCCATGCGACCCATGCGGAAGGGATCATCCTGCCGCCGGATGGCACGGAGGTCAGGGCAGGCACGCAAGGGGAGATCGTCGAGCTGTTGGCCGCAGCCGACACCCGGGTCAAGCGTGACCAGCCCCTGGTGGCGCTGGAGGACCCGTTACTTCGGACTGAGTTGAAACGCCTGGGCGGACATATGAATGTCTTGCGTGCTGAGCATGAGGCCCTTGTCAGTGAACGGAAAACGGTCAAAGCGGAGATTCTCTTGGATGAGATCCGTCTGCTGGAGACCGAGATGGCGCAAAAGCAGGAGCTGGTGACGCGGCTCTTGCTCGTCAGTCCCGCCGAAGGGACCTTCCTGGTACAGCAGCCGGGCGATCTGCCGGGGCGGTTTGTCAGCCAGGGGGAACTGATCGGTTATGTGCTGGATAAACGACAGCCCGAGGTCAGGGTGGCTGTTTCGCAGCGGGATATCGGCCTGGTACGCGATGCAACCCGTAACATCGAGGCGCGCTACGCCAGCAGGCCGGAGATCGATTTGGCGGTTACCCTGCTGCGGGATATACCCGAATCTCGTCAAAGCCTGCCCAGCCCCGCCCTGAGCAGCCTGGGAGGTGGTGAATTCACCCTGCACCCTGAGGATACGGATGGCACGCGTCCCCTGGAGGCGGTGTTTGAGATGCGGCTGCTGCTGATGCGTCGGACAGCACGTATGGGTGAGCGTGTGATAGTCAGTTTTCAACACCCGCCTGAGCCGCTTGGTTGGCAATGGTACCGATCGCTTCGGCAGCTGTTTCTCAAGCGTTTTCGAATCTGATGCTGGCGCATTGCGCGCCCAGCCTGGCCGTAGGATCCAAACATAGATAAATCAAGGGATATTGGGAATAGATATCTTAAATTGTGACATTTGCATGAATTGTCACGTTCTGCGGTTCAAGAAATTGCTTATTCACCCGAAACATACCTAGCAAGATGTTGAAATAGAATGGGAATAAGAATCATTACACTTTCCTGTCTCAATCATCTCCGCCGCAAGTGTTGGTAACAGAGTGAATAAAAAACGACATGCAAAAATGGCAGTTACTAATCGGGGGCCTGAGTTGGCTCTTGTCAACAACCTGTATTGCGGAAGGATCCGAAGTTTTTGATGGTGTCATCGAACCCTCGATGTCGGTGGAGCTCAGCTCCCGAATCGACGGCATCCTGGAGGCCGTCTCTGTCGATGTCGGAGATCGTATAGAGAGGCACCAGGTCATCGCCAAACTGGAATCCGAGGTTGAACAGGCCGCCCTGGATTACGCCCGTGCCAGGGCGTCGATCGACAGCGATGTGCGTCTGCAGGAGGTGAGTCTCGCCTACGGACGACGTCAGCTGAACAGGATTAAGGAGCTGCACGAAAAAAATCTCTCCTCGTTTCAGGATTTCGACAAGGTCGAGACCGAGACCCGGTTGACCCGCTACCGACTGTCCCAGGCAAAAGAGAACAAGTTCCTCGCGGAACTCGATCTGAAGCAGGCCGAGGCACTCTACAACCGCCATACGATCCGCAGTCCGATCGGGGGAATAGTGGTCGAGCGCTATCTCAATCCGGGTGAGTCCGTGGAGGAGCGTCCCATCATCAAGATCGCCCGGATAAATCCACTACGGGTCGAGGTCGTCGCACCGATCTCCTTGCTGGGCAAGGTCAAGACCGGGCAACTGGCACTGGTCACACCAGAGCTGCCGGTCGGTGGAAGTCACCAGGCGGTGGTCAAGATTGTCGATCCGATTCTCGACGCGGCCAGCGGTACCTTCCGCATCCGTTTGGAGATACCCAATGACGACTACAGCCTGACCAGCGGATTGCGCTGTCAGGTGAGCTTTCTCGATAGGATGGTGGAGAAGGCGCCTGATTCCACCGGGGTGAACCCGGCTGATGCAGTTGCTGCGGACAGGTCGACTACCGATGCTGTGCATACGCCGAAGATTGCTGTAGCGGTATCGGAGAAGGCCAAGGGTTTGGGCACCCTGGATGGCGAGCAGGATATTGGCAACAACGAGCACTATCTGGTCGTATCCCAGCATTCGCTGTTACCACTGAAAAAGGCATTGCATAAGGCGGAGTCCTTCAAGCAGAAGGGTGTGGAGGATACCTATGTGATCGCCACGGGATCATTGAAAGGGCATATCTCCCTGGGGTATTTCAAGAACCGCAGAGTGGCCGACAGTTACCGGAAACAGCTTGCAGGCATGGGTATAGAGACCAGGATCGTCGTGCAATGAGACGCAGACGTTCCGGCAGTCAATCCAATGCCCTGGTCTGTGAAGAGCTGGAACCCCGGTTACTGCTCTCTGCCGACTTGGCGGGCATAGCGGTCGATCTGCTAGCGAACGATCCAGAACATGCCGATGATGAAGACGATCTCCAGGCGATCGAGGCTGCGTTGCAGAGCGGCATTCAAAACCAACCCGATCCAACGACCACGGAGCTGGTGATCATCGATCCGGCGACACCCGATTATCAATCCCTACTGGATGATTTGACCGGTCGCAACGATAGCGGTCGCCGTTTCGAGGTCGTGCTGCTTGACACCGGAGGCAACGGTGTCGACCAGCTGAGTGAAATTTTGGCGGACTACCGGGATCTGGATGCCATTCACCTGATCAGCCACGGTGGCGAGGGAGAGATAAGGCTGGGCGCCGCCAACCTGGACCTCGAGATGCTGCAACAGTCGCCGGATCGGATAACAGCCTGGGGAGAGGCGCTGACTAACGGGGGTGACTGGTTGATCTATGGCTGTGATATTGCAGCCACCACTGCCGGTGAGCGATTTATCGACCAGTTCGCCGCCCTGACCGGTGCCGATGTTGCCGCCTCGGATGACGCCACGGGGCACGCCGCATCGGGCGGCGATTGGCAATTGGAGTACAAGGTCGGAACAGTGGAAACCGCGATTGCCATTACCCATCCGTTACAGACGAGCTGGGGCGGTACCCTCGATATTGTCTCCGGTCTGGTGGGCCACTATACCTTCGACGAAGGTGGTGGCGGCACGGCCTTCGATTCCAGCGCCACTGGTAACCATGGATCGCTCGTTGGAGGTCCGGTCTACACCACCGGCCAGGTTGGCAGCCATGCATTGAGTTTTAATGGCGACTTCGACCGTGTCCAGGCACCCGACAATGCGGCAACCGACTTTGGCGCCGGCGATTTCACGGTGGCTTTCTGGTTCAACTCCACCTACGCCGGGTCCACCGCGCGACTCGTGGGGGACATGGATGGCGGAGACGGATACGTTTTTTATACAACGGGTGTGGGCGACATCACATTCCAGGTGACATCTGGTGTTGATAGCGTCGTGCTGACCTCCGGTGGCCTGTTCGATGGCGACTGGCACCACGTGGTCGGCACTGTCAGCGGTGCGGATTGGATGCTCTATATTGACAATGGCTTGGCCGACTCAATAAACGATCCACTTGTCGGCAACATCGATAACTTCAATACATTGCGCATTGGCGCCTCAAGCGCAAGTCACAATGAGTATGACGGCCTGATTGATGAAGTCAGGCTATACAACCGTGCATTCACGTCCACGGATGTGGCCGAGCTGTATATCGATGCCAATGACAGCCCGGTACTCGATAGTGCGGCATTGTCGATCAGCGAAGGAGAGACTGTAACTCTCAGTGGGGCCAACTTTAGCGTGACCGATCCGGAGGAGAGCAGTTTCACCTATACGGTGAGCGGCATATCGGGTGGTTATTTTCAGCTCAGCAACAATCCGGGTGTTTCGATCACCAGCTTTACCACCGCAAATCTGAACGGCAGTCTGGTGCAATTTGTCGATGATGATAACGAGGTTGCACCAGGTTTCAGTGTTCGTGTGAATGACGGTGTCAGCGATTCAAATACCTTGGTCGCCAGCATCAGCTATACCCCCGTCAATGACGCGCCCGATGTGACCAACCTCGACGGGGACATCTGCAACTACACGGAAGGGGACGGTGTCGTTCTGCTCGAGCAAGGTGGTGATGGGGCGGTCAGCGATCCCGATTCTGGCAACTTTGGCGGTGGTTTTTTCACCGTCGAGGTGGATAGCGGTCTGCAGGCAGGGGAAGACGTGTTCTCGATTTTCAATCAGGGAACGGCCAGCGGAGAGATAGGGTTCGACGGTAGTGATGTGACCTACAGCGGTATCGTGATCGGCAGCGTGACTGGAGGCTCAGGTACAGATCCGTTGACTGTCGCGTTGAACTCCAATTCATCACCCGCGGCCGTCACCGCATTGATTCGCAACATCACCTATGAAAACAGCAGTACCGACAATCCAACCGGCGGTTCTCGCAGTGTCACCATCGACATATCCGACGGCGACGGGGGCGCCAGCGTCACGCAGAATCTCACCTTGAACGTAAGTTCAGTGAATGATGCACCGGTTGTCGATCTGAACGGTTCCGATGGTTCGGGTGTGGACTTCGCGGTCAACTTCACGGAAGGTGCCGGGGCTGTCAATGTAGTCGATACCGATGCAACCATCAGTGATGCCGAGACGACGACCTATGAAAATCTGAGTATAAATCTGTCTAGTTTTACGGATGGCAGCAGTGAACAGATTGTGATCGCCGGGTACAGCTTTAGTTATGGTACCGCTGATACGGTCGCTCGTACCGTCGGTGGTACCAGTTTCATGATCGATTTCGACGGTTCCGGCTTTAATGTCACGCTGGATGGTATCGGTTGGATGCCGGAAGCAGATCTACAGACCCTGTTGCGCGGTGTGACCTATGAAAACATCTCCCAGGATCCGACAGCCGGTGACCGTACGGTCTCTATTTTTGCTCAGGACAGCTCACTCCTGAGCGGTTCCAGTGCGACATCCACAATCACTGTCAATCCGCAGAATGACTCGCCCACGGCAACAGACAATACCAATAGCGTGTCGGAAAGCGGTTTTGTCTCGGGCAATGCCATCACGGATGATTCCGGATCTGGCGTGGACAGCGATCCGGAAGGGGATAGTCTGCAGGTGACCCAGGTGGCGGGGGGTGCCTATACACCTGGTCTGCCGGTGACCCTGGCTTCCGGCGCCCAGGTCACCTTTCAATCCAACGGTACATACACCTATAACACAAACGGACAGTTCGAAGGCCTGGGTGCGGGGGATAGCGTCGATGACAGCTTTACCTATCAGATCAGTGACGGTAACGGTGGTTTTGCGACAGCCACGGTGACCATTACCGTTAATGGGAGCAACGATACGCCATCGATCACCAACGCTTCCCTCTCCGTCAATGAGGGCGAGACAGTTACCCTGGGTGACGCCAATTTCGTGATTACCGATGCGGACGATACGGCCTTTACCTACCTCTTGAGCGGCGTTTCCGGTGGTTATTTCCAGTTGAGCACCGATCCAGGCGTCTCGATTGCAGACTTTTCCAGTGCGGATCTGACAGCCGGTCTGGTGCAGTTTGTCGACGACGGTAATGAAACCGCGCCTGCGTTCAGCGTCACGGTGAATGACGGTGTTGCCAATTCAAACACCTTGGCAGGGGATATCACTTACACGGGGACTAACGATGCACCGGTCAATACAGTGCCGGCATCGGTATCGACCAACGAGGATGTAACCCTCAATTTCACGGGGGCCAACCAGATCCAGATCGATGATTCGGATCATAACGGCGGCACCCTGCAGGTACAGCTCAGCGTAGGCGTAGGTGGCCTGTTGAACCTGGGCGATACAACCGGCCTGGTCTTCTCTGTGGGTAACGGTGCGGATGATGCCAATATGGTGTTCACCGGTACTCTGGCCGATATCAATGCCGCCCTGCTGACACTGAACTTCACGCCCAATGCGGATTACAGGGGTGATGTTGACTTCACCATCATCACCAATGACCAGGGCAACAGCGGTAACGATCCCGGCCTGACCGGGGATGCAGGCAGCGAACAGGACAGCGATACAATTACCATCACAGTAAATCCTGTGAATGATAATCCAGTCGCAAACAATGACAGTATCAGCGTGACCGAGGGCGGGACCGCGACCACCTTGGTGGGTGGCTCGGCGACGGTGCTGAGTAACGACACGGATTTGGGCGATACACCGGTCACGGTTTCGTTGGTGACCGATGTTGTGAACGGCAGCCTGACCCTCAACGGTGATGGCACCTTCAGTTATACCCATGATGGATCGGAAAACTTCATCGACAGTTTCACCTATCGGATTACCGACAATGACGGTGATATGTCGGATGCCACAGTGACAATCAATGTCACACCGGTGAGCGATACCGTTCCTGTGGCCAACGCCGACAGTATCAGCCTGGCCGAGGGGGGCACAGCGACCACCCTGGTGGGCGGCGCGACCACGGTGCTCACTAACGACACCGGCCTCGGCGATACCCCGGTGACGGTCTCCCTGGTGACTGACGTGACCTACGGTGCTCTTACCCTGAACGGCGACGGCACCTTCAGCTACACCCACAACGGCAGCGAGAACTTCACCGACGGTTTCACCTACCGTGTCACCGACAACGACGGTCAAAGCAGCGATGCCAGCGTGACCATCAACGTCACGCCGGTGAGCGATACCGTTCCTGTGGCCAACGCCGACAGTATCAGTGTGGCCGAGGGGGGCACAGCGACCACCCTGGTGGGCGGCGCGACCACGGTGCTCACTAACGACACCGGCCTCGGCGATACCCCGGTGACGGT
>JBFNJI010000012.1:0-67455 GCA_040793985.1 Candidatus Thiodiazotropha sp. | reverse complement strand
TGACCTACGGTGCTCTTACCCTGAACGGCGACGGCACCTTCAGCTACACCCACAACGGCAGCGAGAACTTCACCGACGGTTTCACCTACCGGGTAACCGACAACGATGGCGAATCCAGTAGTGCCACGGTGATGATAGAGGTGATTGCAGACAACTCGCCTCCAACGGCTTCAGACATCAATATTGATGTTTTGGAGGACCTGTCCATCACCGGCAATCTGCCAGCGGCCATTGATGATGACGGTGATACGGTCACCTATCGTTTGGTGCAGACGCCCACCCACGGTAGCGTTACTGTCGAGGTTGATGGCGGTTTCAGTTATGCCCCTGAAGCGGATTATC
The DNA here is from genome assembly GCA_040793985.1 of Candidatus Thiodiazotropha sp. Taxonomy (GTDB): domain Bacteria; phylum Pseudomonadota; class Gammaproteobacteria; order Chromatiales; family Chromatiaceae; genus Thiodiazotropha. The sequence goes on along the minus strand of JBFNJI010000012.1, from coordinate 67,113 downwards.
ACGGCACGGATAGTTTCAGCTACAGCGTGAGTGATGGCAATGGGGGTTACAACAGTTACCTGGTAGGTATTAATGTGGTTTCTGTAAACGATGCGCCAGTCATCACCAGTCATGGTGACGATGACAGTGTGCTACTGTCGATGGCGGAGAATTCCACACTTGTTACCAGGCTAAACGCCGTTGACGTTGAGAATGATCGCATCACTTTCGCTCTCGATGGAGGTGCGGATCTGGGCCTGTTCGCGATCGATCCCATGAGCGGTGAACTCAGGTTTGTCAATGCACCGGACATGGAGAATCCAAGCGATGCCGATCAGGACAATCTGTATCAGGTTCAGGTGTTGGTCGCGGACGGTAATGGTGGAACGGACCGTCAATTCTTCAGTATCGAGGTTACGGATGTGGATGAGTTCGATGTCGGGCTGTTGCTTGATATGGAGGCGTTACCCGATAGGATCTCTCACTCCGCTTCTCTCGATGACGGTGTCGGCATCACTGTCTGGGCGGAAGATCCCGACTGTAGCAATAACCAAATCACCTACAGTCTGGACGACGACGCCAATGGTTTGTTCGCCATCGATCCGTCCAGTGGTGTGGTTACCCTGGCTTCGGTTGTTGAGAGCGGGGATGCCTTGCGGTTCGAGATCACTGTGCGTGCCACCAGCGAGGACGGTTCATATTCCCTGAAGAGTTTCAGCATCTCCTTACTCAGGTCGGTTGAAAATCCTCCTGAACCTGAAGAGCCCTATCTGGACGATATCATTGACGATCTTGAACCAGACGAACCTGTTAAGCAGGATAACCCTGCGTCCGTGAAAACAGAAGAGATCATTGGGCAACCGGCAGTGCCTACGGCAGTCGATGGAATGACCGGTAATGCTCAAACAGAAGATCTATCGGATAGGTTGCTTCAAGGTGTCGTGGATTATCCGACCCAAGCTGAAGCCGAGAAGGTCAGGGACGTCGTTGATCGCTTTGAACAGAGCTTGTTCAGTACTGAAGGTCGGAGTTCGCACGGATTCGGTTTTATGAAGATGCAGCTCACACCAACACCTGTGTCTCCCGATGAGCTGCCGCAGCTCAACACGATGAGTGATGAATTGATCGAGGTGCCGGATATCATCTGGAGTCTGCTCGACACCATGAACCAGGAGATGTCGGAGCATCGGAGTGAACAGGCATCCGATGATGGTATTGTGCTGCAATCGGCGACTTTCGGCACCCTGGCACTTTCGGCCGGCTATGTGGCCTGGCTACTGCGTGCCGGGGTACTTTCAGCCAGCCTGTTGTCGTTTTCACCCCTGTGGCGACAGATCGATCCGCTGCCGGTCCTCTCGGCGCATGCCAAACGGCGTGATGAGACACAGGAAAGTTTGCCTGAGGAGGAGGCGGACGATAGACGGGTTGCACAACTGTTTGAAAGAAAGAAGAAGCCGAAACAGGGTCGGTCATTTTTTTCCAGGAAGGATGCATGAATTTTAAAATCAGTCCGACCATCAAGATCACCTTTGGGTTGGTGTTATTGACCCTTAGTATTCTGTTGCTCGGCCGTGTCATCGGTTTTGTGCCGGACGAAGACAAGACGGCGTTGCAGGCAAGAAAACAGTTCTGCGAATCACTGGCTGTTCAGGTTTCCTCGGCGGCGGCAAAAAATGATTTGGAGATTCTGCGCACGACCCTGGAGTCGGTTGTGGTGAGGAACGAGGATATCCTCTCTGCGGCACTGAACAATAATCGGGGTGTCTCCCTGGTTGCGGGCGATCACGAAAAACATTGGGTGAATGTGCCCCTGGACAAGTCGACATCGACACATGTGCGGGTGCCGATTATGGCAAAACAGAACCGCTGGGGAACTCTGGAGGTGGTGTTTGCACCACTAGGCAAAGAGAGTAGCCTGCCGCTGGGTACCCTGGGTGGGTTGTTACTCTTCGTTGCCCTGATGGGATTTGTCCTCTACATGATTTTCATCAAGCGGACCCTGCGCGAACTCGATCCCAAGGCAGTGATACCGGAACGTGTTCGTTCTGCCTTCAATGCCCTCTCCGAGGGGCTGATAATCCTGGATGAAAAAGACCAGATCATACTGGCCAATGACTCTTTCACCGAAAAAATCAATAAACAGGAAGACGCCCTGATCGGCTTGCGGGCGGACGAGTTGGCATGGCGCAAACGGGAGAAAGGCGTCAAGGCCGATGTCTTTCCCTGGCGCACCAGTATGCAGAACATGGAGCGCAAAACAGGCATTCCGATGCATCTGCAGTTGGAGAATAGATCCGAACGGACATTTTCGGTCAATACCGCTCCGATCTTCGACGGCAAAGGCAGGCCGCGTGGCGTGCTCGCTACCTTCGATGATATGACCGATCTGGAGAAAAAGCACCGGGAACTCCAGTCGACGCTGGAGAAGCTGCGATCCTCCGAGAAGGCGCTACGGGACAAGACGGTGGAGCTTGAGTTGTTGGCTACCCGTGATCCGTTGACCGGCTGTTACAACCGGCGTGCGTTTTTCGAAAAATACGACTCGCTCTACGAGGCTGCGGTGAATGAGAAGACCGGATTGGTCTTCATGATGATCGATATCGACAATTTCAAATCGATCAACGACCAATATGGTCACGCCAATGGTGACAAGGTGATCAAGTTCATTGCCGAAACCCTGATTGTCAACTCGCGTCCTGAAGATGTCGTTGGACGATATGGCGGCGAGGAGTTTTCCCTGGTCATGCCGCACGCGGACCGGGAGCAGGCGGCCGTGCTTGCCGAGCGGTTACGTAACGAGATTCAACAGAAGGGATACGAGTTGTTTACCGATAAACGAACGGTCACGGCAAGTTTCGGTCTGGCGCAGCTGGTGGAAAGTGTGGATGACCAGATGCTGCTTATAAATAATGCCGACGATGCCCTCTATCATGCCAAGGAACAGGGACGTAACCGTGTCGTTTTCTGGAATGGCGAGGTGACTAAGCGGGAAAGCGCGGCTGCAAAAGAGAAGCGTGATGAAATCGAGCGTCGCATGGCCTTGGCTGATAGGCAGACCGACAAAATTCTCCAGGGAGAGATACACAGATTGGAAGACCTGGTACGGAATCTCGAATCGGAACTTGAGTATAGTCGGGACGAGATAAAACGCCGTGAAGGAAAGGATGAGCTCACAGGTCTACCGAATAGAATTATATTTTCGGACCGTATACTTCAGGTTCTCGCGAGATGTAAGCGATACGAGAAATCGGCTGCCCTGGTTTCCATTGATATAGACGATTTCAGTAGCATCAACGAGGCGTTTGGTTTCTCCAACGGCGATCGCATACTCAAGGTCATCTCGGCCAGGCTGGTCGATACTTTGCGGATCACCGATACCGTCGCCGTCATAGATCAACAGGATGATAAAGAGTCATCTACCATCTCACGTGTGAGTAACGATGAGTTTGCGCTTATTCTGACCGACGTAAATGATATCGAATCGATCACATGGGTAATACGACGAATCCTGCACGGTCTGAAACAGCCGATCGAGGTCGATAATCAAGAATTGTTTGTGTCGTTCAGTGTTGGCGTTGCCCTCTACCCGCATGATGACGATACCCCGGCCGGGCTGATGAACAAAGCGGGTTCGGCCCGGTTTGCCGCCAAGCGGGAAGTTGGAAGCAACAATATCCACTTCTTCTCGCCAGATATCAACCGTGATGCCTATCACAAGGTATGGTTGGAGAGCCAGCTGCACAAGGCAATCGTTCGCTCTCATTTTCAATTGGTTTACCAGCCGAAATTCGACCTCAAGAGCGGGCGCATCGTCTCCATGGAGGCATTGGCGCGTTGGCCTCATGCCATGGTTGGTTACATTCCTCCTTCTGAGTTTATTCCGATCGCTGAGAGTACGGGATTGATACATAAGTTGGGTATCTGGGTATTGAGGCAGGCAATCACGGATTTGAAAGCCTGGCATGATGCAGGATTTGAAGATCTTAGAATCGCAGTCAATCTCTCTGCCGTGCAGCTGCGTAAATCGAAACTCACCCAGAAAGTGCTGGAAGGCTGCGAACGGGCAGGCATAGATCCCGGTCGCCTGGAGCTTGAGATTACAGAAAGCGCTTTGGTTGAGAATTTTAAACAGACAACCACTGTCATGCAGGCTATGAGCCAGGCGGGGATCCACTTTGTACTGGATGACTTTGGCAAGGGTTTTTCATCGCTCAGCTATCTCAAGGCACTGCCGATCGACGCAATCAAGATAGACCACTCTTTTATCGAAGACACACTGCCAAGTGAGTATGACCAGACCATCATCAATGGCATCATTTCTTTGGCCAGGGGGCTGCGCTTGAGAGTCAGTGCCGAAGGCGTTGAAACCGAAAGCCAGAAAAAAGTACTTTCCGCGCTCGGTTGCGATGAAGTACAGGGAACCCTATATTGTGAGCCGGTTGCCATGGAGCAGGCCTTGTCCTTGCTTGAAACCTACAACAGGACTGCGGACGGCAGCTAAACCTGTTCTTACCATCTCGTTGCAAATGCACAATCGCGTCCCGATGGGTATAGTGGCGCGACAGGTCCCTGGTTTTCAACGGAGTTAAATAGTGCATTTGAGCTACCGTTTTTTGTTGCTCGTGCTTGTTTTGAGCGGGGTGGTTGCCTGTGAACGGGGTCCCCGCGATCATCAGCAGACCCTGTTGGTGTTCGGTACGCTTCTCGATATCAAGGCCTATACCGACAAGCCGGGTGAATTTGACGCTGCGGTTCGGGACCTGGAACGGACCTTCCAGAACATGCACCGGAACTGGCACGCCTGGAAAGGGGATGGAGAACTGGTGCGCCTGAACAGGGCGCTTGCCCAAGGTGATGCCTTCACCGTCACTCCGGAGCTGGCCGAACTCTTGCAACGGGCAAAACGCCATGCTCAGCAGAGCGACCACCTGTTCAATCCAGCGATCGGGCAGTTGATCGCGCTCTGGGGATTTCACAGTGATGAACCACCGGGCGGGCCGCCTCCCGATGCGGCGAAAATCGCTTCGTTGATCGATAAGGCGCCCTCCATGTCTCAACTTTCGATCGAGGATACTCGAATCCACTCGTCTAATCGGGCAGTGTCCCTGGACCTGGGCGCCTTCGCCAAGGGTTACGCCTTGAATCTCGCAATCCGGCGGTTGCAGACGTATGGCCTGGGCAATGCCATTGTCAATGCGGGAGGTGATCTTTGTGTCTCGGGTCGCCGTGGTGAGCGGCCATGGGTTATCGGAATCCGTCATCCGCTGGGTGAGGGCGTGATCGCCTCGGTTGAGGTGGCGGATGGTGAGTGTGTGCTCACTTCGGGTAACTACGAGCGTTACCGTGAACATGAAGGTATACGCTATGCCCATATCATCGATCCCCGCTCGGGCTACCCGGTAGAGCATGTGGCCTCGGCTACGGTGATCAGCAGGAATGGCGGTCTGGCGGATGCCGCGGCCACCGCCTTGAGTGTTGCCGGTGCGCAACAGTGGCATAGGATCGCAGCACTGATGGGCCTGGTCGATGTGATGCTGGTGGAAGAGGGCGGTGCTGTGCATGTTTCACCGCAGATGCGCCAGCGGATCGAATTTCAGCAAACCATCGACCGGGTGTCGGTCGCGGCGCCACTGCAATCCCAGCCCTGAACCGGTGCTACAAATCGATCGGGCACCGCTCCACTACCTCAACAACCGCCGAGGTCAGGGTGTTGAGATCAGCCTCATCGATGATGTAGGGGGGCATCAGATAGACCAGCCTGCCGAAGGGTCTCACCCACACCCCGGCATCGACAAAACAGGGTTGTATCTGTTTCATATCCACGGGTCTCTTCAACTCCACCACCCCGATGGCGCCGAGTACGCGCACCTCCTCCACCTGAGGCAGTTCGCGGCAGGGTGCAAGGCCGTTCTGCAGGCCCCGTTCGATGGCCTTGATCCGCTCCTGCCATGGAGAGTCGAGCAGCAGTTCGAGGCTGGCCAACGCAGCGCTGCAGGCGAGAGGATTGGCCATGAAGGTGGGGCCATGCATAAACAGGCCGGGATCGCCCTGGCTGATGGTAGTGCTGATCTCCTGCGTGGTCAGGGTAGCGGCCAGGCTCATCGTGCCGCCGGTCAGCGACTTGCCGATACACATAATATCTGCGCTGATGTCGGCGTGTTCACAGGCAAAGAGCTTGCCAGTGCGACCGAATCCGGTGGCGATCTCGTCCAGGATCAGAAGCACGCCGTATTGATCACAGAGACTGCGTACCTCTTTCAGATACTCGACTGAGTAGAAACGCATCCCGCCAGTCCCCTGTACGATGGGTTCCAGGATCACAGCGGCTATCTGCGCATGGTTCTTCTTGAGTTTTTTCCGCAACACCTTCGCGCCATCCCCTTTGCAGGGATGGCCGAAATAGCAGCTGGGGGCGTCGACGAAGAGCTGTTTTGGCAGGATTTCCGAAAACAGTGAGTGCATGCCTGTATCCGGATCACACACCGACATGGCGCCGAAGGTGTCGCCGTGATAGCCCCTGCGGATGGTGAGAAAGCGCTGTTTTTCCGGCTGCTCCCTGTCGTGCCAGTACTGGATGGCCATCTTCATGGCCACCTCCACGGAAACAGAGCCGGAATCGGCAAAAAATACCGTCTGTAGGGGTTCCGGGGTAATCTCTATAAGTCTTTTCGCCAGCTCTGCGGCGGGCTGGTGGGCAAGTCCGCCAAACATTACATGAGGCATGGTTTCGAGTTGCTCGCCAATCGCCCGCTTCAGTTGCGGATGGTTGTAGCCGTGGATGGCGCACCACCATGAGGACATGCCGTCGATCAGTTCCCGACCGTCGGCTAGGCGTAGCCGAACCCCGTCGGCGGAGACCACAGGATAGGTTGGCAAGTCAGCGCCAATCGCACTGTAGGGGTGCCAGATGTGTTGTTTGTCGAATTCGAACCAGTCCAAGTTTTCACTCATAGCAACTGAGGTGTCCTGAAAAAACGATAAAGAGGTCTTGACAGCTTCGGCGGATCTTGAAGCGATCTATTGTCAGATCGGATCGCCGGCCATGAACAGGCCTGTCTCAAATGGTCTCCTAGTGTACTGACCCATGTTACAGCATTATGTACGCGCGGCGTTAGAGTGTGCCGTATCTGTACTGACACTGGGAGCCAGCCGGTTGCCCTGGAATTTTTCATTTATAATCATTGAGTTACTGGCTCATAGTCCAGGTGGGGAAAGGTTCCCGATGCATCTGGCGGGGGAATGCAATCCCTTGCGGTCAACAAGCTATTCCGGGTCGAGGGAGAGGTTAGCAAAAAAACTGAGACGGTTGGCGAGTTTTTTTTACTCGCTTTCTATGTTACCAATGGGCTGGCAGATGATATGTGGTTTTTGCCATAAATAAACGACCCTGCGGATCCCCGGCAAGGATCCCAGCCATAACAAGAGGAGAAAGAAATGGATAAACCTGTAGTGGCCGCAAAACAACCCATCGATGCGGAACTCGTCGCGGGCAAAGAGTATTGGTGGTGTGCTTGCGGACGTTCATCCAACCAGCCTTTCTGCGATGGCTCTCACCAGGGAACAGGTATCGAACCTATGGGGTTCAAGGCTGAAAAGAGTGGTGAGGCCTGGCTCTGTCGATGTAAACAGACCCAAAATCCCCCCTATTGTGATGGCAGCCACAAGCAGGTTGAGGATTGAATATCGCTGGTTCCGGCGACCTCGAAGGAGATGATGCTTCATCCATCGCCAGTCTTAATCTCACCGGTCGATGCGCCAGCCGGGGTATGGAACTCGATGCGGTTCCGCCCCTTCGCTTTGGCCTGGTAGAGAGCCTGGTCGGCATTCACCAGTAACTGCTCTGCGTCGGCTTTTTGTTGGGACTTGTTTGAAAGCGGCCGGGTTTCACTCACCCCGATGGATACGCTGATTTGGAGTGAAGAGCCATCCGCCAGGGCGATAGGTTGAGCGTTGACCTCCAGGCGGATTCGTTCAGCCAGCATCAGCGCCTCGTCCAGACAGGTTTGGGGCAGTAGCAGTGCGAACTCCTCACCGCCGAAACGGGTAGCTATGTCACTGGCGCGCAGTTGGGAGCGGATGCGGTTCGCCAGCTCCCGCAGTACGGCGTCGCCTGCCTGATGGCCGTGGTTGTCGTTGATGCCCTTGAAATAGTCGGCATCGATGAACAGGCAACTCAACGGATGACGATAGCGACCGGCACGGGCTAGCTCTTCATCCAGTCGCCGGTCCAGGTAACGGCGGTTGTGCAGGCCGGTCAATGGATCGGTAAGGCCGCTGATCAAGATATGCTCTCTATTGACACTGTTTTCCAGACAAACGGTGCAGATCGTGGCGAGACGGGCAAGAAAGTCAGTGGCGAGCTGACGTGAGAAGCGGTTTTCCTTGCTGCTGCCCAGATTGATACTGCCGATCAAGCGGTTGTGGCGAATCAAAGGCAGTATGGCGATGCTCTTGAGGCCTTGGGGATCGGAGAAGAGTGAATCGTATTCGGGGCTTAGAAATGGGCCCAGCCAGGGACTTCGCAAGCGCTGGAAGCGTGGATTCACCTGAACCAGGTCATCGACGAAATCGAGTAACGGAAACGCCTTCTCATCGAGACCGCTTTTATACAGCAGGTGACGGATTTCATGGTTGGGATCGTGTAACAACAGCTGTAGGGATTTGATCTCGAAGGATGTCTTCAGGCCCTCGGTCATTGAGCTGAAGAGTTCCGGCAGGGTTTCGGCACTCAACAGTTCCAGTTCACGGGCATGAAAGCGTCCCAGTGTCTCCTGGTTCTCCTGCGCCTTCTGGGTTAGTTCCCTGAGACGTTGACGAAGGAGCCGGTTTTCTATTTTTAGATCCATCGCACTGCAGTAAAAACACAACCGATGAGACTTAGCGGCATCGAATCCTTACCCTTTAGAAATCTTTCTCCGATGTAGAGAGATCCGGACAATGGATACGATTTTAGTCTATATCGATGCCGGAAGCACAAGCGGGCGGTATGTCGGCGGGTTGTGGAGCGCCTACTTTAAGCTGAGTGCCCGCTTTTCTATGAAGTGCCAGGATAATACGGCAAATGGAGTTGTAACGGCTAAAGTTGTGAAAAAAAGCGGGTATGGGGAGTCAATCTTCAATATCACGATTAGGGATTGCATGATCGGGAAATGGAAGACATACATGCCATAGGAGTAATCGCCAAGGCGATTGAAAAGCAGTATTTTTCCCTTGGGAAGATAGGCCAACGCAATCACGATATAGATCATTGCGAGATATTCCAGGGTGGTGAATAGGTAGCCATCGAGGAATATACTGAGCAGGAGAACAGTGCCAACCACGCCTGCTACCAGACTCCATCCCAGGCGGATCCGGTGTCGATAGAGATGCATGCAGGCACCTGCGGCAAATAGCGCAGCGAAGCCAATTCCGCCTGTAATGATAGCATCGGCTGACAGGTTATTGGCCTGAACTAGGATATAGAGAAGGATCGCGCACAGTGCGATGACAACCATCAAAGGGCGGAATTCAATGAGTTTGGTGAGCCCGAATACCGCAAGTACGATATAGAAGATCGACTCCCATGCGAGAGTCCACAAGGCACCGTTGACGTATGGGTTGTGATTGCCATCAAACACCCCAGGCAGTGCGAGGGTCTTGTGGATCACAGGCATGTTCAGGTTCGATGTCACGAAATCAAGGGTCTGTGCGGAGGCGAAATAGCTCGCTATTGACAGACTGGTGAAAGCCAGGCCTACAACCAGGAGACAAAAGGCCAATGAAAGTATAAGCGCTGGATACAAGCGCAGGATTCTGGCCTTGGCAAACAGCCAAAGGCTTTTTCTGTTGTTCAGACTCCTGGTTACAAGAAATCCACTGATGATGAAGAAGGTCGCCAATCCATAACCACTCGCATTGATACCGGTCAGTTGGTAGATCGGATCGTTCTTTTCACCGATACCGAGCAAGGCATAACTATGGGTAAAAACAACGCTGATGGCTGCACACAGGCGTAGGAGATTGTAGTTGTTGTTTCGGTCTTGGTCGTATGCGCTTATACGCTTCATTATGTTGTTACCGGCGGGATTGCAGTAAACCCCGGCCTGTATTTGTTGCCTATGGCTATGAATCGAGTTTGTCAGTCTTGTATTGCTAGCGAGCTAATGGTTTCGAGGCATCATTGCAGCGCTGCCGAAAGTAAGAGAAACGCATAATAACACAGGCTGTTGATGGACAGAGATCGGGATTTCAAAGCGGTATTAAAAGCCGCCGCTCACCCGCCAGCGCTGATAACTGGGTTCATTGATGTAGTCCCTGCTGGTGATGTAGTTGATTACCTTGCGTAGGCGGTAGAAGCGTACCACCGAGTCAACACGGATTATCTCTTTGCCCTGCTCATCGAAAAAGATCAGGGATGGGGTATAAAAGAGTTCGAGATCCCTGGCCCATTGGTTGGCGGTGGTCTTCTCGCCGCCGGGGGTTATCACTGGCGTCTTTTCGCGGATGTCGAGTTGTACGTTATCGAAGCCACGCAGCAGCCTGTTTATTGCAGGATCACGCATTGGCTGGCCATGCAGGACATCGCAGGCATGACAATTGCCCTGTTCGAAATAGACCACAAGCGGACGCTGTCCGGGAAAACGACTGCGGTCAAGGTTATGGGGTGGCGGTATGAAAAAATCCTCTTCGTTCATGTCGCCGGGTTCGAATGCGGTTCCCGATTCGCCCCTTGCCAGATAGTCGGGGAATGATTCGTTTCGATAGTGCTCGTCGGCGACATACTCAAGAGCGGCACGAAACTGATAGGGCGGGTAGTAGCCGCGCAGGCGCAGTGCCTCGCGACCCTGTCGATCGTAAAAGATCAATGAGGGCGTAAAGTTGGTGTTCTCGTGCAGTGCATATTCGCGTTGTGTGATAACCTCCCCGTCCATGGTTGTCACTTCCTCGGTGCTCCATATGTCGACTGGGATCACATCGAAGCGCTCCTGGGTATAAGTCAAGATGTCGCTTAGCCCGAAATTCACTTCGAGCAACATCTTGCAGTAGGCGCAACGCTTCTGGCCAAAATAGACAATGATGCCGCGCTTGTCTTCTGCCAGGGCCTCTTTGAGGTCCTCGGGTAGGTCGAGAAAACTCTTTTTGAACCAGTTTGGATACTGCAGCAGCTCTTCAAGGGGAAAGTCGTCAAAGGCGAAAACATCGGTTTCAGAGTCAATCGCAAATGCCTGCTGACTGAATGACGGCAGCACCATCGACAATGCGATTGAGATGTTACACAGTAGTTTGTATTGGGGCATGACTCACCAGGATGTAAAGTTAGTGCCCGGAGCTCTGTTTTCGTGTCACCAGCCTATATGCTCTGCCGAGGCTATTGCGCAGCGGTAAGAGAAGTTGTCGGCTGTTGTTTTTTTATTGGTTGACAAGACGCTACAATAAACCAGGACGAATATAAAGTTCATCATAGTAAAAATAGTTCGTATTGGATATCGGACACTTTTGCGGATACAGATGCCCGCAACATCCGCCGCAGCCATTTCATAGGGGGAGAGTGAAATGAAAAAACACTTACTTTACCTGTCATTATCGTGCCTTATCGTACTCCCGCTCCATGCGGATGAGGAGGGAGACCCCGCAACATATTGTAAACAGGCGGCAGAACTCTACGAGGAGGACGATATTGCCGGTGCCGTGGAAGAGGCAAAGTGGTGCCTCGAATCGCTGGAGCAGATCCAGCAGGCGAGGAAGAGTGACAAGTTTAAAAAGGAGATCGCCGGCTGGAAGCGCGGTGATGTAAAACAGCAAAAAACCATGGGTTTCTCCATCATAGAGACCAAATACAGCAAGGATGGCAAGACCATCGAGGTCAGCTACAACAGCGGCGGTGGCGGCATGGCTGCGATGTTCAGTCAGATGGGGGTGGCCGGGGGCGGCAAGAAGATACGTCTTGGTCGATACAGCGGAATGGTCATGGAGCAGGGGACACGCAATGAGATCCTTATCGGTCTTAAGATGACCCCCGGTATGATCACGCTCTCCTCCAGCAATGCATCACTGAAGGAACTGAGGGGCTTTGCGAAGAAATTTCCGGTCAAGGAGATCGATCAGTAGGCCAGCGCTGGCCGTGGATTCCGATGGCTAGTCAACAGGTTATAACAAGCCAGACCAATCGATCGCGCGATCGCCATACACCAGAAAGTAGGGGTTGAGCAGGGATTCCCCGGTATTGTATTCGAGCGGCCGCATGTCGAGGGTGGTGACCCGTCCGCCCGCCGCCTCGACAACGGCCTGCGCGGCGGCGGTGTCCCATTCCGAGGTTGGGCCGAGACGCGGATAGATGTCTGCCTTGCCCTCGGCGACCATGCAGAGTTTCAACGAGCTTCCCATGCTTAACAGCTCGTGATCACCAAGGTTTTGAAGAAATTGCAACAGCGATTCACCGGCGTGGGAACGGCTGCCCGCGACCCGGGTCGGCTGGTGCCGTCGTTCAGCGACATGGATCGACTGTGCCGTTCCATCGGCTTCCTGTTTCCAGGCGCCGCTATCCGCAACCCCGTAGTAGGTGGTCTTCAATACCGGTGCGTGAACCACGCCCAGGGTTGGTGTGTGCGCTTCGATCAGGGCGATATTGACGGTAAATTCACCATTGCGCTTGATAAACTCCCGGGTGCCGTCAAGGGGATCGATCAGCCAGTAGCGCTGCCAATGCCGTCGAGTCTCGTAGGGGATCGCGGAGGACTCCTCGGAGAGCACCGGGATATCCGGTGTCAGTTCCGCCAGGGCGGAGACGATGATGTTATGTGCGGCCCTGTCTGCCGCGGTGAGAGGAGAGTTATCCGCTTTTCTCTCGACTTCGAACTCGGTGTTGTAAACATCGAGAATGGCGTCACCGGCCTGCCGCGCCAGTTGCAACAACTCATCGAGAATGACTTGTTGACTCATCCTAACAGCTCCCTGGTCAAATAGAGGGCCGCGATCGAGCGAGCCTCGGTCAGGTCCGGTTGATTGATCAATTCATCCCAGTCGGAGAGTCGCCAGGGCACGACTTCTATCGGCTCCGGTTCATCACCGGGTTGTCTGTCGGGGTAGAGATTCCGCGCGAGGATGACATGGGTTTGATGGCGGATGTAAGCGGGTGCAATGGTGAAGGTTTTGATCAGGCGCAGCTCTTTGGCAGCATACCCGATCTCCTCGCAAATCTCCCGGTTCGCCGCCTCCAGGGGGTCTTCACCCGGTTCCATGCGTCCCTTTGGCAGACCGAGCTGGTAGTCTTGGCTGCCGGCCGAGTATTCACGGATCAGCATGACCGTATCATCGTCTATCACCGGTACCACCAAAACCGAGCCCCGCTCCCCGCCGAGCAGTCGTTCATAACGGCGCTGCTGGCCGTTGCTGAATTCCAGATCCAGCTGTTCCACTCGGAACAGGCGGGTTTTCGCTATCAATTGCCGGGAGAGGATTGTCGGGGATTTGCTCATGTTTATCAGCGGCGTGTCTACAGTCTGTTGAAATCGATCTCGGTAAATAGCTTGCCTTGAAACCAACCATCCCAATAGAACTTCCCCCCGCTCTTGGGGATAGATTCGTTAGCGAGAGGGAGTGGCCGCAGGGCGGTGAGTTCCATCAGCTTCGCCGGGTATTCTACTTCCAGGGTGAGACGCATGGGATAGTAGCCGTCGAGGAATTTACGCATATAGGGGCCATTGCGCAGCTGGTAGCGATCCTCCCCCAAGGGGTGCAGGGACTGGCTTTCGGCCTGCAGGCAGATCGACGCGCCTTTGCGAACATCCCTAAGCACGATAGTTGAATCATCTACCCGGCCAGTGCCGATATTCTCCATCATGAGCAGCCTGATCTGGCGAATACGTTGAGGATGATAGACGATTTCGAGGTGTGGAACCGGATCGAGATGGTGGTGACACTGATTCAAACCGACCCATCCGTTACGGAGACTATCCACATTGATCTGAATCCGGTTAATATGGTGGTGAACAGGCTTCGCCGGTGATGTGTCGAGAAATTCCAGATCGCCTTCGTTGACGCTCTCGGTATCCGCCTCCCAAAAATCGTCGTCAAGCTCGCCCGACTCATCCCCGGCGGGCGCGGTGGACGAATACAGTGAAATAAGCAGCAACAGAATAAAAGGCATAGCTACAACTCTATATCATGATCGACTGGAACCAAATTGATATTGTCATGCTGGATATGGACGGTACCCTGCTGGACCTCCGTTTCGATAACCACTTCTGGTTGGAACATGTACCCGCGCGCTACGCCGAGGCAAATGGCCTGCCCTTGGTGCAGGCCAAGGAAGAGCTGTTGGAACGCTATAAAAGTGTCGAAGGTACACTGGAGTGGTATTGCATCGATCACTGGAGCCGTGAGCTGGAGCTCGATATCGCCCTGCTCAAGGAGGAGGTTGATCATCTTATCGCTGTTCACCCCCATGTCATCGACTTTCTTGATCAACTGATGTGTGCCGGCAAGGAACGGATTCTGGTCACAAATGCCCACCAGAAGACCCTGGCACTGAAGATGGAGAAGACCCGCCTGGCCGGATTCTTCAACCAGGTCATCTCCTCTCATCAGCTTGGTCTGCCCAAGGAGCATCCCGAGTTTTGGCACCGTTTGCAGAATCTGCATCCCTTTGACAGGGATAGGACCCTGTTCGTTGACGATAGCGCTCCCGTGCTCGCATCGGCCAAGGGTTATGGCATACGCTGGTTGCTGGCGATGCTTAAACCAGACTCCAAGGAACCGCCGAGGGAGATTGCGGAATATCCCGCCATTCATGACTTTTCAGAGGTCACGGAAGGTTTGCGCTGTACAATCACCTGACTGCCGTCAGCTCAACCGGGCCTTGATTCACGGCGACTTTTGGCGCCTGGCTCTACTTTACAGCGAGCTGCTTCAGCATCTCTTCCATACGGATCAGTCGCTGTTCCATCTCTAGGGTGCGGGCCTCGATGCGATGCACCTCACCCGCCTCCCCCTCACCGCTGTCGCGGGAGAATTGCTCGTGCTCTCTTTGCAGCGTCTCGAGGACGATGCCGATCATCATGTTGAGAAAGACAAATGCCACGATGAAGATGAAGGAGATATAGAAGGACCAGCTCAAGGGGTAGACATCCATGGTCTCATACATCACATCGGTCCAGTCCTCGAAAGTGGCGACGCGGAACAGGGTGAGCATGGCGATGGTGATATTGCCCCAGAGCTCGCGGTTGATCTCGCTGAAGAACATGCTGCCCATGGCGGCGTATATGTAGAAGATGATGAACATCAACAGGGAGACGTAACCCATGCGCGGGATGGCGGTGACAAAGGCGTTCATCAGGATACGCAGCTCAGGGATGATGGAGACCAGGCGCAGCACCCGGAATATCCGTAGCAGGCGCCCGAGGAGTGCGGCCTCGCTGTCGTCCACCGGGATCAGGCTGGCGGTGACGATGAGAAAATCGAAGATGTTCCAGCCCTTGCTGAAAAAGGATTTCAGGCTCTTTTCCGCGAGCATGCGGATGATGATCTCGGTGAGAAAGAAGAGAGTGATGCCCACATCCAGGACGCGCAACAGTTGTGCGGTGGTCGCCGGGATGGGGTAGGTCTTGGCGCCGATCATCAGTGCTGAGATGATGATGACCAGGATGACAAAGGTTTCGAACAGCTTGTTGGAGCGCAGCTGTTCGAAACGGTCCCGTAGTGTCGCTGTGTTGATTGTCATTGTCAGTTCAGATAAGGGGCTGTGACGACGAGGCGCGCATTATACAAATCCCTGATGAAAAATCAGTAGTAAATAGCCATGTGGTTAGTCGCGATTCGGAAACCTTAGTTCCCCGGGCGCTCCCGGGAGGGTATCAAGGGAATCGCAAGCATCAGCGTCCCCAGGTCTTGAAGCGCTTTTTGCAATAGGTCAGCAGTTCGGCATGGTTGCGGAAATAGAGTTTGAAGCCATTTTCCGCGGGGGCATCGAATTCGCACCAGTCGTTGTCGTAGTCGCGGCAGATCTGCGGGCGCTGAGCGTAGATCCCACAGGACCCCCCGGGGCCCAGGTGTTCGCAACTGCCTTGAAACAGCAGAAACCAACCGTCCTCGTCCTTGTAGATCTCGACACCCTGGTGAGAGACCTGCCACAGCAGGTGATCGAAGTCAGCCTTAGATCTGGGGGCGACACCGATCGCCTCCGTGGTGTAGGTACAACATTTCGAATTCAGGCAGCGACTGCACTTGCCATCCACGGCGGCTACTCCGTATTGCCACTCTGCGGAGGTTTGGGGCCGCGTCGGCGCCGGCGTCTTTTTTTCGGTTTTTCACCATCCTTGGGTTTGTGGCTCTTGTGGTGATGCCCTTTGCCGTGTCCTTTGCGTCCATCTTTGCCGCGATGTGGCTGACGTGAGCCCTTTTCGGGATAGACCCGGCTCTTGGGATCTATCTCTGCCAGCAGTGCCGGATCGACGGTCTGGGTGGCGATGGCATGGCCGACAAAGGTTTCGATATCGGGCAGCGAGAAGGCGTAGGTCTCGCAGGCGAAGCTGATGGCATCACCGCTGGCACCGGCGCGGGCCGTGCGACCGATACGGTGGACATAGTCCTCCGCGTCCTCTGGCAGGTCATAGTTGATCACATGGGTGACATCGGGAATGTGCAACCCGCGGGCTGCCACATCGGTAGCCACCAGCACCGAGAGTTCGCCCTCCTGGAAACGCTTCAGCAGGCTCAGGCGTTTCTTCTGCGGTACGTCGCCTGAGAGCACGGCGGTGTCGGTACCGTTGCCCTGGAGAAATCCCCAGACCTTGTCCGCAACCCGTTTGGTGTTGACGAAGACGATGGTGCGGGCATCGCTCATTCCCTGAATCAGTCCGACCAGGAGGGGAATCTTCTCCTCATTGGCGGTCATGTAGCAGGTTTCGGTGATCTTTTCCGCGGTTACCTGTTCCGGCGCCACCTCCACGCTCTGCGGGTTGTTCATATGCTCGTAGGCGAGTTCCTTGACGCGGTAAGAGAGGGTGGCGGAGAAGAGCATGCCCAGCCTCTTCTGTGGCGGCGGGCAGCGGCGCATCATGTAGCGGATATCCTTAATGAAGCCGAGATCGAACATGCGGTCCGCCTCATCCAGTACCAGCACCTGGATCGCCCGCAAGTCGTAGACATGCTGTTTGTAATAGTCGATCAAACGGCCGGGTGTGCCGATGAGGATATCGACACCCGCCTCAAGTTGCTTACGCTGCTTATCATAGCCGGTACCGCCGAATACCGCCGCAGACGTGAAGTCTGTGTGTTTTGTCAGCGCCTGGGCGTCGTTGTAGATCTGTACCGCCAGTTCCCGGGTAGGGGCGAGGATCAGGGCCCTTGGCTGGTTGACCTTGCGCGTCTCCTCCGCGGGATGGCGCAACAGATGGCGCAGAGTGGCGATGAGAAAGGCCGCGGTCTTGCCGGTGCCGGTCTGAGCCTGTCCCGCCACATCCCTGCCGTCAAGCGCGATGGGCAGGGTCTCAGCCTGGATGGGGGTGCAGAATTCGAAGCCTGCCCCATGAATGCCATGCAGGATGGCATCGGGAAGATCGAAGCTGTCGAAACGGGTGTCTGTTAGGTGTTTATCAGTCATGGCGCGCAAGCATACAGTAAATTGGGCGCACACACGATGGCTCCCTGTTCCACTGCCCCTGGAGAATGGGTCGATGAGGGAGTCAGAGCGCAAATGAGCGTGGTTGAACGCGAATAGTGTGGATCGACGGATTTGACCCGCCGAAGCTGCGGGGAGCCTGCGCTAATCAAGGGCCAGGTATTCATTTATTAATAATATCAATCAGTTAACGTGGTTTGTGTTGCGGGATGTTTTGGCGTTGTCTCGGCTTCAAGGTTCATTGCAGGCGCCTGATCAAACTGAAGCCCCCGAGTTGGATGTTGGCTAGGCGCTGCTCAATCTGACAGTCGAAAATGAGTGACGAGTTCATTTGCGGGCTAAAAAAGCGACTGTTTACCATTTTCATGAGCCAACATGGCCTAGAATCCCGTACAATCCACCGATGAATATCTATTTGATATCTGTAGGAAACCGCATGCCAAGCTGGATTGACGAGGGATATCGGGAGTATGCGCGTCGCATGCCGGCTGAATGTGGCTTGCATCTGATCGAAGTCACCCCCGGGCATCGCGGGAAGAATGCCGATATCGCCCGCGCGGTTCGCGAGGAGGGTGAGCGTATGCTGAAGGCGATCCCCAAGGGGTGTCAGGTTTTGTTGCTGGATGTGGCGGGTAGCGCCTGGAGTACTGAGCGTCTCTCGGGCAAGCTGGAGCAGTGGATGGCGGACGGCCGGGATCTGGCGCTGCTGGTGGGTGGCCCTGAGGGGTTGGCACCCGACTGTCTGCAACGGGCGGATGGACGCTGGTCGCTTTCGCCCTTGACGCTGCCCCATCCGCTGGTGAGGGTGGTGGTGGCGGAACAGCTCTATCGGGCATGGAGTCTGTTGCGCAATCACCCCTATCATCGGGCGGGTTGACAGCCGGCGGCGAGAGGAAGGTTATCACCGTGAAGCAGACCCCGGTAATCTATCTCGCTTCCCGCTCGCCGCGCAGGAGGGAGCTGCTGCAACAGATCGGTGTCACTCATGCCCTGCTTGATATAGATGTGGACGAGGCGCAGCGGCACGACGAAGACGCGGCCGGTTATGTGCAAAGATTGGCGAGGGAGAAGGCCGAGGCCGGCGTCGCGGTAGCTCGGGGTGGCGAATATCTCCCGGTGTTGGCCGCAGACACCAGTGTTGTCATCGACGGCAGGTTACTGGGAAAGCCGAGGGACAGGGCCGACGGACTCAGGATGTTGCGGCTGCTGTCTGGCCGGACCCACCAGGTCTACACCGCAGTGGCATTGGCCTGGCAGGGTGTGGCGATCGAACTCAGTCTCAGCGAGGTCAGCTTTCGCCAGCTGAGTGATGCGGAAATCGCCGCCTATTGGGCCACCGGAGAGCCAGCCGATAAAGCGGGAAGCTACGCCATCCAGGGGGTTGGCGCTCGATTCGTCAGTATGTTGCATGGCAGCTACTCGGGGGTGATGGGATTACCCCTTTTTGAGACAGCGGAATTACTGGGCCGCTGTGGCATCCAATTTGATAATTAAAAAATAACAGGCCCTAGATGTATGAGTGAAGAGATTCTGATTAACGTCACACCACCTGAGACCCGGGTTGCGGTGATCGAGAATGGTGCGGTGCAAGAAGTGATCATCGAACGCTACGGTAAGCGTGGCCTGGTCGGCAATGTCTACAAGGGCAAGGTGTGCCGGGTGCTTCCCGGTATGCAGGCGGCCTTCGTCGATATCGGGCTGGAGCGAGCGGCATTTCTGCATGTCTCGGATATCGGAGAGACCACCGACAGGCCGAAGACGGACAATATCCATGAACTGCTCCGTGAAGGCGACTATGTGATCGTGCAGGTGTTGAAGGATCCCATCGGTACCAAGGGTGCCCGTCTGACCACCAATATCTCAATTCCCTCGCGTCATCTGGTTTTCATGCCGTCCCTGGGCAACATGGGGATCTCCCAGCGTATCGAGGCCGAGGATGAGCGTCAGCGCCTGCGTGAGCTGCTGAATCAAGTGGCTGAGGCGGGGGAGATATCCGGGGGATATATCGCCCGTACCGCTGCGGAAGGGGTGGATGAGATCTCGCTGAAGGCGGATATGCGTTTCCTGGCGCGACTCTGGTCCTCGATTCAGGAGAAGAGCAAGCTGACCAACAAAATCGAGCTGATCCACGAAGACCTCTCCCTGCCTCTCCGCTCGCTACGTGATCTGGTTGGCCCGGATGTTGAGAAGGTGCGCATCGATTCCAAGGAGACCCACCAGAAAGCGATAAATTTCGCACAGAAATTCATTCCCGATATCAAGCAGTATATCGAGTACTATCCCGGGCAGCGCCCGCTGTTTGACCTCTATGGGGTTGAGGACGAGATACAGAAGGCCCTGGAACGCAAGGTACAGCTCAAATCGGGCGGTCATCTGGTTATCGATCAGACCGAAGCCATGACCACCATCGACGTCAACACGGGGGCCTTCGTTGGCCACAGAAACCTGGAGGAGACCATATTCAAGACAAACCTGGAGGCGGCACAGGCCATCTGTCGGCAACTGCGTCTGCGCAATCTGGGGGGGATCATCATCATCGACTTCATAGACATGCTGGACCCCGAACACCGGCGTCAGGTCTTGCGTGCGCTGGAGAAGTGCCTGGCCCACGATCATGCAAGAACCCATATAACCGAGGTCTCCTCCCTGGGGCTGGTGGAGATGACCCGCAAGCGTATTCGCGAATCCCTGGAGCATGTACTCTGCGAGCCCTGCCCCTGCTGTGGCGGCAGGGGTTCCATGAAGACCGCCGAGACCACCTGTTACGAGATCTTTCGGGAGATCTTGCGGGAATCGCGACAGTTCGATGTGGAGTCGCTGCTGGTGCTTGCATCGCAGGAGGTGATAGACCGGCTCCTGGATGAGGAGTCGACCCACCTGGCCGAGTTGGAACAGTTTATCGGTCATCCCATCAAGCTGCAGGTGGAAATGCTCTACACCCAGGAGCACTACGACGTCGTGCTGGTCTGATGCCACTCCCCAGCGTTCCCGCCTATGCTCAACACGGCTAAATACCTCCACGCCAAATTCTGGCAGATCCTGGCATGGCTGGTCATTGCCGCCGCTCTGCTGATAACCGCGCTGCGCCTGCTCGTGCCTGTCATAGATCTCGACCCCTATCGCCGGGAGATCGAACGGGTGGCAGAGGCGGCGGCGGGTGTCGATCTGAAGATCGGCGCCATGCAGGCCCAGGTAAAGGGGGTGCACCTGGCACTGAACTTCAGCGATGTCAGTGTGCTAGACGAACAGAGCGGTGAACCCCTGCTCTCCGCCCCCCGGGTTTTGGTCAACATCCAGCTGGTCCGCAGCCTCTTCTCCGGTCGTCTGCAGTTGGGCGGGGCCAGTGTCATCGGTACCCGTTTGAAGTTGGAGCGCTTTCCCGACGGCAGGGTTGCCCTGCAGGGCATGGGCGATGTATCCGAGGGAGATCCCGATACGGTGGCGGCGATTCTGTTGGGACAGAATCAGCTCCGCCTGCTCGATACCGAGATCCATCTCAAGAGCGCCATTCCCGAGCAGCCCCCGCTCAGGCTCTCAGGGGTGAACGTCGACCTGCGCAACAACGGTTTGCGTCATCAGCTCTCATTGGCGACGCGTATCGGCAAACGGGGCGAGGAATCGGTTCGACTGATCGCCGATCTGCTGCAGAAGGATGCAAATTCACTGGCCATGAGCGGTGAATTCTATTTCAAAAGTGAAGGCCTTGTGTTGGGGGGACGACTGTCGGAGTGGATGCCGCTGCCCTATGCCCTGGACGAAGGCGAGCTTGAGCTCGAACTTTGGGGTGACCTGGAGCAGGGTGTGCTGCACGACCTGCGGGGTAAGGGAGAGCTGAGCGCATTTCGCGTCAACGGGCCGGGGCGGTCCGAGCCTTTCGAACTGCAACGCCTTTCCACCGATCTTCACTGGCAGCGCTTGCGTGACGGTTGGCAACTCGCGCTCGAGCGGCTGCGGGTGCAACAATCCCATGGTGCATGGCCGACTCAGCAGCTAAACATCACATGGGCATCAACAGAACAGCGGCAGCAACAGTTTCAGCTCAACGCAGATACCCTGTCGTTGATGGAGTTGAACGACTTTCTGGCCATACTTAAGCTGCCCAATCCCGATTTGCATGCGGCACTCAACGGACTCTCGCCTGAAGGAGAACTGCACAATCTCGAGTTCGGATTTATCAAATCCCCGGTGGCTGAACTCACCTGGCATCTGAAAGGCGAGGTCGATGACTATAGCCATCAGTCATGGCAGGACATACCCGGCTTGAGCGGAGTCACACTGGCGTTCGATGGAAACCAGGCCGGAGGCTGGCTGAAGCTGGACAGCAAGAGCCTGACGGTCGATTTTCCACAGCTGTTTCGGACTCCCTTACAGGCACAAAAGGCGATGGGCGATTTTGTCTGGAATTTCGATCTGCGGAAGGGGCTGCATCTGAACAGCGATCATCTGCAGATGAGTTCCAAGGACGTACAGACACTCTCCCGGATCGATCTGCAGATCCCATTCACCGGCAAGGATCTCTTCATCGATATGCAATCCGATTTCTGGGATGCGGATGGATCGCGCAAGAGTGACTATCTGCCGGTGGGGATCATGCCGGAAGATCTGGTCGAATGGCTCGACAATGCCGTCGTGAGCGGTTATGTGAAGTCGGGCAGCTTTCTCCTCTATGGCCCCGTCAGTGAGTTTCCTTTTCCCCAACATCAGGGACGGTTCGAGGTCTGGTTCGGGGTGGAGGATCTGATCCTCGACTATATGCCTGAATGGCCACGACTATCGGATGGGGTGGCTGAGGTCCATTTCATCAACAACTCCCTCAAGGTGAAACTGCAGGATGGTTTGATGCTCGACAGTCAACTGCGGGCAGTCGAGGTCGAGATCGAACAGCTGAAGGAAGCCTCACCCGTAATCATCAGGGGGAGTGCGAAGGGCCCTCTTCAGGACCTGATGGCTGTCCTGGGTGAGACCCCTTTGCGCAGTGAATTCGAGGACTTTGTCGCCGCGGTGGAAGTCGAGGGGGAGGGTCGGACATCTGTCGATCTGGCGATACCCTTGATGCAAGGGGACAAGCTGAAAATCGATGGCGATATCGAGCTCAATCAGGCGGCCATCAAGGTAAAGATACCCGATCTCAAGATCGACAGGATCACCGGCAATCTTCGTTTCAACCGCACCGGGGTCGAAGCTGTGGGAGTCAGGGCCAGGCTGTTGGGGGACGAGATCGTCTTCGATGTACTGCCGTATAGTCATGAGGGTGAGTACTGGACAAGGATTACAACCCACATGCCGCTAAATCTGGCACGTCTGAAAACGCAGTTTCCGGCTTGGAGACTCGACTATTTTACGGGTACGGGAGAGGGGGATGTCGAAGTCAAGATTGCCCATCATCCCAGCCGGGTGCCGGTGAGGCTGAACCTGGCCTCCGACCTGAGAGGTATCTCGGTACTGATGCCGGAGCCCCTTGGCAAAGCCGCCGAATCTACCGTGAGTTTCGATATGGGTGCAGATTTCCGCAGTGATGAATCGACAGAATTGAGGGTTCGGTACCAGGACCAGACCCATGCCCTGTTCCGTTTCTTCGAGTCCCCGGACAAGCCGTGGATCGCCGCAATCGGATTCTCCCAGGAGGCGCTGTCGCTGGATGATGCCGAGGGTCTGCACATGAGGGGCCATCTGCAGCACCTGAATGCGGATAGTTGGATCAGCTGGGTCGGGCAACAGTCCGCGGCGGAAGAGGGAGGGCTGTCGCATATCACCATGGATCTCAGCGTGGATGAACTCGTTGCGCTCGGTACAGTCTGTCCGGAGACCCGCTTCACCTATAAAAACTATGCCGACGGTTACCGTATCGATCTGACCTCGGACACTGCACAGGGTATGATCCAGATACCCCAGGAGTTGGAACAACAGCCGATATTCGGGCGCTTTGACTATTTGAAGTTCGACCTGAAAGAGTTGACCCGCGGAATCACGGGGCAGCAGGAGCAGCAGCGCAAGGTAGCGGATCTCGATCCCAGAGACGTACCCTCAATCAATTTCACGGTCGAAGAGCTCTACATCAACGATCACCCGATGGGCAAGGGGTATATCACCTGGAGAAAGGAGGTCGATGGCGTCACCGTAGACAGCCTGGCCCTGGTCGGTGACGGCATCGATCTTACAGGTCAGGGTTATTGGCGACTGACGCCGAGGGGGCACAGCACTTCACTCAATTTACAGCTGCACACCAACAGCCTGGGTGATCTGCAACAGGCCTTGGGTATCACCACCGGCATCGAACAGGCGCCCACCGATGTCAAGGCAGAACTCTACTGGCCCACCTCGCCCCTGGAGATGGGTGCGGAGAAACTCTACGGCAGCATATCGCTGAAGGTGGACAAAGGCCAGGTGAACAATGTCGATCCAGGTGTCGGCAGGTTGATCGGTCTGTTCAGCCTGAACGCCCTGGGCAAACGCCTGGCACTCGATTTTTCGGATCTATTCTCCGAGGGTTTGGCATTCGACTCCATCGAGGGCAATTTCACGGTAAACGACGGTGATGCCTACACATCCGATCTGACCATGAAGAGCACTGCGGCGGTAGTCGACGTTCGCGGCCGAACCGGCCTGGCGAGCCGTACCTATGACCAAAAGATCGTGGTCACGCCGAACGTAAGTGCCACCCTGCCCCTGTTGGGCACCCTGGCGATCAACCCCACCGCAGGCGTGGCCCTGGCGATGACTCAGAAGTTGATCGGGCGGCTCTTCGATCGTATCGCCGAACGCACCTATGAGGTTACCGGCAGCTGGGATGACCCGCAGTATATACAGGTCGTTACGACAAAAGAGGAGGGCGGTGGACGTTCGCTGATGCCGGAGATGCCGGGCGAATAATGGATCTTGGCCGACTCCCTGCCTGTAATGTCCCTGGACAATGCATGGTAGATGCCTGGGGAGCATGTGAAAATAGTGCATGCCCTTGCTGGCGGCATCGAGGGTCATGATGCTATCCTCGAAAATAAATCCTGTTGTGGAGATGGTCTGAAGTAGAGTGAAGAGTTTTAGATGAGCAATAAGAACAAGGTCGCGGCTATACAGATGGCTTCCAGTCCGAATGTCAGCGCCAATCTGTTGGAGGCGGAGAGACTGATCGGCGAGGCTGCCGAGTCCGGAGCCGGGCTGGTGGTGCTGCCGGAAAATTTTGCCTTCAAAGGGGAGCACGACAGGGATATGCTGACCCTGTGTGAGGACGACGATGGACCCTTGCAGGGATTCCTCAGTCAAATGGCTCAACGCTACGGTATCTGGCTGGTGGGAGGCACCATACCCCTGCGTGCCAAGCAGGGTGGCAAGGTGCGCGCGGCATGTCTGGTAATGGACAGCGATGGCAATCAGGTGGCTCGATACGACAAGATTCATCTCTTCGATGTACACCTGGTGGAAACCGATGAGCGCTACGTGGAGTCGAGCACCATCGAGCCGGGAGAGGAGTTGGTGACAGTGGAGACCCCCTTCGGGATCTTGGGGATTGCAGTCTGCTACGATCTGAGATTCCCCGAGTTGTTTCGCAAGCTGATGCAAAAAGGCGCGGAGATATTTGCCGTGCCTGCCTCCTTCACCGCAATGACCGGCAAGGCCCATTGGGAGACCCTGGTCAGGGCCAGGGCAATCGAGAACCTCGCCTTCATTGTCGCTGCCGCGCAAGGGGGTTATCACCTCAGTGGTCGCGAGACTCACGGCCACAGCATGATCGTCGATCCCTGGGGCACTGTGTTGGCCCAGGTGCCGCGAGGGACCGGGTTTGTCAATGTCGAACTTGATCGAGAATATCAACAGACCATACGCCGAACCTTTCCAACCATCGACCATCTGCGTCTATAAATGGGATAGAAGAAAACAAGTGCCCTGCACCGGGATGGGCTGAACAGGCCAGCGCAGGTCCATCCTCCCGCAACCATCCGCGTTGAACCCCAGGTGAAAGCCATGGCGTCATCCAGGCAGGGTTTGGGCATGCGATCCTTGATTGCAAGGGAACTAAACAGAATTTAACTGCGGCCGGTAGGGCCAGGAATACCATGTCGGATCTGATTCAAATTGCGCAACAGACGATTTTGACCCCGGTTGGTTTGGCGGAGCGGGACCTTGACCGCATGCTCGGTGGTTTGACGGGCACAGGTGTCGATGCCGCCGATCTCTACTTTCAATCCAGCCGTCTCGAGTCCTGGGTTCTGGAGGACGGTATTATCAAGGAGGGTGCACACACTATTGAACAGGGTGCCGGTATCCGCGTAATCAGCGGGGAGAAGACGGGGTTTGCCTATTCCGATGAACTGCAACTGCCAATCCTGGAAGAGGCTGCACGGGCTGCAAGGGCGATCACGCGCAGCGGTGCCGAGCAGTCAGTGCGCATATCCGGTGTGCCGGTTCCCCGCCAGCTCTACGCTCCGGTCAATCCTTTGCCCACGCTTAACGAAGTCGAGAAGGTTGAGTTGTTGCACCAGCTGGATCAGGAGGCGCGCAGACAGGACCCGCGGATAAAGGAGGTGATAGTCAGTCTGGTGGCCGCCCACGATGTGGTTTTGGTAGCCGCCATCGACGGCACCCTCAACGCCGATGTGAGACCCTTGGTACGTCTCAATGTCCATGTGATCGCCGAGCAGGGTTCACGCCGGGAGCAGGGGAGCAGCGGCGGCGGGGCACGGGAGAGTCTCGACTACTTTCTGCAGCAGGAGCGGGGATTGGGTTACGCCCGGGAGGCGGTCAGGCAGGCATTGGTCAACCTTGAGGCGGTGGATGCGCCCGCCGGCAGCATGCCGGTGGTGCTGGGACCGGGTTGGCCCGGGGTATTGCTGCATGAGGCCGTGGGTCATGGTCTTGAGGGTGATTTCAACCGCAAGGGGACCTCCGCCTTCAGTGGCAGGATTGGTGAGCAGGTGGCCGCTGACTGTTGCACCGTGGTGGATGATGGCACCCTTCCCGGGCGACGGGGGTCCTTGACCATGGATGACGAAGGAACGCCGGGCCAGAACACGGTGTTGATCGAAAACGGCATCCTCAAGGGCTATATGCAGGACAAGCACAATGCAAGGCTGATGAAGGTAGACTCTACCGGCAACGGCAGGCGCGAATCCTATGCCCATTTGCCGATGCCGCGAATGACCAACACCTACATGCTGCCCGGCGGGCACGACCCGGAAGAGATCATCGCCTCTGTGGATCGGGGGCTGTTTGCGGTGAATTTCGGTGGTGGGCAGGTCGATATCACCTCCGGCCGATTCGTCTTTTCGGCCAGTGAGGCCTACCTGATCGAGAAAGGCAAGATAACCAGGCCGGTCAAGGGTGCGACCCTGATAGGCAATGGTCCGGAATCCATGACCCGTATCAGCATGGTCGGCGACGACCTGAAACTGGATGCCGGTGTCGGCGTTTGCGGCAAGGAGGGGCAGAGTGTGCCTGTGGGCGTCGGCCAGCCGACATTGAAGCTGGATGAGTTGATCGTCGGAGGTACCGAACAGTGATTGATATGGAGCAACGCAAAGCGGAATTGCAGCAACTGATAGGGGATCTGTTGGCTGAGGCCAGGCGTCAGGGGGCGACAGCGGCAGAGGCCGCGGTGAGCAGCAACGCAGGTCTCAGCTTGACCGTGCGACTCGGTGAGACGGAGACTATTGAGCACACCCGCGACAACGGCCTTGGCGTAACCGTCTATTTTGGCCATAGAAAGGGGAGTGCAAGCAGTTCCGATCTCAGTTCGCAGGCGATCAGGGAGACGGTGGAGGCGGCCTGTAACTTTGCCCGTTATACCTCCGAGGACCCCTGCTCGGGTCTCGCGGATGCGGAGTTGATGGCCACCGATATCCCCGATCTCGATCTCTATCATCCCTGGCAGCAAAGCGTGGATGAAGCGATTCAACTGGCTACCCGCTGCGAAGATGCGGCGCGGGATTTCGATCCACGAATCTTCAACTCGGAAGGCGCCTCGCTAAACTCGCATGATGGGCTCCATGTCTACGGCAATACCCACGGTTTTGTCGCTGGCTACCCATCGTCCCGGCACAGCCTGAGCTGTGCCGTGGTGGGCAAACAGGATGGGAGTATGCAGCGTGACTATTGGTACACCCTCTCCCGCCAGGCGGATCGCCTGGATGCCCCCGACGAGGTGGGCAGAATGGCGGCAGAGCGGACCCTGGCAAGGCTGAATGCCAGGACGCTGCCCACGCAACAGGCGGCGGTGCTGTTTCAGGCCGATGTGGCGGTGGGTCTGCTGCGCAGCTTTATCGGGGCGATTCGGGGATCGGCGCTATACCGTAAGGCGAGTTTTCTTCTCGACCATATGGGAAAACCCGTGTTTCCGGAATTTGTCACCATCCATGAGGAGCCCCGTCTGCCCATGGGCTTGGCCAGTGCCGCATACGACAACGAGGGCGTCGCGACCAGCAACCGGGCGTTCGTGCGCCGGGGCCTGCTCGAGAGCTATGTGCTCGACAGCTATGCGGCGCGGAAGCTCGACATGCAGACCACGGGGAATGCGGGCGGTGTAAGAAACCTGCGTATCAACAGTGGTGAGCTGGACCTGACAGGACTGCTCAAAAAGATGGATCGTGGACTGCTGGTCACGGAGTTGATGGGGCAGGGGGTCAACATGGTGACCGGGGATTACTCCCGGGGTGCCGCGGGTTTTTGGGTGGAGGGCGGTGAAATCCAGTACCCCGTGGAAGAGATCACAATCGCTGGCAATATGCGTGATATGATGATGGGACTGCTTGAAGTGGGTAGCGATGTGGAGACCCGCAGCAGTGTACAGACAGGCTCATGGTTGATCGAGCGCATGATGGTTGCTGGCGAGTAGGCGGGAGTCTTTGTGCGGTTTCCACTGCACGCATCAGCCCGCTCCCTCCTTTGTCCTGCTCTTGACCATCCTCTCCGCCACCTTCACCGCATATTGCAGGCTGCCCAGATTCGCTTGACCGGTACCTGCCAGTGGCAGGGCCGTGCCGTGGTCCACCGAGGTTCGGATGATGCGCAGTCCCAGGGTGATATTGACAGCATGGCCGAATCCCAGGTGCTTCAGCACCGGTAATCCCTGATCGTGATACATCGCCAGAATCGCATCCGCCTGTTGCAGGTGTACGGGTGTGAAGATGGTATCGGCGGGAAGTGGGCCGATCAGCTGCATTCCCTGGCTGTTCAACTCCGCCAGCGCCGGCTGGATGACTTCAATCTCCTCCCTACCGAGATGTCCCTGTTCTCCCGCATGGGGGTTGAGCCCGCACACCATGATGCGTGGCTGAGCGATACCGAAATATTGCCGCAGGTCATTGTGCAGAGTGGAGGCCACCTGCAGCAGCAGCCCCTTGGTGATCGCCTGACTTACCTCCGCCAGCGGCAGGTGGGTCGTGACCAGGGCGACGCGCAGATCGGGTGTGGCAAGCATCATCACCGGATTTGCGTCTTCACAGAGCTCGGAGAGGTACTCGGTATGGCCGGTAAAGGGGAGCCCTGCATCGTTGATCACCCCTTTGTGTACCGGGCCGGTAACCATGCCGTCGAACTCACCGTTGATACAGCCTTCGGTGGCGATACGCAGTGTCTCCAAAACGTACTCGGCATTGGCTGGATTGAGTCGGCCGCAGACAACCTCGTGATTGAGGTTCGCCGGAAGGTATAAAAGCTTGCCGGGTGGCAGGGGAGACGCGGGTTTGCGCTCATCGAACGGGATCAACTCCAGCGCCATTCCCAGACGCTGCGCACGCTGATGCAACAGCAGCGGATCGGCAACGACAACGATCTCGGTCTCCGGATTGGGCCGCTGTGCAAGCATGATGCAGAGGTCCGGACCGACACCCGCAGGTTCGCCGGGGGTAAGTGCGAGACGTGAAATCAAGGTGTTTCCAACTCTTCCAGCAAGACCTCTACATAGGCTTCGTCGCGGAGGCGACGCAGCCAGAGTTCAATGGCCTCTTCCGATTTCTGTTTTTGGATTTCCAGGCGCGCCCTGTTCTTCATTGCCTCTTCGGTATTGTCATGCTGTCGTCGTTCGAGGGGTTGCACGATATGCCATCCGAACGGCGTCTTGAAGGGTTGGCTGATGTCGCCGATTTCAAGGGCGTCCATCTGCTCCTCGAACTGGCTCACCAGGTCCCCGGGATTGGTCCAACCGAGATCGCCCCCCTTGATCGCCGAGGCCTTGTCATCGGAGTGGGAGCGTGCGAGTGCCTCGAATGAATCACCGCCAATAATACGTTCGCGCAAGGTCTCCAGTCGCTGCCGCGCCTCATTGTCGGAGACGATCTCATTGGTGCTCACCAGGATATGGCGGGCGTGGGTTTGATTGATGATCAGCTTGCTGCCCCCCTTTACCTCCGCCAGTTTGACGATGTGGAAGCCGGAGGCGTTGCGAATCGGCTCGCTGATGGAATCGACCTCCATCTCATCGATTACCCCGGTAAACAGACTCGGGATCCGCGATACCTCGATCCAGCCAAGGTCGCCGCCGTCCAATGCCTGTCTGCCGTCCGAGTGGCGTATCGCCAGTTCACTGAAATCGGCACCCTCTGTTAGCTGGGCATGGACAGAATGGGCGTTCTCCTTCGCCTCTTGGACATCTTCCGGAGATGCGCCCTCAGGGGTGGCGATGAGGATATGGAAGAGACGCACCGCGGATCGCTGGCGGCTGGTGCCTACCTCCCTGGCGAGAAAGTTCTCAACGTCCTGCTCGGTGATCACGATCCTGTTGATCACCTCTTTCTGCTTCAGTCGGTTGATCAGGATGTCCTCCCTCAACTGTTCACGAAACAGGGCGAAGTTGATGCCGTCCGCCTCCAGGGTTTCACGCAGTTGCAGCAAGGAGATACGGTTGGTTTTGGCAATGTTGGCGATGGCCTTGGTGACAGTGGCGTCGTCGACGCTGAGTCCGAGGCGTCGTGCGGCCTGTAGCTGCAGCCGCTTGCTGATCATGCGTTCCAGCACCTGTTGATGGATGATCGGCATGGGTGGCAGATTGGTCTGTTTCTGCTCGAGCTGGGCCAGCAGCTCCCGGGTTTGGCTGTCGAGTTCGCTCTTGGCAATGATGTCGTCGTTTACCAATGCCACGATGTGATCCAGGTCTTTGACTGCTGCCTGTGATCCCAGGCAAGAAAGCAGCATCACCATCCCAGCCAACCTGACGACCAGTTGCTGTCTATTTGCCATTGCCCCTACCGTTCGTTGTGAAAACCATATATCGATTCCTGCATCGTTCTATCCACAGCATGCCCCAAGGCACCCAAGCCCCGCAATTCAAGCTGGAACATGAACCGCGTCTCCTCCTCCTCGTCCTTGTCCTCGTTGGCGACATAACGCTGGACCAGGGTGCGGAGCTTCCAGCAACAGCGTCCGCCGTACTCCAAACCCACTATTCTATTCATATTCCGCTCATAAAGGTAAGAGTACTTCCATTTACCAAACAGGCTGAATTGGTGATCGAAGGGTAGATAGTAGGAGAAATCCAGGTCTTTCGTGGTATCGCGCTTGAAATTGTAATCGATATTGAACTGTTCCTTTTTCGGTCTGCTGTAGCTGAGGGTGAATCGGCCCCTGTCAACCTTCTCATCGTCGAGGTTGGGATTATGCCGCAGGGTTAGCCTGGTGTGCCAATGCTTGCCCAGTCTCGATGTGAGTTCAGCCACGATGGCGGAAGAGGAATCCTCTTCCGCGGCACCGCTCAACTGAACTTCTCTATCTTTGGCGTAGTAGATCTGACCGATGCTCGCACGTAGTCGTTCCATACCGTTGTCGCTTTGGTACCAGCGGCTGGTAAGGCCAACGGCCAGCTGCTTGGCATCACCGAAGCGGTCCCTGCCGGTGAAGCGATTCTCCTTGAATAGGTTGCTGAAGCTGAGACTGAGATCGGCTGAGTCGAAGTCCGGAATCTCCGACTGATCATCGAAGGGTGCGTAGAGTGCGAAGAGTCTCGGTTCCAGCGTCTGCAGTGCAGGGGTGCCGAACCAATGGGTTTCGCGTTCGAATACCAGGCCGCCATCGAGGCTGTAGGCGGGGACGAAATAGTCGGGGGTCGCATTCGCCGGATCAGCGTCCTCGTCAAGCCGGTAGTTACCATAGTTGAGGCTAACTCGCGGGATCAGGTGCCCCCAGCTACGGCGCAATGGCAGGCTTAGATAGGGACGAAGCGATAACCGCTCGCCATTGGTCAGGGTGTCATGCCTGAAGCGGGTATATTCACCGCTGAAACCCAGTCTCAGACCCAGGGGGGGAATCAGACTCCGATAGCTGGTCGAGAGTTGCGGCAAGCGTCGATAGGGGTGCTGACTTTCACTCAGGGATTCATCCACTGTCTGAAACTGCTGCACACGACCGAACACACGCCAGTTGCCGATGTTGTATGCAACCTCGCCCACGCGCTCCAAGTGGCGCCGGCTGGTGATCGCGAGACCGCTGCCGAAGTCTTCCAGGTACTCGTTGTCGCTGACCGCGCTGGTTTCGATGCGGGTTGCCAGGCCGGGAAGGGGCCGGCTGGCGTGATAGAATCTCAAGGCGCTGCGCCTGTCATCGTGATCAGGGCTCTGCTGTTTGTCGGCGGATAGCAGTTCACCGCTGATCTCGCCCCGTTGCCGCTCACCGAGATAGCGCAATTCAGCTCCCAGCATCACCCCCCGTTTGCTCATCAAACGTGGTGTCAGGGTGGCGTCGTAGTTGGGCGCGATATTGAAATAGTAGGGGAGAGTGAGTTCGCTGCCGAGGCGGTTGGATGATCCAATCGAGGGTATCAACAGACCTGTTTTTCTGCGGTCGTCCACCGGAAAGGTGAAATAGGGGAAATAGAGAACCGGTACACCTGCGAGCAGCAACCGTGCATGACGTGCGCTTCCCCACCCTTCGGCCATATCGATATCCAGCTCGGAGGCGACCAGGCTCCAATCGTCTCTCTCCGTGGGGCATGTGGAGTAGACCACACCCTCGTAACGTGCGTGCGTTTTTCCGTTCAGCGCGATTCGCTCCGCGCTGCCCCTGGCGCCACCCGCGGTGAGGCGAAATTCGGTTTCGCTCAACCAGCCCCTGTCGTCATCCAGTTCCAGATAACCCTGTTGGGCCGTGGCGCGCAGCCCGTTCTGCTCAACAAACAGATTGCCAAAGAGTTCGGCGATACGATCCTGGTGGTTGACGCTGACCGCGTCGGCCTCTGCGTAGCCGTCAAGTCGCCAGAACTGAACCGATCCTGTGAGTCGACTGACCTCCCTGTGCTGGTCGAATGTCATCTGATCGGCCTCGATCCGGATCTCCGGTGCGGCAAACGCTGGCGCCGGCGTGGAGAGAGCGGTTTCGCTCCCGGGTTTTTTACAGCTATCCCAGTCGATTCCCTGATCGATGCGAAGCCGAGTTTCCGCTGCCGCAATCCAGGGTGTCAGCAGACATAGAGTGAGGATAAGCGGCAGTGAAGGAGGTGACATCGAATTGACTGATTGGTGTTTCTGTTCAGGTGATGAGACTCTGGGAACCAATAGTGGTTTACAAACTCACTTAAGGAAGACATTGACAAATCATCACGCGGCACTGCACAAAATCGCATAGAATCTGCCTTACATCAAATTATCTCTATCCATTGGTAGCACAGGTGACCACAGCTAAACGACGATTCTTCCTTACCCTGGCCATACTGATGACCACGATTGTCATCGTCGTATTACTCTTTGTAACTCGTCCTCAGGCCAATGTTGAGATGCGTCAAGCGGGAATCACCCGGGTCGAGGTGACCGAGGTGGTTCGCCGTGATCTGTTGCCGAGCGTGAAGTTCACCGGGGTGCTGCGCCCACGACAGGTAGCCTCGTTACGCTTCGAAGTGGCGGGTGAGCTGAGCGGTCGTGAGGTGGAGCCCGGGGAACCGGTGAGCGCGGGAGACCTGTTGCTGAGACTGGATAACGAGGACTACCGCGACTCGGTCAAAGAAACCGAGTCACAACTCGCTGAGACGCGGGCCACCCTGAAGCGGGACGAGGCGCTGCTCAAATTGGCACGTGAGAATCGGCAACTAGCGGAGCGGGAGTATCAACGCCTGGAGAAGCTGGGCAAGGGTTCCTTGGCCTCCCTCTCCACCCGTGAGAGCGCCCGTCAGCAGCTGCTCAACCTGCAGAGTGAAGAGGCTCGGCTGGTGTTCAGTCAGCAGAGCGGTCAGGCACGTCTTGCACGTCAGGAGGCAGCGCACAACCGGGCACTACGCAACCTGGAGCGCAGCCGACTGCTGGCCCCTTTCAGCGGTCGGGTCAACCGGGTCATGGTGGAGGTGGGCGACTATGTGCAGGGCAGCAACCCGGTGTTGGAGCTGATCGATGATGCCGCCTTGGAACTAGATGTGGCGGTGAGCGGCGATGTGGCGGCGGCACTTACTCTGGGACAGGTGTTGAGCGTGGATCTTGACGGCCGCCAGGCGGACGGGGAATTGGTGGCACTGCAGATCGATCCAGATCCACAGACCCATACCCATCCCCTGCGTATCCGGATATCGGGTCAGGGCCTGTTGCCTGGCCAGTTGGGACGGGTTGAGCTGCCGCTGCGCCCGCGAAGGGGGGTCCTGGTGGTGCCTGCATCCGCGGTGTTGCGCGAGGAGGGTAAACACTTCGTTTTCCTGGTGCGGGATAATCGCCTGCAGCGACGCGAGGTGGTTCCAGGCATACGTCATGGTGACTGGCTGCTGCTGCAACAGGGCGTAGAGCGGGGCGATCTGCTGGTGGCCAGGGATGTGGAGGTGCTGAGCCAGGATACCGAGGTTCAGGTCGAAACCGGCGGGGAGCTGCCTTGATCGATTTTTCCATCCGCAATCCCCTGCTGGTCAATCTGATGTTGGTGATCATCGTGTTGGCGGGGGTGATTTCCTGGTATGCCATGCCCCAGGAGATGTTTCCCGTGGTGGAGCAGGACAAGGTCAGAATCACCACCGTCTTCGAGGGTGCCTCACCGGAAGAGATGGAACGCCAGGTCACACTGCCCATCGAGCAGGAGCTGGATGGCCTGGCCGATATCGATGTGGTCAGCTCCACCAGCAGCGAGGGCAGTTCGAATATTCTCATCGAACTGAAGAGCGGCTCCGATGTTGACAACTTCATGCGCAAGGTGCGTACCGCGCTCGACCAGGTGGATGACCTTCCAGAGGAGGCCGAAGAGCCGGAACTGGTACGCCTCGAGACCCGCTTTCCCGTAATTTCCGTAAGCCTCTTTGGCAGCATCTCGCGGGGCGAACTCTACGCCATCGCCGAACGCCTCAAGGATGAAATGATTCAGTTGCCGGGTGTGGCGTCCGTCGGCACCGCCGGCGATAGGGAGTGGGAGGTCTGGGTAGTGGTAGATCCCCGGGTGATGGCCGCCCTGGGTGTCTCGCTCAATCAGGTGGCCCATGCCTTGCGCAACAATCTGCGCGACCTGCCCGGCGGTACCCTGAAATCCACGTCCGGTGATATACGGCTGCGCGGCATGGGGGTGCCCCCCGATCCCGAGCAGATGGCGGCTATCGCACTGCGTCATGACGAACAGGGCGGACAGCTTCGCCTTGGGGACGTGGCACAGGTGCAGCTACGTCTGGAGGAGGCGCAGACCCTGGGTCGATTCAATGGCAAGCCATCGGTCAATCTGACCATAAACAAGACCGGGCAGGCATCCACCATCGTGGTGGCGCAATTGGTAAGCGAATTTATCGAGGAGCAGGGTCCTAGCCTGCCGGCGGGGGTCAATCTCGGGCTTTTCAATGACCTCTCCGTCTATGTCAAGACACGTCTCGAGACCGTCAAGTCGTCAGGTATTGTCGGTCTTGCCCTGGTTTTGCTGTCACTCTATCTGATGCTCAATTTCCGTGTCGCCCTGATCACCGCCCTCGGTATTCCGGTCTCTTTCCTGGTGGCGGTTATCGCCCTCTACATGCTGGGTTACAGCATCAACATGGTCTCCCTTTTCGCATTTCTCATCGCCCTCGGCCTGATTGTCGATGACGCCATTATCGTCAATGAGAACATCTATCGGCACCTGGAGATGGGTCAATCCCCGGCCGAGGCTGCTGCATTGGGCACCAAGGAGGTCTACTGGCCCGTGGTGGCATCGACCACCACAACCATTGCCGCCTTCATGCCGATGTTTGCCATCGGCGGCACCATGGGTGCATTCATCGCGGTGATCCCGGTTGTGGTCAGCGCCTCTCTCGCCGGCTCCCTGCTCGAGGCCTTCGGTGTGCTGCCTTCCCATGCCAAGGAGATACTGCGTATGGCCAAGCGGCGAAAACCGGGGCGTATCAATTGGAGTGCGCTGAACCGGCGCTACACCCGACTGCTGAGCAAGTGTCTCGATTATCGCTATCCCGTGGCCATGTTCAGCATCGGGATATTGGCTATCACGATCGCGTTCGCGCAAACCCGGATCCCGTTTTTCCTCTTCCAGCATGTTGACGTAGGGCAATTCTTCGTCAACGTGGAGGCCCCCAGTACTTACAGTATCGAGGATGCATCGCGCCTCGCGGATAAGCTGGAACAGACAATCATGCAAACCCTTGGTGAGGATGAGCTGGAGACCCTGCTGAGCAATGTGGGCGTGATGTTCATCGACTTTCATCGGGTGAAGATCGGCAGTCGCTACATCCAGCTGATTGTCGACCTGAAGCAGCAGAAGCCGCGTGGATTCATAGAACGCTGGATAGCCCCCATCGTCAGTTTGAAATTCACCAGGGAGGGCAGCCGCGAACGCAGTTCCAAAGCGGTGATAGAGGAGGTGCGCGAGGCGCTGCAGCAGATCCCCGGTATTCAGCGCATGTCCATATTGCGCACCCAGGGAGGCCCCGCCGGTGCCGATGTGGAGATCGGGGTTGTCGGTGAATCGATCGATCGCATCAGCGAAACCGCGGAAACCATTCGCAGCTATCTCAGTCGCCTCCCCGGTGTGTCCGATGCCAGGCAGGATATGGATCCGGGAAAACTGGAGTATCGCTACCAGCTCAATGAACGCGGTCGACGCCTCGGACTTACCCAGACCGAGCTATCCAATGCGGTCCGCACCGGCTTTCTCGGACTCAAGCTTGCCCATGTCAGTTGGCGCGACAAGCGTATCCCCGTCCGTCTGATCTACAACGACGAATTGCGTCACGATGCCTCCGCCCTGGAGCGGCTTCCCATAACCCTGGATGATGGTCGGACCCTCTACCTCGGTGATGTGGCGGATATTGTGGAGGCGAGAGGCTACAACAACATCAACCGGCGTAACCTGCAGCGATTGGCAACCATCACCGCGGAGGTCGATCCGAAACTAACCACGCCCAATCAGGTTCTGGACAGGGTTACCACCGAGTTCGGTCAGTTCCCTGATGGGCAGCGTCTTATCTTTCTCGGTGAGAAGAAAAAGGCCGAAGAGTCGATAATCGGTATGAAGCGGGCTGGAATTATCGCATTGGCTGTCATCTTCTTTATCCTTGCCGCGCTGTTCAAATCGCTCCTCGATCCGCTGGTGGTTATGTTTGCCATACCATTCGGTGCCATCGGTGTTATCGTCGGACATGTGATCTTCGATTTTCATCTGCAGTTTCTCTCCCTCATCGGTTTCCTTGCGCTTACCGGTATAGTGGTCAATGATTCATTGATCCTCATCGACTTTGCCAAGCGTCTGAGGCGCAACGGCTGGGAACGCAAGGATGCCCTTGTTGAGGCGGGAAGGGTACGCATTCGGCCAATCCTCCTTACCAGTGCCACTACATTCCTCGGTATCTCCCCATTGATTTTTTTCGCCACAGGGCAGACCGCATTCCTGTCGCCGATGGCGGTCAGTCTTGGTTTCGGACTGCTCTTCGCGACCCTGTTGATACTGCTTGCGTTGCCCTGTTTCTATCTCATAGCCGACGACATGAGGTTGCGCGTCGGTGTCCGCTTCGCAGCTGGTGAAGATCGCGCGTCGCAGGTTCTAGGGAGCTGATTTCACTACGGCATCATCTGATACAATCCCGTCAACATGGTCAGGGGTCAGGTAGAATCTATGCCGCAACGAATAGAACAATTGAAACATTGGTTGGCAACTCTGCCCCAGTTGCCCAATTTCACATTTCAACCCGCATCAAATGATGCAAGCTTCCGTCGCTATTTCAGGATTTTTGCCGACGGTGTTACCTATATCGCCATGGATGCGCCACCGGATAGAGAAGACTCCGCGCCTTTTGTGAAAGTGGCGCTGGCACTCGAGTCGATTGGATTGAATGTGCCGCATATTCATGCCCAAGATCTCTCTCAGGGTTTTATGTTGTTGGAGGATCTCGGCAGTGATCTCTATCTCGACAAGTTAACAGATGAAACCGTAGACAGTCTCTACGGTGACGCCTTGGATGCATTGGCCACACTGCAGGCCTATGGGCCACGTCAGGATCTGCCGACCTATGATCGTGCATTGCTGATGCGCGAGATGGCATTGTTTCGTGATTGGCTACTGGCCCGGGAGTTGAAACTCACGCTCACCGAAGCGGAACACAGGATGTTGGATAGCGTCTTTGCGCTGCTCGCGGATAGCGCTTTGCAACAACCGCGGGTCTGCGTCCATCGTGATTACCATTCACGCAACCTGATGCAAACCAGGCAGCACAATCCGGGTATTCTCGATTTCCAGGATGCCGTGATCGGACCGGTGACCTACGATCTGGTATCACTGTTACGGGACTGCTATATCAATTGGCCCGCCGAGCGGGTACACAACTGGGCAATGGATTATTATGAACTCGCGGTGCGATCCGGCATCTTGTATGCAGAGCATAAGGCGCAGTTTATGACCTGGTTTGATCTCATGGGGGTACAGCGTCATCTCAAGGCGAGCGGGATATTCGCGAGGTTGAACCGCCGCGATGGAAAACCGGGTTATCTGCATGACATACCTCGCACACTCGGCTATATCACCAGCCTCGATAGTGGTTTCAGTCAGCTGCAGGCGCTCAGCGAATTTATCCACTCACGGGTAATGCCCGGTCTGAACCCGGCTTCAGAGATATAGGGTTGCCCACTCAATCAGACAATTCATTCCGTTTTTTTAAGTTGGCTATTACAAGCATAACTTAATTTACTGATTTTCTGTGATTTAACAGTGTGTTATGTTTGTGTTGTTGCTGCGTTACTTGGTATACCCTTTATCGCAACATTAACCGAGCACAGACCTCGGATATTATCGGAATGTCACCTAGAAATTTTTTAAATAGTAATGATAACCTATTGATGCTAAGCTTTTTGACTTCAAGGAAATAAACACTGTCGCAAAATTACAACAATCAATTATTCTGTGTCTTTTTTGCAAAAAAACGCTTGCAATTTGCCACGCCGTTGACTAATATTTGCATCGTAGTCAATTTTCTACCCATCAATTCTCGGAGTTAACTCAATGAAAAAAGTACTCTCTCTGGCAATTGCAGCTGCACTGGTGGCTCCTGCCGCAGTCATGGCTGATGCCACCCTGTTTGGTAAAGCTCACTTCATCGTCGAAAATGTTGATGATGGTGACACTGATGTTTGGGGTGTTGACAGCATCCATTCACGTGTTGGTGTGAAAGGCAGCGAAGACCTGGGTGGTGGACTCAAGGCTGTTTATCACTTCGAATTCAAAGTACACAATGATGACGGCGCCGATGGTCTTGGCGATCGTAACCAGTTCATCGGCCTGGCCGGTGGCTTCGGTACCGCTCTGTTGGGTACTCACGACACCCCGATGAAGATGTCTCAGGGCAAATTCGACGAGTTTGGCGATCTGCCGAACGGTGACCTCGCCAACGTTATTCCTGGCGACGACCGCGTTGAAAACGTTATCGCTTACGTATCTCCTGCCATGGGCGGCCTGACCTTCGTCGGCGCACTGGTTGCAGGTGAAAGACCTGACCTGGAACTGGACGGCCCTGCCGACCACATCTCTCTGGCTGGTCTCTACAGCAACGGCCCGATCTTCGCATCTCTGGCCTACAACAGCTACGACCTCGGTTCCGCTGTCGACGCTGATCCTTCACTGCTCCGTGCAACCGCTATCTGGAATGGCGGCATGTGGCAGGCTGGTGTCCTGTTCGCTTCCATGGATCTGGACCTCGACGGTGTTGACGATCCTGATTTCCTCGGCCTGAGCGGTCACGTCAAGGTCGGTTCTGGCAAAATCAAGGCTCAGTACCTGATGGGCGACTCTACCAACGGTGGTGTTACCGCTCTGGTAGCTGGTTTCTCTCCCAACGTAAACGTTGGTATGCCTGTTTCCGATCCTGAGAACGATGTAACTCAGTTCAGCATCGGCTACGAGCACAACATGAGCAAGCGCACCAAAGCTCACGTAGGTTTCACCTCTTATGAAGAGGACGAGACCGATGTAGAGTCTGATGCATTCTTTGCTGGTCTGATCCACAGCTTCTAATAGCTCGTAAGAGTATTAAAAGTTGAGAAACGGGGCCTTCGGGCCCCGTTTTTTTTGCCCGATATAGAGTTATCCGCACGCACTGCCTGTAAATTCCCCTCCAGTACACGCAGATAAAAAACCTCCATACATCCTCGGTTCCACCTGTCTCCTGTCAACCCCGTGATGGACAGAGCTGCCATGGCACGGCTTCTCACTCCCTGGCTGAACAGATCCGGTTAGGCAGTGGATTGCGTACTGCGAAGGGCGCTGTACGAGCACTTCAATGGGTTAAAAAATTACTCGATCCCGGAACCGGAGAGGGGAGCCCGCTGTTTGTGTATTTTCCAGTTTTTCAAACAGATATAAGCGAACTTTGATGCCAGGAAGGGGCTCGGCCAGGGATGAGTCCATGGGGATGAAAAAAGAAAATAACACAAAAGTGTCGACATATTGCAAATAATTGACTATAAATAAGGTCTGTATTCAATTAATAATAAAAAATTGTCGACACTTACCCTAGACTGACAACATTTAAGAGGAGTGTGCCCACATGTCACGTTATACCGAGATATATCAACAGTCGTTGAACGACCCTGAAGCGTTCTGGGGTACGGTTGCCAAGGGTCTGCATTGGTACGAGCCTTGGGACAAGGTCCTCGATGCGTCGGCGGAGCCATCACCGCGCTGGTTCACTGGTGGCATGTTCAACACCTGTTATAACGCCCTGGATAGGCATATCGAGGCGGGGCATGGTGAGCGCACTGCATTGATCTACGATAGTCCGGTAACCGAGCGGAAGCGCAGTTACAGCTATAGTGAACTGCGCGATGAGGTGGCCAGGCTGGCCGGTGCGATTGCGGCCCGTGGTGTGGGGAAGGGCGATCGGGTGATTATCTACATGCCGATGATACCTGAAGCGGCCATTGCCATGCTGGCATGTGCACGTATCGGCGCTATTCATTCCGTTGTATTCGGTGGATTTGCGGCAAAGGAGTTGGCAACCCGAATCGATGATTGCC
Organism: Candidatus Thiodiazotropha sp.; assembly: GCA_040793985.1. Taxonomy (GTDB): domain Bacteria; phylum Pseudomonadota; class Gammaproteobacteria; order Chromatiales; family Chromatiaceae; genus Thiodiazotropha. The sequence continues at coordinate 26,181 of JBFNJI010000012.1, read as the reverse complement.
AGCCCAAAATGGTGTTATCGGCATCCTGCGGTATAGAGCCGAGTCGCCTGGTTGACTACAAACCCCTGTTGGATGAGGCGATCGAGCTCGCCGAGAACAAACCGACCGCCTGTATCATCAAGCAGCGGCCTCAATTGACAGCAGAGCTTAAGGATGGGCGCGATTTCGATTGGGATCAGGCATTGGCCAATGCCGAACCAGCGGAGTGTGTGCCGGTGGAGGCGACCGATCCACTCTATATTCTCTACACCTCGGGTACAACGGGACAACCCAAGGGTGTGGTGCGTGACAACGGCGGTCATGCAGCTGCGCTTCTCTGGTCGATGAAGAATATCTATAACGTCGAAGCCGGCGATGTCTATTGGGCCGCCTCCGATGTGGGCTGGGTGGTTGGTCACAGCTATATCGTCTACGGACCACTGCTTGCCGGATGCACCACGGTCATCTATGAGGGTAAACCGGTTGGAACTCCCGATCCGGGTGCCTTCTGGCGTGTGATCAGCGAATACGGCGTTAAGGTCCTGTTTACCGCGCCAACCGCTTTCCGCGCAATCAAGAAGGAGGATCCGCAGGGCGCCTACATGGCAAAATATGACATCAGCTGCATGGACACCCTATTCCTCGCGGGAGAGCGTTGTGATCCGGACACCCTGCACTGGGCTGAGACCATGCTCGAGAAACCGGTGATCGACCACTGGTGGCAGACAGAAACCGGCTGGGCTATCGCCGCCAATCCCATGGGCATTGAGCCGCTGCCGGTAAAAGCAGGTTCTCCCACGCTCTCGATGGTCGGTTATGACGTACAGGTACTCGATGACCAGGGCAATCAGAAGCAGGCAGGAGAGATGGGGGATATTGTCATCAAACAGCCGCTGCCACCCTCCTGTCTTCCCACCCTGTGGAACAACGAGCAGCGGTTTGTCGACTCCTATCTGAGTGCCTATCCCGGCTACTATCTGACAGGAGATGCCGGTTACAAGGATGAGGATGGTTATCTGTGGATCATGAGTCGCACCGACGATGTGATCAATGTGGCGGGGCATCGACTTTCCACGGGTCAGATGGAAGAGGTGTTGGCGGGACATGGCGATGTGGCGGAGTGTGCGGTCATTGGTGTCGCCGATGCCCTGAAGGGCCAATTGCCTCTGGGCATGGTGGTGCTTAAGTCGGGTGTGGAGCGATCCGCCGATGAGCTGGCACCTGAGCTGGTGAAGCGGGTGCGTGAACAGATAGGCCCGGTAGCCGCCTTCAAACATATCGCCATAGTTAAACGCCTGCCCAAGACCCGATCGGGGAAAATCCTTCGCGGAACCATGGTAAAGATAGCCGATGGACAGGAGTGGAAGATGCCGGCCACCATCGACGATCCTGCAATCCTGGATGAGATCTCATCCTCCCTTCAATCCTTGGGTTATGCCAAATAGGGCCCGACACTAGGATCCGTTGCTCTACCCTGCAGGGATGCATTTAGGTAGAGCAAAAAGGCAATATCCTTAGAAAGTGTCGACATAATATGCTTTATAGGCTATATTTTACCCATTTTTCTTATTTATTGACTAATATTGTCGACACATAACAGAAACATGCAGAATCAACACCCTATGGAAAAAAGCGATCCGGTTACCGTCACCCTTACAGATCGACTGTTCGATACCCTGCAGCGCGCCATCGTTGAAGGGGAGATTCAGTCCGGTAGCAAGATCAGCGAGCCGGAACTCGCCCGCCTGCATGGGGTAAGTCGAGGTTCATTGAGAGAGGCAATCGGGCGGCTCGAGGCCCGAAAACTGGTAGAACGTAAACCCAACCTGGGCGCACGTGTTGTGAGCCTCTCCTATGAGCAGCTGATCGAGATCTATCAGGTGCGTGAGGCACTGGAGGGGATGGCTGCAAGGCTGGCAGCGCAAAACATGAGCGACAAAGAGGTCGAAGAACTGCAGTCACTGTTGAATGAGCACGGCAGGGAGATCGAAGAGGTGCATGGCGAAGCCTATTTCCAGAAGCAGGGAGATCTCGATTTTCACTACCGTATCGTCCAGGGATCTAAAAATCACCACTTGATCGGTCTTCTTTGCAACGATCTCTACCATCTGCTGCGAATGTACCGTTTCCAGTTTGGCATGCGCAGCAAGCGTTCCAGTCAGGCCTACGATGAGCACCATTATCTATTGAACGCGATTGCCTCCCGTGACCCGGAAATGGCCGAGTTGTTAATGCGACAGCATATTCGATCCTCACGCAGGAATGTGGAACGAATGCTGTTGGAAAGCTAAGGCTATGCGAGTTTTAAGTTGCAACTTAAAACCAACTTACATCTTGAGGACATAAAATGACCAAGCACCAAAATCCCGGCGCCCGTTTTCATGCCGCCATCGAAGAGGAGAGGCCACTGCAGTGCGTTGGCGCAATCAATGCCTATCACGCCAGATTGGCCGAGGCATCCGGATTCAGATCGCTCTACATCTCCGGCGGCGGAGTCGCCGCCGGATCATGCGGCATCCCTGATCTCGGTATTACAACCATGGAGGATGTACTCACCGATCTGCGCAGATTAACGGATGTTACCGAACTGCCGATCCTGGTCGATATCGACACGGGATGGGGTGGGGCTTTCAATATCGCACGTACTATTCGCAACATGAACAAGATTGGTGCGGCAGCGGTGCATATCGAGGACCAGGTGCAACAGAAGCGATGCGGTCACCGCCCTAACAAGGCAATCGTCGGCCAGGATGAGATGGTGGATCGCATCAAGGCGGCGGTCGATGCCAAGCTGGATGACGACTTTGTGGTTATGGCACGAACGGACGCCCTTGCGGTGGAGGGTATGCAGTCCGCCATAGACAGGGCGTGTGCCTGTGTCGAGGCCGGTGCCGATATGATCTTTCCGGAAGCGATGACCGAGCTCGATCAATACAGGGAGTTCGTGGCCGCGGTTAAGGTTCCGGTGCTCGCGAATATCACCGAGTTCGGCTCAACACCACTCTTCACCACAGAACAGCTGGCATCGGCGGGTGTGAGTATTGCCCTCTATCCGCTCAGTGCTTTCCGTGCCGCCAATGCCGCGGCACTGAATGTCTACCAGAGTCTGCGCCGTGACGGTACGCAGCAGGATGTGGTCGACATTATGCAGAGTCGCTCCGATCTCTACGACTACCTTGGCTATCACGAATTCGAACAAAAGCTGGATCGGCTCTTCGCTACTGAGGAGGCTGTTTAGTTTGAGTTCAGATGTCCACGAATGAATGCAAATATGCATACAAGTCACCTTGAAGCCCAAATGACTCAATTGCGTTTTTCGTGTTCATCTGCGGACATTTACATGAATAGAAATTAGTAACGAATCATCCAATTACTCATCGCATCAGAGGAGGTTTCCCATGAGCGAGCCAACCCAAATACTGCCCAAGGCGAAGAAGTCAGTAGCCCTCTCCGGTACCGCCGCCGGTAACACCGCCATCTGTACCGTCGGTCGTACCGGTAACGATCTGCACTACCGCGGCTACGACATCCTCGATTTCGCCGAGACCGCGGAGTTCGAGGAGATCGCCTATCTGCTGATCCACGGCGACCTGCCCACCGCTTCCCAGCTGAAGGCCTACAAGGCCAAGCTGAAATCCATGCGCGGTCTCCCCCTGGCGGTGAAACAGGCATTGGAGGCCATCCCCGCTTCCGCCCACCCCATGGATGTGATGCGCACCGCCTGTTCAGTGATGGGCAGCTGCGTGCCTGAGAAAGAGAGCCACCCCGCCGCCGAGGCCCGTGACATCATCGACCGGCTGATGGCCAGCTTCGGCTCCGCCCTGCTCTACTGGTACCACTACGCCTTCAACGGCAAGCGTATCGAGGTGGAGACCGACGACGACTCCATCGGCGGCCACTTCCTGCACCTGCTGCACGGCGAGAAACCGAAAGCGTCCTGGGTGCGCGCCATGCACACCTCCCTGGTGCTCTACGCCGAGCATGAGTTCAACGCCTCCACCTTCACCGCCCGGGTGGTGGCCGGTACCAACTCCGACATGTACTCCGCCATCACCGCCGCCATCGGCGCCCTGCGCGGACCCAAACACGGCGGCGCCAACGAAGAGGCTTTCCGCATCCAGAGCCGCTACCGCAGTGCCGACGAAGCCGAAGCCGACATCCGTGAGCGCGTGGGTCGCAAAGAGATCGTCATCGGCTTCGGCCACCCGGTCTATACCGTGGGCGATCCCCGCAATGAGGTGATCAAACGGGTTGCCAAGGACCTGTCGGAAGAGGCCGGCAACATGACCATGTTCAGCGTCGCCGACCGTCTGGAAGCGGTGATGTGGGAGATCAAGAAGATGTTCCCCAACCTGGATTGGTTCTCCGCCGTCTCCTACAACCAGCTGGGCGTGCCCACCGACATGTTCACGCCCCTGTTCGTCATCTCCCGTGTCTCCGGTTGGGGTGCGCATGTGATCGAACAGCGTGAGGACGGCAAGATCATCCGGCCTTCGGCCAACTACACCGGACCGGAGAACCGGAAGTATGTGCCGATCGAGGATCGCGGCTGATTCAAGCAGCTTTGAGTTGAGGGGGAATCAAAATCCAGAGCACAACCAACGAGACCCAGATGAACACCCAATTCAGAAAACGACTGCCCGACACCGATCTGGACTACTTCGACACCCGCGAGGCGGTCGAGGCGATCCAACCCGGCGCCTATGCAAAGCTCCCCTACACCTCCCGGGTACTGGCGGAACAGCTGGTACGCCGCTGCGAACCCGACCTGCTGACCGACGCCCTGAAACAGCTCATCGGGCGCAAGCGTGACCTGGACTTCCCCTGGTATCCGGCACGGGTGGTCTGCCACGACATCCTGGGCCAGACCGCCCTGGTCGATCTGGCCGGCCTGCGTGACGCCATCGCCGATAAAGGCGGCGACCCGGCAAAAGTGAATCCGGTAGTCCCGACCCAGCTCATCGTCGACCACTCCCTGGCGGTGGAACACGCCGGGTTCGAGGCCGACGCCTTCGACAAGAACCGGGCCATCGAGGACCGCCGCAACGAAGACCGCTTCCACTTCATCGAGTGGACCAAGACCGCCTTCGACAACGTGGATGTGATCCCCGCCGGCAACGGCATCATGCACCAGATCAACCTGGAGAAGATGTCGCCGGTGATCCAGAACCGGGACGGCGTGGCCTTCCCAGACACCTGTGTCGGCACCGACAGCCACACCCCCCATATCGACGCCCTGGGCGTGATCGCCATCGGTGTCGGTGGTCTCGAAGCCGAGACCGTGATGCTCGGCCGTCCCACCATGATGCGCCTGCCGGAGATCGTCGGCGTCAAGCTCACCGGCAAACGCAAACCCGGCATCACCGCCACCGACATCGTGCTGGCCCTGACCGAATTCCTGCGTCAGGAGCGGGTGGTCTCGGCCTATCTGGAGTTCTTCGGCGAGGGCGCCTCGAGCCTCACCCTCGGCGACCGGGCCACCATCGCCAACATGACCCCCGAGTTCGGCGCCTCCGCCGGGCTCTTCTATATCGATTCACAGACCATCGACTACCTGAAGCTCACCGGTCGCACGCCGGAGCAGGTGACGCTGGTCGAGAACTACGCCAAGACCACCGGCCTCTGGGCCGATGAGTTGGAAGGCGCCGAGTATGAGCGGGTACTGGAGTTCGATCTGTCGAAGGTGGACCGTACCATGGCCGGCCCCTCCAACCCCCATCGCCGTCTGCCCACCAGCGATCTGCATGAACGGGGCATCGCCGTGGACCTGGACAAGGCCCAGGCCGAAGAGCAGGCGGGCAAGATGCCCGACGGCGCGGTGATCATCGCCGCCATCACCAGCTGCACCAACACCTCCAACCCGCGCAACGTGGTGGCCGCGGGCCTGGTGGCGCGCAAGGCCAACGAGCTTGGACTGGTGCGCAAGCCCTGGGTGAAGTCCTCCTTCGCCCCCGGCTCCAAGGTGGCCCGGCTCTATCTGGAAGAGGCCGACCTGCTGCCGGAGCTGGAGAAACTCGGTTTCGGCATCGTCGCCTACGCCTGCACCACCTGTAACGGCATGAGCGGCGCCCTGGATCCGAAGATCCAGCAGGAGATCATCGACCGGGATCTCTACGCCACCGCCGTGCTCTCGGGCAACCGCAACTTCGACGGCCGCATCCACCCCTATGCCAAGCAGGCCTTCCTCGCCTCGCCGCCCCTGGTGGTGGCCTACGCCATTGCCGGCACCATGCGCTTCGACATCGAGAAAGACGCGCTGGGACATGACGCCGACGGCAAACCGATCACCCTCAAGGACATCTGGCCCAGCGACGAGGAGATCGACGCCATCGTCAGCCAGTCGGTGAAGCCGGAGCAGTTCATCCAGATCTACCAGCCCATGTTCGACCTGGGCGACTGGGAGCAGGCGGAGAGCCCGCTCTACGACTGGCGACCGAAAAGCACCTACATCCGCCGCCCGCCCTACTGGGAAGGCGCACTGGCGGGCACACGCAGCCTCAAGGCCATGCGTCCGCTGGCGGTGCTGGGTGACAACATCACCACCGATCACCTGTCGCCCTCGAACGCCATCCTGGCCAGCAGTGCAGCCGGCGAGTATCTGGCCAAGATGGGCCTGCCGGAGGAGGACTTCAACTCCTACGCCACCCACCGGGGCGATCATCTGACCGCTCAGCGCGCCACCTTCGCCAACCCGAAATTGCTCAACGAGATGTGTCGGGATGAAAAAGGCGAGGTGATCCAGGGCTCCCTGGCAAGGCTGGAGCCGGAGGGCGAACCCATGCGTATGTGGGAGGCTATCGAGGCCTACATGCAGCGTGAACAGCCCCTGATCATCGTCGCCGGCGCCGACTACGGCCAGGGCTCTTCCCGTGATTGGGCAGCCAAGGGCGTGCGCCTGGCCGGCGTGGAGGCGATCCTGGCCGAGGGCTTCGAGCGTATCCACCGCACCAACCTGGTGGGCATGGGTGTGCTGCCCCTGGAGTTCAAGTGGGGCGAGAACCGCAACAGTTACAACATCGACGGCACCGAGACCTTCGACGTGGTGGGCGAGCCCACACCAAGGGCCGACCTGACTGTCGTGATGCACCGGCGCAATGGTGAACGCGTGGAGATTCCCGTCACCTGCCGGTTGGATACCGCTGAGGAGGTGTCGGTCTACGGCGCTGGTGGTGTGTTGCAGCGGTTTGCGCAGGACTTTTTGGAGTCTGCGGGGACTTGATGTTGTTCTCCCCCGTGGCAGCTGTTTGCTCCCCCTCTCCCCCGGCCCCTCTCCCGCAAGGGGAGAGGGGGGATTACTTCGTTGCCCCAGGTTCCATTCCGGAAAAGAATATACCCTCCCCAACTCACTACACGGAAGAAGGGTCGGCAATCAAGCTCCCCTCCCCCCTTGCGGGAGAGGGGCCGGGGGAGAGGGGTATCAATCCCATAAGGAAAGCGATCACTTGTGCGTCAAGGAGGATGCAAATGAAGCAAAGGGATTTCGCCAAAACGCTGCGTCAAAACATGACAGACGCCGAACGCCTGCTTTGGAAACACCTGCGGGCACACCGCCTGCTGGAACAGAAATGCCGCCGCCAACACCCCATCGGCCCCTACATCGTCGACTTCGTCCATTTAGGCGCTCGGCTGATCATCGATTGCGATGGCGGCCAGCACAATGAAAGCACCACTGATACCCAACGTGATGCCTGGCTACGGGATCAAGGCTTCCAGATCCTCCGTTTCTGGAACCACGACATCCTAACCAACACCGAATCCGTCTTAATTCAAATCCTCACCACCCTCACTCCCCTCTCCCCTCGCGGGAGAGGGGCCGGGGGAGAGGGGGCCCAGGAACCCAAATGACCCACAAACCCCAAATCAAAATCCCCGCCACCTACATCCGCGGCGGCACCAGCAAAGGCGTCTTCTTCAACCTGGAAGACCTTCCCGAGTCAGCTCAGGTCCCCGGCGAGGCCCGCGACAAGCTGCTGCTGCGTGTCATCGGCAGCCCCGACCCCTACGGCAAACAGACCGACGGCATGGGGGGCGCCACCTCCAGTACCAGCAAGACGGTGATCCTGGCCAAGAGCGACAAAGCCGATCACGACGTGGACTACCTCTTCGGCCAGGTGGCCATCGACAAGGCCTTCGTCGACTGGAGCGGCAACTGCGGCAACCTCACCGCCGCGGTGGGCTCCTTCGCCATCGCCAGCGGTCTGGTGGACCCGGATCGCGTTCCCGACAACGGTGTCGCCGTGGTGCGCATTTGGCAGAAGAACATCGAGAAGACCATCGTCGCCCATGTGCCCATCACCGACGGACAGGTACAGGAGACCGGCGACTTCGAACTCGACGGCGTCACCTTCCCCGCCGCCGAGGTGAAGATCGAATTCATCAGCCCTGTGGATCCCAGCGAGGCCATGTTCCCCACCGGCAACCTGGTGGACCAACTGGAAGTACCCGGCATCGGCACCTTCCAAGCCACCATGATCAACGCCGGCATCCCCACCATCTTTCTCAACGCCGCCGACATCGGCTATACGGGCACTGAGCTGCAGGAGGCCATCAACGAAGACCCGGCAGCACTGCAGCGTTTCGAGACCATCCGCGCTCACGGCGCCATCAAGATGGGACTGATCGAAAAGGTGGAAGAGGCGGCCGCCCGCCAACATACACCCAAGGTGGCCTTCGTGGCACCGCCCGCCGACTACACCGCATCAAGCGGCAAGGCGATCCCAGCGGAGGAGATCGACCTCAACGTTCGCGCCCTCTCCATGGGCAAGCTCCACCACGCCATGATGGGCACCGCCGCCGTCGCCATCGGCACCGCGGCAGCCATCCCCGGCACCCTGGTCAACCTGGCCGCCGGTGGCGGCGAGCGGGAATCGGTCACCTTCGGCCACCCCTCCGGCACCCTCAAGGTGGGCGCTGCTGCCAGTGAACAGAATGCCAACTGGATCGTGGAGAAGGTGGTGATGAGCCGTAGCGCGCGCATCCTGATGGAGGGTTGGATACGCATACCGGGGGATGCTTTCTAAGACACACTTGCGGTTTGTTTTTTTACAAGGAATCAAGTCCGGGGTGAAACCAGCCTATTTCTTGGTTCCTTGATCGCTATGTGCATTGTGGAAGAGCGATTTCAACAGATCGGGATCTCCTGAGTGGCTCCCCGCGGGCACATCAGCCGGTGGAGGCTCTTTTGCGAAGAGTGCGCCGATGCGACGAAACAGGGATTTCAATGCCCGCCAGAGCTTCGGCAACAGCCAGATCACCAGGGCGACGAAGAGCACCAGAAGGACGATAAACGCCGCAGGGTAGTTCAATGCCGCCCAGAGTCCGCCGATTACCGCCAGGTCTTCCGCGATGGACGCGGTCCAGTTGGTCACAGGCTCCGGTGAAGTGTTGATCATCAAACGCGTACTTGCCTTGGTGAAGTGACTGCCGGCGGCCATGGTTCCGCCCACCAGCGCGGCGGCGAGTTCGGCTGCCTGGTTGACCTCGAAGCCACTGGCCGCGCCTGCCGCCAGGAGCGCCCCGGCGGGGATGCGCACAAAGGTATGCAGGGCATCCCAGCCGCTGTCGACACCGGGCGTTTTGTCGGCAAAGAACTCGATGAAATACATGATGCCGGCAATGGCCATGACCAAGGGATCGCTGAGTACCTCGAGTCCCGGCGGGAGTGTTACATGGCCGGTCATGCCCAGATAGCCCAAAACCAGGACAGCGGCATAGAGATTGATACCGGCGGCCCAGCCGGCGCCCAGTGTGAGGGCGAGGGTGTCGATGGTCTCCATATAGGGTCTTCCTGATTGGTATCGTTCTACTAATGTGGTGTCAGTTGATCAGATTTTCCACTCAATGGTTCAGAATTGCCCGGTAAAAGTCTCATAGTTCACAATTGTTTAGGATTTCTTTCCTGTTTACTTTTTCTTTTATTAATCAGGCCTTATGATATCAGGCTCATTTAAGGCACTGGCGTCGCAGAGAGCCTTTGGATGCTCCGGAAAAGCGTGATGACAGGCAGTTGTTCGGCACTCTAAGGTATTGATAATCGGGTTATCTTAAAGATGATTAAGGTTGGTATTGTAGGCGGAACTGGGTATACCGGCGTCGAGTTGTTGCGGTTACTTGTTGCTCACCCCTCCACTGAACTTGTCGCGATCACCTCCCGCGCCGAGGCGGGGAGGGGGGTCGCCGACCTCTTCCCCAACCTGCGTGGTGAGACCGATCTGGCCTTTATCGAGCCGGATCCCGCGCAGCTTATGGCTTGTGACCTGGTGTTCTTCGCCACTCCCAATGGGGTGGCCATGACCCAGGTCCCCGAGCTGTTGGCTGCGGGGGTGCGCGTTATCGATCTCGCCGCTGATTTCAGAATTGCCGACAGGAAGGTCTGGGAGCACTGGTACGGAATGGAGCATGTCTGCCCCGAGCTCCTGGCTGAGGCTGTCTACGGGCTGCCTGAGATGAACCGGGAGACGATTGGGCAGGCCCGCCTGGTGGCGAATCCGGGCTGTTACCCCACTGCGGTTGCCCTCGGTTTTCTGCCCCTGGTTGAAAATGGCCTGGTGGCAACCGACTTTTTGGTTGCCGATACCAAATCGGGCGTGAGCGGAGCGGGAAGATCGGCGAGTGTGGCCAATCTGATGGGTGAGATGGGCGAGAGTTTCAAGGCCTATGCCATTCCCGGTCACCGCCATCAGCCGGAGATCAGTCAGACCTTGAGCCGGGCCGGCGGGCAGTCAATCGCGCTCACCTTCGTACCCCACCTGGTACCGATGATCCGTGGCATCGAGGCGACCCTCTATGCCCGCTTGAAGGATAGATCGGTCGATTTGCAGGTACTGTACGCAGAGCGATACCGGCACGACGCCTTCGTCGATATCCTGGCTCCCGGTTCCCACCCTGAAACCCGCAGTGTGAAAGGTGCGAACAGCTGTCGAATCGCCGTGCATACACCCCTAGACGGCGATGTCGTGGTGGTTAGCTCGGTGATCGACAACCTGGTGAAGGGCGCCGCTGGACAGGCTGTGCAGAATATGAATTTGATGTTTGGCCTGGATGAAGATTGTGGTCTGAAGCAGGTCGCTCTGCTACCTTGAGACCATGGTAGACATAAGGAAATATCGTGTCCCAAAGATTGTCGGCGCCGATGAGGCGGTGCCGCGCTGGCTGCGCATCGGCCTGTTGCTGGTCCTGCTGGGCGGCGTTGCCTGGTTGGCCTACCAGAAGGGTGGTAGCGGCCTGGCACAGGGCTTTGCACGGCTTCAATCGGGTGCCGACAGGGTCCAGCTGCTGGAACAGGAGCGTAATGATCTGAAGCGCGAACTGGCCATGGTTAAACAGACCGCGGAAGTGGATCGCGAGGCATTGGCGGCGATCCGCGAACAGATCAAGTCGTTTCAGGACGAGCGGCTGAAGATGGAGGAGGAGCTTGCCTTTTTGCGGGGAATAGTCTCAACCTCATCTAAAAAGCAGTCACTCAGAGTGCAGAACTTTAAACTGGAATCCGGGTTGGAAACGCAACAGTACGTCTATAAGTTCTCTGTCAGCCAGGTGATAAACAGCGGTAGCGTTGTGAAGGGCAAGATTGAGGTCACAGTCACCGGACTGCAGCAGGGAGAGACCAAGCAGCTGCAGCTCGATGCCATATCGACGGAGAAGTTGAGTAGCCACAAAATGCGTTTTCGCTACTACCAGAATGTCGAGGGTATGATCCGCATACCCGATGGATTTGAGCCCGCAAGCATCATGATCAATGTTAAACCCAACAGTTCCAAACTGGCCCCTGTGAGCGAATCCTACAACTGGTCCCCACTATCCTGAGGTTATAAGGAAAAGCACTATGTTCGGAAAGAGTAAGAAAAAATTTCGTTCCCCGCGGATTGCCACGGTCATTGGAGCGGGGACCGAGATCAATGGCGATATATCGTTCAGCAACGGACTGCATGTGGACGGGGTGATCAGGGGTGACGTGATCTCTGATCCTGAGGATAAAACGGCCACCCTCACCTTGAGCGAACTGGGCACCATCGATGGGAATGTTAGGGTCGGCAATGTCATGCTCAACGGTACAGTTGTCGGCGACGTGATCGCAAGCAACCGCGTGGAACTGGCGCCCAAGGCGAAAATAACCGGCACCCTTACCTATGCCATGCTGGAGATGGCGATGGGGGCAGAGGTCAACGGAAAACTGATCCATGCCTCGGAACAGGAGCCCCCGCAACTGCAATATGACGGCAATCGGCAGCAAAGCGAGTCAGTGGTGAGCGATGGTGAAAAGGTGATTAGCCCGGAGGCTTAGCCGGATCGGGAGTAAATACTTGACTGTTTTTCTTGGTAATTGCATAATTAACGCCTACCCTTAACACCGTAAGCCCAAAGATTTGGGACCAATGGCATACCCGCCTGAGGCGATCGGGTGGGAGAGAGCAGGACCACTATCATGACTAGCGTAGAGACAAACAACGAGGCCATCAACTTCACCGAGGCAGCTGCCACCAAGGTCGCATCGCTGATTGCTGAAGAGGGCAATCCGGATCTGATGTTGCGTGTCTACATCCAGGGAGGGGGGTGTTCCGGATTCCAGTACGGATTTACCTTCGATGAGAATGAAAACGAAGGCGACACCAAGGTTGAAACAGGCGGTGTAGTCCTTCTGGTCGATCCCATGAGCATGCAGTACCTGATGGGTGCCGAGGTGGACTACACGGAAGGCCTGCAGGGCGCTCAGTTTATTATTCGCAATCCCAATGCAACCACCACCTGTGGCTGCGGATCCTCTTTTTCTGTCTGACCCTGGGCCGTTATTAGCAAGTCTGACGGGATGCCTGGATAACCCTTCAACGTTATAAAGGCCCCCGTCATGCTGTCATCAGCAGGGTCTGTTCAACCCTCTGCATAGGGCAACAACGTTAATTCCACACGGCGGTTCTGCTGGCGACCGGCGGCTGAGCTGTTGGATGCGACGGGCCGGGACTCACCATATCCGACGGTATCGATTCGCACACCGTCAACGCCCTCACGCACCAATACGTTAGAGACCGAATGGGCTCGCTGTTGCGACAACAGCTGATTGTAGGAATCCGATCCGGTGCTGTCGGTATGTCCAGCCACTTCAATCATGGTCGACTTGTACTCCTTGAGCACCAGCGCGACAGAGCCGAGTACTTCCACGAAATCGGGTTTCAGGTCCGATTTGTCGATCTCAAAGGTGATATTGCTCGGCAGGTTGAGGATGATATTGTCCCCTTCCCTGGTCACGCTGACGCCGGTATTTTCCAGGCGCTGGCGCAGCTTGGCCTCTTGCACGTCCATGTAGTATCCGACACCACCGCCGGCGATGGCGCCGATACCGGCCCCTTTCAGTGCGCGCTCCTTACGCTTCTTTTTATCCTTCGAGGTGGCGATACCCAAAACGGCACCTGCGACTGCCCCTATCATGGCGCCTGTCGTTGCCTTGGAGGTCTTCTCTTCCCGGGTGTAGGGATCGACGGTGGTACATGCCTGCAGCATCACCATGCTTGCGACAAGGCAACACACTGTGCTTCGAATAGCCATCTTTTTCTCCTTGCTCCTCCCGCAGAGGCTGTCTCCGAGAGGCTGTTGATTTGGTTGATACCAGGTATATTTGACTGCTGAACAGACAGCGCCGATACCAATTTGTTCGGCTGTTCGCTGCAGGTCGACTGGACAAAATAGTAGCAACTGGCGGTGACATTGAATGCCAACGGAACTGCATTTTTACAATTGTTGTTGGATTATCACAACCGACGGTTAGGTTTATTCACCCTTTCCGAAGAGGTCTCGCAGCAGTTGCAGCGTGGTCTGGCGACCCAATTCGCCGATTGCGGTGGTCAGCGGTATCTGTTTCGGGCAGACACGTACGCAGTTTTGCGCGTTACCACAGTTGCTGAGGCCGTCATCACCCATGATGGCATGCAGGCGTTGTTGACTGTGGTAGCGTCCGGTGGGATGGTTATTCATCAACCTGACCGCAGCCAGGGCTGCGGGGCCGACATAGTCCTTCTCCGCGCCATATTCCGGGCAGGCCTCCATACAGCAACCACAGCTCATGCAGCGGCTGTAGAGATAGTTGTCTTTCCATGCTTCGGGCGAGATGCGTGGCGCGCCCTCATGGATATCCCAGGCACCATCTATTTCGATCCAGGCCCGCACACGCTTCAGATCGCTGAAGATCTTGCTGCGATCGACCATCAAGTCCCTTACCACCGGGAATTTGCTCAGGGGTTCGAGGCGTATGGGCTGCTCAAGGCTGTCAACCAGTGTGGAGCATGCCTGACGCGGTTTTCCGTTGATGAGCATGGTGCAGGCACCGCAGACCTCCTCCATGCAATTGAACTCCCATGCGACCGGATCGACACGCCGGCCCTCACGGGTGTGCGGATGTTCGCGAACCACCATCAGCGCGGAGACGATATTGTGTCCCTTGCGGTAGGGTATGGAGAACTGTTGCCAATAGGGTGGGCTATAGGGCGTGTCCTGGCGGCGTATATTAAGATCGATCGTTGTCGCCATGGCGTATCCTCAGCGGTAGTCCCTTGGCTCTTCAGGCGGCAGGACAGAGAGATCTACCGCATCGAAACCGATTTTAGGTCCGCTATCAGTGTGTTGCGCAATGGTGGTCTTCAGCCATTGTTGATTCTGCTCTTTCCACTTTTGACGATAGGTCTCGTAGGCCGGATCACCTGGATAGGCGTCCGCGGGGGGAGACAGTTCGAAGTCAGGCTTGTAGTGGGCGCCCCTGCACTCATCCCTTGCCAGTGCGCTGCTGGCTATGACGAGCCCAAGCTGAATCATCTCCTGCAGCTGGCGCGCATAGACCAGCCCCTGGTTGCTCCAGGTGTTGCCTGGTTTGAGATCAACCGCCTGGCTGCGTTGCGCCAGTTCCTGCAGCGAGTCGATTGCCTGTAGCAGGTTGCTGTTGTTTCTGACCACGCCCACACTGCTCGACATGATCTCGCCAAGTTGATGATGCAGGGTATAGGGATTTTCCCCGCCCTCACTCTTCAGCAGGGACTGGTTGATCCCCTGCTGACGGCTGATCTCATCCGTGTATCGGCGTTCCGGAACCTGCTGAAGATCACTCTGCAATCCATTCAGGTAACTGGCGACTGCCTCACCGGCGACCCGACCGCTGAAGGAGGCCGAGAGCAGGGAGTTGGCGCCCAGGCGATTTGCTCCGTGATAGCCGTAATCACACTCGCCACAGGCGTAGAGTCCGGGTATGTTGGTCGCATGGTTGCGTGGGCTCTGTGCCATCAAACCGCCACTGGTTCCATCCTTTTCGAAATCGATCCAGAGACCACCCATGGCATAGTGGGCAGAGGGGTAGATCTCCATCGGCTCATGCACGGGATCGGCGCCATGGAACTTGCGGTAGATATCGAGAATCGCATGCAGTCGATGTTCGATGAATCCGGGATTGAGATGAGTGAGGTCGAGATAGACCTTGTCCTGGCCAGCTACACCGAGGCCCATTTCGTGGACCACCTTCCAAATGGCCCGGGAGGCCAGGTCACGGGGTACGGTGTTGCCATAACTGGGGTACCACTCCTCGAGAAAATAGAAACGCTCCCGTTCAGGGATCTGGCTGGCGTTTCGCCGATCGCCGGGATCTTTTGGTACCCATATGCGTCCCCCTTCGCCACGGGCCGCCTCGCTCATCAGTCGGGTTTTGTCGTCGCCCAGCATCGCGGTGGGATGAAATTGGAAAAACTCACAATTGGCCAGCCTCGCCCCCTGTAGATAGCAGCGACAGGCTGCCGCTCCCGTGGAGTTGGTGGAGTTGGTGGAGCGATGACCGAACACATGCCCCATACCGCCGCTGGCGAGGATCACCGCATCGGCACGAAAGTGTTTTATGTCCATGGTGCGCAGGTTCATCGCGACGATCCCTTTACAGACCCCGTGATTGTCCTTCACCAAAGAGAGAAACTCCCACCACTCGAATTTTCGCACCCGCCCCAGTGCTTCCTGGCGACGTATCTCCTGATCGACGCCATACATCAGCTGCTGACCGGTGCTGGCGCCGGCAAAGAGTGTGCGTCGATTTCTAACACCGCCAAACAGGCGCAGATCGAGCAGTCCCTCGGCAGTTCGGGAGAAGGTGACGCCCATGCGTTCAAAGGTGTGGATGATTCCCGGCGCCTCTTCACACATCGATTTCACAGGGGGCTGGTTGGCGAGATAGGCCCCCCCTTTCAGGGTGTCAACGATATGCTGCCACACCGAATCGCGCTCGCCTTTGGTGTCGAAACAGGCGTTAATGCCACCCTGGGCACATACCGAGTGTGAGCGTTTGACCTCGAATAGAGAGAAGATCTCAACTTGAAACCCCGCTTCAGCCACACCGAGTGCGGACCACAGGCCGCCGAGACCGCCACCCACGATGATAACCTTGCGTGGCCGTTTCATGGCAGAAATCCCAGCATACCGTGCAGCCCCATGCCGCCCGTGAGCAGTGCAAGCAACACGCAGAAGTAGAACCAGATGCGCTGAGCCTCCACGCTGGTGGTCAATCCCCAACTGATCGCCATTGTCCAGAGTCCATTGCAAAGATGGAAAACCGCCAGCAGCAGGCCAGCCAGGTAGAGGAGGAACAGGTAGGGATTGATCAACAACGCCTGCATATGGCCGAACAGGTCGGCGCGTATATCGGGTTGCCAGATACCCCAGATCCTTGTCCATCCCACGTGGAGCAACAGGAACAGCAGGATACCAATGCCGGAGAGCCGCTGCAGCCAGTAGAAGCGGTTGTGCAACCAGGGATAGCGATTCCAGTTGCCCTGTGAGCCAAAGAGAATTACCAGGCCGTAACCCGCATGGAACAAAAGGGGCAGGGCAATGAAGAAAATCTCGACCAGTGTCAGGTAGTTGATGCTTTGCAGCCAGCCGACGACCTGTTCGTTATAGTGTATCTGGCCGAAGCGGGATTGGGAATTTTCCCAGAGATGGAAGATCAGAAAGCCGCCAACAGGGAGCAGGCCGAAGAGTGAATGGAGCCGGCGCAGTAGAAAATGTCGGTTGTGAATGGAGGTTTGCATGGTACTCGGATGGTCAACTCCCTCTTTTAATATTATATTATTAATAATTTCTAACTCTCTGACCCAGGGCATTCAAATAGCATTTTACAAGAGCTGCTCCCAATATTGGGCGGTTTTAACCCTATCCAGAAACGCAGGGTTATCTGAATCAGGAGGGATGTGTCCACTAATTGGATATCTTGATCATTACCGCTTTCTCTGAGTCCCGAATCGGTTAGACTCTGTGAGGCATCTAAACAATACTAAGTTGGATTCTAGGTTTTAGTCGTAGGGGAAGGTGTTATCAGGAATCATGTTACCCCTTAAGGATGATTGTTCGCTGATTAGGTAGCGTAGCGAAATGTTCAGTAAAAGCATCGGTGCAAGGATTATTATTGTTGTAGGTATTTCGGCTTTCCTAACCCTTATCGGGCTGGTGATCTTCTATACCCAAATTCAACGGGCCGTGATTGTCGACAATCACAAGCTTGTTACAGGGCGCATGGTTTCCACCGTGGTTGCCGGGCTGGGGGCGATAATGGAGACAGGTTCAGCTGCCATCGCTCAACGCTATGCGGAGGATGTAAAGGGTGCGGTGGGACTGGAGGAGTTCAGTTTTATTCGTCCCAACGGCCAGGAGGCCTTCTTGGACAATGCCACGATCAGGCAGATCAATTCGAAGCATGGACAAACAGTGTTCAGGGAACGTGAAGAGTCGCGAAAGGTAACGCTCTATGCCGAGGATGACCCCCTCCTGAGGCAGGCTGTCAATAGCCTGGAACAGATTGGCATGGTGAATGAATCAGGCCTGAGTTATACCATTCTCATGCCGATCGCCAACAAACGGCAGTGTCAACATTGTCATGGTGATGAACAGCGGGTTCTCGGCTTGGCCAGGCTGACCACCTCGCTTAGGCAGGTCAACCAGCTGGTGAGCCAGAGCCGAAACCAGGCTGCGCTGGTTATGCTCGTGGTGATGTTCCTGTACCTGGCAATAACCTATCTCTTTTTGCGCAAGGCGGTCATAACACCGATTCAGCGGGTGACGGATGCGATGTACCAGGTTGAACAGGGCGACCTGGCACAGCAGGTTCCGGAGATCGGTGAGGATGAATTGGGTCAGATGGCGCGTTCGTTCAATACCATGACCCGTCAAATCCTTGAGAACTACACTGGCCTGGAAATGGAGCAGAACAAGTTGACCACCATCATCCTCAATGCCGGCGAGGGCATAGTGGTCACCGACCGCGACGAGCGGATCGTCTTGGTCAATCCCGCAGCGGAGACATTGCTGGATAAAGAAAAGTCGGCAATCGTGGAGGCAGGGTTCTATGGCCTGGTGAATGATCCGGCCCTGATCGAACGTCTGCTGCAGCATCCCGATCCTAACTATGCCGAGTCCGCACTGCAGGGTAGACGTTACCTGAGTCTGATGGCAGCAAGAATATCCACGCCAACCGGGGATGTGCTCGGCATGGCTGCGCTGATGCGCGATGTTACAACCCAGCAACGTCGGGAGGCCTACCTGGAAGCCATCTCTTACACGGATGAACTGACTGGCTTGCTCAATCGCCGGTCTCTGAGTGATATTCTTGATCAGGCCGTATCCGACGCCCTGGAGAAGCAGCACCCACTGAGCCTGTTGATGCTCGACCTGGATCACTTCAAACAACTGAACGATACCCGTGGCCACGATATGGGGGATCGGGTGCTGACTGCGTTTGGCAATCTGTTGAAAAACCGCTTGCGTGAATCGGACTACTCCTTCCGCTACGGTGGTGAGGAGTTTTGCGCTATTTTGACCAATACTGCGGAGAAGGGCGCGCTGAAAACCGCGGAGGATATTCGTCATGAAGTGGCAAAGATGGATGTTGAGGGGGTGCGGGTGACCATAAGCATTGGCCTTGCGTCCCTGGCCCAGCTAACCGCAACCTCTCCAGAGGGCCTGCTCAAGGCCGCTGATACCGCGCTCTACGAGGCCAAAGGGCAGGGGCGAAACAGGACCGTTCAATACCTTCAGAATGAACGGCCAGGGGTTTGATTCCATCGCATGATGTGCCTGGTGGTAAGTCGATGGATCGGGTTTTCGCTAAAACCGCCGCGTCTGGATAGACCGGGATTGGGTATCTCTAGCATTGAGAAGCGGGATAGATGCCGCCCAGAATCACATCATGATCGGCGCCTGTGACCGAGGCGAGATTGCCGCATAGACCGTCCAGGGTGCGTTTTGCCAGCCAGGCGAAGGTAGTTGCCTCCACCCAGTCGGGATCAACACCATATTCGGACGTTACTGCCAGACGCGCCTCGGGTAGATGGGCGGATAGTCGCTCAAGCAGATAGCGGTTATGCGCACCACCGCCGCAGATCAAAATCTCGCCTGCTGCAAAACCCTCGAGGATGATCGCCTGTGCAATACTCGCAGCCGAGAGCTCAAGTAGCGTGGCCTGTATGTCCGCCGCAGAATAGTGACGATTGGCGATGCGTTGCAGCAGCCAGTCCAGTGAGAAATATTCACTGCCGGTGCTTTTCGGTGGGGGTGCCTTGAAGTAGGGATCGGCATGCAATAGAGCGAGCAGATCATCAATCACTTCACCGCTCCTCGCCCACTCGCCCTGTTGGTCCAGGGCCAGTCCCCGATGGCGTTCGATCCAGCGATCGAGCAGGCAGTTCGCGGGACCGGTATCGTAGCCTGTGACCGCCCCGTCAGGATCTGCCGGAAGGCAGGTGATGTTGGCGATGCCACCCAGATTGAGGACGACCCTGCCCATTTCAGGATGCTGAAACAGGGCCTGGTGGAATGCGGGTACGAGGGGTGCGCCCTGGCCGCCGGCGGCCATGTCACGACGACGGAAGTCGGCCACGGTTGTTATCGAGGTGAGTTCCGCGATGGTGTTGGGATCGCCGATCTGCAAGCTGAAGGGGTGTTCCAGCTGGGGTCGATGACGGATGGTCTGGCCATGGCTGCCGATGGCATTTATCTCCCGTGCTTGCATACCGGCCTTGGACAAAAGGTTAAGGCAGGCAGTGGAGAATAGGGTGCCAACCTCTCTGTCGAGTTGGCCCATGCGGTCGATCTCATTGTCTCCGGGCAGGCATAAGGCGCGCAGCGAAGCCGTCAAATGGGGAGGATAGGCTTCCACGTGAGTGGCGATTACACGGGGTTGAGGGGATGAGAAGTCGACCGCAACCGCGTCCACGCCATCCATGCTTGTGCCCGATATGAGGCCTACATAGACCGAGCTATTCGGCATCGGCAACGAGCGTGCGATTGATCAGATCCAGTTTACTCAACAGGGGTTGAATTTTGAGTTCGAAATCCTCGCGATATTTTTTTGCGATCGGCTTGGCGGCGGGTAGTTTTACCGTCAACGGGTTTCTGTAGACACCGTTGACACGGAACTCGTAATGCAGGTGGGGGCCGGTGGCGAGCCCGGTCTTACCGACATAACCGATAGTCTGTCCCTGTTTGACCTTGCTTCCCCTTTTCGCTTTTTTGTTATAGCGGGAGAGATGGGCATAGAGGGTTGTGTAGGTCTGGCCGTGCTTGATGATCACTGTCTTGCCATAGCCCCCCTTCTTGCCACGATGAATGATCTTGCCGTCTCCGGCTGCCTTGATCGGTGTGCCGGTTTTCGCCGCATAGTCGACTCCCCGATGGGGGCGTTTTTTACCCAGTACCGGGTGGTATCGCTCCCGGGTGAACCGCGAAGAGATGCGTCTGAAGTCGACCGGTGCCCGTAGAAATGCCTTGCGCATACTGCGGCCGTCAGGGCTGTAATAGTCGGATCGGCCGCTATCGTCGGTGTAGAGCAGGGCGCGGTAGCTGCGTCCCCGATTGATAAACTCCGCGCCAAGAATGGCGCCATCCCGAAGCTTCTCCCCGTCAAGATAGTCTTCCTCAAAGATCACCGAGAATCGGTCGCCGCTACGGATCTCGAGGGCGAAGTCTATATCCCAGCCGAAGATGCCGGCCATCTTCATGATCAGTTGTTCCGACAGGCCCGCCTCTTTAGCTGCGATATAGAATGAATTCTCGATGGTGCCGCTGACCTGATTGGTCCTGACCTCGACATCTCTGCTCAGCTCTGCGGCTTTGAAGCCGTCATCCACAGCGGTTATTTCCAGGCTCTCAATTTTGCTGTGCTGCAGACGCAAACCGAAGAAGTTCTGTTCCTCGTCCATATCGAGAAAGAGCATCTCTCCGGGGCGTATATCGGTCAGTTTTTTAGCGGTGTCACTGGAGTGGACGATGCGATGCAGCAGGTTGGCGCTTAGCCCATGTTTTTTGAATATGCTCGCAAGGGAGTCGCCGTTGCGGATCTCATAGCTCAGGGTGGTGGTCTCGGGGCGACTCGGCGCTTCCGTTTCCTCGCTCGCAACGGGCGGATCGGTACTGCTGTCCCCGATCCCGTCAACACCGGGGCTGTCTAGGGTGATGGCGGGCTTGGTCTCCTTGGCCACGGCCTGCTTGATGAAACTGATCGACTGGATCGGTGATTCCGGTTCGCCGCTCTCCCTGCTGGATTGACCCGGTAGGGGTAGTGGTAGAATCTTTTTCTGTTGAGGTTGCAGGCTCTGTTCAGGAGAGGGCGGGGGGGCGATATCGGGCTGCTGGCCAGGCATTACTGTCAGGTAGATGAATCCTACGGCAATGAGTAGGATGAGAACGGCGCTCAGGATTAACCGGCGGGCTAAGGGGCCGCGTGCCGTTTTTCTCTCCAATGTGTAGGATTTAAAGTCTTGCATGATTCAACAATACAGCAATGTATATGCTCTGTAACGGCCCCATGGCGATAAAATACAGCTGCGTACCAAATAATGGATAGTAGCGCACATCATCACACAATGGTTAATTTTATCAGATGCTTCTAGTAGAGTGTGCATCCATTGTCTTAATCTAAGAGAATTATTAAATGACCGACGTCAATGGTTCCCTGGAACTCATCAAGCGAGGAACCGAAGAGGTTCTTCCCGAAGAACTGCTGCTCAAGAAACTGCAGCGGGGTAACCCACTGAAGATAAAGGCGGGATTCGACCCGACCGCCCCGGACCTCCATATCGGCCATACGGTGCTTATCAATAAGCTGCGCCAATTCCAGGAGTTGGGCCATGAAGTGATCTTTTTGATTGGTGATTTCACCGGCATGATCGGCGATCCCACGGGAAAAAGCGCGACCAGGCCCCCCCTCACCCGGGATGAGGTGATGGAAAATGCCAAAACCTACGAACACCAGATCTTCAAAATTCTCGACCCGAGCAAGACCACAGTGCTGTTCAACTCCTCCTGGATGGGGGAGATGTCCGCGGTCGACCTGATTCAGCTGGCGGCAAAACATACGGTGGCCCGGATGCTGGAACGGGACGATTTCAGTAAGCGTTACACCAGCGGTCAGGCCATCGCGGTGCACGAATTTCTCTATCCGCTGATCCAGGGCTACGACTCGGTGGTGCTGAAAGCCGATGTGGAGTTGGGTGGGACGGATCAGAAATTCAACCTTTTGGTGGGTCGCCAGCTCCAGGAGGCCTATCAACAGGAGCCCCAGGTGGTTATCACCCTGCCCATACTGGAGGGATTGGACGGGGTTCAGAAGATGTCGAAATCCCTCAACAACTACATCGGCATCACCGACGCCCCGGAGGAGATGTTCGGCAAGATCATGTCCATATCCGACCAGCTGATGTGGCGCTACTTCGAGCTCTTGAGCTTCAGGCCGATGGCGGAGATCGAGACCTGGAGGCGGGAGGTGGAGCAGGGTGCAAATCCCCGGGACATCAAGGTCCGGCTGGCCGAGGAGCTGGTGGAGCGTTTCCACTCCAGGGGTGCGGCGGTTAAGGCCAACCAGGCCTTTGTCGCGCGTTTCCAAAAGGGCCAGATGCCCGAGGAGATGGACGAAGTGTCCGTGAGTGCGGCCGATGGCGGTTATCCTATCGCCAATCTGCTGAAGGATGCGGGCCTGGTGAAGAGTACCTCAGAGGCCATGCGCATGATAAAACAGGGCGCTGTGAGAATCGACGGTGAGCGGCTGTCCGATCATGGGCTGCAGGTCATGGCGGGCACCACCCGCGTCTATCAGGTCGGCAAACGCAGGTTTGCCCGCATCAGCGTGCAATAAGGGCGCTGTCCCAAGCTATGTTGAGGCTGCCGCAGGCGCGCGCCGCCGCGCCCTGCAGCGAATCGGTTTGCTTGGAAAAAACAGGCTTTGACAGAGGGTTTATCGAGATTGTCACAAAGCCTCTGAAAGTTGTTGACGGGGTGGGCGAACTCCGTATAATGCGCCACTCTTTCGAGGGGGCAGCGGATGCCGTTTCGAACACCGGAAGGGTGTTGCATCTGGGGCTAAAATTTAGTTGTTGACAATGACTAAGTGGGCTGTAGAATACGCGCTCTCGAACAGACCGGACAGCCTTGGCGGCTTGAAAAAAGTTAGGAATTTTCTTGACACAAGCGCAGGGTCCTTTAAAATAGGCGGTCTTTCTCGGAAGAAAGTTCCGGGATGCTCTTTAACAATCAGGTTAGGTAATTTGTGTGGGTGCTCCGTTGATCTTGGGTAACCAAAAGATCGACGATAGCATTCAAAGATAGTCAATACTATCCGAGAATCTTGAGTCAAAAGGATTGGCTGCCATAAGCAGCTATCAAACTTAAACTGAAGAGTTTGATCCTGGCTCAGATTGAACGCTGGCGGTATGCTTAACACATGCAAGTCGAACGGTAACAGCGAGAGCTTGCTCTCGGCTGACGAGTGGCGGACGGGTGAGTAACGCGTAGGTATCTGCCTAGTAGTGGGGGACAACTCGGGGAAACTCGAGCTAATACCGCATACGCCCTACGGGGGAAAGCGGGGGATCTTCGGACCTCGCGCTATTAGATGAGCCTGCGTTGGATTAGCTTGTTGGTAGGGTAACGGCCTACCAAGGCGACGATCCATAGCTGGTCTGAGAGGACGATCAGCCACACTGGGACTGAGACACGGCCCAGACTCCTACGGGAGGCAGCAGTGGGGAATATTGGACAATGGGGGCAACCCTGATCCAGCAATACCGCGTGTGTGAAGAAGGCCTGCGGGTTGTAAAGCACTTTCAATTGGGAAGAAAAGCTTGAGGTTAATAACCTCGAGTCTTGACGTTACCTTTAGAAGAAGCACCGGCTAACTCCGTGCCAGCAGCCGCGGTAATACGGAGGGTGCAAGCGTTAATCGGAATTACTGGGCGTAAAGCGCGCGTAGGTGGTTTGGTAAGTCAGATGTGAAAGCCCTGGGCTCAACCTGGGAATTGCATTTGATACTGCCTCACTAGAGTATGGTAGAGGGAAGCGGAATTCCGGGTGTAGCGGTGAAATGCGTAGATATCCGGAGGAACATCAGTGGCGAAGGCGGCTTCCTGGACCAATACTGACACTGAGGTGCGAAAGCGTGGGTAGCAAACAGGATTAGATACCCTGGTAGTCCACGCCGTAAACGATGTCAACTAGCCGTTGGACTCATTATAAGGGTTTAGTGGCGCAGCTAACGCGATAAGTTGACCGCCTGGGGAGTACGGCCGCAAGGTTAAAACTCAAAGGAATTGACGGGGGCCCGCACAAGCGGTGGAGCATGTGGTTTAATTCGATGCAACGCGAAGAACCTTACCAGCCCTTGACATCCTGGAAACTTACTAGAGATAGTTTGGTGCCTTCGGGAATCCAGTGACAGGTGCTGCATGGCTGTCGTCAGCTCGTGTCGTGAGATGTTGGGTTAAGTCCCGTAACGAGCGCAACCCTTGTCCCTAGTTGCCAGCACTTCGGGTGGGAACTCTAGGGAGACTGCCGGTGACAAACCGGAGGAAGGTGGGGATGACGTCAAGTCATCATGGCCCTTATGGGCTGGGCTACACACGTGCTACAATGGCCGGTACAGAGGGTCGCCAACCCGTGAGGGGGAGCTAATCTCAGAAAACCGGTCGTAGTCCGGATTGCAGTCTGCAACTCGACTGCATGAAGTCGGAATCGCTAGTAATCGCGAATCAGCATGTCGCGGTGAATACGTTCCCGGGCCTTGTACACACCGCCCGTCACACCATGGGAGTGGGTTGCAAAAGAAGTGGGTAGCTTAACCTTCGGGGGGGCGCTCACCACTTTGTGATTCATGACTGGGGTGAAGTCGTAACAAGGTAGCCGTAGGGGAACCTGCGGCTGGATCACCTCCTTTAAAAAAGTTGCCCGGATCTTCGGAGCATCCACACAAGTTACCTAGCCAAGTGTTGAGCAGTTACAGACCTAACAGCTAAACGGCTGTACTGCACTGAGCGAAACCGGGTCTGTAGCTCAGTTGGTTAGAGCGCACCCCTGATAAGGGTGAGGTCGGAGGTTCAAATCCTCCCAGACCCACCATTTTCTATCAGTATTATTGACTCTTCAGGGGCCATAGCTCAGCTGGGAGAGCGCCTGCCTTGCACGCAGGAGGTCGGGAGTTCGATCCTCCCTGGCTCCACCAAACAGTCGCCCAGCTCGGACCAGTAGTACCAAGTGTCTAGCGAAGCAAACGCTAGCCACTTCGTATTAACGAAGTAATGCTCTTTAAAAATTAGGTTAGATCGCAGATAGGCGGATGTCGTGAGACATCCTTAATATCTAAATGAGTATCTAAGTTCTCAAAAACTTAGTTATTTGGGTATGTTGCATTTGTACGAGTGATCAGACTCCAGATTCTTTGGGGTTATATGGTCAAGTGATTAAGCGCATATGGTGGATGCCTAGGCGGTAGAAGGCGATGAAGGACGTTGTAGCTTGCGATAAGCTTCGGGGAGCCAGCAAACAGGCTTTGATCCGGAGATTTCCGAATGGGAAAACCCACCTGTCCTAAGGCAGGTATCTTGCACTGAATTCATAGGTGTAAGAGGCAAACCCGGGGAACTGAAACATCTAAGTACCCGGAGGAAAAGAAATCAATTGAGATTCCCTCAGTAGCGGCGAGCGAACGGGGACCAGCCGAGCAAGAAATTCATAGTGGAATGGTCTGGAAAGTCCAGCGATACAGGGTGATAGCCCCGTACACGAAATGAATGATTGACGTATTAAGTAGGTCGGAACACGTGATATTCTGACTGAAGATGGGGGGACCATCCTCCAAGGCTAAATACTCTCTACCGACCGATAGTGAACCAGTACCGTGAGGGAAAGGCGAAAAGAACCCCGTAGAGG
>JBFNJI010000009.1:0-129465 GCA_040793985.1 Candidatus Thiodiazotropha sp. | reverse complement strand
TCGTTGGTTCAAATCCAGCCCCCGCTACCAAATGAAAAATGGGAAAGCCAGGTACATAGAAGTTCCTGGCTTTTTTATTTTTACCTGCCAATTACAGCCGTAGGGCCGTGTCACCAGGCTTCGCTTCTAATCAAATTCGCTGTATTGACGGGCACTCAAGCAACCCACTTGACTCAACCACTGCATCAATGACGTTCTGTTTAGTCCGTGGATGGGATCATTTTGTTCTAAATGGCCTGAATACCCTATAGAAAATGTGATGATTTCACTGTGTCTCGGGCGAACACCAACGAACGGGTCCAACCCTGTGCGGGGCCTGCGGTATTAAAGAGGCCAGGAGCTGCGTAGAAAGCACACTGAACTCCGTCAAGGGTTCTCCATTCCGTGGCGAGTTTCTGGGAATATGTCTCACCGGGGAAGGTGTCACTGCAGGGTACGGGCCCCCTGTTTTATAACTTCGCCCTCAGCCCGGCATGCCCGGTTGCAGTCAACAGACCTCTGGTGGCAGACAAAGAGGGTCATGGGGTTGGTTTTCGGGTTTGTCTGCAATTATGGCTTTGCACAGCTAATCAGACACACGAGTTCCCTATTGATTGAGCATCGGTGAGGAGCAGGGGAGTAACTGACTGATCGGGACGAGAAGAGGGCTATGGCTTCCGTGCTCGCATATGAAGGATAGAGTGCGGGCTGCTATTGTATCCTTGGGCTATTGCTGGCCGGCGTCTTCTCAGAGTGAACCTGATAGCTCATGAGATGCGGCCGGTTGATAATTCCCTTGTGTCGGCACGAACCATAAGGATCGCGCGACACAAGGTTCGGTTTACGGCCGTTTCGGTGTGGTGTACTCGGCCACCTTCTGAAATGAATCCCAGATGGTCTCGTAACCGACAAAACCCTTTTCATTAGGCTCTTTCTGACGGGTCACGAGAAAACGAGATTTACCCTCAGGTACTTTTGGTCTGGTTTTAGGCTGTCCGCTCATAAATCACCTTTTGTCTAGTAGTCGAAACAGTCACCGTAAGAGTTTTGGCTAGCAGCTCTCACGATAACGAAAATTGCTTTTAGAGAACGGATTATATAGCAGTGCCTATTGGGTGACCACCAACTGACGATTCTTATTTTTTTTGGCTGCATATATTAGATTTATTTCTGTTTTTGGCAAGAATTTCCGGTAAAATCCGTAACTTACTCAATAGACTTACTTTTCCCGACAGAGGCCCTACCCAATGCCGCAATATATATTTGTCTATCTTGGGGGTGAATATCCCTCCAGCCCGGAAGAGGGCCAAAAGCATTTCGAAAAATACCAAGAGTGGCTGATCTCTCTGGGGGATGCGGTAGTCAGTCCGGCGATCCCTTTCAAGGACACCCACACCGTACAGTCGGGAGGCCGGGCCGCGCCAGGCACCATGTCCGCCATGTCCGGCATGAGCATTATCCGGGCAGGCTCCATGGAAGAGGCCCTGGCCGCTGCCCAGAGCTGTCCCTTCCTGGAGATTAACGGCACCCTGGAGGTCTCGGAAATGGTGGAGATGACTGCCGGCCACAACGACGGTGGCAGCGGGAAGGCAAACTAAGTTCAACGATGAAATTCGTCTGTTACGCTGACTGGCGAGATCTGCCGGCCAGCGTCGACCAGCTATTTGCTAGCGCCGAGAGAGAGAGCATCTTTTTTTCCCGGCCCTGGTTTGAGAACCTGCTGGAAAACGGTCTGGAAGATAACCAGACACTCTTACTGGCCTGCGTGCTCGATGGGGAAAAGGTGGTTGCACTGTTGCCGCTGACCCAAGCTGACACAGACCACGGTTTTCCTGTAAAGCATCTATACAGCTCTCTCTACACCCTGTTGCTCGATGTGAACCGGCAACAGCAGATCCTGGCGTGCCTGATTGACGGCTTGCGGCAGCTGCCGCTTCATTCGCTGCAACTGGATCCCATCGCCGAGGACGATAGAAATGTAGAACTCCTGCAGCAGGTCATGGAGTCCAGCGGATTCAGCTGCCATCGCTATTTCCGCTTCTATAACTGGATTCACCGAACCGAAGGCCAGTCCTTCGCAGACTATATACAGGCGCGGCCCTCCCGGGTGAGAAATACCGTCAATCGCAAGCGGCGTAAACTCGAGCGCGAGCAGGGTTACCGGATTAAACTCTTTACAGACAGCCAAGTGGAAGAGGCATTGGCGGGCTACCGGATCGTCTATAACGCCAGCTGGAAGGCGAATGAGGTTTTCGAGCCCTTTATTGACGGCCTGGCCAAGCGCTTTTCCGAGGCCGGCTGGCTGAGGCTCGCTATCCTCTATATTCACGACCAGCCTGTGGCCGCCCAATTCTGGTTTGTGGCACACGGCAAGGCCAGTATCTTTAAACTGGCCTATGACGAGGCATGGAAAAGATACTCTCCGGGTTCAATTCTCATCGCCTACCTGATGCAGCAGGTGATCGACTGCGACAAGGTGGAAGAGATCGACTTCCTCACCGGCAACGACGCCTACAAACAGGACTGGATGTCCGAACGGCGACAACGCTGGCGCTTGAGCTGCATTGACAATACCCCCCTTCAAGATAGGGACAACAATAGCCTCAAGGCGCTTTGGGGAGTGCTGAAAAGCCTAAAAGAGAAAGTGTATAATCAGCCTTTTGGTAAATTGAAAAGAAACCGATATGCAACAAATTCTTGATGTCGAGAAGTTTGAACAGCTTCAAGAGATTCTCGTGCGTGAAATCATCGAGCAAATACGCTTCAAGCTGGCCCAAGGCGGGATCAGCGGCGATCAATTACGGGACCTGACCGGGGAAATCGCGTTCAGTGTCGCCAGCACTATAGACGATCAGGCGAATATAGAACGAGACGGTCTCGAGGTTCATCCCTACCTTGCCTTTATCGGCCAGGAACAGGAGATCATCCATTGCGGGGAAAACTCATTCGCCCACGAGTTTGTCGCCGACGTCATGAAAAAGGTCTTCAGTAACTAAACGGCGAAAGATATCGACATGACAACCAAGCTCGTACAGAAAGATCTATTAAAAGGGACTCAGGAGTTTGAGTTGGTCGATGACCATGTCAACGTCCGTATTAAAGCGCCTTTTAAAAAAGCGGAAACATTGACGGTGATGCTGACTGTGCTGGACCCGGAGCCGGTCATCAGCAAATCTTCCCTTAATTTCAATAGTCGGGTGAATGGAGAGCCGCTGATATCCCTCTATCTAGGCAAACCAAACACCGAAGCTTTCAATGGGTTCGTTAACGCTCTAAAGCAAAAGGCCTTTGCGGAATTCAACGCCTTTGCCGGTCTTCAGTCCACCAACCTGCCTGTTGAGGATAATCCGGCTCAGCATGAAAGCCCTCCGGACTTTGGTGATACAACAGAGGCCCAACTGACAAAGAACCGGGATCATATCAAAGCCGACAGAATCGACGAAACGATTCAAATGCTGAATAAACATCTGGAACCGGAAGAGATCAAGCCTCTGCTCTCGGCGCTGGAGGCGTTGAAAGAAGATACAAACAGCGAGTCGCGTCTGGCGCAGGTGCTACACGCCTTCAATGAATTGGGGCCCTACCAGGGAGCCGTTCTGACTTACGCCCCCTATGTCAGCATCCTGCTGTACGACGACCCGTTCAGTAATATGTGATTGCATCTCTAGATCGGCACGATCTTGTCGCTGCCCATATCAATGTCGGGGCCGTTAACCACTTTGGTACCTGCCTCGATCTCTTGTTCAGTTGCGTCCCTGACCTTCAGAATCTCCAACTTGAAGATCAGATCTCTGCCGCAAAGCGGGTTGTTTCCGTCAACGGTCAGGGTCTTGTCATCCATGCGGGTGACGATGAACTCCCTCGGCTCCCCCTTATCGTTCTCCATCAGAATCTTCATGCCGACTTCGCGAAACTCTTCCGGCACGTTCTCGATGTGATCGGTAAATACCAGGCCTTCGTCGCGGGGACCGTAGATCATGTTCCCGTCGATCGGAACCTCGATGACGTCGCCTTCGGCCCTGCCTTCCAGTTGCATCGTAACCTGGGTGGCGAGAACCTGGTCGGCGCCATGCACATAACTGATAGGGAATTCTACGGTTGAAAGGACCTGGCCGGTCTTCTCATCCAGAACCTTGTAATTCAGCTCAACGAGCTTATTCTGCTGTATGGTCTCTTTCATGGCTGCTCAGAAAATTGATGCCGCGAAAATTTTGGGTTCGCCTCTCTCGAAACCGACCACCATCCTGCCGAGCCATTCGCCTTCTCGAATCGTGCTGCGAACCCTGAACAGGAAAGTTACATGCTCGCCGCGCCTGATAAAGCCGAGAAAATCGTAATTGGTATCAAGATTGCGGGTCAGTTCGCTCTTGGCAAACTGCTTGCCCAATTCCACTTCGTTCAGACCGAGAAGCAGATCATAGGAGAAGTTACGGATGAATTTCCCGTACTGCCCCTTGTTGGAGTACTTGATCAGGTCTTCCCACCAGGGGATCCCCAGGGCCAGAAGTTCTTCGTCTGTCTTATCGATAATATTCATCTGCTGCTCTGTATTTTGAAGGGGTCAGGAATTCTACACTATCAAAAAAGAGATATAAGTCCCCAATTTCTCGTGAATTTCTAAAGCAACCCCGCATGCTCCTCATGATAGTCAATCTTTTTATGCAAGAAAAACAATCACATACAAACAAAAAGAGGCCAACATAAATATTGGCCTCTTCAAAGACAAACAGGGGCCCGGAAGGGCCCCTGGATTGTGTTTTTTTATTATTTCCCTTCTTTAGCCTTGAGTTCAGCCAAAGCCTTATCTTCGATATCACCTACCAGGTGATACAGAGGCGCCTTCTCCATGGTGTACTCACCGGTGTTGGGATCACGGCGGGAAACGGTCAGAACATGCCAGTTCTCATCGTCAACCTTCATGTGATCACCACGGTAGTAATAACCAGGCCAGCGGGTCTCCTCACGGAACAGGGTGTGATGAATCACGGCCTCGGAAGCCAGGTGACGATGCTTCAGCTCCCACGCACGCAGCAGTTCGTGGATGTTTTCGGCAGCGACCTTCTCCAGATCCTCTTCCAGGGTCTTCATCTTCTTCAGACCGATGTGCAACAGCTTCTCGTTGGTCATGTAGTTAACCGTCACACCACCGGCATACTCGTCCATCAGCTTCTGCAGACGGTCGAGGCCCTGACGGGGGTTGATGTAGTTCGGGTTAACGGAACCGGCAACGATCTCGTTACGATAGATCTTGTAGTGCTCCATCGGCTTGTAGATCTCTTCCCTGCGGCGATCGATCTGCTCCTGGGATACACGAATGCCATTGGCCTTGCCGTCGTCGATGTACTTACAGGCAGCCTTGGCGGCCAGACGACCCTCGGTGAAGGAACCGGAGGAGAAGGCGTGAGGCGTACCGCCCACGGCATCACCGGCACCGAACAGACCCTCAACAGTGGTCATACGGTTGTAGCCCCAGAAGTACTCATCGGGAGAGATATCTTCAGGGCCGGAGCACCAGGCGCCACAACCGGTGGCGTGAGAGCCCATGACGTAAGGCTCGGAGGTGGTCAGCTCGGGATTTTCGTACTTGGGGTTAACGTCGGTGGCGGCCCAGAGGACAGCCTGACCAACGGTCATGCCGAGGAAGTTGTGCCAGCCGATCTCTTCGAGATGCGGATCCTGGAAGGCTTCCATGGTGACCATGTGGATGGGACCCTTACCGGAAGCCACCTCGTTGATGAAGGCGTGGTTACGCAGGCAGGTCGGGATCGGACGGTGAGACACGTGAGAAGCCTCGGTATCCAGATAGGCCTTGCCAACCATCTTCTCCAGCGCCGGGAACCACTTGGATTCGTACTCTTCACCGTCGCAGTTCTGGGTGTAGGTCTTGAGATGCAGGAAGTAGGCACCCACCGGGCCGTAACCGTCTTTGAAACGGGCCAGAACGATACGGTTCTCCATCTGGGTCATCTTGGCGCCGGCACCGATCATCAGACCGTAGGCGGAACCTGAAGACCAGGGAGCGTACCAGACACGACCGGCACCCTCACCCACGGAGCGGGGCTTGAAGATGTTGGAAGCACCACCGGCGCCGACAACAACGGCCTTGGACTTGAAGACGTGGTAGTCACCGGTACGGACGTTGAAGCCAACAGCACCGGCTACACGGTTCTCTTTGCCATCGTCCATCAACAGGTGGGTGACACAGATACGGTTGTAGACCTTGTCGGCAGACTTCTTGGCGGCCTCAGCCACCAGCGGCTTGTAGGACTCACCGTGAATCATGATCTGCCAGCGACCCTCACGCAGGTAGGAACCGGTCTTGGGGTTGCGCATGATGGGCATGCCCCACTCTTCGAACTGATGAACGGCGGAGTCGACGTGACGGGCCATGTCGAACAGCAGGTCCTCACGAACCATACCCATGAGGTCGATACGCGCATAGCGTACGTGATCTTCAGGGTTGTTCTCGCCGAAGCGGGTGCCCATGTAGCAGTTGATCGCGTACAGACCCTGTGCCACAGCACCCGAGCGGTCGATGTTCGCCTTTTCAGCGATGACGATCTTCTTGTCTTTACCCCAGTAGCGCGCCTCGAAAGCAGCACCGGTACCGCCGAGGCCGGCACCCGCAACCAGGATATCAATGTTGTCTTCTACGATAGTTTTGTAGGCCATTAGTAGTACACCCCTTTTTCCATATGCAAGCCATTGGACTCGAGGGTGTGGATATCACCATCGTCCATACGAATGTATTTAGGCTCGTTAAAGAGCAACTGACTGTCGCGCTGCTCCTGGGTAGGTGCAGGAACGTTTGCCAATTGAGGTATGTGTTTACCCCAGGGCTTTGTGGTGATCGGCGCCAGCAGGTTCAGATCGGTTTCACCATTGCGGGATTTAATGCGCCAGGCGATGACGCCCTTCTCCTCGTCACGGATCACTCGAACAGAGTGGCCCAGCGGGGCGAAATCTGCATAGCCACGCACGTCGATCGCGTGGTGGGGGCAGGCCTTGACACAGGAGTAACACTCCCAGCACATGTTGGGTTCGATGTTGTAAGCGCGACGGTAAGTCGGATCGATGTGCATGATGTCTGATGGGCAGATATCTACACAGTGTCCACAGCCGTCACAACGGGTCATGTATACGAATGTTGGCATATCAATTCTCTCTCAATTCTGTTGGAACGACTTAAAAGTGGTGAGGCGCTTCACGCTTGATGCCAAGCCCCATGTTGGGAGGATTGGTACCCATGTATTCCGGGATGTCCGGATAGCGTGCCTGCAGGGCAGGATCAGAAAGCTCGCCCAGGTCAGGCAGATTCTCTTGCGAACCATCT
Organism: Candidatus Thiodiazotropha sp.; assembly: GCA_040793985.1. Taxonomy (GTDB): domain Bacteria; phylum Pseudomonadota; class Gammaproteobacteria; order Chromatiales; family Chromatiaceae; genus Thiodiazotropha. Next base: position 122,153 of record JBFNJI010000009.1, on the reverse strand, counting down.
GCCTTGGTGAGCTTTTTCTGATAAGCCGCTGCGGGCTTGAAGAACATGTGGGCAAATTTTGACCACAACACGGTTCCGAAAAGCGAGGTGGTGGAAATGATGAACAACGCGAAGAACAGCCAGCCGAGGCCACTACCTTGAGTGGCGGACCAGAGCAGGCCGAAGGTGGCGGTGGTCAGCAGCGAAACGATGAACAGATCAGCCTTCGCCAGTTGGTACCAGGACTTGCCTTCTGCGGATACATCGACACGGATGAAGAACCAGAACCAGTAACCGCCGATACACAGCATCGCAGCACCCAGATGCCAAAGCATGGGCCAGATGCCGGGGGACGCCTCAGTCGGATAAGCAAAAATCAATGTTGCCGTAGCGACTACAAAGATAATGAATCCGTACATGGTCAAGAGGTGAGAAAGCCGGCGCTGCGGGTTGCAAAACTCAGACGAGGTCAGAACCTCGCTGGTAACGGTCTGAACAGCAAGTGAGACTTTTTCACCGCTCGAGACGGTGCGTTTGGCATTCTTCTCAGCTTTTTTGGAATTCTCAAAGAAGTACTGAGCACTCTTCTTATGAATCATATCGAGGATGGTGCCCCCGATTACCATTACAATCATCAAGACTACGTATATCTGCATAGCCATTGGCGAGATAAAGCTTGATAGCTCGCTGAAGGGATTAGTCATAATCTTCGTCTCCTCTCTCCTGGGTACGGTCGCGGACATGCATCATATGGGTTTATATTAATGTTTACTAATTAAGGGTCCTTGTGACTTAATTAGCGGGATTTATGGCAGATATCGGTGACTATTTCCCTGGGTATTTACAAAACAGATTGATTGCCCAATCCGTTGCAAATGATAATTGTTTACGCCAGGATGGCGGGGTCTATCGCGCCTGGTTTCAGTCCGCCCGTACCAAGTGAATGAGTCTTGGAAAAACCCCTTTAAAGCCGGTGGGATGAGCCTGTTTGAACTTCTCCGACGCGGTCTTTTCATTGATGCCGAGGTAGCTTGCAACCTGTTTTACCCGGCCTCGATCAGGGAGGAGAGTCGACAGTCCGGCCCTGCTACGGGTCAGGCTGCCCAGCCAGCCCATCCGAAGACAGGGAAGGATCCCGTGGAAGGCTATCGAATCAGTCTGTGGATAATTCCTGCCGCAGGCAGTATCCGCAAACCGGTTTCGGTCTAAGCGACGGCTATTGGCAGCGGTGTCTGCTGTATCTGCAGCCTGTCTTCATTGCCACCCGGAGAGAGTGCAGGGCACTCACTCGCCGCTTGGTTACAGCCTTGAATTCCTCCCATTTTTTAGCCACAAATCGATGCTGCAAACCATCTAAAGTTATGCCTGCCGAGTGTCGATACAATGGTTACCGTAAGCACATTTTATTGCTCATTCGTAACAATCAAACAGATTGATTGTAATTACGGAAATGGAATCCCTCCCACTTGGAAGTCTTGACGGTGTTGAGGAGCCAATTCTCCATGCCCGATCAGATGTCACACAACCAGTCCCAGAACCGCATTCGAGTTTTGTTGGTCGACGATGATCCAGATGCTGCGGAATTAACCGCTAAGCTACTGCGCGGCATGGAATTTTCATGCCAGATTGAATGCCGGACAGTAGAATTGCTGGCAGAGGCGCTAGCCGAGATCAGCCAGACCCACTACGACATCATCCTGCTGGATACAGGTCTGGCGGATCTGCCTACGCCCTCCGCTATCCGCTCCCTGCGCGATGCCTTCGCTTATGCGCCGATTATCGCCACCTCGAAATACGAGGACCCGGAGCTGGCCGCCATGTGGGTGGCAGAAGGGGCCGACGATTGCCTGTTTATGGGTGTGGTGACAGAGGGGGTGCTGAGTAGGGTGGTGAACTATGCGATCAAGCGTTCACATACCTACTCGAAACTGCACCAGCGAAGTAGAACCCACCATATCCTTAACACCCTGTTGAACCTCTCATTGAAAGAGAAGCCTTTCGCTCAGTTACTGCAGGAGTGCCTGGAGGTGATCCTGTCCGCGCCGCTCACCGAGATGTTGCACAGGGGTGGGATCTTTGTCGTGGAAGGCAACAGCGAGCAGCTGCTGCTGAAGGCCCACTCGAATCTCGATCGTCTGACTGTCGAGGGTTGCAGCAGGGTCCCATTCGGCAGATGCCTCTGCGGTAGGGCCGCGTTAACCGGTGAGTTGGAGTATACCGATAGACTCGACCAGCGGTATGAAAACTGGGTATCAGGCATGGAGCCATATGGTCACTACTGCGTACCCATTATCTCCCAGGAGGAAGTCCTGGGCGTGCTCTTGCTCCACCTCAAGGAGGGTCATCAGCGTCGGGAGGATGAAGAGGTTTTTCTACGCGGTGTGGCCGATACCCTCGCCGGAATCATCGAACGGGCTCGCACAAGTGGCCAGTTGGCCTTGGCCCATGAACAGAATAGTCGTCTGCTCTCCTCACTAACCTCCATAATCATAGGTGTTGATGATGAAGATTGCGTCAACCATTGGAATGATGAGGCGGCAAATACTTTTGGGGTGGCAGAGGAAGAGGTGCTGGGCGAGCCGATAACGTCATTGCAACTTGGTTGGGATTGGGAAAAGGTTTCCCGACACATTGACGAACTACAGAATGACTCCAATCAAAACAACCGTTTCGAGGTGCGCTTTAAGCCGCAGAGTGGTGCGAATCGCCTGCTTTCGGTCTGTGTGACGCCATTTGTTGGCGACAGCGGCAACCATACAGGCTATCTCTTGATCATCGATGACGTCACCGAGCAGAAACAACACGACTCAGAGATGCAGCAACTGCAAAAGCTGCAGTCGATTGGGCAGCTGGCAGCCGGTATAGCGCACGAGATCAACACGCCTATCCAGTATGTCAACGACAATGTACGCTTTCTCAAAGATGCGTACTATGATTTTACCGATATTATCGGTAACCAGCAGGAAGTGGTGAGTGCGGCACGTGATGGTTCTGTAACAGAGCAAGACTTCGAGCAACTGGCGGACAAGATCGAAAACCTTGATTTGGAGTATCTGCAGGATGAGGTTCCGACAGCGATAAATCAGACCCTGGACGGAGTGGATCGTGTCGCCACCATCGTGAGGGCGATGAAAGAGTTTTCACATCCGGGTTCGGAAGAAAAAACCCTGATCGACCTCAACAAGGCGGTAAACAGCACCACAACCGTGGCCAGAAATGTCTGGAAGTATCATGCCGACCTTGAGCTTGAACTGGATCAGAGCCTGCCCCGTGTTCATTGCCTGCCAGGACCGATAAACGAGGTCATATTGAATATAATTGTCAATGCCGCACATGCGATTGCAGATAGAGTAGGTGACAGCGGTGAAAAGGGATTGATTCGCGTCAGCACGGGGCGTGAAGGTGACTGGGGTGTAATCCGGGTAACCGATAACGGTAGCGGTATCCCCGAAGGGGTGCGGGAGCATGTGTTCGACCCCTTCTTTACCACCAAGGATGTCGGACAGGGAACAGGGCAGGGTCTCTCGTTGAGTCATAAGATTATCGTCGATCAACACGACGGAGAGTTGAGTTTTGAGACGAAATTGGGTGTAGGTACCACGTTTATCATCAAGTTGCCTTTGCAGGAGGAGATGCTTTGAATACCTCAGTGGCTAAAAAAAAGCTCCTTTTTGTCGATGACGAACCCAATGTGCTCTCTGGCCTTCGACGCACTCTGCGGAGTCAGCGCAAAGTATGGGAAATGGATTTTGTCGGGGCGGGACAGGAGGCATTGGCAAGGACCGATGAAATCGAGTATGACGCAGTGATTACCGACATGCGTATGCCGGGTATGGATGGTTCCGAACTCCTGGATCGTATTGCGGAGAAGCATCCGAAAATAGTTCGAATAGTCCTCTCTGGTCAATCGGACCAAGAATCAGTGATGAAGACGGTGGGCCCAGCCCACCAATATCTGAACAAACCTTGTGAGATTGAAGTCCTGAAAGCGACCTTGGCACGCGCCTTTTCATTGCGTGAGCTGCTAGGCGAGGGTCGTCTCAAGTCGCTGGTTTCCGGTATGCGGACATTGCCAAGTCTACCTTCACTATATAGCGAACTGATGAGGCTTGTGCAGGACCCAAACGTATCCGTCGCCGATGTAGGGAGATTGATCGCCAAGGACCCGGCGATGACGGTTAAAATCCTACAGCTTGTCAACTCAGCCTTTTTCGGCCTCGGTCGGCGTGTCTCGAATCCGCTTGAAGCGGCATCCTTATTGGGCCTTGAAATACTCAAACCGCTGGTGTTGTCGATCGGTATATTCAAACAGTTCGAGGCTGACGCTATCGATGCCAGGATATTCTCCCTGGATACACTTTGGACCCACAGTTCAAAGGTCGGCTCGCTTGCAAAACTGATTGCAATAGAGGAAGGGATGGGATCACCTGCCGTAGAGGATTGCCTGCTTGCCGGTATGCTGCACGACATAGGAAAATTGATTCTTGTCGTCAACCAACCTGACGAGTTCTCAAAACTGATACGGGCCAACGTGCAAACAGGAGAACTGATCGCGGCCGAGAAAGAGATTTTCGGCACCACACATGGGGCAGTGGGTGCATTTCTACTGGGATTGTGGGGGATACCCCAGTCAATTGTGGAAGCGGTAGCCTTGCACAACCAGCCGGGGTTGCAAGGTGAGAGGGTGTTCAGTGTTCTCAGCGTGGTTCATGTCGCGAACGCGCTTGTGCATGACATGGACGATCGAATACCATTCGATCAACTGATAGATCGAGAGTACATAGATTCCATCGAAGTGGCGAAGCGTGTCGAAGTATGGAAGGAACTCGCCAACGAAGAACAGATAGCTTAGCAACTCGCACTCTGCTTGGGTACGCCAAGCCAGTAGCGGATGGACCAAATGTATACAAAATATCAGGCTCTACCTGTTGTTCGTATCGCACATCGTGGCGGTGCTGGCCACGCACCTGAAAACACCTTGTCAGCCATCGAGCGGAGTCTCGCTTTCGGTGTCGACTACATAGAAATTGATCTCCAATTGACCAAAGATGGACGGCTGGTCGTAATCCATGACAAACGCGTTGATCGTACGACCAATGGGGATGGATATGTGAGCGAGCTGAACCTTGAATACCTGAGATCCTTGGATGCGGGAAACGGCGAGCATGTTCCGCTGTTTAGCGAGGTTCTGGAACTGGTCGGCGAGCACGCCGGAATTATGATCGAAATGAGATCCAGGAACATTGCCGGAAAACTAGTCGAACAGGTATGCAATGCAGGAACGGATGTGCCTGTGATATACGCCTCATTCCTGCACTCCGAGCTGATCTCGCTACGAGCTATTGACAGTTCGGCAGTTACCATGGCGCTGCTTGAAGGCGTGCCGATAGGCGGTGCGCAGTTTGCCGAAGCGGCCCATGCATCCCACGTGGGCCTGGGATTCGATTCCATAACGCCCGAATTTGTGGATACCCTGCATCTCAAGGGTTTACAGGTTTATGTCTATACCCTCAATCATCCATCCGATATAGAGCTTGCCCTGGAAATGGGCGTCGATGGCATTATCTCCGATTACCCGGAGCGGATCCGATCCGGTTGAATACTAAGCGCGAATACCTGTAGCATTTAACAACATGGACTCGAAATCTTCGACCTCCAGTGGCCTGCTGAATAGATAGCCCTGATAGCCATCACACTGTCGAGCCCTGAGGAACTTCAGTTGCTCATCGGTTTCCACACCTTCGGCAATGGCGCTGAATCCGAGACGCCATGACATGGCAAGGATGGTTTCGACAATCGCGTCGTCATTGGGATCTATACCAATATCTCTGACGAATGAACGGTCTATCTTGAGCACGTCCACAGGTAACATTTTCAGGTAGGCAAGTGAGGAGTAACCGGTACCGAAATCATCGATGGAAAGCTGGATCCCGAGTTTTTTCAACTCTTCCATTTTGTGCCTCACATCGTGGACATCCTCTACCAGTGAACTCTCGGTCAATTCCATTTCCAGTTTCGTTGGATCTACCTCGGTTTCGGTTATGATTGAATCAACCCGTTGTACGAAATCCTTCTGTTGAAACTGTTTCGGGCTGATATTCACTGCAATCCTGCCAAAAGGCTCACGCTTGAAAAGCCGCTCCCAGGCCTTGATTTGCAAGCAGACCTCCCGCAATACCCACTCACCCAGCTGCAGAATCAATCCACTCTCTTCCGCAATGGCGATGAATTCGCCAGGCAGCAGGAGCCCTTGGGTCGGGTGCTGCCAGCGAATCAGTGCCTCGGCACCCAGGATTTCGGTCCTTCTCGCGATGGTCACCTTGGGTTGGTAGTGGAGTACCAGTTGATTCTGGGTGATCGCGCTGTGAAGGGCGTTTTCCAGGTCGAGTCTTTCCGCGGCAAGCATCTGCATGCTGGGCAGGAAGAAACGAAAATTGTTACGCCCATACTCCTTGGCCTGGTACATGGCCGCATCGGCCTGTCTAAGTATCTCACTGGCATTTGCCGCTTCCGGTGAGATAAGTGCAATACCGATACTGGGCGTTGAATGAAGGGTGTGGTTATTGATCTGGTAGGGCTGGGAAAGGGCCTCCAACACCTTTTCCGCCACATTCCTTGCCTCGATGGCTATTAACTCCGGATCGTTGTGCAGATCGGCCAACAGGATCACAAACTCATCCCCTCCCAGGCGGGCGACGGTATCTTCAGCGCGTAACAGGAAGCGTTGTCGTTCCGCAACCCGTTTCAGCAACTCGTCGCCAATACCGTGGCCCAAGGAGTCGTTGATATTTTTGAAACGGTCCAGATCGAGAAAGAGTATCGCTCCGGTTTTGTCGTGCCGCTTTGCTCTCTCCAGTCGCTGTTCCAAGCGGTCCATGAAGAGTGCCCGGTTCGGCAGATCGGTGAGGATGTCATGCAGTGCGGAGTAGCGCATCTCATCCGATTGAATGCGTAGCAGTCGGTTTCCCAGGAACAGGCCCAGCATGCCGAGTATCCACAAGCCGCCATGCCAGCCGACTATACTGAGGACACGGGCATCGGCGCGGGCCTGCAGATTATCCAGTGGAATGCGTACGCTGATACCGCCCATCACCTCGCCAGGCTTGGCACTCTCCTCCGGGTGGCACCCCATGCATGAGGCCTTGGCCAGCCTGGGTCTGATCATGCGCAGATAGGGCTTGCCATCGATCAGTGTCTCCTCGCTCCATTCTGCTTCACCGCTGCGGAGTTTTGTCAGGCCTTTCAGCTCCCAGCTGTCCGGTACATTGAGCGGCCTCAGCGGGTGTTCTTTGGTGGTGTGTCCGCGAATCCCATCAGGTGACAGCATCGCCTCCTGGTCGTGGACCAGGCGGGTAAAATAGGAGGAGTTCACCAGCGTCAGCTTGCGTCCATCGGTGGTGGTGACGTCTCTATCGGGCAGGTGGGCGAGGTAGGGGTTGGGTATGATGCCCTGATCTATGGGCATGTAGATGCCACCGACGCGGGAGACGACACTGCGGTAGATCAGGTCCTTCTCGATGGCGGCACGGGCCTGGGCAGTGGCCTGTTCAGGAACCATGCGCTGGTTTTGCCTCAGGTTCCACGCCAGCGAGAAGGTGAAGACCGCACACCAAAGCACTACCGCGAGTGAAGTCCAAAGACTTAAGTTTTTGTTATTGAACTTAAATCCCAGTTTCATAAACGTCCGTCCGAATATGGCTGTCCATTGAACTCGAGAGATGATGTGATGCATGCTGGCGATCCTGACGCTTTCGCGCGTCTTGTGGTCGCCCATGGCACGGAATATCACTCGTTAATGAAATAGGGTAACGGCAAATACACAGATGTCTTAAGGTTTTTTCCGGATTTCGGAGGATAAACAACCCAAGTAGGATGGGTGCCAGGTGGTGGGGTGTTGATAGAGCAAGAAATGAATAACCAATATACTGAAAAACAAAGAAATATTGTGTATTGATGGGGGGCTTGTGGATGGATGCCCGTTGCATTCGCTGTGGTCTGTTACTGGGCAGTGGCCCGATGCACACGGAGCAGGTACTCCTGAATACCATTACGCAGCAACATCGAACGTGCAACGCGTAACCCTGTGGCATGTCTATCCAGGTCGCCATAGCTGTAGCGGGGTGTCTTACGCTCGCCGGCATCCTGCGCCACGCAGGCCACGAGATCCTCCGCCAACACCCGGTAGCACTGAGGATAACGAGGCATGGTGGTGTGTGCTGAATGGATATAGGCATGCAACATGCCTGTTGCTGACATGTGGGGGACTAGCTTTGCGGTAAAGACCTCAATCAGTGGCAGGCTGAGATAGTTGAGCAGATCCCAGCAGAGAACGGTATCTATCTCTTCGCTATCGGGTGCTGCGATATACGGCCCCATCAGTTGATGTAGGGTTTTGCTATCGGGGGATTCACCACTGAGATCACTCAAAGCAACTGCCGCATCGGCAATCACGAGGCGGCATCGCTTGCCCTGCTGCAGCGTCAAGATACCGGGACTGATGGAACCTGGTTCGAAGATCACATGACGCCTGGTGGTGTCGAACCGTGTCATCACTTCGTGAAACAGTGGCGTGGTGAAAGGTTGGTTGCCACCAAGCCGGTCTGATTGGTCATGTGAAGCCAAGGCAGTCAACGAATATACTTGATTCTTTCAGCGTGGTCCTGCCACGCAGAGCGGATTATCTTTTGGGTCATGATGTACCGGGTATCGTTCGATTCAACCCGTGGTACCACTATTGATCCCCTTGTCAGGCACCGCCGGTTTTTCACTCTTATCCGGTTTGGCGGGCTCGTCCTTTTTCGGTTTCACAGAAGAGGATTCCGGTTTAGGCATTGCCGAGGGTGCGCCCGAATTGCCAAATGCCTTGCTGACCATCTCCTGGTCCATATCGATGCTGCCTTTGAAGCGGCAGCCCTCGTCTAGACCCACCTTGGGTGAAATAATGTTCCCGTTGACATTGCCGGTGTTGCGGATGGATACGCGTTCAGAGCCGTAGAGATCGCCATTCACCTGACCTTCGATGATGATGCTGTGAGCGAGTACATTGGCGTCAACCTGACCCTGTTTGCCCACGGTGAGGCTTTTCTCCCTCAGCTGTATGGTGCCCGAGACCTTACCCTGGATAATCAGGTCCTCCTCGCCACTGAGGTCGCCATTGATCTGGATGGAAGGCCCAATGACCGCCGCCTCACGAACTCGAGTCTTGGATTCGAAGCTCTCCGTGGATCTTCTTGTTTCGCTGGCTGTCTGGTCGGCGCTGTCGTCATGGGTCTCTCTTTTGTTTCTGTCAAACATAGCCGAGTTCCTTATCGTGTTTCTGTGTATGGATTCAGTGCATGCGGCACAGGGTTAAAAAGTACAGCCTACCCCAGCTGGAATTATAGAAAAGGGGAGTGGGTCTCATTGATAAATGAAGGCATGCCCTATCTGATTGAGATTTTGATAAACAATTTCAATAGGGCTGTCGGTTGCCGAACGAGAACCAGTGGGTCAAGGGTCGCTATCACTGCCTAAGACAGGTTTGATCTGTGGATCCGCATCGGGTTAAAAAGAAAAGCCAACCACTTTTGAGTGGTTGGCTTATCGCGGTATTGGTGAGCCTGGCGGCTCAACAAGTGCAGGATTTACATCATGCCTTTGTCTTTCCAGAATTTGATGGCGCCTGGATGCCATGGGGTAACGACACCCTGGGTTCCGGTCTCGAGACTCATATTCTTGAAGGTCTTTTTCTGCGCTTTCATGTGGGCCAGGCCTTCATCGGTGTAGATCATCGAAAGCATCTTGTAGACGGTATCATCGGAGACCTTGGAGTTGGCTACCCACAGCGCCGAGTCCTGAAAGGATGGGGTATCGCTATCCACTCCGCGATAGGTACCGGCCGGTACCGCCAATTGGGAGAAGTAGGGGTATTTATCGAAGAAACCGCTATCCTTAGCATCCTTACCCAGGTCGATCAACTCAATGTCGTTGGTCTGAGCGGCCATGATCACAGCGCCGCTGGGAAAGGCGGTGAACAGCCAGAAGGCATCCAGCTGGTTGTTGCCGAATGCCTGGGCGGCATCGTTGTAACCCATGGCGTTGCGTTCAACCTTGTCCCAGACACCCATATGGGTGAAGAAGAGTTCACAGTTGGCGAAGGCACCAGATCCGGCGTTGCCCACACCGACCTTTTTACCGACCAGGTCCTTGGTGCTTTTGATCCCCGAGCCCTTGCGTGTCACCAATTGGGCGGGCGCACCGTAGAGCCAGGCGACAGCCATGACGTCCTCATATTTTCTGGTATCGTTTTTCATCAAGCCGTTGCGGCCGAGGTAGACATGGCCGGAATAGACCACGCCCATCTGCGCCTTGCCCGAGTTTACCTTACGCAGGTTTTCAACCGATCCCGCCGAGGATTGCGCCTTGACGCGAAAGTCCTTGGAACTCTTGATGGGCTTGTACACTTGTACTGCATTGGCGACAACCTGGAAGGTGCCACCAGCTGGACCACCGCTAAAGACCACTCTCTCTTTGGCTGTTGCGGTGGCAGGTATCATCATGCTGGCTGTTAGCAGTGCCGTCGCGGCGGCAAGAACAGATCTGCGTGTGATGTTCATTCGTTATCCTCCGTTATTATGGGTCGTGAAATAGTGTCTGTTTCAAATAGACCATGTTGAAGTCAGCAAAACTTAGGCCAGACAGTGTTTTGCCGGGCAATCCTAGGCTAACTCAATGATTGGATAAAACAAGTTGAAAAAAGTGTGGGTAGAGGGATAACTGCCATATGGGTGGAACTCCACCCATTGCCCCGGGGATTGAGTGTGGCATTCGGCCAAGATTGAGCGACATTGCCGCTATTTGTACAAGCGTTTGTCCAGGCCATATTTCTGCATTTTGTCATAGAGGGTTTTTCTCGGTAAGCCGAGTAGCTCCATGGTCTTTTTAATCACCCCGCCGGATTCGGAAAGGGCCTGCTCGATCATTGCCCGCTCAAAGGCTTCGACATGCTCAGGCAGGGTCATGGGGATGCAGGGCGAGATCGCGGAATCTTCATCGAGTTGCAGGCCGCATTCATTGCCCAGCAGGACAAAGCGTTCAGCAACATTGCGCAGTTCCCTAACATTCCCCGGCCAGTTGAAAGTCATCAGTTTCTGGTTCAGATTGTCTGGCATCGCCGGTGCAACCTTGCCGTAGCGTGCGGCTGCAACCAATAGAAAATGTTGGAACAGCAGAGGAATATCCTCGCGGCGTTCCCGCAGAGGTGGAAGTTCCAGGGAAACCACATTCAATCGATAGTAGAGGTCTTCCCTGAATTCGCCGCGCTCTGCAGCAGCTTTAAGGTCTATCTTGGAGGCGGTGATGATACGGATATCCAATTCGATGCTCTCGTTGGATCCAATGCGTTCGAGCGTGCGCTCCTGCAAAACGCGCAGTAGCCTGACCTGAGCGGGTAGGGGCATGGATTCGATTTCATCGAGAAACACAGTGCCTTGATTGGCATATTCGAATTTACCGACACGCAATGTTTGGGCACCGGTAAATGCCCCCTTTTCATGACCGAAGAGTTCGCTTTCGATCAGGTTTTCCGGGATCGCGCCGCAGTTTACGGCAACAAAATTTTTATCCCTCCGTTGACTGTGTTCGTGCAGCGAGCGTGCCATCAGTTCCTTGCCGGTGCCGGTTTCGCCCATAAGCAATATGTCAGCTGCGGTATCCGCAAGTTGATTGACAGTGTTTTTAAGCGCTTTTATCGCCGGAGTTTTACCGATGATTCTCGGACCCAGGGTATTTTCCGCATCGAGTTCACTTTTCAGGGTCCGATTCTCAAGTACAAGTCTGCGCTTTTCCAGGGCCCTGCGCACCGTGTCCACCAGTCGCTCGGCGGAGAAAGGCTTCTCGATAAAGTCATAGGCGCCTTTGTGCATGGCGTCTACCGCCATGGAGATGTCCCCGTGCCCGGTGATCAGGATAATCGGCAGCGTGGCATCCATTCGTTGCAACCGTTGTAAAAGTACAAGTCCATCAATGCCGGGAAGACGTATATCACTGACAACAATACCGCTGGTCTGGTCATTGATCAGCTTCAGCACATCTTCGGCTTTTTCAAAAACCTTGACTTTGAATCCGGCCAGTTCCAGGGTCTGCTCGTTGGCCAGTCGAAGGTCGATTTCATCATCGATAAAATAGACATCTGGGTTTGTTTTCATTATTGCAGTTCCGGCTCCGGCAGGGTGATGGTGAAGCGTGCGCCGCTCGGATTCAGATTTTCAGCGGATAGTTTTCCACGCATGCTGTCGATGATTCTGGCCGATATCGAGAGTCCAAGTCCAAGGCCGGTTTTACGGGTGGTGAAAAAGGGTTCAAAGATCATATCAAGTTTGTTTTCATCGATTCCCGGTCCGTTGTCGTCGACATGAACCATGATTTGCCTGTTCTCACTCTCTGTGGCGATCAATATTGTGCCAGGTGTCCGGTCGCCGATGGCCTGAATGGCATTGTTGATAAGATTTATCAATACCTGTTCCAGCTGGATAATATCGACAAGTGCGGTGAGTTCGTCATCCACCCCATCGGTATCTATGTCAATCGCCAGCTGTTTGAACTGAGGCCGGGAGATTTCGATTGCCGTTTGTATGATTGGCGCTATATTGGCCGATTCAAGCTGACCGCTCGATCTTCGCGAGAAGAACTTAAGCTGGGAGCTGATTCGGGACATGCGATCGGTGAGCTCGGCTATCCGCTGCAGGTTGTCATCAGCCTTGTCGTCCTTATCAATGGAGAGAAACTTACGTGCATTGTCGGCATAGCTGCGAATTGCCGCCAAGGGGTTATTCAGCTCATGACTGATACTCGCTGACATCTGGCCAAGAACCGCAAGCTTCGCTGTCTGGATCAATTCTCCCTGGGTTTCACGCAGGGTTTTCTCGGTCTGCTTGTGTTCCTCGATTTCGTTCTGCAGATCTGCGGTTCTCAACGATACTTGTCTTTCCAGTTGCTTATGTGCATCCCGATGAAAGCGCTCCTGCTCCTGATGGCGTCTGTGTCGTTGCCAGGCAAGCAGGCCGATCAGAAGCATCGATAGTGACAGCAACAGCATGGTAAAGGCATTGATCAAACTTTGTTTTCTCAGATCGCCCAGTGGGGTGATAATCCGCACCGACCAGCCTGCTGTCAGCATGTCATGATAGCTTGAAAGATACTCGGTGATTGTGTCTTCGTCAGTGATCTGAATGATATGGCTGTTATCGGATATCACTGACTTTTTTACGAGCTTCATTGCCGTGATTTCGGTTTCGTTATAGCGGCGGCTCGTCTTGATACGCTCCAGGGAATCAGCAGATAACGGAACAATGCTTTTATAAAGCCAATCCGGATTGGTGGCGATAAAAACAATCCCGTCTGGATCGCTGACTATGAATTGAGATTGCCTCTCGGACCAATATTTTTCAATCTTGGTGAGATCCATCTTGACCGCGATAACGCCGTGCTTCTGCGCATTGTATATGATGGGAAAAGAGAAATAGTATCCACGAATCTTCGAGGTTGTTCCCAACGCAAAGTAACGCCCGATTTTACCCTGCATGGCTTCCGAGAAATAGGGGCGGAAACTGAAGTTTTGTCCGACAAAGGGGTTTTCATCACGCCAGTTGCTGGATGCAAGCGTCAAGCCGTTGCTATCCATCAGGTAGGTATCGGATGCACTGGTGATTTCGTTTATCTCGTGTAGAAACAGATTAACCACCTCGACCAGGGAGTCGTTATTCGGGTCCCTGAGTAATTCAACCAAGAGCGCGTTTTTCGCCACTAACTGGGGAATGAAGTTATAGCGTGAGAGTTGGGAGTCGAGATGATCGATGAACTGTTGCAGCTGCTGCTGATTACTGAAGCTCAGTCTACCCAATCCGTTTTTCCAGCTTACGGTGTGCGCTATCCAGAACGTTAGGGTGAGCAGTATTAAAATCCCGATGCTTGCTAAATACCGGATTTTGGGTGATTCGGGCATGGAGATTGGTTAACTTGGTGTATGTTAAGTGAAGCTTGTATGGGGTTGTAGGGCTGGCTCCGTTTTCCTATACCGGTTGTGTCAGGGATAGGGTGTGTTCGCTCCCTTGCCGGCATACAACCCAATATGGCCTGGCAGGCTGAGTCATCGTGCATTGTAATAACGGGGAACGCTGAATGACATATAAATTATCCGCTATGGCGTGTCAAATGGCGGAAAGGGGGGAGTCTTCGTATTCCAGGCCGATAGACAGAGGTGCGGAAGATAACGCTGACTGCAACAGCGTACCAGGTCCGGGGAGGATGCTTGACCTGGCCTCGTTATCGCGTATGCAGGGCCGAACGGGTCGCCGTTGAGCCTGCACTGGCAAGGTTCGAGGGCCCTCCATTGCGGAGGGCCAGGCCGGGATCAGCTAAGGTATGATTTCGCTTCCTCACCGGGATCGGGAAGTCCGGCGATGCGCCAGATACTCATGCAGCTGCCGAACAGGTTGTGGACCTTCCAGCGCGGTATCCCGGTGGCGCGGCAGACCAGGCGCATGTTGGGCAGGGCACCAAGGTTCAGATAGCGTTCACGGATGTGATGCAGAAGCTGCCAGTGTTTTTCTCCCAATTCGCCTACACCCTCCTCACGGGCCAGATCGCGGGCAAGCTGTTCGCTCCATGTCTGGTGATCGATGAGGAATCCTGCCCTATCGAAAAGCGGTGGCGTGGATACGGTGTTGGTGTGCTGTACGGCAGTCTCGGGCATGACCATGACCTCCTCTTGACATTATTCAGTGACGATATTTAGTTACAGTTAGTATGGATCCCTATTTGATTTTAGGAAAAATGATAAATACTGATTTTGTATCATGATTTGTGATTAAGATGGCTACGAATGGTGCTTGTGGCCGTGGTTCGAGCTCGGGGAAAGGACCGCCAAGGTTCCGGCTTACAGCCACATCCCGCGCCTGAACAGCACGGCGGAGCATTGGCGAACCTGTCGCCAGGGCGGGTATAAACCCCAGTATTTACCACGATGAAGAAACTCGAGTTTGGGGTTATACATCCCAATATAGAGAAAAAACGGTAACTTATGCCTGCACACCGGGCAGGCGATTCGGCGTGGAGAATGCTGTAATGGAAAAATGGTTGGAAGGCAGGATAATCGAAAAGCGTCACTGGAGCGACAAGCTCTACTCCTTGCGCCTCAAGGCGCCTGTGGATACATTCACCGCCGGGCAGTTCACCCGTCTGGCACTCGAAATCGACGGCGAGCGTGTGGCGAGACCCTATTCATTCGTCAACCCGCCGCAGGATGATCTGCTTGAAGTCCATTTCAGTGAAGTGGAGAACGGCCCATTAAGCCCCCGGCTGGCTGCACTGGAGCCGGGCGACCGGGTCTGGGTGTCGGCCAGGGCCAATGGCTTTTTCACCATCGATCAACTGCCGCGGAGCGAAAACCTCTGGCTGATTGCCACGGGAACGGCACTGGGTGTCTATCTCTCCATATTACGTACCGCGTTGGCTTGGCAGCGATATCAACAGATCGTCCTGGTACACAACGTCCGCTACCAGGATCAACTCAGCTATGGCGAGGAGATCGCCAGTCTGAAACAGCAATACGGCGAACGTTTCCGTTATCTGCCGATCACCAGCCGGGAGCAGGTGGAAGGCGCGCTTCAGGGGCGGGTTATTGCCGCCCTCGAGGATGGTCGTCTGGAGAGGCGTGCTGATCTCCTGCTTACCCCGGAGAAGTCACATGTCATGCTCTGTGGAAACATGGGCATGATTCGCGAGGTCTCTGCCGCCCTGGAGGCCCGAGGCATGCGTAAGCACCGCAAGAAGGAACCAGGGCACTTTACCACCGAGAAGTACCACTGAAAGCCGAGCGAGAGATCCGTGCCGATTCCACTCCAGGCACGGTCACTCTGCTCCTTTGGATACTTTAAACTGCCTGCTGCGGTGGCGGAACAGCACGCTACCAATTAGCCTGATCATTGCCAAGCTGGCAGCGGATTAATCAGGGGGTTCGAATAGAAGATCTATATTTCTGTCACACTATCCCGATAAGCTCCCATGGTTGCAACAAAAATGACCATAGGAGAATAGTCACATGAAGTCAGCTGTTCTTGCAGTCGCTCTCTGTCTTGCCTTTGCCGGGGCGGTTGTTGCAGATGACGAAAAGAGAGTCGACCTCAATCTAAGCGTCATCGGGAAATACCGGACCGGCGTATTTAACAACGGTGCTGCTGAGATTGTCGCACATGACCCACGCACACAACGCCTGTTTGCAATCAATGCCATCAAGAATTGTGTGGATGTTCTTAATATCAACGATCCAACCAATCCCCAGCTTATCGGTACCATCAATACTGCGGATCTGGGTGGCGGGGCCAACAGCGTCGCGGTCCATAAAGGTGTGGTTGCGGTTGCCATCGAGGCCGATAACAAGCAGGCTCGCGGCGTTGTCGCCTTCTACAATGCTGTCGACCTGGGTCTGATGCGCAGTGTCCAGGTAGGGGCGCTCCCCGATATGGTGGCCTTCACCCCCAATGGAAAGTATCTTCTGGTTGCCAATGAGGGTGAACCCAACGACGACTACACAGTCGATCCCGTGGGTTCGATCAGCGTCATCGATCTCAAGCATGGCGTCGCACAGGCCAGGGTAAGGACAGCCGATTTCACCCGATTCAACGACCAAACGGGTAAATTGAAGGCGCAGGGGATTCGCATATATGGCCCGAATGCCAGCGTGGCCCAGGACCTGGAACCGGAGTACATCACTGTCTCGCAAAACTCAAAGCACGCCTGGATCAGCTTACAGGAGGCCAATGCCCTGGCCGTAGTCGACATACGCCGTGCCAGGGTTGTGAAGCTGCTTCCTCTGGGAACCAAGGAGCACGCCCTGGTGGAGAATGCCCTGGACGTGAGTAACAGGGACGACGGGGTCAATATCGCCAACTGGCCTGTCAAGGGCATGTACCAGCCTGATGCCATTGCGAGCTACAGTTTCCGTGGTCACACCTTCATCGTCACCGCGAATGAAGGTGACAGTCGCGACTACGGTGGTTTCAGTGAAGAGAAGAGGGTGGGAGACCTTGCGCTCGATGCCACGGCCTTTCCCGATGCCGCAACGCTTCAGGAAAACGAAAACCTGGGCAGACTCAAGATAACCACCGTCAATGGCGACACCGATGGCGACGGGGATTACGACGAGCTATACAGTTACGGTGCCCGATCTTTCTCCATCCGCAATGCCCGCGGCAAGCTGATCTATGATTCCGCCGACGATTTCGAGCGCATCACTGCTGAGGTGCTGCCCAAGGACTTCAACAGCAACAACGATGAAAACGACTCATTCGACAGCCGGTCCGATGATAAGGGACCGGAGCCGGAGGGCGTCGCCCTCGGCAGGATCGAGGATCGTACCTTCGCCTTTATAGGTCTCGAGAAAATTGGCGGCCTCATGGTTTACGACATCACCAATCCCCACCGGGTCAGGTTTATCGAATACTTGAACAACCGGGACTTCAGTGTGGATGCGGAACTACCCGATGGTGGCACCAATCCCCTGGTCGGCGACCTTGGTCCCGAAGGAATCATTTTCATCACCGATGATGAGAGTCCTACCGGTTCCCCCTTGCTGGTTGTCGGCAACGAGGTCAGTGGCACCACCACGATCTATTCCATTGATCTAGTCGATGATGAAGAGGAAGAGGAAGAGGAAGAGGAGGAGGAAGAGGAAGAGGAAGAGAGGAGACAGTGACAAAGACATTAGTGAGTTAATGGTCCTCAAACACGCGCTCAACTATCAACAAACGGGGGTAATACTGCAGAGGCGAAATCAGTTGCGTTGACCAATGTGCCCAAGCTGGTGGTACATGCCTGAGAGAGACACTGTCTTGGCCTGTCGGTGATCGAGGCATTGTTGAGGCCAGGAGGAGTTGATGTCATCTCGTTTGGCATCGAAGCCATTTCGTAACATAAGAGAGGCTGCGCAACACCATAAAGTTGATGTCACAGGTCTCTCCTTCCGCGGGTATTTTAAATTTGATGATACCGTTGTTCTGGTATGCGACATTCGGCAGATTCTCGATGCAGCAGCGGAAATATGGGTTGGAGGAGCAGCCTTCAATCAGGCTGCAGATCTACCTGAAGGTATTGATCTGATCGATGGTCTGCATAGGGTTGAACATGCCTTGGTGTGCTGGTATGGGCGTATGAGCAAACCGGCTAATTTCGACACTGGCTTGAATGGTGAAGAGAGCAATCTGCACTTCCATCTTCTTTTTCGTGGCTTATGGCTGGATTCCAAGGTAATTTGTGTCTGTTTGAGGATTGGGAGTCCCAGGCACTTATGTTTGTGGTAATATTTCTGTCATCTGCCAAACTTCAAGTGATATGCGCAGTGATTTTTAAATTCTCAATGGAGAACATCAAGTAGAAGGATTGACAGTAACTTATTGGGGTAGGTGATGGTAAATCACCGGTATTTGTTGTTAGTACTCTCTCTCCTGCTGTTTGGTCCGTCTCACAATTTGTGGGGTATCGACCAACAAACCCCTTCGTCGGTCATTCTTAGCGAAGGTTTCAATGATGTAGGTTTGGAAGGCAAGATCTACTTCCTGTCTGATCCGCAGCGGCAGCTTGGTATCGATGCGGTCAGTTCTCCAGTGCATGTCAATGACTTTAAATCTGGCAGTGGAAACATTGGCTTTACCAATGCTGCTGTTTGGGTGCGTTATACCCTGACTTCCCATCTTGAAACCAGGCGAAGATTGATACTCGAAATCGATTACCCCCTAATCGATGAGATTGAGTTTTACCAACCCGATGGCGTGGGTGGGTTCGAGGTTAGGCTGGGAGGTGATACCAACCCTTTTGTTTTACGCGAGATTAAGTTCCGCAACACACTGTTCACATTTGAAATAGAACCCGGGCAATCTGTTACCTACTACATGAGATTGGTCTCCCGCGGGCCTATTCAAGTACCTGTTAAGGTATGGGAATTTAAAGCGTTTGCCGAGCACTCCTCGACAACATTATTTTGGCATGGCCTATATTTCGGAGCGATTCTGCTGCTGATTGTTTCGTCAATCGTCGGTTTTTACCTATTTAGGACGTCTCTTTTTCTCTGGTACGCATTTTATCTCTCCTGTTATGGTTTACTGAATTTCACAGTTATAGGCCTCTCCAGTCAGCATCTTTGGCCCGAGACCCCGGTGCTGCAGGAGTACGCATCGAGCATATTGCTCAGCCTTGTTGTCATCGGAGCAATGATTTTCTCTGGAAAACTGCTCGATCTAAGGCAGTACAGCATTACCTACTTCTACCTGTTTAGAGTGATCATATTGCTGGCGTTGGTCGGTATGGTGATTAGTCTTAGCGGCTATCTCGTACTTGCAAATCAGATTACAACACTATCAGGCATGGCATTGGTGCCGATTGTGATCTCCGCTGCTGCGGTTGTCTATCGTAGGGGCAATCTCGCAGCTCGCTACTTTTTGCTGGCCTGGGGCGTTTTTCTGGTTTTTGTATTTATCTCAGGGCTCTATTACTGGGGTGTTCTTCCTTATGGATTTTTCACTGCCTATGCCTTGCAGATCGGCTCGGTGTTTGAGGTAACGATGCTTGGCGTGGCTATTGCGGATCGAATAGCATTGATAAACAAGGAGAAGGAAAAGGCTGACAAGTTGGCTAACAATTATCTGGTTATACTGAATGAAAAACTCGAGGAACTGGTTCATGAAAGGACAGAGGAACTGGTGGAAAGCAACCGAAAGCTGCATAAACTGGCGACGCACGACAGTCTAACCTTGCTGCTAAACCATCATTCAATCATCAATGCGTTGAAAACTGCCATAAGTGCGGCGGAAAGACTTCGGCAACCTCTTTGCATCGCCATGATAGATGTCGACCAGTTCAAGCAGATCAATGACAAGTTTGGACATCAGGTAGGGGATAACGTACTGGTTGCAATCGCCAATACCTTTACCAGAAGTCTGCGCGCATATGATGTCGCCGGACGCTACGGCGGAGAAGAGTTTTTGCTGATCCTGCCGCAGACAAACGCTGAGAATGCTACTGAACTGATTGAGCGTTTGAGAGAGAATATTACTGAGTTAATCTTTTCAGGTACACAGGGTAAGGGTGTGACAGTCAGCGTCGGTATGACATCTTATCAGTGCGGTATCGAGATGAATACGGATACTCTGATAAGGTGTGCAGATATCGCCCTGTATCGGGCGAAGGAAAATGGCAGAGATCGGATTGAATGGGGAAATTGTGTAGCTGCCGTGAATGATGTCAGATCCTCTTGATAGCATGAAACAAATGAACTGGCGATCAAGACAACATCATTTTTGCTTGGTGTATAAATGATTCCTGTTAGATTGACGAAGTACTTTTCCATACCTTATGTTGGATTCGGAGAAGTGTGGCTTATGATGTACCCGGGTTCCGAACGATGCAAGGCCGTTTTTGATTTTATCTTCCAGCCTTGCCAGCAAATTATAACGCTTGCGATACATGGAACGCTTTTTCGCGACGATACGATTCAAGGGCTTTCTCACCGGTATGACGGGTAGCTCATAAAAGGCGTCATTGTAGCGGGTGCCGCCGCGATCCAACCATGCCTCATCGTAATTAAGCTTGAATGGATATGTTTTATTTTAAGTCGATATAATTGGTGTTTGTGCTGTCTGTGTGATTCCGCGACGACATGGATTTTTTCTACCCCACTCAATCTGCATACTATCTGAAACACCTCAACCATCATATCGCGGGGTCTGATGCCATAGGTCCTTCTTGTCATATCACGATAGAGATCAGTGATGTTGTCCATTCTTCGACCCTGTATTGCACCGGCGATGGCGCAAATACCCTCTGTGTTGTTTTTATATAGAAAGTCGATTCGCGTCGAGAAGTTCCAACTCTTGCATTGATAGGGCCAGAATATTTTTGGAATTGCTTCAGGGTAGGCTTCTACCAATGTGCGGTAGTGTGACACTGTGCACTGTTCTATCTGGAGGAGATCCTTGAATCCAAAAAAAACCTCGTACATTTCAGTAGATGCCTTCGAATGTTCCGTCATTCTGCCAAAACCTGAATCTACGTTATTCTATTCAACGGTATTACCCTGGGTTCGGATGCAGGGTTGAAAGGGGTGAAAAGTGTGACCGTCCGCACATTTGACCTCTCCAGGACAGCACCGGCATTTACCTGGCTAGCGGAAATCTCAATCCCTCTAGCCACACCACCGAGTTCAGGAGATATTGCTATATTCAACCTACACGCGTGCCAAGGGTTTGCCCTAGAATGGACGACCTGATGATCGCGCTATCTAACCGGGCAAGTAGAACCAAATCACCAATCATAGAACGCTAAAATGAATTCACACGCCTTTAAAAACCTCCAACTTGAATTGATCGCACAGGGAATCTACCTGCTGACCGTCAACCGACCTGCAAGTCTGAATGCCCTCAACAGTGAGACCTTCGGTGAGATCGCGCGCGCATTGGAGGCGGTTGAGCGCGAGACCGATGCGAGGGTGCTATTGGTCACCGGTGCGGGTGAGAAGGCATTTGTGGCCGGGGCCGATATCAGTGAAATGCAGACCATGACGGCAATGGAGGCTATGGAACTGTCACAGACTGCCCTGAGGGTATTTCGCCAGCTTGAGTTGTTGCCGATACCTGTGATTGCCCTGGTCAAGGGTTACTGTCTCGGTGGCGGTTGCGAGCTGGCCCTGGCCTGTGACTGGATCGTCGCCTCGGAAAACGCCGTGTTCGGCCAGCCGGAGGTCAATCTGGGGATTACGCCCGGCTTTGGCGGCACCCAGAGACTCTCCCGGCGGATCGGCTCCGCCAGGGCGATGGAGATGATTGTCAGCGGTCGTCAGGTGAAGGCGGATGAAGCCCTGGCCTGGGGTCTGGTCAACCATATCCATCCCCAGGACAGGCTGATGCAGGAGGCCCTCTCCATGGCCGACCAGATCTGTCAAAAGGGTCCGCTGGCGGTTGGCCTGAGTAAACAGGCCATCGTCAGGGGGCAGGGTCTCGAGCTGGAGAGCGCCTGCCAGATCGAGAGCCAGGCCTTTGGGCTCTGCTTCTCCTCCGAGGACCAGAAAGAGGGCATGGCGGCCTTCCTTGAAAAACGTAAATCCGTGTTCAAGGGTGTTTGAAAAACAGACCGTAAACGAACGCGAATGAACGCAAATGTTTATTCCGCTTCGCGATATCAACAATACGTAGGGTGTGGCTCGCCGCACCGTTGGCCACGACAATAGGATTGAATGGTGTGGCAAGCCGCACCCTGCGTCCTGACCTTTATTTACGCTAAGGTCTTCTTTCCCACGCGGAAGCGTGGGAACGAGACAATACATTTGCGTTCATTTACGGACTAACAAGCGATTAAAAAATCCGGTTCAGTCCATTCAGGGCGGCGACGCGGTAGGCCTCTGCCATGGTCGGGTAATTGAAGGTGTTTTCGGTGAAATAGAGCAGACTGTTGGCTTCGCCCGGCTGGGCCATGATGGCCTGGCCGATGTGGACGATCTCGGAAGCGCCCTCACCGAAACAGTGGATGCCGAGGATCTCGAGGGTGTCGCGGTGGAACAGCAGCTTCAGCATGCCTACTTCGTGATTGGTGATCTGCGCCCTGGCGATGGTGCGGAAACTGGCATGGCCGACCTCGTAGGGGATCTTCTCCGCGGTCAGCTCACGTTCGGTGCGCCCCAGTGAACTGATCTCGGGGAGGGTATAGATACCGGTGGGAAACTCGTCGATCAGTTGCCAGTCGGGATTGCCGGTGGCGATCTGCGCACCGACGAAACGTCCCTGATCGTAACTGGCGCTGGCCAGAGCGGGCGGACCGACCACGTCGCCAACGGCGTAGATATGTGACTGGGATGTGGCGTAACGCTTGTCGACCTCGATCTGGCCGCGATGGTTGATCGTCACCCCGATCTCCTCCAGTCCCATGGCCTCGGTGTTGCCGCTGCGGCCGTTGGCCCAGAGCAGCACATCGGTCTTGAATTTCTTGCCCGACTTGCAGTGCAGGATGACGCCGTCGTCCAGGGCCTCGACCCGCTCGTACTCCTCGTCGTGACGAATCACCGTGCCCTGGTTGCGCAGATGGTAGCTGAGGGCGTCGGTAATCTCGTCATCGAGAAAGGAGAGCAGGCGATCGCGGGTGTTGACCAGGTTCACCTTGACATCGAGATTGCAGAAGATGGAGGCATATTCGCAGCCGATCACACCGGCGCCGTAGATGGTTATCGAGTCGGGTGTGCGGTCGAGGCGCAGTACCGAGTCGCTGTCGAGAATATTGGGATGGTCGAAGTCCACATCCTCGGGATGGTAGGGCCGCGAACCGGTGGCGATAACGAATTGCTCCGCCTCCATCTCCTCAGCACCGCCACCCACCTGCAGCACTTCCACCTGATTTGGTCCAGTGAAACGGGCACGTCCGTGGATCACATCCACGCGGTTGCGGGCATAGTGGCGCAAACGGCTGCGCACCTGTTCGTTGATCACCTTGCCGGCGGCCTTGATCAGGTCTGAATACTCCACCTGGATCTGGTCGTGGGTGTGCTGGAACAGCGGGTTGCGGCGGAAGTCCCGCAACATCTGGATATTGTGCCGCAGCGCCTTCGAGGGGATGGTCCCCCAGTGGGTGCAACCGCCGCCGACCTTGTCGAAGGCCTCGATGATCGCCACCCGCTTGCCCGTTTTCACCAGCTTCATGGCGGCGCCTTCGCCGCCGGGTCCGCTGCCGATCACTATTACATCGTATCGCTTGGCGCTCATTGACTACCCATGACCTCTTTCTCTGATATGCATAAAATGTGGCCGAGTTTAGCAGAAAGCGGGGTACGCGTGAGCCGACCGATCTGAGAGCAGGCAATTGTCATACGCGGACACTTGGTGTGAGTACGATGAATGTTGCCCGCAAGCTATTAGGTGAATATTAAAAGAGGCAAGGATCAGAGCCGCCCGACTCTGATCCTGGTAGATATCAGTTCAGCCTGCATCCGCGTCCGGAATGGGTGCCGGAATTACCGTCCATATCACTCCATGAACCGCTTACGGTACCCGTGGCTTTGTTGAGTGTGCCGGTAATGGTGGCATCGACCTGGCTGCCGTCCCTGATCTCCGCAACTAGCGAGCTGCCCGTGAGTGAGCCGGTGAAAGAGACAGTCTCGTTCTCTGTGCCGTCCGATGCATATACGGTGTGTGCGATTCCCGTTAGATTGTCATTGCTGTCGAGATCGAATGTGAACAGCCCATAGGAGGTGTCCGGTGAACCCGGATTGGAGCTGAAGCTCCCGGTGAATCGATAGGTTGCATCAGCAGCACCGCCGATGCGGCTGCCGGAGAAAGTTCCCGACTCCGACGTAGCGGAGAGATCCCAGCTCCCGGAGAGGGTGTCGGCGGTGTTGAACTGACCGCTGAATGTGGCACCGGATGAGACATCGCCGCTGATGAAGGTGGCGCTCTGGTCATAGCTGACCGAGGTGGATCCAGTCAGGACAAGCAGGCCATCGAAGGCGCTATAGGCAAATCCGGAAAGCAATCCGTTGGAAGCATCGACCAAAACCCCGAAGGGTCCACTGTCGTCGCCGCCGAATGTCCCGCTATAGGCTCCGGCTCTGATACAGCGCAGGGTCGATTCCAGGTGACTCTGGGCCGTGGTGGCGTCAGGGAGTGTGTGGCTTGTGCCATCAACAGATGCCGCGTCGGAGATGATGGAGACAAGTTCCGATGGCAGATTTGCGGTGCTGAAGTCGACGCTCGACCAGTTTTCGGCAGCCGCCTGTACTGCCGATGATATGTTGATACCGTTGCTGGAGTCACCATCGTCATCGAGCATCAGCAGAAAACGGACCAGGTTCAACACTTCGGTGGAACTGCTGCTGCCACCGGGAACAAGATCAATCGGGGTAATGACTGACATGCCGGTGGCGCTTCCCAGGGTTACATTGCCCAAATTGAAACTGACCGGCTGCCCAACCTCAAAGGTGAAGCTGCCGTCGCTGCCTGTTGTGCCGCTTTGTTCGCCCGAGGTGAAAGCGAGGCCGGATACGTTATTGTCCTTGAATACACCGGTCGCCGTTGTGGGGGTTGTGCTGCTGCCTCCACCACCTCCGCCGCCGCCACCGCCGCAAGCGGCCAGTATGAAAAGTGAAAAAAGTGAAGCCGCCCATGCGAAACGTATGGTTGTTCTACTATCCATAATCCTCCTCCCCAATTATCCGTATCGTCACCTGGCAGAGGCCTTGATGCGGTAACATCCTGACTAACCTCTAAAAGCTAACCCCAGGTAGACTCAAGAGTGTAGTGCAAAGATTCGAGTTCGTAAGCGTGATACTCTCGCAAACATTGATCCAGGTCAATTGATCCAGTCTCCATTGTCTCCGTCCTTTGAAGTGCCCCGATGATGATTTTGGGCCTTGGTGCCTATTCCGCAACCCGTGTGCAAGACTCAGTAAAACGACGGGTAAGGAAACGATCACGTTCGATAGGTTTTTTTACCGCGGTGTGCGGATGGGACTCGCAGATCTCAGGTGAATGGAATGAACGTGTTTTGTGCAAATAGTTAGAGCTGTTTGTTCTCTGTAACGTTAAAAAACCACTCGTTAATTCTTTTGCTTACCATGGGCTGGTTGCGCAATGGATCGATACCGTTATTAACTCTGTCAGGTGAGGTGTTGCACAAGCAGGGTTTGGCTCTATTTTTCATGGGCTGGAAATCGCCACCCAGTCAAGGAAGTGGTGGCTTGGTGGGCAAGAGAACCAGGCTGCATTCTGCCTATTGGATCTGAACAGATACAATATTGCCCAGCTTCGAGTCCCGCATGAGAAGTAGTTTCCCAAACCATGCCAGCCAGAGAATACAGAATTTATTCTCAATCAAAAAAACAGCAGCTTATACCTGGCGGGCCGTGCTATTTAACATAGGTCAAGGAAGAAAAACCAGATCGGGTTAACAGTTTAACTGTTTTGTTCGGCCCGGACAGTTCACCTATGTCTCAAAGGGAGCGCATATGTGTGGTCAAAAAGTATATTTGTTCATCCTTCTAAGCCTGTCTCTTGCCATACCATTGGGCAGCAGCGCAGAGCCCATTAATGATTATGGGGAGGCCATCAATCAGGCAGGACGCCAGCGCATGTTAAGTCAAAGGATAGTTAAGGCGTTCGCCCAGATCGGCCAACAGGTATTGTTTGCGAACCCAAGAGCGCAGATGAATTCAGCCATAGGGCTCTACCAAGAGCAGCTGAACAATTTAAAATCCTTCGCAAGATCCGTAAGCACAAAACAAGCCTTGACGGATGCTGAGACTGTATGGAAACGCTACAGGAGTTTGGCTGACGGGGCAATCAACAAACAAAACGCGATCAAGTTGAATAGGCTGAGTGAAGAACTGCTCTGGTCCAGTCAACAGGTTGTCCAGTCCCTTGTACAGGAGGCCAGAACGGAAAAGGCGCATATTGTCGACATTTCAGGGCGGCAGAGAATGCTCTCCCAAAGAATGGCGAAATACTACCTTTTGCTTTCATGGGGAGTGGAAGATCCGCAATTTCATCGTGAGTTCAAGAAGGCGGAACTTGAGTTTTCCGAGGCTTTGGCGGAACTGAACAACTCATCCCTGAATACGGTGGAGATCAGTGAGTCACTGGACAGTGTGAACAAGCAGTGGCGTTTCTTTCAACTGACGAAAATAATGGACAAGGGGCAGTATCTTCCCTCTGTCGTTGCACGTACCACCGAGAAGCTGTTGATTGACATGAATCACATCACCGGGTTGTACGCAAAAGTCACGGACCTGTAAGAACTGACGTGTATGAGATATGCGGAAAGGAGTGTTCGACTGGGTCGTGAAAACCTGAAACGACGTCGAACTGATTATCAGGATATCCTTTGTGAACAAATAGACTAAACCTTTCATTCAGAGTGCCGATCAATAACCGCATGAATCTTGTGTTAATAGGTGTTTTGTATATGGGTGCGGGGCCTGTGGGTGTGCAATGTAAACTGTCATGAAGGCATTTGCCAATAGTCTGGCAACTCATGCCACGAACAGGTAAACCAGCGTCAACTGCTGTGTGCTCAGGCGCTCATATCCAATCGGTATGAATGATGTTTCATGCCGGCTGCGCAAGATGCGGTATCACTTTCCATGAAGTATCGGGAAAACGTTATGAAGATCAAGCGATATATATTGAGTCTCTGCCTGAGCCTTTTGTCCTGTCTCACTTTTACCACATATGCGGCTGAAATCGATCTGGCTGAAGCAGTAAACAAGGCTGGAAAACAGCGAATGCTGTCGCAAAGAATCGCCAAGGCGTACTTTTTTCTAGGCGGTCAAGTAAGACGCGACAAGGCAAAACAACAACTGCAGAGCAGTCTTATCGAATTCAAGAAAAACCATGCGGAACTGAAAGCTGAAATAAACAACCAGGAAGTGCAAAAAGTTCTCGCGTATCTGGATATTGCAATCGACGACTATGCCAAGTTGGTTGCTCTTCCTTACGATCAGGAAAATGCCGCCATGGTGCTCGATCTGAGTGAGACTGTATTGGAGGTCAGCCAGGCTGTCGTTGTCAAGATCGAGGCGCTTTCAAAACAGAGTAAACCGAAGGTGGTCAATATCTCTGGCAGGCAGCGTATGCTTTCTCAACGTATCGCCAAGTACTATATTGCCTACCAACTGGGATTCAAGGATCAGAATTCGATCAATCAGCTTAGCCAGGCGGTTAGTGAATTTGAATCGGCGATGATTGTTCTGAAGGGCGAAAAAATCAATACTGATGATATTAGAGCCAAGCTCGTCAGCGTCACCCGTTTATGGCGGGTTATCCGCGAATTTCTTCTCGATGTGGAGAAAGGTGGTCTGCCTGTTACCGTGTTTGCGACCACTGACCGAATCATGGATTCCATGAATACAATTACGGATATGTATGTGAATGCAGCGAGCTAGCGCTGTTCGTGTATTGACTGGCCACCGCTAATTGGTTGCATCGACCGACTGTGATTGGTCACGGTTTGCCTATCCATCTCCAATTTGCACCCATGATAATGTGGCAACGCGCAGAGATGTCCTTGATGCGCTATTTCACAGTTGTCTCAACCTTGGGCGGGTGTTTGAGAAACGCTAATTGCTTTTTTCCATCATCTCTCTCCTTTCCCTGTCCGCTTGCATGATGACCCGCTCTACATTTTCCGCTTTATCCATGCTGTCCCTGTAACCTTGAAAAACACCCGCGCCCGCTTCTGTCTTCTGGTTGCTGTTCTCATCTGTGGAACAGCCACTGGCTGAGAGTGCCAAGTAAGCCAGCAACACGATACTCGGTTTGTGCTCGAGAAAATTCATTTTGCGCAACCTCATCTATGGTGGCGTGAATGCTGCCGGTATCTTAACCACTTCCGATGTGCGAAATACAGGCGTCGATGCACCGCCTGTTCTTGAGGATCTTCTTGTGCCCCAGTCTTTCGGTGGTCAGCAGCTCTATCTCAGGGGCTATTTCCTTCAGCTTGAGCGCATGCTGATAGGGCACTTCGGTGTCATGCCTGTCATGGATCAAGAGCAGTTCGCCAGTCACTTTTTTGATGGTCTTCACCGGTGACAACTCCAGCCAGTCCCAGGGCCTGTCGAAGTGATCGGCATATCGCCGCCTCGCTTCCCGGCGCATGCCCTCGATGACTGGCGCGCTGATCGAGAAGGCCGCGGCAAACTGTTCCGAGATCCACAGGGTATCGGTAAAACAGCTGAAAAGAACAACCTTGTCCGAGGGTAACTGGTAACGATCCATGGCCAGCAGGGCGGTGCCGCAGCCAAATGAATGGCCTACCACGGCTTTTATCGGCTCCTCTCTCTCCATGATGCCGGCTATGGTCCGGGTAACACTAAGCATGTTGGTCCGTTTACCCGTCGAGTCGCCGTGGGCCGGTGCATCAAAGGCAACGGCGCGATAGCCCGCCTCCCGGAGTGCCTCGATCAGGGCGTAGAACTGGGTGCCGCGTCCGCCCCAGCCGTGACTGAGAAGCACCGTGGGTCCCTCGCCCCAGGAGCGTATCGCAATCTCTTCGCCATCGATTCGCAGCATCTTCAACCGAGCCTTTTCTCTAACCTTCAGCTCAGTTTGCGGCAGCGGAAAGCTCGGCGGTGTCATGAACAGACGCAGCGCCAACAGGGAGGCAAGCTTGGGGGACAGCCGGCCGGTCGCCCTGAACGTCATCCTCATGGCATTTAGATAGAGGCGAATCCCCAATGGAAGCTGGTGATTGGTGAACGGGTTGTTGTTCGCGCCCAGGCCTTCTTTGTTGTCGCTCATGAGAGTTCCCAGATCAACTGTCGGGTGCCACTGAGATGGAGCAGGCCGATTGCCAGGCATATCAGCGAGCTCCAGATGAGAAAGCTATCGACAGCTTGCGGCATGAATAGTGCCGTCGGCAATAGTGCCGCACCGCGCAAGAGGTAGACCGCCGTGATCAGGATCAACACACCTTTGAGCCGGGGCAGGGGACGAATCAGGCCCGAGCCGGCGAAGGCATAGAGGCTCCAGACGAGCAGAATCAGGGCGATCAGGGCAGTGACCGTACCCGGTATTGCCGATCCCTCTTCGGCCAGTCGGACAAGCGCCTCACCGGCACCGAAAAATTGGTACCAGACGGGGCCGCCGACGATGATCACGATGTGGAGCAGGGCGGCGATCAGGCTCAATCCACCACCCCACAACAGGGGCCTGTTCATACTAACCATTGATGTTCCATATCGATACATGCACCCATCCTTTCGAATAGCTGATAGAGACCGAAAAAGGTACGGTCGAAATAGATGAATTCGTTGGCGAGATTGTTGATCTTGCGGACCTTGGCAATTTGTCCGAACGATGCCCATCCTTCGGCGGTGTATGAACCGCCCTGGTTGGCGAAATTGAATCGCCCCGCCCTGAAGGGTTTTGTCAGCCAGTCGCCAAAGGGTTGCAGGACTTCGTCGTAGAAACGCTGCAGTTCGTGATCGTCCATCTCGGCAACCATCCCGAGATGCCGATAGGTCGTTATCACCTTCTTTGCGTCCCTTTCCATGTAAGCACGCAGCAGCCGGGGCATCAGCTCAACGAAATCCACCGAATAGTAGCGGACGCATCCGAAGTCGATCAATCCCAGGGTGCCGTCGTCGGCGAACAGATAGTTGCCCGGATTGGGATCGGCGTGCAGGGCACGCAGACCGTAGAATGAGTGGACAAATATATCGTAGAGCAGTTGTCCGAAGTGATCCCGCTCCTGTTGCGAGGGAAGGGTGCCCAGCCAGGCCTCCAGGTGCAGACCCTGCAGGCGCTCCGTTGCCAGGACCGGTTTCGATGAGTAGTCCCGGTAGACAGCTGGGATGCTGACGCCGGGAAGCTTGAGGTTTTGCCCGAACCACTCGGTGTTGTCCGCTTCGCGGTGGTAGTCCACCTCTTCATGGAGGCGTTGCTCGATCTCGTCTAGGGAGGAGAGCATCAGTTGTGCGAAACGGGTGGGCTTGATCAGGGCGCGAAGCAGCTGCAGGTCGTTGTCGATGGTGATGTCGATGCCCGGATATTGCAGCTTTACAGCCAGCTGTTCACCACCTTGTCCTGTCGCGGCATGGACCTGGCCCAGGCTCGCGGCCGCAAAGGCCTCTGTTTCGAACCGCGTGAAGAGTTCCTCGGGCGATCTGCCGAACTCCTGGAGGATAAGCTTGCGAATCAGCGGCCGTGCCAAGGGAGGAACCTGGTGATAGGACTTGGACATCTCGCGGCGAAACCAGTCCGGCATCAGGCTGCTCTCCATGCTCAGCAGCTGCGCGATCTTCAACGCGGTGCCGCGAAGTCGGGAGAAGGCTTGGAACAGAATCCGCGCGGTATCGTCATCGAGTTTGAGCTGTTGCTGCGCTCTTGCCGGTTTGCTGAGGAAGGGTCGCTTGGCGGCATGGGTAAGTTGCCTGCTTCCCGCCTTCAGCAGGGCACTGCCGGCAATGCCGGTGCGTGCCAGCTTACCGGTGGGGACCGAGTCAGACACTCTCCCCCTCCATGAAGCGCCGCTTTGCCTTTTTCCAGGGTCCGGTGTAGTCACCCAACTTCTCCAGGTGGCGGCTGATCTGGCTGCGGAAGAGAAAGGAGAAGAGATCGAGGGTCTTGCCGATCATCGCGGTCTGTAACACCGTGGCGATGATCTCCACGCTGCGGTCGACCAGCTGGGTGGTGTTGGCGAAATCCTGCGAGTCGTCATGCAGCCAATAGGCGAGAATCCCGGTGAAGTAGTCCCAGTAGAGGGGGGCCAGCAGCTCCCGGTAGGGCTGGTCGGGGATCTCTCCCGCCTCGATGGCGGCATCGATCATATCCTCCACCATGCGGTTGAACAGGCGCCGGGTCTCGGCCAGGTTGACGGCACCCGCCACCGGCGCGGAGAAGGTCAGGCTGAAGACTTGTGTGAGGAATTCGCGATCGGGCAGCCAGAGCGCCAGTTCGGTCTCGGTGAGCTGCTGCAGCTGCTCCCGAAGGCTGTACTCATGGAACGCCTCGATCCGCTTCAGCGCTTCCGCCGCCTCTCGTTGTTTATCCTCGCAGTAGCCGTAGAGCAGGCTCTCCTTGGTGGGGAAATAGTTGTAGATGGTGGCGTCTCCAACCTCGGCGCAGCGGGCAATTTCGCGCATGGAGGCTGATTTGTAGCCCTTTGCGCTGATGACATCCGAAGCTGCCCGCAAGATCCTTTTACGGGTCAACGCCTTCTCTTGCTTACTGATTTTCATGGCCTTATCTTCCACTTAAAGTGAAAATACTATACATAAAATAAAAAATATACCTTTATAAAGTGAAATTCAAGTCAAATTAACCGGTGGGTGGTCTATCACAGCTAGAGCCGGCAGCCCGTGACCCGAGTGACCGGAAGCCAGCGGCTGGCAGTTATCGCTGCTCCCTGTGCGCCCTTTCGTTGAGTGCCTGCAACTGGCGGTTTAGCTCGTTGATCCTGTGCTTCAGCCAGGTGGCGTTGTGCCGCATACCGCGCACAGAGTAGCTGCTGATCGATTCGTGTTGGTTGGCAATCTCCGCGAGGGCCTTGCAGATCCTTTCACAGCGTTTATCGAATTCATTGAACTCGTTGCAGTAGTATTGCAACTCATCGGTGAGTGAAGCCGGTTTCTTCCCTGATCCCTTAAACATGAGGCTGGTTCCATTGATGCGATACGGGCGTGCGCTGCCTGCCGATTACGGCCGGGCTGAGATTGCAGCTGTCAGGCCTCCGGATAGAGGTCCGGCCTGAGTTCATGGCGGGTGAGTTTTCCGTTGGAGTGGTGCTCCAGCAGCAGTGCCAGTCTTCCGCTGGGTTTGCGGAAGCCGGAGGCGATCTGGGTCAGGTAGACATAGTTGGTTCCCGCACGGAATGCCAATCGCCTGGCTGCATCGCGGCCTTCCGTTTCGATATAGGTCTTCATATCCATGACGGAATTATGTTAGCGCCAGAGAGGAAAAGTAGCAAGATGCTCATGAAATAACCTATAGCAAAAAGCTATATTTGCATCTGTTCACTCAATTCGAGCCGGTTGCCGGCTCAGCATCCCTGTCAGTCCCGCTTGCGTAGACAACAAGAAACAGGCTTGGCGACGTCCACGCTTTGTTGAAGCTACCCGGAGTGGAGGGTCTGCATGGCTTGTATAGAGGGCTGATGGGGATGGGTAAAAGCCGTCGTGCCGGCCGATATGGTTTTGACCCAGCTGTGGTTAGCGTTCATCTATCTCGACACCCGTGTTTACCGGGAGCCGGCAATGGCGGCCGTGTCCGCCATCTACCTCATGATCTCGGATGGCTACAATCTCATGCGCTATCCAGGGTTCAAGGCTATGAAGGGGGTGGTCGTAGAGGAGGTCGCCCCCGGAGAGATGGTGGAGCCGTTACTTCATCCTGATAACCTGAATACACGCTGACGAGCGTGGCTTTTGAGCGGCATCCATGCCTTTTATCTCTGCTCGCCATTATCGAAATCTAACCGGAGATGCCACTCACATCTCTGCTCCTGGCAACCTTGCCACGTTTATATTGTGCCGAGCAGGCCTGAATGCCGTCGGCTTCGTTTTGCATGGTTTCGAAGTAAAAATCGGTACCGCTGGCTGTTGGCGATGGCTGTTCGGAAGACTGGCTGCAAGTGTGTTTCACAGGGTTGGTAGAGACCTTCATGGCCGTAACCTCCGCTTCGCCCGGGTCCTTGGTTACGATAACGAACCGATTCGTGAAGTACTGAGAGAACTGGCTTGCAACACCTTCCGGAATGGCGATCTGGGTAGAAAATCGTGAGGCGATCTCTTTCGACATTTGCTTGATCCGTTTCAGTAGCTCGATCTCGTTATCCAGATAGCGCTCGGTATTGGCCGGATCAAGACGCACGAGCGTAGGGGTGATCTGTCTGACAGCCATCATGGCGATTTTCGGGTCGTGCCAGAATCTAAGATCTCGTGAATCCGTTCGTGAAGCGGCTATGCCGTCAAAATTGCGCTTTAAAAGCAGAGGCACAGTGTGTGATAAGGTCATCGTCCGGTCTTGCAGCGGGGGGGTGTTCGCCAGCATGTCGGCAAGAGACTCCTCCAGTCCCGCGCCAACCCAGATGATGAGATCCGCCGTCAGTACTTCGCTTTTTTGGAAGGGATCCAGGGTGTTTGCAAGGTGATTATCCTGATCGTGGAGGAGTCTGGGCTCTCCCACACCCTGCATGATATTGGCTACAAGGGAGTGGATCGCAGGCATACTCACGACAACGCGTGGGCCTGCGAAGATCGTTTGGGTGAGAGACAGTCCCAGTAGCAGGAAGCTCAACAGTATTGGTCTTTTCATCGGCATGCTCCTCATCCTCGGTATTATAGTGTCCCTTCAATAATTCAAAAGACATGCCAGTAAAAATATCCATAAAAATCATATAGATATGCATGTTCCGTTTGAGCGTGAGTGTGTGATATGCGGTATCTTTAAGGCATATCACGGACTCTGGGTCTCTTTCTTGGCTACTCATTGAAACTGCATGCTTGATTCGGCAGGCATGGCTTTTCCAGCTGCCGGTGAAGGAAGAGGACGGTAGATCTGTCTTCCGCTCCAAAGGATGCCGTGCCTAATCCAAACCCGCCCTTATCCTCTCCTATCCCCTGACTCCCCGGTCGGCATGGCGGAGGCGAGGAGCGACTCTCCCGCTACGGACGGTTTGTACTTCCTAAACTCCGTAGCAAATTGCTATGATCCGGGTATGGTCAATATCAGGACGATTCGAAAGGCTAACCTGCTGGCGCAGATAGCCCGCTTCGGCTCTCAACGCGCATTTGCCGAAGAGGCGGGTTTGGTCCCTGCCCATGTCAGCCAGATGGTCACCGAACGCAGAAACATGGGTGATGAAGTGGCGCGGCGGATCGAGAAAAACCTCGACCTTGCGGATGGCTATATGGATCTGCAACACCAGCGGGGTGACTATACGCTCCGCGAGACCTGCAGCGCACCCAACCGCGTTGCCGAAAACGATAGTGAAGCGTTGCGGGATCTCTTGCTGAAGGGCGAACGGATACAGCTGTCGGCAAAGACAAGAAAGATCATTCTCCGTATCGAGCGTGCTGCCATGGAGGGCAGGCTCTCCGACGAGGATTGGGAAATGGTGGAGCGTCTGATCGCGCGCTTTGAAAGGGGCGATTGAGGCGCCTCGGTCAAACCAGGGTCTCGAAGGGCTGCACTGTCACCCTCTCGCCACTCTCCACATCCGCACAATCCTCGGGCAAGAGAATGAAACAGTTGCCCCGGCTCATGGATGTGAGGATACCGGAACCCTGCCGCCCGACCGGTTCCACGCGGTAGGATCCATCCTCCAGGGGTTGCATGAGACCACGAACGAACTCGAACCTGCCCGCTTTCTTACGTATCTTCTGCCCACTTATCGCCTGTAGGGTCAGGGGCCTGTATGCGGTTCCCGTGGCGAGGTAGTGGAGTGCGGGCAGCACAAACTGGTAGAAGGTGACCATTACCGCCACCGGATTGCCGGGGAGGCCGAAAAAGTGGCTGTTGGCGAGCTTGCCAAAGGCCAGGGGTCTTCCAGGTTTCATCGCGATCTTCCAGAACTGCATCTCTCCCAGCTGTTGCAATATCTTCTTTGTATAGTCGGCCTCGCCTACCGAGACACCGCCGGAGGTGACAACGAAATCCGCCGCCTCGTCGGCGCGGTCGAAGGCCTCCTTTAGTGCCGCCGGATCGTCCTCCACCACCCCCATGTCGAGCAACTCCACATCCGCCTTGCGCAACATCCCATGGAGGGAGTATCGATTGCTGTCGTAGACTTCGCCGACGGCAAGGGGTTCACCGATGGAGCGCAGTTCGTCGCCGGTGGAGAAGAAGGCGACGCGGGGGCGTCTGCGGACCCTGATCTCGGCAAAGCCGAGGGAGGCGAGGATACCCAGATCCGCGGGGATCAGGCGTCTCCCGGGTTGCAGCACCACGCTGCCCTTGGCGATATCCTCACCTGCCTGACGCACGTTTTGTCCTGCGCGGTGGCCCTTGGCGATGCGCACCCGGCGATCGTCGATGAGCAGAGTCTGTTCCTGCATAACAACAGTGTCAGTACCCGTCGGCATGGGTGCGCCGGTCATGATGCGAACAACCTCGTTACTGCCGCAGGGTTGATTGAAGGGGGCGCCGGCGATGGCGGTACCGATCAGGGTGAAATCCCTCGTTTCGTCATCCGGGAGATCGCTGCCGGCAAGGGCATAGCCATCCATCGCCGAGTTGGTATGGCCAGGCACGTCGATGGGTGAAATGATCTCCTCTGCCAACACGGCATTGAGGGCGTCACGTAAAGGCAGTCTCAGGCTGGTACGGATCGGGTTGACGTGTTCCAGGATCGCCTCACGGGCGGCGGCTACGGTGAGGGTTGAGGGTGCCTCCGGGTCAGCACAACTGACGCTGGAGCCGATGGCTTGGCTGCTCATTAAATCCGTTCTCTCCATATCGATGCATGAATTGGCCGATGAACCCTGCGATCTCTTGTGGATCGTTGAGGTTCAGAATCGGCAGGCTGCGAGGTATAGCGGGGACTCGTTCATCGGTTGCCACCGCGATGATAAAGGGGTCAGTATGACACAGAAGGGGTTTGCCCAGGGCAGGGCGATGAAGCTCTATCTTATAGATTGCTTCATTCTTGAAACCCTCCACCAGAACCAGGTCCAGTTCCCTGGTGTCGAGATAGCCGAGCATCTGCGCCAGCCCGGGCTCCGGACGCCTGGTATCCGACTCCGAAATCAATGCCATGCGTCCACGGGTGCTCACCAGCATCTGGCAGGCTCCCGCTTTACGCAGTTCGTAACTGTCTTTTCTCGGATGATCTATCTCGAACAGATGGCTGGCGTGTTTCACCACGGCAATCCGCAGCCCGTTCTCTTTCAGCATCGGCAGCAGCCGGGTCAACAGGGTGGTTTTGCCGGTGCCGCTGAATGCGCTGAACCCAAGCAGTGGGAGCGGGTATGCGATCATGCCGCACTCCCCTCGAGGCTGTCCCGCTCCTGCAGGGTGTTGACATTGATGAAGGTGCGGGGAATATCGGAAAAATCGGCATGGACGACCCGATGCCGTTCATACCAGAGATCTATCTTTCGGTCGCCGCCGTCGAGGTAGCCTTGCAGGCTCTCACTCAGTCGTTTGGGTATCAAGGCGTGAACCGGCTGCAGGCGCTTGCCGTCGTGGGCCACGGCGATATCCGCATTGGCCGATTGTCGCGCCTGATAGAGACGCTCGACCATATCCCCGGGGACCAAGGGTCCATCACAGGGTAGCGTCACCATATCCTCCGTGGCGATGGCTTCCAGGGCGGTGATGAATCCGGCCAGGGGACCCTGATAGTTGAGCAGGGAGTCGGCGACAACAGGATAGCCGAAGGCTTCATACCGGGCCTGATTGCGATTGGCATTGATCAGGATGGGGCCTACCTGGGGGGCTATGGCGGCGATCACGTGTTTTATCAGTGGTTCGCCGTTCAGTTCGATCAGGCCCTTGTCCTCCCCGCCCATGCGGCGGCCTCGCCCACCGGCGAGAATCACGGCCGTGATGTTTGCATGCTTGCTCATGCCGTACTCCTGAGACCGGTCTCGTTGTTAAGCGATGGCATCGACATCAGCTTCTCCTCTTCAATGTCTATCAAGCGGCCCTCATAGAGGTGGATATGACGATCGATCAATGATGAGAAGTGTAGTGGATCGTGGCTCGTGAGTAACAGGGCAATACCCTGCTCTTTAAATGAGTTAAGCAGGTCAAGGGTACGCTGTCGCGCCGCCTGGTCCAGATTGGCGGTGGGCTCATCCAGGAGCAGGATCTGCGGGTTTCTCAATCGGGCACGTGCCAGGGAGACACGTTGACGCTCACCGCCGGAGAGGGATTTGGCCGGTGTCTCTTGGAGGCGGTCGAGCTCGGCCCATTCGATTGCGGCGTCGATCAGCAGCTGTCGAGACAGCTTGTTCAGGCCGCGGGGAAGGGCATAACCGAGGTTGTATCTCACCGATCCATCGAACATATAGGGGTGTTGATGGAGATAGAGAATGCGTTTGTGCAGATCGCCACGGCAGCGACGCCAGGATCTGGGGGCATCATCGGCGATGCCGATGCGGCAGCTGTCGGGTTTTACCAGGCCCGCTAAGATGCGTAGCAGGGTGGTCTTGCCGGCGCCGTTGCCACCGGTGAGGAGAACGCACTCACCCCGCTCCAGGGTGATATCTATACCGTCCAGCAATGCCCGTTTGGCAAAGCGCATGTAGAGCGCGGAGACATCGATAGCGGCTCGATCGTTCATGTGGCTGGTTGTCCCTTGCCCTGAATATGTTGCAGCAGGGCGTTGAGAGAGAATGCAAGGGTCAATAGTACCAGACCCAGGGCGATTCCCTGGGCGAATTCACCCTTGCTCGACTCCAGGGCGATTGCGGTGGGTATGTTGCGTGTATAGTGGAGAATATTGCCTCCGAGCATCATCGATGCGCCGACCTCGGCGATGATGCGGCCGAATGCGGCGAGCAGCGCCGCCATCAGTCCGAAACGTGCCTCGCGCATCACGGTGAAGAGCGCACGTAACGGATTGGCTCCCAGGGTACGGGCCGTTTCCCAGGCACGTATGTCGGAGGCCTGCAACGCAGAATGCCCCATCGCCACCAGAATCGGAAAGGCGAGCGTGATCTGTCCGAGTACCATCGCGCTCTGAGTGAACAGCAGCTTCCACTCTCCCAAGGGTCCCTGTCGTGAGAGCAGGATGAAAAAAGTCAGGCCCACCACCACCGCGGGTACGGAGAGAAACGTGGAGTTTATCGATATCAGGAGACGGCGTCCGGGAAAGCGCTTGTAGGTAAGGAGAAATGCCACCAGCAGCGCGGGTGGCGTGGCTACCAGGATCGCGACACCCGAGACCCTGAAGGAGATGGCGATAATCTCCCATAGCTCCCGGTTGCCACTGAACAGGAGATTAAGCGCTGCGAGGGTGGTGTCGCCGAGGGATTCCATCACTGGTTACGATTGAGTGAGGCAAACGCCCCGGCATCGGCTGCAGGGGTGAAGAGTTTGTTGTTGCCTATCTTGAAATTGCCGATTCGCTCCTGGCCCTCGGGGGATATCATCCATTTGATCAAGGCATTTGCGCCCTGATGATTGATATCGGGATAGCGTTTCGGGCTTACCGCGATAATGCCATAAGGGTTGAACAGCAGGGGGTCTCCCTCGAAGCGGATCTGCAATGGCGATTTATGCTCATATGCGAGCCAGGTGCCTCTGTCGGTGAGTGTGTAGGCATCCATCTCGGAGGCGATCTGTATCACCTTGCCCATTCCTTGGCCCACTTCGCGATACCAATCCCCCTCGGGTTTCATCCCGGCCTTGTTCCAGAGTCCGAGCTCCTTCTTGTGGGTACCGGAGTCGTCGCCTCGGGAGATGAAGCCGGCACGTCGCTGGGCAATGGCTTTGAGTGCCGAGACCACGTCCTTGGCGTTGGCGATGGCGGCTGGGTCCTCGGCGGGCCCAATGAGGACGAAGTCGTTGTGCATTACGCCGAAGCGTTTTACCCCATGGCCTTCGGCAACGAACCGATCCTCAGCTGAACGGGCGTGTACCAGCACCAGATCCACGTCGCCGTCCCTTCCCATGCGCAATGCCTTGCCTGTTCCCACGGCGATTACATGAACGGGATAAGCCGTGGCCTCGGTAAAGGCCGGCAGCAGATCAGCAAGCAGACCCGAGTTGTCGGTACTGGTTGTTGTTGCCAGGCGGATGGTCTGTTTTTGAACAGTTTCCGCGTGGCTGGTGCAAATAGTTAACAGCGTGGCAAGTATACAAAAACGGGCAGAAAGTAAAATAAAACGCATACTCATGGGGGTAAATGCCTCGGTTTGTTGTTTTATGATTACAAACGTCTGCAAAAGAAGTGCCATAATAGCCAGTGATCGGCCAGGGCCAGCAAATGAAGTAGTATCTGGTTTTCTTTTGTCTACTCTATGAGTGTTATTGGGAAGAAAGTAAATAAACTGGAGTTTAATGGCGATCAGGCAGTTGATGCAGAGGAGATCGGTTGCCATCGATGAGACAAATGGTCGCAAACCGGGAGTGACAGACTTGGGTCATTTTGACCCATAATCGAGCCTGACAATGCATTACCGGATTCAGGTAGAAAGCAGCTTGAAGACTGGAACAACTACCGATGAACATGAAAGCAGAAGAATTAGAGTCGAGGATCGACAGTAAACAGCCATTCGTCAAGGAGGGTGCGCCGGTACGCATGGCATCCGTTCTTATCGTGGATGACGAGCCCGGGATACGCAGTTTTCTGCAGAAGGGATTGCGTAAATATTTCGGCCTGGTGGAGACCGCCGAGGATGTGGTCACCGCCGAAGAGTTGAGACAGCATTGCCATTTCGATCTCATCATTACCGACATCCGGCTGCCCGGACAGCGCGGCGGGGTGGAGTGGGTCAGAGAGTTGCGCGAGCAGGGAGGGGTCACCGGGGTGATCTTCATGACCGCCCATGCCGACATGGAGACTGCGATCGCCGCGCTGCGCGCGGGGGCCGAGGATTTCATTCTCAAGCCATTCCGCATGGAGCAGATGATCACCGCGGTGGAGCGCTATCTTGAACGGCAGAAGATGCAGCGTGAAAACTTTGTACTGCGCCGGCAGGTGGAACAGATCTACGACAGCTCGGGGATGGTGGGGCGATGTCAGCAGATGAAGAGCCTTTGCGAAGTGCTCAAGCGGGTCGCTCCGATGCCCTCCACGATCCTGATCGAAGGTGAATCGGGGA
Organism: Candidatus Thiodiazotropha sp.; assembly: GCA_040793985.1. Taxonomy (GTDB): domain Bacteria; phylum Pseudomonadota; class Gammaproteobacteria; order Chromatiales; family Chromatiaceae; genus Thiodiazotropha. The sequence goes on along the minus strand of JBFNJI010000009.1, from coordinate 81,901 downwards.
CCGGCAAGGAGCTTGCGGCCAGGGCGATACACGAAATGAGTGGGCGATCAGGCAGCTTTGTCCCGGTCAACTGTGGCGCCATGACCGCAGAGCTGCTGGAAAGCGAACTCTTCGGTCATGTCAAAGGGGCCTTTACCGGTGCCCATCTCTCCCGCGACGGCCTCTTTACCTACGCCAACGGCGGCACCCTCTTTCTCGATGAGATCGGAGAGATGCCGCTGAGCATGCAGGCCCACCTGCTGCGTGCTCTCGAGGAGAGGACCATCCGTCCGGTCGGATCGAACCGCGAGGTGCCGGTGGATGTGCGCATCATCGCCGCCAGCAATCGCGACCTTGACCAGGAGGTGCGCAGCGGTGATTTTCGTGAAGATCTCTACTATCGTTTGAACGTTCTCTCGCTGCGCATCCCGGCCCTGCGCGAACGCAAGGAGGATATTCCCCTGTTGGTGAAATACTTTGTCGAGGTCCTCGCCGGGGAGCTGGGTATATCACCGCCACAGATGGGGGAGAGCGACATGGTCAGGTTGCTTGACTATGATTGGCCCGGGAACGTGCGTGAACTGAAAAACATGATCGAGCGTTGCCTGTTACTCAACAAGTCTCCCAGTCTCTGCATGTTGGGCTCAGAGGCCGCGGGCATTCAGTCGGCTCCCTTCGATCCGTCCAAGACCCTGTTGTTGGAGGCGATAGAGAAACAGCATATTCTCAAGGTACTCGACCTCGAGGGCGGCAATAAGTCCGCGGCGGCCCGGGTGCTTGGTATTTCGCGCAAGACCCTGGAGCGAAAAACCCAGGCCTGGGGCGTCAATTAGGGCCTATCGGATCGGTGTTAACAGGCTCTAAGTTGGTGCTTTGAACCCAATACTCAAATTCATCCAGGCAATCCGCAGCAGCTTGCGTTATAAGCTGTTGGCCCTGGTGCTGTTTCCGATACTTCTAATCATGCCCATCGCGCTCGCCCTGGCCATCTACTGGGGTTCCCAGTTCAGTTACGAGCAGCTCTTCATAAAGGTCAACACCGACCTCTCGGTGGCGGAGGACAACTTCCATCGACTGCAGGAAGACTATCTGAATACCCTGGGGAGACTTGCTGAGTCCCACGTCTTCTATACCGCCCTCGAATCGAGAAGCGGCCGTGTCATCAACGAACAGCTTGACACGCTGCGCCAAGCTGCCGGTTTCAGTTATCTGCATCTGCTTGGGACAGATGCCAGGCATCTCTTTCTCCCCCATGGCGAAGCCGTTAAGCGGGGGCACCCCTCACCCTCGTTATTGGTCGCGCTGCAGGGATACCCCCGGGTGGAGATAGAGGTCTTCAATGCTGAGGCGCTGGCGCTGCAGTCATCCGGGTTGGACAAGCAGGTTGAGCTACCGCTTATCGACACACCGCGGGCGCGGCCGACACAGCGGAGCGTGGAAAATCGCGGCATGATGATTCGCGCCATTTATCCGGTGAAGAACTCCCGCGGCCAGGTGATCGCAGTGCTCGATGGCGGTGTGCTGCTGAATGGCAATTTCAAGTTTGTCGACACCATACGCGACCTGGTCTATGGTCCGGGCAGCCTGCCCAAGGGGAGTATCGGAACGGTCACGGTGTTTCTCGACGATGTACGGATAACCACCAATGTTCCGCGAACGCCCAATCAACGGGCATTGGGTACCCGGGTTTCCGACGAGGTTCGGACCCAGGTATTGGATCACGGCGAGAAATGGATAGACCGTGCCTTTGTCGTCAATGACTGGTACATCTCGGCCTATCAGCCGATCATCGATGTCAACGGAGAACGGGTCGGTATGCTCTATGCCGGCTTTCTGGAGTCCCCTTCGCGAAATGCCCTGTGGCAGGCATTGATTGTATTGATTTTGCTGTTCCTGGCACTGATGCTGTTTTCATCGATACTCTCCATCAGTGGCGCGAAATCGATCTTCAAACCCCTCGAGATGATGATGGCGGTGGTACGGGCGACCCGGGAAGGCTACACCAAGCGCATCGGCAAGATCTCATCCGTGGATGAGATCGGTGTCCTGGCGACTGAGTTCGATCTCCTGCTCGACCTGCTGCAGGAGCGCAATCTACAGGTTCAGCAGTGGGCTGATCAGTTGGAAGAGAAGGTGGAAGAGCGGACCGCGGAACTGAAGCTGAAAAACGAGAAACTCTTGTCCACCATTCAGATACTGCGCGAAACCCGGGCCCAACTGATTGCGGCCGAAAAGCTTGCGGCACTGGGTGAACTCACCGCGGGTGTGGCCCACGAAATCAACAATCCCACCGCAGTGATGTTGGGTAACCTGGATCTGCTGGTGGAGGAGCTGGGTGACAGCGCGGCGCCGGTGAAGAATGAAATCGACCTGATCATAGAGCAGATCTTTCGTGTCAAGGAGATCATCAACAATCTGTTGCAATATGCACGACCAGACCGGATTACCGAGACGCCATCGGTGATCGATGTCAACGAGGTGGTGCAGCATACCCTGGCCCTGGTGCGACACCTGCGCAAACAGAAACAGTTCGAAATAGATTTAAACCTGCAGGCAACACAGCCGATCAGGATCAATCCCCACGAATTGCAACAGGTCCTGGTCAACCTCTTCGTCAATGCCGTGCATGCCTTGCACAAGCACGGGGGGACTATCTCCCTGACCACCACGGACTGGGATGACAAAGGGGTGGTGATCGAGGTGGAGGACAACGGTGCGGGGATCGAGGAGGAACAGGTCGAATCGATCTTCAATCCTTTCCATACCAGCAAGCGTGTCGGCGAGGGTACCGGTTTGGGGCTGTCAGTGAGTTACGGTTTGATCAAGAAATATGGCGGCGATATCAGCGTGCGTTCCGATCCTGGTCGGGGAACGCTGTTCTGCGTCTGGCTCCTGAAAGAGCCCGAATTTAAAGAAGATGAGACGGCGCTAATGGAACAGTTCTACACGGTAGAGCGGGATTTGACGGTTGCTGAAAACAAGAAGCGGGCCTGACCCGGGGGAGAACCTCTAAACAGGTGCGGACTGCAGACTCCATGAATTGAATAGACAATCCAAGAAGAAGTATGAATAACCAGGATCTGAAACAACTGATAAAAACACTTGCATTCGCAACCCAAAAGCATCGCCATCAGCGGCGCAAGGATATCGAGGCCTCCCCCTATATCAACCATCCCATCACTCTGGTGGATATACTGGTCAATGAAGGCGAAATCACCGATCTTGAGACCCTGATAGCCGCACTTCTGCACGATACCATCGAGGATACCGATACCACGGTGGAGGAGATCGAGGCGGAGTTCGGTGCCACCATCGCGGGCATTGTGATGGAGGTGACCGATGACGGCACCCTGACGAAGATGGAGCGCAAGGCGATGCAGATCAAACATGCGCCGGGACTGTCGTACAAGGCGAGGCTGGTCAAGCTGGCGGACAAGATAGCCAACCTCAGGGATATCAACAGGAGCCCGCCCGCCGGCTGGTCACTGCAGAGAATGCAGGCCTACTTCGATTGGGCCAAGGAGGTGATCGACGGGCTCAGAGGCACCCACGAAAGCCTCGAGGCGATCTTCGACCAGGTCTATGCGAAGAGGCCCGGGGATGAGTCCGCAAATAAACGCGAATGAACGCAAATATCTCTTGTAGGGTGCGGCTTGCCGCACCATTCAATGTACTGCCAAGGTACGATTGATGTGTGGGGTGAGGCCATGCCCCGCCAATCAGACCAATGCCAAAACCGTTTGATGGGGCAGGGCCCCTGCCTACGCATTATTTCCACGCTTCTGTGCGGGAACGAATAAAGGGTGCGGCGAGTCGCACACTACATTTTTACAAACCTTAAAACAAAGATAATCTGCCAAAGGAGATAAGACCAATGAGCGAAGAAAGACAGTTCATACCCTTGAATATCGCCGTGCTTACCGTATCTGACACCAGAACGGAAGAGACCGACAAGTCGGGTCTGACGCTGAAGGCGCTGCTCGAGGAGGCGGGGCACAGGCTGGCCGACAAGGTGATCGTCCCCGATGATGTCTACCGCATCCGCGAAGTGGTCTCCAAATGGATCGCGGATGGGGACATCCAGATTGCGATCACCACCGGCGGCACCGGCCTCACCGGCAGGGACGGTACACCGGAGGCGGTATCGCCCCTGCTCGACAAGGTGATCGACGGTTTCGGCGAGATGTTCCGCGTTCTCTCCTACGAGACCATCGGTACTTCCACCCTGCAGTCGAGGACCCTGGCCGGTGTCGCCAACGGCAGCTTCATCTTCTGCCTGCCCGGCTCCACCGGCGCCTGCATGGACGGCTGGAGCAAACTGATCTCGGCCCAGCTCGACTATAGGACGCGCCCCTGCAATCTTGTGGAGCTGATGCCTAGATTGCGCGAGCGATAGCGATGTATGTGAGGTTTGCTGTTAGGTTCCGCGCCCATAGTATTCTACAGTGCAGATCTGGAAAACACACTGGTAAAGGTCCAACAGGCGAGCGGTACGATTGTAAAACAGCTCTTTTCGTTTCCATGTGGGCGTCGTTTTCATTTTACCCAACCGAGTGAGAACGAGTTCGCGGTCTGGTCCGATGTTGTCTCAATACAGTCGCATCAAAGCTGGTCTCCCGGGCTTGGTCTCTACGCCGAAGCGCTCTGGCGCTCTATTTTGTGGTTAACTGGGAATAAGCATGCTCCAAATCATAATAGTATTCGGTTTGCTGATTTTCCTGGCCGGGATCATCATCTCGATAATTCCGGCAACTGTATTGGCTCCTCTTCGGGAGAATTCAGACAAACTCTATCTTCATGTTGTTGCGGTGGCTGTGCGGTTGATTCTCGGGGTCTTGTTGGTATTCCAATCTGAATTGTCCAGATATCCTTTAGCAATTGAAGTTATCGGTTGGCTGTCAATTATAGCCGCCACTGTTTTGGCATCGATAGGGCGCACCAACTTCAAACGATTAATCTCATGGGCACTCTCTTTTTCAGAGCCATATGGTCGTGTGGGTGGTATCCTTGCATCAGTGTTTGGTGCATTTATCGTCCATGCGTTTATTTAGAATTGCCATGTAAGAAACCGAATTAATCGATACAGGTCCGGTTGCAGATGAAATCTGTAAACACGACAGGGATTTTGAAATAGATCAACTCAAGAAACAGCCTATGATTGGTTATTACAAAGAACTGGAAATATCCACGCGCGATTCATTCGAAGTGGTCGATATCACAGAGAATGTCAAAGCCCTGCTCGCAGATTCGGGACTGTTGCAAGGCATGGTGACACTTACCTCCCTGCATACAACCTGTGCGCTGTCGGTCAATGAAAACGAAGAACGGCTTTTTGAAGATATCCGCAATTTCTTCTTGTCGGCTGCGCCACCGGGAGAGGCGTACAAGCACGACGACTTGCACCTTCGTGTAAATATACCCCCCGATGAGCCGAAGAATGCGCATTCGCATTTGATAGCGATGATGATCGGAAACGGTGAGGTGGTCTCAATCGCGAACGGTGAGCTGGTGCTCGGTCAGTATCAATCGATCCTGTTGCTTGAAATGGATGGTCCGAGAGAGCGCAGGGTGGCGGTACGGTTTCTCGGCATATAGTGAGCATTTCCGTTCGGCGCCAGTCCTGTTCGAACAAAACAAGGTAGTTAACTATGGATGATATTTATTCTACACCTGAAGCCGACTTGTCTACCGGGGAAAACAGTTCAGGTATGGGGAATGCTGCGGAGATCCCTGAGGGTGTCAGGGGATGGAGTTGGGGGGCATTTATGTTCAACTGGATTTGGGCCATCGGAAACAGGACCTGGATAGGTCTGTTGGCCCTCATACCCTATATTGGATTCGTGATGGTTATCGTCCTGGGTGTGAAGGGACGGGAGTGGGCCTGGAGGAACAAGCGCTGGGAGAGCGTCGAGCACTTTCAAAGAGTGCAGCGTCTTTGGTCTATCTGGGGGCTGGCGTTCGCGGGTATGGCAATCCTCGGTATTGTGGCTGCAATAGCGATTCCTGCCTATCAAGAGTATGCCAGGAGCGTGGCTGGCGGTTGATCTCGCCTTTGTGAGGAGGCTTCACGCCTGGCGGGATCGTGAGATGCCGTCACTCCGTACTGTCAGATATCCCGCGCCACCAAGAGGTGCGCGATATCGCTGTACGCATGCGCTTAAATAGGACCAATGGTACTCATGATAAAGAACAGGAGTATGAAGAAACCGCCTACAAAAAACCAAAAACTGTTCCACCGTTTATGACGCAGTCTGAACTTGGAGGTCTGCTGCTCGATGAGGCTCTTGTCGTTCTCGCTCAGCGATGGGTCTATCCACACCCGTGCGTGATTGAGATCGTCGGCTTCGATGGCGGCAATCGCCTTGTTCAGGTCGATGCTATAGATATGGTTCTCCAGATTGACCAGGTGATTGTGCATCATGTTGTGCAGGTGCATCTGCCCGGCTTCGATATCGTTGAAGCGGGCTATGTAGCGGACTTGTGAGCCGAAACTGGCGTCTTGGGTGTTGGGCAACTCGTCCTTGACAAGGACACGCACCATACCCTGATGTTCGGGATGAGTCTCCAGTGTGAGATAGCCGCTCTTCATCGGTTTGTCTGTTTAACCACTCCACACGGCCATAGCATGAGCCAGGCTCAAAAACATATCCTTGACTCGGGATCTACTTTTCCCATCTCATGAGTGAGTATAGTGGGTAACGAGGTGGGTTTTCACCAACTACTCGTCTCCCCAGACAAGCTCTCCCGTCTCACGCAGGTCATAACCGCTCAGTTCCTTTGCCATGGCACTGGATTCGGAAGAACGCAGGCGCCCGATGAGGTCCTGGAACAGGCGCCGGAACCAGATACTGCGCGGCAGTGTCAGGTCGAACGATTCCCAGCCGAAGGGGATGAATGCGAGGCCGTATTCGTTGGCGGCGGCGCGGGCTCCCGGGGCAACATCCGCCTGGTCCATGGCGATGCTCGCGGCAGCCTCGCGCTCCGAGAGGGCGGTGCCGACGGCATTCAGTTTTTCAGCGCTGGTACCGTAGTTACTGAGTACCTCGAGCAGAAAACGTTGTGCACCGGCGCCGCTCTGTCGCATGGTCCAACGGAACTCATGGTCGAACAGGTTTTCCGGTTTCAGCATCCGTTGTTCGATCCTGCGGCTTACCATCAATCCCTGCTCACGACGGAAAAGGCGTATCAACACCCATTGGCGATATTGGGGATATTGGCGCAGCAGCGCCGGGTGACGCGTGTGACTCTCCTCGTTGGGGCCCCAGTGGATGCCACAGGCATCGATGCGATTGGCCTGCAGCAACTCCAGGCCGAGCCGGGTTCCGGTCGGGGAGTAGCTGATAAGGGCATGGGAGCCTGTCTCGTTGGCGAAGGTCATGATCAAACGGTAGAGCAGCGGATCGTCACTGCCGGCGATCACCAGTCTGTTGGTCATCAGTCCGCCGTGTGCGGAGTCGAGCATCCAGCGATCGACCAGTTCTCTGGGGAAGAGCCATTTGCCGGTGATCTTGGTCGCCGGTATCCGCTCCTCGTTGACCAGGGCGTAGATCTTTTTTTCATTCAGGTGCAGATATTCCGCGACCTGTTTGACGTTCATGAAGACATGTTGATCCTGGGACATCACCGCTACCATCACAATCCCCCCCTATCGGTTTTTGATCTGACTGACATGTCGTGAACCCCAACCCGGCGCACGCGGCTTCGGCACCGCATCGAAACTGACCTGTTCCGCACCGTTATAGACCAGGAAATGCCTACCCTTGGCGCGGGCGATGAGGGTGACGCCGACCTTTTTCGCCAACTCCAAACCCATCTGTGTGATCCCGGAACGGGAGAGCAGGATCGGTACTCCCATCTGTGCGACCTTGATAACCATTTCGGAGGTGAGTCTGCCTGTGGTATAGAAGATCTTGTCGTAGCCATCGATAGCCTCGAGCCACATCTGGCCGGCGATGGCATCGACGGCGTTATGCCGGCCTACATCCTCGACGAAGGTATGAATAGTTTGCTCGCTGCAGAGGGCGCAGCCGTGCACGGCCCCAGCCCGCTGATAGACCTGGTTGTGCTCGTTGAGCATCTGCAGCAAGGAGTAGATCACCGACTGGCGTATGCTCCGCCGTGGCAGTTCGATCTTTTCCAGGTCGTCCATCAGATCACCGAAGACCGTGCCCTGGCCACAGCCGGTGGTAACGGTTTTGCGTGCCATCTTCTCCTCGATCCCCTGCACGCCCCGGTGGGTGGTGACCGCAACGGAATCGGTCTCCCAATCGACCTGAATCACCTTTATCTGGTCGATACTTTCTACCAGCCGTTGGTTGCGCAGCCACCCAAGCACCAGCATTTCCGGACGGGTGCCCAGGGTCATCAGGGTGACCAGTTCCTGCTTGTCCAGGTAGAGGGTCAGCGCCCTTTCCGCGGCCACATGGCCCGCTCTGACCTCGCCATATTCGTCGATCGCGACCGCCTCCACCGCGGCGTTGAGTCCCGCATCTGACATCATGGGACGCTGTTGTGTCTCTACTCCCTGCATAATCCTCTCTCAACCACCGGTTACGTTCATGTGGCGGAACAGCACCGGTTTCGCGGTCAGATCGAACTCGTGCCCCTTGGGTTTAATCTCCATGGCGTCGATGATCGCCTGACGCAAGGGCTCGTCATCCAGTGGGTTGGCTCGCACCACGCGGCGCAGGTCCACCGAATGCTCCTGTCCGAGACAGAGCAACAGCCGGCCCTCAGCGGTAAGGCGTACCCGGTTGCAGTGTTCACAGAAGTTATGGCTGTGGGGGGAGATGAAACCGATCCTCGTATCGCTCGCATCGATCCGGTAGTAGCGTGCCGGTCCGCCGGTGGTTTCGGTGGTGGGCAGCAGTTTATAACGTTGCTGCAGCTGCTCGAGCACTTGGTGGCTGGCGTAGTAGAGCTCCCCGCGGTCGTGATCGCCGGTCTCTCCGAGCGGCATCTCCTCGATGAAGCTGATGTCCATGCCCCGCTCCTCGGCGAAGGCAACCAGGGCATGTATCTCGTCATGGTTGCGGTTTTTCATGATCACCGAGTTGATCTTGACCCGTTTGAACCCGACCTTGAGGGCGGCGTCGATACCGGCCAGGGTACGGTGGATATCGCCGATCCGGGTTATCCGGCGAAAGCGCTCTTCCCTGAGGGAGTCGAGGCTGATGTTGACCCGTGTCACTCCCGCGTCTTTCAAGGCCTGGGCATAGCGTCCGAGGAGAGTACCATTGGTTGTCAGGGTCAGATCGTCCAGGCCTTGCAGTTCACCAAGGGTCTCGAAGAGCTGCATCACCCCGCGCCTGGTCAGGGGTTCGCCGCCGGTAATGCGGATTTTCCTCACACCCATTTCGACAAACGCTCTGCCCACCCGATACAGCTCTTCCAGTGTCAACAACTGGGAGCGGGGCACGAACTCCATATCCTCCGCCATGCAGTAGACACAGCGCAGGTCGCAGCGATCGGTGACAGAAATCCGCAGGTAGTTGATGCGTCTGTTGAAACGATCGATCAACGGGGAGGGGATCTGTTGTTTGGGGCTCGCTTTGTTCACGCTTCTTCTCATTGGGGGCATCTCAGGTTCCCTACGCAAATAACGTACCTACCGCAGTCAACCGGACCATGACACGGCCAGGAGGTATCAAAGCCCAGGCAGTAGCGCTCGGGAGATCTGCACCCCCCTCTCGGATTGGAGGCCTCTGCCGACGGGGCCTGGAGGTCGCTAGAGCGACGCTTGCCGGTCACCGCCCCGGCCGGCAACCACGACAATGAGGATCGGCCGGTGGCGTGGCAGGTACGCCGCTCCGGGATCGGGATGGGCATCTGGGCTGACACGAGAGTGTGACAACTGGTCATAAATGTCTCACTTTGGTGATCCCGAACGGGACATTTTGCCCTGATTTTCTCCTTATCCATTTTGTGGATTCTTTTCCCGTCATGATGATCTTGCGCGTTTCCTGCCTGATCCCCGGGTTGGTATGCAACTTGCGATATCTGCATCGAAGATCTCCCAAGGTTTGAAACCATGACGACAACAAGTGACCCCTTGCGGGGGAGTGATAACCCTACTCAATTCAATGTATCTGTAGTCATGCAGCAGTCGCCCAGCGACTCACCCTGGTTGGAGAGCAGCTGGGAAGCTGTCGGTTTGATAGCTGCGGGGGAGGCCGTACGGGGTAGTGTCGGCAAGACGCGCCAGATACACCGGGAGGGATCGGTCACGCGCCTACTCTACACCGGATTTACCCTCAAGTTGCACCAGGATGAGTGTGAAAGCTACTACTACAACCTGCTTTCGTCCCAGCCTTACTGCTATGTGGTGGCGAACATGGATGATCAGGGCAAGCCTGAGCCCTTCCTCGTCAGCATCAGCTACGACGAGGCCCACGCCTACCTGGAGGGGGATGAGACAGTCTATACAGTACCTCTTCCCGCAGAGCTTTATCGCTGGACAGAGGCCTTCGTCCTCAAGCACTACACCCCGCAGCAGCGCAGCAAACGCAAGCGCAACGACTGGAAATCAGTGGATAAGAGGTCGCAAAGGCATGAAATCTGAGGACTCACCGGAGATCACCGCCGAGCAGAGCGGCAGTTTCTACAATCGCTGGTCGGAGCGAAAACAGGCCGCCCGCCAGTTGCCGCAGGAACGGGATGGGGAGGTTGCAGAGGAACTGCCCCCCGGCGATGAAGATATGCCAGCACTGGAGAGCCTGGATGACAGCTCAGACTACAGCGGGTTTCTCTCACCCAGGGTATCCGATGAACTGCGCCAGTTGGCGCTGCGCAAGCTCTTTCACAGCGCGGCTTTCAATGTCTGCGACGGTCTCGATGACTACGCGGATGATTTCACCAGCTTCGAAAAGCTCGGCGACATAATGACGGCGGATCTGCGCCACCGGCTTGAACAGGAGGCGCGGAAGTCGGAAGCCGCGGATCTAGCGGCCGAAGGCGATGATGAAGCGGTCGCGGATCGAGCGGTGGAAACAGCGGCCAATGAAGGCGGAGATGACAGCGTGTCTCCGCCCGCCGCCGCGGCGCATACCCATTCTAGTGACGAGGCGGCATCATGAGTGATTCGATCGAACCATATGGAACCGGGACCAACCGCAAGGCCAGAGAGCAGGCGTTGCAGGCCATGCATGCGCTGACTGTGGAAGCGACCAGCCTGGTGAATTATCAGTCCCGGGGCAGGATCGCGGTATTCGGCGATCAGCTCGCCCAGGAGATCGCACCTCGGCTCAACGATCGGCTCAGTCCCATCGTCGTCCTCACCCGGGGGATGGAGGAACCGGGTGTCCCGGTCGTGCCGGTGGGGGGTAGGGAAATCGGCATCACGGGCCATCTCGGCGAGTTCAAGATTGCACTCGGCGAGGCGGGGCGTGCCAATGCGGAGACCCTTGCCGTGGATCTTATTCTCGATCTCTCCCCGCAGCCCTTGTTAAGCCGGGGCATGAACCCTCCCGGTTACTACCACAGTAGTGGCGAGGAGGATCAGCTCGCCGCCGTGATCGAAGAGGTCGTGCAGATGACCGGCACATTCGAGAAACCGCGTTACTATGACTACGATGAGTCGATCTGCGCCCATGGCCGCTCCGGCAAGACCGCCTGTACCCGTTGTCTCGATGCCTGCCCCGCCGAGGCGATCATCAGCCTGGGGGAATCCGTAGAGGTCAACAGCTATCTCTGCCAGGGCGGGGGGGCGTGCGCCAGCGTCTGTCCCAGCGGCGCAATCCGTTATGTCTATCCATCGCTGAAGGATGTTTTGCAGCAGCTGCGCAGGCTGTTGCAGGTCTACCGGGAGCGGGGAGGGCAATCCCCGGTTGTGGTGTTTCATGCCGCATCGGAGGCACTCCCGGATGAGGTCCCCGACCACTATCTACCGCTGGCGGTGGAGGAGCTGGCCAGTGTCGGCATGGACAGCTGGCTCGGCGCCCTTGCCTACGGTGCCCGGCAGGTGGTAATGGTTGATGCCGGCGGGATGCCGGCAAAGGTAGCCGTCGCGATGCGGGAACAGCTCTCCATCACAGGCGAAATACTCAGTGCAATGGGCTATCCCCTCACGGCGATCAGGTTGTCGAGCCATGAGGATCTGTCAGCGGAGGAGACCGAATATATGCCGCAGATCGAGACGGCGGCCTACTCCGGGATCGGTGGCAAACGGCAATCGATCTATCTCGCCCTCGATCATCTCCATGCCCAGGCAAGGCGCGCCAAGCCGATGGCAAGTCTCAGTAGCGGCGCACCATTCGGCACCGTCTGTGTAGAGGAGAAGGCCTGTACCCTCTGTCTCTCCTGTGTCGGTGCGTGCCCCGGCAAGGCCTTGCAGAGTGGCGACGGCGAGCTTCCCCAGCTGCGTTTCATCGAGGCCAACTGCCTGCAGTGCGGACTCTGCAGCCGCATCTGTCCGGAGGATGCGATCCAGTGTAGCCCGAGGCTGCTGTTCGATGCTGAGAAGCGTAACCAGATGCGTATGCTCCACGAGGAGCAACCCTTCCGCTGTACCGCCTGCGGTAAACCCTTCGCGACCCGCTCGGTGATCGAAAAGATGCACAGCAAACTCAAGGATCACTACATGTTCCAGAGTGAACGGGCGCTGAGGCGCCTGACCCTATGCGATGCCTGCCGGGTCGTCGATATCGTGCAGGACCAGGAGGCCCTGGAGGGGGATTTGGATGGACGCCTGCGACAATAACACCGCGCTGGATTCGACTGTTTAGCGATCGAAGGCCATTCGGACAGAGCGACTCAGTGGCGAAAACGGGGGAATAGGTCGAATTCAGCCCTATTTGTCATTTCTTTTCCCTAATGGCTGGTCCAGTGCTTGCACATATAAACGATTGAGGAGAGTTGTGATGAGCGATTTGAGCCAAGCTGTCCACACTGACGATGACTGCGCGGACAGCAAGCTGACCGAAGCGGCGAACCCTGCGTTTGCGGCCGGTGGACTCGACGAGGAGCAGCAATATCGGAAGGGTGCCTACGGCATGCTGGCTCATCTGTTGAGGCAGCCGCCTGACCAGGTGATGCTCGATCGGGTGGCGGGTTTCGCGGCTGTCGAGCCGAACAGGGACGAGATGGCCTTGGCGATGTCGATGCTGGGACTATCCGCCGGCGACTCGCGGCCGGAAGCAGTTGAGACCGAGTTCCACGATCTTTTTATCGGAATGGGGCGCGGCGAGTTGGTGCCCTATGGCTCATGGTATCTCACAGGTTTTCTGATGGAGAAGCCTCTGGGACGACTGCGTGACGATCTGAGCATACTGGGTTTCCAGCGCCGGGAGGGGGTCACGGAACCGGAGGATCACGTCGCTGCGCTGTGCGAGGTGATGGCGATGTTGATTGATGAGAAGGCCGGTTTCGAACGCCAGTCTCACTTCTTCGAATCACACATGGCTGGTTGGCTGGAACGCTTTTTCGCCGATCTGAGTGAGGCGAAAACCGCGGTCTTCTATCGCGCGGTGGGGCGCTTCGGCGCCGCCCTCGCCGCGATGGAGAAACGCTATTTGAGCATGTCTGTGTAGCGCTCACCGGTCATTGCAAATCCCAAGGCGGGTTAGGACGAACGCTTACTACACACCCATTAGGGATCGTATGGGTCAGCTGGTACCGAACCGAGAATCGAGCGCAGGAGAATTTCATGAAAAAAGAGCTAAAGCAGACTCCAGATCAGAAACGCAGGGCGTTTCTGCGTGGCACGGCTACCGCCGGTGTTGGTACGGCCGTTGCAGTCAGCCTCCCCGGCCTGACCACGGCATCGATGGATGAGGAAGCGCCCAAGACCAAGAAGGGCTACCGTCTGACCCCCCACATTGCGGCCTATTACAAGTCCACCGTGAGTTGAGTTTTTTCGAGGATACCTGAATGAAACTGCACAAAACCTCCGACCTGGCAAGTGGTAACAGGCGTGAATCGAACTCCCCCGAGAGATCCTCCAGCGGCATGGGCATGAGCCGCCGTGACTTTCTGCGCAACTCCAGCCTGGTTGCGGGCGGTGCCGCCCTGGCCGGCGGATTCGCCCCGGGCATGATGAAGAAGGCCACTGCGGCGACTGCCGAAACCGGCCGGGTGGAACAGATAAAGACCATCTGTACCCACTGCTCGGTGGGCTGCGGCATCATCGCCGAGGTCGAGAACGGTGTCTGGACAGGGCAGGAGCCTGCCTTCGATCACCCGTTCAACCTGGGTGCCCACTGCGCCAAGGGTGCATCCGTACGTGAACACGGGCATGGTGAACGGCGGCTGAAATATCCCACCAAGCTGGTGGACGGCAAGTGGCAGCGGATCTCCTGGGAACAGGCGATCAACGAGGTCGGCGACAAGATGCTAGAGGTTCGCGAGCAGTCGGGTCCCGATTCGGTCTATTGGCTGGGATCGGCGAAACACAACAACGAGCAGGCCTATCTGTTCCGCAAGTTCGCCGCATTCTGGGGCACCAACAATGTGGACCACCAGGCCCGCATCTGTCACTCCACCACGGTGGCTGGCGTTGCCAACACCTGGGGCTACGGCGCCATGACCAATTCCTATAACGATATCCACAACTCCAAGTCGATATTGATCATCGGCGGCAACCCGGCGGAGGCCCACCCGGTTTCGTTGCAGCATGTGTTCAAGGCCAAGGAGCAGAACAATGCCCAGCTTATCGTCATCGATCCCCGCTTCACCCGCACCGCAGCCCATTCCAATCTCTTCCTGCGGCTGCGTCCCGGTACCGATGTGCCGGTCATCTGGGGCATGCTCTGGCATATCTTCAAGAACGGCTGGGAGGATAAGGAGTTCATCCGTCAACGGGTCTACGGTCTGGATGAGGTGAAGAAGGAGATCGCCAAGTGGACCCCCGACGAGGTCGAGCGGGTAAGCGGCATACCGGAAAATCAGATCTATGCCGCCGCCAAGACCATGGCGGACAACCGTCCCGGCACCTTCATCTGGTGCATGGGGGGTACCCAGCACACCATCGGCAACAATAACACCCGCGCCTACTGTGTCTTTCAGCTGGCCCTCGGCAACATGGGCACTTCCGGTGGCGGCACCAATATCTTCCGCGGTCATGACAATGTGCAGGGGGCCACGGACTTCGGTGTTCTCTCCCATACCCTGCCGGGGTACTACGGCCTGTCGAAGGGGGCCTGGGGGCATTGGTCCAAGGTCTGGGATGTGGATATCGACTGGCTTACCGGCCGTTTCGACACGGGCAGCTACGAGCAGTCCAAGGGCAAGGACGTGTCGCCGATGCATACCAAGGGCATACCGGTCTCCCGCTGGATCGACGGCGTCCTCGAGGAGAAGGGCAATATTGCGCAGAAGGACAATCTGCGGGTAATGGTCCTATGGGGCCATGCACCCAATAGCCAGACCCGTGGCCAGGAGATGAAGAAGGCGATGGAAAAGCTGGACATGATGGTGATCATCGATCCCTATCCCACCGTCTCCGCGGTGATGCACGACAGGCGTGACGGTGTCTACCTGCTCCCCGCCGCCACCCAGTTCGAGACCTACGGCTCGGTCACCGCCTCCAACCGCTCGTTGCAGTGGCGGGACAAGGTCATCGAGCCGGTGTTCGAGTCCATGCCCGACCATACCATCATGTATCGCCTGGCGAACAAGTTAGGTTTCGCCAACGAACTGTTCAAGCACATCAAGGTGGAGAACGACGAGCCCTTGATCGAGGATATCACCCGTGAGTTCAACAAGGGGATGTGGACCATCGGCTATACCGGCCAGAGCCCCGAGCGGATGAAGAAGCAGCAGCAGAACTGGGGCACCTTCAACTACACCAGCCTGTTGGCGGAGGGGGGACCCTGCGACGGTGAGTACTACGGTCTGCCCTGGCCCTGCTGGGGCACGGCGGATATGGGCCACCCGGGCACGCCCAATCTCTACGACACCAGCAAGCCGGTGGCCAGGGGCGGTCTCAACTTCCGCGCCCGGTTCGGTGTGGAACGCAACGGTGAGAACCTGCTGGCGGAGGGGTCCTACCCGGTAGGCAACGAGCTCAAGAACGGCCATCCGGAGTTCACCGCCGACCTGTTGAAAAAGCTGGGTTGGTGGGATGACCTGACCCCTGAAGAGAAGGCACTGGCGGAGGGTAAGAACTGGAAGACCGACCGCTCCGGCGGTATCCAGCGGGTTGCCATCAAGCATGGCTGCGCCCCCTTCGGTAACGCCAAGGCGAGGGCCATGGTCTGGACCTTCCCCGATCCGGTGCCGATCCATCGCGAGCCCCTCTATACCAGCCGGCGCGACCTGGTGGAGAAGTATCCCACCTATGAAGATCGCAAATCCTTCTACCGCCTGCCGACCCGATACGGTTCGATCCAGGCCAAGGATTACTCCAAGGATTACCCGATAATCCTCACCTCGGGGCGTCTGGTGGAGTACGAGGGCGGCGGCGACGAGAGCCGCTCCAATCCCTGGCTGGCTGAGCTGCAGCAGGATATGTTCATCGAGCTGCATCCGCGTGATGCCAACGATGCCGGTGTCAGGGATGGCGAGGATGTATGGGTGGAAGGCGCCGAAGGCGCCCGTATCAAGGTCAAGGCAATGGTGACCCGACGGGTCGCCGCCGGAGTCGCTTTCATGCCGTTTCACTTCGGTGGTCATTTCCTCGGAAAGGACCTGCGCAGTAAATACCCGGAAGGGGCCGATCCCTTCGTTCTCGGCGAAGCCTGTAACACGGCCATGACCTATGGCTATGACTCAGTGACGCAGATGCAGGAGACCAAATGCAGTCTCTGTCGCATCAGCAAAGCGTAACCGGATAGAGGAGCATACTCATGGCACGAATGAAATTTTACTGCGATCCGGAACGTTGTATCGAGTGCAATGCATGCGTCACCGCCTGTAAGAACGAGAACGAGGTGCCCTGGGGCGTCAACCGCCGCCGCGTGGTGACCATCAATGATGGCGACGAGGGCGAGCGCTCCTTGTCGGTGGCCTGCATGCACTGCTCTGATGCGCCCTGCGCCACGGTCTGTCCGGTGGACTGCTTCTATACCACCCAGGACGGTGTCGTGCTGCATGACAAGGATATCTGTATCGGTTGCGGTTACTGTTTCTACGCCTGTCCCTTCGGTGCGCCGCAGTTTCCCGAGGACGGCGCCTTTGCCACCCGTGGCAAGATGGACAAGTGCACCTTTTGTGCAGGCGGACCGGAGGCCGACAACAGCTCCGACGAGCACAGGAAATATGGCTCCAACAGACTCGCCGAAGGCAAGCTGCCGCTGTGTGCGGAGATGTGCTCCACCAAGGCGCTGTTGGCCGGTGATGCGGATACCATCTCCGAGATCTATCGCAAACGTATCATCAACCGCAGTGCGAGCGTGATGGCCCGCGGTGTCTCCTATCGCGATGCCACTTTCCGCGCGCCCTACAACGCCGCCGGCAAGAGCAGCGCCAAAGAGTGATAAACGGCAATAGCGAGAGATGGGATTGATGCCAAGGCTATCTTTAACTCCCACGGGCGTTGGTGGTTACACCACAGCCTGGTCGTTGCTTTTGATCTGGTTGTTGATGCTGCCGTCGCAGGGCCTCGCCGAGTCGAAACAGACGCGGGGATTGCCGCCGCCGGCGGTACTCAATCCCGCCGCGGATCTGTGGCGGGATATCAGGCAGCGGGACATGCCGGCCAGGGGTACCACCCAGGTAAGGGGCGTCGACTCGGCTGTCCTGATCAACGCCAACGGCGACAGATGGCGTAAATTCCGCATGGAGCTGTTGATTCCCGCCGCCGGCTACCTGCTGCTGGGCATGATCGTCGCCCTGATCCTGTTCTATGTGATACGCGGCAAAGTGAAGATAGAGGGGGGAACAGCTGACAGCAAGCTGCCCAGGTATACGAGCTATGAGCGGCTGATCCACTGGTTTATCGCTTCGATCTTCATCTTTCTCGCCATAACGGGGCTGATCATTCTCTTCGGCCGGCCGCTGCTGATACCCGTTTTCGGCAAGGAACTCTTCTCGGTTATCGCCTCGGCCTCTAAGGAGGGCCACAACCTGATGGGGCCGCTGTTCCTGGTGGCGTTGATACTGGTCTTTGTGAAGTTTGTCCGCCGCAACATCTACCAGAAGGGTGATATGAGTTGGCTGTTGCGGGGTGGCGGTATCATCGGCAAAAAACACGTCCCCTCCAACTTCTTCAACATGGGCGAGAAGAGCATGTTCTGGATGTTGGTCATCGTGGGCTCGGTTATCGTCGCCTCGGGCCTGGTTCTGATCTTTCCCATATTCGGCCAGAGCAGGGAGTGGATGGAGCTGGCGCATGTGGGTCATGCCATCGGTGCGATCCTCATGATCGCCGTGATCATGGGTCACATCTATATCGGCAGCATCGGCATGCAGGGCGCCATCGAGGGCATGACGACAGGATACTGTGACCTCAACTGGGCCAAGGAGCATCACGACTATTGGGCCTCGCAGATGGAGAGGCGGGGAGAAGCGGTGCCCAACGAGGCGGTGAATCGATTCAGCGATCCCGATGCCAATCGATCCTTGGGCAGAGAACTGCGGGAGGCAGAGGAGTGATTGGACAGTTCATCGACGGGCCCTTATGGACCTTTTCCCTGGCGGTTTTCGTGATCGGTGTCGCCTGGCGTATCGTCACCATCCTCATGGCGGGTAACAGACCCGATCTCTCGACACCCAGGGGGAGCGCTTCCAGCGGTGCCATTCGCACCATAATCACCCGCTCGGTTTATGAGCGCACTGCCGCCACCCGCGGGCGGCTGTTGCAGATCGCAGGCTATCTGTTCCACATCGGTCTTTTTGCACTGCTCTTCTTCGCCCAACCCCACATCGATTTCTATGCCGAGCGAATCACCGGATTCGGCTGGGCGGCAATGCCCCATTGGGCCTTCATTCTTTCAGCCGAGCTGGCATTTCTGGGCCTGCTGCTGCTGTGGATACATCGTCTGCTCAGTCCGGTCACCCGCCTGCTCTCTGATCTGGACGACCATCTGGGTACTGTCCTGGTGTTTTTAGTCATGTTGACCGGCTGTCTGGCATTGGCGCAATCCTTCGAGGCCTTGCGCCTGATCCATCTGCTGCTGGCCGAGTTGCTGCTGATCTACTTTCCCTTCAGCAAGCTGATGCATACCTTCACCTTCATCATGAGTCGCGGCTATACCGGTGCAACCATGGGACGCAAGGGTGTGAACGCATAGGGGAGATAGGGGGGTTCCATGAGTGTACAGTTCGAACAGGGTGTAGAGGTGTTGCGCCAGCAGATCGATTCCCGGATCTCATCCTACTTTTCCAGTTGCGTGCATTGCGGGCTCTGTGCGGAGGCCTGTCTCTTCTATACCGAGACCCAGGATCCGCGCTACACGCCGATCTACAAACTGGAACCCATGAAGAAGCTATGGCGTCGCGAGCATACCTTCTGGGGCAAGCTGGGGGCGATCTTCGGTCTCAACGAAGCATTGACTGAACAGGACTTCGCCGATTGGGAGACCCTGGTCTACGACAGCTGCACCCTCTGCGGACGCTGTTCCATGATCTGCCCGGTGGGTAACGACATCACCTATATGATTCGCAAACAGCGCGAGGGTTTCTCCGTAGCCGGTTATGCGCCGGACGGTATGAAGGAGGCGACAATCCGGGCATTGAAGATCGGCAGTCCCATGGGGGTTACCTTCAAGACCCTCAAGGCCGCCCTCGCCCATGTGGAGAAGGCTATCGGGTTGGAGATTCCGATCGACGAAAAGGGCGCTGATTACCTGACCCTCTTCTCCTCGATGGAAATAGTCAACTTTCCTGAATATATCGAGAGTATCGCACGCATCTTCGAAGCTGCGGGGGTCTCATGGACAATCAGCAGCAAGGCCTTCGAGGCCACCAACAGCGGCATCCAGATCGGTAACAAGGAGGCGGCGGCGGAACTGGTCAATCGGGTTGTAATCGCCGCGGAAGAACTGGAAGTCAAGTATGTCGTCAGTCCAGAATGCGGACATGCCTACAGCGCCATTCGCTGGGAGGGCCCCAACCTCATCGGTCGTCACTATCCCTTCGAGGTCATGCATATCCTGGAACTCCTTGAACAGTTAAAGAATGAAGGGCGTCTGCAGCTCGAAGGTAAAAGCTTCACGCCCATGACCCTCCACGATCCCTGTCAGATAGTTCGTCGCGGCGGTGTCGTGGAACAGCCCCGCGACCTGCTTAACAGCGTGGCGGAGAACTTCGTCGAAATGACGGAGCATGGAGTGATGAACTGGTGCTGCGGCGGTGGTGGTGGTGTCAGCGCCAACGAACGCGCCGAGCCGTTGCGCCTACGCGTCTTCGAGCGCAAGAAAAGGCAGTTGGCGGAGACGGGGGTCAATACCATGGTCACGGCCTGTGCCAATTGCCGGATTATCTTGGAAGAGGGGATAGAGGACAATGAAATGGATGCCGAGGTGATCAGCTTGACCGAGTTGATTGCCGAACACCTGGTTGAGGGTACGAAGAAGTCGTAAAAGTGCGTGTAGTCCACAAATCAACGCTATTGACAGCTATTCATAACCAACCTTGATGACCGGCAATTGCCTGGCCCGCCTGTCTCAGGCGACAGGAATAGGCGTTCATGTTTCTCGTGCTCCGGCCTGGCTCGGGAACTGATTATCCGGTGAAGACCCCGGGCCTTGGCGAGGATAGCTGTTAGCTATGCGAAATGCCCTTTTTTACAGGGTTATAGATGTTCAACATGTGCTGTAATTGGATTGTCTTATTGCACATGGGACTCCCCTGTGGTTCGCACATCGGGGAGTGCCCGTCAAAAGCCAAAATCAACAACTTCCTGGGGGGTCGTTATGTCCTCACGTGTATATAAACTATCCTTAACCCTCTTTATCCTTACCTGCTGCTCCCCGTTGATCAACGCCGGCACACCTGCACCCGACGGCGTCCACCTCTACATCATCTCGCCCGCGGATGGTGAAATGATAAGCGGACCGGTCAATGTTCGTTTCGGATTACGGGGCATGGGAGTCGCACCTGCGGGTATCGATCGCGACAAGACCGGGCATCACCATCTTCTGGTGAATGTGAATGAGATGCCGGCAATGGACAAACCATTGCCCTCGGACGACAACCATCGTCACTTCGGCGGCGGTCAGACGGAGGTGACGATCGATCTGGCCAAGGGTTCCCATACACTGCAACTGGTGTTGGGGGATAAGGATCATATCCCCTTCAATCCGCCCATTCTATCCGAAAAGATAACCATAACGGTGAAATGACAAGCCCGGGTTTTCGCCAATAAACAGCGAGCTTATTGACCTGTTCCCACGCGCCGGTTTGGGAACAGGGAGATCGTTGCTTCAACAGGCGAGGGACTGAACCGAATGCCATGCAACGGCTTCGCCGTGAACAGGCAGACACCGACTGGCTAAATAGGAGGGAGTGGTAGGCTCCCGACTCGCCTGGTTGTTCACGCCGATGACCGCTTGCCGAAGCTGCTGCGCAGGTATTCGGCGGCAATCCCTGCCAGCAAACCCAGGGCAACATTGAGCAACAGACAGACAAGCCCGGTGATGACGATGACCGTTATCGCATCCCAGGATCCCTGGGTAAGTTCTTTGCTCTTCGCCAGGTCAATACCTGCATAAACCAGCAGTGCGCCCACTGCCGCCAAGGGTATCAACAACAGAAGCTTTAGTGCATTCGGCCCCAGTAACAGTCCGACAGTCAGGCAGGTGATTCCGAAGATCGCGGGTGCGAGGCCCGTACGCGCGCCAAATCTGTGTTGTACCACCAGGCCGCCTGCACCGTGACACATGGGAAAGGCGCCCAACGGCGCCAGAAGCAGGTTGAGGACGCTGGTGCTCATACCCAGCCGGGACGGGGTGATTGCCCGCTCCTTATCCTTGAACAGGCGGCTTGCGATAACGGCGGTAACGATCATCGCGTTTGTGAGGGTCAAGGCAAGCTGGGGCAGCAGTATCGATTCCATGCCTGTCCAGGCATCGGACCATTCGATGCCGACCCACTGTGGCAGGTACAGGCCTGTGGTTATCTCAGGCAGTGGATCGGATCGGGTGGCCAGGCTCCAGAGGGAGGCGCCGATAATGACCAGGATCGCGGCAAAGGGTTTGACACGGGTGGGCAGTAACAGCAGCAGTAGCAGCAGCGTCGCCAGGCCAGTGAGGGGCTCCTGCAAGATCAGCTCTATGCCCGCCCAGGCAAGGATCAGGCCGACACCCAGTTGAATGCCTGAGAGTACGGTTTCGGGGATCTTGCGCCCGATGAGAGAGACAAACCCGGTGACCGTCAGCAGCAGTATCGTTACTCCCAGAAGCAGGCCGGTGGCGGCAATGGTACCGGCAGCCAGATTCTCCGCAATGACAATGGCCGCCACGGCTTTCATCGGCTGTATTGGGATGGGACGACGATAGATCAGTGACGTGGCGAGGGCAAACAGACCAAACCCGACAAACAGCCCGGAGGGATCGGCCAGATGCAGTGAAAGCAGGGCAATGACAATGGGCAGGAAGGTGCCTAGATCCGCGAACGCACCGGAGAATTCGCCGATCAGCTGTTTTGTATTGAAGGCGCTCAATGTTTTATAGCTGTAAAAAAGCGATTAACCAATTGTCATGGGATGGCAATCCCAGCACTCGTGTAACTGAAACAAATCCGCAACAGAATCTCGCCGAGTCATGTAATCCGTGGCAGCAGGCAAGAGACGGGCGTCTGCTGATCTAATACTCGGTTAGTATGATATTAGCTGTCTAAATCCAGGTTAACAGGATTTGCCCCAGCCGCCACCATGTTATCGAAGGCTACAGTTCCAGCTGCCTCGACGAGATGGCCGTCTACAGAGGGTGCGTGAGATAAGGAGAGCAAATCCGCTTCAACCCGTGGATCCCTCTATAGCCGATAGCCACCGCCTGGCTGCTTCGTATGGCTCCGGAACCCTTGTATACCGGCTCTTTTTTTGAATTTCACCTATCCGGCATCTGGATGTGTTGGATAATCAGATTGACCTAGGGATGGGTTTCTGATTGCAGCACCCATGTGATGCGGCTTATATTGATAGACATAATCCACTGATATTTCATAACGAGGGGCCTCCTTTTGAACACAAAGATTGGGATTAACGGTTTTGGCCGTATGGGACGCCTCGCGCTACGCGCCGGCTGGGATGATGAGTCATTTACATTCGCGCGCATCAACGAGATCGCCGGAGACGCCGCCTGCTCGGCCCATCTCTTGATGTTCGATTCGGTCCACGGTACCTGGGATGTGGCGTGCGATGCCCAGGGGGATGACCTGCTGGTGGGAGGGCACCGGCTTGCCTACAGCTCAAATCCTGAGATCGGCAATGACTGGTCCGATTGCGATATTGTCATCGAGGCCACCGGCAAACACCACAAGAGGCCGCAAACCCTTCAGGCCTATTTCGATCAGGGGGTGAAAAAGGTTATCGTCGCCGCCCCCACGGAGGGGGCTTTGAATATCGTCTACGGTATCAACGACCACCGTTACCGGGCGGACAAGCACCACCTGGTCACCGCCGCCTCCTGTACCACCAACTGCCTGGCGCCGGTTGTCAAGGTGATGCACGAAAAGGTCGGTATCCTCCAGGGCTGCATGACAACCATCCACGACATCACCAATACCCAGATCATTGTCGACAAGGGGCACAAGGACCTGCGCCGTGCCCGTGCCTGCGGTCAATCGCTGATTCCCACCACCACCGGCTCGGCAAAGGCGATCACCAAGATCTTTCCTGAACTCGAGGGCAAGCTCAATGGCCATGCGGTGCGGGTGCCGCTGCTCAACGGTTCGCTCACCGACTTCGTCTTCCAGGCCGCCAGGGATGTCACCGCGGAGGAGATCAACGGCCACTTCAAGACTGCGGCGGAGGGCGATTTGAAGGGTATCCTCGGCTACGAGGAGCGCCCTCTGGTCTCCGTCGACTATGTCAATGAATCGCGCTCATCCGTGGTCGACGCCCTCTCCACGATGGTGGTCGACGGCACCCTGGTGAAGATATATGCCTGGTATGACAACGAGTGGGGCTATGTCAATCGCCTGGTCGACCTGACGCGCAAGGTTGTGGCCAGTCTCTGATGGATCAGGGTCTGCGCAACTACCTGGTGGTCACCGGCGGCTACTGGGCCTTTACCATCACCGATGGCGCCATCCGCATGTTGGTGGTGCTCTACTTCCATCTACTGGGCTACTCCCCCTTCGAAGTCGCGATGCTGTTTCTCTTCTACGAGTTTTTCGGCATAGTCACCAACCTGGTGGGCGGCTGGCTGGGGGCGCGTATCGGCCTCAACCTGACCATGCATATCGGCATGGGGCTGCAGGTGGTGGCGCTGTTGCTGCTAACCGTGCCCGACCCCTGGCTCTCTGTCATCTATGTGATGTTCGCCCAGGCCCTCTCGGGTGTCGCCAAGGACCTCAACAAGATGTCGGCGAAGGCATCGGTGAAAACCATGGTCAGGGACGGCAGCGGGAGCAAGCTTTTTAAATGGGTGGCGGTATTGACCGGCTCTAAGAATGCGCTCAAAGGAGGCGGTTACTTCGTCGGTGCCGCACTGCTGGAATCGATCGGATTCCGTGGCGCCCTGGCGGTGTTGGCAGCGATGCTGCTCCTGGTGTTGATCGTTACCGCTCTGCTTCTGCCCAGGGGACTGGGTAAGATGAAATCGAAGCCGAAATTCACCCAGGTCTTCTCCAACATCGCTGCCATCAACTGGCTCTCGGCGGCACGCTTCTTCCTCTTCGGCTCCCGCGATGTCTGGTTCGTGGTGGGCCTGCCGGTCTTCCTCTACGAAGTGCTGGGCTGGTCTTTCACCCAGGTAGGCGGTTACCTGGCCATCTGGATCATCGGCTACGGTATCGTCCAGGCCAGCGTACCGAGGCTGGTCAGACGCAGCCACCACGGCCATGGTCCCGGCGGCGGCACGGCAAGACTCTGGGCCTTTCTCCTGGCCCTGTTTCCCATCGCCATCGCCACCGGCCTGCAGCTTGGCTGGCCCGCGGATTATGTGTTGGTGATCGGTCTCATCCTTTTCGGCGTGGTCTTCGCCGTCAACTCCGCGGTCCACTCTTATCTGATCCTGGCCTATTCCGATCACGATAAGGTGGCGATGAGCGTGGGCTTCTACTACATGGCCAATGCCGGGGGACGGCTGCTGGGCACGGTGCTCTCGGGGCTGGTCTATCAACTCGACGGACTCACCGGTTGTCTCTGGTGGTCGGCGGGGTTTGTGCTTATCGCAGCCTTGCTCTCGATTGGATTGCCAGAGTTAGATCGGGAAGCGGTGACGCAAAAGCAATAACCTCCACTGGAGTCGCGGCGGCTTGCCATCTCGGCTTCAATCCAGTGGCCTATCCGCATGGACCTGCATTACACACGCGTGTGTCTGGTAAGTTAATAAAATATGGTGTATGAGTAATCGAACAGGGAGACTGTCAAACGCCAATCCAAGTCTCCCATGCGTAGATAGCAGGCAGGTCACTCGCTGATTGTTTATTTTATCCTTGCTTAAGTTCGATGTTGAAATACCTTATTCCCGCCATTACATTTCAGTCCATTGTGATCGCCGGTGGATACGGTACAGGCCGTGAACTCGTCGAGTTTTTCATGACGGTCGGGCCCTTGTCAGGCCTGCTGGCGATGGGAGTCACCGCGGTTATCTGGATGTTGGTGGCAGCGCTTAGTTTTGACATGGCGCGCAGAACCCGGAGCTACAACTATAAGGATTTCTTTCACAATCTCCTGGGTAGAGGTTGGATCCTTTTTGAGCTTGTTTATATCGTCATCATAGTTTTAGTGGCGGCGGTTGTCGCTGCCTCCTGCGCCGAGTTAATGGCGAACCTTTTCGGTCTGCCTTTTGTTGCAGGGACTGCGGTCTTCGGTCTTTGGATGATCGGCTCAGTCGGCGCAGGGGCAGAGTGGTTGAAAAAGGCCTTCTCTTTCTGGAGTACCTTGTTATATGCCACCTATGCGCTGGTGTTCGCTTTCGCTCTTAGCCAATTGTTTGCAAGTGAACTGCCTTTTTCCTCCGAGACCGCAGCATCCGAGGAGTGGCTCGTCGCCGGGTTGAAATACGCGGGATACAACGTCGCGTCGCTGCCTGCAGTATTCTTTACCCTCACCCTGCTCGAGAATCGGCGAGAATGCTATATCGCGGGTATTCTTTGCGGACTTGTAACGATAACTCCGGCAGTGCTTTTGTTCACATCGCTGCTGGTCTTGTACCCGGAAGTTCTCTCTGAGACCGTCCCGTCATTGGCGCTTTTGGCCAAGATCGATACTCCGTGGCTGACCTTTCTCTTTCAAATTGTATTGCTTGGGACCTTGATTGAGACCGGTGCAGGTCTCGTTCACTCTTTCAATGACCGACTGGCCGTGACAATCGAATTGACCAAGAAGGGCCGTTTCACGGTGGCACTGGTTTTCGTGGTCATCGGTGTTGCCGTCTCTCAATTCGGTCTTATTGATTTGATTGCCGAGGGATATGGCACCATTACCTGGGTGGTAATACTGCTGTTCGTGTTGCCTGTGCTTGCGTCACCCTTTATCAAGCGTACCGATATAGAGTAGATAAGGACAAGGGGTTTTTAGCTTCAGACTGAGTTCAGGCATTGTCCTGGCCGATAGGGTACCCTGGGGCTTCCTGTCACCACTGCCCATACTCACCGCTCCTGGCAATGACCTTGGTACCAGTCGTCACCAGGGTACAGAGTACGAGGCGGGTGCATATAGCTATGAACCCTAAATCGATGCCGTGTTGATGTTATGGCGATATCTGGGCGAAACTGTACGAGTAGAGGGATACGCGCTTGATCTATTGCAAGCGTATGCGGTCATTAATGATTTGCAGCGTTAAATTCAAATGAGATTTATCACGACACTGGTTCTTTTCTGCACGGCTTTCACATCTCCTGGGCATGCCAGTGCATGCGGTTGGTGGGGTGACGGTGAAGTCGATCGGGATGATAGCGAGATATTGACTACCCCGGATGGTGAAGTGTTGCCCCAAGTCATAACCCAGCATTCATCAAAGCTGCCAGGGCGGATGGGCTATGGTATCGCGATACCTGACCCCGGTCGCGCAATTCCTTATCTGCAGGCGACCATGGGGCGTCCCCTCAATCGGATTGCGGAACTGCACGCGTTTGGATTCAAAACCGTAATCGATCTCGGGACACCGGAAAAAAGTGCCCGCCTCCATCGACAGGAAACCGAGGCGCTTGGTATGCGCTATATAAGCATACCGGTCCCGGGTAACCTGCCAAGCCGGGAGGATGTCGAAGATTTCACTCAACATGTCGTGGATGCCAGCCATGGAATGCTGTTGGTCTATGCGCCAAGAGCGGAACTGCTTGGAACGATGTGGGCGGCATACCGGATGAATCTGGGTGCGCCGGCCGGTTTCGCTGTTAGGGAAGGCAGAGAGCTTGGTATGATGCCTGATCAGGAGATTGTTCTGCGCGATCGATATGGATCAAAAAAATGACCCGAAACGCCTTAGGTGAGGAGGCGTTTCGGGTCGGCAAAATGCTTCGGAGCATTTGTTTCCGTGTGATGAACTGTGCCGGTGAACTAGGCGGCTGTTTCAACTGCCAGGCTCTGCTCTTCGAGTTCGAGGAAATTTCTCATCAATTCAGCCATTTCCCGGTAAAACGGGATCTCTGCCTGCGCCATAACCGCATCACAGAAACTGGGTATCCAAGCCAGTAGATGCCGTTGCAGGAACATGCGCTGGACCGACATGCAGTACTCCGCGCTTGCGCGATCCATCTCGGTCCATTTTGCGGCTTCCCACCGGGTCAGTTTCTCCATGAACTCAAGCTCGACGCTGATATGATCAGGCAGTCCGGTAAACCGGGAGGCGTAGTCAAGTCCGGTTGTCTCGATGAATTTCTTGACTTCAACGGTTTTGGCGCCCCACAGACTGCCCGAATCACCGTCAACTTCAGCGAATATCGACTCATGGGCGGATATATGGCGTCCAGGACCGATAAACAGATGCGAAAATTCAAGCGCCAGTCGATCGGCTATGGCTGATACGGGTTCGCTGTAAAATGATCCGCCCAGTTCCAGGCCTATGTCCGAGAAGGCACTCGACAAGCGGGGGCTCCTCAGTTCATCGATGAAGGCTTCGCTGGGTTCCCGCCGAAACACCAGAGTCAATAACCCGTAAATATCGCTCCTTGATTTGGCGTTATCGGCCATTCTATTCCAGTCGGCTCCCATTTCGGCTCTCCTCTGTCAGTACAGACAATTTATACCTTGGCCACCCTGACGACGGTATCCATCCATCTCTGGGTACCGCTGATCGGATCGGATGAGTTGGGGATGATGGCGTTGGGGTGAGTGCCATGCTTTTTCCACCATATGTTCTTCACATCAGGGTCAGCCGCGGCACCGCCCGGTGTGGGAGAGCTGTTGCCCGAGCCATAGACACCCGAGTGTTTGCGACCCAGGTGATGCGATATCGCAATCACGCCCGGAATAATGCCCTCGGTGACATATGCGGTGGTGGTGATCTCGCCCATGGCATTGTAGACCCTGATCTTGTCGCCATCCTTAATGCCACGCTCATCGGCCGTCCTGGTATTGATCCAGCCTGGATTGTCGTGCTTGATCTCGGTGAGCCACTTGCAGTGAGCGGTCCTGGAATGGGTATGCACCGCCACCTTGTAGGTGGTGAGATTCAGCTCATCATCCGCCATCTTCTGATGTTCCGGAATCGGCGTATAGGCTGGGAATGCCGGCAAGCCCTTGGCGGCGAAGTTATCAGAATAGAAGTCGAGATAACCTGCCTTGACAAACTTGGTATTGGGTGGGTAGGCCAGGTAGGCCGTGCCGTCGATATTTTGCGCGACATAGGCCTTTTTTGCGCCTTTAGTGCCCAGGTAACCCTTGCTTTTGGCCTCGGCTTCACTGCTGACACCCGCCTTTTTCCAGTTCCAATAGACCCCTGTCTTCTCATCGAGAATCACGCCATCGCCGGATACGTCGACCTTGGTCTCATAGAAGCCGTAGTTGGGTTTGGCTTTAGGATCGTGCCACACCCCATGCTTCTTCATATACTCGAAGCCTCCGGCCTCGCGCACCCCGGGTGTCATCTCGCAGGACTGGCGTACGAAGTCCTCCTTGCTCGAGTAAGCCAGTTCAAAACCCATGCGCCTGGCAAGCTCGGGCCAGACATCACCCTGGCAGCGTGCTTCGCCCAACGGTTTCACCAATGGCTGGCGGATGTAGAACTCGGCAATCTGGTTTGCCGACACCATGTCTTCCCAATCCCAACGTTCCAGGTAGGTGACGTCGGGGAGGATCAGGTCCGCATACTGGGATGACTCGTCATAGACGATGGTCGTCGTAATCAGGAAGGGGATAATGCTCTCATCCTGAAGAATCGATTGCAGTTCCTTGTTGTCGCCATTGATGAATCCGGGATTGTAGCAACTCCACCAGTAGACCTTCGGGCGACCCGCGCCGCCATCCTTGATCATCGGCAGCACCTGGTGGCTTACGTGGTGAGTCGGGTAGGCCGCTTCACCCGGAAACCCATCCTTGACGTGGAGGGTTTTGTGGACCTTCGCCTTGGGGGAGGAGGGGGATTTCCAGCCGGCGCCAACACCCATGACACGACCGCCCGGACGATCGAGATTGTTGGTGATGGCCGACAACAGCATTGCCGCCCGCTCCTGATCGGCGCCGTGATAGTGCATTACCGTGCCACGGTAGGTGACCAGGCAGGCAGACTTGGCCTTGGCAAAACCGCGGGCGATCTCGCGTATGGTATCGGCAGGCACGCCGCTGTGCTTCTCTGCAAACTCGGGGGTGTAGTCGGCGACATTTTTCTTTACCGCCGCGATCTTCTCTTCGACGGTTGCCTTGTAGTCTTCGCTGACACGCATGAACTTGAAGTGCTCCTTCCGGTAGAGCTTCTCATTCATGATGACGTTGCACATCGCCAGCATCACCAGTCCGTCATGCCCAACTTTGATCGGAACCCACCGGTCGGCCTTGGCCGCCGTGTTTGTCAGGCGCACATCGAAGACGTATAGGGGTACGCCGCGTTCCACCTTGGCGCGGATCAGGCGCTGGGCGGTCGGAATGTGGTTGGTATGGGTCTCAAACTGATTGCTGCCGAAGATCACCACGAAATCGGTATTGTCATAATCCCAGTTGTCGTACATGCCCCCCCACAGGCTCTCCTGACCTACCCATTTAGCCGCTTCGCAGACAGAGGTGTGATTGCCGATGGTTCCGGTGCCGTAGGCCTGCATAAAGTCATACATGGTGGCGGCCTGAGACGCCTTGTGTCTTCCGTACTGATACATGAAGAGTTCGGGGGTCCCTGCGTCGCGCAGGGGTTTAAGCTTGGAAACGATCAGGTCGAGGGCCTCGTCCCAGGAGATCCGCTTCCACTTGTGTTCACCGCGTTTGCCTGCCCGTTTCATCGGGTGGAGGATGCGGTCAGGGAAGTAGACCTGGTTGATGCCGGCCTGTCCCTTGGCGCAGAGTTTGCCTAGGGTGCGTATTGAATCGGGATGTCCCTCGAGTTTTACCAGGCGTCCGTCCTCCACATAGCCGATCATCGAGTCCCGGGTCACACACTGCCAGCAGGCTGTGGGGATCGCCTGTCTCTGCTTGCCAGTTGTGGGTGAAAAGTCCTTGCCGCCTGCCTCTAGCTTAAGCGATCCGGCAAATGCGCTCTGGCTGTAACCCAGTCCCGCGGCGATTGCGCAGCCGCTGCCGGCGGTCAGTTTCATGAAATCACGACGATTTAGCTTTTTCATATCTATTCCTCTCTCGATACAGGCATACAGGGAGCTATGGAATCTGATCCACGAAGTGGTCCAGCTTGCCCTTCTTTCGCTTTGTATAGAGGCTCTTCAGGATGTTGTCGGGATCGATGTAGAACACATGCGGATTGGTTCCCTCTTCCGCAAGCAGCACATTGTCCGCCTTGGCCAGGTTGTGCTCTTTCACAAGCTTGGATACTTCGCTGTCAGGGTCGTTGAGATCTCCGAAAATACGGGCACGTCCCTGGCAGGTGTTGACACAGGAGGGTTCTACTCCGTTATCGACACGATGCGTGCAAAGATCGCACTTGTCCGCGGCCTGCTTTGTCGGATCGCCACCCGCTTTGACAAAGGGATCAAATGAACGCACCCCATAAGGGCAGGCATCGAGGCACTTGCCGCAGCCGATGCATTTTTCCTTGTCGATCAGGATCATGCCATCAGGACGTTTATAGGTCGCACCTGTGCGATAACGTATCGTCTTGCCGTCGGCTGTTTTGAACTTGGCCCGCTTGCCTGGATACTCCGGACATATTTTCACGCAAGGAGGAACACCATCTTTCTCATTGCCCTCGCAGTGATTGCACATCAGGGGCAGGAATTCCTTCTTGGTATTTGGAAAGGTACCCATGGTTTTCTCTTGGATGACTGCCCGGAAGCGGCCCAGTGAGACGTTGTTTTCCGATTTGCAGGCGACTGTACAGGCCCTGCAGCCTATGCAGCGCCTCAGGTCCATGACCATCGCCCAACGGGGCGCCTTTGATTGAGCCGCTTCAAGACTCACTCGTGGCGTCGCCAAGGTTGCAGCGCCCACCGCGGCTGTGCCCACACCACTGAGGAATTTGCGACGGTTGATGTCTGGTGTTTTGTTGTCACTCATATCGTATTCTCCTACGCATCTACTCACCCTCCGCTACAGTTGTTTGTGTGGTTTCTGCAAGATCGTCGCTACTGCTTGACTCTTCCAACAGTTCAATGGTGTCTTCGAAATTTGCGAATGCGCCATCGAGAATGTTTACTGCGTACTTCTTGTTGTGTACTCCGTTTCCAACGCGTACTATGTTGATAAGCTCGCTACCCCTGTTGAGCATGCTCTCTGCCTGGGTCAGGCTCTCACTGTCCAGGTTGCTCTTTAGCTCGGTGAAGAGTTCCATGGCTTCCCTCTCGATCTCTTCCACGTCCGCTATCTCGCTGGTCATTGTGTCTTTCCAGTCGCTGAGCATCTTTTTGTGCTGCTCGGTATGGCAGGCGGCGCAGGTGTCTCCTGATGCTGTTCGCACATCATGACCTTTGCTGACTGTCTTTTTGAGGTGACAGCCCATACAGTTTGTGTTGACCTCGTACATGAGATGGGGGGCGCCAGAGATATCCTCGTCAACGGGAGAGCCTGAAAGCAGCAGCTTTTGATACTTGTGCTGGTCAACGTGACAGAGTTGGCAATCGTTGCGTACGAAATCAAGATGATCGGTTCTGTTCCTATGTTCGATCACACTATGACAATCGAAGCAGTCGGCCTTGTCAGGCACATGCTTGCCATGCATGAGCTCGCGATCACCTGCGGCTGCGAGCAAGGTCTGGCTTCTGTTATGGCAGGTAAGACAGCCATTGGAGACGACATTTCCGGTATCAATCTCTCCCTCTCCACTCACTACCTCGAAATGACAACTCTCACAGGCTACCTCTGATTCCTGTATCGTCTGGTGGGTAATCGGCTTTTTGGTGCTGGCGGGATCGTCCGCCTGAAGCTGGCTTTGAAGCGAACGTGTAGGGATTGTATGGCAGATGTCACAGCGGGAGACCCCTTGGTTGAAGTCGATGGCCGGTTTGTTGACAAAGGTTATTTTCCTGATCGCTCCACTGTCGACTTCCGCCTTGTCAAGCGTGGGCTTTTCCAGTTTGAGGTGACAAAGAAAACAGATCTCTTCGGGGACCTCGAAATGCTTTTTCTCCGTTGTCTTGAAGTGACAGGTATCGCAGGTGACTTGGTGGCCGTCGAGGGCCTTGTCGCTGAAGTGAATACCGTGTTTGAAACGGACCCTCTCTGTGAACTGCATCTCCAGCGACGCCAGTTGTTCGCGGTCATGGCAGCCAGATTGTAAACAGGCGCCATCCGGGATGACCGGACGTATGGGTAGTGGAGCGTTGGGATCGTAAAGGTAGGCTGCAAGGTGGCGCAATCCTTCGAACTTGGCCTTCAATGAGTGGTTTTCACCCGGAAGAAAGTGGCAATCGATACACTCTGCCTGCATGCCATCAGGGTTGTTGCTCTTGTGGTGGTAGTTTGACATCCAGGCTTCATATTGTTCAGTCATGGTATGACAGCTGCCACCACAGAAGGATGACTGTGAGGTGTAATACTCAACACCGCTCCAGGCTGTTAACAGCAATAGGATTGCCGCGGTGAAAACCAGCAATACCAGTCGCCAGGTAACTCTTAGTTTGATTCCAGCGCCACTGTTCATTACCCACTTTTCCCCCGGGCCAGGCAGATTGTGCTCGTTCGTTTTTTGTTGTTGCAGAATAATCCCTAGCAACCCAGCAAATGCTGTTCCAAATTTCAACTGTATGAAATAGTTATAGAAATTATGGAAGCGGCGGTTCTGTCCCGGCATTTGTTACCCAGAGGTAACATTTCGGTTGGATTCGTTCACATTCATGTAAATTTCTTTAATTACATACCATTAGTATCAAGGAGTTGGCGGGGCGTGTTACCGGTGGGTAACAAATTGATTCAAATGCAGATGCCAAGATCGATCTCATCACATGACAACAAGGTAGAGCGGCACACCTGGATGCGAAAAGTGAAAGCATCGATTGAAAAAACAACACCAGGTATAACAACAGATTCTGCTATCCTTGCAGAATAACAATATTGAATGCACGGGAATCTGTTGCCAGTTTTGGCCGTTGTTCTCACCAGGGAGTTGATGCTGTTTGGCGCAATGCAGGCGCCGTGACATATAGCGGAATCCCCGAGAAGTTATACGCTTGAGGAACCCATATGCGATTGACCCTTGTAATATTGCTTTTCTGGATTTTTCCGCTTCATGCTGCGGATACGGCTACGCCTGTCCGTTTCGGCCTGACCGCGGTAGTCCCCACTGAAAATCTCAGATTTCTGGATCAGTGGAGCCGTTACCTGGAAGAGAAAATTGGTCGCAAGGTCGAGTTCGTGCAGAGAAAGTCGTATCGAGAGGTAATGGATCTGTTGGAGTCGGGGGGTATTGAATTCGCATGGATCTGCGGTTACCCCTACATCCAGACAAGAGACCCGGAATCCCTTCAGCTCCTTGCTGTACCCATATACCGTGGATCACCAAGTTATCATTCGTATATCATCGTTCATGAGAGCAGTCCCTATACAAGATTCAGTGATCTGAACGGGAAAAGCTTCGCCTTCTCCGATCCCGATTCCAACTCGGGCTTCCTCTATCCCCTTGCCTTGATAGCAAAAAAAGGTGAGAAACCGGAAGGCTTTTTCAGACAGACCTTTTTTACCTTCAATCATGCTGAGACGGTACAAGCCGTTGCCGAACAGGTGGCGGACGGCGGTGCGGTCGATTCCTATATATGGGAATACATCGCCGTCTTCCAGCCGCACATTACCGAAAAAACCCGAATAATCAAAAAATCTCAGAGCTTTGGTTTCCCCCCCGTTGTCTATCGGTTAGGCGTAGATACCAAGACGGTTCAGCAGATGAAGAAGACGCTTGAGAATATGGATGAGGATACAAGCGGAAAAGAATTGCTGGGCAAACTCAAACTGGATGGTTTTGGTCACTATCCCGATTCGTTGTTCAATGAAATCCGTGCTTTGGAGGCGACAGTTCAAAGAGCAGTTTCCAGTCATACCATAGTACAAACCGACTGATCTATTAGGACACTGATGCCAGTATTGAAGACGAAGTCATGGCCCTTGGCGATAAAGTTATCCCTCACGATAACAGCGGTCGTCACAAGTGTTGGATTCCTTATCGGGGTGCTCATGGTTGTCCAGGACTGGAAACGATTTCAAAGCGATCTTGGTGAAAAGGCGTTGCTGTTGTCAGAATCCATATCCATTACGGCGCCGAAAGCCATGTTGCGCAAGGACTACTGGTCTCTCTATCTCAGTCTCAAGAACATGGCTTCCAAAGGTCCCGGTTCCAGAAGCGAACATGAAATTATCGACGCAATGATTTTAGATTCGGAGGGGCTGGTACAGGCTCACCTTCATCCCGCCAATCACCCGATAGGTCTGGTCTTCTCGCCGCAAACCGAAGCTGACAAGGCAATATTCAAACAGGCGATGGCGGTAAGAACTGCAACAGTGTTGAGCAGTAACGGCTTTTCCAGGGATGGTTTTCAGGAAGGCGTTGTACCGCTCTTTTCAGATCAAAAATATCTAGGAGTAGTTCGGGTCCGTCTCTCCGTCGCCAGTCTTTTTGAAAAGGCAAAATCTACCGCAGTTATCGTTCTGCTATCGATATTGCTGTTCGTGGTCATCGGCAGCCTGCTTGGTACCATCGTGTCAAGGCGGGTGGTAGGACCTTTGGCGGCAATAACTCAGGGATTGGAGTCTGTTGGTCGCGGGGAAATGACAGATTTTTCACCTATCCCTGTGAAAGAGGGGGATGAAGTCGGCCGCCTTAGTGTGACATTCAATCAGATAATGTCCGAGCTTGCAGAAAAGAAGATGCTCGAGGAGGAGATCGCAATGAGCGAAAAGCTGGTCGCCCTCGGTAGAATTACTGCAGGCGTGGCGCACGAGGTAAACAATCCTCTTGCAGGGCTTTTGAACTGTATAGATACGCTACGTCGGCATCCAAACGATAAGGCACTGATCGATCGTTATCTGCCTGTTATCGACCAGGGACTTCACCGGATCAAGGACATTGTCCACAGTCTTCTTGTTGGACTCAAAATCGAGGAGAGTGTTGAAATGATAACCATAGAACAGGTTGAAAAGCTTCATGACCTCGTTCTTGCAGAAATAGGCGAAAGAGAAATTGAAATTATCTGGAACAATACCACGGACAGGGATCTCTTTATTCCGGTAAAGACTGAACAGATAATCTGCAATCTGTTGAAGAATGCTGTTGAGATATTACCAGAAAGGGGAATTGTACGTTTCGACATGCATCAAGAGGGAGCGCGCCTTGTAATCGAGGTCAGCGACAATGGACCTGGAGTCGCTTCAAACATAAGAAATCAAATGTTCGATCCTTTCTTCACAACCAAGCCCAACGGTACAGGGTTGGGGCTGTGGGTTGTCTATCGACTGGTGCAGAGTATGCAGGGAGTCATCGAGGTGAAAAGCGAAATAGGACAAGGTACTGCGTTTCTCATCGAGCTCCCGGTCATCCAAAGGCAGGCGGCATAATGCAAAACAGTATCGGACAGACGATGGACAGGGGCAATTTCACGGACTTATGTGTTTTGCTGGTGGAGGATGACGAAATAATGCGTATGTCACTTGCAGACAGGCTGCAGCTTGAATCCATCCCCGTGCGTGCCGTCGCTGATACTGCCAGTGCGAAAAGAGAGCTGAAAAAGGGTGGTATCGATCTTGTGGTAACCGATATTCTGCTTCCGGACGGCACCGGGATTGAACTCTTTTCGGATATATCTCATAACTTTCCCGGTATACCCGTTATCCTGATGACAGCCTATGGCGATATTTCCGACGCGGTGGCTACGGTAAAAGCCGGCGCCTTGGACTACTTGACGAAGCCGTTCGATATCAATGACTTTATTCAGAATGTAACCCGCCAGCTCTCCTGTATTGCGGATATCCAGTTAACCGCCAGCGATGCCGGCGATGAAAGCGGCCATTTCAAACCGGGTAGCGGTTGTCTGGGAAAAAGCAGCGCCATGCGCAAGATCGAAAGACTGGTAGCGCGGCTCAAAGAGAGTGACAGTTCAGTATTGCTGACAGGAGAGTCCGGGGTCGGGAAAGAGGTGGTCGCAAACCTGATCCACCAGAATAGCCTCAGGTCTCAGGGTCCCATGGTGAGTGTAAACTGCGCGGCGCTGCCCTCGACATTGATCGAAAGCGAACTCTTCGGCCATGAGAAGGGGGCATTTACCGGAGCGACACATCAGCGTAAAGGGTTTTTCGAGCAGGCTCAAGGCGGCACCATCTTTCTTGATGAGATCGCAGAAGTATCGCCTGACATACAGGTGAAACTGTTGCGGGTGCTGCAAGAGAGGGAGTTCCAGCGCGTCGGTGGATCCGTTCCAATCCCGCTTGACCTAAGGGTGATTGCCGCAACCCAGGTCAACCTCGATGAATCAATAGAGAGAAATGAATTCAGGTCAGACCTTTATTGGCGCCTCAACGTCATACAAATCGATATCCCGCCGCTGCGACAGCGCAGGGAGGATATCGTCTACCTCGCCAGGCAGTTCGTTAACCAGCTGGTGCAAAATAAACGTGTGGCAGTCAAAGGTTTATCGAAGGAGGCGGAGTTCTGTCTTCAGTCCATGACCTTCCCAGGCAATGTGCGTGAACTCAAGAATATTATCGAACGGGCGGTCGTGTTCTGCGACGGGCCCTGGATCAGGGAAAATGACCTGACTGTTACTGAGCACAAGGTGCTTGAAAACGACACCACTACGCTAAAAGAGTCAATCGAGGCGGCTGAAAGGAAGTCGATCACACGTGCCTTGGCGGATAATCACGGTAAGATAAATCAGACCGCCGATTCACTGGGTATATCGCGAAAAAATCTGTGGCAAAAGATGAAGCGCTACGGAATAGACAAGTAACTGCATCGGCAGGATAAAAACCAAGCGCGGATATCCAGGCCAAACCGTGTCGATTCGTCGAATTGCCCGGGGAACGGTGTAGAGGGTTCGGTAACATGCCATCACAGCTGCCTGATCTGAACCGGCGTGGCCCGATAAGGTCTCAGATCCGGCCAAGCAGCGGTTGATCCAGGCGCCAGTTGAAGGCGATGTTTTTAAGAAATCCACTGTGTGGCCATGTGGTCGCAGACTCCAGGCGCAACAGCAACCGTGGTGGCTGATAGCGTTCCGGGATTAGCTCGGGCAGAAACGATATGCCGTATTCATGACCGAAGTGGTCCAGTGTCGATATGCCGACCAGGGATGCCAGGTCCGTCCCACGGCTCAGTAACATATCCCGAATCCAGTCCCTGTTTGCCGGTAAGTCGAGGCTCTGCAGCGGGCCGTTGGCCGCAAGATTGAATGTCACCTCTTCAGGTTGAGGATAGGTTTCACCAAGGGCAGTGACTATTGCCGGTAGAAAATGGAAGTTGGCAATCTCCTCGAGCGAGAGTGTTTCGCTCAGGCCCGCGTATATGGGCAGGCGAAACTCCAGGCTGGCCTCTATCCAGGTCTCACGATCGGTTGTGTTGGTGGTGACCACCGGCCGGCACAGAATGGTGCCTGGGACGGGTTCTGGTCCGGGGTCGTCCGGCCATGGACGGCCAGGGAGACCTGGGCCTGGTCCAGTGTTCGGATCGAAACCGCCGCCAGGGCCATAGCCGACGCCAGGGCCGAATCCATAGCCAATGGTGCTGTTGTCCGCCCAGCCGGGACCGGGTGCGCGATTATCCGGATCCAGGGTGCTGAAACCCCGGTTCAGAAAAGCGCCGGACAGGGTCATGCCGACGGCTCCCCCGGTTGGAGGACGTGGGGCGGGGCCGCCCGGCTGGACCGGATCCCCCGGACCGTTAGGTCCGAAGGGGCCGCCTGGCCCCGTCCATTGTCCGGCAAGACCGGCAACGAGATGGGTGACATCCTGGCAATGCTCATACATGATGATCTCGGTCTCGATGGCTTCCCCGCGGCACCAGACATGAACCACCACATCGCCGATCGGTTGGTCAGCCGGCGAGTCGGTCAGATCGCGCCAGCCGGCGAAACCGATGCCAACGTGGAGAAGGGTACCGAACGTTGTCCATTTCTGACCCACGTTTTGAGGTATCAGCAAGATGCCGGGCGGTGGGCCCGACTGCGCCTGAGGAGGTCGTGGTGGCATGTTCGTCTGGTCGGGCGCCTCTGCCCACCAGTCGATCTCCGCTACGGAGCCGTTTGGTTGTCTGGTCTCGAAAACGCCGCGGTAGCTCGGCCAGGTCACTTCATTGCGCAGCTTGTTGGCTCGTTCCCAGCCCAGCACCAGGGCCAGGTCACGATCAAGGGTAGCGCCGGCCGCGGGGAATTCCAGCACACTCCCCATTCCGCTCGTGGCCTGTCGAAAGGTTTCGAACTGGTAGCCACCCGTTGCCCTGGGAGGTGCCTCGTATGCCACCACTGAGTTTTCTGACGGCGGGTAGGGCTGGTCGGGTTGGCGTCCGAGCCTGGCGAAGGCACCTGCATCCATGACCGGCAGGGTACCGAGTATGCCGTCCACCTGATCGCCCAGTGCCGAGCCGAATGATTTGAGGATCTCCTCGAGGATGAAGTCGCCCAGTATGTTCCCGATGACATCGATCAGCAGCGCCAGTATCCAATTGATACCGATGAGAAAAACACTCGCATCCACATCCCCGAACTGTGGCTCAGCGAAGACAATGCGCCAGCGGGGCGGGGAGAGACGCAGGGTGTCCTGCTCCAGGTAGATAAGGACCGGAAAGCGCGCATCCTCCACCGATGCGCTGGCCGAGCCTGTCATGAACAGTGAGGCGAGACAGGGAGGACAGAGGAGACCAAGGGCAACGGTTGCCGCGCTCACGGTCGGGGTGATGTCAACACCGCAGGCAACACCCGCACCGGCGAGTCTGAATTCCGTGGTGAAACCAAAGCGGATGTCCTGAAGAGAACGCAACCAGGGATGGAGTTGGCCGATTGTCCTCAAGCCTGCCGTATCGACATAACTCGGCGGGGTGAAGAGAGGAGTGTTGTCGAAGCTGATATGGTGCTCGAAATTGTCCAGGTTGATATCGACAAGCTCCGCCAGTCCGTCGATATCCACCTCGCCATTGGCATGGAATACCGCGGTTGCGTCTTCTATATCCTGACGGGTCCGGTACCTGGGTCTTACATTGACGAAAGGCAGCAGCAGGCCATACCAGGCAATTGCCAGCTTGACGATCGGCTCGTTGGCAAATCGCTGGTCCCCCCCCAGCTCCTCGATGATGATCCCGATCAGCTCACCATCATCGAAAACTGTGGGTGAGTCCGGCCCTAATCCGGGCACGATACGCTCCAACAGTTGTTGGAATGCCGGCTGAAGCGAGGGTTTTAGCGCCTCGGTGAGGAAGGCCTGAAGTTTCCTTTTTTGGTCACTATCGGGAAGTGCGGCGACGGCGGCTTCGACATCCCTATTGCTATCCGACAGTCCCAAATCCGCCAGCATGGGAACGATCTGGGCGAGGAAGATCCGTACCATCAGGGCGGGCAGGACACTGGGTGTCGTGCCATCTGTCGGGACTGGTGCCCGCTCCGCAATCTGGCCAAACCAGTCAGCGGTGGGAAAGTTGAATCGGCTGCCGTTGAAGCCCGATATATAGGATGTTGCCGTTCGGATATCCGCGAAGATGGCGTCTATCAAAGTCTGATTGAAAACTACTTTTACCGTTTCCGGCCCCGTTCCGGTAAAAAACGAGCGGCTGTAACCGGGACTCGTTCTGGTTGACTCATTTGCCCCATCCGCTTCAGCTTGCGGCTTTTCAGTTACCTGTGCACGCCCATGTCTCCGCTCGCGGGTTTCGTCGATCTGCTTGAGTCCGGCCGGCAGACTGAAACTGTCTGGCGGGATATCGACGGCATCGATCGAATCGAGCGATAGGGCCGCCTTTCCGGCTTTCATTGTCGATATTACGAGATCCACCCGGAGCGGAAGGCCGAGAGATTCAGACAAATCACCTAACCAGGGTGTCATGGCAAACCACAGATGCGGCATGGCCGGCAAACCGCCCGCACCCGCGGCAACGGCTTCGATCGTCATCTTCGCTAGTGCAGCCTCCTGGATCGAGAGTTGGCTGGTGACAATGCGCGTGGGACCAATGATCGGGTGTTTGCCGTCGCTGCAGATAACCGCGACATCCCCGCCATAATCAAGACCGGTTGGGATATCGAGAGTACGATGGCAATGCCGGGCCCAGTCGATGAGGTGTGGTTTGCCGTCTGCACCCTGCAGCAGAGACCATAGCGCTTTTCCGCCTTGTCCGGTCCAATCAGCCCGGTAGCCGAGCTGGCCAATCAGAATCTGCATCTTGAGCGGGAATCCCTTCGACCAATCGCTCCATTCACTTGTGGTCGACCTGTCCGGAAAAAGCTCACACAGGTCGATTTCACTCTCTATCGCGTAGCTTGCCAAATATCCGGTCATACCGGTTTGAGCTTGTTTGGAAAACATGGTTGTGATTCGTCTCCGTTAATTTGGAGATACGTCTGCCTGGCATCTGACTGCCCTGTGCCGTTGCCGAGGGGCGGGGCGATTGAGATGGTATCCGGGTAGGGTTGTGATGTAGGATGAACAGCGTTTCATGGCAGATGTGACCCCCATAATCCGTTTAGTTGGAAAGATCATTGTGTCATCCGCTGAATACTCCATTGCGGTATAGATTGAGAGCGCAGCAACCGCCTGGCAATCGATATTGATTGAGTGTAGATCAGAAAGACCATTCAACAAGCGCGACGGCATGTGAAAATTACCTGTCCCTGCGCGGTCAACCGTGTTAAGGATTTACGGTTTCTACACCTGAATTCAGTCTTCGCGGACGCGAAAAGACCTCAACCGGAGTCCTGCTACCGATTTGCACCGATGAACAAAACTAAATTCCCCTATATCGCCTTGAGTCTTGGCCTGATAATTATGCTGATCGTCTTGAAGGGCATTCAACCGCAGGCCGACGGAACGACCACCATTCCCCTGCTGACACTTCTCGTTGCCAGCGAGTTTGCCTTTTTCGTCACCGCCATAGGTGGCTATACCGGAGTCAGGCACATTCAGGCGGCGGGCATGAAACCGCTCTATACCGGCATTACGCTGTTGTGCATATTGCTATCTATCGGCTTCCTGTTGCTGGGGATATCGCTATGGCCGAAATAACGGCGATATCAAACCGGGTCACTACCAGACATCTCCTCTCTTAGTCTGCCCCTCACCGCCATCAGTATCTTGCCGAAGATATTGTGGCCACGGCCGTCACGGCCGCAGCCCCAGAAATAGTCGAACTGGCTGTTCTCGATGATCTTCTGCTCTTTGGTGGCGAGCAGAGCGTTGGCGGCTTCCGCATGGGTGCGGCATTTCAGATAGATACCGCGAGTCATGATGGTCTCTTTTACCTTTTTCCAGTCGTTGCGTATATGTCTTCTGTTTTTTCCGGCAAGCTTTTGCGTCTTGGCTGGGTGATCCGCTTCACGAATGGCGTTGCGCAATTCGCCGGGTTGGAATTTCATCCCCTGGTAGTAGTGCTCCACCGAGGGCCAGCTGTCGCCGTCAAGTTCAAACCCATGCTTGGAATAACTGGAGAGGAGATCTAGCGGGTCTGTTCGTGATACGTAAACAGGTGTTGATTCCGGCCCCGAAAAAATCATATCTGGATCCCATTAATCTGCTTGAACAGGTCTGTTTGTCCCTTAGCTGCACTCATTATCCAAGGCATAGCACAGTATGTCGTCATAAGCCTAATCCGGTGTGAGTGGGTATAACCGCCGGTTTGTGTATCGATTCAATACTGCCCCGCTGACTTCGGCCATTCTGGTGTAAACGGATCAATCTTACTTGATTTCTCTTGTCGAGTTAGCATTGAGACATCAAAAACAGTATGCAGGACAGGATGGTAGACTGAAATAAACATAAAAAGCATCAGCATGGCAAATATGCGGAGAGAGGGGGAGTTATGACTGGTTCTGTAGGAAGCGAAAGTTAACGGGGCAACAGTGATATTGATTCGTTATTTCTGTCGGTCAGACAGGGGTATACAGCTGCTTTACATTGGCTAATCGCCATGGAGGCTAGGGGGTTCAACGAGGTGAGACTGCTTAGATAGATAGCCACCAACAACTACCTGATTCTGCTGGTCGGTGTCCCGCTTTTGTACACCAGTGCTTCAGCGGCCTGCTACCAACTACAGGCCATTGAGCAGTTCCAAATGGGTATGCATCACGGCATTCCGCTGTTTGCGCTGGTGCATATTCTCAAGACGCTCCCGGATCTGTTTGAGGGTCTCGAGCACATCGATCATGCGGGAAGCAGGGCTGAGTAGGGCTCTGTGCCGCAGTCATCCTGTTTGCGCAGGAGTGGCTTGTGAGGGCTGGCTGAGTTCAAGTTCAAATCTGCCGTCGCGCAACCGGGTCACACCGGTTTCAAGTAGTGAACACTCCCGTTTCATGGTCTGCCAAAGCCAGGATCGATCCTGATTCGAGGCATAGTGCAAGCTGAACTTTCTGATCTGCATCGGTGTCATCACGAATCTGGTCAGGCTGCCGCTACTGGGCTCGTAGGTAAGGAAATAAGCCAGGGTCAGATCGTCGCGAAATGCGTCATATCTACCGATCCCCTCGTAGTCGTTGAGAAAGTCGCCGCAGCCGTAGAGGATGGGAACGCCATGATAGAGTTCAATGCCCTTCGGGTGATGGGACGAGTGGCCGTGTACGCTGTCCACGCCGGCCTCATCGACCAGCCAGTGGGCGAAGCGGCGTTGTTCCGGCGGAATCTCATATCCCCAGTTACCGCCCCAGTGAATGGAGACGACTACCAGATCGCCTGCCTGCTTCCTGGCGGCGATATCGACGGCGATACGTTTGGACTCGGTGCCGGTGAGTGACTTCAAGAGCGCCACGCCTGGACGGTTTCTATCCGCCCGCCACACCAGGGGAACGCCGCTGGAGTGGTGGGCAAAGGCATAGAGCAGCACCCGGCCCTTACCCGGTAGATCGAGAATCAGGGGGGCTTCGGCCTGCATGCTGTCGGTGCCCGCACCCGCGTAACCGATGTTGTGGCTATCGAGGCTCGACAGGGTTTCAGACAACCCTTCGTAACCCCAGTCCATCACATGGTTGTTGGAGAGCACGCAGGCGTCCAGTTTGGCGGCGCTGAGACAGGGGGTGTTCCTGGGATGCATGCGATAATTGATCCCCTTGCGGGGCCAATAGCGTTCACTGGTGGTGATGGCGGTTTCGAGATTGACGATCCGCAAGTCAGGAGCGATATGGTCGCATTCGGCCAAGGCATCGCCCCATATATAGTCAAAGGGTGCCTGCCTGGGAATGTCCCCGCTCTTGATCTCGGCAATTTCCACATAGTCTTTGGCGCTCTTGAGGTAGGACT
Organism: Candidatus Thiodiazotropha sp.; assembly: GCA_040793985.1. Lineage (GTDB taxonomy): Bacteria > Pseudomonadota > Gammaproteobacteria > Chromatiales > Chromatiaceae > Thiodiazotropha. Next base: position 37,938 of record JBFNJI010000009.1, on the reverse strand, counting down.
CGTAGATCCGCGGTCTGCTGGGGTAGGGCAGAATCTGATCGATGCCGCGTCCGGTCATGACGTCGCCGCAGAGAAACAGGGTGATCGTGCCGTCTGCGGCTTGGTCCTTGCCACGGGCCTTCCTGCCCATGCCGAAACCGACCGTACCCAGCCCCAGCATTTGGAGAAATGTTCGTCTACGCATCGGATGTGCCAGGGGGTTTTACATCCTGTTCATTGCAATGGCTTGCGATCACCTCCCTGGCGGCGACTTGAAGCCGAACGGCCTCCGCCCAGTCACTCGCCTTCGGTTCCAGGGGCGCTGTGATGATGAGCCGCACCGCGCCGTGGTGCGGAAAACTGGAATCGGATTGCAGGATGGCGCGGGTGCCTCGGATGGTGACCGGCAGGATCGAAACGCCGCTGTGTGCCGCGGTTACAAAGGCCCCCATCTGGAAAGGGAGCAGACCCGGCTCGGCGCGGAAGGTGCCTTCCGGATAGATGGCTAGGGAGCGGCCGGCCGCTAGATGGCGGTCGAACTCCTCGGTGGCCGTGGCGCTGCGCCGGGTATCGAAACGCTCCACGAAGAGGGTATCGAGGCGTTGCAGAAACAGCCGGGAGTAGAATCTCTCCGCCAGTTCGCGCTTCGCCACATAGACGAAGTCGCGGGGTATGCCGTCGATCAGTGCCAGGGTATCGAGATAGCTGGCGTGGTTGGCGACCAGGATGAGCGGACGATCGGGCGAGGGCAGGTCGCCTGCGCCCTCAACATGCAGTGGTATCCCGGTGAGGCCGCGAAGCAGACGGATCGCCCTGCGGATCAGGCCCCAGCGCCAGGAGAGGCGGGGCAGCAGCATCACGCCGAGCCATACCAGGGGTACCAGGGCGTAGAATAGAGTCCAGGCATAGCCTGCGAAGAGGTAGCGGGATGCCTCGCGGCTGATATGGCGCAGCCGCCGTGCCAATCCCGAGAGCAAAAGGCTTACTATCTGTAGCGGCAGCGGGCGTTGGCCTCGTCCCAGGCGGCCCTGCTCGTAGAGCGCACGCACGGCGCCCCGGCGCAATTTACCGCTGGATGTCTTGAGTATGGAGTGCGGGGGTACCAGTAGCAGGTCGTCCGGTGGCATCCCGAGCAGGTCGATGCTGCGTTCACGGATTGCCTGCCGCAGTGCCTCCCGGCGTTGCGGGTCCTGCTCCCGGCTCTCCGCCACGATCACCATCCTCTCGCTGCCGGCGGCAGAGTCGGTAGTGGGAAATACCGCCACGCAGCCCTTGCGGATACCCTCGATCTCGCCCACCAGCAGTTCAAGTTCATAGGGGTAGATATTGCGTCCGCCACGGATGATCATCTCCTTGATGCGCCCGGTGATATAGATGTCACCGTCGGCGAGATAGGCGCGATCGCCACTGTCCAGCCAACCGTCGCGGAACAGGCCGGCGCTGGTTTCGGGGCTATTGAAGTAACCGCTGGTGGCGGAGGGTCCCTGAAACTCCAACCGTCCCTCTTTACGGTCGGGCAGTGGTTTGCCGCTCCCATCCACAACCTGAACCCGGTAACCGGGCAGAGGCCGGCCGCAGGCGACGATGGCGAGGTGATCGGAATCACCCTCCGCGGCTGGGACAGCTTCACCGTTTAACATGAAACGCTCTCTGTCTATGCGGTCGATGAGCGGGCCTCGCTGCGGCGGGGGGAAGGCCAGGCCAACGGCGATCTCCGCCAGACCATAGACCGGGGCCAGGGTGCCGGCATTGAGGCCATATGGCGAGAAGCGGCGATTGAATCCCTCCAGGGTGGCGGCGCTGACCGGCTCGGCCCCGTTGAAGGCGAAACGCCAGGAACTGAGATCGAGCCCCGCAATCTCCTCCTCCGGTATTTTGCTGAGGCAGAGTTCGTAGCCGAAGTTGGGTGAGGCGGAGAGGGTTCCCCTGTGGTGATGGATGGTCCAGAGCCAGCGCGAGGGACGCGCGAGGAATCGCAGCGGCGACATGATCACCAGCGGCATGCCGAAATAGAGACTGCCGAGCCAGGCACCGATCAGTCCCATGTCGTGATAGAGGGGGAGCCAGCTGATAAAGACATCCTCGGGCGTGACCGCGACCGCTTCTCCCATGATCCGGATGTTGGCCAGTAGATTGGCATGGGTGAGAATCACCCCCTTGGGATCACCGGTACTGCCGGAGGAGTATTGCAAAAAGGCGATATCCTCGCCCTTCCGGGGTGCTGCGGGAGGAGGAGCCGTTGCCTTGTCGAGTACAGACCAGTCGACGATATGGTGCAGTGAGGGTACCTGGGTTTTAAACAGGCGGGCCACCCGATGTGCCTCCTGGAAGCTGATCAATGCGCAGACCCCGGCGTTCCGCAGAATATGCCCATGGCGACGGAGATGCTCCTCCAGTTGCGAGGGACGGGTAGGTGGATAGATGGGCACCGGGACCGCGCCCGCCAACAGCACCCCGAAAAAACTGAAGAAATAGCTCTCGCCTGTGGGCAGCATCAGGGCCACCCGGTCGCCCGGTCGCACCGAACGTTCCCACAGTGCTGATGCCACTCTGATTGCGCCCTGCCAGAGATCCCGGTAGCTTATCTCATCGGGATCTTCACGGTTGCCGTAATGCAGGATGTGAACCCTCTCCGGCTGGTGCTCCAGGTGCCATGCCAGTACCTCCATCAGGGTCGAGGCCGCGGAGGGGAGTGTCGAAACCGCTGCTTGCTGCTCCCTGTGTTCCTTAGGCGCCTTAACCTCCGCCATACCGGCTGCCCGCGTCATCAGTGTGAGCAACCCATGGGGTGTTTCAGCGAGCAGTGCCTCGTCAGGCAGGATGATTGAGAACCTCTTGTTGATGCGGGAGATCAGCTCGGCGCGTGCCAGGCTGTTGAGTCCCAGGTCGTGCTCCAGGCGAGACTCCAGATTCAGCTTATGCTTGGTGTCGGCTGTCTCATCGAGCAACTCCTGAACCACGGCCAGCAGGGTATCCGCGGAGATCACGGTTTCGCGGTCCTGCCCTTTGTCTTGCGGTCGAATGATCATGCTGATGGGCCTGGTAACCGGGTGCTACACAAACTGTAATAGCGGTGCATCGTAATCTTGTGCATGGCATGTGTCGATGCGAATGTGCGTTATCTTGACCAATATGGCAGGTCAAGTCCGATAGTTGTCGATCCGGCCCTCCGGCCCGGCTTCTAGCCTTAGTCTAGAATATAAAAGTGATTTCTCACACCTGTGCGGTTATGTGATTAAACCTCTTCGCGCTCAGTGTGACCATGGCGGAATATGCATCTGTTTGTCCGGCATTTGCCGGCCTCCCGGGATTATCTGGCCAATAGTTTACCGGTATGCAAAAAAGGAACTTTTTACCCTGTTTTTTATTGATGCGCAGTGCTTTTTCGATTTGGTATGGTCTCGATTCCGTAGTATGCGGATCGATTACTGTAAGCGCGATGAAAACAAGACTAAGCACAAGCTCATAGTCGTTTCCGAAAAATCGAAAACTACCCGGGGATAATCTGTTGAACGGCCTGCGTTCACACCGTCGTCAGGATAGTCAGGGTTTGGCGCTGCCTGCTGGAGCACCTAGCATTTTCATCTCTATGCCCGGGTAGAACTGCCTGAAACGTCTGTAGAGATCGTTTGGCCGCGAAAGGATATGACCGGACGCTATGCCATCGTCTTCATATTTGGGGTCGTCACTGATCGTATCGCGCACGACATCATCGATCAGGGTATAGATAAAGGTCAGTATGGCTGGATTGAAAATATCGTTGTGGTCCGCCATCACAGTTTTATCGGTTTTGATGAACTGCAACGGATAATCGGCCGGAAGAGGTCCTATCGCCGGGTGTCCCTTGAGCGTTGTCAGTCCTTTCGGTACGCAGGCGTCCGGCACCGCTTCGCAGGAACGCAGAGTGGGGTCCGGTATGCCGCCGGAGTAGTCCATGCTCAACCGATGAGTAAGATAGGGCGCGAAGTTGCCGCTGGTTGTAGCGTCGAGATGCTCCTCCCGCAGCACCAGCGGTTCATTGGTGACACGGTCGTGGTAGTAGGACCTTTCCAGGTCCATCTGGCGCCAGGTAAAAAGCAGGCCGATCGTCTGGCCGATAGGAAACGCGTAGTGTGTTGCCATGTCCGCGTCAGTGCTGATCGAGTAAAAGAGTGGATTTCTCTCACCGGTGGTACCGTGTTGCAGTGCCGCCTCGACCATGTTCAAGGTCTGATTCGCTTCGGTTGCCGGATTGAGCACGATGACGGCATCTCCGATGGTAGCTCCAGCCTCCGGTGTCTGCCTGTCGTTGATCAGGATTTCCGAGATTATCTCCGTAGTTGCGCTAACCGCAATCGCGCCGCCGAAACTGTGACCCACTATCGCGAGTACGTTCCTGGTCTGCTTGCGGTCTATCTTCTCCAGTTCAAGGAGCAGCCTGGTTACCCCACCCTTGCCTACCTCCTGCGCCACAGCCTTGCGGTCCCAGAAGGTCAGCTCCTTGAGCAGGGGCAGTTTGATGCTGAGGCCCCGCCATCCGATATAGACACCGATCAGGCGTCTGCCGAGAAGTTGCGCCGAGTCCGACAGTACTTCCAGGGTTTTTTTGAAGTCCCTGAGATTGCCGTCGTTTTCGTCGGCGTTGTGTTTCCAGCCATGAATGAAAACGATCGTCACCACGCCATGGTTTCGTTGACGCTCCGCTATTTTTGCAAGAACCTCATCCTCCCAGCGGTCATTGAAGGCATTGCCGCGTTCGGTATATTCAACGAACGCCAAATCGTAGTCAGGATACTCCTGGTAATAACTCTGCCTGCAATCAATGCTGTTTGGGTTACTGCAGTTGCGCTCTTGCCAGCCGATGGAATGGTAGGGTTTGGTGGTGGAACACCCTGAGACCAGTAACAGGAGCATTCCCAGGACCAGCAGTCTCGATCCGTTTATGCAATGAAGCTTCATCTCTATACCTCCCTGTGAGATTTTTAGTGATGTTGATTGCAGTCGGCGATAGACCGGACCTTAAGCTGTATACGTCATAACTGTAGGCCACTCTCTCCAGCCTTTCAAAACTGAATGGCTACTGCTTTGGCTCCGCGCTGCGTAAAATCACGATCAACTCTGTCGGCCCGTGCACGCCATAGGCCAAGGTCTGTTGGATGTCAGCCGATTTTGACGGGCCCGAGATCAGCAAGGCGTTGCTCGGCATCTGTTGTGCCCAGGCTTCAGTCTCAACCACTTCGGCGAAAGTGTTGTATAGCTTGTCGGCATCCACAACGACGAAATGTATCGGTGGCACCAGGGACCATGTTCGCGGTTCATCTTGTGTCGGCCAGAGTATCAGGGTACCTGTCTCCGCGATCGCCGCCCTGGTTGAGGTGATTGATGCGTCGATGTGAAAGAAGAGCTCATCCTTCCATCCCTCGATGGGTCTCTGGTCACAGATCAGTTCGGGTTTCTCCGTTTCGACCCATGCGGACTCGATCGCCTCTGCCAACGGGCCATGTTTTGCGTAGAGCAGGTTATCTATCCGCTTTTCTGCAACCAATCTTCTCAAGGTCTGTGTCCAGTTTCCCGGCTCTGCCGGATAGACCTCGGCACGCGCCGATTCGAGCATCGATTTAAATTGTGCGATGCGTGCCTGCATTGGCCACTCGGGAGTCTCCACGGCGAGGCTCTGGCTTGGGATGTCAAAGCCCGGTTGTCGATTGCGCAATCGCTCCAGGATCGCATCTCTGGCCCTATTGATCATTGAATCCCTCCTCGCGTGCCCGCTGATGCAGGGTCTTGGCAGCGATGCGGGGTGCCTTGCGTGCCTGGGTCCAGGGTCCGATTCCAAGGGGCAGGATGTTGCGCAGGCGGGTGACAAGGGTCATTGCCAGACGATAGCCCACCGGATTGCGGTGCAACCAGCTCCATGCCTTCCATGCTATCGCTTCATTGAATGTGCGGCTGCTTCCCTGACCACGGGTAGTACCGACATGGTCGTTTCGGATGCGTTCGAAGCGCAGCCGATTGAGCAGTCTGGGTATTGGAATCCGTACCGGACAGACCTCGGCGCAGGCACCGCAGAGGGTGGAGGCAACAGGCAGTTCGCCAAGGCTCTTAAGCCCCGCCTTCTGGGGTTCGAGAACGGAGCCGATGGGACCGGGTATGGTGGTGCCGTAGGCGTGACCGCCGATACGGGTATAGATCGGACAGTGGTTCATGCATGCCCCGCAGCGAATACAGCGTAGGGTGTTGACCAGTTCCTCGTCTTCGTAGATACGCGATCGGCCGTTGTCGAGCAGGATCAGGTGCACCTCTTTCGGTCCATCCTTCTCCCCTGTTTTGCGTGGTGAGCTGATCATGTTGAAGTAGGTGGTTATACGTTGTCCCGTGGCGCTACGGGTGAGCAGTTTCAGCAGGGGAGGGATATGTTCCAGCTTCTCCACCACCTTTTCGATCCCCGTTACCGCAATATGCACAGGCGGCACGGTGGTGCACATGCGGCCGTTGCCCTCATTCTCCACCAGGCAGAGGGTGCCGCTTTCGGCAACCGCAAAGTTGACCCCGGAGAGGCCAACGCTGGCGGCATGGAATTTTTTGCGCAAAATGCCACGCGCATTGCGGGTCAGGGTGTCAACATCTTCGCTGTAGGGGATGTCGGGAAACTTCTGCTTGAAAAGTTTGGCGATATCCTGACGGGTTTTATGGATCGCTGGTGCGACGATGTGTGAGGGTGGCTCGCCGGCAAGCTGCAGGATGTACTCACCCAGGTCGGATTCCAGGCACTCGATGCCGTGGGACTCAAGAAACCGGTTCAGATCCATCTCCTCGGAGACCATCGATTTACCCTTGATCAATAGCGCCGCCTGATGCTCCCGCATGATGCCGAGGACTGTCTCGTTGGCTTCATCGACACTCTCTGCCCAATGCACCCGGATGCCGTTTCGAGTGCAGTTCCGCTCCAGCAGTTCCAGCAGTTGTGGCAGCTTTGACAAGGCGTTGACGCGGATCTGCGCACCACGCAGACGCAAGCGCTCGAATGCGTCGGCATCCGGGAAACATGCCTTGCGACTCGCCATCAACCCGTCCATGGCGGATCGCAGGCTCGCCTTCAGCTGCGCGTTCGCCAGGGCCTCTTCGGTCCTGGTGTGGAAATCAGCGTTCCGTTGCATGGGTGCGCTCCCAGACAAAGCTGGCGATATGGCGGCTCTCGATGGATGATTCCCGGTAGTCGAGATGGCCGCCAAGATTCATCAGGCAGCCGCAGTCGCCGCTGACCAGGAGGTCCGCGCCCGTCTCTATAATGGCGTTCGCCTTGTCACTCACCATCTCGGCTGACAGGGCGGGTTGCTTGATCGCGAAGGTGCCGCCAAAGCCGCAACACTCCTCCTTGCGCGCCTGTTCCAGGAGTTCCACTTTCGAAAGCTGTTTCAACAGTACCTCATGCTCATCGGCGACGCCCATCTCCCGGCGCGCCGAGCAGGACGTGTGGAGGGCAACCTTGACCGGCTCGCCCAGGTCTTTCAGTTCTATCTGCAACACATGCACCAGAAACTCGGTGAGCTCATAGACCCGTGAGCAGAAGGCCTCGATGTCCGATTCATCGGCGTGTCCCCTGAGCATCTCCGGATAGTGATGACGCATCATGCCCGCACAGGAGCCGGATGGTACGACAACCGGATAGTCTTCAGCGAAGCAGGCAAGCTGTCGCAGCGCCACCATTCGGGCCTCGTCGCGGTAGCCGCTGTTCCAGGCCGGTTGACCGCAACAGGTCTGATCCTGAGGGAATATCACCTCCACACCCTCACGGCGAATCAGCTGCATACCGGCCAGGCCGGCCTCGGGATAGAGTAGATCCACCAGACAGGTGGCGAAGAAGTAGGCCTTATTGGGTTTGGCCGGGTATCGCTTTTGCTCAGGCATCTCATCTCCCCGGATTGGATAATCTCAAGCGCATGACAAGTGCAGTGAGAAATACAGCTTGGACCTGTTCTGAACCTCTTTATAGTTAAACCAGGAGTACAAATAAAGCCCACAGTTTATCCGTCATAGTGGCTGGATTGGCCCTGGGTGTTCACCAAGGCTCAGCAATAGCCGCCTAATTTTGATAACATAGCTTTACTATAAGTAAAGAAACAGACACGCCTGCCAATCCCTGCCAAGAAAAGCATATACAAGGTGCAGGTCGGTTCAAACGACAACCATTGACTCTGATAACACTATGTATATCTGTTTAATAAGTGTGCACGGCCTGATTCGCAGTCACGACTTGGAACTCGGACGCGATGCCGACACCGGCGGGCAAACCAAGTATGTGGTCGACCTGGCGCGGGCATTGGCAGAGCTGGATTCGGTCACTCAAGTCGACCTGGTGACGCGGCGGGTGGTGGATGCCGATGTCAGCGATGACTATGCCGAGATGATAGAACCCCTCTCCCCAAAGGCGAGGATCGTACGTGTCGATGCGGGACCCGAAGGCTATCTGATGAAGGAGACCCTGTGGGATCATCTCGACAGTTTCATGGACAACCTGCTCAACTGGCTGAACGGGCAATCACGGATGCCGGATATAGTTCACAGTCACTATGCCGATGCAGGCTACGTTGGTGTCAGGCTATCCCATCTCCTGGGCGTTCCTTTAGTCCATACCGGACACTCCCTGGGGCGCGACAAGCGACATCAGTTATTGGCGAAAGGGCTCTCTGGACAGGAGATTGATCAGCGATACAACATGGATCGGCGCATCGAGGCGGAAGAGGAGCTGCTGGCGAATGCGGATCTGGTCATTACCAGCACCCATAACGAGATAGATGAGCAGTACAGCCTCTACAACTACTATCAGCCAGACAATATGGCGGTAATACCGCCAGGGACGGATCTGACCCAGTTTTATCCACCGAGCGTTTCCGCAGAGGAGATACCCTTTGCCAAAAGCCTGGCGCGTTTTCTGCAGCGCCCGGATAAACCGATAATCCTCGCGCTTTCGCGTCCGGATGAACGCAAGAACATTCTCACCCTGCTCGAAGTATACGGCGAATCGAGCCAGCTGCAGAATGCGGCCAACCTGGTGATCATAGCCGGTAGTCGTGATGATATCAGGGATATGGAGAGCGGTCCCCAGGCGGTGATGACCGAAATATTGATGCTCATCGACCTCTTCGACCTCTATGGCCATGTGGCGATCCCGAAACGCCACCTCGCCAAGGAGGTGCCCGAGATCTATCGTCTGGCATCGCTGTCGATGGGGGTGTTCGTCAATCCGGCCCTCACCGAGCCCTTTGGGCTCACCCTGCTCGAGGCCGCTGCCAGCGGTCTGCCCCTGATTGCCACAGAAAACGGCGGACCGGTGGATATCATCGGTAACTGTCAAAACGGTCTGCTGGTCGATCCGCTGGACAAGAAGGCGATCCGGCGCAGTCTGCTGAAGATCCTTCACGACGACACCCTGTGGCGGACATTCTCCCGCAATGGTTTGAATGGGGTACGCAAGCACTATTCATGGAAGGCCCACGCGAAAAAATACCTCTCCCGCATCGAACCGCTGCCTGCGGGATACGATCGCCTGCCCACCAAACCCCCAAAGCATGTCAAGCATCGTTACCGGGATCGTGCCATCTTTACCGATCTTGATCAGAACCTGCTTGGCAATCCATCCGGGCTGAAACAGTTTGTCGAGGTGATGCGTCAGAACAGGAAATGCGCCACCTTCGGTATCGCGACGGGCAGGCGCCTGGACGATGCGTTGATGATGATGAAGAAGTTTTCCATACCCATCCCCGATGTCCTGATCAGCAGCCTGGGCACCAAGATTCACTATACCCGGGGGCTATCCATCGATGGCTTCTGGATCGAGCATATCGATCATCTCTGGCAACCTAAGAGCGTACGCCGTGTGCTGGCGGATCTGCCCGGTATCAAGCCTCAACCCAAGCAGGAGCAGAGCTATTTCAAGATCGCCTACCACTACGATCCCAACAAGGCTCCCTCCGTGGATGAGATCAACGCCCTGCTGCACAAGGAGGAGCTGACCTGCAATGTGATCCACGCCTTTGGCCAGTTCCTCGATATCCTGCCCTCCCGTGCCTCCAAGGGCCAGGCATTGCGCTATGTGGCGCAGCGCCTCGATATCCCGCTGGAACATATCCTGGTGGCGGGGGGGTCCGGTGCCGATGAGGATATGATGCGCGGTAATACGCTGGCGGTGGTGGTGGCCAACCGGCACCATGAGGAGCTTTCACATATGATCGATCACGAGCGAATCTACTTCGCCAGCCAGTCCCACGCCCTGGGTATCCTCGAGGCCATCGATCACTACGATTTTTTCAAGCGCTGCAATATTCCGGAAGAGCAATGAGCCAAAGATTATTAGTCTGTACCGACCTGGATCGAACTCTAATCCCCAACGGTCCCCAGTCCGAGTCCCCGGGGGCCATGCAGCACTTCAAACAGCTGTGCGCCAGCGATTCCGTCCTCCTCGCCTATGTCAGCGGCCGGGATCAGGGATTGGTGAAAAAGGCTATTCTCGAGCACTCCCTGCCGCAGCCCGATTACGTGATCGGCGACGTGGGTACCAGCCTCTACCATGTGGGTGCGCAGGATGATTGGCGTCACCAGGCCGACTGGGAAGAGGAGATCAGCCAGGATTGGAACGGTAGGTCGCATGGCGATCTCAGCCGTCTGTTTGCCGACATCCAGGGCCTGCGTCTGCAGGAAGATGAGAAACAGAACCGCTTCAAGCTGAGTTATTACGCCTCCCACGATCTGGCCGTACAACCGATGCTGGAGGAGATGCAAGGCCGTCTCCATGGTCAGGCGGTGGCTGCCAGCCTGATCTGGAGCGTCGATGAGACCACCAATACCGGATTACTCGATGTCCTGCCGAAGCGCGCAACCAAGTACCATGCCATCGATTTTCTCAGACGGTCTCTCGGCTACGGTCTCGATGAGACGCTCTTTTCCGGCGACAGCGGCAATGATATGGAGGTGTTGATCAGTCCGATCCCCGCGGTGCTGGTGGCGAATGCCCAGCCCGAGGTAAGAGAGCAGGCACAACGGCTGGTGAACGAGAATGGCAACGCTGAACGCCTCTATATGGCCAAGGGCGGATTCATGGCGATGAACGGCAACTACAGCGCCGGTATTCTGGAGGGTGCGACCCATTACCAGCCCCAGTTGATCGCTCGACTGCTTGCGCTCTGAGAAGGGCTGACCATGAACGGAAGCGGCATTGCGGTCTTCGGTGAGGTGCTGTTCGACTGTTTCCCCACGGGTGAACGGGTGTTGGGCGGCGCGCCATTCAACGTAGCCTGGCATCTGCAGGCATTCGGCCGCACACCGAGCTTTGTCAGTCGCATCGGCCGGGACGGGGAGGGCGATATCATACTGCAAGCGATGGACCGGTGGGGAATGGACGCCGCCAGGCTGCAACGGGATGAGCGACATCCCACGGGTAGGGTGATGATCACTCTCGAGGGCGGGGAACCGAGTTATGAGATTGTTGCCGATGTGGCCTATGACTTTATCGCCAGCACCGGGCTGGAGGAACTCCAGGTGACCACCCTCTACCATGGCAGCCTGGGATTGCGTAACCCGATCGCAAGGGATGCCCTGAGACGATTGAAGGAGAACCATCCCCGACGCATCTTCATGGATGTCAATCTTCGAGATCCCTGGTGGCAGCGGGAGTCGGTATTGGATTGGGTGGCGGAAGCTGACTGGGTAAAACTGAATGACGATGAGCTGGTCAAGCTCAGCGGCGCGAGTGATGACCCCCTGGCATCGGCAAGCGACTTCAGGGAGCGCTACAATCTTCAGGGGCTGGTGGTCACACTTGGCGCACGGGGTGCGCTGGCGGTGACCGCTGACGAGGCGTCATACCGTGTCGAACCGGAGGTCAATCTCGATCTGGTGGATACGGTGGGTGCCGGTGATGCCCTGTCGTCGGTGCTCATACTCGGTTTGGAACTGGGCTGGCCATTACAGACTACCCTGGAGCGTGCCCAGCTGTTTGCCTCGGCCATCGTCGGCAGGCGCGGTGCGGTAGTGGATGATAGCGGCTTCTATCGAAGCTTTATCGATACCTGGCGCCTTGACCGGCCGAGCTAACATACTTCACTTCGTTTCATGCTTGCATAGCGGGACAGCGCTTCTCTTATATAATGCCTGATTAGAGTTCCGACCCCTTTGAGGAGGCTATCCAGACTCTGACTCATTGGGTTACTATTTACGCTCTCGACAAGCCGGCTAGGCTAATTGCGTTTTTTAGGTTCACAGCCATGTATGAACAGGTCTCCCATTCGCTTCTGAATCAGATACTAGATGAGATCAAGCCTGAACTTCGGGAGCGGGATCTGCGCCACTTTTACACCCGTCTTGGGGCCAACTTCTATGTCATACATCAGCTGTTCCACTACCTCTATGGCAAGCGGGAGGATTTCAAGGAGCAGATGATCCACCTGGTTGAGGTGATGGCGACGCGCTATATACAGCGTCACATCTCGCTCAAGCAGCTCGACAGCGAACGGGAGCGGGACCACAACTGGTTTCTCAGTCAGGAGTGGGTCGGCATGGCCCTCTACGCCGATAGCTTTGCCGAGGATCTCCACGGTGTCGAGAGCAGGCTGCCCTACCTGCAGGAGCTGGGCATAAACATGGTGCATGTGATGCCGGTCATGGTCTGTCCCGAGGGCGCCAGCGACGGCGGCTATGCGGTAAGCGATTTCCGTAACGTGGATCCCCGTGTCGGCAACCTGGACGCGATCAATACCCTGGCCAGCTCCGCGCGCAAACGCGGCATGCTGCTGATCCTGGACATGGTGCTCAACCACACTTCCGATGAGCACGAGTGGGCGCAGCGGGCACGGGCCGGTGAAAAGCGCTATCAGGACTACTTCTACATCTTCGATAACCGGGATATTCCCGATATGTTCGAAGAGACCATGCCGGAGATCTTTCCCGAAACCTCGCCCGGTAATTTCACCTGGGACGAGACCATGCAGAAGTGGGTGATGACCGTCTTCAACCACTACCAATGGGATCTCAACTACAACAATCCCTCGGTATTCATCGAGATGTTGGACAACAACCTCTTCTGGGCCAACCAGGGGGCCGATATCCTGCGCCTCGATGCGGTGGCGTTTTTGTGGAAGAAGATCGGTACGAGCTGTCAGAACGAACGCGAAGCCCACCTGATCCTTCAGTTGATGAAGGATTGTTGTCAGGTCACCGCGCCGGGTGTCCTCTTCATCGCCGAGGCGATCGTCGCGCCGGTGGAGATCACAAAGTACTTCGGTGAGGATGCAGTGATTGCCAAGGAGTGTGAAATCGCCTACAACGCCACCTACATGGCCCTGCTGTGGGACGCCGTCGCCACCAAGAATACCCAGCTGTTGTGGCAGGGCATTCAAAGCCTGCCGACGAAACTGGATCGCGCAACCTGGCTCAACTACCTGCGCTGCCACGACGACATCGGGCTCGGCTTCGACGATGCAGATATCCTGCGCGCCGGTTATCAGCCTGCCGCCCATCGTCAATTCCTGGTCGATTTTTTCACCGGTCAATACAGCGATTCCCCCGCCCGCGGTCAACCTTTCGGGGTCAACCAGAAGACCGGGGATGCGCGTATTTCGGGCTCTCTGGCCTCCCTGGTGGGTTTGGAGGCAGCGATCGAGGCGGGTGACGATGCGGCGATCGAGCGTGCAGTCAAGATCATTCTCCTGATGCACAGCATGGTCTGCTCATTTGGCGGCATACCCCTGCTCTATTACGGCGACGAGATCGGTACCCTCAACGACAGCAGCTTCATGCAGGATGAGAACAAGGCCGGAGACAATCGCTGGTTGCACAGGCCGAAGATAGATTGGGAGATTGCGCAGCGACGCCACCAGCACGGTACCCCGGAGCAGCGGATCTTCGACGGCCTGAAGAAGATGATCGCGGTACGCAAGGGCATTCCGGCCTTCGCCGATTTCAACAACCGCGAGCTGATCGATGTAAACAACCCCCACCTCTTCGTGTTTTGGCGCACCGACCCCTTCATGCCCCTGGGATCGGTATTGGTGGTCTGCAACTTCGACGATTCACCCCAGTTCATGGAACTCTCCGCGCTCGGCAACCGGGGTATGTTCGAGTACGGGAACCTTAGGGATATCTACTCCGGTGAATCTCCCAGGCTGTTCAAGGAACAATTGGTGGTGCCGCCGTATCACTTCTATTGGCTGACCGATGAGCGGCCCGATATGGGAATCCCTAATTTACAGCAAATCAACACGCCGTGATCCATTTGTGAGGTTTACGTGAACATTCCGTCATCGGACTCTGGTTTATTATGACAATGGTCAATCCTATGCGCAGAAAAGCACTGATAGTGGAAGACGAACCCGATATCGCACATCTGGTGCAGACCCACCTGACGGATATCGGTTGTGAGGCCGACATCGCCGGAAATGGCGCCGCGGCGATGAAGCTCTTCAAAAAGGGGGGCTACGACCTGGTTATTCTCGATCTGATGTTGCCTGATACCGATGGCCTGACCCTCTGCCGCACCATGCGCGCGAGTCCCGGCTACGTGGCAATACTCATGTTGACCGCCAAGTCCACTGAGCTTGACCGGGTGGTTGGACTCGAGATGGGCGCCGATGACTATCTCACCAAGCCGTTCAGCATTCCGGAGCTGCTGGCGCGGATCAAGGCCCTGTTTCGACGCATGGAGGCACAGCAGAGCGAGGGCGCGGAGAGCGACACCCAGGAGCTCATCCAAAGGGGCGATTTGTCCATCGATGTCAACAAGCGGAGTGTGAAGATCGACGACAAGGCGGTGGATTTGACGGCAAAGGAGTTCGACCTGCTGCTTTTCTTCGCCCGCCATCCGGGACGCGTCTTCAGCCGTATCCAACTGCTGGACAAGGTTTGGGGTTATAATCACGACGGTTATGAACACACCGTCAACTCCCATATCAACAGATTGCGCTCGAAGATCGAGGCGGATCCTGCCGATCCGTGTTACGTACTCACTGTTTGGGGAGTAGGCTATAAATTCAGTGAGGAGCAGGCATGATGGTGATTCGGTGTGTTCGCCCACTCAATCCATAACTAATATAAGACCCGGTTAAATGTTTCGAACCCTCTATTCCCGGCTCTCCCTTGCCCTGATCGGTCTGTTCCTGGTGATCGGGTTGCTCTATACATTGATAACAATCGCAACCACCGAGCGTTACCTGCAGGAGATCACCCAGCACTTCAATCGCGATCTTGCCGCGAGGATCGTCGCCGACAGGGGCTTGGTGATCGATGGCGAGATGGACGACCGGGCGCTGGAAAAGACCTTCAGTATCTATATGGATATCAATCCCAGCATCGAGATCTATTTACTCGACAAGGAGGGCAGGATCCTCGCCTTCTCCGCCGATCCCGGCAAGGTGAAGCGCAAACGGGTCGACCTGCAGCCGATCCAGGCCTTCATGGCAGGGGAGGGATTCCCCTTGCTGGGCGACGACCCCAGATCCCATGAGCGCCGCAAGGCCTTCTCGGTTACCCCGGTGCCTGCCGGCGACATGTCAGCGGGCTACCTCTACGTGGTATTGCGGGGAGAGGAGTATGACAACGCCGAACAGGCGGTGGAGGAGAGCTACGCCCTGCGCTACAGTGCCGGCGCCGTGGCGGTGAGCCTGGGATTCGGGCTTCTCTCCGGTCTGCTGCTGTTTTTCTGGCTGACCCGGCGCGTGCAGCGCCTCTCCCGGGTCATGGCCTCCTTTCAACAGAGCGACTTCAGTGAGCACGAGCCTTTTACCAAACGTGCCGCAGGCATCCCTCGCGGCGATGAGGTGGATCGCCTGGGCGCCGCCTTCGATGAGATGGCGACCCGCATCATCGATCAGTGGGGCCAGCTCAAGGATCAGGACAGGTTGCGTCGGGAACTGGTCGCCCAGGTCTCCCACGATCTGCGTACTCCCCTTGCCGCACTCCACGGTTACCTGGAGACAGTCAACATGAAAGAGGAGGAACTCAGTGAAGAGCGCAGACAGGAGTATCTCGCCATAGCCCTCAAGCAGAGCGAACGCCTGAAAGGCATGGTGGAGGAGCTGTTCGAACTGGCCCAACTCGAGGCCCGTGAAACCCAACCGGTCTGCGAACCGATGCCCTTGGCGGAACTGGTGCAGGATGTTTTCCACAAATTCCAACTGCGCGCCCATGAGTCCGGGATCAGCCTGGGTTGGCGGGTGACCGGCCACCAACCTTACGTGAATGCCGATTTCGCCCTCACCGAACGGGTGCTCGACAACCTCATCGTCAATGCCCTGGATCATGTGGAGAGGGACGGCACGGTTTCGCTACTGATCTCCGAGCGGGAGAAGGAAGCCGTGGTCAGCATCACCGACAGCGGCAGCGGCATCAACCAGGACGATCTACCCCATATCTTTGAACCCTTTTACAAAAAGCGCCAGGCAGGCAAGGATGGCAACCATGCAGGATTGGGTTTGGCGATCGCGCGACGGATGGTCGAGCTACAAGGTGGGACCATAACCGTAGCCAATAGCGAGAGTGGTGGGGCTTGTTTCAGTTTTACTTTGCCACTGGTGGAGAACAGCTGATACAGGAGGCCGTTTTGTTTGTTAACTCTGGTTCTGCAAGGCTGTTTCGGAGTTGCATGCAATTGCCTGGACGGTATTTCAAAGGCAACCATAAATAGTAGAAAGATACCAACAGATAGAGAACATGCGCCGAATGAAATGGTCTGCCGGTTGTTACTGTTTAAGCTAACGCGGGTATCCATCCGCTATTGCCCGACCTGTCAATAACGCTTCTTCACATCCGAATTCCCACTATTCACTCCTCGTCATCCGCACAGGTTGGCTTCGTCGTCTTGGTGAAAAAAGTATGGCTTATTCGGCAAGTACGGCGAACGGGATTTAATGCTTTCATTGATTCGTGATCACCGCTGAACTTACTGCCAACTAGCCGTTTTATCTGCGGTTGAGATTAACAAGCTCCTCTTGTTTTTGATTTTTTATTTATAAGGAAGATTCGAAAAAAACCCTTTATTAATGAATGGGTTAATGTCGGGTTTTTTTACAGGATTGTGTCATGTGTGTAAAAAATCACAGACTTTTTGGTTTTAATTCATATGTTTTCTGTAGTTGGCATACATAGTGCTGATTATATCTATGACGCCAGTCACTGGAGATGGAAGTAAAAGAACAGGCGTTTATTGCGAAATACAAGAAGTCTAATGAGGAGGAATTTGGATGAAGTCAATTAAATCAGTCTATCTTAAATTATCTCTATGGCTTGCTGTTGCGGTGACCGGCCTGGTTTTCACCGCTGCAGCATCGGCCAATGCCATGTATTCGGCGAGCACCAACTTCATGCTGACCCTGGAGGCCGTCGAGACACTTGATGGTTACAGTGTCGACAATGACTACTGGTATGTCGCCGGCCAGGAGTTCTTTATCGACGATACGCTCTTTACGGATGGCGACGGCGTGGCCAGCTACTCATCGACATTGGCCGTCAACAGCTCGGTGGAATTGGCAGCGGGGGACTCGGTCACTGTGGCAACAAGTGCCGATGGCAGTACTGATATAGGTATTGCCGAGTCGGGCATATTTACTGCACTGGATCTTTATATCGATAACTACTACTACGACGATCTGGTCTTTAACTTTGGCTACAGTTACAGCCTTTCGACCAGTGTCGGTACCAGTCCGCCTGGTGATGACGCCCTTGCCGAGGCCAGCCTCTTTGTCACAGACGATTTTTTAGCTGTTGATATAGCAGAGCTGTCTGTTGCTGATCTGTTATATGGCCCCTACAGCGATGCTGGCAGTGGCAGTGGCAGTTTCTCATTCACCTTGGGTGCCTACGACTATAACTATCTGCTTGTCGAAAGTTTCAGCGGTGGTGTCGCCGTTGGCGTATCAGTGCCTGAGCCTTCGTCATTGATGCTGTTGTCACTGGGGTTGATCGGCCTCGGTGCAACCCGTTTAAAGAAACGGGCTTGAGGTGATTTCAATAAATCTGGGGGAGCAGATTATGAAACAAAGACCAAGAGCTTTATCCCTGTGGGCAGCATCAGCCACAGTTCTTTTTCCAATATGTTTTCAAGCCAATGCATTGAGCACAACCGAGGATCACTATCCGCTCAAACTTTTGGGTAAGTTTGTTTTCTTTGATGAGATATCGGTACCGGCACGCCAGTCGTGTGCATCCTGTCACGCACCGGATACCGGGGGCACCAACGACAATGCCTATGTCAACCGGACCGTCGTCGCGGTACCGGGCGCCAATTTTCATGTCAGTGGCATGTTGAAGCCGCCAACCAATGCCTATGCCAGTGAGATCGAGCCCTTTGAGCTGTGTAATCTGGGCGCTATCAGCTTCGGTGGGGATGGTAGTCCCGGTCCCGGCGGTGGCGATCGCTTTTGTGGCGGTAACTTCTGGGACGGGCGTGCCGAGGGGCGTGAGGCGGCGCTGTTCAATTCCACCAGGCATATCGGTGCGGAGATTTTCCAGGGTGAACCGGACATTCACGGCTACGGCAGCTACTTCGGTCCAACCTCCGACCAGGCGCTCAACCCCATGCCCAATCTGGTGGAGCAGAATATCCAGCGTCAGGATGTGTGCGAGCATGTTGCTGGGTCTGAGTATGCAGCACTCTATGAGGTGGTCTGGGGTGAGCCGATAAACTGTAGCGCCAATCCCGTCGACTACATGGCGAACGATCTGCCGCCGGAGGAGCGTCCAGAGCGTGAATTCGATATCAGCTTCAAGCGGCTGATGCTCGCGGTGGGTGCCTGGCAGTCTTCCGCTGAGGTCAACTCGTTCAGTTCCAAGCGGGATATCGCACTACGTGCCGAACTCGCCTGCCATGATGAGGAGTTCTCTGAATATCTTGATCATAGTGTCTGTGGAGATGCGGACTATATCAATTCACCCGGAACCTTTCCTCTGGTCGGTTTGAGTGATCAGGAGAATCTGGGGCATGACCTGTTTTACAATGTCGATCCCTTTGGTCCGGCTCCGGCACCCAACCCCGATCTGCCTGCCACCCAATGTGCGTTCTGCCACATCAGTGATCGGACCGCGAGTGACGGTACAGGAGTGTTCGAGCGCTATGCCGATGATGCTTACCATAACATTGGAACACCCTCCAACCCGGATGTGCCGGGCGCGGACAATCCGGACAACCTGCCGACAGGTCTGGTTGGCCATGTGGATCCGACTGACGAGCGGGGTGGTTTTCTCAAGACGCCCACCCTGCGTAATGTAGATAAACGGCCACATAGCCGGTTCATCAAGGCCTATACACACAATGGCTGGTTTAAAAGCCTGGAGAGTCTGGTGCACTTCTATAACACAGGTGACGTGGACGGTGACACCGCGGCAGCCTTCGGTATAACCCGTTGCCCACCCGGAATCACATCGGAACGTCGCGCATTGAGAGCCAAGTGCTGGCCTGAGCCAGAGTGGCCCGGCGCAGCCTTTGGAGCCTTGGTCGGAGATCTGGGTATGGATGAGGCACAAGAGGCGGCATTGGTCTCCTACTTGAAAGCATTGACCGATGAAGTGACGGCACAGCCGCCACGGTTGAGCGAACTCCATGCATTGATCGGCTCCGGTGCGCCGGCTGCCGAAGAGAGGCCTACCAGGCGTAGAGTGTCCCGTAGTCGTTGACAGGGCGGCTGGTCGGGTTGATCTTTACACAATTAGGAGAGCGATAAAACCGTGGCATCCGCTAAGGGTGCTACGGTTTTTAGTATTACAGTGATCCGGAAAATGGTGTTGTTGTTGAGCCAATACCAGATTGTTTGGCTGTGCCCGCTTACCGCATGTGCAATTGATAGTTGGATTTTTTGCCTCAGCGATTGGATAAACCACGTTGTTCACGGAACTTACCAACTTGGATATCTGTCGGTTGTTAAACACATTCCGGCAAACAGACGATCGTGTGGCGGATGCACTCCATGATGCGGTTGAGGAATGTGTCCGGTACATGTCGACGGTTAAATGGAGTGATTCCTGTTGCGATAGAGATAGAGATTCCGTGATCTATTCGTTATAACTTCGTGATCCCTTCCGGACCTCCTGTCCCTATAATCTGAACCATAGGCGACTAGGTTCATGGCTGTAATAGCAGATTTCCCCGTTTTTCCCCCGTCTTTGGTGGTGAATCTCAGCTTAGAATTCCTGTCAGATGTCTTTGTGCGGTCCCGCTACAGCGGGATCGCGGGTGTGAGGAGAAGAGTGATGAAGCGTAGAAGTTTGATTAAGCTGTTGGGTGCGGCGGCGATTATGCCGGTAGTTGGCCAGTCGGTATTAGCCAGACAGGATGACAGAACCATGCAAACAGAGAAACTAGATTTGACCGATGCCCAGTGGCGGGAGCGGTTGACGCCTGAGCAGTACCACATCCTGCGTGAGGAGGGGACGGAGCGGCCGGGAACCAGTCTGCTGTTGAAGGAGAAACGACAGGGAATCTATGCCTGTGCGGGTTGCGACAATCATCTTTTCGATTCGTCGACCAAGTATGAGAGTGGTACCGGTTGGCCGAGTTTTTACGATTACCTGCCTGGCGCGCTCGGCACGAAGAAGGATTACAAGCTGATCTGGCCGCGTACCGAGTACCACTGTGCCCGCTGCGGCGGTCACCATGGGCATGTCTTCAACGATGGCCCGGAACCCACGGGTCTTCGCTACTGCAACAATGGTATTGCACTGAAATTCATTCCGGCGCAAACATGAACGGCTGGCGCGGCCTGTTGCTGAGTCTGGGGCTTATGACCGCCGTTGCCGCTCAGCCTATCCAGGCCCTGACCCTGGAGAGCACGGTGCAGCGGGTCAACCTGCTCGAGCTCTTCACCTCCCACGGCTGCAGCAGTTGCCCTCCCGCCGATGCCTGGCTGCGGGATTTGGAGAGCCACCCGGGACTATGGCGGGAGCTCATCCCGCTGGCCTTCCATGTGGACTATTGGGACGGCCTGGGTTGGCCAGACCGCTTTGCCTCGAAAGCCTTCAGTCAACGTCAGCGCGACTATCGCCGACAGGGTGCGGTACGCTCTGTCTACACGCCCGGATTTGTGCTCAACGGGCAAGAGTGGCGGCAGTGGTTTTACCGGCCAGAACTCGACTTGAAGACAACTGAAAACGTGGGAACGCTTACCCTGCAGGTTGACTCGGGAAGTGGTGCCAGACTCCGCTTCTCACCGCAGCCCAATCTCGAGACAACCGATTATGTTGCCCATCTGGCGATCCTTGGATTCGGTCTCTCCAGCCCGATTGGCGGCGGTGAAAACAGCGGACGTACCCTGGATGAGAGCTTTGTCGTCTTAAGTCATCGTACAACCGCAGCCCAGCAGGGGGAGTGGCAGTTTGACTGGCCTCTGTTTTCCGCTGCTGAAGCGGATCGATTGGCCATTGTCGCCTGGCTCACCCGACCGGGTTCGACGCAACAGGTGCAGGCTGTGGGAGGCTGGCTGCCCTAGGGCTTTGACGCTGTAAAATTTTCTCAAGTGCGCCGACCAGCGCTTTTTTTATCTGTTCACAGGCACCAATTGCGCATGATTGCGGCCTGTGCTATTCTTCGCGTCGAATTTGCGGAGGTCCATCGGGCAGAGAGAAACCTGATGCACCGCATCGAACTATAATAAAACCCCGATAGCGGGGTTTTTTTGTTTTCGAGCGAACGACCATGGAGACCCCGGTTGAAGAGTAAATCTACCGGGTCGTCGGATCTCGAAGACATCGTGATGGGCCATGCGCCCATTTTTTATTGCGGTGAAGAAATGCGATCGGCTCCGGAAAAATTGAAATCCCTGGTCCGTGCTGAAGTCGAGCTGCTGGGCTACGAGCTGATCGGTTTGGAGATGACTGGTCAGGGCAAGGGAGGCGCACTGCTGAGGGTCTATATCGATCACGTGGACGGCATCAATCTCGATGACTGTGTACAGGTCAGCCATCAGATCAGCGGTGTGCTGGATGTGGAGGACCCGATCAAGGAGCCCTACCAGCTTGAGGTCTCTTCACCCGGTTTGGACAGGCCCCTGTTTGAGCGTGAACACTTCGAGCGCTTTCAGGGTAGCAGGGTGCGGGTAAAGACCCATACCAAAATAGAAGGTCGTCACCGTTTTACCGGTGTACTTCGGGGCGTGGCTGAGGAGCAGGTGTTGATCGATGAGGATGGGACACTCCATCGAATCGCCATCGACCTGATCGACTCAGCACGTTTGATACCGGAAATTTAGATTGGGAAACAATTGATGAGTAAAGAGATATTGCTGGTCGTAGATGCGGTTTCCAATGAGAAGGATGTCGAAAAAACGATCATCTTCGAGGCCATTGAGGCTGCTCTGGCATCCGCCACGCGCAAGCGTAACGGCGACGACATTCTGGTGCGTGTTGCAATCGACAGAACCACCGGAGACTACGATACCTATCGCCGCTGGGAGGTGGTCGAATCCTACTCCGAGGAGGAGCCTGACGCGCCGCTGCGGGAGGTCATTCTGGATGTAGCCAGAGAGGATCACCCCGATATCCAGGTTGGCGAGTTCGTGGAAGAGCCGATCGAGTCCATCGAGTTTGGCCGCATCGCCGCGCAAGCCGCCAAGCAGGTAATCGTGCAGAAGGTGCGTGAAGCTGAAAGGGCGAAGGTGGTCGAGGCCTACAAGGGACGTGAAGGTGAACTGGTCACCGGAGTGGTCAAGCGTATTGATCGTGGCAACGTCTTTCTCGACCTGGGCGGCAATGCGGAGGCTTTTATCGGCCGTGAGCACATGATCCCCAAGGAGTCGATCAGGGTCGGTGACCGGATTCGAGGTTATCTCTACGAAATCCGCTCCGAGCCCAGGGGGCCGCAACTCTTCATCAGCCGGACCATGCCGGAGCTGCTGATCGAACTGTTCAAGCTCGAGGTGCCCGAGGTGGGCGAAGGGCTGATCGATATCAGGAGCGCAGCCCGGGATCCAGGCTTGCGCGCTAAGATCGCGGTCAAGGCCCTCGATCAGCGTATCGATCCTGTCGGTGCCTGTGTCGGCATGCGTGGATCGAGAGTGCAGGCGGTCTCCAATGAGCTGAACGGTGAACGCGTGGATATCATCCTTTGGAATGACAACCCCGCGCAGTATGTGATCAATGCCATGTCACCGGCAGACGTCGTCTCCATCGTCGTGGATGAGGACACCCACACCATGGATGTGGCAGTGAGCGAAGAGAATCTCTCCCAGGCCATAGGTCGCGGCGGGCAGAATGTACGCCTCGCCAGCCAGTTGACCGGCTGGGAACTGAACGTAATGGATGAGGCCCAGGCAGCGGAAAAGAGCGAATCGGAAGCCAAGGGTTTCATGGATGCCTTCATGGAGCAGTTGGATGTGGATGATGATGTGGCTGCAATACTGGTGCAGGAGGGCTTTACCAGTGTCGATGAGGTCGCCTATGTCCCGATCGAGGAGATGCTCAGTATCGAAGAGTTTGACGAGGATCTGATCAACGAATTGCGCAACCGGGCGAAGGACTATCTGTTGACCAAGGCTATCGCCAACGAGGAGGCGTTCCGTGAGCCCGCAGAGGATCTGCTGACCATGGATGGCATGGACAAGCAACTCGCCCTAACCCTCGCGGGTCGCGGTGTGGTGACCATGGAGGATCTGGCGGAGCAGTCCATTGACGATCTGATGGAAATAGAGGGTATGGATGAAGAACGTGCGGGGCAGCTGATCATGACAGCCCGTGCACCCTGGTTTGAAGAGGCGAAATAGGTTGTTGTGTCTCATTAATGCCGCATTTAAGTACGGTATATATGCATAGCATGGGAACAGATGGATGAGGCAAATATAAGAGGCCTGATGTATGAGTGAAGTAACGGTAGCACAACTTGCAAACGTTGTTGGCATCCCAGCCGATCGCTTGATGGAACAGTTGGAGGATGCCGGAATCCAGGCCAAGAGTCCTGATGACAGGATCTCCGACGAGGAGAAAGCCAAGCTGCTGCACTATCTGCGCGAGAGCCATGGCAAGAAAAAAAGTGCCGGCGTGACCGCCCCGAGCAAGGTCACACTGCGCCGCAAGACCGTCAGCGAGCTGCGTCAGCCAACAGCGTCACGCAGTACTTTGAGCCGCGCATCGTCGACACCGGCAAAGACGGTCAGTGTCGAGGTTCGTAAAAAACGGACCTATGTCAAACGTGCCAATGTAGAGACCGACGAACGCAAGACCAAAGAGGCGGAAGAGGCGAGAAAAGCCCTTGATGATCAGGCCAAGGAAAGGGCTGCGATCGAGGCCGAAATCGAGGCGCGCAAAGCGGCGGAAGCGGCTAAACGGGCCGAGGAGGAGGCTGCCAAGCAGGCGGAAGAGGAGGCTGCGCGTATAGCGGCGGAAGAGGAGGCTGCACGAAAGGCGGCCGAAGTGGAGCTGTTGAAGCCCGAAGAACCGGCGGTGGTTGAGGAAAAACAGCCGAAGGCCGATAGCGGGCGTGGCAAGAAGGGTCGCAAGGAGAGCAAACGCGAAGAGAAGGAATTCGAGGAAGAGCAGCGTATGGAGCGCAAAGAACAGCTGCATGTCGCGGAAGGTGCCAAGGGCCGGCGTAAGAAAAAGGCCCCCAAGCAGCCGAGAAAATCGGCGGTTGCCTCCAGCGAGACCCAGCACGGATTTCAACGTCCCACCAGCCCGGTGGTTCATGAGGTCAAGGTGCCTGAGAACATCACAGTTGCCGAGCTGGCACAGCGGATGTCGATCAAGGCCGCAGAAGTGATCAAGGTATTGATGAAGATGGGCATGATGGTGACGATCAACCAACCGCTGGACCGGGATACCGCGATCCTGGTGGTTGAAGAGATGGGCCATGTGCCGGTGCAACAGCGAGACGAGGATATAGAGGCCGATCTGCTGAGCATGGAGGAGAGCCAGGAGGCCGGTGACGCGATCACCCGTCCGCCCGTGGTAACCATCATGGGTCATGTCGACCATGGCAAGACCTCACTGCTCGACTACATCCGCACCAGCCGGGTCGCCGCTGGTGAGGCGGGCGGAATAACCCAGCATATCGGCGCCTATCATGTGGATACCGACAAGGGCACCGTCTCCTTTCTCGATACCCCCGGCCATGCTGCCTTTACCGCGATGCGTGCCCGCGGTGCCAAGGTGACCGATATCGTGATTCTGGTTGTATCCGCCGATGACGGCGTGATGCCGCAGACCAAGGAGGCGATTCAGCATGCCAAGGCGGCTGAGGTGCCGCTGATCGTTGCGATCAACAAGATCGACAAGGAAGAGGCCAATCCCGATCGCGTCATCCAGGAACTCTCCCAGGAGGAGGTCATTCCTGAGGAGTGGGGCGGCGACACGATGTTCGTGAAAGTCTCGGCAAAGACCGGCCAGGGTATAGATGAGTTGCTTGATGCCATACTGCTGCAGGCCGAGGTGCTGGAACTGAAGGCAGTGCCCGATGGCAATGCCACCGGCTCGATTGTGGAGTCCTCTCTCGACAAGGGCCGTGGCCCTGTCGCAACAGTTCTGGTGCAGTCAGGCACCCTGGAGCGGGGCGATGTGGTCGTCTCCGGTAAGGAGTATGGACGGGTGCGCGCGATGTTCGACGAGAACGGCCGTGCCATCAAGACCGCCGGGCCATCCATCCCCGTGGTCGTGCTCGGTCTCTCTGGCACACCTGAAGCGGGTGATGACGTACGCGTGGTCAGCGATGAGCGTCGCGCCCGCGAAATCGCCGAATTGCGCCACGACAAGCAACGTGACACCCGCTTGGCGGCACAGAAGGCGGCGAAACTGGACGAGATGTTCACCCAGATGGAAGAGGGTGAAACCCAGGTCTTGAATGTGATCGTAAAGGCCGATGTGCAGGGCAGTGTCGAGGCGTTGAAAGAGGCGCTGACGAAAACCTCCACCGACGAAGTGAAGGTCGCGGTAGTTGCCTCCGGTGTAGGCGGTATCAACGAGTCCGACGCCAATCTTGCGGTCACCTCGAATGCCATTATCATCGGTTTCAATGTACGTGCCGACGCCGGTGCGCGCAGGGTGGTCGAAGAGCAGGGCATAGATATGCGTTATTACAGCATCATCTATGAGATCATCGATGATGTGAAAAAGGCCATCTCGGGCATGCTCTCGCCGGAGATCCGCGAAGAGATCATCGGATTGGCCGAGGTGAGGGATGTGTTCCGCAACTCCAAGCTCGGTGCCATCGCCGGTTGCATGGTCGTCGAGGGCATGGTCAAGCGCAACAATCCGATTCGTGTGTTGCGCGACAACGTGGTGATCTACGAGGGTGCCTTGGAATCACTGAGGCGCTTCAAGGATGACGTCGGCGAAGTCAAGAGCGGCATGGAGTGCGGTATCGGCGTCAAGAACTACAACGATGTTCAGGTTGGTGATCAAATCGAGGTCTTCGAACGCACGGAAGTGTTACGTAGCGTGTAGTGTGAACAGGCCCTGTTATGTCCCGAGACTATCAACGAACAGATCGCATCGGTGCCGAGATTCAGCGTGAATTGGCTGAACTGATCAGATCTGAGGTCAAGGATCCGGCGATGGGAATGGTGACAATTCAGGAAGCCCGGGTTGTCAGAGACCTCTCCCAGGCAAAGATATTCGTCACCGCGTTGGCATCCACGCTGTCGCCAAAAGAGAGTGTCGCTCATTTGAATCAGATGGCCGGCCATCTACGCTGGTTGTTGGGTCAACGCATGAAGCTGCGTTCTATACCGAAGCTGAACTTTGTATACGACACTTCGGTGGAGCAGGGGGAACACCTTTCCAGCCTGATCGATCACGCGGTGAAGGATAACCACAGCGATCCGGATTGATCCTATCTTTACGAATAAGCATATAGAGTATCGGGGCCTTTTATAATGGGACGTCGTCGCAACAGAGGGCGCAATATCAGTGGTGTATTGCTGCTCGACAAGCCTGATGGCATGACATCGAACAAAGCCTTGCAAGAGGTAAAGTTCCTCTTCAAGGCCGCGAAGGCCGGACACACAGGCAGCCTCGATCCGCTTGCCACCGGCCTATTGCCGATCTGTTTCGGGGAGGCGACCAAGCTTTCCGCTTTCCTCCTGGATGCCGATAAGCACTACCGGGTCAAGGTCAGACTGGGTGAGACCAGGACCACCGCCGATGCCGAGGGCGAAGTAGTCGAGCAGGCCGACCCCAGCGGGGTGACGGAAGCAATGCTGCAGCAGACACTGGGCGACTTCCTCGGCGAACAGCAGCAGCTGCCACCCATGTACTCGGCCATCAAACACCAGGGTGAACGTCTCTACAAGCTGGCGCGCAAAGGGGTGGAGGTAGAGCGTGAACCCCGAACCATTCATGTTCACTCCCTGCGGCTGATCGATTTTTCACTGCCCGAATTCACCATGGACGTGCACTGTTCCAAGGGAACCTACGTGCGTACCCTCGCCGAGGATATCGGCAAGCAGCTGGGTTGTGGCGCCTATGTCAGCGGTCTGCGTCGCACCGGAGTGGGGCCCTACGACGACCAGTCGATGGTGACCCTGCAACAGGTACAGGAGGCGTTTTCCGAAAAGCTGTTCAAGGAGATGGACGATTGGCTGCTGCCGTTGGAAAGCGCCTTGGCCGAGTGGCCCCAGGTCGCCCTCTCAGCGGATGCCGCCTTCTATATGAAGCAGGGCCAGCCGATTCTGGTGCCGAATGCGCCCACCAGCGGTCTGGTCCGCCTCTATGCCAACGAGACCGATTTTCTCGGCGTCGGCCAGATTCTCGATGACGGGCGCGTGGCGCCGAAGAGGCTGATGCAGGTAACGAATTGAATTGCAGAAAGAATTTCTTCACATTCAGTGGAATTTGGGTTGCCGTGAGGGCACAGAACGCGCATACTACGCGGTCTTTCCGGCTCTCGCCTGGAAAACGAACAGTATTTAACCGGTCCGGTCCGCCTGAACTCATTGTCGGGTAGGCATTGAATTGGACCAGAATCAACGACGTAACCAAGAGGAGAAACGTCATGTCAATGAGTGCAGCAAAAAAGAAATCGGTTATCGAAGAGTATCAGCGCTCCCCTGGTGATACCGGCTCCCCGGAGGTACAGATTGCCCTGATGACCAGCCGTATCACGCAGCTCACGGAGCATTTTAAAGAACACAAGCAGGATCATCACTCCCGTCAGGGTCTGGTGCGTCTCGTCAACTCCCGCCGCAAGCTATTGGACTATCTGAAGAGCAAGGACCAGGATCGCTATAAAGAGCTGATCAACCGTCTGGGCCTGCGTCGCTAATCCGTCCTGAAACAAACACAACTCAAGGATTCAAACGTGGCATTAATCAAGAAAGAATTTCAGTGGGGAGACAATAAGGTCTCCATCGAAACCGGTGAGATCGCAAGACAGGCTGACGGCGCAGTCATGGTCAATGTGGACGATACCGTGGTTCAGGTGACCGTGGTAGAAGCGAAGAGCGAGGTACCCCGGGACTTTTTTCCATTGACCGTGGATTACCAGGAGAAGACATACGCCGCCGGCATGATCCCGGGCGGCTTTTTTCGTCGTGAAGGTCGTCCCAGTGAAAAGGAGATTCTCACTGCAAGGCTTATCGATCGCCCGATCCGGCCGTTGTTTCCGAAGGGCTTCACCAGTGAGGTTCAGGTCATCATTACCGTGATGTCCCTGAATCCTGCAGTGGATCCGGAAATACCTTCACTGATCGGTACTTCCGCGGCGCTTGCGATCTCCGGACTCCCCTTTGAAGGCCCTGTCGGTGCGGCCCGTGTCGGCTATAAGAACGGCGAGTACATTTTGAATGCCGCCACCACCGGCCTCAATCCCGATTCTGATCTGGATCTGATTGTCGCCGGTACCGAAGAGGCCGTTTTGATGGTCGAATCGGAAGCCAATCAGCTCTCCGAAGAGGTCATGCTGGGTGCCGTGCTGTTCGGTCATGAGCAGTTCCAGACCGTGATTCAGGCGATCAAGGAGCTGGCGGATGAGGTCAACAAGCCGGCAGCAGGGTTCGCGGCACCGGAAGAGAACACGGAGCTTACTGCCGCTGTGGCGGCAGAAGCCGCCCAGGGCATCGGCGATGCCTATCGCATTGCGGACAAGCTTGACCGTTATGGCGCCATCGACGAGGTCGTGGCGGCAACGGTACAGAAGCTCTGCCCGGAAGGTGAAGCGGAACCCCGCTGGAGTGTCGACGAGGTCAAGGGAGCTCTCGAGAAGCTGAAAAAGCGTGTTGTCAGGGGGCGTATCCTGGATGGCGAACCCCGTATCGATGGTCGTGACACCCGAACCGTGCGTCCCATCTCGGTGCGTACCGGTGTATTGCCTAGGACCCATGGTTCCGCGCTCTTCACCCGCGGCGAGACCCAGGCCCTGGTTATAACCACTTTGGGCACAGAGCGCGATTCCCAGATCATCGATGCACTGGAGGGATCACGCCGCGAACACTTCATGCTGCACTACAATTTCCCGCCTTTCTGCGTTGGTGAGACGGGACGTGTCGGTAGTCCCAAACGGCGTGAGATCGGCCATGGGCGCCTGGCAAAGCGCGGTGTGCTTGCCTGTATGCCGACAATTGGCGACTTTCCCTATGCGATCCGGGTGGTTTCCGAGATCACTGAATCCAACGGCTCCTCCTCGATGGCATCGGTCTGTGGCACCAGCCTGGCACTGATGGATGCCGGTGTGCCGGTCAAGTCTCCGGTTGCGGGTGTGGCCATGGGACTGATCAAAGAGGGTGACAAGTTTGCCGTACTGACCGATATCATGGGTGATGAGGACCACCTGGGTGACATGGACTTCAAAGTGGCCGGTACCGAACAGGGTATCAATGCCCTGCAGATGGATATCAAGATCAACGGCATTACCAAGCAGATCATGGAGATTGCACTGGAACAGGCCAAAGAGGGCCGCCTGCATATCCTTGGTGAGATGAACAAGGTCATCAATTCGCACCGCGACGAGATGTCCGAGCATGCCCCCAGGATCATCGAATTCAAGATCAATCCGGACAAGATTCGCGATGTCATCGGCAAGGGTGGTGTGACTATCCGCTCCATAACCGAGGAGACGGGTGCGACTGTCGATATCACCGATGATGGTGTAGTCAAGATCTTCTCCGTGGACAAATCCGCAGGTGAGGACGCACGCAAGCGGGTCGAGCTGATTACCGCGGATGTGGAAGTTGGTTCCATCTATGAAGGCAAGGTGGCGAAATTGATGGATTTCGGTGCCTTTGTCACGATACTGCCCGGCAAGGATGGCCTGGTGCACATCTCCCAGATCTCCAACGAACGCGTGGAGAAGGTCAGTGACAAGCTTGCCGAGGGCGATGTGGTAAAAGTCAAAGTGCTGGAGGTTGACAAGCAGGGCCGTATTCGCCTCAGCATGAAGGCGGTGGATGAGGCCTGATTGCTCGGCGTAAGGCAATGAAAAAGGGGCCGACAAGGCCCCTTTTTTTTGCTCCACAGAATGGTTTCTATGGCTTGTCAGCCATCGTGTGAGTCCTAAATAAACCAGCCATCCCAGATGATGAAAAGCAGTATCGCTACCAGGCTGCTGGAGAGCAGGACACTGCCTATGCCTGCCAGAATCTCGTAAGCGGAGATAAACCGTGGTTGGTCCGACCAGCGGTGGTGGACACGAACCCTGTAGTGCCTGTCAAAGAGATATTTCCAGCCGACCAGATAGTCGATATAGGAGGGGTTCTTAAATGGTCTTAAAGTGTGTGTGTTGCCGCGCATCGTAAATACTCCGTATGGGGTGCATTTACCCTCAATCATTCAACACTTAAATAGTGCCACTTCAATATTTCGAATCCATGACTTAAATATGACTGTTTTATTACACTGCGCTGTCCATGTCGCTGTGCGGCGTATCTGAGATATTGCTGCCTCAACCTTAAATGACCGATCTCGGCAGGCAGTCGTTGAGGGGTGGGGAAATCGCTGCTTGCAAAAGAGTGAATCCGATTGCCGAGAAGCCTCGTATAGATGTTTGAAAGCAGCATTCTTTCACACACTAAATCTTGAATATACGAGGAATACCAAAATGAAAATGATACTTGCCACAGCAGCCATGATTCTTTCTGCAAACGTTTACGCAACTTCTTATGACGAGGTCTTCGGGGTTATCGGTAACGATCACGACTTCTATATCGGTTCAGCCGACTCGAACACCCTGCCCACAGCCGTACAGCCGGGTATTGGTGATCAGTACGGTAGCTCGTTCCTCTACTCCGAGGGATTCGTAAAAAGCAACAGCCGCTTGCAACCCGGACATGGTGATGGATACGGAAGCAGCCTGATCGATGTCGGTAGTTCGGTCAACTGGTAATGGATGCCCCGATTGAGCGGGGCTGCGGCCCCGCTCGATAGCTGCCTTCAAGCGCCTTTTTGTAATCTGTGCATGCGACTTGCCTGAGCCCCACTTTAACCCCCAACACTTTGAAATAAAACAAAATGATAAATACAGTTACCTGCTGATTTTATGCTGGCGCTGAGTCGGCGACAGGGTATGGAACATCCCGTCTGCGGCGAAATGTTGAATTTCTTTGGCGAGCTTGAATCCAAATCTCAATAGACGACGTATATATGCGATAGATGAGGCTTGCTTGCCTCCATCACCCCTATCTCATCATGTTGAGGTGAATTGTGCCGCCGATACACCTACTCATTTCAGTGCCGATTCTGCTTCTGGCACTCTCATCATGCGCTACCCTCGATCGTCAGGCTGATCAATATGCTCTGCTTCCGCAGGGTGAGATGGCTGCGGTGCGTAGCGAAGTAAAAAAATTGATCGACCGGCTGATTGAAGAGGAGATTGTTCCCGGACTCAGCATCGCCCTGGTTGACGGGCAGGGCCCCATCTGGCTTGAAGGTTTCGGCATGGCGGACAACCGCAGCAGAGAGCGGGTCGACAGCCGTACCCTTTTCAGGATCGGATCGATGACAAAGTCCGTAACTGCGATTGCGGTGATGCAGCTTGTCGCGGAGGGCAGGATCGACCTGGATGGGACGTTGAGCGAGCAGCTCGATGGTTTTTCTATCCGCCATCACGATCATCAGCCCCCGGCACCGGTGACACCGCGTCAACTCCTGAGTCACCGCAGTGGCCTACCCAGCGACTTGCGCAAGGGCATGTATACGGATACCCCTTTCACCAAGGTGACGAAGCTGCTCGGCGACGAATACGCTGCCTATCGTCCCGGAAAACGTTTTAGCTATTCGAATATAGGCTACGATCTGCTTGGACACCTGATTCAGCAGCGCTCCGGTGTTGCCTACACCGAGTTTGTCGAGCGCTCGCTTTTTGCTCCTTTGGGAATGGAGAGCAGCGGTTTTAGCCTGTCTGCGGATAAAAAGGCTAGGCTGTCAGCCGGCCATATGGATGGCCTTGTCCGGCCTCAGCCGCCGCTGCGGGATACCCCGGCATTGGGTCTCTACTCCACTGGCGAGGAGCTTGGTCTATTGATCAGCGCCATGCTGGGTCAACGTATACCCGGCCTGCCGACGGTGTTGTTGGAGCAGATGTGGCAGCCACAGGTCTCGGATGCCCAGGTTTCGATGGGGGTATTACCGGGTTTCGGTTGGTTCATAGAAGAGGATTCCTCGATTGGAAAGCGAGTCCGTCACGGTGGTACGACGCTCTTGTTCGGTTCGGAGATGTCACTGCTCCCGGACCAGGGGTTGGGTATTGCGGTGTTGGCCAATGGCGCTGGCAGCAACCGGGTTGCAAAAGAGTTGGCGACCACGATTCTTACCATCGCGGCTTCGATTCAGGGGACCCTCCCGGAACGGCATCTGCAGCGGATTGCTGAGGAGAGATCGTCAGGTTTCAACACCCCGTCTGGCGGTTATGCCACCGATCTGGGACTGTTGATGGTCGATGCGGAGCAGCCCAGGCTCTGCGCCTGCATTATCGAGCGTATCCTCGATCTGGTGCGTTTTGAAGACGGTAGCCTGGGACTTACTCCGGAAAGTATCAGGGAGTTGCCGGCAGGCTACCGGATGTTGGGTGAATTGCGGCTGCGGGAACGCGAGATCAATGGCATGGATGTGTTGGTGGCGGACCGAAACGGCAGCGAGATCATGCTGGGCAACAGAATCGAATCGGATCGGTGGCAGGCCAGTTGGAAACAGCGATTGGGCAGTTACAGAACAATCAATCCGGATGGAGAGTTCTCCATCGAAGACCTCAAATTGAGTGATCAGGATGGCGTCCTTTGTCTGCACTACCGCGCACCCCACCTGAGTGAGAATCAGGTCAGGGTTCCCTTGCAACCCATATCCGCCACTGAGGCGGTGGTACAGGGATTCGGTCGTGGTGGCGGGGAGACGGTGCAGATCGTGGAGATAAATGGCAAACAGTGTCTGAAGTTTTCCGGCTATATGGGAGAGCCCAGGGATTAGAAAAGGGGTAATAAGCAATGCAACGACAATGCGGCTGTAACCTCGATTTCACTTCGGGAATCGCTGGTGCGCCGGGGTTGACGCTATCGAATTGGTTGATCCTGGGGTGGGTAAGCCTCTTGCCGCCATGCCGCCATGCCAGTACTCTTGTGGCTGGTTCACATCCCTCGGGGGGGGGATTCATGGCGAATGGAAATAGAGATCCACAAGATGCAATACAGTTACGCAATCAGGAGCTGGAACAGTTGTTGGCCGCTTGCGCCCTCAACGATCGCAGGGCATTTTCCCAACTCTACAGCATCACCTCGGCGAAACTATATGGCGTGGTGCTGCGTATATTAAACAGAGAGGAGTGGGCGCAAGACTGTCTGCAGGATGCCTACATCAAGGTATGGAACAACGCCGGGAGCTATCGCCCACAGGTGGCGGCACCCTTGACCTGGATGTCCGCAATCGCGAGAAACCAGGCGTTGGATCTGCTCCGCAAGCGCAAGCGGGAGCTGTTGGAGAGCGATGACAAGGGTCATCAGGAGCAGGTTGATGGTGACCCGTTACCGCTGGATGGTCTGAGTCGCAGTGATGAGGGTATGCGCCTGCAGAGATGTCTGCAGGCGTTGAAGGAGCAGCAGCGACAGGTTATTGCCTTGGCCTACTTCAAGGGATTGACTCACGATGAACTGGCGGCCTATACCGACACGCCGCTGGGTACGGTCAAGACATGGATACGTCGTGGTCTGGATCAATTACGGAGGTGCCTTGAATCATGATGCCTGACAAAGAAAGTGAAGAACTCACCATCCTTGCCGGTGAGTATGTACTAGGTACCCTGGAGGGAGAGCAGCGCGTCGAATTTGAGCGGCGTATGCAGACGGATATGCAGCTACGGGACGAGGTTGATGCTTGGCAGCAGCGTATGGCTCCCATGCTGGATACCGTTGATCCGGTGACACCACCCAAGGCGGTATGGGATCAGATCTCGCGGCGCATCGAGCCGACCGAACATAACCCGCCTGAGAGAAGCGGTTTTTGGAATAGCCTTAGCTTCTGGCGCAATCTCGGTATGGCCACCGCCAGCCTGGTGTTGGTTCTGGGCATGACTCTCTTGACCACAAGGCAGCAGCAGGTCGTGGAGATGGAGAGCATCATGGTTGTATTGAACGATCAATCAAGACCCGGTTGGTTGGTGGGTGCGCCAGCCCATGAGCGTTTTCTCAAGGTCAAAGCCGTGGAACCGACGCCCATGCCGACAGGTAAAGTCTGTCAATTGTGGATGGAGGACGAGCAGGGACATCTTTATCCACTGGGGCTCTTACCCCATGATGGCAGTGAGCAGATGGAACTGCCTACAGCCCTCGGCTCGGAGAACCGCTTCAAGGTCTCGATTGAACAGTTGAATCAGCTGCCCAAGGACAAGCCCAGCACGGAGATCGTCTTCGAGGGGAGTCTGACGGAGATTTGATCTCAGACCGGCATCGGCACGAGGGACGGTTTCGTCCCTCTGTGCAGCCTGCGCGAAGCTGTGGATCGAATCCGTTGCACTCCAGATCCTGGACTCCGAGACAGCCCATAGGACGGGGTTGATCCCAGTCGCTCAGTTATTAAGGAATGCTTAAAGTTGCAATTCACGAATCCCCCGCGCTCGGCCGTATGGGGTAGATCCACCAGGTATCGGTTCTCTTTAAATCCCCTTCGTGCTTTAATTCCATAAAATCAGCTTGGTATTGCCCTCCTTTTAATGGCATACGCTAGGTGTATGAGCTTCTTGTCGTCGGTTGTTCCAAGTCGGCAGGAGAGGAGGTTTATAATCATGTGTAAGCGTCACTGGATTGTATGTAACGCATTGTTATAAAAAAACTAAGAACTAAATCAATGGATATGTGGAACAGCAAAGGCCTGATACCTGGTCTGGAATCCTATCGGGGACGTTATACACTTTTCTCCATACTGGTCGGTGTGGCACTTGTCAGTTTTGCCTACCTCGGATGGAGTCTCGTCAACAGTACCAGTCAAAGACAGATCGAAAATATTACCGCCCGTACCCTTGCGGCTGGCCTCCTGGTGGATGCCCAGACCCAGCTCAATCTACTGGAAAACAGTCTACAGCGTATCCTCAATGAACCTATACGGGATGACCTGTCCGCAACCGAAAACACACTGCATAGCCTGGAACAGGTGCTCATCGAACTGATTGATGCCTTGAAAAACCTGCCGTCTGACGAGGGCAGGCTGGCGGTTGGAATGCTCGAGGATAAGCTGCAACTGGAGCGGGAGGTGCAGCGGCTGATCGATGTTCGACGCGATGTCGAAGACTGGTTTCCGGCCATGAATCTGATGCTGGACGAGATGTACCCCCATAACAAGGGCATACTCAGCCAACTGCAGCTGTTACGCCAGGAGGTGGAGGTCGGGTTTCCTCTGCAGCAGCAACTTGATGCGATTAATCAGCTCTCCACCCTGCAGCGATTGTGGTTGGGAATAACCGGTGAATTGCGCCTGATGGTGGCCAACCGGTTCGGCCTTTTCGCCACCACACAGGAAAACGACCTATCCAGACACAGACTCAATATCACAGACTTCTCCGATCGCTTTATTGTTCATCTGAAGAAACTCGAGGGCTATTTCAATGCCAACGATCACGGGTTTATTCTCTCGGACAGCTTGACCGATATGGAGATCCACTACAGATCGTGGATGAAGAGTTACCAGCAGGTCATCATGTTCATGGATAAGCCAACCTGGCGCATGGATCTGCACATGATGCGCGAGAATGTCACCCCGCTGCTCGATCGCATACGTCAAAGATTCTCGGGTATAGATCTTACCCTCGATACCCAATCGGCGGATGGCATCACGCAACTTACCGATACGGCGAAGCGGTTGTCATTGTCGATTCTGGGCATGGCCCTGTTGGGATTGCTGCTGCTCTTTCTCGCTTTTCATTTCATCAAGCGTAATCTGTTGCAGCCGATTGGCCATACCGCGACAGCGTTGAAGCAGGAAGCCAGGGGGGGCATGGAGACGAACCTTCCGGCGAGAAATAACCTGCGTGAGATTCAGGATCTGATCGATGCTTTCAGTGAAATGCGGCAACAGGTGCACAGTCGTCAACGTCACCTTGACCATGTCGCCCACCACGATGCCCTGACCCAGCTGCCCAACCGGGTACTGTTTCACGACAGGCTCGAACATGCATTGGCGATTGCACTCAGGGGAGATGGCCTGATCGGGCTCATGTTTCTCGACCTGGACCGCTTCAAGCAGGTGAACGACAGTCTGGGTCATCTTGTGGGGGATGAGTTGTTGAAGCTCATCGCAGAACGGTTGATCTCCCTGGTACGTAGTTCAGACACCGTAGCGCGGTTGAGCGGCGATGAGTTCGCCATTCTGGTCGAGGGGATTTCGAGTCGCGAAGACATGGTGCCGCTGGCGGAAAAGATCCTGCGTGCCATAGAGCAGCCGGTAGTGGTGGCGGGTCACGAACTGCGCGTCTCTGCATCCATCGGCATAGCGATGGCGCCCTTGGACGACGTCTCCGCCGACTACCTTATTCGCGATGCCGATACCGCGATGTACGAGGCGAAGCGTCAGGGGCGTGCCGCCTACCGATTCTTCAACAACGAAATGACGGCACGGGCCGCGGAGGGGCTGCAGCGGGAGAATGAGGTCCGCCTGGCGGTCGAGGCAGGGCAGTTCGGCTACCATTTCCAGCCGATACTCGAGTCGATCAATGGTGAGTTGTTCTGCTATGAAGCCCTGCTGCGTTGGCAACACCCGCAGCGCGGCACCCTCACACCCGAACATTTCCTCTCGGTGCTAAACGACACCGGCCTCATCAGCACACTCTTCCATCCGCTCCTGCAACAGGCGCTGCAGTTTCAAAAAGAGCATCGCTGCGGAGCGGAGGATGTCTCGATCTCGTTCAATCTCTCCGCCAGACTGCTCAACGACCCGATCTTTTGCCGCAACCTGTTGGAGAGCCTGGTCGCAAGCAAGATATCCCCCCGCAGTCTGATTCTCGAGATAACGGAAGACATCCTGACTCAAGAGTTGGCTGAGGCAGACCGGTTTCTGCAGCAGGCCAAGGCCCTTGGGGTAAGAATCGCGCTGGATGATTTCGGTACCGGTCAGGCCTCTCTGGGTCACCTGCGACAGTTCCCCTTCGATCTGCTCAAAATAGACAAGGAGTTTGTGCACAATGTTGTTTTGGACAGCAATGATGCCAGCCTGGTGCGCGCAATGATTCAGTTGGCGCATGCCTTCAATATCGAAGTCATCGCCGAGGGTGTGGAGCATGAGGGCCAATTGGCCTTTCTCCAGCAACAGGGCTGCGACTATATCCAGGGCTACCTAGTCGGTTCCCCCCGGTACAACCGGCACTCTCCCGAGGAGCTGCAGACAGCGCTCCTATTCGAAACCTGAAGGTTTTCCGGGGCATTCGACGGCTTAGATCAACTCCAGGCTGTAACCGGGACAAAATGGCATATGCAAGGCCTTGACAGGGCAGGTAAAGTACCGTAGATTTCGCGCTCCACTTTTGCATGCGGTATCTCAACCAGATCCCCTGCAGAGACCTGTCCCCATCGTCTAGAGGCCTAGGACACTGGCCTTTCACGCCGGTAACAGGGGTTC
>JBFNJI010000014.1:0-139968 GCA_040793985.1 Candidatus Thiodiazotropha sp. | reverse complement strand
GGGGAAGCTTACGGTGCTGTTTCGCAGGCTCGTCGTTTGGTGCAGGTAGCGAGCATGTCTCAACATCAAGGTTATTCACTCTGCACAAGCACCTTTGCCTTAACCAGTGGGTCTAGTGGATCGCAAACTTTCCGCTGCGCTCCAAGTTTGCTCACCACTAACCCAAAACGTTAGGTATTAGAAATGGATGAGTCTCGAAACCAATTTGCAATAGCTGCTTCATCTAATGAACCGGATGCCAACTGTTCATACATAATTACAGCTTCTGCCTCTGGTGCGTTAAGAGAGTATCCGTTTAACTCGAGAAACAATGCAGCAATTGTTAGAGCAATTCGCTTGTTTCCATCTACGAAAGGATGATTCTTGGAAAGGCCGAAACTATATGATGCTGCTAATTCAAAAATTGAAGCTTCATCATCATAAGAAAGCTTTTGCTGTGGTCGTGTCAAGGCAGAATCTAAAAGCTTTTGGTCGCGAATACCTGGCAACCCACCGTGCTCAGCTAAAAGCATCTGGTGTATTGCCAAAACGGCTTTAGGTATTACCCAAACCGGCTCATTCATTTAGCCAGCTCATGAAGGGCATTTCTATACTTTTTCATCACCTTTTCTGCAGCCCTCATCTGGTCATCAAGGTCCTGCTGATAAGGAGTCAAAGTCAATCCTTCTGGCCCATCAACCAAATACAGTACATCGCCTTTGCTGGCATGAAGCTTCGTAAGTGCTTCTTTTGGCAACAATATTCCCATCGAGTTGCCAATAGCGGTTACTTTTACCTTGAGCATGGATATGGCTCCATAATGTTAGAACATATGTTATTACTCAGTATAGGCATGTCTATCAAGGCGGTCAACCCCGCTCACTTTTGTTCGCTAGGACACTGCGCTGTCGCACAGTGCCGGTTACCTTGGAGGTTATGCCTTGAAAAAATATCGCCATGAATTTCAAAGCCTGGTTTAAAAATAATACAGCCGATCGGGTATTATTACCGCTTCGAAAGGAGTTGGTGGAATTAATCGAACACAATTGCACCCTCCTCGACGTTGGGTGCGGCACTGGTGATTTACTTTTTCAAGCTGCTTCGAAAATTAGCAACGGGCACGGCGTCGACATTGATCAAGGGATGATCAAATATGCTGAAGAAAAGAGGCAAAAGCATAACCTGAACAACCTAAGCTTCGAGTGCGTCGATGCACTTGCGATGTCACCTCGGAAATTTGAGGTCTCAACAAGCACTTTGTGCCTTCATGAAATGCCTGAGCAGCAAGCGTGCGCAATGCTGAAAATGATGGTTTATAACTCAGGAATGGTTCTGGTGGCAGATTTCACCAGAGCAAAATCAACTCTCGGTGGGTTGAGCATCGAGTTTGATGAGTTCCTTTCAGGTCATTACCGTAACTACAGGCAGTATCGTAGGAGCGGAGAAATACCCTCTTACGCAGAGATAGTGGGCGCAAGAGTCCACAAGGAAATCACGAGCGTTGTCGAAGGAATATCAATCTGGCTTATCAGCAACAATACAATGGTATAACAAGTAAATCATGTCGCCCTTCGGGCTGGGACGTCCGGCTTCGCCGGTCTTCCCATATGTTTGGCGTTAGCGTCCCAAGCTCCCCATGAAAAGTAGACACATAATTACGACACATGGAATTCCCACGCCTGCTACGCAACCGCCCCTTCTTTAGGCGTTATGACTTGAAAAATCGAGAAGAAACATCCATGCGTTTATAGAGTACACGGATTATTTCAACGACATTTTCAGTGTCTATTTTGTAAAAAACCAAATGGCTACCAACCGGAAAAACTCGATACCCAGAACGAATTTGGCCACGGGTTTTGCCAAGTTCGGTGTTCTCAGTCAAGCGATGGAACGCTTGGTCAATTTCTGTCAGGTAGCTATTACGCTGTTCACGGTTCCACGTCAGCTCCGTGTATTTGGCAATCCCTTTCAAATCCGCCCGAGCAGCGGCTTTTATCCTGAAACGAGGCATTAATGGGATTAGCTATCCAGCTCTTCGATCAGACCGCTAAGCGAGTATTCAACAAACTCGCTTTCTTCACCTTCTTCAAGCAGCTTTCGAAGTGTGGAAAGCTTGGTTTCTTCCTCTTCCAGCAAACGGAGCCCCGCCCGAACGACTTCACTAGTCGAGGCATAACGGCCATTTTCAAGTTGTTCGGTAACAAAGGAATCGAAGTGCTCGCCAAGGGTAATACTTGTGTTTTTGCTCATTGGAAATAATCTCAAAAAGTACCAATAATTGGTATTTTGGTCGGCCATAACAAGGTGGTCAAGGCGTCCGCTTTGCTCACTCGGACGCCTGGTACTGCGCGGTTTTTTTGCGAAACGCCGCTCCGTACCAGCCGCCGCTAACCACCGCGTTATGCGTAAAGAATCATGGACTATGTCCTAAGCTTTTTCGACACAGAGGTAAACCGAGTGGAGCCGGTGTGGTACAACCCATTTGCACCAAAACTGGTACCTATGTCTTCGAAATAAAGTGTTACCTATGTGACCGGAATGCACCGAAATTACTTGGTGGGCCCACTAGGACTCGAACCTAGGACCAAGGGATTATGAGTCCCCTGCTCTAACCAACTGAGCTATGGGCCCGGAATCGGCGGGATTGTAACAGATCCCGACGCAATAGCGGCACTATTGCGGTTACTTGCGGGGATCTTTTCATTAATCGCTGTCGAGGAAGCTGCGCAGGCGATCCGAGCGGGAAGGGTGGCGCAGTTTGCGCAGCGCCTTGGCCTCGATCTGACGGATACGCTCCCTGGTGACATCGAACTGTTTGCCGACTTCCTCGAGGGTGTGGTCGGTGTTCATGTCGATGCCGAAGCGCATGCGCAATACTTTCGCTTCGCGGCTGGTCAGGCCGGCTAGCATATTTTGTGTCGCTTCGCCGAGGCCTTCCGCGGTGGCCGATTCGATGGGCGAGACCACGCCGGAGTCTTCGATGAAGTCTCCCAGGTGCGAGTCTTCGTCATCACCGATCGGGGTCTCCATGGAGATCGGTTCCTTGGCGATCTTCAGTACCTTGCGGATCTTGTCCTCCGGCATGTCCATGCGCTCAGCCAGCTCTTCCGGTGTCGCCTCGCGGCCCATCTCCTGAATCATCTGTCGGGAGATGCGGTTGAGCTTGTTGATGGTCTCGATCATATGCACCGGGATACGGATGGTGCGGGCCTGGTCCGCGATGGAGCGGGTGATGGCCTGACGGATCCACCAGGTGGCGTAGGTGGAGAACTTATAACCGCGGCGGTATTCAAATTTGTCCACCGCCTTCATCAGGCCGATGTTGCCCTCCTGGATCAGGTCGAGGAACTGCAGTCCGCGGTTGGTATACTTTTTCGCAATGGAGATGACCAGACGCAGGTTGGCCTCCACCATCTCCTTCTTGGCGCGACGCGCCTTGGCCTCGCCAATCGACATCTTGCGATTGGTCTCTTTTACCTCGCCGATGGTCAACATACAGTCGTGTTCGATGCTGACGAGGCGTTTCTGTGCTCGCACGATCTCATTGGCGTGTTCCCTGAGGGCATCCGAATAGGCTTTGCCCTTGGCGATCTGATCGATGATCCAATCGAGGTTGGTTTCGTTGTCGGGAAACGAGGCAATGAACTCTTTGCGCGGCATGCGTGCCTTGTCGACGCAAAGACTCATGATAATTCGTTCCTGATTGCGGATGCGCTCGATGGTCTCTCTCAGGGTTGAGACCAGCATGTTGAAGGTGATTGGCACCAGCTTGAATTCTAGAAAGGACTCTGAGACGCCATCCTGCGCTTTTTGCGCGGGTGAGCTGGCGCGGCCCTTTTTCTTCAATTGCGTACACAGAGACTTGAAGCGTTTACGCAACTCTTTCGTCTTTGCTGCGACCTCTTCCGGATCGGGTCCGGTGTTTTCCGGATCGTCACTGTCGTCGCTGTCATCGTCGTTGCCGTTGTTGCCGTTACTGTTCGCCTCCCTGTTGGCCTCTTGTGGCTGTTCGGGGGTTGGTATCTCATCGGGTTCGTTGGGATCGATGAAGCCGCTGGTGATGTCGGCGAGACGTGATTCGCCTGCTTCGATCTTCTCCAGTTGGGTACACAGCAGGTCAACCGTAGGCGGGAAGGTGGCCAGTGCGGCGGAGACCTGATTCAGGCCCTCCTCGATGCGTTTCGCAATGCGCAGCTCGCCTTCTCGGGTCAGTAGCTCCACGGTTCCCATTTCACGCATGTACATGCGCACCGGGTCCGTGGTGCGTCCGAATTCACTGTCGACACTGGCCAGGGCGGCGGCGGCCGCTTCGGCGGCATCCTCATCGGTGGAGACCACGTTGTCGCTGAGGGTGTTGTCCTCCAGGTCTGGGGCCGTCTCGTGGACTGTGATGCCCATGTCGTTGATCATGCGGACGATGTCCTCGATCTGCTCAGGCTCTACTATGCCCTCAGGAAGGTGGTCATTAACTTCCGCGTAGGTCAGGAATCCTTGTTCCTTACCTTTTGCAATCAGTTGTTTAAGTTGAGATTGCTGCTGTTCCTGGTTCATCTTTTACCTTGTAGTCAGACGAGGTGTACAACACTGAGACTGAACTCACCATATTAGCACACATTCATATTACTGTGCCAGTTGTTGGTCTAATTTAGACCCCCGGTTTCTATTGTTCATCTTCGCTGAGACTGCCGGGATAGCGGCGTTTCAGCTCATCAAGCAGTTCATCAGACAGTTCGCTGGGTGGTAGATTCCCCGGTTGTGGCCGGGTAATCTTAAGAAACTGCTTATTTAATTTGAGGAGTGCATCACGTAATTCTGCCTCCTGATCCATATCCGGCAGATCAAACCTGTAGTTGGCCAGTTTATTGAGGTGAGTGAAGTGCTCCGTATCCCGCCAGCGTTCCAATAAAGCCGCTTTATTAAGCGTAGGTTGGGTGTGGATTATTTCAAGTAACTGTTTCAGAACAGATATGCCGGGTGCGTCCCAGTTTTGCCAGGCTGTGTCCACACTATCCGCGACACTGATGAGATGGGGGCTGTCCAGCAATAATGCAATGGCCGTGCGCACCGGTGTCGCACGTTGGATTTTTCCCGGCTGAGGCGGGTTTTGTTGCCTACCGGCCTGCCTCGTCCGCGGGGCGCCTCTGTCAAGGTGGCCACCCTTGATTCCGACCAGCTCTTCAAGGTGCTGAAACATCATGGTTCGGAACACCCCGGCAGGAAGCTTTTCCAACAGCGGGGTCGCAAGCTGTGCCAGGCGGGCGCGCCCGTCGATGGTATCCATCTCCACCTGGTCAGTGAGCGGTTGGAAGAGGAATCTGGAGAGGGGTTGGGCCTGTTGGATGCGCTCGTTGAATAGGCTTGAGCCCTCCTTGCGTACCTGGGTGTCGGGATCTTCACCTTGGGGAAGAAAGAGGAATTTAACCTCCCGTCCGTCGCGGATTAAAGGCAGACTGGTCAACAACGCCTTCCATGCCGCGTCACGGCCGGCACGATCGCCGTCGAAGCAGAAAACGACCTCTGGACAGATACGAAAGATCAGCTCCAGGTGGTCCTGGGTGGTGGCTGTGCCGAGGGTGGCGACCGCGTTGAGGATGCCGTGCTGGGCCAGTGCGACCACATCCATATAACCCTCGACAACCAACAGGCGTTCGATCTTGTTATTCGCCTTTTGCGCCTCATAGAGGCCATAGAGTTCCCGCCGTTTGTGGAATAGGGGGGTTTCCGGTGAATTGAGGTATTTCGGCTTTTCGTCGCCAATGCTGCGACCACCGAAGCCGATGGTGCGGCCGCGCCGATCTCGAATCGGGAAGATGATGCGGTTTCTGAAGCGGTCGTAACCCTTGCCTTCCCCTTCATGGGTCAGGCCGCACTCATCCAGTCTGGAGCGGTCGGTTTCGTCCCTGCCCAGCGAAGCAAGCAGGTTGTCCCAGCCAGGCGGGGCATAGCCGATGGCGAAAGTGGCGGCAACCTCGCCGCTCAGGCCGCGGGCCTTGAGGTAGTCGACCGCCTGTCCTGCATCGCGGTGGTGTTTCAGCTGATGCCGATAGAATCGTGCCGCTTCCTCCATCAGCCCATAGAGCGGGCGCAGATCTGGCCCGCTATCCGCAGCGGTCTCCCGGGGCACTTCGAGACCGGCTGCATGGGCCAGCTCCTCAACCGCCTCGACGAATCCCAGGTTTTCATACTCCATGATAAAGCCGATGGCGGAGCCATGGGCGCCACAGCCGAAGCAGTGGTAGAACTGCTTTTGCGGACTGACAGTGAACGAAGGGGTCTTTTCGTCGTGGAAGGGGCAGCGGGCCTGATAGTCGCGACCGGCCTTTTTAAGCGGGACACGGCGGTTGATGACATCGACCACATCGATGCGGTTCAGCAGGTCATCTATGAATTGTGCGGGGATCTTTCCGGCCATGTTCACCTACAGGCCTCAGTCTACGGCCATGGGGCAAGGATAGCCGAAATTGGCCTTCCCGGAGTCAGGCGGAGAGTTTCTGCTTGACCAGGCCGCTGACCTTG
The DNA here is from genome assembly GCA_040793985.1 of Candidatus Thiodiazotropha sp. Taxonomy (GTDB): domain Bacteria; phylum Pseudomonadota; class Gammaproteobacteria; order Chromatiales; family Chromatiaceae; genus Thiodiazotropha. The sequence continues at coordinate 133,473 of JBFNJI010000014.1, read as the reverse complement.
CCCATATCGGCCCGGCCCTGCATCTGGGGTTTGAGCACGCCCATCACCTTGCCCATGTCCTTCATGGCCGATGCGCCGGTGTCGGCGATGGCGCCCTCGATCAGGGCTGCGATCTCTTCATCGCTCAGGCCTGCGGGCATGTAGGCCTCGATGATGGCGATCTCGCTCTTCTCCTGGTCCGCCAGTTCCTGGCGTCCAGCATCTTCATACTGTTTGATGGAGTCCCGGCGCTGCTTGATCATCTTCTCCAGGATCGCCAGCACCTGGGTGTCGTCCAGCTCACTGCGTTCATCCACCTCACGCTGCTTTATTGCGGCGGTGATCAGGCGCAAGGTACCCAGACGCGCCTTCTGCTTGGACTTCATGGCCAGTTTGACGTCATCTTGGATCTGCGCTTTTAGCATCCGGGGTGACTCCTGCGGGGCAGGGATGGAGGATCAATACTGACGTTCGAAACGACGGCTCTCGCGGGAGACCTTTTTCAGATTGCGTTTGACGGCCGCGGCTGCCTTGCGTTTGCGCTCCCAAGTGGGCTTTTCATAGAATTCCCGGCGGCGGACTTCGGCAAGTACTCCGGCCTTTTCGCAGGAGCGCTTGAATCGGCGCATGGCGACTTCAAATGGTTCGTTCTCTTTGACGCGTACGTTGGGCATCGATGTTGTTTCCTCGAATCTGTTAAGCTTCTCGACCGGTCGAAAGGCGGAGATTCTACTCATAGCCATCCCGGTTTGCAAAGGTATGGTGCTATTTTAGGGTAAAAAGAGACAAATATGCGGGTATTAGGCATAGAAACATCCTGTGACGAGACAGGCGTGGCCGTCTACGACAGCGAGCAAGGGCTGATGGCCCATGCGGTGCACAGCCAGATCGAGCTCCATGCCGCCTATGGCGGGGTGGTGCCCGAACTGGCGTCTCGGGATCATGTACGTAAGGTTCTGCCCCTGGTCAGGCAGCTGTTTCAGGAGGCCGGTATTGAGGCGGACTCGCTGCATGGGGTGGCCTACACCGCGGGTCCCGGACTGGTGGGTGCCCTGCTGGTGGGGGCATCTGTGGGGCGCAGCATGGCCTGGTCCTGGGGCATACCCGCGATCGGGGTACACCATATGGAGGGCCATCTCCTGGCTCCCATGCTCGAGCCGGAGCCTCCTCCCTTTCCTTTCATCGCGATGCTGGTGTCGGGGGGGCACACCCAGCTGGTGGAGGTGGAGGCCATCGGCCGCTACCGGTTGCTTGGCGATTCGCTGGACGACGCCGCCGGTGAGGCCTTCGACAAGACGGCGAAGCTCCTGGGGCTGCCCTATCCCGGTGGCCCTGAGCTGGCAAAACTGGCGCAGCAAGGTGATCCGGCGCGCTACCGTTTTCCGCGCCCGATGACCGACAGGCCCGGTTTAGACTTCAGCTTCAGCGGCCTCAAAACCTTTGCCCTGAACACGATTCAGGAGGCAGCGCGCCAGGAGGGAGGTACCCTCAGCACCCAGACCCGTGCCGATATCGCCCGAGCTTTCGAAGAGGCGGTGGTCGATACCCTGTTGATCAAGTGCCGCCGGGCGGTGAGGCAGTGCGGCATCAGCACGTTGATACTGGCGGGTGGTGTCAGCGCCAATCAGCGTCTGCGTCAACGCATCGATACCATGATGGAGGGTGAGGGGGGGTCGGCCTACTATCCCCGGCCCAAGTTCTGTACCGATAACGGCGCCATGATTGCCTATGCCGGTTGTCAACGCCTGCTGGCCGGTGAGACCGAGGGATTGGGTTTCTCTGTCCGTTCCCGCTGGCCGATGGAGTCGCTGGGGAGCGGCAATGAGTGAAGACAGCGCCTAATCCGGGCACCCCTCAATCGGCCTTTTATAGAGTATCCCGGCGGTCTCGCGCACCATCCTCGGCATCAGATAGCCTGGCAGTTCAGTGAGGAGTTGCTGTTGCAGTCTTATGCAGGCTCTCTCATCCAGCTCGAAGTGGGCGGCACCCTCGACCCTGTCCAGCAGATGCAGGTAGTAGGGCAGAACACCGGTCTCAAACAGCCGGGTACTGAGTCTGACCAGGGTATCGCAGCTGTCGTTGATACCTCGCAGCAGGACCGACTGATTGAGCAGGGTGACGCCGGCTGTTCGCACCTTTGCCAATGCCCCGGCCACTGCGGGAGAGAGCTCATTCGGATGGTTGGCATGAATCACCATGACTGTGTTGAGGCCGCACATCTCCAGAGTGGCGATGAGCTCCTTGGTGATGCGTTGCGGCAGTACAACCGGCAGACGGGTGTGGATGCGCAGGCGTTTGATCTGTGGTACCTCCTGCAGCTGCTGCAGCCAATGCCGTACTTTACGGTCGGATGCCATCAAGGGGTCACCACCGCTGAGGATGACCTCTTCTATCTCGGGATTGGCGCCTAGATAGTCGAGAATCTCCCCCCACTGGCTTTCGCCGGCGGTGGACCCGGCATAGGGATAGTGACGGCGGAAGCAGTAACGGCAGTGGATGGCACAGGCAGCGGTGGCGATGATCAGGACCCTGCCATGATACTTCTGCAGCACCCCGGGCCTCTGCTTCGCCGCGTCATCGCCAACCGGATCGGAGCCGAATCCAGCCACCCGAGCCATTTCGCTCGCGCTCGGGAGAATCTGCAGCAGCAGGGGATCCCTGGGATCGCCCTTGGCCATCTGAGCTGCGAATGCGCGGGGTACGCGCAGGGGGAACTGGCTGTCGGCCCGGGTGTAATCGGCCACCATGGAAGGCTCGATCTGTAGATACTCGAGCAGATCGGCAACCTTGTCGAAGCCATCGGCAAGTGCCTTTTGCCATCCTGGTGCCTGCACAGAGGAGCCAGTCTCAGGTATGATGTGCGCCGCAATCGATATGTTAGGTGAGGATGTCATGGCGAGTTATAGCACCAACGAGTTTAAGGGTGGCCTGAAAATCATGCTGGATGGGGATCCCTGCTCCATTATTGAAAACGAATTCGTAAAGCCTGGCAAAGGTCAGGCCTTCAATCGGGTCAAGATACGCAATCTCAAAACCGGTCGCGTGCTGGAAAAAACCTTTAAATCCGGGGAGTCGGTGGAGGCGGCGGATGTCCACGAGACAGAAATGCAGTACCTCTATACCGACGGTGAATTCTGGCACTTCATGGATCCGCAGAGTTTCGAGCAGGTGAGCGCCGATCAGGCCGCGGTGGCGGAAAGCGCGAAGTGGCTGAAGGAGGAGGATGTCTGTCTGGTGACCCTGTGGAATGGGGCGCCGATCATTGTCGAGCCACCCAAGTTTGTGATCTTGAACATCAGCGATACCGACCCGGGACTCAAGGGCGATACCTCGGGCAGCGGCGGCAAACCGGCTACCCTGGAGACCGGCGCCGTGGTGCGCGTGCCATTGTTCGTACAGATCGGCGAGGCAATCAAGGTCGATACCCGCAGTGGCGAGTACGTCTCCCGCGCCAAGGAGGATTGATCCCTGAATGGCCGCATCGGATGAGTGGCAACCCTCCGCTGCAGTCGAGACGATTCGCGCCAGGGCGGAGATGCTTGAGGGCATTCGTCGGTTCTTCCGACGCATCGGCGTGCTCGAGGTGGAGACACCGGTCTGTTCCCGCTACGCTGCCACCGATCCCGCGATAGAGAGTATCCGCACCCGCTATCGCGGCCCGGGGGCGGCTCAGGGTCTCGATCTCTATCTCCATACCTCACCAGAATTCCCCATGAAGCGACTTCTGGCAGCGGGCAGCGGGCCCATCTACCAGATCTGCAAGGTGTTTCGCGATGGTGAGTATGGCAGTCGCCACAACCCGGAATTCTCCCTGCTGGAGTGGTACCGTCCCGGGCTCGATTACCATCAATTGATGCAAGAGGTGGCGCAGTTGGTCAACGGCTTGACCGCACAACCCTTACCCGTAGAGCGTTTCAGTTATGCAGCGCTATTCGAACACTATTTGGGTTTGAATCCTCATCTGGCGAGCCAGGCCCGGTTGCGGCAGTGTGCAATCACCCAGGGAGTATCGGGAGCGGATCAACTTGCCATCGAGGATCGTGATGGCTGGCTCGATCTGTTGATGAGCCATCTCATCGAGCCCCGACTGGGCCGGGGGGGGATGACCTTCGTCTACGACTACCCAGCCAGCCAGGCCGCGTTGGCTCGGGTCAGGGAGGAGGCTACACCGGTGGCGGAAAGATTCGAGCTCTATATCCAGGGGATCGAGATTGCCAACGGTTTTCAGGAACTGACCAGTGCAGAACAGCAACGCAGGCGTTTTACGGATGAGAACCATCGGCGGCAGCAGACCGGCCAGAGCAGGGTGCCGATCGATGAGACCCTGCTTGCCGCATTGGCCGCGGGCATGCCCGAGTGCTCCGGTGTCGCCCTGGGTCTGGACCGTCTATTGATGGTTTTGACCGGCACGGCAGACATACGTCGGGTGGTGACATTCGATCTCAGCCGGGCTTGAAGTCCATATCTTAAGGGCTGCTTGGGAAGAGCATTCTTTTTTTGCTTGAAACAGCAACTGCCGATACGGGTGGTTTTACGAATCTTCACCCATAAAACATCTACTTACCGTTTGATCCAAACCATGGATGCAGGGAGGTATATCTGTCTTAACCGCAATAACGGGCCTAAGCTATAAGGTATAGACGCAAGGATGAGCGGGATCGTCGCCTCCTTGCGATTGCCAAGGGGAGGTCTATCCGCACTGTTTATATATCTGCTGCTGGCAGAGGCTTGCAGCGGATCGGGTTGTAAATGCGTATGGTGAGAGGCTATCAACACTACTGGTTAGGCATTCTCCTCTGTTTCTGTATCACTCGAGGTGAAGCGTCAGACATGCCGGGGATCGACGCTGCGACACACTCCCTCGCTGTACCCGTCGAATCGGCACTGGAAGATGGACTGGCGATCGATTGGCCGCAAATCGAGCGCCTCTACGAGAGCCAGCAGCAGCGCTATATCTGGCACCAGGATGGCGTGCTTTCCACGCGAGGCAGGGCACTCTTTCGCTGGTTGGCCGCCGCGGATCTGGAGGGCCTGGAGGCGAAGGATTACCATCTGGATCACCTTCTCAAATTGGTCTCCAACCCTTCTCGGGCGGTTGCCGTCAACAGAGAGCTGCTCCTCAGCGACGGTTACATCAAGCTGGCAAGAGATCTGCGCCTGGGGCGACACGATCCGCAGTCCGTCGACCCCTACTGGATGCTGCCCAAGGAGGACTTCGATCCGGTTGCTGTGCTGGCAGAGGCCATTGCCGAGAATCGCCTGCAACAGCTGCTCGACTCGTTGCGGCCGGTTGACGATGGCTACATGCGGCTGAAGAGGGCCCTCGCAAAATACCGCGCCATACAGGCCGCTGGAGGCTGGATCACTGTTCTGGCCGATCGGACCCTCCGGCCAGGTGATAGAGATCCCGCAGTCGCGATGCTTAGAGAGCGACTGGCCGGGGTGTCTCATCGGTTGGAGGCTGAGGGTTCAGATCCGAATCGTTACGATGATGCGCTGACAGAGGCAGTGAAGGGGTTTCAGCAGCGTCACGGCCTTGCGGTGGACGGTGTCGTGGGACCGGAGACCCTGCGAAGTCTCAATGATCCGATCGAGAATCGTATTGCGCAGATCCGGGCGAACCTTGAGCGTTGGCGCTGGCTGCCCCACGAATTGGAGTCCCCGCATCTGATGGTCAACACGGCGGGATTTGAAATATCGCTGATCAATGAGGGTCGGGTGGTGTTTCATAAACGGACTGTGAACGGCAGGCAGCAGCGACAGACCCCCTCCTTCAGCAGCCGGGTGACTCACTTGGTCACCAATCCCCTGTGGACCGTACCGCGAAGTATCGCGGTGAAGGATATGTTGCCGCAACTGCAGCTGGACAGTGGTTATCTTGCGAGTAAACAGATCCGCGCCTATACGCGCCTGGATGGCCAATGGGCTGAGGTCGATGCCCTCGATATACCCTGGGAAAAGTACCATGAAGGCAACTTTCCGTTTGTATTGAAGCAGGACCCGGGGAGGCGAAACAGCCTTGGCCGGATCAAGTTTCATATGCCCAATCCACACCAGATCTTTCTCCACGATACCCCGGCGCGCGCGCTCTTTGAACGACCAAATCGCGCCTACAGCTCCGGTTGTGTAAGAGTAGAGGCGGCGGAGCAACTGGCGGGGTTGTTGATCGATCATGGCGAGCGACCGCAGCGTGACTGGCTGCACCAGGCACTGCACAACGGCGAGACGCTGATCGAGCCGCTGAGCAAGCCAATGCCGGTCTATCTCACCTATTTCACCAACTGGGTGGACATCACAGGAGACATACACTTTCGACCCGATATCTATCAACGGGATACAGCCTTGATGCTGGCGATGGGTGAAGGGGTTGAACAGATGACGGCCCGGCATCTCGGCCGGGCGGAAAACCCCTCGCTTTAACAAAGCGTTCCCACCCGGCAGTTCGCGGTCTGCTGTGAACGGGTTCACAAGGTTGGCGTTGTGCGCTCGGAATCTGTTAACCTGCGCGTGGATTTTGATCGGCCAGTGCCGACAATAGTCACAGACCAGGCAATCGGATCAACCAGCTTCCATGACGCATACGCCGAAGAGAGTCCTCGAGAATCCCTGTTTCAGCAGACGCCGCTTTCTCCGCGGATGCGCCGCCCTCGGTGGCATGCTGGTCGCTTCGCCCCTGCTGGCCGCACAATCTGAAGGGGAGAGTAGAATCCTCGCCTTTCGGCATACCCATACGGGGGAGAGAAAGCGGGTTACCTACTGGCGTGATGGCGAATATCTCAAGGAAAATCTCCAGCTTCTCGACCACCTTCTGCGTGACCACCGTACCGGGGAGTCGATCGCCATGGACAGAACCCTGCTGGATATGCTCTACAGGCTGCAACAGGGGATTGATGGCGGGAGCGAGTTCGAAATCATATCCGCGTACCGCTCTCCCAAAACCAATAAAATGCTCCGCAACAAAAGCAACGGTGTGGCGAAACGAAGCCTGCACATGCAGGGCAGGGCGATTGACGTCCGTCTCTGTGGCTGCGATCTCAAGGAGTTGCGGGACCGTGCCGTCGCCATGAAGGCGGGTGGCGTCGGTTACTATCCAAAATCCAACTTTATCCACGTCGATACCGGCCACTTCCGTTACTGGAGTTAGAGTGGCTCCCTGATATCAGGGCTTGCATTCATCCGTTTTTTATTCTACATTTCGAAATATGTCGAATTATCGATCTAATGAAAGGCAACTGGCCGAGATGTTCAAGGCCCTGGGCAACTCCCATCGCCTGCTTATCTTTCAGCGCTTGAGTCGCTGCTGTCTGCCGGGTACCCGTTGCGACCTTGAAGAGGCGATACGTTTCAGCGTCGGTGAGTTGGGTGAAGGTATGGAGATCGCGCCTTCAACCCTCTCCCACCATCTGAAGGCGTTGCATCATGCCGGCCTGATCGAAATGGAGCGGCAGGGTAAACAGATCAACTGCTGGATCGATCCGATGGTGCTCGAAAAGCTATCTGGATTTTTCAATCCACCGGCGGAATTTAAATAACTGGAGGCTGTGATGTCCGATAAATCAAACCCACCAATCGCTGAAGTTTCGTTGCAGGATCTCCAGGACACGCATCGCCAGGAGGTTAGAAAGGCCTATGCCGAGGTGGCTGTGACCGACAGTGCAAATGGTTGTTGCGGTGTCGAATCGAGTTGCTGCGGCGTATCCGACGATGCCACGATCAACACCCTGATCTCGACCCGTCTGGGCTATAGCCCGGAGGAGCTTGCGCATTTGCCGAGTGGTGCCGATATGGGGTTGGGATGCGGCAATCCAAAGGCAATCGCTGCCCTGCAGCCGGGCGAGGTGGTTGTCGATCTCGGCTCGGGTGGCGGCGTCGACTGTTTTCTGGCTGCGGCTGAGGTCGGTGAGTCAGGCCGTGTGATCGGCGTGGACATGACCCCGGACATGCTCTCCAAGGCACGCAATAACGCCCTGCGAGGCAGGTATACCAACGTCGAGTTCAGGCTGGGTGAAATCGAGGCCCTGCCGATTGGCGATGCCAGCGCGGATGTGATCATCTCCAATTGTGTGATCAATCTTTCGCCGGATAAGGCCAGGGTCTTTAGAGAGGCCTTCAGAATCCTCAGAGGTGGAGGCAGGCTTGCCATCTCCGATGTGGTGGCAACCGTGGAGCTGCCGTCAGAGATGCGCAACGACCAACAACTGATTTCCGGATGCATGGGAAATGCATCGTTGATCGAAGAGCTGGAACAGTTCATGGCGGATGCGGGATTTAACGACATCAAGATCAAACCCAAAGATGAGTCCAGGGAGTTCATCCGTGACTGGGCGCCTGGGCGCGGGGTTGAGGATTATGTGGTCTCGGCAACCATTGAGGCTACCAAACCGGTTGCCGACGGGTCTTGAGTTGTGCTGTTTCTGCCTATGATATGGAGTTTCATGGCGCGTATCAGGATCGCCGTCTTTCTCCTCCAATGGCAAGGAGGGGGGGAGACGGGATCAATCAGTCGTGCGCAGTGCCCCACAGCCAAAACGCTGCGACTGCGTTTCAGCAGGCTTCTCCAATCGGCTGTCCCATCCGTAGCGTCGTTCCCTCGCTAAAATCCTCAGCCCACTCCATCGCATCCTTGGCGAACAACAGAATGACGGTGGAACCCATGTTGAAGCGTCCCATCTCTTCGCCTTTCGTCAGTTCTATGGGGCTAGGCTCACCCTGGGGCCGGTAATCCCAGCTGTTTACCTGTTGTCGCACTGGTGTGATCGTGCCGGCCCAGACAGTCTCGATACTGGAGACGAAGATGGCACCGACGAGGATAATCGCCATGGGTCCAAGCTCGGTTTCGAACAGAGAGATCACACGCTCGTTTCTGGCAAACAGCCTCGGCACCTTCCGGCAGGTGGTGGCATTGACGCTGAACAGACGTCCCGGGACATGGACCATGCGCTTCAGTCGGCCGTTCACCGGCATGTGCACGCGGTGATAGTCGCGGGGTGATAGGTAGATGGTGGCGAAACTGCCATCCTCGAACAGGCGGTTCATCTCTGCGTCGCCACCTAACAGCTCCAGCAGTGAATAGCTATGACCTTTTGCCTGAATCAGATATCCCGATTCGATATCGCCTGCCTGGCTGAGCGTGCCATCGGCAGGGGATGCCACCTGGCTCTCGAGTTCGGTAAAAGGACGAGCGTCGGGACGGAGGGCGCGGGTGAAGAAGTCGTTGAAACTCCGGTATTCGCTGGGATCGCTCTGCAATGCCTCCTGCATATCGACGCCGTAACAGGTTATGGCCTTACGAATCAGCAGATCCTTGATTGGCTTCAGTTCGATGCGCGCAATGCTGTGCATCAGTGAGGAGAGCAGGTGGTGTGGGAGAAGGTACTGCAGGCCCACAAACAGAGTTTGCAGAAATTGCTTGGGGCCATCCTTTGGTGTTGTATCGGCTTGATTCATCTATTTACTCTACTGCATCGATCAGAGTGTTGAGATCTGTGGCGATAGTAGCGGCATCGACATCCTGGGTAAATAGGGCATGTAGTCTCGTCTTGGGTCCAATCAGGTAGAGCGTGTAATCCGTATCGCTCGCAGTGCCGCCAAAGCTATTGATGAGGCCGTCCACGATCTCTGCCTCTCCCTGGAGGAAATGGATATTGTCTGACATCTGCGCGTAGGATATCGAGGTTTCTCGGTCACCATCCTCTGGTAGATAGTAATAGTTAATCTGGCGTTGCAGCTCAGGATCCGCCGCCAGCCGATTATGCACCTGAATCAGTCGAGTGAGTGCTGTGGAAGAGGCCGTCCCGCCTGCATAGTCAAACATCAGCAGGTTCCAATGGCCTTGCAGATTGGCATTGGAAACGGCCTCTTCTGCCTGGTTGTAGAGATCGATGGCGGGGATCGGCAGTGGCGGGTTGATCAGTACGCCATGTATCTCCGGAAGTTGTATGTCGCGCTGCTTTTGCAAATGCCCCGCATAGTAGGCGAGGGAGAACGTGAGCAGGGCCAGGATCAGGATCACCAGCCGGCGCTGTCTGCGGGTGGGTCGCCTCATGGCATGGCTTTGGGGGTATCGTCCCTGTTACCCCAATCGGACCAGGAGCCGGGGTAGCCTTTGCAGCGCCGGTAGCCCAGGTGGCGGAGAACGAACCAGGAGAGGGATGAGCGGTGGTGGGTCTGGCAGTAGGCCACTATCTCTTTCTCCTGGTTCAGTCCCAGTTGCGAGAGTTGTAACCGGAGCTCCTCATCCGGTTTCAATCGCAGGTTGCGCTGGCGGTCCATGACCGCCAGCCAATCGAGATTTATGGCACCCGGAATATGCCCAGGGTGGTTGGAAAAGCGTGATATCCCGGAATATTCATTTTGGCTGCGTGCGTCCCAGAGGGCAAAATCGCTCTTACCCAGGCGCCCGATAATGTAATCGGTCGTCGCAACTGGGGCCGGACTGGGCGCGGGCGAGAAGCTTGCACTAAGCGGGGTGGTCGGTTTGCGACTGCACGGATGACCCTCATTTGCCCAGGCGTGGAGTCCGCCGTTCAGCAGTGAATAGCGGCTGTGTCCCATTGCCTCCAGGGTCCACAACAGTCTGGAGGCATTACCTCCACCCTCGTCATCGTAGGCAACCACATGGACGCTGCTGTCGATGCCGATTTCAGACAAGGTTTCTGCCAACACATCAGCTTCCGGCAGCAGGCCGCCCACGGGATGATTGCTGGCTACGATCCGGTTGTAGGCAAGATGGACGGCACCGGGTATATGCAACTGCGCATAGGTGGTGTCCTTGCACAGATCGACGACAACCAGTTGCTCACTATCCAGCAGGCCTTGCAGCTGCTCCGGTTCTAGCAGTGAAGGTATATCCGCGATCACATCCGCATCAGAGTGCCTGCTGGACCTTGCTCAGAGCAACACCCGTGTTGATTGGCGCATTCAGATCGCTAAGTACGGCTTCCAACGCACCCACACAAAGTAGGATATTTTCCGCCCGGGCGCTGTGCCCCATTAGGCCTATACGCCAAACCTTGCCCGCCAGGGCGCCGAGACCTGCACCAATCTCCAGGTTGTATTCATTCAGCAATCGGCCTCTTACCGTAGCATCATCGATACCTTCGGGTATGGATACCGCATTTAACTGCGGTAGTCGATGGGCCTCGTCGACAATGAAATCCAGGCCCATCGCCTCGAGCCCCGCCTTGAGTGCAAGATGCATCCGGCTATGGCGAGCCCAGGCGTTTTCCAAGCCCTCCGCCTGAAGCATGGTGAGTGCTTCGTGCAAGCCGTAAAGGGCATTTACCGGCGCGGTGTGGTGGTAGGCGCGTTTCTGGCCACTGCCCCAATACCCCATCACCAGATTGAGGTCGAGAAACCAGCTCTGGACCTTGCCGCTGCGGTTACGCACTTTATCCAATGCGCGCTCGCTGAAGCTGATGGGCGAAATTCCCGGGGTACAGGAGAGACATTTCTGGGTGCCGGAGTAGATGGCATCGATTTCCCATTCATCGACTTTCAGTTCACAGCCGCCGAGGGAGGTGACGCTATCCACGATCGTCAGGCAGTCGTGGCGGTGGGCTAGCTCCACCAGCTCTTTGGCGTCGGAACGTGCGCCGGTGGAGGTCTCGGCGTGGACGAAGGCGAGAATCTTGGCATCGCTATGCTGCTCCAGGGCCGCTTCAACCTTTGCCAGGTCTACAGCTTTGCCCCATTCGTCCTCGACCATGACCGGGATGCCGCCACAGCGCTCCACATTCTCTTTCATGCGGCCACCAAAAACACCGTTTTGGCAGACAATGACCTTATCGCCCGGCTCAACCAGGTTGGCAAAACAGGTCTCCATACCCGCGGAACCGGGTGCCGAAACGGGCATTGTCAACGGGTTTTCGGTCTGAAAAGCATATTGAAGCAACTCCTTGACCTGCTCCATCATCTCTACGAAGACCGGGTCCAAATGACCGATTGTCGGCCGCGACAGCGCCTCAAGAATGCGAGGGTGTACATCGGAGGGACCAGGCCCCATCAGGGTGCGGATTGGAGGATTAAAACTGGGAGTCGTCATGCTTCTTGACCTATCTATCGGTTTGAAAGGCTGCTGAGTATAAGTGGTGTATCCATCCGGCATCAAGCGTTAGCCATCCCTGTCTGTGTTACGGTAATTGCGCTTTGGATGGGAATTAAACGATGGTGACAGAGTACTTTTACCCGTCTGGCTCGGACGCCTCAAAGAGACTTAATTAAACAGTAGGTAATTACTCCTCGATACCTTACTTTTTTGCTCAGAAAATATGCACCATTTCTGGGTCTGCCTCGGCCGTATTTCTGACCATTGAAGGTTACGGAATACCCTCGAGTAATTGTTTTAAATTCATTTAAAATCAATTAGATATAATTTTCAGCTCTGTAGTGTGAATATGGTCATTTTGATCTGTGAACCAGTTCCTCAGGTCATCCAGAAGTCTGCCGTAATCTGTCGCAGGAATAACGATACTGAGGCAGCGAAATGAGACATTACAAAACAGTTCTTACATCAATAACACTGGGTCTTCTCCTCAGTGCGTGTGGTGGTGGAAGCTCTGTATCCGAGTCTGATCAGGTGGCCAATAGCCCAACCCAAGACACCGCTGTCTCCAATGGTAGCGAGGCTGTTACACAAACACCGAGCGAAGGCAGTACCAGTTCTACCTCCGGTAGCGAGCAGACCACTGTGGTCACAACTCCGCCGGCACCCACACCGACTGCCCCTGTCAATCAAACGCCTCAGCCTCCGTCGAGTGTATCCACCGGTGGTTCAGCCGGTTCAGCAAATACAACATCGACCACCACTGAAACCAACACAACCGAGACAACAACCACTGAGACACCCCCGGTCACCGAGGAGCCTGCCGCCGATACCCCTGAGCCTGCTCCTGAGCTTGTCATCGGTGCAGCCAACCTGACGTCGGCAACCGTATCCGGAGATAGCGTGGTTCTGAGCTGGAGTCAGAACAACGATATCCCTGAGGGCGGTTACGACGTCTTCATCGACGGTGTGGATACAAACGAGCAGGACCGTACCCACAGCACCTCCACTACCTTATCGGGTCTGGATCTCACCGCACGGCACTGCTTCATTATACAAGCGCGCTATACCCAGCTCATGCCGTGGCAGTATTTTGAGTCCAACACAATGTGTACTGAGGCACAGGAATCTGCTGGTGATGCGCCGGCCACCAATGAGGCACCGGTAATTAGCGGTTCTCCTGCAAACAGTGTGGATGCGGACACTGCTTATGCCTTTACGCCCAATGCATCGGATGGCGATAACGACAACCTTACATTTTCCATATCCAATCAACCCAGCTGGGCTCAGTTCGATACCCAGACAGGCAGATTGAGCGGTACCCCCACTCTTGCCAATGTTGGTGCTTACAACAATATCGTTATCTCCGTCTCTGACGGCACCGATAGCGCGAGCCTGACCGCTTTCTCCATCTCAGTAAATTCTGTTGCCGCGACGCCGCCTGCGACGGGCTCGATTTCACTGAACTGGGTTGCGCCGTCAACACGCTCCGACGGCTCGTCACTCGGCCTTGCCGAGATCAAGGGCTACTGCATCTACATAGGATCAACACGAGATAACCTCGAGATGGTTGTCGATGTGAATGAGGGTGACCGGACATCCTATGTTTTGGATAATCTCGCGGTCGGTGACTATTACGTAGCTGTATCTGTCTACGATCAGCAGGACAACATGAGCAGCTATTCCAATATCGTGCTGAAGACCGCAGTCAATTAAACATTAACTGGACACGGTTGCCGGCCGAATTTGACACTGCTGTCGGATAGAACCTGTTACGCGGAGACAATCCCGTAGCAGGTTTTTTTATGGGCGTGTAATCGATCTTGGGCTGACTCAGTCCCCTGTCTGCAGCAAGACACCTGTCAGCCACGATTGAAACCCTGCGTCCGCCGATATCGTTTGCGCTGGTCACGTCCTTCGCATGACCTGTTATTCACACTGGGCACAGCTTAAATCTGCTTGAAACAAACGCCCATCCCTGGTTGCCGTCAGTCGCCTCCGTATGGCAATCAACATCGATGTCTCACTGTAAGGGTCGCGTCGAACCTATGCGCAAACAACCTATGAGTTGCTCCAGGGCAAGGGTCAGATAGGCGTGATAATCAGCGATTGAATGGCAGCCAAGGATGCGGTGATGAATGCTACGGGAAGGTACCGGATAGACATGTGACCTCTTGTACAGGCAGGTGCTTAACGCCTGTTAAGCAGCGGATGATGCTTGACGCGGATTGTTGGATATAGGCTGACAATCGCTATCAGGTAGGCCCGACAGGGAGAGGAAGGAAATAGGTGGTGCCTTGACGGGTAACGGCAATGAATAAATAGCGGCCTTGTGCGGCATGGCCGCGGGTGCCTGCTGCGGGGCCGCCTAGATCTCTCTCAATCCTTCCGACGGTTCCACCCTTGCGGCTCGGTAACCAGCGAGCGATGCGGCAATTATGGCGGATCCCAGGGTCAGCAGCAGGGCGATCATGAAATGGTTGGGTAATAATTTGCAGATTGTTTCGCTGACTTCTGTCTGGGCATCGAACAGGCCGTTGATGGTATAGCTTACCCCGAGATAGATAAGGGAGGCGGTAAGCCAGCCGAATATGGCAGTGAAGGCAGATTGCAAGACGGGGAACCAGATAATCTCCCCGGTGCGAAAACCGACCAGCCGAAGTACGCTCAACTCCTTGCGTTTACGATCGACATTGGCCCAAAGACTGGCGCCCAGTGAAAATGAGAAGCCAACCAGGCCGATAAGAGCAATCAACCAGAATACCAGGGTCAGGTTTCGATCCATGCTGCGCACAATATCGATATCCGCAGCTCGCGTGTTCACATCTATGCCCAGTTTCCCCATGGCGTCACTGATTGGCCCCACATCATAGATTGAACGTGTGTAGAGACGGAAGCTGGGGTAGGTGCGGCTTCCGCTTTCCGACTTGGTGCCGCTCCAGCCCAACGAAGGAACAGCACGACCGTCGCGGAAGTCCTCCGCGGCTTCCAGCAGGCCTAGATGGGTAAAGGTACCGTCACGCGTGAAGCTTGCGTGCCGTGCTATGTCTACGACCTGCAGGCTAAGATGCACACGCTCGCTGCGGCCCTTGTATCGGCGTGAGAGACTGCCGTTGATCTCGTCTCCAGGTTTGACCTTCAGTTTCTGTGCCGCCTTTTCAGAAAGCACGATCTGTTGAAGGCTCTGTGGGGTTGTTCTTGTCTTGAGCAGCGGATCCCCCGGGCCGGTTGGGATCATCTCAACAGAGATGATGCGATTTGCGGTTTCGCTCTTGAGGTCGATTGTGGCGGCAATGGCCCGTGTCCGTGGGATGATAAAGTCGATCTCTTCCCGCTCTCTGAGCTGCTCTATCCAGGCGCTGTCATATCGGCCGCTGCCGATGGGACGAACCTCCCGATTTCGTGGATCCTCTATCAGCGTGTTAAGCATGCTGCCGACAATACCGAACTTGAGGCCGTACAGGATCATCATCGGCCCAAGTACTGCGGCCAGGGCGATGACGAAGAAGCTCGACATCTGCCACTCGTTGCGATAGTCGCGGCTGGCCAGCCAGACAATGTCCTTAAATCGATGTGGCATCAGCCACTCACCACGGTTTCTGTCATCGAACCGTCCGCCTCTTTGTGGGTGTGGTGTTCAAGGTGGCGCAGGCCCAGTCGGTTGATATGCCGCCAGGCATGGCTGGCGAGGATGACGGTGATATGGAGTTCATCCACCAATTCAATGAACAGGGACATGATGCGTTCGGCCGCGATGGGATCGAGGGAAGCCGTGGGTTCGTCGGCAATCACTATCGCAGGACGGTGGGCAAGCGCGCGACCGATGGCGACCCGCTGGCGCTCACCCACGGAGAGCATATGCGGCAGTTTGTTCAGATGCCTGCGTATCCCCAGGTCGTTCGCCAGTTCATCGACCAGTCCGTCATCCTGCATGTCGAGCAGACGGCGGGAGAGATTGATGTTCTCTCGCACGGTCAAATAGGGTAGGAGTCCTCCTGTCTGCATGACATAACCGATTCGCAGGCGGCGCAGATCACCCAGTTGGTTGAGTTGGCGTTTTTTCCAAAGTGCTGAAATATCGACCGGCTCGGCACCGGGTTCGGGGCGGAAACGAAATGAGCCGATATTACTCGGCTTCAACGCCATCGAGAGCATATCCAGCAGAGTGCTTTTGCCGCAACCGCTCTCACCGATGAGCGCTATCTTCTCTCCCAGCGCTATCTGCAGACTCGGCACGCGGAGGCGAAATGCGCTCCCTTCCGCCTCCCGGGTTTTCACTACATCACGCAGATGGTAGATCAATACCTTTTCGCCGCTCGGGTTAACGCCGGGAGCCGCACCGGGGTGGGATACAGTCGTCATCATAGAGAGGAGTGCTAGGGCAACATTTCCAGAGCAATGGGAAAGACAGAATCGCCGGAGATCGGTCCGCCATCCAATGAGACCCAAAGGTCGGTGTGGTCATGCAGGACTTGGTAGTAGTTTATCTTCTCTTCCAGCCGGTTGATGAACCTGATCTGATCCCTGGCGGGCCAATCCTGCCAGTTGTCCAGTGAGAGATTCATCACTTCACCGGTATAGGGCAGGTCCTCTATATACTCGCGCATGAAGCCCATATCCGCCAGATTGCCTTCTCTCGCACCTGTCACCCTGGTTGTGGTTCCGAGTTGCTCCGGATCTCGGGCGATGGTGGCGGCAAGGCTCTTCAGGTCGTTGAGGAAGGTGCGGGGGGAGAGCAGACCCTCTTCGGCGGTAATCAGTACCTCGCGCATAATGTTGTGCAGGTCGCTGAGTTGATCGCGGGTCAGGAGAACCCGTACATCGAGGGTTTGCCGCTGTGGATCATTGATATCCCGGTCAACCAGCCAGGCGTTGAAGATGCTGGGTATCTGTTGTTTGTCCTTCTGCTGCAGATAACGCATGCGCAGGGCGTATCCCAGCTTGGCGACTTTCGCCTGGAATTGAGCCAGCTGATCGCTCGCTTCATTTTCCGCTGTCTGCTTCTCCTTTGCCTGGCGTTCTATGGCCATGTTCTTTCCCGCAGCGGCAAGGGCGGCCAGCTTGACCTGTTCCGTGATCTGTTTCGCCAGGGCATCCAGGACCCTTCCGAAGCGTTCCACATTTCCGGTCTCGACACCAAAATAGAAACTGCCAATGCCTGGATAGTAGGAGAGGTCCCGATAGGTCTCTTCCGCCTTGGCGTGATCAGCCATAACACTCGGAGTCAGCAGATGCAGTACCGAGAGTGCTATCCCTTTATCCTGCGCCAGTTGCCGCAGTGAGGCGCTCGACATTCCCGTGCCGGATAGCGGGTCCCCCGCCTCCCTCGGGCCGGCATCCGTTACGAGGATGACATAGCGTGCGTCCTGTCCCTTCCAGTCAATGCCTGCAATGGCTTCATTGACCCCGGCATAGCTGTCCTCATTGAAATCGAGACTCGATACAGTGGCGGCCTTGAGTGACGTGACCTGGTTGAAAAAACCGTCTGCATCCTGGCCCTGCTGCAGATTGACATAGGTTTGTGTCAGGTAGTCGAGTTGGGGTACCGCCTGGGGATTGTCACGAAATGCGATCAGTCCGAAGCTGACGTCCCCCGTCAGATCCTCTTCGGTAATGGTGTTATAGATCTTGCGGACAGCCTCCCGCGTGCGGTCGATATAGGGATCCATGGAGAGTGTGGAGTCGATAACGAAGACCACAGCGGAGCGGAACGGCTTGATCTCTTGGTTGGTTTGCAAGGCTTGCTTCTTCGCTTCTACCTTCTTTGTCTCTAAGGCGGGGAGGAGGGGCACGCTCGACACCTGAAGAATACGTGCCTGTTCGTCACCGAGGTAGATATCCTCGTGATCGCGTATGGGTACCAGGTAGAAATCCTTCAATATATCGATATGGGTCCTGGGTTGAATCGCAACCACTGGGGAATCACTCTCAAGCTTGCCCGATTCTGCGGCTTTATACAGCTTTTGATAGTTCTCTTTATCACTGCTCTCAATCAGGGCTTTCAGATTCGCCTTGTCATTGAAAAGCAGAACCCGATCGTTGCCTACGGGATCTCGAAAAGCTACGGTCAGGCCTTGATTCCAGGGAATGGTGTCGGTTTCGGGCATCCAGCCGGAGAGCTCGCCATGCCTGTTCTGTCCAAGGTGTAACCATGTGGCGCCATTTTCGGTCTTGCGGCCATACACATAGTAGACGCTGAATGGCGTGGCAGGATCACCCTTAGCTTTTTGTATTTCCTCGTAAAAGTGCGCTCCAGGCTTACTTAGCACGCGCTGGTAGAGGGCCTGTTTCCCCTCCATCAGAAGTGGCTGCTGCTGCATGGCTCCCAGAACGTGGGAGGGTAGCAGTAATATACCCAGAGAGATCAATATAGCTTTGATAGAGACCATCTTTATTTGTCCTTGAGAGCTATCGCCAGTTCAATAGGAGTCGCTGAGCGGCAAGATCACCATTCTTGGCTTGCTCTTCTGCACGTTTTCTCAATGCACTGAGTCGCTCCCGGGCCTCGGATATGCCCTCGTCAAGCGCAGCGGAGTACCATTTATGTGCTTGATATGCATCAGGGTTTTCAAGCAGGGGATTGCCCGCGGCAAAGTGGTTGGGATCGTGCATACCGGCGAGTGTAAAGGCAGCCATACCATTGCCCTCGCGGGCGGCATAAAAGAGCAACAGATAGGCATCTGTCGGCCTGTCTTCATCCTGGTACCTGGTTACCTGCTCCAGGAGTTGCTCTGGCGTGATACTGGCCTGTCCTGAACGCAGGCGTGATATCAGCTCCCGGGCGAAACCGCCCTCACCGGGATCACTTTCCGTGGAACCGGCATCCGCCGTGACGGTTGCCACCTGTAGTGGCTGCTCTTCGCCGCTGGCCGCCCCGGCATCACTATCGATCGGCTGTTCGTCGGGGATCGTCGGCGATGGTGCTGGGGTTGTCTGTTGTGTGGCAGAGTCGATTTGAGCGCGAATGATAGGATCGATCTGGCTCTCCTTCAGGGGAGCCAGGTCGATCTCCTCATCCGGAGCAAACAGATAGTAGATACCCACGAGAATCAGTGCCGCTACGGCTATCTCCAAGGTCACACGTACCCGGTCGGAGGTTTTCGTACTCTCCTGATTCTCGGCATATTCATCGGGGAGGCTGGAATCCGAATTACTCATACGTGCTTTATTTTAATCTGTATCTCGGCCGGCTAGGGACATCGCCACAACCCGCTCAATAATTCATAATCAGAAGCTGAACATTTGAACAGAACGGCCAGCTAAAATCCATAATTCAGAGGCTGCCGGGCAAATCGATAACAATAATCGTTACAATTTCTCCGGTAGGTTTATTGCGGAGGGATCCAGGGTTAGCTGGCGGTGCGGTGCGGAAACGGGCTATGACCAGCCCCTGGTCTGGCCCAGGGCTGATTGAACAAAGATTACCCGCACCCGATGCGCTGGAACGGGATATCGACCGGTGGGCTGTTTGACTACTGTCTGACGGACTTACGAAACCGGATTGGATGTGATTTTGTCTGTTTTTGTTCACTGCTGTACCTGGGTTTTTCCCGTATCTTTATATTGTCTGTAATGCGCAATATTCCGTCACTACCCAGGACGCCGAGCTTGTTGCTGTTTTTGTGCAACAAAATCGTAGTTGTATCGAACAGAGAAGGGCGTCTGATGCAGACGATTCTCCATCCGAATTTTCTTAGTACAGCCAGGCCGTTGACCTGTTCCCTATTGAGAAAATTCTTGGGCTCGGGAGGGATAGGCCCCATTCCTTTTCTATGATCGTTTATCTCTTTCATGGGAAGCTTCGCTCTTGGCAGTGCAGCAGAGGTTTTGTTTCTGCCCCTGGTTTTACAATTGCCGCTTTACCACTCCTTCGTTCAACCATGACGGGTTGTCCTCGTCGTTTTTATTGTCCGGGAAACTGTTTCCTACCCGGTTAGTATAGTAAACACATAAAACATACCATTTTTTTTTTCGCGGGTAGAAGCCGGACCCCATTGATTTTATCAAACAGCCGACAAGGATTGATATCGTCAATAAAATCGGCATCCTGATGCACGGGGTGGCATCAAGGGTGGATCGGGCTGTCCATGGGCTGCCGAAGATGGCGGGTTAATGGTCGGGGCGAAGGAGTGGGCATGATCAAGCAACAAAAAAAACAGGGGCCGATTGGCCCCAGAACGTGGAGAATATCCTTTGTTTTTCCGGAGCCGGGTGGCACCTGCATCAATTGGGCCTGCCCCGAAAAAGAAGAGCGTTTAAGGTTCAAATATGAGTCATAAGTCATTAATCTCGTGAATTGATAATCCCGGAGTGGATCCAAATACACGATGCTTACAATCAGGTCCCCATCAGCGTTATAAATTGAACCCGTCTGCATGATTGCAGAGTTCACTGAACTGGCGTATGGCAACTGGCTTGCTGGCAGCAAGCGAAAAAAACCTGTTCATATCCCTCTTCCTTGATTTCTTGCTTTTTTTACACTTGGGTATGTTTGGCCAGTGTATTGGGAAATTAAGCACAAATTATTCCAGGTTTGAAAATCAAAGAGTTAGCTAATGCCAAGTGGTAGGGTTGTAAATAATTCCGACACTTGGGAGGGCATGAGGTAGGTATTGAATACGCCAACAGATTCGACCTTGAAGTGCTAAAGAGTCGAAACGACGAGATGATAGAGGTTTCGGATATGCAAACAATAGTGGGTGAAGGTTTTAGAGCCTTAAATAATGCCTATGACCGAATATTGACCAATAGTCACGGGTACCAAGACGGTGAAATTCAACTGCAGTTAAAAAAGGGGCCGAAGCTACTAGAAAAAAAAAAAAAAGAGAATTATGATTTTTTGCGTAGCCTGGTTGCACCAATGCCTATGATGCCTGCGCCAAGAAGGAAGAGTGTTGAAGGCTCAGGAACGCTTTCAACTTCATTAGGCGGAATGACATAAGAGTACTGGACCCAGTCCCATTCCGACTCTGGATTGTCCACTGGTATTAGTGCATGGCTACCGACCAGTGGAAGTGAGAAGTCATAGTTACTGATTACAAAATGTGTGCTCTCTGAATTATTGTAATCATATGCGTCTACATGCGGGCCAATGATCGACCATTCAAATACATGATGACCGTCGCCCGGTTCCAAGGATGTGATTGTAGGGTGTACACCAAGGTTCAGGTGTGAGTTGTAAGTCATGAATCTGGTGAATTGATAATCCCAGAGTGGATCCAAATCAGCAATGCTTACAATCAGATCACCGTCAGCGTTATAACTTGAACTCATCTGCATGATTGCAGCGTTCACTGAGCTGGCGTATAGCAACGAGCTTGCAAGCAGCAAGCGTAAGATCTTATTCATTTTCCTCTCCCTTATTTCTTGTTTCTTTTACACTTGGATATGTTTGACCAAATGTATGGGAAAATAAGCACAAATTATGCCTGCCCTTCATATTCAATGAGCTAACAATTGCCAATTCGATAATTGTTAATATTTCCGACATATTTTGTGGTTATTGGCAGGACTCTAAATGTCTTATTAATCAACACCAGTGGCTTCCACACCCGTCAGGCCTGCGGTTTTTTTATGCCTGTTTCTCGGGAGCTTTGATTTCCTGTGGCGGGGACGATAGGCCCGAAAACAAGATCCTTCGGGGAATTAAGGTCAGTCGTCTTAGCACGGTAGCTGGGTTCTCGTCACCCTCATCTGGTTGCGCTATAAACTGTTTAGGAGGTCATTATGACCATATCCATTCACAATGCCGTTCTGGTGCTGGTAAGCATTCATCAACGGTTGTGCCACATCGAAGCCACCATTTGTGTACTGGATGTGTACTGAGAAAATAGGATAGTTACTGCTATCTCTGAATTTGGTACCGGGGGCGGGACTTGAACCCGCATGGTATTGCTACCGGTGGATTTTGAATTCACTCTTTATACTCATTTCTCGACGTTGAATAACGTTCCGTAAAGTAGATTAAAGCTCTCTATGTTGTTGATATAAAAGGCTTTGTATCTATATTCTGTCTGTGATAGGCAATTCTGGTGTTACTCAAGATTTCTCTTGGGATGCAAAAATTACTTCAATTTGCATCCCAGATGCATCCCAGATTTTGCCGGTGAGGATGAACATAAGGAGATCTCATGGGAGCTATATCTGACAACCGAATCAAGTTCAATAAACCGAACCTGAAAGCCATCGAGAAACGTATTAATCGAGGGGAGTTTACCAAAGAAACCTACATTTATGATGCGGATAGTCATCTGGCTGTTCGAGTAAGACCTGGTCGCTCCTATATTGATAGTGCTTTTTGTATGTATGCACGTATTCGAGTTCGCGGTGAATACAAAAGCAGGATGTATAAACGTCAGCTAATGAAGGTTGGTGAAGCTCGTAACGCTGAGATCACCATTTCAGAATTACGGCAGAAAGTTGATAGCTTGTTTTTAGAAATCCAGGAGGGTAGAGACCCTCAAGCAATAGCTCAAAAAGAAGCTGAAAAACAGGCTAATAGTCAGGGCTTAATAGAAGCAAGACGCACGTTTAAAGATATGATTTACGGGACACCTATAGAAGGGACCAGTAACCGGATGCTTGATGGCTTTGTTTCGGAGAGGCAGCCAGGTCAGCGCTATTTAGTAGATATCAGAAATAAATGCGAGGTTCTTTTGGCTGACCTGCTAGACCAGCCATTACACAGCATTACGCCAGAGCAGGTAAAAACTGTGTATCTCCAGAAAGTAGGTCGAGGTAAAACCCAGCTTAATGGCGCTATGCGTATTTTTAGATCGATCTGGAATTGGGCGCAGACTAAGTACGATGATTCGGAACTCTTTGTTCGAAATCCGGTTAGCCGCGCAATGAAGCAGCTGGGCGTAAATATTAATCGTACCAATCGTTGTACTGGCCGACTAGATGATGCTGATTTTAAGCCTTATCTAAAATCTGTCTTGAATCTTCGAGAGCATGATCATACATCCGCTTATCGTAATGGCCGTGATGCGTTGTTATTCATGTTGTTTTCCGGAGTAAGGCGAACAGGGACGATGACTGTGCGAATGGACGGGATTGATCTCGATAGATTGGTGTTCAAAATTATAAAAAAGGGAGGCGATCAAGTAGAGCTACCCTTAAACTCAGTGACCGCAGCTATTGTTCGTAATCGCCAAACGTATTTACCTAAAGATGTTGAGTACTTGTTCCCTGGCATAGGAGGGCGAGGATTTTACAGAGATACCAAGTCAGTTCGTGAGATCGTTAAAAGTCAAACGGGTATATCCGTTACCAACCATGACCTCCGGCGAACGTATAAATCTATTGGGACGGAACTAGACATTAATTCCGTACTTGTAGATGAATTATTGAGTCACGCGAGGGAGGGTGTTGATGCCCACTATATTCATCCATCAATGACAAGACTTCGAGATGCTAGCCAGAGAATTGCAGACTATATGGTTAATCAAGCAGGATTTGATTTGATAGGCAAACTCACCGATCGATGGTAGCAACCAGATGTTACCTGTGGTCGCTCGAATTCGAGTAGGCTACACAGTGCTAAATATAAATGTCGTTTGATGAGATTTTTGTACTCAACTCTTTGAATTCAAGAACGTCTGATTCGAGATAGAATACATGACGAAAACGCTTTCTCCAGGTTAATTCAGGGTGTTCATGGGTACAGCGCCATTTTCTCAGTGTGCTGGGTGATAAGCCGAGTAGCGAAGCCGCTTCTTTGGTAGTGAGTTCACGGTCATTATTAGTTGCTTCGATGTCATCCATATTTTGATGCCCGAAAGAGTCATTAGCTCATGTTAGTCGGACAGAACATTAGCACTGAGCGAATTATTGTTGCAAGCTAGATTCCAAGCTATCTTTTTATCATGGAGCTAATCACACCCTCTGCGATGGCAGTCACTTTGCTCGAGATGGAATCTCTGGCGTGGCAGTAGAATCTGGTCTGCTGGCTTTATCTCTGGACTGCTTTCGTTCCTCGATCCAACGATCAATCTCAGCTAAATCCCAGGCCACCTTGCGGCTCGTCAAAACGATGCGGCGTGGAAATTCTCCGCGCTTTTCCATGTTGTAAATGGCACGGTCTGAAAGAGGGATCATTGCTAACAATGTTTCTCGGTTAATCAAGGTTGTTATTTTTTTACTGTTTTTTGTACTGATCACTGGCTTGTCCTCATTTGGCTGGGAGCCTTATTTTACGACCAGCATTTAGACAAGTTCTCCCTTGAAAACGATAACCCCGCAGATAGTGGCCTCCTCATTCACTTCGATAATTCGATTTGGCCAGTCGGGGTTGAGGGCTTTTAAATACTGTTTCCCTTCCTCAATGATCAACTGCTTGAAAGTCGCTTCATTTGAGTCATCAAGCCTTACGACCACGTATTTGCCGTGGTCCGGCGAGACATCGGGGTCGACAAAAATCAGATCATCTTCGTGGAACTTGGGTTCCATGCTGGATCCACGTACCCGCAGAACAAAAGAATCTTTGCTGCATTTTACCGGGCAGGGTAGTAACTCAGCGCCATAGGTCGGAGCAAAGCTTTCGGATATTTCGTACCAGTTCCCTGCTTGAACCCAGGAAATCAACGGGAGCAGGCTGTGCAGATCTGGGCCGTCGTGGGCATTGTTTTCTTCGTCAGGGCTTACCCCGTCTGTGTGTGGCATATCCATCCATCCTTGGGGCTTTTTAGTGGCTTTTTCTAATTTTTCAGCCAGGTCGTCCCCAATCGCCCGGGGGGTTCCCTTTTTTGTAGGTAGCTGATTACGAACCTGACTCAGGTAAGAGCTGTTGGTTTTCGCCGCGCGAGCGAGCTTGGCGGCAGACCCCGCTTCGGTAATCAGAATTTCAAGATTGTGGAGCCGAATCTGGCTAACTTTTCGCATCATGCGAAATATTTTATCAGAAAATTTAGCAGAGTGATAAACAAAAAGTGGCTACTGGGTCATTGTTGAATGATTTGCATAGTGCTAATGTTTCTGCGCATGGAGCTAAAGGACTTTCTCAAAGTGGCAACCAAGAGGGAACGCGCAGAAGTTGCCGTCGCCTGCAATGATTCTGTTTCCTACTTGTATCAGATTGCCGGACATCACCGCTACGCGAGCCCGCTAATGGCGACTCAGATCGAGCGGTATACCCGTGTCGTTGCAAACGTGTCGGAAGGCCGATTGGAGCCGGTGCCGCGGGAAAGCCTGGTCCGTTACCCGGAGATATTCGTCGGCCTGCAGGGATGGGAATGACCAATGGCTGGCAAACCCACAACGCCGTCTGAGAATTTGTCGATCTCACAACCGGCAGAAGCAACCACCAGCCCGGTGCCACAGATGGTCGACATCTCCCGAATTCAGCCCTACGAGCACAATCCGCGTCACGGTCGCAATCCTGAATACGACCGGATCAGAGACTCGATACGCAATACCGGTCTGGACCAACCTTTGGTGGTCACGCAACGCCCAGATGCGGCTGACTTTATCGTCCATGCCGGTGGTAATACGCGGCTGATCATACTGAAGGAGTTATTCGCCGAGACCGGTGATCCACGCTTTGCCGCAGTACCTTGCCTGCTCAGAGCCTGGTGCTCTGAGTCGGATGTCCTGTTAGCGCATCTTCGGGAAAACGACCTGCGGGGAGGTCTTACCTTCATCGATAAGGCGCGGGCTGTTTGCGAAGCACAAAAATTGCTTGCCGAAGAACTCGGTCTCGATGTGATCTCTCAAAGGCGTCTCGAAACAGAACTCCGTCGTGCCGGTTACCGCATCACCCAAGCGCGTATTTCCCAGATGGTATACACCGTCCATCGACTGTTACCCGTCATCCCGATTGCGCTCGAAGGCGGGCTCGGCAGGCCGCATATCGAACGCATTCGCAGATTGGAGCGTACCGCTCACAAGATTTGGCAGGATCGGTGTTCCGAGTCGGAAGAGGATTTCGAAGAGGTCTTCACGACACTATGCACACGGTACGATAGCCCCGACTGGGACACAGATGTACTCCGCAGCGCATTGGAATCTGAAATTGCCGCTGCATTGGATGTCAGCATTCATACCGTACGCGTGATGCTCGATGCCGAGATGGCCGGCAGGGAACTGGTGATTCCAGAGGCCGAAGTGGAACCGGATCCGGATGAGGAATCATCAGAACTTGAGCGCCCTACAGACGAATCGTTCGATGCTGACCAGGATGATGGAGGTTCGCGTGTATCCAGTTCGGATCGAACATCCACTGATGAGTTACCACCGGAACTACCGGATCAGTCGAATCTCGGTAGTGCGCCGGATACTGGTCTTCTGGATGACGATGTCAAAGAGACTTCTGAGCCTGAAACCGAGCTACCGAATCTCACCAACGATACCAGACCGAACGATCTGAAGTCTTTGCGTGGCCGAGCCTGGACGCTTGCGACACGACTGGCCCAGCGTAACGGCATGGCGGACCTCGTTGAAGCGGTGTCCGGCAAAGGCTTGGGATTCGTATTACGCGATGTTCCAGATCCAACCCTGGCGGATCAGCTCGACGAGGATAGTCTGAGTCAGCTCACCATGCTGTGGTGGCAGTTGGCGGCCTGTGCGGAGATGACCTTTGCGCCGCTGGAGGCCATGCTGCCGCTCCTGCCGGATGAATCCATCCTTCGCCGTGCACTCGAGACCGAAGATGCCGATCTGTTATTTAGCAGTATCTGGACGCTGGACCCAGGTCACACCGGCTATAGGCTCTGGCGGCCGCTCGATGATCGGGACTGGCGTGATTTGCTGGCCTTGATGGATACCTATCGGCACATCCGCCGTATCGCCGCGGACACCGGTGTATCGGTCTGGGAGTAGAGGCGATGGAAAGCACGAAGGAATCCGATCTGGTCACCGCTGTACTGATGTATGCCATTCGCTGCCTGGCAGAAGGGGACCACGTGGCCCTGCAAAACATGAAATTCGGTCCACGTGAGATCGAGGCTCTGCGGGAGATGAACGTCTCGGACCTGTACCGTGTTGAATCGCTTCGTGCCCACTGTTTGGATATCGCCCTGAATCGGCAGGTGTACTGGCCGATGATCGATCACCTGCGGGTGCAGCGCGAATCGGAAGAAACCCTACAGTTGCTGATCGCAGCCGATGCGCCGCATGAGATGCTGTTGATCCTGTTCGGATTGAATGCCCGTGATTACGGTCGGCTAAGGCGTACTCTGTCTGTGAGTCCTTCGGTCGGGCGTCCCCCCGAAGCCGATGAGGAAAGTTCCCACCGACTCTGGCAGGCCTGGTCGAGCCGGGTCGATGGGGAGACAACTGGATTACTCGCGCCCAAGGATTACCTGGAACTCCACCGGGAGACCGGGGTGCCGATGCGCGCCATCTGGAACCTGACCCAGCGATGGGCACAGTACGGAAACCTGACCGGCCAGAATGACGATGGTGCCGCTCAGGTAGGTGATGATGGATGAGCAGACAGGCGTCATTCGTCCGGAAACACTCGCCCTCGACAAACTGATCAAGGCCACCATCGCTCGTGTGGAGGCATCACGCGATGGCGGTGCTGCCGACACGGTCCTTTTCCTCGGAAACCGGCACCAGTCTTTTCCCACTGCGGTAATCCGCGATCCGGTACTCGAGCCAGTCGACAAACTGGTGTGGATGGTCATCATGTTGGCGGTTCGGGAGACAGGGGCTAATGCCGCTTTTCCGAGTTATGAAACCATTTCCCGCCTGGCCAATGTTTCATCGCGTTCTACGATAGCCCGTGCGATTGCCATCCTGCGTGCCTCGCGCTGGTTGACCCTCTGTGGACGTATGCGTAAAGCGAGCGGACGGTTTCGCGGTAACGTCTATGCACTGCATGATGAGCCCCTGCCACTTGCCGATGTGATTCACCTGGATGGCGACTACATGGCCTTTCTGAACAAGGCCGTGAGCCATGGTCATGCCCGGGTGCGTACCGTGGCCAAGGGCGTGTTGGCGTCCATTGAAGAGGATGTCAGGGGCGGGCGTGACGTATGCGCCCTGGAGCATCCAATCGAACGGCGGTTACAGTCAGCGGTGAGCACAGGTAACGAAGGACTACGCCGGTTCTTCTCGTTTACCCGCGATGCTATCCAGCAGATTCGTCAAGATTCTATGGGCAACAGTCAGGCGCGGGATCACCGTGACCAAAATTCGAACTCGGTTGAGACCCGAGTTCAAAAATCGAATGCACATAAATCGAACTCAGGTTGTAGTAGTAGTAATAATAAAAAAACAACAACTACTACTTCTGGTGAAGATGCGTCGAAATTTATGCATGTCGGTGAGCATGGTGAGCCGCTGGTATATCCGCGGCGTCTGGGCGAAAACCAGCGAGACATCGCAAACCGCTATCTTTCCAAACTCGCCCCAGCGGATCGCCAGCCGATTCTTGATGAGCTGGAGGGACGGTTCCAGGCCGAGCAAAAGGGTATGAAACCGGTCTATGACGAGATCAGCTTCCTGTTCCGTCTCTGTGAACGGATGAAATCCGGCGAGTTTGTGCCCAATCTCGGCATCAAGGTACGGGATGCCCGGCACGCGCGGGAGATTCAGCGTCAACAGGTAGCACGCCAAGACACAGCCACGGAACCGAAGGAGACTGAGGAACAACGCCAGAAGCGCATGGCGCTGGCAAAAGTACGGATGGATGAAATGCGGAAGGCGTTGGGAATGCCAATAGATAAGGGGCCATCATCCGAACCTAACGAGACATAAAGCCTCCCTTAGGTGATTCCACTGGAATCACCTGTCGAAATTCCAACTCATTACAGAACCCTCCCATTTGTCGACGGGGTTTTTCCTTGTTCATAACGAGTGCGCATGCGTTTATACGCGCAAACTCATGCAACTCTATCGACAGAGGGGGAACCCGACAACCTATGACCACGGAAAACCCGATCCCCAAACCGGCCGATGCCGACAAACTGGGTCCACTGCGTGGCCAGGTCTGGCTGACGCTGCAGACGAACCAGGCGCGTCGGCTTATTCGTGGTCGAAACGGCACGAAAGGACAATCGCCGATCATTGGCCTGGGGCTCTTCGCTGAGCGGCTGCGACTGATCTGGCAGGCGTCGCGCAATGGTGATCCATACGCAGACTGGTGGCTAATCAAAGTACATGAAGCCATTGAGGAGCGGGAGGCGCTATTCCTGCGTCTCCAGCGGGATCTGGATGAGCGGTTGACCCAGATGGGTTCGATAGAGGTCGCGGTCGCTGAGTCTGAGCGACCCTACCGGATGCCTCTACAGTTCGCGAATCCCTATGCTTATCAGGCCGCACGCCTCGTATCGACATACGATACCCTGGTTTGTGCAGCGCTGACCGCCGGCCACATCGGTGTGCTGGACCGTGCATCACGCGACCATGTCATAGAGTTGGGCGCACGCAAGATTCGCGGTCTGTTCATGATTCCCCAAGGTTATCGCTTTCTGCGCATCGAGCGATCCGATGTCCAGAAAGACAACGACAAAAATACACAGGCTGTCCAGTTCATGGGAGTAGTCCCCGATGAAGTATTGAGTGGCAAACGTCGTGCACCGATGGCGCCAACTCAACGTCATTTGTCATCAGGATTCTCCAGGAACCTCGGACTGCATTCCGCACCCTCCACACCGACCACAACTCCTTCCTCTGACGAAAACGACGACACGTGATGTGTCGGGTTTCCTCTGGTGTGCCAGGTACGTGTCTCCATAATCCTGAGCTTGTTTGAAGTCAGTGGGGCCGTCTTGTCATGGCAAAAGCACAACCTGGAATCCGAGTCACCATACAGCTTGATCCTCGTGTGGCGCTGGAATCCGTCCTGCTGAACCGACACAGACAAGTGCCGGCTAACCGCCGGCAGGAATGGTTGCGTGGGTTGCTGGTTCAGGGATTTAGATCCGAGATCGAATCGCTACGCAGTACATCTGACGATACGAAACGCGATTCGACTGCGGCATTTACGAAGTCGATGCCCCGGTCGCCGCGAAGGACTGCCGGACTTCCTGAATCGGTGCCTGCGGTTGTGAACGCTGAGCCAATGTCGGCCACGGAGGGTACTAAACCCTTTGCGGCGCTTAGTGGTGTCATGGGCAAGGTGATGGGCCAGTGAATGATCAAGCGCAGGCAACCAACAAACATACTCGATAACGAATCAGAGGATTAAAAATATATGGCTGACGCAAGCTCAATAAATCCCATCCCGGTAGGCCTCGACGATGGCTATGCATTCACCAAGATCGCACTTCCGGATGGCCGGTTACTCGCGATTCCTTCACGTGCTCGCGTGGGCCAGTCCGGTGTGACCTGGATCCATGAGGCCGAACAACGCATCTCTGAGTACGAGACAGAAGATACCGTGTATTCGGTTGGTGCCTTAGACGGTGCGGCTACGCATTTTGAAGGCTACCCGTGGTCTGGTCTGAACCGAGCAGTTGTTCAGCACGCCCTGCAACAGGCCGGACTTGCCGGAAAGAGTGTGCATGCTGTCTCCGGTTTGCCTGTTAGCACCTTCTACCGCAAGAGTGGCGAACATCGGCAGGAAACCATTGCCCGGAAGCGCGACAGCCTCAAGCAGACAGTTCGCCCACTTTCTGGTGTGCTGCCAGCAGGCATAGCGTTTCATGAGGTTATCCCGGAGGCCTTGGCCGCCTGGTATGACTACGTGATCGTCGAACTGGAGGATGGCGTTACCCTCGATGCAGATCGTGTCTCCGTGCCGGTTGCTATCGTCGACATCGGTGGACGCACGACGGACTATGTCGTGGTAAAGGACCAGGGCATCTTGCATGCCTCATCCGGCTCGCTGCAGTGTGGAATGTTGAACGTGAAACAAAGCGTGGCCGATGGTATCCAGGAACGCTTTGATCTGGAGACGCTGAGCGAGCAACTGGTTTCACGTGCAGTGGAACACAAGATTGTTCGTCTGCAAGGTAAGGAGCACGATGTTGCCGCACTGGTTGAGGCTGCCATGCGCGAGGTCGTGGAACGCATTCATGACGAGACCCGCAGGCAACTGGGGTTAGGCATGGAACTGGACCGTGTCCTGTTCGTCGGTGGTGGGACCGTGGCACTGTCGAAACACATCGCCAACTGGTTCCCGCACCAGACAATTGCCGAACATCCAGCATTTGCCAATGCGCGCGGCATGCTCAAATACCTACGCTATGTCTGCGAGGCCTCAGATGCGGCCTGATTGTATTCCTTTTACTGGTTTTATCCGTCGTCACTGCGGTTCAGTGACAGTCGAGGCACCGTCGGGCCGTGCAATCGGTGTACAGCGGCAGTTTTCTGTCGTCGGTCCTATCTCAAGAGAGTGGAACCTGATTCCATTTCATTCACCCTGCCGGGCAAGCATTCCCGTCAGGGGCGCGCTTGTTCCGGGAGTTTTTAACCTCTAAGGAGCAAGTGCTATGTCAACCAACGAAACCAAGCAGTATTTCGATCTTCACACCACCGGCATCGGTTATCTCAATCGTGTCCGGGAGGTGACGCCCAAGGAAGGTGAGCCCTTCCTGAGTATCACCATCGCTGCCCTTCGTGGCAGTGTCGATAACGCCCAGTACACGCATTTCGAGTGTCGCGTGTCCGGCAAACAGGCGCAGGAAATCGTGCGTCAGCTCATGCCGGCCGTCGAGGGCAATCTGAAGGTTCTGATTGGCTTCACACTCAGTGATCTCTTTGCCGAGTCCTTCACCTTCAAGAACGGGGACAAGGCCGGCGAGACCGGTATCAGCCTGAAGGCACGGCTACTGCGCATTGCGTGGGCCAAGGTCGACGGGCAACCGTTCTACACCGCACAAGAAGACGCGGCGTAACTCAACGTTTGGCCGGGTAACACCACGTTACCCGGCCATTTTCCACCCATCGGGGGATCATTCCTCCGAGGGACTGGTCTCCCTTTTTCCTGAGGAGATCAGTCATGAAGAAAACGGATGCGTCCGTAGAGGCGCTGGTAGAAGACCGTTTGTCCGGTTTGAAACCAGCAGACTTGAACGATGTGGAAAAGCAATCAGTGATCACACTGGCGATGAAGGTGTTGTCCATCAAACATCGAGCCGGCAGGGTTTTGAGTAAACCAGACGAGACGCGGAATTTCCTGCGTCTGCGCCTGGCAGACTACCGTAACGAAGTCTTCGGATGTCTGTTTCTTGATAACCGTCACCGGATCATCGCTGTGCGTGAGCTGTTCCAGGGCACCATCGATGGCGCCTCGGTTTATCCGCGGGTCGTGGTGCAGCAGGCTATGGAGGTGAATGCCGCCGCTATGGTCTTTTTCCACAATCATCCGTCGGGCGTTGCTGAGCCAAGTCATGCGGATGAGGCGATTACCCGCCGTCTGAAAGACGCACTTGCATTGGTTGATGTGCGGGTGCTTGACCACTTTGTGGTCTCGGCTGGCGAAAGCGTCTCTTTTGCGGAACGAGGACTGCTCTGAAGCCCAACACTTTTCTACAAACCCTGCCGGGGAAGCATCATCTTCTCCGGCAGGGGAGGAGGTGTGACCTGGTGTCTATCCATCACAGGAGAATACCCATGAGTAACATTTCCAATGAACAGTCCGCCGAAGCATTTTTCGGTGAAGTAATTTCAACCTATACCCGTGCGCAGGCCATCGATGACGGTGTACTGATCGATGCGGGTTCCATGGCCAGTGAGGCTGGTTTCAAATGGCCTGTTGCGCTGACATCTGCAGTCTGGGCCGATTGTGTGGCCTGGACCGAGGATGACAGTGAACAGCAGGTGCATCAGGATCAGTCGGGTAGGCTTTGGGACGTCCTGTATATGGCGTCCCACGCCATACGCACCGCCAAAGATTCTGGTGACCGGTTGCTGTTCCAGCTGTATCGGGTAGCCCGTGATGGTCACTCGACCGAAGCGGTGCTGGTCACACTGAAGCTCATTGTCGAACCAGGTGATGCCGGTGAACCGGTCATTACCATTCTGTTTCCCAACGAGGATTGAGAACAACTGGATTTAAAAAGCGTATCCCCCTGGCCATACGTATCATGGCCAGGGGGGAACATCTCAAGCAGGCTTCTTTCCAGATTTTTGAACAGAAAACATCCGACTCAGTCTGATGTCCGGAGTAAGATCCAAATTCAGACGTTTAGCCTTTCCTTATATTGCCGGCACATAACAGACAGGAGCCGACCCATTGCAGTCGGTAGGTCCGAGCAAGTTAAACGACGCCTATGTCGGACTGTACTGCTGTTATTATCTCTCGCACCAATGACGGCTTTGCGAGAGATCCACAGGTTTCCCCAGTCTTGAATTGTCGCGGTTATCGAGTTGCCAGTTTGTGTGTATTCTTATCTCATTGTGCGGAGTCTCCGACCAGCCGCCCTACCAGGAGCATAAGTGCTTGAACATAGCCCTTCCGATCTTCGCCCTCTGCTATGGCAAGCGCAGCACGATCGAAAGCCGCGGAAAGAACATCGAACAGAGAAGCCAGTACAACCGGGTCGAGGTCCGGAATAGCCTCGCTCAAACCTTGACGAAGCGCGTCTCCGCCCTGCAGATAGGTCAGTTCCTTGGCTATGCCATACCCGAGCACGGCCGGGGCTTCGGCCAACAAGAGGTGGGCGCGTCCCGGCACGGCCATCGCGTCGAAATATGCTTGCGTGCCAACTAACAGTCCATCGTCAGGGTCATTGATGTCTTTAGTTTTCGCAACAATTGTGTCTGCGACGGACTGAGACTCACGTCTGGCCAGTGCATAAAACAAATCCCGCTTATCTTCGAAATGATGATAAAGCGCGCCGCGCGTGACCCCGGCCCTGTGTACCAGCTGCGGGGTTCCGGTTTCCGCAAAGCCGTGTTCGACGAACAATGCTCTGGCTGCGTCCAACAGGCGTGCGCGGGTTTCGGCGCGGCGCTCCTCCTGCGTTCTCGGTTTCAATTGTTGTTGCCTTTTCTGTGCCATATCGGTCCGCCATTCGCAATTCGGTATCTGTCCACTTGGATTTAACATACATATTGTATGTTATCTCAAATCATGTTACAAACACATTGTATGTTAATTTTTGAGTGGAGAACACCATGCATTTCACCCAATTTCACCCTGTCATCCAGACGCGCGATGTCACCGGCACGACCGACTTTTACCGACGTCACTTTGGCTTCAAAGCTCTCTTTGAAAGCGACTGGTACGTTCACTTGCAAAATGAACATGATGAAGCCATGAACCTGGCTGTTCTCCAATACGATCACGAGACCATCCCCGAAGAAGGCCGCGGCGAGACCCGCGGGCTTATCTTGAACTTCGAAGTCGAGGATGTGGACGCTGAAGATGCGCGACTACGTGCAGCCGGGGTGGTCGTGGTCAAAAGCCTGTGCGACGAGGATTTCGGCCAGCGCCATGCGATTTATCGCGATCCTAATGGTGTTCTGCTTGACGTGATCAAACCGATCCCGCCCACTGAAGAATTTGCGGGTGGCTACGAGCCGGAGGCGCTGCCAACATAATTGATGGCAAGACGATGAGCAAGAAACTCAAAGAATGGTTCGACCGTGACTGTGCCATCCGGCTTGGCGAAGCAGTCAAACGGAACTACTCCGGCTTCGATGTTGTGAGTTATGCCGACGAGGTGGAAGCAACGGTCTCCACGCTGGAACTGAAAGCGCGAGTCAAGTTAATGGCCGACCAGTTGCGGGCTCGGCTTCCGCAAGACTATGAGACGGCCGCAGCGATCCTCACCAACTCTCTCGGTCCTCCGCTTCAAGGCGAGACTGGAATGTTCACCGAAGGCTATTGGCTGATGCCCGTTGCGCGCCTTGTAGAAGATCACGGTCTGGAGAACTTCGAAACATCAATGTCGCTATGCGCTGAGATCACTCAGCGCCACACGGCAGAATATGCTGTGCGCCCCTACATCGAGTCCGACCCGGACCGTACGCTGACCATCATGCGCAGCTGGGCAGCCTCGCCCAATCTTCACCTTCGGCGGCTGGCTAGCGAGGGCGTCCGCCCTCGGCTCCCATGGGCGAAGAAGTTGCAGCTCTTCGTTGAAAATCCGGAACCGATACTTCATCTTGTCACGCCGCTACGGGCGGACCCATCACGCTATGTGCGTGTCTCGGTGGCCAACCTCATTAATGACGTTTCCCGAGATCATCCAGACCGTGTTATCGAACTCATCAAGAAATGGGGGAGGCAAGATAATCTACTGACCGACTGGATCGTCAAACAAGGCACCCGAACTCTGCGCAAGAAGGGCACGTTGCCAAAAGGCCTGTAAGACGAAGCGGACCTTCGCCGCACCGCGAAATAATTCTAACTAAGGAACTCTGACCTGACATTCGCTGGAAACCCGACTAGCGACCGTTCTTGGCCGGCGCCCAGCAGAATAATCAGGATGAATTTCATACGTACGATTCTACTATGCCGTCGCAACAGCGTTTTCCAGGCAGGACATTGATATAGCTATTATCCCGCCTAAGGCCATCAAAGCTGTCCACTGAGTCCACATGCCTTGCCCGCCACGGCAACGCGAGCCTCTAACTCGCGTGCCAAGGGCGGGGCCGCACTCAGCGGCGCCTGTGGGCCCCAGTGGGCAGGTAGAAACGCTCCGAAGGATTGCACCAGCCGATTAGTAGCAGGCCGCGTGACAGGCAGATGCCTGGCACACGGCCTGCCTGAACCGAAGGCGCCCTCGTCACTGGCAAGCGAAGCGGGGTAGTGACGAGGGCGGCATTCCCGGAAACGGCGCGCGTTTTCGGCAGGATTATTCAGTGCAGGGCCAGTGATGAAGGCCGATACTGCCGCCCTCGGTCGATTTTAACCGTGGCTACTGCGGATACAGTAGCAACAGAGCGCGCCCGAACCCTTCGATGCGCTGCGGCGAAAGCCGTGGGTTCATTCTCCAATCCGAGCCGACCACGGGATCGGTTCTTTCTCGCAGGCACCAGCCTGACTCGTCGAGCCGAGACGCCCACCCCTGGTGGTGCCGTCGATGCTCATTCTTCATTAACTGCGGAAGTGTTCCGCCTATCTGAAAGGAGGTGATGTGTAACCACACTTAAATCGCGCCTATGACGGCGCACGTTGGTCCACGCCAGACCATTCCCTCCGGGGAGAACCGGCGTTGCCTAGACCAGGCAGCTTTAGGTCGCAATGGGCGTAGTGTCCCATGACCATACCGCGTACGCGGGACCGAATGGCTATGGCCACCGGTTGAGTCAGAAACACTTACCGATATGCGAGAACACTTTTGAGAGATCTGAACTACCAACTCAAGCAGATTTGCCGTCGAAACCGGGACGGCAGTTTTACAACCCAGCGAGACCGGGAGCGGCTGCTGACGCAGATCGCCGACCAGCTCCATGATCTGGGTTACCGTCATATGAGCGCACAGTCGCTCAAACCCAAGCACATCGAGGCTTTGGTTAAAAACTGGCAAGAAAAAGAGCTGTCGGCCGGGGCAATGAAGAACCGGCTGGCAGTCATTCGCTGGTGGGCCCAGAAGGTCAATCGTCAGAATGTCGTTGCACGATCGAACGACCACTATGGTGTTCCAAACCGGCAGTTTGTGACCAACGAATCCAAGGCCCGTAGTGTGGGGGCAGAAGAACTTGGCAAGATTCGGGATGCCCGAGTTCGGATGAGCCTGGAACTACAGCAGGCCTTTGGCTTGCGTCGAGAAGAAGCGATCAAGTTCATACCGGACTACGCAGATCGCCGCGACCATATCGTCCTCAAGGAAAGCTGGACCAAGGGCGGCAAGGCGCGAACCATCCCGATACGGACTGACGCCCAACGTGCTGTTCTAGATCGAGCGCGACAGCTGGCCGGTAAAGGTTCTCTGATTCCCAGCGCGAAGAACTACCGACAGCAATTGCGATTGTACGAAGCCGAGACCGCCAGGGCAGGCTTATCCAGGATGCATGGTCTTCGTCATGCCTATGCCCAAAACCGTTATGAGGAACTGACCGGATGGTGTTCACCCGCGGCGGGCGGTCCTGCAGTCAAAACGCTCACGCCGGAACAAAAACGGATTGACCAGCAAGCCCGCCTGACGATCAGTCTCGAGCTTGGGCACGAGAGACCACAGATTGTGGCTGTGTATTGCGGGACGTGAATACAGCCACGAAAACACTGCGCCGGTGAGAATGGATTATCCATTTTCAGTACCCGAGCGCACCTTCATGATGCCGGCCAGGTTGTATCAAACCACTGAGGCAGAATCCATTATGAAACGATCACTCTTTATTCCTGCACACCCTGGTGCAGTGACGGCGATATGTATCGCCGGCATTTGTACTGTCACCAGCGCGAACCTTCATGCAAGCGATATCCAGACAGGCCGGTATTCGTTGTATTCCGCGGCTCCGACCCTGGCGCAGTCGGAATTGTTGGAAGCGACCGTTACTGTTCAGTTGCCGGATCGGATCCAGACCATCGGAGAGACGGTGCGATATCTTCTACAGCGCAGTGGTTACCGGCTGGCTGCTACAGAATCCACCGCACCGGAAACGCTCGCATTGTTTGCGTTACCGCTGCCGGCTGTCCATCGCCATCTTGGGCCTATGACATTGCGCGAGGCGCTGGAGACACTCGTGGGTCCGGCCTTCCATTTAGTCCAGGATCCTGTTCACCGACTGATCACCTTCGAGCAGTGTGCAGTGAAGCAGGTTGCTGCCCACGAGACCATGAACATGGCTAATGTGGAGGTAGCGCAGGATGACGACTGAGCAGCAACCTGAGCAGATCAATCCGTCAGAAAAGGAGAGCAAGCAGGATAAGGCAGAGAGGCAGCCAAGAGCCCGGCGGCTGGCTTACAAGTCCGTACTGACCGCCGTTGTGGTCGGAATCGTCGTCATCAGTGCGCTGTCGCTTTCCAAGATCCAGCGGCAAGAAATACCGTTGGATGAACTCCAGATACAGGACTCCAATACCCCAACCCGGGAGGTGATCAAAACACCGGAACTGGAGGTAGGTGCGGACGAGGACAAAGTCGGGCGGATCGATCAGAGGCTGACATCATTGTCTGTTCGGATCGACCGCGGTTTCGAAGCGCAAGTGGCCCTGAGTGCGGATGTGAAGAAAAGCCTGGCTTCAGTGGCTGAAGGTGTTCGCGCAATCAAAGTGGCCGTTGCCGATCTTACGGAAAGTAACCATGCCCTTCGTCAACGAATTAACGACTCCATTGCGCGGCTGAATACCCTCATCAAGGAGAATCAGAAGCGCAAGGTCGCCCAGCAGAAACCGGCGGCCAGACCGAAACCTTCTCCCGCCAAAACTCCACCGTTTCACGTCGATGCTATCGACGTTTGGGATGACATGACCTACGTGGCCATCTCCCAGGGAGGCCGTGTTGCATTTTTGAAGTCCGGTGAACAGCAATCAGGTTGGACAGTGGCTGGCATCGACCGCCTCAAGGGCAGGGTCGCATTCAAGGGGCCGCATGGCCAGAACCATTCCATTTCATTGCAGAGGTAGAGCCGATGGAAATCGTATTAGCCGTGTTATTGCTCTTCGGCAGTTTTGCGCTGGGATCCGCGACAGCGGAGAAGAATGATGGCACTGAACAATCCAACAATGGTGCACCTCCTACTCAAACTACAGCAGATTCCGTTCTTGCTACACCGGGGATGCGTGGGTGTCTTCCTGACAAGTCTGGAATTTACCGGGATCTGACGGTCCCTTATATCGGCCATAGAGACCAGGCAGCACAGAAGGCCGACATGTGTGAAGGGGAATGCATCGATGAATAGACGATGGAAGCCGGTCGTTTTTCTGGGTGCCCTTGTCGTATCGAATACCGTGATGGCGGTCGAGTTGTCACATACCCAGGTCGAGAATACCCGGCAGGATAGTTCTCAAAAATCCACGAACGTCTTATCAGCCACGGATCTGGCGCACGCTCGTCTGTGGGGTTTGTCGGAGGCGGAGTGGCGCCGTTACAAACAGTTGATGCAAGGCATTCGCGGGAGCATCAGTCCGGCGACGATATCGCCCATCGAAGTGCTCGGTATTCATGCGCGGGATGAAGCAGAACGACAGCGGTATGCCGAAGTGTGGGCACACGCCATGTATGAAGACGCTGGTCGTATCCTTGCGTTCCAGCACGCCTACGATGCTGCAACCAAGCGCCTGTATCCAAATATGTCACTGATCGACATCACCCGGTTGCCGGGCAAGACCGAGGTGAAAAATCCCTTTCAGTCCGGAGACCGCCTGTTGTTCTTTACTCGCCCGGATTGTCCTGCCTGCGATCTGGTGCTGAATAAGCTGTTAAAGCGGATCGACGAAGTCAACGGTGTCGATATCTATCTCACCGATGTGGACAAGGGAGATGATCGCACCGTCAGGGAGTGGGCATCCAATCACCAGATCGGTCCCGACTGGGTACGCAGCCGGCGGATTACCCTCAATCATGATGGCGGTGCCCTCGACAAACTGACCCAGGGGCAAGGTGAAGTGCCGTCCATTTTGCGCCGTCGAGGCGAGGACGTTTCAAGACTACCGGTTTCGGAGCTCTAGCCCATGGTGGCGTTGATGCAAGTTTTCGGCTGGCCGATCGTATTTGCCGTCTTGACGCTTCCTTCCATGGGTAGGGCGAATGAATCCGTGCCCGCGGGTTATCGCATGATTGCGGCAGAGCATGGAATACCCCAGAGCGTTTTGTTTGCTGTTG
Organism: Candidatus Thiodiazotropha sp.; assembly: GCA_040793985.1. Taxonomy (GTDB): domain Bacteria; phylum Pseudomonadota; class Gammaproteobacteria; order Chromatiales; family Chromatiaceae; genus Thiodiazotropha. The sequence continues at coordinate 93,846 of JBFNJI010000014.1, read as the reverse complement.
CGCTCACTGAAAGCGGTAAGCAGACGGGACAGACGGGTACTCTCCGGCCATGGCCCTGGACATTGAATGTGGCCGGGCGGGGTTACTTCTTTGATTCCCGGCAAGCGGCCTGGCAGGCGTTGATGACGTATCTGGAGGAGGGGAAGCGCTCCATCGATATCGGCCTGATGCAGGTCAACTGGCGTTATCACCAGGATCGGCTCGGGACCCCGTGGCAGGCACTCGATCCGTATCACAACATACGCGTGGGCGCCGGGATTTTGCAGGATTGTTACGCCACGCGGCAGGACTGGTGGGGTAGCGTTGGCTGTTATCACTCGCCGAAGGATTCCCATCGTGCAGACCGGTACCGTCGCCGTGTTGTCTCCCACTGGCAGAGCATCGTACAGGAAGGATAAATCAATGGGTCGATTCAATCTTTATTGCCGCAAGGTCTTGCTCATGAGTTGCTTGCTCGTACCCGCCATGGCTCAGGCTGATCTGACCGTGATCCATGACAGTGGTAATACACAAGCCATCGCGCCTTTTCTGGAGGTTTTTCAAACTCAAGATGGTTTGCCTCAGCAAAGTCAGGTTCCAACAAGCCCCCAGCTCGGCGCTGCTGACCCCCAAGCCTGGTTGCCGATTCAATCACCCGGCCTGACACCGGGGCCGGTGCAGGCACGTGCGCATGACCGGCCGTTTACGCGGCCATTTTTCTTGATCGGGTCAGACAGCCGTTCTCGGCAGTGGCTACAGACACACCGCGATCGGCTCAAGGAGATCGGTGCGGTTGGGATGCTGGTGCAGGCCGAGACGATGGATGATTTGCGAACGATTGCCAGATTAGCTGACGGCCTATCGATCCTGCCAGCCTCGGGCAGCGACATCGCGAAGGCACTGAGCGTTTCGCATTATCCGGTGCTGATCTCGGCGCACGGCATCGAGCAATGAGCGCGCACCCCATCGAGGCCCTGCTGCGGCCCCCAGTCGAGCTGTGGTCGACATTGGTGGCCTTTGCGACGGCAGGGATAGCCATTCTGGCTCCTTGGGCGCTGATGATGCCGCCGGGTGTCGCCTATGGCGCTGGCGCCGTACTCGGACTGATCGGCCTGATCCGGGGTCGACAAGCCTGGCGGGTGCTGCGCTACCAGCGCAACATGCGCCGACTGCCCATCTATAAGGTACGTTCCCGCAAGATCCCGCTGAGCCGCCGCAAGCTCTTTTTAGGACGGGGCTTTCGCTGGACCCAGAAACATACGCAGCGATTGCGCGATACCATCCGGCCGGAGGTCCAGCGTTACGTCCAGCCGGGTAGCCTGTATCAATGGGCGCGCCGCAAGGAGGTCGCCTGGGAATCGGTCCCGATTTTGAGTTTGTTGGCGCGGCTGTTTCGGGTCCGGGCCTGGTGGAACCCGCTGTCGCCGCTGCCGGCCGTCGGTGGCAAACCGACCCTACACGCTGTCGAGCCGGACGAGCAGGACGTGTGGATGGACATCGGCGAGCGGGTGGGTCATACCCTGGTGTTGGGGACCACTCGCGTCGGTAAGACCCGGCTAGCCGAGATCCTCATCACCCAGGACATCCGCCGCGGTGACGTGGTGATCGTCTTCGACCCCAAGGGGGATGCAGGTTTGTTGCGGCGAGTGTATGCCGAGGCCAAACGGGCCGGACGGGCCAAAGACTTCTATATGTTCCATCTGGGATTTCCGCAGGTTTCGGCTCGCTACAACGCCATCGGTAACTTCTCGCGCATCACCGAGGTTGCTACCCGCATCGCCAACCAGTTGCCCAGTGAAGGAAATTCGGCGGCCTTTAAGGAGTTCGCCTGGCGATTCGTCAATATCATTGCTCGCGCACTCGTGGCGTTAAATCGCCGTCCGGATTACCAGCAGGTCCGACGCTACATCAACGATATTGAACCTCTGTTCACGGAGTATGCCGAGGCGCATCTGGATACCCACGGCGCAGAGGACTGGAAGGAACAGGTCGAGGAACTGTCGAGCAAGATCTCGGAACGTAACCTGCCGGCAGCTCTAAGGGGGCGTAGTAAAGAAGCTATCGCGCTGATGCGGCACCTGCAGGCACAGGACCTCTACGATCCAGTCCTCGATGGACTGGTGTCTGCCTTCAAGTACGACAAGACCTACTTCGACAAGATCGTCAGCTCAGTCGGCCCGCTGATGGAGAAGCTGACCACGGGCAATATCGCCGAACTGATCTCTCCGGATTATCTGGATAAGAACGATACGCGTCCGATCTTCGAATGGATGGAAGTCATCCGACGCAAGGGGATCGTCTATGTCGGGCTGGACGCCCTGACTGATACCACCGTGGCCAGTGCGGTGGGCAATTCAATGTTCGCTGATCTGGTGTCGGTCGCAGGACACATTTACAAGCATGGCGTGGACGGAGAATCCATCGACAACCCGCCCACCATCTCCATGCATGCCGATGAGTTCAACGAACTGATCGGTGACGAATTTGTCCCCCTACTGAACAAGGCCGGTGGGGCCGGCTTTCAGGTCACGGCCTACACCCAGACCTGGTCGGATGTCGAAGCGCGCATCGGCAATCGTGCAAAAGCAGGGCAGGTCGCCGGTAACTTCAACACAATGATCATGCTTAGAGTGAAAGAGCTGGCTACGGCCGAGATGCTCACCGACCAGCTACCCAAGGTTGAGGTGTTCACCCTGATGAGCGTTTCCGGTGTCAACGATTCCTCGGAGCCGGGTTCCGGGATCGATTTCAGCTCCCGCAACGAGGATCGAATCAGTGTTTCAGAAGTCCCGTTGCTGACACCGGCCGAGTTGATAACCCTACCCAAGGGACAGGCCTTTGCCCTCCTGGAAGGTGGCCAACTCTGGAAGATTCGTATGCCGTTGCCCGCTACGGACTCGGATATGCCTGAGACGCTCACCGAGATAACCAATGAGATGGAGCGCACCTACATCACCAACGATCACTGGTACCGTGTGCAGGAACCGTGGTGGGGAGCCGCACCGGATGTCAGAGAACCCGAGGTAGAACCGGAGGCCTCCGATGGCTGAGGCCGTGGCAGACCCTCGTCGCCGGGTAGTTCAGCAAGGGCTGTTTTCAAAGACCTTATCGGCTGTCGCGAAGATCATTCAATGGTTGTTGTTTTCGCTGTTGTTCTCGATCATCCTCGAATGGGCTGGCATGGTGCTTTGGTGGCCGGATGAAGGGGTCGATCACAGCCGTACCATGCTGGTCACGGAGATCAGTTATCTCGACAACGATTTTCGTCGCAGTGTTGTGACCTCCGATCCTGCGCGATTCGCCAAACGGTTCGCCGATAATTCCTACCACTACCTTTTCGAGGTGACGCGGTTTGTGGATTTCATCCAATGGGTTTCACCATCCCCGCGACAGGAAGAGCAAGGCGTGCGGCCGACATTGCACAAGATCTACAAGCCGCTCGCCAGGTTTGTGATCGCGGCCATGCAAGTGACCCAGGTGTTCTCTGTACGCCTGGCAATACTCATCCTGGCAACCCCCGTGTTCCTGTTGTTCAGTCTGGTGGCCCTAGTTGACGGACTGGTAAAACGGGATCTTCGGCGTTGGGGTGGAGGACGAGAGAGTTCGTTCGTGTACCACTATGCCAAGAAGGCAGTGCTACCGCTCGTAGTGATCACTTGGGTAACGTATCTGGCGCTTCCGTTCAGTCTGCATCCAACGTTTATTGTGCTTCCGTTCGCCATACTGTTCGCGCTCGCCGTGGCAGTGACGGCGAGCACATTTAAGAAGTATCTTTGAGATTCAATCCCTCCGTTCCACGTCATGATAGACCGACCGAGAATATACAACTGACAGAAAGTAAATGCTGAGATGCAATTTATTAGTAATCCATAATAATATGTATGCAGGGACTGGTCCGTATTGGATATGTAAGCCGTTGATGAGATGAACGTGAGCACGAAATCTGAAACACATGTGACATTTGATGGGCTGATTGGCGGTCGTGAAAAGCGCGAGGTGGTCATCAGTGAGTACGATGATCAATGGCCGGAAATCTTCCAGCGACACGAAAGAGTTATCGGGGAGGCTCTGGGAGATATCGCAGTTCACATTGAGCACATCGGATCTACATCGGTTCCCGGTCTTGCGGCAAAGCCCATTATCGATATTCTGGTGGTCGTGCCTGATCCAGGTGAAGAGTCCAGTTACCTTCCAGCGTTGGCGGTGGCCGGTTACGAACTGCGGGTGCGTGAGCCCGAATTTGACGAACACAGAATGGTGAGAACGCCGGAAAGAGATGTGCATGTTCACATTTTTCCGCCTCATTCCAAGGAAATTGATCGCTACATGGCTTTCCGAAATCAGCTACGTACGAACTCCGTCGATAGGATCCGGTATGGGCAGGCGAAGCGTATGCTTGCCGAAAGGGTATGGGAAGACATGAATGAGTATGCGGATGCCAAGTCTGAAGTTATCGAAGAAATTATTTCTAAAGGCTTGTGTTCGTTTAACGAGCATGGTTAATGGCGGGCACTAGCGTCGTCCCGGCCAACGATGCGTTGGAAGTGGTGTCTGCCCTGTTGCGTGGGCCAACTACACCTAATTGCAGGCATTAGAATTTAGAATTGGGAAGAATTGTGAAAACTAAAAATCCATTGGATTTTAACTCCGTCATGATATTAGGCAGCCGGGTTAAGCTGGTACCTATCTCAGCTGAATATTCGGAAATCATATTTCAAGAATTTACTGATGAAATAACCCGCTACATGGTTCCCGCTACTCCGACGAAGATTGAACAGATCGATGATTTTATTCAGTCCAGTATCAGCAATATGTATAAGAATATCGATTTAACCTTGGCTATTTTGAAAAAGACTGACGGTGAGTTTTTGGGTGTATGTGGATTGCACGGGAAATTAAATAGCGATGAGCCTATTCTCGGGATATGGCTTAAAAAGAATGCACATGGACACAAGTATGGGCAGGAAGCAATTAAAGTACTTGCAGATTGGGCAAGGGAAAACGTTATCTTTAAGCATATGGTGTATCCATGCGATAAAGACAACATTGCCAGCAGAAAAATCGCAGAGAAGTTAGATGGTTCTATATTCCGAACGGGGGAAGTCAAAAGTATGTCGGGACGAATACTGAATGAAGTGGCCTATATAATCATATAGTGGCATGGGCGATCGTGTTTGCAGTAGTGGCCGATGGGGCGTACCACTACTTGTTCGATGAGCCCCGTGGTCCCTTCATGCGTTCGACATTACTGACGTCGTGGGGCCCGGCGCAGCATAGAATTTACCCATCCGCTCTCTGAGTTTGTGATCGCGGCCATGCAAGTGACCCAGGTGTTCTCAGTGCGCCTTGCTATTTTGACACTGGCGATGCCGGTCTTCCTGGTGTTTAGCCTAGTTGCGCTCGTCGATGGGCTGGTGCAGCGAGATCTGCGGAGATGGGGAGGGGGGAGGGAGAGTTCGTTCGTCTACCACTATGCGAAGAAGGCGGCACTACCTTTGGTTGTTCTGACCTGGGTGACCTATCTTGCCTTGCCGTTCAGTCTGCATCCGACCTTCGTCATATTGCCGTTTGCATCGTTGTTCGCGCTGACGGTGGCGGTCACAGCGAGTACCTTCAAGAAATACCTTTGATCCCGTTGGTCTCTTCACGAGGAGGTATCGACGTATTGTCCGCGATCAACCGGTTTTCGGATGCTTTCGGTTACCCAGAATCACCAGAGGAAAGGAGCGATATTATCGGGATTTGCCAATACAAGGCGTTGTTTATAGACGGCCTGTTCCTGGTCAGGATCTACTTGATAGGCCTGCAATGTGTACATGACGAGAGCTGCTCGCGTATTCACCTTTAGCAGCCCATTCACCATGCCGAACTCGGCTTCAATGAGCGATCGTTCGTGTTCGTTCATGCCAGGATTTGCCATGAAGTGAATATCCACCACCATGTTCCATAATTCATCTTGATCTGGTGCAGCCTCTGGCGGAGGCGCTTCGTTCAGCGCTGTTACGCCTGAGACACGGGAAAGATTGAAGTCCCGAAAGTCCTTCCTCACACAACACCAGGCACGTATATGCCAACGAAATCCTGAGTAGACCAGCGTGTGAGGGAAAAGCGACCTTTCTGTCCCATCAGGGTGTTCCATAGAGCGGTACGCAACTATGACACCAGTACCTTTGTGTATTGCTTGGATCAGTGGTCGCGCAAATTCAGGCTTGATTTCAAATTGTGGCTTGTCGACGTATTCGCAAAGAGATGCATCCAGCGTCATCCATTCGTCAATAACGCCAGACGTGAACTGATTCTTGAAAATGCTGGTCGCAAAATAGGCTTTATCACTTTTGCGGTAGATCAGATTGCCCGGCGCCTGTTCCATGTACCTGTGAATATCGCCCAGCGCCACGACCCTGGATATACCGAACCTTTCGGTCAGGTCGCGGGAATTGATCCTGCCCCTCCAGAAGGCGAGGGTCTCGATAGTGCGTAGGCGAGCTTTTTGATACCAGGATATTTCACCCATAACGTGCCCTTGGATCTGGTTCATTTTGAAAGATAATACGTAAAGAAAGTTTACATGTAAAGTAACTATACATATACTTGCATTATTGAATAATCAGACCGGGGGGGATTTGCCCTAAAGAGCATGGATTGGGAGCAGTTACTGGGATTGTCGGTAAGACTTTTGGATGCGCATGACAGTGGCCATAGCCCGGGTGCAGCGACTCCCGTTGTCAACGAGGACCGAGCGGGGCGCATGGATGGTTTGTGGCTCAATATGGCCACTGAACTTCTTGAGTATCTTAATGAATACGAAGCAGCGACCAATGAAAGCTGGGTTCCGCTCGATGAGTTTTTGTGCGAGATGTCCGACCGGCACAATGTCACTGAGGATGATGTCCGTTGGGTAGTGAATTTGCTCAGCACACCGACAAGGCTCACGACGATCAGCGTAAACGATGTCGGGGATGTTGCTGGAACCTCTTCAACAAAGGCAACTGCGCTTGTTGAGCGACCCCGATACAAGACATTGAATAAATGCCGGCTCACCCGACAAGGACGTATTGCCGTTAAGCTCGCTAAAGGAGTACAGGGGGTTCTCTACTCCCAGTACGATGCCATGAAGATTATCCTCGCCCTCCATCAAGGTGATTTTTTGTCGGCGCTTAACCAGGCAGATGCTGTTAATCAGGAGGTACGAGGATTCTCTCAGGAATTGACACGCCTTCTTGAGCAACCGGTCAGCCTAGAAACACGCGAAGCCTACAACAAGCAGAAAGATGCCTATCTGGATGCAATACAGTCAGTAGACAAGACAGCCGAACAGGCCTTGGTTCTTTTCAATACGACAGGCGTCAAAGAGTCTTTCTCAGCTTGGGCCGAAGAATTTGGGCCGTCCGCACCCAGCGAAGCCGCATTTCGCGAACGGCTTAGGGATACTGTCCGGTCCGTCAATAGCCTATCAGGTCATATGCGCAGCATGATCGGCGAGTTGGTGTCTGCTGAACGAGAGGTCGTGGGAAATGTCGATTTTACTAGGGTTGCTATACAGCTGGTATTTTCACCTCCAAATGAGAACGAACTGGCCAGCGCGATAATGTCATTGGGGCCTTGGGCACCGACGAGCATCTTGCCAGATGCTAGCGATTTGCTAGGTATCCTGCCGCCTACCAACGATACGCGCACTTTTACTGATCTGACTTTTGATGAGGCCGTTTTAGACAGTGAGTCACAGACTATCCTTGTCGATTTTCTTACCACTTACGGACCTCTTATTCGAGAAACTCTCCGTTCCGGACAATCGGTTAGCCTCACCAAGGCGATCTCTGAAGGCCTGGTTGAAATCAACAATCAGTTAGCCCTGTCCGAGTTGGTTGGCGTATATGTTTCCCCCGACTGGTTGCAGATGGACGATGTAGTTCTTCGGGTGGGGTTCAAAAACAATGGGCTCAACATGAAGTTACCCGATGGTGGGCAGTTGTGGGGTGATGAACTGATACTGGAAGCGGTACCAAGGGAGGGAGAAGGATGAATATGATTGAGATGGGGCAGGTCTTTGCCTATCTGCTGAAGTACCGTTACGTTGAAAGCAAATCTGGAGACCAAAAAAGGCATCGCCCTGGTGAAGGAGATATCGCCGCCATTCTACAGTCGTGTAGTCCTGAGGCTTTTGAATCATTCCAGCAGTTTCTTGATGGACACGGACTACAGCTGCGTGAGTATCGGGATACCGACTTCAAGGGAATCGCTCCTGGTGGGCGCATTTGGCTCATGATGCGCAACCCAACTGGTGTTGTGGCGCCCTACATGGGGGTAGATCGATTACACCAAATGATGGCTCTTCGAGAAAACGAGTCGCGTCTAACTACAAGCACTTGGTTTCTGCATGTCTGGCTAATGTATCTCGCCCTTATATATACCCGTTTGGGGCGTGGTGTGGCCGAGGTATCCAAATATCAAGATGCTGTGTTTACTAAGACTCAACTGGTTGAGGCAGTGGTGAGCCATCTTGAACAAGTACGACGGATTGGGGTGGACAAAGGTGCTGAGGAGACCGTATTTGCGATCCTGGATGCAGCCAAGGGAGGAGAAGTAGATCGGCGTGTCAATTCCTTCCTCGATCTTATGCGGGATGCGGCATTGATCGTTAGCATTGACAGTGACACTTATCAGCAGACTTTGTTGGGCGCGGCTGAATTCTCAGAAAGTTATGGCCGCACTCTTCAACACTACCTGCACATCGAAGAAGGCGGCGTGGATGGTCTGGAAAATGTTACCAACATACTGATGGCCGACTCACCGGAGGAAAACAGGGAGGGCTCGGCGCATGTCTCTGATTAATCGCATTGCGTTATGCAACTATTCAAATGCAGATGGAGAGGACAGCACTGGCTGGAATCCTCGTTTTCGGTACGAGGTACTGAACTTCCTTGGTCAGTCAGCCGTTGTGAATCTTGCCAATGGTGGAGGTAAGACAACCGCTGCTAATGCGGTCATTGGACTTCTTTCCCGACAACCTACTTTGCTTTCACGAGCAAAAGAACATGCCGCTCCCCAAAAGGTTGGCCATTGGTCACACATCCAGGTGGAACTTATCGAGCCACTTCATGGAGGTACAACCAGTGACATGTTTACAGCTATTGGAGAGCAGGTTTCTGGAGAAACCTGGGTTTTTGGCATGGCGATGAACAAGGATAGCGACAGTAATGATTACTACTACTATCCTGGCCAGCTAGAGGATCTGGCGCCTGGTACTCGCAATGATGGAAAGCTCACTGTTACGCGTAACGACGTCTTTCGGGAACAGGCGAAAAGAATCAAGGGACTAGAGTGGGGTGTAACCCGAGAAAACTGGCGATCGAAAATCGGGCAGCATATCCCGGTGGAGTCCCTGATGGGGCTGGCGGAATTCCAGCTGAAAGGTGGGTCAGATAAAGACGCTCCAATTTTCAAGCTGGCACAGGTGAGAAAAGGAAGACGGCTTGATGAGTTGTTCTTCTATGAAATCCTCGCACCAGAGTTGCTTCACGATGTTCTTGATGATGACGGGGGAGAAGAATCCGGTAACATCGATCAGGCACTGTATCACCAGATACAAGAAATGGTACGGACGCGTCACCTTCTCTCGGATCAAAAGACGAAAGTTGATGAGATGGAAACTGCCATGCAGCATTTACGCGACGCGGCAGAACTCGGCACGGCTGTCAGGGATGCTGTGACAGCCTACAAGGATCGCCGACGCGATTGTGCGCTTGATATTGCCGTTATAGATGACTTGGTACGCAGGCGCCCGATTCCTGGCATACCACTAGTAACCCTTCCAAGCGGTAAACTTGGTGAGGTTGCTGCTCATCTTGTTGTGGTCCCTGGGGAGAGTGGACCAAGGATAACCGACCGGGGGCTCGCAGTTGTCCTTGGAATTGAACCAAAACGGGTGAATGAGAAGGCAAGAAGAATCAGTAGGGAGGGACGTAAAGTATCGCAACTCATTGAAATCCCTTGCGACCTTGCTCGCGCAACCGAGCAATTAGGAGGGCATCGAAACCAGACTTATACGATCCAACAGGCTACTGATCTGCTGCGCAAGCATACCGATGAAGATGTCCTTGCTCTTTTTGATGATGCGGTTTCCTGGTTCGATAATAAATCAGACACCAATCCCTACCGGCATAAGTTGATGGAGGCTCAGGTTGATGAAGACCTTGCTATCAAAACAGTTAACGAGGAAGGGAAGCGCATAGAGGAACTTCAGAAGGAATCACTCAAACTGAGTGACGCACGGCAACAAGTTCAGGCAGATCAAGCCGCACTCGATCAGCTTAAAGATTCAAACCTGTTTACTGAACAAGAGCTACAAAACCCTATTGCTACACGTGAAAAAGTGATCAAGGAACGGGAAGACGCACAACAGTCGTTATCCGGCTTTGAACAGCAATATGCCCGATTGCAGGAGTACATTCCGGAATGGGAGGCTTATAGAGACACATTCGGCGATGAAAAACCAAAAGCAGTGCATGAACAACTGTGCGAGAGGGAAAAATCGGCCAGGGATAGCTATGAAAAAAATCAGGCGTCAATCAGAGATGCAGAACAGGCTCGGTCAATTAATCAGGAAAAGATCAACACACTCGATAAAAGCGTAGTTCTCAAGGAACAGAAATTAAAGGAACTGCGCGAGTTGAGACTAAGGGCGAAGCCAATACTCGACTCATTAAAAGAAGATGAAAGCCCTTTAGGCCTGGAGGATCGACGGCGAAAGGAGCTGTCTAATGCGGAGCAAGATCTGCAGAACTGCAAAAGCGAGTTGAGTGAGACGGAAAGAGGCATACAGGCGATTGCAGTCTTTCACGAGTTGGTTCCCGGCGCAGATCCGACTTCGTGGATAAATGAGACGAATCTGAAGCGCGAAGAGCTTACTATCAAAAAGAGTGAGGGTAATGAAAAGCGTGATGACCTTGTTCGCAGGCGGGCGGCGCTGGATGTAGATTCGGTGGCGGCAGACAGGGTCGCTCAGAAGGCATTGGATTTCTTAATCGATGATGGTATTCCACATGAGATTTTGCACAATTTTATTCTTTCGCTTGATCTGCCGGAGAAGAGGCGGCGTGACATCCTCGGCATGTTTTCTTCCCTACTATTTGCACCAGTCATCAACATCAATGACGAAGCTTTGCATGCGGTAGAACGTTTGGATCAGGCTGAGTTGCCTGTCCCTGTCTTTCTAGCTAAGCCACTGGCAGATTTTTCCCGGGGTTGTGATTTATCTGTGCATGAAGTGGTAGGGCGTACAGGCTTAATTGCCGGTCGGATAACCCGGCAAGTCGAGTGTATCCTGGATCCGAGTTTGGTCGAGCGGGAAAAGGAAGAACTAGATGAGAAGATTGGTGTTCTAGATAACGAGATCTCAGCGATCACCAGTGAGCTGAAGAAGTTCGATCCTGAGGGTGATTTGGTGAGAGCATCGCGTGCCGCCAAAAAGGCAATGGATGCAGGCTATCCAGAACGGGTCGAAAGTTTGCGCACCCAATTCATTGAATTGGGTGAGATTGTCAGTCACTGTGAAGCTCTTTTGACTAAAGAGATGGTGGATGCACTCCGCGCTGCTGAGGACTTCTCAAGGGAGGGTGGAACTGTCGCAGTGGATACCCTGTCAGAGAAACTCGCGAAAGACCGTGAGGACTATGAGGAAGCCAAAGTCAAGTGTGAAAAATTCAGAGAACTGATCGAGGAACTCCGGGCAAGTGCTCAAGAGTTCAATAACGCACTTGCCAATGCATACCCTAACGATACTAAGCAGACGATCAGACAGGCAATTCGGTTTACGGATTTAGATGGACCCGATTTTCTAGCCAGTGCAGCAGTAACTAAACAATCTTTGATAGAGGAGAAAAACAAAGCATCAGGCCGGGCAAAATTCGAACTGCTGTTTGAACGTGCAGCAAGATGGCTGGAGTATCAGCGTACACTGGAAAGTGGTGATGATATTGATGAGCAGATCAGGAAAAACAGTCAAACAATCGGTGAGGCAGAAGAACTTCGTAAAAAAGCCAAGGAAAGAATTGATGAGTTGAAGGAAGAACTCCCTCTACTTCGTGAGCGTGTCGGTGCTATTGATCGTGCCGCCATGGCTTTGATTACCAAATATAGGCGCACTGCGGCAGTTAGCCGTGATTATCAGGATAACGGCATCACAGAAGTGGATATGGAAAACCATCCGCTAGGCGATGTTGCGTGGCGTTTACGTGAGGCAATCGAAAATGCAGACACCAAGGTCATTGATGTCGCAGGGGAAATGGAAACCAAAGCGGGAGAAAGTAGCATCGATACGATACTCGATGAGATCAAACACCTGCACCGGAAGAAGGAGGACTTAATTCGCGACTTCGAGAAGAAGACGTGCGAGGTAGCTGAAATAAGAGGTCTTGCTGAAGTAGAGCGTGATCGACTAAGAAATGCTAATGGTATTGATGGTGCTAAATGGGTAGAACAGTTCTCGAGCCACTATTGGCGATTATTCAGCGAAGAAAAGGACAAACTAGAGAAACTCTCTGCAGACGAAAAAGCGGTCAATAACAACTTTTCCGAACGGCTTTCATTGCTCATGGAGGCAGCCTCCGATAATTTGACAGCGCTTAGAAAGGTAGCATCTAAAGACCCCGAGGGAATGATTTCACATTTCGAAGTGAATGCTAAGGTCGCTTCTCGAGAAGAAATGATCGGGATCATCGACAGAATCGTACACGAGGTTGATGTGTATGAGCGGCGGCGTAAAGAAGATGAAGAGGATAATCGCCTTGTGGATCAGGCAAGAGCACAGTCTGATCTGCAGTCGGGTATTAGAGAAACCCTTTACCATTCGGTATTTAGCGATGTCTCGGTAAAGTATGCCAACAATCAGATACGCCCAGACGGCAAAGCTCATCGATTCAGTGAGGCCTTGAGCACTGGTCAGAAGAATGCGCTGCTTATGATGTGGGTGTTACGTCTTGCCCAATATCGAATCGAACGAGAGGCGCGTAAACGCATTACTAGCCTATCGCGTAGTCGTGTCCGTAAGCAGGCACAATCCATCATGATCATAGATGGTCTATTTTCCAATCTTAGCGAACCTAAGTTAATTCATAGTGTAATGAGCAGCCTCACAGTAACTCGTGGGCATTTCCAGCTGATCGGGCTTGTGCATGATCCAAAGTACCAGCACGACTTCAACCTGTTTCCGGTATTTCTAATGGGTAAAACTCAAGACAACCAGAGTTGGGTTAGTTTTGATCGTGTTGATGAATCTGGAGCTCTGGCATTTGCTAAGCTCCTGAAAAGGTCTGCCCATGATACCGCCTGATTATCTGCTTAAAATCCGTACTGTCCTCGCAAAAAGCAAGAGTAGCCGAGTCCGGGGTGCGGGATTGGCAGAGTCGCTAGCAAAAAAGCTGTCCATCCCTGTAATGGATATTCGTGAGGCCTTGTCCGAGCTGCATGAGAAAGGCGAGATAAAAGCTACAGACTGGGATCCCCGTTTGGGGCCACAAGGGATGGTTACATTGGTGCTGGATATTCCAGATAATCCAGCCAATATCGCTTGGAACAAATCAATGCAGATTGCGCATCTCAGCAGTGAAGATGCGAATACCTTGATGCCCGCCGCTGATGTCCTCTCCGATATGAGTGAAGCCGATCAGGTTGCAGTGGCAAAAGGGCTCATAAAGTTACGAGATTGTATTCAAAAACATGTTGGGGAAAGCCGTTACTTAGTTAGCGCCCGATATCTGGTAGGCAGTAGCAAAATGCTCGATGCACTCCCGAGCACAACACTCAAGGCATTCGGTATAGATCCGACACTTTTTCTGGATGCTCCAGCATACGTTATGACGGCTGGACCTTCTGATCCGAAAACGGTGGTTCTGGTCGAAAACCCCCAAGCTTTCGAGTGTGCAGTCAAAGCATCGGTGCCTGGTGTTGCCTGGGTTACGACCTACGGTTACGGATTATCTCGTGGGGGAGATGCCTATGGTGCACAGTTAGTAGCGATTATCGAGAGTGGCAAGATGATTTCCGTCATACGAGATGGCAATCCACCCTCACTTAAGGAGTTGATCAACCACCGGCACCTTACATTCTGGGGTGACCTAGATCCAGCTGGACTGCATATATTTCATCGCCTGCAAAGACAGTTGCCACAACTCAGCTTAAGTGCACTTTACCAGCCAATGATCAACCGGTTGAAGGCTGGTTATGGACATCCGTATACCAAAGCAACAGGAAAAGAAGGTCAATCCCTTCAGGCGGTTTCAGACCCGGTAGCACAGTCTTTGTTGGAGCTTTGTGCTGAGAGAGGCGTAGATCAGGAAACGGTAGATGAAGATGACTGTAGAGCTTATTTAGGCGCCTTTCAAAATTTGTAGTAGTTCGAGTAAAAACCAAGCAACCCTCTGAATTGATTTTCCATATCTAGTCCTCCTCGAATCCCCCACCATGCGCGTCATGCGCAACACGGGGAGGACATCCATGCAAATTACCAAACTGCTGGTCTCAGGACTGTTGGCGGCTGTATTGCCGGTTCAGTTCGCCATTGCTGACGCAGATGGCGAACGGGCAGCACTCGCTCGGATTATCCACGAACTTCAAGCCATGGACCCACTGATCACGGAAGCGGCTTCTCAAGCCAATCCAGATGCCCGCGTTCGTTTCCAGTATGAGTGGCTGCGTAAGGATCTTGACCGGATTCGATTCGGGATCCAGGAGCACATCGATGCACCACGTTCGGAACCCCGGACTTTCCCGCCGCTGCGTGGCGATTACCGTCGGTGATATCGGGTCATGACGGCAGCACAGAACACGGCATTTCAAGCAGGCTCCGGTTTTACACCGGCCACGTTGCTGACCGGCATCGCATCGGTCGTGCTGGTGCTGGCCTTCGTCTGGGTTATTTGGGTCTCGCTGGGCACCTTCCGTGCCTGGCAGAACGGGCAGGTCGTTTTGTTCGATGTGGTCTGGTCGGCGCTGCGTGCCAGCATCGTGCTCATGGTGTTGGGTTTTTATCTGCGGTAGCGGCCGTTGGCCATTGTCGCAGGGGTTCGGGGAGTTCCCCGTATTTATTGACAGGGGGCAACCCCGTTACTTCGGAGAGAAAGTAATGATGAAGAAAGCAGTAAAAAAGGTGGTAACCGCAGCTGGGTTGCTCGCAGTTATGGCAGGCCAGCCGGTATTGGCAGCGTTGCCGACCCCGGTGGCACCCAGTACCGCACCCGCAGCCGGTGACTGGATTGGGCTCATTTCGGGTTACATCAAGGATGGTGGTCTGGTCCTGGGTCTGGCGATCGCTGTGCTGGGCTTCCTGTGGATTGCCTATCTCGGCTTCGCCAAGTTCAACGAGGCTCGCCAGGGTAAGGCCGAATGGGCCGAAGTTGGCGTGCTCGGCATCGTCGGTGCGATCGTACTGATCTTTGCCAGCTACCTGCTCACCGAAGCCGCGGGCGTCATCTAACCGATGTCGGATCGAGACGACATTCTGGCCGACCGGCTCAATGTAGAGCCGGCGATTTTCAAGGGCTGCTCGTCGTCCGAACTGGGCATCATCGTGGGTGTGGCCGCGCTCATCTGGTTACCCGTTAGCCTCCTCCTGGCGGGTTTGTTGGGCGCGGTCACCATGGGGTTCGGCATGGCCGGTGTCGGTGTCGTGGGAACAGTCATCGTTATGGCGGGGCTGTTCCAGCGGCTGAAACGTGGCCGACCGGATGGCTATTACCAGCAACAGATTGCCATCTGGTTGTCGGACCATGGTTTGCGCCGCGCGCCGTTCATTCGGCGCAGTGGCGCCTGGGATATTGGGAGAACACGGTATGCGACGTTACCGCACCGAGATCGATAACGTTCGCGCGCACCTGCGCTCACTATGGGTGGTGATCGGCCTCCAGTTCGTTGTGATCCTGGTTCTCTGGTTTGGCTGGAGTCAGGCGCCGAAGCAGTTGACGGTGCATGTCCCTCCCGATCTGCGCTCAGGGGCGACGCTCTCGGTCGACGAAGTGCCGGCGGCCAATGTGTATGCCTTTGCCTTTTACATCTTCCAGCAGCTTAATCGTTGGCCCGATGATGGAGCCAAGGACTACGGCAAGGCCATCTTCCGCATTTCTCCGTATGTGACGCCGCGATACCGGACGGAGCTCATGGCCGATCTGGAACAGAAAGGCCGTAAGGGTGAGCTGGCCTACCGGGTGCGAGGTGTGCATGAGATTGCCGGACATGGTTACGAGGAACGTCGTGTCGATGTGCTCGCGCCAGGCGTTTGGGTGGTCTGGCTGGATCTCGATCTGTTCGAGTCGGTGAAAGGCATGACCGTGAAGAAAACCGCTATTCGCTATCCCTTGCGGGTGGTCAGTCTCGCGGTCGATCCGGAAGCCAATCCCTGGGGGCTGGCGTTGGACGGCTTTGCGAGTGATGGGCCTCGTCGGCTGGAAGAATCAGAACTCGGTGACGATGCCGGGCAAGAACAATAGCAGGAGCAACCCATGCGAAAAAAACCATCAAACCACTCCGTAATGGCTACGTGTCTGGGCGTGACGCTGCTTTTGATGCAGTCACTCGTGCATGCCGAGACGGAAACACTAGAGCGGATCGAGTGGAAGAAAGCACCGATCCGGTTGGAACTCGCAGTTGGTCAGGAACAGCGGATTGAATTTCCCGCCGCAGTAAAGGTGGGTGTGCCGGCCACCGTTGCGGGTGTGCTGCGCACGCAGAGTGTCAACGGGATGGTCTACTTGTTGGCGCATACGTCCTTTGGGTCCAACCGGCTCATGGTGCGTGAACTCGATAGTGGACGACTCTATCTGTTCGATGTGACGGCGACTGAAGATGGTGGGTCGGACCATCCGATTCAAATCTATGTGACAGGTGATCAGGGCAATGAGAAAGAACAGGCGACTGGCGTTCTTGAGCCGGAACAGGAGCGGCCTGATTTTATTCAGCTGACCCGCTTCGCCGCCCAACAGCTCTATGCCCCGGCGCGCCTGGTCAAAGACCAACCCGGCATTGTCCGTGTGCCGGTCAGCCGTGATTCCGTCGATCTGTACCATGGTGGCGCCGTTGAAGGGGTCCCTCTGGTGGCATGGCGCGCCAAGGGTCTCTATGTCACTGCGGTCAAGCTCACCAACCGTACCGAACAGGCGCTAACACTGGACCCACGCAACCTTCGGGGCACCTGGCTGACGGCAACCTTTCAGCACCACCGTCTATTTCCCAAAGGCGATGAAGCGGATACCACGGCTGTTTATCTGATCTCCGCCCGGCCGTTTGGCGTTTCGTACTAGGGCTTACCATGGCGATTGCAACCTCCAACCGACTCTTACCCCTGCTTGCCGGCGCCGTTGTACTGATGCTGGTATTCGTCACCCTGAAATCCTGTTCGCAGGAACCTGAAGATGCACTTGTTCTGGAGAGTGTGCCACAGGCGCCCGCGCCGGATGCGGACAGTCCTGCCGATACCATTAAGACGCTGACGGCCAATGTCGCGTCCATGACCACGGAAGTACAGGCTTTACGAAAGGACAATGACCAGCTGCGCAAAGAAAACCGTGAATTGCTGGCCAACCGTCACCAGATCGAGGAGAACGTCACAACCCGGGTCAAGCGTGAGCTGCTCTCCCATGAAAAAGACCGGGAGTCACGCGATCGGATCGATGCCGGTGTGCTTTCTTCCCTGACGGCGCGTGTGGATGCGCTGTCCCAGTCTCTTTCCCAGCGTTACCCCAACCAAAGTGGCAGTGACATCCCGGTGGGTCTGGGTCTCGATGACGTTGGAGAGGGGGCTGCAACTTCTGACAGCCTGATCTGGGTCGAACCGCTGGATATCGTCGATGATGCTGCGTTAGTAGCCAATGGTAACAGCCTGCTGCAGAGGGTAGGTCAGTCGACCGGAAGTGCGTTGACATCGGCGACTGAAAAGACTCCAAAAATTAAACAGGCATTGACTCAGGAACTTAGCACTGTCCATCCCGTTTATACGGTTCCCCGTAACGCCACCCTGATCGGTTCGACGGCCATGACGGCCCTGGTAGGCCGGGTGCCTGTACAAGGACAGGTTCGTGATCCGATGCCATTCAAGGTCATCACCGGCGCAGATAACCTGGCCGCCAATGGCCTCACGGTGCCGGGCGTTCAAGGCATGGTGTGGAGTGGGACCGCCGTTGGAGACTGGACGCTTTCATGTGTGACCGGTCGCCTCGATTCGGTCACCTTCGTTTTCGAGGATGGCACCATCCGAACCATTTCTGGCGATGACCGAGGCAATCAGGGAGGTGGCGCAGAAAAGCCGCTGGGCTGGATCTCCGACGAACAGGGCATTCCCTGCATCACCGGTGAACGCAAGACCAACGCGCCGGCGTTTCTTAGCCAACGGATCGGTGTGATGGCCATCCAGGCTGCGGCGGAAGCAGCGGCCAATGCCGAGACGACATCGGTGGTGAGCAATGCGGGCAGTGTCACCAGTAGCGTCAGCGGCGATTCCGGTCGCTTCGTGTTGGGAAAGACCATTTCCGGCGGCAGTGAGGAAGTGTCGAAGTGGCTGCTGGAACGCCAGTCCCAGAGCTTCGATGCTGTCTTCGTCCCGGCCGGCATCCGCATTGCCATCCATGTTGACCGGGAACTCCCTATTGATTTCGATACCACTGGCAGGAAACTGACCCATGAAACCGTCCTCGACCCCTATCGCCGTACTCGGCTTGATTAGCCTGGTGCTGGCCGGTTGCGCCAGCACCAAGGACACCGTATTACCTCAGGATGGCCCTTCGATGAAGGCGATCTATGAGGGCCACGTGCACGAGATGAATGCCGACAATCCCCAGGTCATTCGTGGTGAGCTGGGTGATCGGCCTATCGTCGCGGGTGAACCGGCGCTGCATGGTTATACACGAGATGCTTTCAACGAGATCGATGTGCTGTTTCCTCGCCTGCCTAATCCGACGCTGGTGATGTACATCTTCCCGCACCTGGCCGGTGATGCCGGCGCACCGGTGCCTGGCTATACGACCGCCTTCCCGATGTATGAACAGGTGGAATATGCGCTACCCGGTGAAGTCCGTAGCCATCAGGGTGGTATCCGCCGGTGAGTTTCATGAAATCAGTCCCTACGCCCTCAAAGCAAGAAGGGCAAAGCGACGACTGCAGGGATGCAGGAGGTAGAGCGACGCAGGATGCCAAAGCCGAAGACTTGCCTGTCACGACGAACCAGGTCAAGCAGCTGTATGAACGCCCGCCGTCGTTTACTGACTTCTTGCCGTGGATGGAATACAACCCAGCGAGCCGTACCTTTCTTCTGGAAGACGGGATCAGTGTCGGCGCCCTCTTCGAACTGATCCCGGCCGGTACCGAGGCGCGTACACCTGCGTTCATGACGCAGCTACGCGATGCGATCCAGACCGCACTGACCGATGCCATTCCTGAAGAAGACGATGCCCCGTGGATCTTGCAGGTGTACGTCCAGGACGATCCGAGTCTTCAGGGATTCGAGCAGGAGATCGCGGACTATGCCCAGCCCGGTGCGCGGGAGTCAGACTATACCCGCCACTTCCAGCGAACATTGTCGGAGCATCTCGCCCGGATTACTCGTCCCGGTGGTCTCTTTGAAGACACCGCGGTGACCGGTACCCAGTGGCGAGGCCAGGTCCGGCGTGTGCGGGCCACGTTGTACCGTCGTCTGAAACCCAATGGCCGGGTGCCTTCCGCTGTGGAAATCGAGGAATCCCTGAACGATGTGGCCACCAAGTGGGTAGCCTCACTGGCCTCGGCCGGAATTCGGGTACGCCGTAGTACAGGTCGGGACCTCTACGAATGGTTGTTGAAATGGTTCAACCCAAGGCCTGAGATTACGGGCGGTGATCCCGATAAGTTACTGGAGATTGCCCCCTATCCGGGGGATGAAGACCTGCCATTCGGGCATGATCTTGCCGAGCGCCTGACGCTGACGATGCCTCACTCGGACAATGCCTCGGCGACCTGGTGGTTCGATGACCTGCCGCATACGCTGGTGACCATCCAGGGACTGCGCCGTGCGCCCGAGGTGGGCCACATGACGGCCGAGCGCCAGGCCGGCGATCATGTCTTTTCACTGTTTGACCGATTTCCTGAATACACCGTGATGGTGCTGACCCTGACGGCCAAGCCTCAGGACTTCACGCGTAATCACATCGCCCAGGTCAAACGGGCCGCAGTGGGTGATTCCGCGGAGGCCGAGCTCACCAAGGAAGACGCCGAAGCCGTGGAGCGGGAGATGGCGCGCGGTAACAAGCTCTATCCGCTGGGCATTGGGTTCTATGTGCGCGGTAACGATATGAAGACCTTGCGCGCCAATGTCAATCAGTTGAACGCGTTGTTGTTGCCCAACGGGCTGCAACCGATTCTCCACGAAGCCGATCTGCTGGCGCTCGACAGCTATATTCGCAATCTGCCCATGGCCTACGATGCCGCGTTGGAGAAATCTAGTCGCCGTTCACGATTGGTGTTTTCCAGTCATACGGCGAATCTCCTACCCCTGTACGGCCGATCCAAAGGTACCGGCCACCCGGGTCTGGTGTTCTTCAACCGGGGTGCCGAGCCGCTTGTGTTCGATCCCCTGCATCGGGCCGACCGGAAGAAGAACGCACACATGCTGATCCTCGGTCCCACCGGCGCCGGTAAGTCGGCAATGCTGGTCTATCTGCTGCAACAGATGGCCGCCATGTACCGCCCGCGCATTTTCATCATCGAAGCCGGCGGTTCCTTCTCGCTGCTGGGTCAGCAGTTTCAGGCCCATGGTCTGGCCGTCAACCAGGTTACCCTGAACCCGAACACCGATGTCAGTCTGCCGCCATTCGCCGATGCATTGCGGGTACTACAGAAAGAACGTCAACAGCCATTGTGCGATGATCCAGACGCGCTGGAAGATGACGACGAGATGGATGAGGAGGGTACCGGCCGCGACGTGCTCGGCGAAATGGAGATCGCGGCCCGCATCATGATCACCGGGGGTGATGAACGCGAGGATGCGCGCATGACTCGAGCTGACCGACTTTTAATCCGGAATGCGATTTTCCTCGCGGCCAAAAGCGTCAAGGAGGCTGGTCGCGATCAGGTGCTCACCCAGGATGTCGTCGCCGCACTTCAGAGTATCGGTCACGATGAAAGCCTGCCGGACCACCGGCGCAATAGGGCTATCGAGATGGGTGACGGCATGGCGTTGTTCTGTTCAGGTCTCGCTGGACACTTTTTTAACCGGAAGGGTACCCCCTGGCCCGAAGCGGACATCACGATTCTGGAGATGGGGATACTGGCCCGGGAAGGCTATGAAGACCAGCTCACCGTCGCTTACATCTCCATGATGAGCCATATCAACGATTTGGTAGAGCGCCACCAGCATGATGCTAGGCCGACACTGGTGGTGACCGATGAAGGGCACATCATTACCACCAATCCGTTGCTGGCGCGTTATGTGGTCAAGATCACCAAGATGTGGCGCAAGCTCGGCGCCTGGTTCTGGATTGCTACACAGAATCTGGAAGACTTCCCCGATGCCAGTCGCAAGATGCTCAACATGATGGAGTGGTGGCTGTGCCTGGTGATGCCCAAGGAGGAGGTTGAACAAATTGCCCGCTTCAAGGATTTGACTGACGTGCAGCGCAGTCTGTTGCTGTCGGCTCGCAAGGAGCCGGGCAAGTATGTTGAGGGTGTCGTGCTTTCCGACAATATGGAAGCGCTATTTCGTAATGTTCCGCCGCCGTTATCCCTGGCACTTGCCATGACCGAGAAACACGAAAAGGCCGAGCGTGGCGCGATTATGCGGGAGCGCAACTGCAGCGAACTCGAGGCGGTGCATGTTATTGCTGAAAGGATTGCGTGTAATCGAGATGCGTAGGGTTGCCTCTTAAGGTTTCGATTAAAAGTTCGCACTTCTATCAAAACCGGTAACCCTCACTTTCTCAAGCAAGGTGTCAGATCAAGTCTGAACCACTACAGGTTATTTTTTTCTACGGCTTTTTGAAGGCCAGGGAAGAACACCGTCCAGTTCCTCCAGTAATGTGTCATCATCATCCTGATATTGATCCCGGCTTTGTCCGGTGGGCCTCAGGTTATCATCAAACCAGATCAGTGACAGGCATTGATCCCATTCGCGAAGGGACAAAGCTTCTTCGGCTAAAAGATCAAAGCCATTCACACCGTTTGTAAACCACACATCTGCTGGTATCTCATCGTAGTCCTGAAGACTGGATGTGCTTTTTGATATTCGTTCGGCAACACTTCCCTTTGGAAGCGGAACGCCCAACTCTATCCATCCTTTGCGTTCGCGCAGAAATTTTGACATAGAAACATAGCGGACTTTTCCATGTTCCATCAGAACGAATGCACAAGGGATATTGCAGTTGACAGCAAATCGTGACCCTGTGGATGTTATGGATGCCTGATAACGATTTGCCAGCTCTTTGAGTTCGTCCAGCGATACATCTACATCCTCTACGTCCTTTTTGAACTGGTCGAATGGCAGTAGGCATTCGGCTGCAAAAACGTCACATAGAATTTCTTCTTTTGGGCGGCGACGGTAACTGACCAAGTCCGAGGTAGTTATATTGGTGCCGTGATGCTGCGAAGGCAGTTCGAGAACGATATGGGCGATCTCGTGAAGAACCGTAAATCGCTGGCGTTCTTCCCTATGGTTTCCGTTAATGGTGATGATGTGTTTTCCTGCTAAAGGAAACGTTTGCCCTGATTCATCGTCATCAAGATTAGTGCTGACTTTAATTTTAGCCTTTGCGGCGGCTGCGTATTTTTCGATATCAACCGGTATGGAACTGATGCCAGCATCCCGAATAAATTGCCTTGCTTTCAGAATGACGGCAAATTCGTCCATTTAGTCCTCTTCTTCCAGAAGCTCTTTCAGTTGATCGTCCTTTTTTTGCCATTCCTCATGTGTTTCAGGGCGTTTGCCGCGAAAACTCATCAGAGCAAGGGGATCTAGGCGTTCTAAAGACCGGTCTTCATCTTCGATAAATACGTCGATCAGATTGGTGTGGATGATCTTTCCCACCAGTAGCCGCAGAAGTTCGGCTCTACGGGGTGAGAGTTTCAGTGTCCGTACTAAAGAGTCCACTGTCTTTTCTGAGGGGGCTGTTTTTTCGTCCTTCTCCAGGCGGTAGATATAAGCGTGATCGATTTCAGCCAGTTTTCCCAGTTCTCTGGCGCTCAGGCCGCGCTCCTCACGAAAGCGCTTCAACGCATATCCAAAGGACATTCAGACTCCCCCTTGACGAAACCATAAATCTGTCATAGCATGTTGTCTAGCCAGACAACACTCGGTAATTAAATATAGTAAAAACAGTAATATATGTTTTTACTGGCACATGAACAGCCGTAGGCTGCATAGGCGACAGATTATCGAACTGGCACTCTTTTGACAAGGCATTTCTTAAACGGGGAGATGCAATTCACAGCGTAGAGGACTGATTATGAAAGCAAAATTGAATTTCTTCCCCGTCGGGAATGGGGACATGACCTTACTCGAGACGGAATCTGGAAAAACGATTCTTGTCGATATCAACATCCGGGCTGCTGCCGATAACCCGGATGATGAAACACCGGACGTTGCAACTGAGCTGCGTGACCGACTTAAGCGAGACAGCAAAGGAAGGCTCTATGCTGATGCGTTTTTGCTCAGCCACCCGGACCAGGATCATTGCGGAGGGCTACGGAACCACTTCCATCTTGGTCCGCCTGATGAGTGGTCGAAAGACGATGACAAAATCCTGATCAGAGAAATCTGGTCGTCACCAATGGTATTTCGGCGTGCTAGTAGTAACCATACGCTTTGTAAAGACGCCAAAGAATTTAATAGTGAGGCAAGGCGGCGGGTTCAGGCGTTTCGGGATCATGGCAATGATGTCGGCGAAGGAGACCGAATTCTGATCCTCGGTGAAGATGAAAACGGAAAAACCGATGATCTGGACGATATTCTCATTCGCGTTGATGAGACATTCAGCCGCATAAATGGGGCCGACGACAATACCTTTTCCGCCTATTTACTTGCTCCGCTACCCAAGGATGAGGACGAAGAGGGGGAAGAGGAATTATCGAAAAACAAGTCCAGCACAATCCTTCAATTTACGCTCTCTGGAGAAGGGTACGCCGACCAGTGCCGTTATCTGACCGGGGGCGATGCGGAAGTGGCAATCTGGGAAAAGCTGTGGAACAAACACGAAGATGATCCGGATTGTATGACTTATGATGTGTTGTTAACACCCCATCATTGTTCGTGGCACAGCCTGTCCTACGATAGCTGGAGTGATATGGGCGAGGATGCCGAAGTCTGTCAGGTCGCGCGAGATGCATTGTCTCAAGGCCGCTCGGGCGCTCTGCTCATTGCCAGTAGCAACCCCGTAAAGGATGATAAGAATGATCCGCCGTGTATCCGTGCCAAACGGGAGTACGAGGACATCGCAAACGATTTTTCCGGTGAATTCAAATGTGTCGGTGAATTGCCCTCCGAGGACAATCCGGATGTGCTTGAGATCAAGGTGACGAAAAACGGGCCAAAGCCTTTAGTGAGACATTTGGCCTCGTCCACTATCTTGGGAACTGGCGCTATTGGTCGTCAGCCGTTGGGACATGGCTGAAACAGAATCCTTTACGAAACAATATCGCAGTGGAATCCGGCAGGCGTGCGCCGTTATTTCGGCGCATCCTGCCGTCCAGCAGATCAGTGAACCGGACTACGGTGAGACAACTGTCCGGGTGAATATCGTCGTTGAGGTCCCGCTGCCGAATGCATGGAGAGCAGAGGGGCAAAGTCCTTACGGCGTTATGCGATTTGAAGAAGTGTGTCTGGATTTTCCTCCGGATTTTCCACTTGATCCACCGGAACCTTCGCTGCGCCCTGATTTTAGCCGCGACCTTGCGCACATGCAGCCGTGGCTCACGCAGGATGGCCGTCCTGTTCCATGTATTCAGGACGGCAAGATGTCCGAATTCAGTCATCAGGAAGGGGTTCGTGGTGTTATCAACCAGACTGTCTTATGGCTTGATCACGCGGCTGAAGGTCGCCTGATCAGCGAAGAGCAGGGATGGGAGCCAACGCGGCGGGATCAACTTCCAGACTACATCGTTGCCGATGAAGACGTGCTTCGTAGGTATGTCGATAAACGTGGTGGTTACCGTTTCTTGCAGTATCATTACCTTCGTAACGAAAAAGCAGAAGGTGTGGATGAACTGTACGGGCAGATCATTGATAAGCAAACACCGCTTAGCAGAGAATCTGCAAAGAATATTTTTCAAGAAGGCCCGATAGGAGTAAGTGGAAAACTCTTCGGGGGCATGGGGCTGGCACTGATTTTATGGCCAGGGAAACAGCCTTCTGGTGAGCCGGTCATTTGTGAAAAATACGCTCAAGAAAATGTCATAGATTTGGCATCATTGAAAGCCAGAGCGTCCCTTTATGGGTGTCACCGGGAGCTTACTGACGGGCTTTCGCGCCTCAGTTCAAGTGTCACAGGCTATGATCAGGCAGGACCGTTCAATTTGGCGATTATTTTCTGCGTTCGTCGGCCTTTCAATTTGATTGGAAAAACAACGCCCATAGAATTATGTGCGTACTTTATTGACTTCCACGCCGGGGAAGCGTTCCCGAATGGTGACGCAACTCCAGTGCAACCTGCAGGGCTTCGGGAACAGATTTCACCTACCTTGCTCGCAAGGCTGTCTGGTCTGAGCGATCAGGGTAATGAAGATAGTCACCCGTCATGGGCGCTTATTGGAGCTGGTAGTCTCGGTTCTAAATTGGCACTTCATATGACAAGAGCCGGGTTTGCTCCGGTCTCGGTTGTCGATAACAGCACAATCAGCCCACATAATGCTGCGCGGCATGCTCTTATCCCACCGTCTGGGGATATGCAGCTTCGTTTTCTCGATGCGAAAGCAAGACTTCTCAGCGAAGCTGTCGCCGGGTTTTCTCAAACAACCACTCCGTTTGTTCATGATGTTGTAAAGGTGATAAATACTCGATCTTTGTCAAAAGACGCCTGGCCAAAAGGAACCTGGGCTATTGTAAACACAACAGCGTCGTTACGTGTCCGAGCGGCATTGTGCGCTGCCGGTAATAACATACGTGGTCGTGTGATCGAGAGTGTCCTGTACGGCGGAGGAAAACTCGGGCTTATTGCAACAGAAGGACCTCATCGTAATCCCGGCCTTGGTGATCTGTTTTCGTATTTTTACGCATACTGCAAGTCTCATGCGTCTATGCGGGAAATATTGTTCGGAACAGGTGACCATGATTTGGAACGTACAACAATTGGACAAGGATGCGGGTCTTCTACCATGCGTATGTCTGATGGAAGAATTTCTCTTTTTGGTGCGGCATCTGCCGAGTATCTTCTATCTAAACAGCGAGATGGATTGCCTGACGAGAATGGAGAACTCCTCGTTGGTCTTCTTGATCAGAGCGGACTGGGTGTGTCATGGCATCATGTAAATGTACCGCCTTTCACTGTAGTCGAATGTGGCAACGGTGAGAAATGGTCGGTCCATATTTCGGATGAGGTTGTTACCAAGATTGTGCAGGAGGTTTCCCTATGGCCGAATGCCGAAACAGGTGGTGTGCTGATTGGTCGTCAGGATGAAATTACACAAACGTTTTATGTCGTTGATGTTCTTTCCGCACCGCCAGACAGTACAAGATCACCCCATGAGTTTGTGCTGGGGCAGGAAGGTATTCGTAAGAGCATTGACGATTATTCAGAAGAAACAAACTGGACACTTTATTGCCTAGGAACATGGCATAGCCATCTAAACCCTAGTGGGCCGTCAGGACTTGACCGCCAAACTGCACAGGCAATCGGGCTTGCCAGGTTGGCACCATCGGCTTTATTAATTCATACGCCTGATGGGTTTCAAGCCCTTCTTGCGGGTGGTCGTTCAAGGACAGATGAGCAATGAATATTTTTAATATGGCGTCAAAAATGAAAGGAGAAAAGTTTGAATACTACTATCCATTTCATTGACGTCGGACAAGGCAACATGGTTCTCATCGAAACTAGTGATGGCGGGTATTATGTCTGTGACTGCAATGTTACGAATGAAAACGAAGATGCGGTCCTAGATTATTTGGATGCTGTAATTGGTTGGGGGACAAATATTTCGGCGTTTATATGCACTCATAGAGATGCAGATCATATGCGCGGAGTAAATAAAATACATCAATATTTCCCCATTCAATCCATCTGGGATAGCGGTCATCCGGGAACGACTACTAATTCTACTGAATACAGAGAATATATGAATTTACGCCGTACAGTGGGGGCGCAAGAAAAGAATAAGCTTAAACGTCAAGACTTTGGAATGACGAGGCTACGGTATTTAAGTGCGATGGATGAACGTCTGGAACGAAATGCTAACGCTCAAGGTCTGGTCATCAAAGTTGAGCATTGGAATAGTAATGATATTGGATCGAGTGTAATGCTGACAGGAGACTGTGACGCAGAAACATGGAGGTATGGCATATTAAAGGATTATTCAAAAAATGATGTGAAGTCATCAATACTTATGGCGGGCCATCATGGTTCGATCACGTTTTTCGACGACCCTGCTGATACGGAAAATTACTACACTGATCATATGCGTGCAATTGATCCGGTAATGACAATTATTTCTGTAGGTGACAACGCGCATGGTCACCCGGATAAAAAAGCTCTTGATCTATATAAAAAGTATTCTCGTGGTTCCGACAAAGGTAATAAGGTATTTACGACACAGGAAAAGGGAACGATGAAACTAGCACTAAAAGATGATGGATGGAGTTTAAATGTTGTCTAACCTATTTGATGAATACAGCTTAAATGCCCGAGTGCGACCATCGCTCTTGGCATTATTGCCTCTTATTATAGCTACCTATATTTCTTTCCCGGCTCTTTATAATATTGTAGCTGCGCTATTAAGCATCATAGTGGCATGTGGTTTTATTACCGCGCTTGCACATTATTCTCGGCACCGAGGCCGTAAAACAGAAGAAAGACTATTCAGCTTGTGGGGAGGAAAGCCAACCACCATCATCCTCCGGCATTTAGACGATACCTTGGATGGACATACAAAAACGAGATATCAAAGGTATTTGACTGAACAGATAAGTGGTTGGAGTGCGCCAACTATTGAAGATGAACAACGAAGTCCCGACACTGCCGACAAGCTCTATGACTCAGCAGTTAGATGGCTGTTGGAAAAAACGAGGGATACGAAACAGTACAGGTTGCTGTTTATAGAAAATATCTCATATGGCTTTAGACGGAACGCTAGGGGGATTAAATGGTTTGGTGTAATGTGTTCCGTAATCGCCGTTTTGTTAATTATCGTTAATATTTATCCCAATCCAGATTATTTGGATAGTAAAAAATATTCGCTGGAATATAGTTCGTTGATTTTCTCAATCGTCATGTTCATGTGGTGGCTAGTTGTGGTCAGCGATACATGGGTAAAAGATGCAGCAGAGAGCTACGCATTGAGGTTGCTAGCCGTCTGTGAAAATCAAAAGTAAAGTAACGTTTTTATATATCCCAAATTCCGCTCCTGGCCGTTTTGAGGCATCTATTTAGTCTGCGAGAGTATTGATCATCACGCCAGCTTTAGAGCAATAAGGAGGAGCCAATCGGCGTCAACTAAGGAAGTTTTTCATCGTTCACGCCTAATGAAAATCCAGCATGATCATTCTAGGGTGAATCCGCTGGGATTAAACCACGCCGCATCTTGATCGAGTTTTCCGTTCACTAGGAACTCATCGTAATACACGATATCCCATCACTCCGTCAGTGGGCCATTTGTGTATATGATCAGGAATTCACACTCGATACGCTTTGTAGTGCCGGTATGGATTGCATTGGCCATTTTCTCTGGTGTTGTACAAGCGAACCGACCAGTAGAGGTGCATCCATACCTCGTAGAGGTATTCACCACGGCTGACTCGCCCATAGCCGGTGAGGGGGGTATCAACAAGCAGGCACTTCGTGGGAAAAAAGAATTCCGTGTCTATGAACTAGATGGCATCCGGCGTACCGAGGAGAAGCTGTCCGAAGGCCTTCCGGCCGATCTCGAGCAATCCAAACGAGTCGTTCTGCAACGCTTCCAGCAACTAAGTGAGGAAGATCGTACGCGGATGCAACGCGCCGCGAAGGGTTTGGCGAAGGCGATGCAGTATGGCGTGGATCGCTATCCAGCCATTGTCTTCGATGGCCAGGCAGTCGTATATGGCGTAACCGATGTGCAGAGCGCACTTGCGCATTACCTGGTATGGCGGCGGGAAGGTAAGCGATGATCCGCCAGAGCTTTCTATCGTTCTGCCTTGTTATTGCGCTATGGATGCCGGTCACCGGGTTCTCCGGTACGACGACCACACCACAGATCGTGGCCCAGACGACAACGGCGGCATTTTCCTGCATGCGCTGGATGCCTATTGGGATGTGTTTCTGGTTGCGCTGTTCCTGGACCGGCTGCAGCGTACGCACCTCAATCAAGGTGGGGCATTACAACCCGGATCTGGTGGTCAGTACCTACAACGAGCTGGGCGGGAATCCGTGGACCGAGATCCGCGCGACCCTGGGGTTGGCGCAGAAGACGGCAGCCACGGGTCTGTTGGGTGCCTTGTTGCCGGTGCCGATCGACAGCGCCGGCAACCGCACGGAGGGAACCTCGGAGCGTGACCACAAGAATCTGGTCTACCGGGAAACTGACGCCATTGGCCATCCGCTGAGCTCGCTGACGGGTATCGTTGCTGGTACCGGTTTGTTGTGTCCGTCAGAGACCACTTCTTTCTTTCCCTATTTCCAGTCCGGCCTCGATGCCCTGTCGTGGCGACAAGAGATCCCGGAGATCTTCTATCCCGCCAGCCTGATTCCCGGTCTGCGTGAGGTGGGAACCTGGCCCCTCCAGACCTGGGGTGGGGTCTATCCGCGGACCGGCTGGACCACCCAGGCCGAAGAACCCAAGGCCGCTGCCCTCAATGCCCAGCGAGCCGGTGACATCGTCACGCGTATGGGTCAACCGCATGTTTATGTGCCCGTGACCGGCTCATCGGGTTCCATGAAGGTTTGGTCACCGGGTCCGTTGATGGAAAAGGACCGCAGCACCGGTACCTGGCAGATGTTATTACCGCTATCTGAATCGAGCTGCAACGTCTTTGGCACCAATGATCTTGCCAGCCTGACCGGCTGGGGTGGCGGTCGCGTCGATAGCGAGGGTGACTATGTCTGGAATCTATGGCGGCCCTATAAGTGCTGTGAGCGCCGCGGCCAATGGTTTCTGTTTGATATTGACTGGATTGCCTATCCCTGATGAAAACGAACTCTTTATATACATTCCGTTATCGACGTGCTGTCAGCTTGCTACTGATTGGACTCCTCAGTTTGAATAATGCGCATGCCATCACCAAGGGGCCAACGGAAGACAGCTTCTGGTATTACGAAATCGGTGGGGCTGAACCGGTATCGGCGCCTGCCAATCCTTCTGTCGTATCCGTTACCCTGGGCGGGTCGGCGCAATTGGGGCTGGGCTACAGCTGCGGCAAATTCGACCCCGTGGCCGCGGTGACCAATACGCTGAATGACATCGGTACCGGCATCGACAACATGATGAACGCAATGACGGCCGCGGCCAGTGCCGCGATCGCTGCGCTTCCGGCGCTGATCCTGCAGCGCGCCAATCCCGGACTCTACGACATGTTCCAGAACGCCCTGTTGCAAGCCGAGGAGACCATGCAGCTGGCGACCAAGTCCTGCGAGCAGATGGAGGCCGAGATCGCCCAGGGAAAAAATCCCTATGCCGATCTCATCACGCTGTCCAAAGGCAATGACTGGAAGCTCCAGATGGGTGTTGGTGGTAATGATGCGGTAACCGCCAAGGATGCCGTCGAGACAGCAAACGGGGATAACGGCGTGCCCTGGATCGGTGGGCAGGCCGGGGGCTCCGGACAGCCGGTGCTGGAATTTACCGGCGACATCGTCAAGGCCGGGTACAACATCAATATGAATCGTCCGATCACGACGGCAGGCCCGGTGCCTCCTGCATCGGCCACCCGCCTGACAGAGATCTGGACAACACCTAGCGAGGCTCGTAACTGGGTCGTCGATGTGGTCGGCGAAAACATCGTCACCACCTGTGATACCTGCCGCAAGGACAGTATTCCCGGTACCGGACTCCTGCCAAAGCTCAATCAGGAAGCGACAACCGTAACGACGGAAATCCAGAACCTGGTCTCCGGGGCTACGCCCCCGACACTGACCAACCTGGACAATATTACTGCCCCTGGTGTGGCCATCACCCGCCAGGTCATCGAAGCGATTCGGGAGATGCCGGCCTCCGAGCAGAGCCTCATCATGGGCCGGCTGGTGTCAGAGATCAGCACGGCCCGCACGGTGGAGAAGGCGCTGTACGCCCGCCGTTTGTTGCTTTCCGGCCGACAGGTGCCCGAGGTCTATGCCACCGAGGTGGCACGCGAGCACGCGGACAAATCCATCGCCGAGCTGGACAAGGAGATCGAGAATCTGTTGTTCGAGACCCGGGTACGCAAGGAGGTGGTTTCCGACACGATTGCGACCTTGCTTCAACGCGCCGCGGCCCGTCGGCAGTCATCCCTGATAACGCCAGAAGTCCCGACCATCGATCCACGTCCGCTGAGCAATGGCCGTGTCCAATAACGGTTGTGCCATGCGTCGGCGCTGGTTTGTTTTGCTGACCCTGCTGGCGTTCGGTCTGGCGCTGGGGGCGGGCGCCATTCTCTGGCATTCGGTCGAGACGTCCTCTGTAGTCGCTGTGCAGACAAGGATCGATGCCTTGAAGCCACTCATGACGGGCATCCGGATCTCGCTGATTGCCCTGTTGGCGATGGGCTGGCCATGGATCGTGTACGTCCTTCAACGTTGGGGGTGCCTGGATGAGACACAGGCCGGGGATTTGCTCGCTGTACGCTGGCGTATCGTGACCTGGCTCGTCGTGATCGAACTGGTGTTGGGACAGAACCTGCTCGGTCAGGTGCTGGCCGTACTGCAGGGGAGCGGGGCATGACCGTCGACAGCTATCTCGAACTCTTCACGACACTGTTCGGTTGGACCTTCTACGGCATTTTGTGGGATGTGCTGGTTGGCACCGGTATCGTGTTCCTGCCGTTTCTTGGCATCCTGATCGACAACTGGCGGGAACCGGCGCAAGGCGGGGAGTTCGGTACCGTCACCGGGTTGTCGTTACGGCGCATGGAGCTGGAACTCTTCATTGCGCTATTGGTGGTTGTTTTGGCCGGCCAACCCGCCGCATTGACCCCGCTGAACGCCGCGTCACTCAACTACACGCCGCCACCGACTTTGATCGATCCGACACCGCCCACAGCGACCGTGGCCGCACCCCAGAGTACCTACGGTTCCACCGGCTTCACCGGATCGCCGGCCACGGTGAACATCCCGGTATGGTGGTATGCGGTGCTCTCGATGACCTCGGGCTTCAATCACGCGGTGGTCGAAGGCCTCCCCAGTGCTGCGGACATGCGTACCTATGAACAACAGGCGCGTCTGGCGACCATTGCTGACCCGCGCCTGCGCCAGGAAGTGAGCGACTTCTTCAGCCAGTGCTACATTCCGGCCCGGTCGATGTACCAGTCAGAACGACCCGCTACCGCTGCGGTGAATGCGCTGCTGACGACCTATGGTCCCGACGATCCGGACTGGATGGGATCGCAAGTCTATCGCAATACGCCGGGCTACTATGACACCCTGCGTGCTACCACCCAGGTCAGCGGTTGGGCCTACAATGCTGCCCGTGATACCGAATATGATCCTGCGGCACCACCTACCTGGGGCAGGCCTTACTGCAAGCAGTGGTGGGAGGATGCGTCGGCTGGCCTGCGTGAAAAATTGATTAACGAAGCCGATGCCACATCGGCTGGCTTTTCAGGTCTCGTGGTTGCCATCGCGCCGGCACTGGCCAGCGAACAGCAGAATGATGCAGTGGCCAAGACCGTTCTGGCGAATGCACCGCCATCGTGGTCGAACAACGACCTCGTGGCACACAATTCCGGCAGCACCGGGTTACTCAGTACGGTTGAAAATGTCGCCAAGGGTGGCCTGGCATCGGGTGGCGTGGTAGCTGCATCGGCGTTGTTCTCGGTCACTATGACCGCAGTTCTACAGGCGCTTCCGATGGTGCAGGCCGTGCTACTGCTCGGCATCTACGCCTTGCTGCCCATGATCGTGGTGCTGTCGCGTTATTCCATTTCCATGATGGTCATCGGCGCCATGGCTATCTTTACCGTCAAGTTCTGGAGCGTGCTCTGGTACCTGGCGTTGTGGGTGGACCAGAACCTGATCCTGTCCATGTATCCGGATGTGAACGTCTTCCTGCAGATGTTCGCAAATCCCGGTGAGCACGACATCAAGCGCATGCTGCTGAATATGATCACAACAAGCCTTTATTTGGGCCTTCCACTGGTATGGAGTGGGATGATGGCATGGGCAGGTGTACACGTAGGACGATCGATTGAGGCAGCTACCAGCCCACTTCGGAGTCCTGCCCAGGATGCGGGTCGCCAAGGGGGCTCGATCGGCAAAACACTGCTGTCGAAAGGAACTCGTCGCTAGTCGCGCTCGTACCAACCTGCGGGATCGCTTCCGTCATCAAACTTTCCAGTACGGTGATTCATAACACCACCACGAAACGAGTTATTGAGCTCGTCGTCCGCTGGTTTTGTTCGAGCACTACTGGCAAGAAGCCTTACTGCTTCTGAAAGAAATACCATCACAAATCGAATGGCTGCGAGTAGGGCCTTAACCAGATGTTTGAAAAAACCGTTCATCTTGCTTATCTGCATAGACTGCTTGATCACAATAACGCACTATCGAAGCCGCTCAATAAACAGGCTCCAGTAATACTCCGCAGCTCCGCTATGTGTCAGTTCTTTGTCCCCGTCTTGACCGAAATGGGCCATTCCCATCGGCGCAAGGAACAGAGTGTAACCATTATCATTTACAGACATGGATTCATTGTAACTGTTGCCATGCCCGATGCCACTGTATGAGAACAGGAGGCCGTCCATCATAGAGGATCCATTGCCCTGCCAAATTCCACATCGACTCCGTTCTTCGCCATTTACATAGGCAACCGCTTCAAAATGGTTGGCATCGATACGCTTGAAGCTGGTCTCCACCCCGGGGTTCCTCGCTTCCAACTCTTTGAGAGAATTCTCGAAGTAACCAGCAATATACTCGAAGCCTTCATCCAGGAACTGGTGTCGATCTCTGTCAGAAAATTGCTTCTTGATACGTAAGTTGCCGGATCGGTCGGGACGGTCGCTTACGACAGATGTCACTTCATGTTCCCCTGTCGCTAAAGCTGATGGCTGGAGTTGTTCCGTAGCAGTCCGGACTGCGCGCGCGACTTCAAGGAATCCCCGATCCAGGCTCGCATGCTCGATCACTGGTCTACCGTCTGTAGGGGTAGCGTTGAGTTTTCCGAGTGGGGTTTTCTGCCAGTCACAAGGGCGGAGGATGATAGGGATGACTCTGGCTGAGCCTTTAGCATGACGCTCCAGCGCTCGTTTCATCTCAATGTCGTAGCAGTAGTCAGAATGCAGGAAATCTGAACTCACGAGCAGCAGCACGATGTCCGCCGACTCCAGTTGGTTGCTGATCTCCCGGTCGAATTCGTCACCTGGGCCGATCCGGCGGTCTTGCCAGATATCAATCACACCATCCCGTCGAAGAACTGCAAGGTGCTTTTCCAGCTCTTTCCGCAGATCTTCATCTTGATGTGAGTATGAAAGAAAAAGTCTAATCATTTCAAGGTGCTATAGTCCATCAGTATGTTCATTTAACAGTGCTCTTGCGCTGAATTTCTCACCGCAGGTCAGTGTGGGTCACCAGGATCCATCGGTACTAACGCATTCATACTTCTACGTAGGCGTGTTTACAGCGGATACGACTGATCTCCTAGCATAATTGGGTTGATTATATTAGTCTATCTACAATTTTATCCTGTTTTATTGGACAGAGTGCCATGGCGATAGCTTTGATGGGCGCTCCTGTCGATATCGCTTCGTATTGGAAATCGGTTGGAGCCAGAGGGCGAACGAATGATTGAAGACCGCTGGTTGTCGGTAGAGGAAATCGCGGCTTACCTTGGGGTCAAGCGAGATACCGTCTATAAGTGGATTGAGCGCAAGGCTATGCCTGCCCACAAAGTGGGTCGCTTATGGAAATTTAGAAAGGAAGAAGTTGATCAATGGGTCAGGCACGACGGCGTGAACAAGGGCTAGTGCCTGTGGGGTTTCTTCCCGTTTCCAAGGATGGTTGATTTATGAGTATGTACTAGTGCTTGATGCAAGGATTTATATGATAGGGATAAACAATAATGAAGCTTTCAGAAATTAGAATAAGAAATTTTCGTTCTTTTGAGGATGAAACAGTTTTATTTGATGACTACACCTGTTTAGTAGGACCAAATGGTTCTGGGAAATCAACTATATTGCAGGCGCTTAATGTATTCTTTAGAAATACGACAGCCTCGTCGGTAAATCTACATACATTCTGTGATGAGGATTTCCATCATAAAAATACCAGTGAACCAATCGAAATTACTTTGACGTTTGAGGATTTGTCCGATGAGGCCCAAGAGGATTTCAAAGCATATTATCGGAATGGAAAACTTGTTGTGTCTGCAATTGCTGATTGGGATGGAGAGAAGGCTGAAGTTAAACAATATGGTTCACGTCTTGTTATGACGGAGTTTGCTCAGTATTTTTCAAGCATACAGGAAAAGTCCAGTGCGAAGGTGTTGAAGGAAATATATGCTGAATTAAGAAAAAAGTATAATGATCTTCCAGGTGTTTCCACTAAAGGTGACATGGAAAATGCCTTAAGGAGCTATGAAGAGGAACATCCAGAGTTATGTGAGCTCAATCGTGACGAAAATCAATTTTATGGGTGGAGTAAGGGGGAAAATCGACTACGCAAGCATCTCCAGTGGGTGTATGTCCCAGCAGTAAAAGATGCTGCAACTGAACAGGAAGAGGGGAAGACAACAGCGCTAGGTCAGCTTCTGCAGCGGACAATTCGGACAAAGGTAGATTTTCAAGAACCTATTAACAAATTGAGGCAAGACCTTGCAGAGCAATATGAATCAATTATACAGAAAGAACAAGGTGTATTGGATGGATTAAGCCGTTCATTGACAGGTCGAATTCAAGAGTGGACGCATACTGGAACCAAAATAGAACTAAATTGGCACTACAACCCTGATAAATCGATAAATATAAACGAACCTCTCGCCCGACTCGCAGCTGGAGAGGATGAGTTTTTAGGGGAGATTGCGCGCCTTGGTCATGGCTTACAGAGAACTGTATTTGTCTCTCTCCTGCAAGAGTTGGCAGATGATGGCGGCGAGAATGTTCCGTCATTATTGCTTGGTTTTGAGGAACCGGAACTCTACCAACATCCTCCTCAGGCACGACACATGGCAAGTCTGCTTGAGGAGCTTTCATCAAATAACTCCCAAATCCTATTAAGTACGCATAGTCCTTATTTTGTGTCTGGTAAGGGCTATGAAAATGTACGCATGATAAGAAAATCGAGCGATGATAAAAAATCAGTCGTTTCTAGTATGACCCACGAAGAAATATCAAAAAATTTGGCAACAGCATTAGGCGAAAAGCCGCGTTCCCCAACAAGTACGATGGCCGCAATTGAGCAAATAATGCAGCCCTCTCAAAATGAATTATTTTTTGCAAGCATAGTTGTGCTTGTCGAAGGGCACGAGGATGTGGCATTTATCTCTACTCATCTACAACTGACCGGGAAATGGAACGAATTCAGGCGACGTGGCTGTCATTTCGTGGTTGCTATTGGAAAGCCAAATCTGAGTAGGCCATTGGCTATAGCTAATGGGCTTGGTATACCTGCTTTCGTGGTTTTCGACTCAGATGCGGAGGCAAATCGAAACAACCCGGGAGATCATCCGCGCAATAACAAATGCATTTTATCTCTATGCGGTAAAGACGGTGTTGACCCTATGCCTGCTGAGCACTACTGGTCAGATAACGTGACCATGTGGAATTCAAATATAGGGGAGGCCATTATCGCAGAGTATGGTACCGATGAATGGGAAACTGCTGAAAACAAGGCCAGAGTGGAGCAAGGGTTCTTGGATGGCGTCAAAAGAAAGCACCCGCTTCTGATAACAGCCACATTGGAAGAATTATATTCCAATGGAAAGCAATCAGATCTATTGGGTGGTCTGTGTGAGCGGCTTTTAGAATATTCAACAAAGCACTGATGGATGTTGAATTTGGTAATGTTTAAATACATTCATGCAGCAGACATCCACCTAGATAGCTCATTATACGGCCTGGAGCGCTATGAAGGTGCTCCTGTAGAAGAAATTCGAAGTGCCACGCGCCGCGCATTCGATAACTTGATCGAACTGGCGATTGATGAGGAAGTGGCATTCGTGCTCCTGGTCGGGGATCTGTATGACGGCGACTGGAAGGATTACAACACCGGCCTCTATTTTGTAGAGCGCATGGGAAGGTTGCGAGAGGCGGGTATTCGAGTCTTCATCGTGGCGGGTAATCATGATGCTGCCAGCCAAATCACTAAGCACCTACGCCTGCCGGATAATGTCACCCTGTTCTCAACTAAGAAGCCGGAGAGGGTTGTCCTGGAGAATTTGAATGTCTCCATCTACGGACAGGGGTTTGCGACTCGGGCTGTAACCGATGACCTTTCGGAGGCTTATCCGCAAGGAGATCCACAGCTCTTTAACATAGGCATGCTGCACACTTGCCTGGATGGAAAGCCGGGCCACGAGCCTTACGCGCCTTGCTCCGTTGATGGACTACGATCCAAAGGATATCAGTACTGGGCCTTGGGGCATGTTCATAATCGTGAAGAAGTGAGCCAGGATCCATGGATTGTGTTTCCGGGAAATATCCAGGGACGACACATCCGTGAGTTAGGACCTAAGGGCTGTACCCTGGTTACGGTCGATAACGGGGAGATTGCGGAGGTTGAACATCGTGATCTTGATGTGATGCGTTGGTCTCTCTGTGAGCAGAATGTTTCTGCCAGCGAGACAATTGATGATATCTATGAGCAGGTGCGTGAGGGCCTGCAGTCAGCATCAGATGCCGCTGAAGGAAGGCCAGTCGCTGTGCGCCTGGTAATACAAGGTGCTTGCGCTGCACATTCGACATTGCATGCAGATCGTGAGCGCTGGACACAGGAGTACCGGGCCTTGGCAACGGGGCTAGGCGGTGCAGGCATCTGGCTAGAGAAGGTTTCTATCAAGACAAGGCTGCCAGTCTCGGTTGATGAGGTACTTGAACGTGACGACGCACTAAGCGGCCTGCTGCGTGCTATCCGCGACATGGAACTGGATGCCTCGGCTTTGAATGATCTCACCGATGATATTTCCACGCTTCGTCAGAAACTTCCAGCCGAACTGCTCGGTGGTGACGACCCCTATGATCCGACCAAACCGGAAATACTCAAAGAGACACTGGAGGATATCAAAGAGCTTCTAGTCAACCGCTTGTTAACCACGGAAAAAGGGGCATGAAGCCAGGATGAGAATCGACGAGTTGAATCTTGCCGCATTTGGCCCTTTCACTGATCGAGTATTGGATTTTGGTGAGAAAGGACTTCACATCGTCTACGGACCTAATGAGGCAGGTAAGAGCTCGGCCCTACGAGGACTCAAGGCCCTGCTTTATGGCAT
Organism: Candidatus Thiodiazotropha sp.; assembly: GCA_040793985.1. Classification (GTDB taxonomy): domain Bacteria; phylum Pseudomonadota; class Gammaproteobacteria; order Chromatiales; family Chromatiaceae; genus Thiodiazotropha. The sequence continues at coordinate 55,131 of JBFNJI010000014.1, read as the reverse complement.
CGACGAACGTACGCTCGATAATTTTCTCCATGCCAATGACAAGCTCCGCATCCGCGGTTTTCTGCGTACTACCGACGGACAAGAACTTGCGTTTATCCGTCGCAAAGGCCGTAAAAATACGCTATTGACTTCGGATGGTGAGTCATTTGATGAACAGGCGCTAGTGCCTTTTCTCCAAGGCGTGACTGCGGAACTCTTCGAAACGCTTTTTGGAATTGACCACCAGGCATTGGTGCATGGTGGGCAGGAGATTCTCGAACAGAAGGGAGAGGTCGGGCAGGCGCTTTTTTCAGCAGCACTTGGCAGCCACGCGTTACATGCCGTCCTCGCTGAGCTTGATGTGGAAGCTGATGGCCTTTTCAGGCCCCGGGGATCCACGCAGACGATCAATTCAGCGTTGAAGTCTTATGCAGATCTCAACAAAGAGGTAAGGGAGTGTTCTCTTTCATCCAGAGCATGGGATGAGCATCGTCGTGCTTTGGGGCAGACGACAAAGGAACTGGTAAAAATTCAATCCGAACTGACGGACAACCGGATTGAGGTGAACCGTTTACAACGTATCCAGCGTGTTTTACCGAAATTGGCTCGGCGTCGTGAGCTTTTTCAGGAACTTGAATTGTTGGGTGCCAATTCAGATAAACCCATCATCGTTCTACCGGATGACTTTGCAGACCGTCGCCATCAAGCAGTGCATGCGCTGGAAACCGCTCAGGCCATCGTTGGTAAGGCAACCCCTCGTCTCGAAGGATTACAGCAACAGCTTGAAGGATTATCAATAAACGAGGCATTGCTGGAGCAGGCGGAGATAATTGAAGATCTCCATGCTCGCCTGGGCGGTCATCGAAAAGCATTACAAGACCGACCGCATCTCGAAGCGGAAGCCCAGCAATTATTGACAGATGCTGGCTCTATTCTCGAAGAAATTCGTCCTGATCTCGAGCTGAAGTCTATTGAGCAGTTACGTCCCATAGTGGCTAAGCGACAGACCATTGCCGAGTTGGGTGGCAAAAATGCTGTGCTGAAGGCTCGGGTAGAGCAGACAGAGGCTAGTCTGCGTGAGACAGAGAAGCGACTCAAGTCTGCCCGCAAAGAACGCGATGAGATCCCTGAATCGGATAACACAGGCGATTTGCACCGGGCCACTGCTGCCGCCAGAAAACAGGGTGAAATGGATGCTTCGATCCAATCTGCCCAGAGTCAGCTTGCCAGTCTGCAGGCAGAGTGTGCTGAGGATCTTGCCCGGCTCACGTTATGGGAAGGGGAGCCGGAAGCCGTGTCTGGTTTGAAATTGCCCAACCGGGAAAGTATCCGTCGATTTGAAGAAAGCTATGACGAACTCTCGAAACGCGTTCAGCGGCTTGAAGAGAAAAAAGACGAGCTCGACGACGCCTTACAGGATACCTCGCAGAGACTCGATGAAATCGAACGCGTCGGAGAAGTGCCGACGGAAGTAGCTCTCGTCGATGCCCGTTCCGAACGTGATGCAATCTGGCAGTTGTTACGCCGTCACTGGGTGGATGGTGAGGATGTGTCAGCTGAGGCAAGTGAACACCAGGGTGAAGGCTCATTGCCGGATGCCTTCGAAACACGACTTGCTGGCGCCGATGAAGTATCTGACCGTTTGCGTCGTGAAGCAGATCGAGTCCACGCATTGGCAAGCCTTCAGGCTAAACAGGAGGGCGGGCAGCAGCAAGGCCACCAGATTGATGAGCAACTTGAAGCAACAAGCGCTGAAAAAGCTGAACTGGATGCGGATTGGCAGGAATTGTGGGCACCTTGTCAAATTGACCCACGTAGTCCACGCGAGATGCGGGCCTGGCTGGATGAGTTAGAAAAACTTCGTGATCAGGTGGGACAGCTCAATCTGCTCCGCCAGAAAGTGAGTGAACTGGACCAGAATCGTACCACGCATATCCAACGGCTTAATGAGCAGCTGACTGGGCTAGGAAGAGCGGGCTCCACATCAGAGGAGCTTGAAACTGTACTCTTGGAATGCGAAGCGTTAGCCAGTCAGCTTGATGAATCTAAACGCAAACACGATTTGCTGAGTAAGGAGGTCAATGACCGGGAAGCCGATGTTAAATCGTTGAGCGATGAGCATCGATTGGCAACTGAGGCGCTCGAAGCATGGAAGACACAGTGGGGTGATTTGATGCAGAGCCTTGGTCTGCGAGCTGAGAGCTCACCATCGGAGGTTGATGATTTCATTGAACATCTCAGAGCTTTGTTCTCGAAACAGGGCGAAGCAGAAAAACTGCGAATACGGCTCAATGCCATCGACGAAGACGCAGTGGCGTTCTGCGGCCAGGTAGAGGCCATAGTCGCCACGATTGCTCCGGAACTGGTTGATTTGCATGCGGATGATGCCGTCGTACGCCTCAACTCACTGTTATCGGAAAACCGATCAAGACAGACAAAACGGCAACAGATTGGAGAGCAGGTCGAACAGGCGACGCAGGAGATACAAGATTCGAAAGCTTCCATCCAGACCATGACGGATCGGCTTGATGCGTTATCTGTAGAAGCAAAATGCGACGGCCATGATCAACTTGAGGCGGCGGAACGCCGCTCGGCTGATTATCTTCGAATCAAGAAGGCAATCGCTTCGATTGAGAAAGAGATCCTGGAAACCGGTGAAGGCGCCACTATTGTTGAGCTGGAGGCGCAAGCGGAGGGTGTCGATCCGGATAGTTTGCCCGGACGAATCACCGAGTTGAATAATAAGATCGAGGATGAGCTCGAGCCTAGGCGGACAGAATTGGCTGAAACAAAAGGGCGCGAAGAAAAAGAACTGGAGATCATGAATGGAAGTGATCATGCGGCGCTGCTCGCCGATCAGGCTCAGGCTAAACTCGCCAGCATCCATTCAGATGCTGAGCGCTACGTGCGAGTAAAACTGGCTGGTAAGATCTTGCGTGATCAGATTGAGCGTTATCGCAGAGAAAACCAGGGACCTCTGCTCAAGCGTGCCAGTGAACATTTCTCCGCACTGACACTGGGGTCTTTTGATGGGCTGATGACCGATTTTAATGAAAAGGATGAGCCTGTCCTTGCAGGTATTCGCTCAGGGGGAGAGCGCGTGTATGTGGAAGGGATGAGCTCAGGAACGCGGGATCAGCTTTACATGGCATTGCGTCTGGCCTCTCTCGAAAAATATATGGAAAGTGCAGAGCCTATGCCCTTCATTGTCGATGATGTACTGGTGGACTTTGATGATGACCGTTCACAAGCCGCATTGAATGCCTTGGCTGAATTGGCTGAAAAGACACAAGTTATCCTGTTTACCCATCATTCACAGGTTGTCGAGCAGTCAAAGCAATTGCATGGGGCAGTGCAAGTTCATGAGTTAGCAGCAACTGCATGAGCTTTTCAAAGGAAATCGTCGAAGATGCACTGGTCGCGTGTGGACGATCATGCTGCATATGCCATAAATTTTGTGGTGTGCGAATTGAGACGCACCACCTCAAACCAAAGCACAAGGGCGGTGATGACGACTTTGAAAACTGCATTCCACTTTGCTTTGATTGTCATGCTGAAGTGGAACATTATAACAATAATCACCCCCGTGGGCGTAAATTCACGGAAGGAGAACTCAGAAAGCACCGGGATAATTGGTACACCATGGTCCGTGAGCTGAATACGCCGCGTCCACCCCAAAAAAGCACCGTTCAAGTATTACAGACTGTGAACGGCAAGGGAAATATGGTTGCTGGTCGAGATCTGAATATTGTTACTGAGAGAGTGGTTAAAAAGACTGTCATACAGACAGATCCCGGAGGAAAGCACATCTCCAATGCCACAGCTCGAAAGATTCAGGAACTTGTAAAAGAATATATTGATCTACATTCAGCAGCGGGGAAAGATTCTCAGCGCGCTGCACAACGAATATGGAGTGGACTCAAAAAAGAATTCAATGTCACCACTTACAAGGAAATGTCTGTTGAGAATTCCGAAGAGGCTATCCAGTGGCTATACGCGCAAATAGCCATGGCTCGACCGAAGGTCAGACGTAAGAATCCTGAACGGTGGAAGCAAAGCTTCTATAAACCGATTTATGCGCGAGCTAACGAATTAGGGATGTCGAAAGAAGAGATTTATGAGGTTGCGCGAATTCATCTGGCATTGAAGAAACCGATAAATTCACTCAAAGACTTGACCCAGAAGAATCTTGAAAAACTGCACCACATAATGATTGCCAAGGTTAACAAGTTAAAGCGCGGAGTTTGAGATTAGTGGAAACGACAGAAGGGTCATTCAGCTAAAACGAAAAAACCCGCCGTTTGGCGGGTTTCTGAATGCGTTTGGCACAATCACCAACCCACCATTCGTTCCCGAATAATGCTAATAATGATGATTGCGACAGACGTACATGTTGTACATGGGCGAAATCATATTCGTTATTGTTATGCCTAATCTACAAGGTTGAATGTCGGTCTGTTACCACAACTCATAAAAAACATCTTCCACAGCAATCCGTTTAAATAACAGGATGGCTAATTAATCTTCAAGTCCTTCTAGAGACAGGCGAAACACTTCATTATTTAGGCGATCGTAAATCACATAATAAGAATTTTCGAAAATGGACTTAAAGTAAAAATCTCTTCTATCCAGATGAGTTAGTCGCGACTTGATCTGACACCTAGCTTGAAAGAAGTGAGGGTTATCGGTTCTGATGGAAGTGCGAACTTTCAAAAAGAACCATGGAGATAACCCTCATGAATCAGTCTACACAGAGGATCATAGGAAACAAGCTTGGATTGCTGAACCTGGCTGAGGAGCTAGGTAATGTATCTAAAGCCTGTCAGATGATGGGCGTGTCCAGAGATACGTTTTATCGCTACAAATCCGCCAGAGATGAAGGTGGTGTAGAAGCACTACTGGATAAGAATCGGCGCAAACCAAACACCAAGAACCGAGTTGAGCCTCAGATTGAGCAAGCGGTGCTGGATTTCGCATTGGAATACCCGGCTCATGGGCAGGTACGTGTAAGCAACGAACTACGCAAGAAAGGAGTGTTTGTCTCAGCCAGCGGGGTACGCAGTATCTGGCTGCGCCACCAGCTTCAGAGCCGCAAACTACGTTTACGTGCGCTGGAGGCGAAAGTTGCCGAAAAGGGGCTGGTGCTCACCGAAGCCCAGGTCATTGCACTGGAGCGCCAACAGACGCTCAACGAGGCCCATGGCGAGATAGAGACGGAACATCCGGGCTATCTCGGCTCACAGGACACTTATTATGTGGGCACGATCAAGGGCATAGGTCGGATCTATCAGCAGACCTTCGTGGATACATACAGCAAGGTAGCTGCTTGCAAGCTCTATACAACGAAGACACCGATTACTGCTGCGGACCTGCTTAACGACCGTGTACTACCGCTGCTGGAGTCAGAAGGCGTTGATCTGCTACGTATCCTGACTGACCGTGGAACCGAGTTCTGTGGGCGGCCAGAGCGACATGACTATCAGTTGTTCCTCGCGATCAACGATGTTGATCACACACGCACCAAGGCATACAGCCCGCAAACTAACGGTATCTGCGAGCGATTCCATCGCACGGTGAAAGAGGAATTCTACGAGATCACATTCCGTAAAAAGGTCTATGCTGAACTTGATGACCTACAGACAGATCTGGATGCCTGGGTCGATCTTTACAATAATGAGCGAACACATCAGGGCAAGATGTGTTGCGGAAGAACACCCATGCAGACGTTGCGTGACGGACGGCAGCTATGGGATGAAAAGGTCGGTAATTTGAACTGATCTGACAACTGGCACCGTGTCAGAACCGGTAACTGTCAGATCAGGTCGCGACTACTACATCCAGATAATCGGGCCTTTCTCCAATAACCTCCTTGTGAACAATATCTCTCTTTTGCAGCACTTCCATGCTCCATGACTCTCCATCGGCTAGCGATAAATTTCTATACACAGCAATCTTTAGCGGGCTATCGGGAACCTTCCTGGATAATTTCTTTATCTTTCTCCTAAGCCGGAATTCAGATTTCTCCACACTATCCGCTACATCCTCGATAACCGCTTTATCCGCACCACATCTACTAGCAATATCAACGAGCGATTTACGAATGAGACTCAATAGTCGCCTCTCTCGGTCTGATTCGTCATCCTGAAAATAAGACAAAAAATTAAAATCTTCTACGAAATAATTGCTTGCCCCAAGCATCTGTTTATATTGGGAGGCTCGATCGTTACGAGCGCCATAGCTAATCTGAATCTTACTTGAACCATCTAAAACGTATTTCGCCGGCATTAACTCCATAAATACTTCTTTAACATGATGGGCTGTCCACCTGAATACCAGATCGCTCTTTGGAATGTGTGTATCATCGCTTGCTTCAATTGCTAGATCTTTTAAAATACATAGTCAGGTTGACCGGCCTCCAGAATAGAGGCTTACTATCTACTAAAGTTCTTTTATTATATTCAACTTTGATCTGTTCATCAGCTTCCGGCTCGGTCTATAAACCGACTAACAGATTAGCTCTGGAGATATTTGTTCCATAGCAGGTTGAGAAAACAGTGTGTATAAATATGGTTCGGGCCTTGTTGCCATTGGTCAGCGCGTGATTACAAGCTTCGAATAGACAAAAATCGAGTCAGCTCCGAACCCGCCTAAGTATAAGAACCAGCTGTACGATGCGATGTTTGCGGGCCGGAGGTAATTTAAGATTCGTCATGCGCCAAATGTCTGCAGTCGCCTCAAAACGTTATCACTACCTTTCCGAAGTGCTGTCCCGACTTAAGGAATGCAAATGCATCCAAGGTCTTCTCAAACGGAAAAACGGCTCCGATGATCGGTTTAAGCTTGTTTTGCGTGACGGCCGCCAGCATCTCCTCGTAGTCTTCTCTACTTCCTACACTCACCCCAGTAAGGGTGCTCCTTTTTAGATTGAGCTCGATAAGATTCAGATTAGCTGTAACGCCGGACAGGAATCCCACCACGGAGATATGCCCCTGTGGCCGCAACGATTCCAGGCTTATCTGCAGATTTGGACCGCCGACAGTCTCGACAACTAGGTCTACTCCTTCACCACCGGTTGCGCGTAGAATCTCATCGGATAGGTTGTCTTTCGCTTGATAATTTATTACGCAATCCGCTCCCAGGTTCCGTGCCTGCTCCAACTTCTGGTCACTACTTGAAGTGATGATGACCCGAGCACCAAAGAGTTTGGCGAACTGCAGCCCAAAGATCGCAACACCGCCCGTACCGTGGATAAGCACCGTTTGGCCAGGCTTGATGTCACCGTAGCTGAGCGCGTTCCAGGCGGTGACGCCGGCGATGGGAAGCGTCGCCGCCTCTGTAGCCGAAAGGTGGGAAGGTACATGCATTACTTCATTGACTTTGAAGACCTTGTATTCACTCAGCTGCCCGGCAGTTAGCCCAGCTCCCGGCCGTATTTCCAGGGGCATCAGATCAGATCGATAACGGCCCGAGTGCCAAGGGGGAATGTAAACAGTTGAGACTAGGTCGCCAGGCTCGAACGCGCGCACATCGTCACCGACTGACTCAACAACACCTGCTCCATCTGCTACAGGAATTAACGGGTGGTGTCCGGTAGTGATAATTCCCTCGATAACAGCGAGGTCCACGTAATTGAGCGCTGCTGCCTGCAGTCGGACCAGAATTTCGTCTCTATCGGGAAAAGGCTTCTTTGTTGTCTCAACGACGAGATTATCCAAGCCCGGCTTGGTCAGCACCATTCTCTTCATCTTGTTTCGCCTCCTGGAAATACTGTGGATATACGAATGCTAAACCTTGACACTAGTGATAATGTCAAGCATTGTTTGGTCTATGAAGATTGGTGAACTAGCCCGCAGATCAGGAGCAAGCGCGCGCTCCATCCGGCATTACGAGTCAAAGGGACTTCTTAAGTCGCGGCGATCGGCTAACGGTTACCGAGAGTACGATGAAGCCGCGGTTGAACTGGTTACTCATATCCGCTGGTTGATATCGGCCGGTCTTTCAACAAAAACGATCCACGAAATTCTCCCGTGCGTTGTCGAGAAAGAGCCCAAGACTATCGTTTGCGAGACGACGAGAAATATCCTCAAAAGAGAATTTGATCGTCTGGAGCGTAGGGCGCGTGAGATTAGAAAGAGTCAGCGGCTCCTTAAAGCGGCCATGGGGCCTCACTGATATTGATGTGTTTTCTGTGTGGCGTGCCAACGCGTGAACTAATTTCCTAACCAATCCATAATTGCCGCAATGTTATACCAACTGTCCAGCCTTAGGAGAACGGGATGTGTTTCTATAAAGCAAGCGTCAGCAGGTAGGCTGGTATGCTCCGATCTTCGGGTCGCCACACCGACGGCGATGGGGTGGTTTAAGGAGACAGCACCTGTATTTGCGTGCTATAGAACACGCCAGCGATGCGGGTACGTACACCAATCCTGTGTACCCATGAACTGCATCCATAGGACAAAAACCTTGCTGTCTGTGTCCCCCCATACTTTTAGGCGGTTCGGATAATCCCGGTGTCGTTTACCTGTTGGGCTGCAATCTAGAGATAACTGATCCAGTTGATCTGACCAAATTGATACGCCACCATTTGTTATGTTTAAGTGCCCAACACGCGTGGAATAGATGGCAATCGGTGGTGGGTTATCTTTTTCTGCCTCCCGAGGGGTATATGAAAAGCCCGCTAATTCCGGGTTTCTACAATGTACACTCAGTGCTTGAAGGGTTCGAAATTCCCCTGAACGCAATGCGTCGTTGGCCTGTTCTATTCGTGGCAGAATACTGTGCTTGTTTCCGTGAGTGGGACGTCCCTGGTTATCGTACTCACAGACGCAGACCGGAAAGAGCGCTATCTCTTTGCCCGAATTGACGTCGACTAGGAGGAGGTCATGCTTGTGCTCTTCATAGTCCATTTTGCCGCTCGTTGTGAATAGAGCCACAGTGGCCCCATCAGCGGAAATGGCAGGGAATCCTTCCCACTTGTAGGCTGCGTAGGGACTTGTCTGCAAGGTGCTGTCGACGACAATTGACGGGTGGGTAACAGAAAATTCGGCCGTTTCGCGTGCGTCACCCACTGCGACGCTTGACGCAATGTTGGCAGATATCAAAGTCAGCATCAGCATCAAATGCAAGCGATGACTTAGTAGATGCTCCACACTGCGAAGTACCCGAGATTTGAAAACCGACAACAACATCATCTCGTGTTTTAGCGTATATCCTGCATTGAGTTAACGGAGGCTCGAACCGCTTCAGCAATTTCGTCAGCAAGAGTAGGGTCCTTGACCGCCCGGGCAAGGGTGACGCCACCAATCAACAGAGCGATGGTAGCCCAAGCCTGGTCTGTATCCTTGTGACCGTTTGTCTCCGGCAGTCCACCGGCGAAAGCTTTGGCTGCTTTTTTCAACTCTGACTGAAATTTCGATCGGGTCGTGGAATCGGAGCGAGCCACCTCAGGGGGAAGACTTTGAAGTCCGCAGCTGTTACCTAATTCCTCACAACGTTTTTCGCCCAAGTAGAATCTGGAAAACTCGTCCAACCATGCATCACCATGCTCGTTTTGGAAAAGCTCAACGGCAGCCCGGAATTCTCCTACTCCCAAAGCAACCGCCTGTCGGAACGCTTCGGCCTTAGAACCGAAGTGTTTATAAAATGCGCCTGAGGTAACGCCGGCGTCACTGGCAAGTCCGTCGACGCCAGCGCCATCAAAGCCCTGCCGTCGAAATCCTCTATGAGCCGCCTCCAGGATTCTTCTTCTCGTCTCTTCCTTATGGTCGGGGTCGTATCTCATGACGATCACTCTCTTTGGGCATTTCTCGAATGGCACAGTTGACAGGGTAACGATCGTAATCTATCGTACGATAACGTTCGTTATCTTAATTGTAGCATATATGGGTCCAAGGGTCCCTTCCGTGGCTCGAGAACATAGCGTTTGTGGTATGAATTCGCAATAAAACAAAGACATAAGGTAGCAGTGAGTCTCTACATATCATGGTCGTGCGTGGGGTCGTGAGCAAGCACTGACCAATGCGCTGGGCAACGCAGAATGGCAGTCATCGGGAGGTGGTCTCCTTCCTAAAGGATCCCAACAACTATCTGATCGAAACTCAAATGGAGAATAAATTCGTGGACGAATCACAATACAAGAAGCACGTTGACCGGCGGTCCATAAGTCGCCGTGAGGCAATAGCTGTAGGTACTACCGGTCTCTTTGCCTTGTTGGCGGGTGGATGGGGCAGGGGTGTCGGCGCCTCCACACACAGTACAGTGGGTACGACGACCAATGCCGCAGGCATGCCAGGTGCGTTTCTCTACACCGAGGTGCAGGCCTCCACGCCCTTCGAGCGATTACCGTGGGAGGAGCGAAATCCGGTTATCGCCGCGCAGGAGGGTTTTATCAGCAAGACTTGGCTCTCAGGCCGTCGCAACCACTCCGTGGGTGGCTTCTACTCCTTCGAAAGCATTGCCGCCGCCAGACGTTATGCTGCGGCCTTCTTTCCTGAGGCGCAGCGGCGATACGGCAATGCGCATACAAGCCGGGTCTTCGATGCCTCCGTTACGAGAGAGGCGAGTATTGATATCAACTCACCTCACTTCGGTGTTGCATCCGAGCACAAACCTGGAGCCTACGTTTATACCGAGGTTCAAGTCAGTGTCCCATTTGAGCAATTTCCATGGCGTAAGAGGAATCGGGAATTGAAAAAGATTCCTGGCCTACTCGGAAAGACGTGGTTGAGCGGTCTGGACACCCAAACACTGGGCGGATTCGATATATTCGACAGCCTTGAGAATGCCGAGCGCTTCGCCATCGAGCGGTTTCCCGAGACGGCGGCAAAGCTGGGTGCAGCGTTTACTACCCGCATCTTCGACGCATCGGTGACCGAGGCCGCCAGCCGCGGAATAGGTTCGCCGATGTTTACCATGCAGCGGGAGGTGCGGTCATGATGAGAGCGCGCATTCTGCACACCATGTTGCGGGTGGGTGACATGGAGCGGTCGGTGGAGTTCTACACAAAGGTGCTCGGCATGCACGTGCTGCGCACCCTCGATCAAGCGGTGGACCACTATTCGCTGACTTTTCTCGGCTATGGCGAGGAGACGGACACGGCTGTTTTGGAACTCACCTATAACCACGGAGTATCGGTGTACGAGATGGGTAGTGCTTACGGCCACATCGCTATTGGCGTCGATGATTGCCAGGCGGCGTGCACTGAGGTGTTGGCGAAGGGGGGCGATGTGGTGATGTTGCCACAGCGACTCAAGGGGAGTGACGAGACCATAGCCTTCGTCCGGGACCCGGACGGTTACCACATTGAACTGGTCGAGCATGCCGATGGCGAATGGCTGGGAGAGAGAGTGTGAACGCGAAACTAATCCTTTTGACGGTTGCTCTGTTCTTACCGGGTATCGTTTCCGCAGATACATCGGTCCGCTTCAACGTCGACAACCCGCAGGTGATCGAGATCGACAGACCGGCGCTCTACCCAGAGACCATTCAGTACAACCCGGTCAGTGCCCGCTTTGTTGTCGGTTCGTTCCGGGAAGGGGCGCTCTACGAGGTGTCTGAAAAGGGAGATACACGTAGGATCATCGACGACGAACGGCTCGTCTCCTCCCTAGGGTTTGTGATTGATCCTCTGAGGGATCGGGTTGCCGTCGCCACCTCCGATATCGGGGCGGCACTGCGCACTTATGCTGGCGGGGCTAAGCGGCTTGCAACTGTGGAGTTTTTCCGTCTCTCCACCGGCCGTCACCTCCGCAGCGTGCAGCTGGCCGATCTGGGAACGGAGGTGGAGCATCTGGTTAACGGTATGGCCATGGACGATGCAGGGAACCTCTACGTCACCGACAGTTTCTCACCCGTCATCTATAGGATTGATATAGACGGAAACAGCGACATCTTCCTGAAGAGCGAACGATTCAACGGGAAGGGGATCAATCTCAATGGCATCGTCTTTCACCCTGGCGGTTACCTAATCGTGGTAAAGAAGAGCGATGGCAATCTGTTCAAGATCCCCTTGGACGACCCACAGGAATTCTTGGAGATCGAGACGCCAGAGAATTTTGTCGGAGGAGACGGACTCCTGCTGGTGGATGAGGGGGCGTTGCTGGTAGTCGCCAACCGCGCTTCTGGTGTGAACACCGAGAGCGCCTTCGCACTGCAGAGCGGCGACGGGTGGCGCTCCGCGACTGTCACCATGCGGCTACCGCTTGGCGCCGTCTATCCAACCACCGCCGTGAGGAAGGAGGGACGTCTCTATGTCATGCACAGCAACCTCGATGAATTGATTACAGCGCCGCCGGAGCGAAGAGATAAGCTTTCACGCCGTGCCACGATCCGACAGATCGGCGAAGTTGTAGAGCGGTGACTGGCTCCGTGAAGAGGCGCCCTGGCGCTGCACCTAACTGTTTCCTAAGAAGGAGGAATTGTGAGAGTAGATAGAGAGTCTGCGACGCTGCTCTCGATCCCGGTGCTGGAGATGGCGAAACTGGATGTGACTCCCGGCCGCGAGGCAGAATTTGAGGTAGCGTTCGCGCAGGCGGTGCGGTTGATCGCGTCAATGCCTGGGTACCACGGCCATGCCCTGCACAGGTGTGTGGAAAACCCATTGCGCTACTTGCTGCTAGTAGGATGGGGGCGGCTGGAGGATCATACCGAGGGCTTTCGGAGTTCACCGGAGTATCAGGAGTGGAGCGCGCTGCTTCACCCTTACTATGATCCTTTTCCCGTTGTTGAGCACTACGAGGTCGTCTGCGGAGAAAACGGCTCTCCTGTTTGATGGCTTCGGGATGACGGATATGATGAGCCACGTCCATCTTGTCACTCTTTATTCTCCCTAATCTTTTAGAATCACTATGCGTTATCTCACTCTTCCCCATAGCGACCTTAAGGTCTCCGCCGTCTGTCTCGGCACCATGACCTTCGGCACTCAGAACAACGAGGTCGAGGCGCATGCCCAGCTCGACTACGCTGTGGAGCGGGGGATCAACTTCATCGACACTGCCGAAATGTACTCGGTGCCTCCTACTCCCGAGAGTTACGGTAAGACTGAGAGCATGGTCGGCAACTGGCTCAAGGGGAGCCGCAGGGACGATGTGATACTCGCCTCCAAGATCGCCGGTCCCGGTCGCAGCCTGAACTGGATTCGCGACGGGGATTTATCCTTCGACCGCGCCTCTCTGCGCGCCGCCGTCGAAGACTCTCTGCGCCGTCTGCGGACAGACTATCTCGATCTCTACCAACTCCACTGGCCGGCGCGAAACGTCCCCACCTTCGGCAGCTACCTTTTCGACCCGAAGCTGGAACGTGACTTCATCCCGTTCCGCGAAACCCTGGAGGCACTAGCGGAGTTGGTACAGGAGGGGAAAATCCGCTACGTGGGGCTCTCTAACGAGTGGCCATGGGGCGTGATGAAATTCCTCCAGCTGGCGGACGAGTATGATCTACCTAGAGTGATATCTGTGCAGAACGCTTACAGCCTGTTAAACCGCACCTACGAGACGTCACTGCTGGAGATGGGCTACCGGGAGGGGGTGTCGCTACTGGCCTATTCACCGCTCGCCTTCGGCCTGCTTTCGGCCAAGTATCTGCGTGATCCGAAGGCAAGAGGGCGGGTGACCCTCTTCGACGGCTTTGCCCAGCGCTACCAAAAGCCCGCTGTGGAACCGGCTGTTGCAGCCTACTCAGAGCTGGCCGTGACTCACGGGCTCTCACCGGCGACGTTGGCCCTCGCCTTCGTCTACTCCCGCTGGTTTGTCGCCTCGACCATTATTGGCGCCACAACCATTGGGCAGTTACGGGAGAACATTGACGCTTTTGAGGTGGAGTTTTCATCGGAGTTGGAGACCGCAATTCAAGAGCTCCATCTTACCTATTTCAATCCAGCGCCCTAAAAACAAATAGGAGGGCATCTGGCGACTAAAGGTGAATTAGCTGATGCAGGACAACTCGTTCTCCAATCGTTGGCGGCTGGATGATAAGGCGTGGGTGCGGGCGCGCCATCGCGCATGGAAAGATGCGCTGGCGCACTTGCGATTGGATGGCAATGTTCCGAAGCGGCAGCACAAGTATTTGCGGGCGTACTTTCTAACCGGTGATCCGGTGCCGCTGTCTGAGCCAATGAAGGATGGACTGGATTACCCGCTATATTTTCCGCCGCAGTATCGTTTGTTTTATACGCCTTCTGCCAGTCTGGAAGAAGCGTTGGACGTTGTTCAGAGTATACCGCCTTCGGAACTTCACAGTGTCTATGAATTGGCGAAAGCGGTAGGTTTTGGCTCGAATTATGTGGGCCATGATCGAGGGGCGTGCGGTGGACAGGAAAGATATGTGATCCGTGCCTTGTTTCCGGAAGTCTTTTATCCACTTCAAGCTCTCGACCACGGGCGTGCATATAATTTGTATGACGAGCCAGAAAATTTTATTGCCACCTTTGAAGCGGCCAACTTTCGTTTTTTGACCAAGGCAGTGACGACTAACCGCTATCACCCCATGCGGTATTTGATCGAGCATTGGCTGAGTTGTGTACGTTATCTTGAGGCAAATGGTAACGCAACGGGAGGTGCCAGCGAATATCGCGCGCCGCTGTTGAGCGCGGCGCGACACTTTGTCGAACCTAGGTACTATCACGAAGTGGATTCACCAACGCATCGGTTTGCTAAGAAACTATGTCAACGATTTGAAAAAGACGATATTCCTGCATCACTTCGCCAAGCTTGGCAGGATTTATCGCCCCAGGGGATTTTGTTGGAGAAGCGCGCAGATGGCGGACGGTACGGATTCGAAGGGAATAAAATGTCGCGTCTTTCTTTAAGAGAGCGCGTGGTCCTTGGTGTTGATTTTAATGCCTGCTTAAGTTCCTTTGTGGCGATTGCGGAAGAGGCCGGGTTTCTCGATGATTATTCTGACTTGGTTGACGGTAAAGAGGTTGATCTCGGAGAGGTGCTGACGGACGAATTCAAAGAGGTTATGGGTTACGATCGTCAGGTTCAGCATGTGCCGGCGAAGCACGTTGGAATAAGATTGAACGATCGCTTTTCAGGTGCGGCGTCGCTTGGAGGGCGGTGCTGGATCGATTTCTACCAGCTGTATCCAGGCGAGCATTACAAGGCGCTCGAGGAAATGCCGACCCTTCTGTACATGCCAAGGCTTTCAAAAACGTTTTCTGACTGGTGCATCCCAGTGTGCCTATTTTTAAATGAGAGATACATTTTAGAAGAGGTTCACCAGCGCGTTGGGCAGTATTTTTATATTTATGCTTATTATCCAAGGGAGAGGCTCAATGATCGTAGGCGTGAAGAGTTGTTTATGCGAAAGCCCTACATTAATAAGAACGTCCATATTTTTAATGACTACAAAGGTGGAATTTTAAATCTTTGTATTGGAGGTTTAACTGTCACTGCGTGGGAGGGCGTATTGATGTGAATATATCTGAGGCGTTTTTGAATCAGCTAACTTTTTTAAGCAAGGCTACTGCAATCAATCCATACCAACACATGCTGTATTCGATGGACCATTGGTTGAATGGAGTGTGTTGTCTGGAAGCAGCTGTTTGATTGGTGTACCAGGTCCTATAGACCCAAGGCAGGCGAGGCAAGTGTTCAAGCTATTGTGCATCTTGACCTGCGTTAAGTCTTCTCAATAAAGACACTGTCACCGAAACTCTACTGAGCAGGTCGTTTTCTTCTGGTCCTTATCGCAACTCACTGTAATTACTCTTCTCGGAAGATTCTTAGTAGATTGTGATTGACAAGATAACGATCGTTATCTAGTATTCAGATAACGGTCGTTATCCGAAAACGGTTTCTACTCTGCCAAGGTCCGATTTGTTTGGCTCAATAGGATATCGATCGTTATCTTTATTCGAATTTAAACAGAGATTGAGGAGAAACAATATGCCATTGACTCTCACACTGACCGAGGGCGTGCTGCCTGCAGGTGCAGAAAATACTGCCGTAGAGCGCATCACCGAAGCCATGCTCAAGTGGCACGGATTGGCCGGAAACAAGGTGATGATGCCCAATATCACGGCGATGGTGCATATTCAACCGAAGGGGACGACATTCTCAGGTGGAAAGCCCTTTGCGGGTGCTTGGGTGGAGTGGAAGACGCCATCATTCGCCTTCGCTGATCGCGATGTGCAGAAGGGCTTTTTCAAGGAGGCAACAGACATCATTGAGGATCTGTCGGGCGGACAACAGCCTCGCGACAACATCTACGTCAACGTGGTCCACACGCCGGACGGTGCATGGAATCTCGATGGTAAGGCTATGACAAATGAGGAATTGGGTGAGGCGATATCGAAAGGTTAGTAAGCAGGCCGTGCTCAAGACGCACGCTGGTGCCATTTAGACGGTTCGAAGTTCAAGACTGACACAAAGGATAAGTCACAAATAAAGAGGATATTAGCAATGAAGGTGAAGTTACTAAAAAGACTGGGGATGATGGCTACGTTGGCAGTGGCTGGAGTTTCGAGTGCACAAGCTGTAGAAAGCTGTGTGCCAATTGGTGGAGTTGCTGTGCCCAATTTCTTTGGAGAGGGCGAAGGTAAGCCAATCATCATTTCCGCAACGCTTACCGGTAGCGTGACCAACGCGGCAGGAAAGATTACTGGACAGCGAGAGACCAAGACAGGCCTTGAAATGGATATGGAGCACTATTTTGGTAACGATGACGGCGGTGCTTTTCAGACCAAGGACCTCGGTATTCTCACAGCTGTGCCCGGCAAACCAGGTCGTTACATGATCGAAATCACCTACCACATCCAGGAAGACGTAACCCGTGGCACACTCAAAGGCGCCAAGGGCACGTTCAATAGCTACGGCCTGGTCGATCTGCGCGATCCAAACAATATGGTTGGCCTGGTCCGTTACACAGGTGAAATCTGCAAGTAACACTGGCTCATTCAGCGGCTACCAACATGGGTTGGTAGTCGCCGGATGGTCCCTGGAAAATACAAGAGGTTTTCGATGTTAGAAGATATCCAAATTGGTTTCCTGATATTCCCGCAGATGACCCAGCTTGACGTCACCGGGCCAGCCGAAGTTCTAAGTAGAATACCAGGAGCGAAGATTAATATGATATGGAAGAATCTGGAGCCAGTCGGTGCTGACGCGGGTTTTTCGATCAATCCGACGACGACTCTCGACAACTGTCCTGATCTCGACGTTATCTGTGTGTGCGGCGGGTTGGGTGTCGTTTCCCTCCTTGAAGATGAGGAGGTGCTGGAGTTTTTACGACGCCAAGCAGAAAAGGCTCAGTATGTTACGTCTGTGTGCACAGGGTCACTGCTTCTGGGTGCAGCCGGTTTACTCAGAGGTTACAAGTCCGCCTGTCACTGGGCGTTTCGAGAAAAGCTCAGGGACTACGGGGCCGAGCCCGCCAAAGAGCGAGTTGTACGGGATCGTAGTCGAATATCGGGCGGCGGTGTCACGGCGGGTATCGATTTTGGATTAACCCTGGCTGCTGAAATCGCGGGAGAGGAATTCGCCAAAACAATCCAACTCTTCGTCGAGTACGACCCCGCACCCCCGTTCGACTGCGGTTCGCCAGAAAAGGCGGGGTCTTCGAGGGTTGAAGCAGTCAATGGACTTATTTCCGAAGCGACGGCGTGAGAGCTCTAAACTTTTAGTGAGGTGACGCAGATGAGTGATCGGCATAGAAGCGGCGACAGACCGCACCGAATTCTTTACACAATGATCCGGGTTGGTGATCTTGAACGATCGCTTGGTTTCTATAGGGATATTCTGGGGATGAGCGAGATACGTCGGGAGACTTTCACTGAGGGTCGCTTTACTTTGGCGTTCATGGGATATGGCGATGGAGAATCAGATGCGCTGATAGAACTTACCCATAACTGGGATGAGGATCACTATGAGCATGGTACCGGATACGGCCATGTCGCGTTAGAAGTAGGAGACGTACGTGCCGTTTGCGAACGACTGCAAATAGAAGGTGTGAATATCGTCCGGGCACCGGGACCGATGACTTGGCCAGTAGACGAGACCGGCCATCGGGAAAACATTGCGTTCATCGAAGACCCGGATGGCTACAAGATCGAACTGGTCGAAAGACCTACAGTTTAGCTTTTAAACAGTTGATGTGTGAAGAAGGAGCATAATTCATGGTAAGTATTTTGATGCGATAAGTATTATAAGGACGTGCCGAGGGAAAAATATAACCAGGTGCTAGAGTTGACGCGGGGGGCTCTGGTTCTTTGTTAATTAGGTGGCAAGGAGAGTGTTGTGGCTCAAGGAAAATTCAGCGATGTCCCCCGCGCAACTCACCGCAGCGTTATGTGTAAAAAAAGGGGAAAGCATGCACAAAGTACGAGGAGTGTGCCATTGTGGAAATATTTCCTGTCTAGCAGAGTTTCCGAATGAGCTTTCTACATACACTCAGCGAGCTTGCGGCTGTAAGTTTTGTACAATTCATTCTGGATCCTATGTATCTGATAGCAATGGGACATTAACAATACTAATAAGAAATGATATGGAGGTCAGTAAATATACGCAGGGAAGTCGACTAGCAGACTTTATTATATGTAAGCAGTGCGGTGTGATGACCAATGTGCTTGTTTACGAAAAAGAAACTATCTATGGTTCAATCAATGTCAGATCCGCCTAAGAATTTGAGCGTTTCGGTGAAAGTCAAAGGACTCGCCTGGAAACGCTAGATGACGAGAAACGAATCAAACGATGGAGAGAAATATGGTTTTGCAATGTAAAAATTGCACATGAAAGCGTATAAGCAAACATTGAATCGAAAACCTGGGGCAACCATATAAGTTATATAGGAAAAGAAAATGAAAGAAACGCTCAAACCAGGGATCAGATATGATCATAAATTCCTGATCACCTCGAACAAAACTGTTCCTAATTTGTATCCAGAATCAGAAGAATTCGTACTCATGCCAGAAGTGTTTGCTACTGGCTTCTTGGTTGGTTTCCTCGAGTGGGCATGTATCAAAGCCATAAATCCACATCTTGATTGGCCTGCTGAGCAAACCGTAGGAATACATGTTGACTTAAGTCACGAGGCAGCTACCCCACCAGGTTTAGAAGTGACTGCGACGGTCGAGTTAGTGAAAATTGAAGGAAGAAAGCTGGTTTTTGAGGTTGAGGCTCATGACGGAGTTGATCTAATTTCGAAGGGTACACATGAACGATTTGTCATTAACAAAGATAAGTTTGATGCGAGAGTTTCAGAAAAAAGCCCAGCATCGTATAACAAGTAGTAGTTTAGATGGGCTGTTGAAAAACGCGGCTCATTGCTGAACAGAATTAGTGCGGACAATTATGTTTGGGTTGTTCCCGAATCTATTTGTGGGTTAAAGGACTTACTTAGCGAGACAAATAACGCCAGAGTAAATCATTTAGTGTAAAAGATGATTTTTATAATTCAAACCGAACATAAGAGCGCAGTCGTAGGAGAGGACATGTCAAAAGTATTTTCAGTATTCACAATTATTATTACATTATTTATTGAGCCAAACGTAATGGCTAGTGAAGTAAGGCTATTTAGTGAATACGTATTTGGAGATGAGAGGTCAAGGCTATTACAGATAGAAGGGATTAAAGATTGCTCGGAAACCTTTCAGAAAGGTGGGTTATGTTTAGAAAACCAACAGTTTGTAGGCCATGATGTGAACATATTGTTTTCTCTGGAGAGAGATCACCTGAATATGGTAATTGTAAGTAGAGTATTTACTATTGATTTCCACAATTCAGTAGGTAGGGAATTAAATGCTGATTATCAGTTGGTTGCGATAGAGGGTAAAGACGGCGTCTTTGATGTATTGGCAGAATATCGTGTGTATGGTCCAAATAAATATGGAGCAAGGCTAAAAGAGTTTGAAAATTATTCGTTTAAAAACGAAAAAATAACTTACTTCTATATAGAAAAAAATCAATTTACAAATTTGTCAAAACGATCAGGCAGTTTTGGAGACATGATTAAAGCCTCTAAAGCTGGTCTAAAAGTTATAACTTATTCTATTCACATGGTAGATCGAGTTCCAGTAAGCAACGTGGCATATTCATTATTTAAGTCTCAGTAAGTTGGTGAGTCTAGAGTATTATCAACTACATGCTAAATCTTGAATGTTATGCGTGAAACTTAAGATGCTGTTGTCCATAAAACTGAAGAGCATTACGCTCGTAAGACAGCTCTTTTTCAATCATTTTATCTAGCTAATCGGTGTCTAGGAAATCAGTGGCGATTCATTCATCGTTATGTTCTAAGGAGATAGACAGTGACATACGAACAATTGCGTTCAGACTTGCATGATGCGTATATGAAATACTATGTAGAAGGGTTTAAGGTCAACGATGTGGGAATGATTGATAAGATTATAAAATATCCAATTGCATTCATTCATGATGGCGTTGTAAGCATGCGCGACAAGTACCCTATTGATCCAAAGAAACTAAAGGAAGACAAACAATGGAATCATTCTACTGATTGGAAGTTTGAAATTACAGCAATAAACGAGCACGAGGCTCATGCAGTAGCGTCTGCGGTTAGACGTAGAAAAGATGGTTCAAAGATCGAAAACGTGCATGGGTTTTACGCGTTTACGATGACTGATGACGGGTGGAAGATGTATGCAGTTGCAGACATAACTTTTTAATAAAAAATATAAGGATGTATAACGAGACTGTGGTCTTGTTATTTACATTGTTATACGAATAATATATGAGCAAGCATGGTGCAGAACATCCGGAAGTCATTGACTACCTAACCGGAAAGGATGGTATTTGCATCCTAGATATAGTTCAAAGTGCGCCATTAAATGGCGAGCTAACGTTAAAACAAAAAAAATTAACCGTTATCCTGCCTTTGCATTAGATGGCCAATTGGCTAATGAATATCCAGATATGGCAAAGATGAAATTAAAGTTACAAATAGAAATTCAACACGCGCCAGAAGATGTTGTCTATGAATTGCTAAAAAATGTCAGGCCGCATATTGAGTCTGAAGGCATAAAATTTAATGTTGAAGTAGGTATAGGTGTAGTAGTCGCGACCTGATCCGACAGTTATCGGTTTTGACGGTGTGACTGTCAGGTTAAATTCAAGCTTCGAACTTTTCCTTCCAGATTGCTTTTCCGTCTTCCAACGGGGTGCGGCCACAGCACATCTTTCCCTGATGTGTTTGCTGTTCATTGTAGTGCGTCAGCCAGTAGTATCACTGTTAGTCGTTCTCCGAATTATAGTTGACAAGATAACGATCGTAATCTATCTTATAGAAAACGGTCGCCATCTTACTTTCCGACTGCAAATCGTGTCGGTTTTTTTTCGTCTCGGTAGATAACGATCGTATTCTTTGGGCATTACAACCAGGAAATTGAGGAATACAAGATGCCATTAACTCTCACGCTCACTGAGGACGTTCTGCCTGCAGGTTCAGAACAAGCTGCAATCGAATGTCTGACGGACGCCATGCTCGAACGTCAAGGTCTGACCGGTAATCAAGTGATCGACCCAAACATCACCGCCAACGTCAATATTCTTCCAATAAATGAGACTTACTCAGGGGGGCGTTTGACGGTGCCTGGGTGGAATGGAAAACGTCGTCATTTGCCTTCACCGATCGTGACATCCAAAGAGGCTTTCTTCGATAACGCCACCGAGATCATCCATGAATTATCCGATGGCCAGCAGCCGCGCGAAAACATCTATCGTTTTGGTATCGATATGACTGATGTAGACACGCTTATTTCGTTGCTCGATTCTCTAGATGAAGACTGCGACACGAATGAAATAGAGGTAGAGCTGGATAGATATGGGTAAGATCGGTTGACCCAAACACCACTAACGGCGGCGGTTACTCGATTCTGATGATCCTGGCCGGCGACAGTTGTGACCACTCCTATCTTATCGAAACGCTCGTTAAACGAGGAGCGGATGTCGAGCTGGAATACGATGGGCCCGACAACTGGGCGAAGGGAACAACGGCAATATTCTATAGTTGCGGTGGGGGTGAATATATAGGCCATATAAAAACCTGAATGCCTTAATACGATGTGGGGCAAACGTTAACAAAAAAGGCAACTCGGGTGCCACGCCATTACATTACATCGTTGGCCACGATGCGTTGGATCACATGAAATGCTTAATTAGCTCTGGGGCTAATTACGAAGAGCAAGACAACCTAGGGATTAGCGTACTAGATCTCGCAATCGACGCTGGTAACTTTTTTGCTGTAGTGGAACTTATCCGATCAGGTGCAACTCAGGACGCTGAGAGGGAGACTAGGTTCCTTCATGGAAGCGATGCGCCTACTCATCTATTGAATGAAGTTGCCTCTCTAATTGAGGATCCAAGCCTTGCAAACGATGAGGGATGGGTATCCGCGCGCAGTCGCGCTATACGTACTCAGCATGCCATCAACATGATCGATAGTGAAAACGACTATTCGTTTCTTCTTGGCGATAATGCATTTCTAGACAACGTTGATAAAGAAATCATAACTGAAAAACTACGAGCGTATGCGAAACGTGAGCCTGATTGGTCTTGGAGGATTAATGAAATGATCAGTTATCTGAGTAATAGACCATAGAGCAACCTGTAACTTCGAGACTATCCCGAGCCCGTATCGCCAGTTGATGGAATTACATGCTTATCTTCTTTGCGCGAGCGAATCTGAGTAGAGACGTACAACTGGAATGGTGCTTTGGACAAAGCACGGAGGGGGGCTTCTTGGAATGAATGGCGTCTATATGCTGGCTGTGCTTGGTCACCCTTGCATGATTACGTTAGGCAACCATTCCCTTGAAGAACGCTCATTATTTTTAGCATCTACCTCCGAGGAACATAAATGAAGAAGTTCGCTAAAGGTGTCTTTAAGGCATTAAAAATGATCGCCATCGTTATACTGGGCGTGATTGTTTTCAATCGCCTCATTAGTTTCGTGGCCGAATCCAGTACGCGGGAATCCGCCAACAATGCGCCAAGTGTCGAGAGAGCGTTGGGCGCAATATTAGACAGGAGTCTTAGCGAAAAGGAGAGCGAATCAGCCCCCCTCCAGTTCCCTCTGAAGCGGCGGAAGGCCGCCGAGTACGCAATAGCGGAAAGCCGGCAGTTAGATGACGCGAACGGTTTGTATAGGTATGCCTGCGCCATAAGTTCCGCTGCCGGTAAGCAACAAAGGGCGCAAACCATGATAAACGTAGCGCTTGATCTTGAAAGTGATAATCCGAACTCAAAGTACTTGATCTACTTGGCGCCACATGAAGCGTTGTGCGAGACATCCAGGCTGCTTGGAATGACTTACTACGCGCCCGCCGATCAGAAATGGTCAAGGATCAAGAAGGGTCAATGGAAGTGGTACATACTGACTACCAACACCAAGGTGACCGAGAACGAGATACATGACACAGTGATGTATGAAGAAAACAGGGCTAAGTTTAAAGATAAATATTCTTATCAGTATTCAGAAAAACTCATAGAACACATAGAAAAAACTGTGGGAAGAAAAGCGAGTTTTGTTAATACGGGGATGTGGGTCGATGACTATCACCTCGAATGAACGATAAGCAACCAGCATTAACGAGAACGAATAATTCGTTTAACGGGGTAATACCCAACTCGTCCACATGATTGAATAAGGAGGTCACGATGGGCGCTGAGTATCCTATGCACGATGGGGTGCTCGCGGGCTTTAAGCTGCTCGCCATTGATAAGATAAGTAACAAGGTATATTTGTGTCGACGAGACCGATAGAAAAGAATACGCAACGAGGAAGAACTATGGCGATTTTAAGTGTTACGCCCCAGCTTAGGACCACGAACATCGAAAACTCCATCGATTTTTACGTCTCAAAACTGGGTTTCGAGCTCGCATTTAGATACGAAGATTTTTACGCTGGGATTAATGTGGGTGGTCAACAGATCCATTTCAAGTTAGTGGATGAAGCGGATCCCTCCCTCGCATTTGTCCATCAGGGTGAGCATTTTCATCTGTATTTCACGACTGACGATGTAGAGAAAAAAGCACAGGCGTTAGGGCAATTGGGCATTCCGTTTCACTCCGCGATCACTGAGACCGCGTGGGGTACCAAAGAGTTCGCTGTAGCGGATGATCAAGGGCATATTCTTTATTTCGGTCAGCCACTGCAGGGTCGATAGGTTGCCGACAAGGCGGTTGCGTTAGGCCAGTGCCGGTAAGTTCGCTCAGGCCAACGATCGCTTGTGCCTGGCACGTGAACTAGCTGATGCCACTACCTAGTGTTTCATGGGGATAAAAACGATCGATTCTTCCGATATACCCCAGCGCTTCATATTGAAGTCTCCTGGGGGTTGAAACACAAGAAGATGCCATATGCCGCATGGCTCGCCTTACCCAGGGGGGGCAAGCGTTTGGTCAAACACAGTTCCTAGATTTGGTAAACAGCAGGTAACGCTTATGAGAGAGTCGACGAAAGCACTACAGTCGTTAGCAGCGCTTCTGGGATGGCGAAGAATGAACGATGGCCAACCCATTTCTGAATCGCTAGTACGTTAGCCTCGACCTGGAGGCAAGGCGTATATCAACTGTTCGCTGATTGACCGCTCTTGACATCGGTGCTCGGGTAAACTAGTTATAGAACATAGGTTCTGTAATAGATTTCAAATGGCACGAGCACGCAAGTTTAATCCCGACTAAGCGCTAGCAGACGTCGTTGTTTACAAGTTATTGCTGTGCTGTGTCAGGTGACATTGTTGTTCGTGGTTTTCTTGCCGAAGCATTTGAACAAAGGAATAAAGCGGTTGGAAGCAAAGGAGTCTCGAGATAATCGTTTTCCTTAAAAGCGTTAGGATCTGGTTTTTTGAAACCATAGATGGCGAGGGCGAATTCCTGATGGGGGCGATGGTTCACAGTTGGTTAGCAAACGTACGGAGTTTTAGATAACAATGATTGATCCGGACTTGAACGACCCAGCGTGGTTAGTAAAGCGAGAAGAGACTTGGGAGGGGCGTGTCCGTGACCTGAGTGGCCACTTGAGCCGTAAACAGATCAAGCAGATCAGGCCGATGTTTTTTGAGCTAGAGTTTGACTACGGTAATGAAGATAAATATGGGGAGTATAAACACGATTTTGAAAGAGCCTCCAATTATTGTCCTGTGCAGACCCGTGAACGTTGGCGTAGATATATAACGGAAGATATACCACGTTGGCTAGGCGATGATTTTGATCTGAGACGTTACATGGAGAGCTTTGCTCATTTTGACAACCAGTACCGAATGGCGATGGGCTGGGATATGCAAACAGAGCTTGAAGTAATTGATTATCTCCTCGGTAATGGTTACGTCGAGAACGGCTACGTATTCGAGGGGCGGTGCGTCGATTATCCCGTGCCGGCTAACCGTATTTATTTTGACTGGATTTTTAATGTATATCACTGGTTGGCAGGAAATACGCCGCAGGCGGATGTGAAATGGAGCCACCTGATAGATTTTTGGGTTTCGACGTTGCCCTATGTGCATCGTGTTTTTTTTAGTTATAAGAGATCTTCACATGGGCGGGTAAAGCAGGGACAGAACTGGTTGCAGAATGTGCTGGTTTTGATTCAAGAGTACAGTCTGGATAAGTTGACGTTGAAGCAGAAAGAGGAGCGGTCGGCAGTTATCGAAAGCGATACCGGTCGGCGAAAGGAGTTTGTGGACGAGTTGGTGAGAGCTCTAGATTGCAAGGAGCTACCGAGCGAATTTTCTGAACTCTGGAACTCTGCAAAGCAGAGCGGTTTTGAGCCGAGTGATCAATTTGATTATATGGATCCGAAAGACGATGTGGGAAATGAGGTTATGTCATAGTTTCAGTTAGCATCGATTGGTATCGAGTCGGCGAACATCGGTAGTGCTCTCAGATGGGGAGTGTATCGGTACACGGCAATAGTCGATCGCATGGTGGGTTGTTAGTTGCAGTATGTTGGTCGCTGATTGAAGCTCCAGCGTAGTTTGGATGGAGATGGATCACGACTGGGAGGGATTATTGGCGACGGATGTTGGTTCAAAGAAACGATGGAAATTCATCGCTTGTTTAATAGGTACATGGGGAGCTATTTCAAAAAGCTCAGCTTGCTGTTTGAGAGCTGGTGGTGATGGTTGCATGGAGTCGTTGCGCGATGGAGATCTTTAATACAGTGTCCTTCGCGATGCCCGAATCAGGAGCCTTACAGATGGATGAGGCACTGCAGGGTGCGCTGAATGGCGAGTTGGGAGCGTTATTGCAGGAGCGGCTAGAGTTCTTCGGGGAGGATGCGTCGCAGCAGCTTGAGGCGATGTTCGATGGTGGGTTGATGGAGCAGCTCGATGTAGAAAGTTACTGTCGTGATAGTGGCCGATTCGTGTTGGACTTTATGACCGGAATCGACGGCGAGGACTTGATGACCACATTCTGGGGCTGCTTCAGTTGTGCGGAGCGCAGGAGATTGAGGCCAGGCTGGAGGGTGATGAATTTGCCCGAAGGTACTGGTTTGATGGAGACCAGCTTCGGGAAGAAGTGGTAGCTGAGGTACTCTGACTCGGAGTGGTGTAAAGGAGTGCAAGAGCAGATCGATGGTGGCGCAGATATTTTTTCAGACCCGGAGAACATGCCGGTATCAGCTGCTTAGCTCGGTGACAAGATGCAGCCAGTTATGCAGCGATTGGTTGAGAACGGATACCAGATAAATTCATTGGACACCTTGCAGAGACAGACTGTTCTTGGAGCAGCTGTCGAGTCGGGCGATTTAGCGACGGTTAGGCTATTGGTCGAGAACGGCGCCAATGTCAACGGGGTGAACAAATACAATGCAACCCCTTTGATGTATGCGTGTGGGGACGTGGGGACGAACCCGCGGGAGAGGAAAATGCCCCAGAATCGCCCGCAACTGGTTGAATACCTTTTAAACAAAGGTGCCGACATTAGCATAAGAACCACTCAACGCCGTACGGCATTGTCGATAGCGCAGTGCCATAAACAGGACAGTGAGCGGGAATCAGTGATAGCACTCATTCAGAATGCGTCCTCATCGTGATAATTGTCAGGGTGACGGTGTTCTTACTGGTACGCGAACTCATCTCCAAAGGAACCTGGATTTGCCAGAAGCAATTGATCTATTTGATAGCCACTTGCATATTATCGATCCTCGATTTCCGCTGGTACCGAATAGTGGTTATCTGCCCCGTACGTTCACCACTGACGATTATTTAGAACGCATATCAGGCTACAAACTTGTTGGCGGGGCGATCGTTTCTGGTTCCTTTCAGGGTTTCGATCAGCGTTATCTGCTGGCGGCGCTAAAGGCCCTGGGCCCCGCTTTTGTCGGAGTCACACAGCTTCCAGCGGAGACGCCAGACGACCAGATACTTGAGCTGCACGCCGCTGGTGTCCGCGCGTTGAGGTTTAATTTGTACCGCGGCACCTCAACGGACCTTGATCAGATGGTGTCGATGGCCCACAGAGTGTATGCGTTGGCAGGCTGGCATATTGAGCTGTACGTTGATTCCACCGAGCTGCAACAAATGTCTGTGACCTTGGAGCAGCTTCCCGCTGTCAGCATTGATCACTTAGGGTTGCGTGAAGCGGGATTAACTAACCTACTTAGGCTCGCAGAGAAAGGCGTGAAGGTCAAAGCTTCGGGGTTCAGCCGTATCGACTTCGACGCGGCACAGGCCATCAAGTTGCTATACCAAGCTAATCCTGATGCGTTGATGTTTGGCACTGATTTGCCCTCAACCAGGGCACCTAGGCCTTTTCTTAGCAGCGATGCAGATATCGTGTTCGATGTTCTGGGTAGTACGGAAGCCGCGAAGGTGTTCAAAGAAAATGCGATTGATTTCTATAAACCGGGCATGTGGTAACGCAAGGCGCACGATACTGGCACGATTGTGCCGGCACCACATGTCTCATGTCGTGCCTGTTTTATAACCTGCAGTGAAATGATAATAGGAGAGTTCGATGCCAGAAGGTTCTTTTATAGTTCTTGCACCAAAAACACAAGAACATAATGTTGATAAAATTATGTCGTTCTTAAAAGATAATGGTGCCTACCGTCTGAATTCAAAATCTATTGGTCGAGAATATATTGAAATTTCATCCGATAGCGCATTGGAGTTTTCTTCGAATAAGTTTGTCGAGTTTTGTCAGTCTATTCTGGATGATGATGGTTGGTTTCGTATTTATGAGAATGATGAGTATGGCACTGAAGGGTTCTGGTATATCGATTTAAACTCGAAGTGGAGGATATGTTCGGATCAAGATGAGCCAAATGCTAGCACTTTGCGCGCATATAGGAAGTGGCATGTGGGCCTTGATGGTATTACGTATGGGGTTGTTGATGAAAAGGAACTCCAATTGCTGGAGGAAAAATATGGTTTGTTTGATTCTAGCGGCAATACCATAAGCGACCCATTTCCACCCTTAAAGACTCAGGTTGGTGTGAATCCAAGCTTCATTGGAAAAAATATATTAGTGCCTCACGCCGGAAAATATTGGGATTGGTATATTCCAGATCATGAATGTTTAGCGGCGAAAATTTCGGCAAACGTAAACTGCGGTCCAGATGATTTGAAAATCGAATATAGACGCAGCTATATTATTGAAGGAGATGTTGGTTTCGTTTGGTCGTGGATGAGCAATGGGACGGAGATCTTACTGTTTTTCATGTTTTACGGTGAGTCTTCATGTTGTCAAAGGGTTTTGAAGAATTATGAAAATGTGAGTATAGATGAAGCTATATTAATCGCTTACTACGACACTGAGTTTGAAGAAGGATTCGATCAGCCAGAGGAGTGGGTAACGTCTCCCGGTACTGATGACTTTTTACATCAACCGATTCAAAACATTAATGATAGTCCGTTTGATGTTGGGGATTGGGTTAATGTTTTCGATGGCCGCATAATGTCCCCGTATAGTGCTGCGTTGGTTCAAAAAGATGAACGATACTACTTGGCAAGGTATATTGGTGACGACGATGTAGGTTCATACATCGAAATCCTAGATCCGGAGATGGATGAAAAGTTGAATGAGTACGTTCCTTCTTTGTATTCATCTATTGGTCAAGGGTTGTATATCAAGCCTAAGTTAAGAATGAAGAGTAGAACTGAGATTTCAGAGATCATTGGAGCTAAGTTTATAGAGTATGATGATGAAGATAATGAAATAGTAATCGGGGAGTGGCCCCTTAGCTTGGATGCGTCTTCGAGAGTATGAGTCAACTAACAAAGTGTTGCAGTCGGACAGAATTCCCCTGAGCTCCATTTTGCCGCTGAACACGGCGTTGGGGCTGTCGAATTTGTTCGGAAACGCCTACAAGCGGGGCTGGACGCAGACTAGACTTTAACCATGACGGTTAGTCACGGAGAACAGACTATGGATCAGCAGCTGCCCGAAAAGCCGGTCGATTTGCAACAGGATGCCTTCGTGCAGAGTATGAGACGCAAAAGGAACTGTTGGGACAACGCTGCGATAGAGTCATTCTTCATCCGTTTAAAGGTTGAGTTGATTTACGCCAACGAGTACAAGCAGGTGACCGACGTATACAAGGATGTATTCGAGTACATTGAGGTGTTCTACAATCGAATCAGACGACACTCGGCCAACGAATATATCAGTCCCGTTGATTACGAAACCAATTTCTATGCGCAGAACGCATGATTAGGGTGTCCACTTTACGTTGGTAGGGCCGATGCATTAAGGAGAATATAAGTGAAATTAACTGGTGAGTGTTTTTGCGGTAAAATTAAGTATGAAATAAGTGGTAACTGAGTTAGTCGCGACTTGATCTGACACCTAGCTTGAAAGAAGTGAGGGTTATCGGTTCTGATGGAAGTGCGAACTTTCAAAAAGAACCATGGAGATAACCCTCATGAATCAGTCTACACAGAGGATCATAGGAAACAAGCTTGGATTGCTGAACCTGGCTGAGGAGCTAGGTAATGTATCTAAAGCCTGTCAGATGATGGGCGTGTCCAGAGATACGTTTTATCGCTACAAATCCGCCAGAGATGAAGGTGGTGTAGAAGCACTACTGGATAAGAATCGGCGCAAACCAAACACCAAGAACCGAGTTGAGCCTCAGATTGAGCAAGCGGTGCTGGATTTCGCATTGGAATACCCGGCTCATGGGCAGGTACGTGTAAGCAACGAACTACGCAAGAAAGGAGTGTTTGTCTCAGCCAGCGGGGTACGCAGTATCTGGCTGCGCCACCAGCTTCAGAGCCGCAAACTACGTTTACGTGCGCTGGAGGCGAAAGTTGCCGAAAAGGGGCTGGTGCTCACCGAAGCCCAGGTCATTGCACTGGAGCGCCAACAGACGCTCAACGAGGCCCATGGCGAGATAGAGACGGAACATCCGGGCTATCTCGGCTCACAGGACACTTATTATGTGGGCACGATCAAGGGCATAGGTCGGATCTATCAGCAGACCTTCGTGGATACATACAGCAAGGTAGCTGCTTGCAAGCTCTATACAACGAAGACACCGATTACTGCTGCGGACCTGCTTAACGACCGTGTACTACCGCTGCTGGAGTCAGAAGGCGTTGATCTGCTACGTATCCTG
The DNA here is from genome assembly GCA_040793985.1 of Candidatus Thiodiazotropha sp. Lineage (GTDB taxonomy): Bacteria > Pseudomonadota > Gammaproteobacteria > Chromatiales > Chromatiaceae > Thiodiazotropha. The sequence goes on along the minus strand of JBFNJI010000014.1, from coordinate 24,636 downwards.
ACTGACCGTGGAACCGAGTTCTGTGGGCGGCCAGAGCGACATGACTATCAGTTGTTCCTCGCGATCAACGATGTTGATCACACACGCACCAAGGCATACAGCCCGCAAACTAACGGTATCTGCGAGCGATTCCATCGCACGGTGAAAGAGGAATTCTACGAGATCACATTCCGTAAAAAGGTCTATGCTGAACTTGATGACCTACAGACAGATCTGGATGCCTGGGTCGATCTTTACAATAATGAGCGAACACATCAGGGCAAGATGTGTTGCGGAAGAACACCCATGCAGACGTTGCGTGACGGACGGCAGCTATGGGATGAAAAGGTCGGTAATTTGAACTGATCTGACAACTGGCACCGTGTCAGAACCGGTAACTGTCAGATCAGGTCGCGACTACTACAGGTAACCTTCAAGATGCTCGCTCTTGCCACTGTTCCCGCTGTAGAAAAGCATTTAGCTCCCAAGCTTCGGCTTACGCATTGGTTAAGTCAACTGATTTTCGTTGGGTTTGTGGTACGGAGTTTTTAACCTCGTACGTGGGCAAACATGGTTTCGGTTTACAGTTCTGCAAACAATGTGGTTCCACTCTATGTGGCCTTTACCAAGGTGAGATTCATGGGGTGACGCTAGGCTGCATCAACGAAGACCCAGAGATTGAAATTAGCTATCACCAGTTTGTTGGCTCTAAAGCAAGCTGGGAAGTTATTCCGGAGGGCGTTTTACAGTATGAAGAGCATCCGCCAAATAAAGTATAACAAATACAGTTAGCGGGACAAAAATTCCGCTACGCTCCATTTTTGCTTCTGCTGTAGGCGCTATGTGCTGAGGGGACGTAGGGTTCAGTCCAGCTTTAATTTTTAGTGATGCGGATGTTTGAAGAAAGAATAAGAGTCATATGTAACCACCTATCTATTCCCTCAGACTACGAATCTAGGTATGGGTTGACTATTCAATATGAAGAAAAAGAATTAGTGGAAATTGGGCAGGATGTTTTCCACCGAATTCAATATCTCTCAAGCACCGCGGCTGCCTCATGGAATAAGATGAGAGAAAATGCATATGAAGACGGTATTCAATTAAGTATCGTCTCGGCATTTAGGTCTGTAAACAAGCAACAACAAATTATTGAAAACAAACTAAGCCAAGGCCATAGTATTGAAAAAATACTGGAAGTGAGTGCAGCTCCTGGTTACAGTGAACATCACACAGGAAGAGCAATTGATATTACTACTCCTGGTTGCGAACCTTTGAGTGATAGATTTGAACTTACTGAGGCTTTCAGATGGTTAGTAGATAATGGTTGTGATTATTCATTTTCATTATCTTACCCAAAGGGTAACTCATGTGGGGTTGTGTATGAACCGTGGCATTGGGCATATTGTAAATAAAGTTGCACATATTGATTATACTCCACGGGACCAACTCTCCGCGGCGTTTTTTGTGCGCGTTAGTCGATAGACCCCTTCTCCCCGTCAGTGTAAAAGGTGTCGGGGTCGGGCTCATTGAGTCCGAATCCACCGGCGTTATACTCCTGCAGGTTGGAGTCGGATATATCGTTAAGCTGCGGGTGGGGGAGATTCGCACCCCAACCCATTCAGCACCCCACACGTCGATCATCGCTCCGAGTACCTCCAGAAGGAAGCGGACCTGGTTCTCCGGTGAGCCGCTATCGTCGTGGTCGACACGGCGACGGGAGAGCGGGGTCATGACGATGGGGTTGGGGAGGGTGTAGTGGCCGATTTCGATGGGCGTGAAGAGATTAATGGTCAAGAAGTTCTCCTAAAATATCAGAAGTGGCGCGCGAGCCGGATCGATACGAAGCTGTCTCCGGCATAGACGGCGAGATCTCCGTCCGTGGCAATCTGTTCGAACCAGCGTCCCTCCAACTCGACGGTCCAGTGACTCCCCAGCCTCCGTTCCGCCTCCACGGAGAGGATGCGACTTTGGTCGTCGCGGTCGATGACGACGCCCGCCAGCAGGGTGGTGTCCTGGGTGTCGTTGAGGGCGAAACGGGCACCGAGAAAGAGGTCGTTGTCGAACGGGGTGGGGGGTGCGACGGCGGGATTGGGATTGCGCCCGTCGTAGAGATACTCCACCAACAGTCCCAGATCGGCGTTGCTGTCGACGATCTGGTAGAGTGTGTACTCGAATCCCGCCACAGCGGCGTTGAAGTTGTCGCCGTTCTGTCGTCGTGTCAGTGCCTCCAGTTTCCAGAGCCACGCCTCCCGGGTGTACTGGAGGTCGAGACCCACCTGTCGGATCTGATCGTAGTGGGGGACAAGGCGTCCGCCCTCGGGGATGAGGCGTGGCTCTCTTCCAGTGCCGTGGAAGGTGTGCAGGCCGATGTCCCAGTCGCCGATGTAGTGGGCGTAGCGCAGGGCGAGGTCGATGTGCTGCTTGCCGGCACCGCTCTCGTAACGGGCGCGGTCGGTGTCCACCGCCTGTGCCGGTCGCAGACGCCCCTCCGGTCCCGCAAAGGTACGCTCCCGGAAGCCGGGTAGTACAAAAAGGCCGAGGCTCCCCCAGTCGCGACGGGTGGTGAGGTTGATCATCGGCTGGCCGAGTTTCTCCTCGCCGTCGAATGCGGCCACCTCGTCGGTCTGGTTGACGATATCCACCAGATGACGCGACTCGGTGACGCCCCAGAAGGTCCGGTTGACCCCTACCAACCATTCCCAATCCCCGTCTACATGGAGCCAGTACGCCTCGCGCAGATCAAAGTCGCTGCGTTCGTCGTCACGACTGTCGTGGCGCAGGTGGGGGATGAGGGTGAGGCGGTCGCCATTCCCCATAATCCAACGTAACTCGGGGGTGACGCTGAGGGTGGTCTGTGCCCCCCGAAACTGCTCAAGGTAGTGCGGGCTGTCCGGGAAATAGCGCGTTTCGATCGTCGCCTCCCCTGAGATATCAAACGCCGCTGCTGTCCTGGAAAAGAGCGTCAGGGCGGCCAGCAGGGTTGATAGATGTCGAAAGTGTGTGCCCATCAGCGCAGTCGTTTCAGCACACCCTTGTGGAAGTCGCCCTCACCTTGGCCAGTGCCGAGGTGCCACTCGTCGAAGATCAGTTCGGTGCTCTTGCCGTTGAGGTGGTTTTGCATGTGGATGCGCTTCGCGCGCCAGACGTCGCCGTACTGCCGGTAGTCGTCGAAGCTCTGGGTCTTGATCCGTTCGTTGCGCCGGTCGTAGTAGTCGATGCGTCGGAACTGGTAGACCTTGCGATCGATCCAGGCGATCTGGCGGGTGTAGCCGGAGTATTCGTAGCGCGGAGTGCGCTCGACCCTGTCACAGGTTAGTTCGCCGCACGCCTCGGTGCCAAGGAGGCGGTAGTCGTACTTGTTGAGCTCCTGGCCGGTGAGATCCTCGAATGCGAACTCGCTGCCCACGAAGGGGCCCGACTTGTTGACCGAGGAGATGCGCTTCACCCGCTTGAGAGAGGGGAGGTAGAGCCACTGGTCGTCGGGATCGAGGATCTTTGCGTGGGATAGGAGCGCCGTGCCGTCGATGTCGCGGGGGGTGTGGAAGATGATCAGGCTCTTGTCGCCGACACTCTCGTCGGGGACCTCCAGGGTGCGCAGCTCCAGGGTGCGCGTGGTCTCGTGGCCGGCGGCGTTCTTCAGGATCATGGTCATCTCAACGCGGCTGTCGATGAAGCCGCGGTCACTGCGGTCGCTGCGTGCCGCCACCTCGAAGCCGGGGTCGGTGCCCTCCTGGGCGCTCGCCGTGAAAGCGGTGCCCGTGAGGGTAAGGAGGAGGGCGAGAAGGCTCTTCTTAAGCGGCTTCGATTGCGTGTTCGTCATCTAGGGTCTCCGGTTGAATCTTGTGGCCGATCATCAGCAGGGCGGGGAGTAACAGCAGATCGACAATCAGGGCGATGAAGATCGCCATGGCGGTGAGCTGTCCCATCTCCACATTGACGCGGAAGGCGGAGGCGGCGAGGACGCCGAAGCCGATCATCAGGATGACGGCGTTGGCCACCAGTGCCCCGCCGACGGTGCGGAAGGCGTACTCGATGGCCGCCGGGCGGTCGTCGCCGTGCTCGCGCCGGGCGCGCAGGTACTTGGTGAGGAAGTGGACGGTGTTGTCGACGATGATCCCGAGCGAGGTGGCGGAGACGGTGGCCGCCGCCATCCCCACCTGGCCGGAGATCAGCGCCCAGGCGCCGAAGGTCATGAGGATCGGCACCACGTTGGGGATCAGGCTGAGGGCGCCCAGGGAGAGGGAGCGCAGGGTTAGCACCAGGATCAGGGCGATCAGCACCACCGCGATGGCGTTGCCGCCGAGCATGCTCTCGATGTTGCGCTGGGAGATGTGGGAGAACATCACCGTGGCCCCGGTCGGCTCGTGCCACATGTGGGGCGGCAGATTGGCCTCCGCCCACTCGCGGGTGGCGTCGACGAAGCGGCGCACCCCGGCGGTGGAGACCTTGTCGAGGGTGACGGTGAGTCGGGTGGCGCTCTTGTCGATGGTGATGCGGTCGTTGAGATCGAGCCCGTAGGGGAGCGAGAGTTCGTATAGCAGCAGGTACTGTGCGGCGAGATCGCGCTCCTCCGGCAGGGCGTACCAGTTCTCCTCGTCGCCGTGCATGTTCTTGTTGAGGCGCTTGACGATGTCGCTGTAGCTGTAGACATGGGCGACGCCGGGTTGGGTGCGCAGCCACTGAGCAAATTGTTCCAGGTGGGACAGATATGTGGGGTCGCTGATTCCGCCCGCCTCTGCGGAGGGGACCGAGTACTCGATCAGGTAGAGGCCGGTGAGCTTCTCCATGGAGAACTCAGCGTCCCCTCTGAAGGGGATGCGCTCGTCGAAATACTCCACCCACTGATCGTCGAGGGTGAGGCGCGGCACCATCGCCACCAAGGTGACGACGGCGGCGACGCCGACCACAAGCACGGCTCGGTGATTGCCGGTGACGAGGCGCGAGAGGCGTACCATCACGTTGGTGACCCCGGAGTGGCCGTCCGCTTCACGCTGGATGCGGAAGGGGAGGAGTGTGGTGGCTGCCGGGAGGAAAGTGACCGAGTAGAGCCACGCGGCGGCGATCCCCATGGCGGTGATGCTGCCCAGATGTTTGAAGGGGGGTGCATCGGAGAAATTGAGGGTCAGAAAACCGACGATGGTGGTGGCGCTGGTGACGGTGATGGCGAGGAAATTGATGCGCAGGCTTTCGCGGATTGCCGCACGCTTCTCCATCCCCTCCTGCATCAGGACGCGCAGGGTAAGCAGGAAGTGAATACTGTCGGCGATCGCCAGGGTGAGGATGACGATGGCGGCGGTGAGCGAGATGGGGTCGAGACTGATCCCCAGGTGGCCGGTGATGCCCATAGCAGTGAGGGTGGAGAGGAGTATCACCATCAGGGTCGCCGCGGTACCGCTGACATTGCGCAGGGTGAAGACCATCACCAGCAGTAGCACGCCGTACATGGCGGGGATCAGGGTAATGGCGTCTGACTGGCCCGCCGCGGAGAAGGCGTTGTTGAGGGCGGCGATGCCTGTGAGGGCGACAGTGACGTCGGGGTAGTCCGCTTCGATGCCGTCGGCGATCGCCTGCGCCGCGGCGATCGCCTCGGGGAGTTCGGTGAGGCTCTTCTCGGGGAAGTGGAGGGTGATGTTGACCCCGGCGGTGCGGGCGTCGCGGGCCACCAGCTGACCGTAGAGCAGCGGTTCGGCGAGGGCGGTGTTGCGCTTAGCGGCCAGCGTCTCCGGGGAGAGGCTCGCGCCGCCGCGGATCAGGTCGCCCACCGTTAGATCGTCGCCCTCCGCCCAACTGTGTTGGAAGTTGCTGATGGAGTCGACGCGGCTGACGAAGGGGACCTGCCACGCCTCGCGGGTCATCCGCTCCATCGCCTCCGCCAGCTCGGGGGTGAATACCTCACCCTCCTTCGGGTGCAGTACCAGCAGGATGTTGTCGTTCTTGCTGTAGGTTTGCTGGAACGAGTTGAAGTTGAGCAGATCCGGGTTTTCCTCGCTGAAGAAGACCCGGTAATTGTTGGCAAAGGTGAGCTGAGTGACACCGGAGGCGGTGAGACCTGTGAGCAGCAGTGCTGCGATCACCACCCACCAGCGGTGGGCAGTGACGAAGTCAGCCAGTTTCAATGCGAGTTGGTCTGTGGATTTCATATCAGTCTCCGTACGACATTGATCGTCCGTTCCATCAGCGCGGAAGGTCACTATGCAGATGCATGCCCCCCATGGGGGAGTGACCTGCATACGGTAGTTCCCACGGACTAAACGGTTACAATAATCTTTCCCAGTTGCCGATTGGATTCCATATGCCGGTGGGCTTGGACGATATCGTCGAGCACAAATGTCCGGTCGATGATCGGTTTGAGCGCGCCTGATTCGAGGCCGTCATAGACAAAATGCTTGGCGATTTCGAGTCGTGCCGGATCAGTGGTGATTTCGAACAGCACGTAACCCCGGATCGACAGGCTTTTTGCCAGCGCAGGGAATAGTGGATAGGGTGCCGGGTCTGGCGCCAGTGCGCCATACTCGATGATGATGCCTTGAGGTGCGGCCGCGTCAGCGAGCTGAGTTAGCAAGGGACCGCCAATTGGGTCGAAAATGATGTCGGCACCCTTTCCGTGGGTTAGCTCCATAACCGATCGGGCGAGATCCTCCTCGTCGGTGACCACCACGTGATCCGCACCGGCATCCAGAAGAAACGCTTTCTTATCCGCCCCTCTTGTGGTGGCGATACACTTGGCCCCCATCATGTTGGCAATCTGGATCGCCGCCAGCCCCACACTGCTGCTCGCGGCTGTGATCAGGACCGTCTTGTCTTCATCGGCGCTTCCAATCTCGACCAGTGCACCATAGGCAGTCAAATACTGCATCCATATGCTAGCGCCTTCGCCGGGAGTGAGATTCTCTGGATAGTGGGCAACCGACGCGGCGGGCACAATCGCTGATTCACCGTAGATGCCATACTGATTCAGAGAGAACCCCGGTATGGTGCTGACGCGGTCTCCGATACTGAGCCCCGTCACATCTGATCCCAATTGATCCACTATGCCAGCGGCCTCGTATCCCAAGCGTGCTGGAAGTTCGGGTGTCTCCAGATATTGGCCTTCCCGGAACATGATCTCTGCGCGGTTCAGCCCGATAGCTTCTACTTTAATTCTAATTTCGCCTTGGGCGGGCTCCGCTACGGGTAGTTCCTCGATCTTTAGTTCATCCGCGCTACCCGTCTGATGAAATCGAACAACGCGGCTGGTGTTTGGAGTTGTCATACTGCTCTCCTTTTCAACTCAAACAAATAGATTTACATCAGCTTTCAGTGCCCGGGGTAAGAAGCTTGCTGCGCCAACCCACTCCTCGATCTCTGGTATGAAATCGTCCTTGCCGTAGTCAAACAGATCGACAGTCATCTGACAGGCAACGAGTTTCACATCGGCCTCTACGCATAGTTCACGTAACTCCTCGATACGCGCGACGCCCTTCTTGTCCATGGTTTTACGCATCAGATTGGTCGCCATACCTTGAAACCCCGGCATAAGTGACATGACGGATGTGGGAATGGGCAGCTCCTTTCCCTGCACCCAGGCAGGTCCCTCAGGTAGCTTCATTGGCATGGCGGGGTTGCCGAGTGGTGTCACCTTCAGGTCAAGTTCCCTCTTCAGCAGAGTCAATCCATAAAAGGTGAAGAAGATGGAGACGTCCCAACCGAGAGCGGCTGCTGTGGATGCCAGAATGAATGGTGGATAGGCCATGTCCAGGGTTCCCTTGGTCGCGATGATGGTCATCGATGGGATGTGCGCGGCCTCCCGCTCAGCCATCTTTTCTTCAAAGCGCTGATCAAACCAGCTATTCATGTCTTCAGACGATTCGTTCGCAATCTTCGCGGTATTACTCATAACAATCTCCTGCTATTAACATCAGAGTTCATTCATTCTGCTGGTTGCCACTGTTGCGACCCGAACATGTCATCAAGAGGCGTGTTAGCAATATGGTTGTAGTAATTGCTCAAGGTTTTCTGAGCCAGGATGGTAAGCACCTCCAGCACATGTCGTTGGTCATATCCGGCAGACTGAAAGGCCTCCAGGTCAGCTTCTGGTACATGGCCATTTTGTTGCATTACTGACAAGGTGAATTCACGCAACTGGTTGAGCTTAGGATCAGACAATGGCCTCTGTTCGCGTAACTCCATCAACACCACTTCAGGCATTTTTACCATCGTGGAAAGTGTCGAGTGAGCACCAACGCAATAAGTGCAGCCGTTTTCCGCGCTGACTGTGATGTAGACCACCTGCTGCTCAATCTGTGTGAGCTGACCGTGCTCTTTGAGAAATTCGTTGAAGGCCAAGTAGACCTTCAGTGTTGCCGGATTGGTGGCGAATCCTCGATACAGATTGGGTATGGTTCCAAATGCCTTTTCAGCGGCAGCGAGTTCTGACCGTGTTGCTTCGGGGGCCGACTCCGCATCATGAAGCTTGAATTTCATTTGTCTGTCCCAGCTACCCGGCTTTACGAATGCGAAAGTGGAATTCGCCACCCGATTCCTCGCTTGAGAGCATCTCGTTACCGGTCTGGCTGCAGAATGCATCCAGGTCTTTGACAGAGCCTGGATCCGTAGAGGTAACTTCCAGGACCTCCCCCGCCTGCATACCGGCAATGGCCTTTTTGGTTCTTAGAATCGGAAGGGGGCAGTTGAGGCCCCGAGCATCTAAGGTGTGTACGTTTTCGTTCATTTTTCTCTCCTACATTTCAGATAAACGGCATCTTACGCCGATGAGTCGACCGGTCGGTCAAGTATTCAAACAAAAAAACTCACTTTTCTATGGTTTTATCTATCCTCAAGGTCTTAATCGCCGGACCCAGGGTGCGGACCACCTCTGGGTCATTACGCGTCTTTGCCAGAAGTATCACCCCTTCGAGGTAGGCGAGCATGGCCTGCGCAGTTGTCTCTGTATCAAGCGGCGCTATGTGTCCGAGGTCGACTGCCTCATCAAGGGACTCATGGAACTGCGAACTAGCCTTATGAAACACGGCGTTGAGTTTCGCACGCAATACCTCGTCGCGTGTGCTTACTTCCAAGGCTAGATTCCCAAACAGGCAGCCAGGCATGCGGCCTTCGAGGTCCTTGGCCGCCTTTTGCCAGTAGTATGCCGCATCGATCAGGTAGTCAAATCGTTCAAGTGGCTGCAGTTTCTTGTCGAAGGCCTCCGCGACAAAGCCGTTAGCCCAGTCGTCGGCCATGTCGTCAATAACCGCCATCGCCAGATCCTGTTTGGAGGTGAAGAAGTGATAGAAACTTCCCTTTTGCACCTTGGCGAACTCACAGATCTCCTTGACGCCTACGTCAGCATAACTACGTCCATGAAACAGCTCGCGCGCGGTGTTGAGAATGCGCGCTTTGGTGTCGGATACGTGATTCATGGTTTGTAGTATAATAGACCGGTCGGTCAAGTCAACTTTTTTTGAGCTCCCGAGGTATTGGGGAAGCCAGGGTCCGCTCTGCTGGACGCAACTTTCCTTTTTAATTATTAAGGGGTGAACGGAGGTTTTCGCGCCTACATATAAAGAATTGCCATGAATGACTGCTTGACTTCCGGAAACATCCTCTCTAATGTTAAAAGAACGATCATTCTGTAATTGTTAGAATTATGGCGCGACCCCGTAAATTCAGTCCTGAACTCGCTATAGACGCGGCTATGCACACCTTCTGGAGTAACGGTTTCCATGGGGCGCCTTTCGATCTGTTGGTTAAAAAAACCGGAGCAAGTCGCCACGGACTTTATCAGGAGTTCGGTGATAAAGACCGCCTGTTGTTGTTCTCGTTACAGCATTATGAGAAGACCGTCTTGGGTGAGTTGGTGGAAGAACTTCATAGAGACGAAGCCGCATTGCCGGAATTGAGACATTTTTTCCATCGGATCGCGCAGATCGCTCGCTATGACTCTAATGGCGCGGGTTGTCTGATCTGCAACACTCAGTTGGAGATGCCTGAGCAAGGCCCGGTGCATGACCATATCGGCCGGTTTTTCGAACGTCTGCGGACGACGTTTCTGAGGTGCCTGGAGAGGGCCAGACATAAAGGTCAACTGGAGGATGGCAAGGATGTTAATGCACTTTCCCACTACCTGGTTGGGCTGGTGCATTCGATCTCGGCCAACGCACAAAGTAATCCATCCGATGAGGCCTATGAAGCGTACGTAGAAATTGCTTTGAGTTTACTCAGTTAAAAAAATTTAACCGGAAACAGAACGGGTGTTCTGTAATTTCAATTCAACTAACCGACTCCATGAGGTACGACAATGAAACTTAAACCCGGCGACAAAGCCCCTTTTTTCGAAGTAACCGATGTGCATGGCAATACCCAAACGACAACAGGAGATGGTTCATCACCTGTTCATCTGACCTTCTATCGTCATGCTGGCTGCCCACCTTGTAATTTGCGTGTGCATAAGCTGATGGCCGCGAAAGATCGATTTGACCAACTTGGTGTGAAGATGATTGGTGTGTTCGAGTCTACGGCAGAACACATCCGCCAGGATTTGGCGCACGGAGTGGTCCCCTTCCCGATCTTGCCGGATAGGGAACGCAAGTTATATGAGAAATTTTCTGTCAATCCGTCGCTAAGCGGCTTTATCAGTAGTTTTCTGCTGAGACCGGCGTATTCCATGAAAGCGATCTTCAGACATGGCTATTTTCCCAAGTTTGCGGAAGCGACGACCATGATGCCTGCGGAATTCCTGATCGCACCGGACGGTACCGTCATTATGGCTCATTATGGAAAGGACCTGGGTGATTATGTACCACTCGATACCTTGTATCAGCTGCTGGCGGAGAGGCAACCGACGGAATCCGCCGCACATGCTGTAGAGCGGGTGAGGGCAGTATGAGTATCCTTACAGGTCTAGAAAACTGGGTAGTCGACGATATGACACCCAAGCAGGTACGTCATGTCCGGGCCGTAATTCCCACTGAAGCGAGCGGCAAGGTCAGTGATCTCTATCAACAGATCCGATGTGACTTTCAACTGGTGCCGCCGCTGACCCTGTTTTCACCGGCACCGGAACTGCTAGCTGCTGCTTGGAGTATCTGGCGCGAGGCTCAATTTGTCGATGGCGTGGTTGCACGGCCAATCAAGGAGGCTATTGCAGCGGCAGTCTCGCGAACCAATGCTTGCCCCTATTGTGTCGACGCCCACACTGGCATGTTGCACGCCTCATCGGACCACGACGTGGTGCACGGGATTTTGAACGACAGTCATGATGTGATTCCGGATCCGCACATGCGGGATATCGTCGAGTGGGCATCGGCGACGCGGATGCCAGGTAGCGAGATTCTGAGACAGCCGCCTTTTACTCGCGAGGAGACACCGGAGATCGTCGGCACCGCGCTCACCTATCATTTCGTAAACCGTATGGTGAGTGTCTTTCTAACCGACACGCCGATGCCTGTACCAGCTGGTGCAAAAGGTCTAAGGGGTATGGCTGCACGAATTTTCGGTGCGACCGTAGGTAAACGCATCGCGGCCCGCCAGCCTGTCGCCGGTGAATCACTGCGATTTATACCCGAGGCTGATTTGCCGAAGGACATGAAATGGGCTTCCTCTAGCACCCGGATCGCTTCAGCATTCGCTGGCTGCATCGAGATCATTGAAGATGAGGGTGATAATGCTTTACACATTACTGTCAAAGATTTGGTGAGGCGGGAGCTTGGAAAGTGGCAAGGGGAATCAAAAGGAATCAGTCGACAATGGATAGAAGAGTCCCTTGCCGGTGTCAACGATCAGCAGAAACCCGCTGCCCGGCTGGCATTGCTCACCGCACTGGCCCCCTACCAGGTGGACGATGAGGTAATCAACTCATTTCGCAAGTCATGGCCCGGTGAAAAGGAGCTATTGGGCGCAACGGCTTGGGCAAGTATGGCTGCGGCACGACGGGTCAGTAGTTGGCTGGTTGTTCCTTCGGATGGGGACCAAGAAACCCAAAGTAGTGGCCCTGTCGATGTTTTGGATATCAACACGCATGTCCCATCTTCGAGTGTTCTAGCTGGTAATGGAGGTGGCCTATGAAGCGAGCACTCCTGCTTATCGCCGGTCCCATTGGGGCTGGCATGTTCGCGATGGTCATGTACGCAATCCACGGAAATCTCAACTGGGGAAGTGATGCAGAGAAGAGCTTGCCTTGGTTCGAGCCGACCTTTTGGGTGATCTTCCTAGCTGGCGTACCCCTGGTCATCATCCATGACTTTATTTCCTCTGTGCGCAAGAGAGGCGGCCCTCATACCTCGGAGACACACACCAAGAGAGGGTAACAGCAATGCGGCTATCGCTGGTGGAGTTATTACGACGATTGGAGTTTAATCGATGCTGAAAGAGGTTTGCTACGAAAAGAAAAGGGTCCTCGTCAGAGGGTATGCAATGGCTTATATCGAATCCGGCCAGGGCAGTCCAATTGTATTCCTTCACGGTAATCCAACGTCATCGTATCTTTGGCGTAATATTATCCCTTACGTGGAGAATATGGGGCGTTGCATTGCCCCTGATCTGATCGGAATGGGGGACTCCGACAAATTGGAGAATAGTGGTCCGAACAGTTACAATTTTTTCGAGCATCGGGAATATTTGGACGCTTTTCTTGCTGCAATCGATGTAAATGAAAATGTAGTGCTGGTGCTCCACGATTGGGGCTCAGCGCTTGGATTCGACTGGGCCAATCGTCACCAGGAAGCGGTCAGGGGCATCGTATACATGGAAGCTATCGTTCGTGAAGGAAGCTGGAAAGAGATAAGTGAGCCTTTCAAATCATTCCTTAAAGCGGTTCGTTCCCCAACCGGAGAACAGATAGTACTCACAAAGAATAGCTTTATCGAAAAGCTGCTTCCCCAGATGGTCATTCGAAAACTCACTGACAAGGAGATGGAAGAATACCGCCGCCCCTTTCTGAAAGCCGGAGAAAGTCGTCGCCCAATGTTGAGTTGGCCACGTCAGATCGTATTGGATGGAAACCCGCCCGAGGTCGGTGAGATTATCCGGGACTATGCTGCCTGGCTGCCGACATCAGACATTCCAAAGCTCTTCGTCAATGCCAATCCAGGGGCGATTCTAGTTGGTTCAAGAAGAGAGTTTTGCAGAGGTTGGGCTAATCAGACCGAGATCACAGTCAAAGGGAAACATCTCGTGCAGGAAGATTCGCCAGATCAAATCGGTAAGGTGATTACAGACTGGCTTGCGACCTTCGTCGGTCGATGAATACGACTAACACCATAGGTGTCGCCATCGCCCTTCGTGTCTTTGGTGATGTTGCGATAGCCGGAGGCAAAACTGCTCCACTCAGAATTGCTTAACCTTGAAGAGCAACCGTTCATCCTTGATCTGGCGAGGGCTTCTCGGTCTTTTCAGCCAGGCGTAAAAATCGGTCCAATTGAGATACAGCACGTGGCGTATGGCGGCGATACTGTACTTGTCGAGCCGAAAATTTATAAACGCGTTCCTCACCTTGAGTGGACTGTAACGCATTAAATGCATATTCAATACGTAACAGTCCACTACTGTCGATTAAGTCATGAAAGGAAGTATGCCAGGATCCACTCAGTCGCTAAATTGTCTGGCCGCCATCGGCAACAAGATATTGCCCAGTTATAAACGATGCGTGATCCGAGGATAAAAATAAAACAGCGTCCGCGATTTCTTGTGTCTGGCCAAGTCTGGCGATAGGGTGCCCAGCGACGAATTGCGCTTTCGCTTCCTCGTTATGACCTGTAAACCGGTCTGCCATAGCGGTATCGATTAATCCCGGGCAAACCGCATTAATGCGGATATTTTCATTTCCGACTTCTGCGGCTGCACATTTGGTCAGACCCAGAACAGCATGCTTACTGGCAAAGTAGACCGAGCCTCCAGCCATACCGATCAGCCCAGCGACGGACGCCATGTTGACAATAGCGCCGCCCCCCGCATCAATTAACGCAGGAATTTGGTACTTCATACTCATCAACATGCCCAGCACATTGATATCAAAAACATGGCGATAATTTTCAGCTGTCTGTTCGGTAGTAGGAACAATTTGCCCTTCAATACCTGCATTATTGACGGCAATATTGAGCTGACCAAAATGGGTGATGGTCTTGTTTACCAGATCGGAGACCTGTTGTTCATCAGAAATGTCGCTATGAACGAAAAGCGCCTCGGTGCCCAGATTTTCGATCGCCGATTTGACCCGTTCACCTTCTTCTGCTCGGCGACCGGATATAACCATCTTTGCCCCTTCCTTGGCAAATGCTAGGGCGGTGGATTCACCTATTCCGGAGGTGGCGCCGGTCACGAGCACTACTTTATTCTGAAAGCGGTTGTTTTTAGGAATGTTTTCCATATGATACTCCATTGTATAAGTTGGCATAACATTGGTACGACGAACAGATTAGATAATATACTGAACGGTACACAATTCGCATTGTATACTGATCGGTATATTATCTGTCAAGAGGTAAGACCGTGGCCGGACGTCCGCGACAATTTGATAAAGACAGCACCCTGAAGCAGGCACTCGATGTATTTCTAGAGAAGGGTTACGAAGGTTCCTCGTTAGATGATCTGTGCACGGCTATGGGGATTACCCGGCCGAGTCTTTATAAAGCCTACGGGAATAAGGAGGCACTGTTTCTTGCAGCACTGAGTACCTACCGCGACCGCTTCATCGAACAAGTAAAAGCGATTTTGGAGAGTGAATCTAATGGCAAGCAGGCAATCAGACAGCTGTTGACATGGATTGATAACGAGCATACGGCAGAAGAAACGCCAACCGGTTGTCTGGTGGTGAACTCGGGGATCATTTGTAACGAGGGGTATCCACAGATCGCCGACAAGATCGCAATACTTCACGACCAACGTGAAAACATATTGTTTGAAAGACTAAAAAGAGCCCATGAGGAGGGTCAGCTAAAAGCGGATACTGATCCTAGAGCTCTGGCGCAATATATCAACGGTATCCTACAGGGTATTGCCGTTCTGGCGCGAGGTCAGCGAAAACCGGAGGTCATTCATAATATCGTCGCACTGGCTAATTTGACGCTGGATCAGGTTTGATATCGCATGGCGCAAATTCGGTAATCGCATTGAACTCTGACGGATCCGGAAGAAATTCTTGTAATATCTTGTTCGGTGTTTGCAAAATGATTCACCGTTTGGTAGGTGAGTCACCCTTGGTGTATTTGGCAAGCAGGTAAATGTCGAGGGCATATGAACTGCTGACTGATACTTCGATGCCGGTCAGCGAGATGGAGTCAGGGTAGGATATCATTGGAGACACCGAACGACTCTTCAGCGCATTCTGAAGCAGAACTGAGTGGAACAATCCAGCGCTTGTAGCTGAGCACTTGTTGGCTGGTATGCCGTTTCTGGTATGAACTCTTTTAAGCTTATGAAGCTGTCGGTGAACCTATAGGCAATATTGTATTTGTTTCTGGAATGTCGATGTAAGTTTTTTGCAACCCATGCGGTTGAACGTTTATGTTCTAGTACAGCCCGATTACAGATCAAGAGTAAGCTTGCGATTTATTGTCCGTGATACGCAAATACACATTAAACTGGTTTGCTCCTCCGGGCTAAGGCACAGATCGCGGTGTTCGGGCTCCCCCGCAAGCACCCGCGTCGCGCAGAGTGAACACTCGCCGCGCTTGCACTCGTGAGGCACGGCCAGACCTTGTTCCAAGAGCGTATCGAGAATGCTCTGGGAGGCCGGAACGCTGAGCGTCATGCCGCTTCGCGCCAGCTCAACAGTGATCTTTTTGTCGTGCGGTTGCGAGGCCGCGCCGAAGCTCTCGAAGTGGATTTGCTCCTGGGGCCAACCATGCTCTCGGGCCAGTTCGCGAACGGCAATTATCATCCTGCGCGGACCGCAGACGTAGACATGGGTATTGGCAGTCGGCCTCTCGAGTAGCCGTGCCAGATCGAGCCTTGATCCATAGGTCTCTCCTGAGGCGTAGAACCGAGCCCGCTTTCCGGCCAAGGATCTGATCTCCTGTCCGAAGGCCAGGTCGGCGGGCGTCCTGACACTGTAGTGAAGCTCAAAGGAGCGGTTCGCGGCCTTCAGCACGTGCAGCATGGCGATCAGGGGCGTGATACCTATACCGCCGGCCAGCAGGATACTGTGGTCTGCATCGGCAACAAGCGGGAAGGCGTTTCTCGGCGGCATGGCCTGCAACTGATCCCCCGGCCGCACGGATTCATGCAGGTAGCGAGATCCGCCGCGACCCTGCGGCTCCAGCCTTACACCGATGCGGTAATGCGATCGGTCCGCCGGGTCGGACAGCAGGGAGTAGTGGCGCTCCACCCAATGGCCTTCCCGGTCACGCACCTGAACCGGCAGGTGCGACCCGGCTTCGAACGGTGGCAGCTCGGCACCGTCGACCGCGACCAAATAAAATCCCTTCACATGCCCGGTTTCCATCCGGGTCCGCTCCACCCTGAGCGATAGTGACGCCAAACCGGCTTTACCGCCGGCGGTGGGGGTGCTCGGGATGTGGGGTGAGTAGTCGAGCAACTCCCATTCAAGCCGTAACGGCAGGCCGCTTTCGCGCCAGGACTCGATTTCAAACTCCCAGAAGCGGGCCGTACCGCCGGTTTCTCCCCGATCATCCGACTCCTTCAGCAGTACTTCGGGTCTCCCGCTCAGCTGCAGGACGCGCGCGTGTTCAAAATCGATGAATACCAGCCCGGCACTGGGGTAGCTGACGAAGTTACCCAGGGTATTGAACATATTGTTGCCGACAAAATCGGGGATACGCAGCCGTCGCGGGCTCAGCACCCGGACGAAACCGGGATGACCGCCTCGATGGGAGGCATCCACCCCCTGTTCAGGATGTGCGCTGGCAACGAAAAAGGTGTCTGCCTGACCGACCAGGTCCTGCTGCGCCGCATTGAGCTCACGACCTTCCAGCCAGTCGTACTGGACGCCGGTGTCAGCCATCTCGGGAAAATGCAAGCGACGACGTTGGATGTATTTGGGGCAGTTGGCATAGGCGCGCTGCACATCGACCAGGCAGTCGCTCTCCTCGTTGAAGCGAGCCACGCCGTTGACACGCAACCGCCGGCGGGAGGTCAACTCGATCAACAGCATGCCAAGCTGCGGATTGGTTTCGAGATTGCGCCACAGCGGGTCGCCTGCGGCAGCATGGCAGGCACTGCGTTGGATAGTCAGTGTGCGACCGTCAACGGCAACAATAAACCCCGGAGCACCGAACACGACAGAGGCCCAGACCCGCCCGTTCGTATCAAGACTGCCCAGCACTGCCATCGCCTGTTGGCCGACAAAGCTGGCAGCACCCGGATGGATATAGGACTGTATGGCCCCGGCTACCATTCTAGCCTCTTCTGTGAGGCCTGTTTTCACCTGCACATGAAGCTCACCTTCGTGATAGAGATCAAGCCGTCCCATGAGTATGCTCCGACGTGGTTGAAACGGCAGCCGGAGCTTCGGAGCTCCGACTGACAGAGCTGATCAATAAATCAGCACGTTGAAACCCTCTTCCATCAAGCGGGCAACACTGGGCAGACCGGCGGTACCGGGGATCGGATTGTCGTTGAGGAAGGCGAATTCCGATGCCTGAACCTCGTCGGCCGCACCGAACACATCCGAGCATGCCTGGGAGACACCGGTGACCTGGTTCTTGACCAGGTTGAACAGGCCGTGCACTGGGTTGTCCGGCTTACTCAATTCCGCAATCCAGCGCGTGCCGGTACCGAGAAAGAGGACCTGGACTTCATCGCCCCGCTGTTTGAAGTTGTGGGCCACGGCCAGGCCGTTGAAGACGCGGCCTAACGCCTCTTCGCCGGCTTTTGGATCGGAATGAATGAGAATTGCTGCTTTCATGATTTGCTCCTGTTATCGAGTTGATGTCTACGGTCATGCCGCGTAGGAGTAAGTCTGATTCTTCAATAGGGATTATTAAATGCCTAATTACCTATTAAACTATTGCGAAAAACGGAGTAATCTTTGGGGATGGATAAATTGCAGGCGATGACTACATTCGTTCAAATTGCGGAACACGGCAGCCTCACAGCGGCTGCTGAGGTGATGGATAAATCCCTGCCGTCTGTGGTACGAGTGCTCGCTTCTCTGGAAGACTCACTGCAGGTGCGATTATTTAACCGAACAACACGCCGCATTGCGTTGACGGAAGAAGGCCGGCTCTACCTGGACCAGTGCCGGAAGATACTCGCAGATGTCGAGGAGGCTGAGCGGTCACTCGGGCAACACCAGTCAGAGCTCCAGGGTTTGATCACTGTTACTGCGCCTATACGTTTTGGCGAGATGCATGTGGCACCGGCTGTCTCCGCATTCCTTAAGCGTTATCCGAAAACGCGTGTGAATCTGACACTTCATGATCGTTTGGTCGATCTTCTGGAGGAGGGTGTCGATATCGCTGTGCGTATTGCGCACTTACCAGACTCAACCCTGATCGCAAAACCAGTCAGTTCGGTTAAGCAGGTTGTTTGCGCGAGCCCTGCTTTGCTGGAACAGGTCGGCGTACCGGAGCAACCTGACGAACTGAGCAATTTGCCTTGCGTTCAGTTCACTGGAATGTCGAGCAGCCCCGAATGGGAATTTGTACAAGCTGAGCAACAGCAGGTTGTGCCCATCAAGAGCACGCTTACCTGCAATCAGGTGGGGGCATCGTTACGTGCCTGTTTGTCCGGTGTGGGTTTCGGGCGGTTCCTTTGTTATCAGACAGCGCCTTATCTCAAAGATGGACGTTTGGTGAAGGTTTTATCAGATTATGAACCACCAGCGTTGCCATTGAGTTTGGTGTATCCGCATGCTCGCTTGTTATCAGCAAGGGTGCGTGCAATGGTTGACTGGTTGGCTTCCTCATTACAGAGTTCTTGAAGAGTAAGCACTTGTGTCACGGTTGAAGATAACTAAATCGTACGTGGCTAATTGGTTTGTTCAAGGATTTTCTGAGCATGGTATTACCGTTTAGCAGGAAAATAAGCCATTGAAGATGAAGATAAAAAAGCTTATTTAAATAGAGATGATACCGTCGATTACGGTATCTATACAGGTACTCACGAAAATTATAGGTGGATACTATCCTCTGAAATGTACTAACGAAAAAAATATGGATTGGCCTAACGATTACCAATATATTTTTTCAGATTACTCGCATTTGTATCCCAGATGCATCCCAAGACTTCTATCTAGGGTGTGAGGCGGGAAATAATCCGTTGGGTTTAGAAAAGGGAAAGAAGATGGTACCAGAGGCCGGACTCGAACCGGCACGCCATTGCTGGCGGGAGATTTTGAATCTCCTGTGTCTACCAATTTCACCACTCTGGCGTTGCTTGGATTGTAACTCTCTCCCTCCGGGATACAAAATAGCTTGTGGATTTTGAATCCACTGCGTCTACCAATTCCGCCACCCCGGCGTCGCGAAGGCCGCAAAGTATACCTGATTTTTCAGTACTATGCAGAATATTTAGTGGCATCGCCCGGGGAAGCGGGGTTGCCGATGGATCGTGCTGGCCGTCCGAAATGGTAGCCCTGTCCATAGCGGAACCCCAGCTTGGTCAGCTGCTCCGCAATCTGCGCCGTCTCTATGCCTTCTGCCACCAGCAGGTGGCCCGATTCGGTAATCATTTTTGCCAGGTGATTGAGGATCAGATTGTTCGCCCTGTCGTCGACCAGACGGGTGAGGGTGATATCGAACTTCACCACATCCACCGGCATGGCGCCAAGATAGCGCAGCGATGAGTAGCCGCTGCCGAAGTCATCCAGGGCGATGGTGAATCCCATGGTGCGCAGGATCTCCAGGTTCTTTCTGGCGGTTTGAAGCTGGGTGATGAGGGCGGTCTCCGTGACCTCGATCAGCAGTTTGTAGTTATCCATGAAGGGTTTGAACGCCGCTAGCCGGTTCAGCAGCTCTTTCTCCACGATGGTAGGGGCGGAGATGTTTATCGAAACCCCCGTGTTTGTCGGAATCCTTCCTTGCTGAAGATCGGAGACTGTCTTCTCAATGACGTGGAAGTCGAGGTCCTGGTCGAGGCTGCGGGCCTCGACCAGGGGGAATATATGGGAAGGCATGATCAGCTTCCCCTGATGGTCGATACGCACCAGGGCTTCGAAATACTGGGGCTTGCCGGTTTCCAGGTCGACGATGGGTTGGTAGTGCATGACCAGGCCGGTGCCGCGGGTGACGGCCTCGTAGACGGCGCTGTGGGTTTGACTGGAAAAGAGGCCACGGGCACTTTCGGCCAACTCCGGTTTGAAATGTACGATACCGGAGTAGCCGGGTCGTTTGGCGAAGTGTATCGCGACATCCGCCTGCCACTGCAGGGCATTGATATCCTCATCGCTATCCGTGCTGGTGTCGGCCAGGCCAATGCTGATCCTTACCGGCTCATTGATGCCGAGCTTGTCAAAGGGATAGTTGGTGATGGCCAGATGACACTGCTTGGCAATCTGCATGGCTTTGCGCAGCGGGGTGCCGATGAGAATGGTTGCAAACTCATCACCGCTCAGTCGGAAGAGCTGTTCCCGATTGTGCAGAATGCTTTTGATCGTCCGTGCTATGGCAATCAATATTTCATCACCGGTATGGTGACCATAGGTGTCGTTCAACGCCTTGAAATGGTTGATATCGAACAGGATCAAGCAGATCTCGTTGGTACTGTGCTTGTAGACATCGCTCACCTCTCTCCAATAGGCATCGAACGCGCGGCGATTCATGACGCCGGTCAGAGGATCGTGTTGCGCCAGGTCATCCAGCTCCTGATTCTTTTGATCCAGGGTCGTATGCGCTTGGCTGAGTTTATTGTGGTATGCGTAGAGCGATGTCTGTATTTTATCCAGTTCCTTGATGAACAGCGGTTTGGTGTTCTCCTGGGTTACCGGTGAGTAGGGTGATCTCTGCAGCATATCGATCTGTTTGGATAACTGCAGGATGGGGCGGTTCAGCAGCCAGGCGGCCAAGGGAAAGATGAACAGTGTCAGGATCAGCGCGGTAGCGGCGAGCTGAAGCAGGGACTCTTTGATCAGGGGTTTGATTGCGGCGGCATAGGGATCGCCAGTCAGGCGATAATCAAGCTGCTGCAACAGCGCCTGGCTAGAAAGGCCCTCTGCATCGGCGATGGTGACATTGATACTGTTGCGCTCGATATGGTTGAAGTGGCTTAGGCTGTTAAAGATTGTAAACAGCTGGTTTAAGGTCGCGAGATATCCCTGCGTCTCACCGCTCAACCGATCCACAACGGGAGAGACAACCAGGACCAAGGGAATGGAATCCCTGACCAAAATAGAGTGACCCTGACTGGTCGTATCCACATTAAACGGTAGCAACGAGGTATCGATAGGGGCGAGTACACGCCCCTGGTTGTCGTATATGGCGACGTCCCGGGTATAGGAGGTTACAAACTGATTGTTTTTTGCCCTGTATCTGTACCAATAACTGTAAAAGGTCGAGTTGTCGAGCTGCTGTCTTACCTCCTCCCATGCGGCCAGTTGGCGGGTTTTGTTCTCACTCAGGCTGATCGCCTCGGCGAGTGCCAGTTCAATTTCAGCGGCCGCGCTCTGCTCGCCGGCGATGCGGAATCTGTCGTCCAGCTTTTCAAACTGCATGTAGGTCAGATTGCCCAGGGTAAACAGCAGAACCAGGAAGAGAAACACGAACAGAGTTGTGAAAAGGCTGAAGGATAGCGGTTTGGGTCTAATGGTCATGTGCTGCGATTCTACCTATAACTTCTGCAATGACTGTTCGATACTATCCAGTAGATCAAACTCATGGGAATGATCAAAAAAATGGTTTGCCCCGTCGATCTCAACGATATGTGTACCAAGAGATTGCAGACGTGGCTTCCAGTCCGGGCTCAGGCGGTTGTCATCCCCTCCGAATATTATAGTCGGCTTTGAATTCATGTCGGATATGGCCTGCAGCACACGCTGTGGATCCCAGGCAAGATAGGAGAGATAAAAACCGGCGGTGCTGGCGTAGTGGTCGCAATATGCCAGCCTGTACCTGGAGATTGTATCCTTGCTTTTGAGCAAGTCGGTCTCCGCCCGTCTCTTCTCCTCGAGACTCTCTTTCGCAATCGGGCCTTGGCCGAAAGCGATCAGACTGATCAATAGGCTTTGTGCAACAGGTGAGTCGCGAAAGCGATCGAGATAGGCAAGCAGATTTAAACTCCCTGAACTGTGGCCGATCAGTGTGATCGGTTCGCCCGTCTTTTTCTGCAGCCACTCCACCCACAGGGCAATCTCATCTGTGTCCTGTTCCATGGAGTGATTATGGATCGCCTCACAGGCAAGGCTTTGACGACGATTGTTGATGCCCAGCGACAGATTGGGGAGCAGTATTCTGTAGCCGGCCTCATGCAGGGCCTCACCCAGCCGGCGCACAGTGAAGAAATCACGGGTTTGCAGAAAACCGTGGAGAATTAGGATCGGTGGGGCTTGGTCGTCGGTGTCTAGATATTCAGCGTTGACGGCTATCCCGCTCTCCAGCTGCTGGTGTACGATCTCGCCTTGGGCCATGCTCACAACAACCGTCAAGGCGGAGGCGACAAGCCATCGGGATGTGCGATTTAGAAGTTGTGCACCACCAAAGATCATCCTAATCCTCTGAAGCAGACCATGACAGCCACACAGTTGTATTAATCAGGTATAGAGACAAATGAGCGACGGTCCTGCGGCTATCCATTTCAGTCAAAGATTACTCCAATACATGATGATAGCGCCTGCCTCTATAAAAGTGAATTGTTCACCGTATATCCACGACATGCTACTATCCGCGCGCTATGCAGTTATCCGACTTCGACTATGATTTGCCAGAAGAGCTCATCGCCCAGTTTCCCCGCAAAGAACGAAGCGGCAGCCGTCTGCTTGGGTTGGTACAGGGGGGGAATGAACCAACCGATCTGATGTTCACAGACCTTCCTTCACTGCTCAATCCGGGGGATTTACTGGTATTGAACAATACCCAGGTAATGCCTGCCCGACTCTTCGGAAGGAAGTCGAGCGGCGGCAAGATAGAGGTACTGATAGAGCGTATTCTTGAACCGGGCGTGGCGTTGGCCCATGTTCGTGCAAGTAAATCACCAAAACCGGGTACGCATATCGAGTTGGGCGAGGGAAGTCAGCCTGTCGAAGTAACCCGACGGGAGGGTGATCTGTTCTGCCTTCGATCGCTGGGCGACGACTTCTACGATCTGATGAACAGGCATGGCCATATGCCGCTGCCTCCCTATATCGCCCGTGACGATGAAGCTGTTGATATGGAGCGTTATCAGACGGTCTATGCCGAGAGACCGGGCGCGGTTGCCGCACCCACGGCAGGTCTTCACTTCGATCAGGCGATGTTGGACAGGCTCGATGAGCTGGGCATCAAACGGGCGAAGGTGACCCTCCATGTCGGTGCCGGTACCTTTCAACCGGTAAGGGTGAGCAATCTCGACGAGCATGTCATGCATAAGGAGTATATCGAGGTCGACCAGGCGGTCTGTCAGCAGATTCTCGAGACCCGGGCGCGGGGAGGGCGGGTTGTCGCCGTCGGTACAACCTGTGTGCGCAGTCTGGAGGCGGCATCGGGCAATGGCGCCATCGCGCCCTACCGGGGTGATACCAGGCTCTTCATCAAACCGGGTTACCGGTTTCGCAGCGTCGATGCGATGATCACCAATTTCCACCTGCCGCAGTCGACCCTGCTGATGTTGGTGGCCGCCTTTGCCGGCTATGAGCGCATCATGAAGGCCTACCGACATGCGATTGAAAAACGTTACCGCTTTTTCAGTTACGGCGATGCCATGTTCCTGACGCCTGAGGCAAAATCAAACGGGTAAAAAAAAAGCGCGGCAGGGGTGCCGCGCGTAAAATATCCACCAAAGGAGGATGGAGGAGTGTAAGTGCTGAGTCAGAATATTCAGCACATAAACATTTTCTAATATAGTGATGGTGTTGTCAAGTAAAAACAAGGGAAAACCCTAATAAGATTACAGGATATCACTGACCCCAGCCTCGATCAGACCGATGAATATGGGGATGGATTCAATAATTAACTATGAATTTCAATGTCTTACAAATAGATGGTGCATCCCGCCGCGGTCGCCTGGAATTCCCAAGGGGCACTGTTGAGACGCCCGCCTTCATGCCCGTGGGGACCTACGGCACGGTAAAGGCGATGACCCCCGAGGAGTTAACCGATCTGGGTGCCGAGATAATCCTCGGCAACACCTTCCACCTCATGCTCAGGCCGGGTACCGAGGTGATCCGCAAACACGGCGACCTCCACGACTTCACCCACTGGGAAAGACCGATACTCACCGACTCCGGCGGGTTCCAGGTCTTCAGTCTGGGGGATATGCGCAAGATCACCGAAGCGGGCGTCACCTTTCGCTCCCCCATCGACGGCAGCAAGGTGTTCATGGGTCCCGAGGAGTCGATGCAGGTGCAACGGGAGCTGGGCTCCGATATCGTCATGATCTTCGACGAGTGCACCCCCTACCCGGCATCGGAGGAGGCGTCGAGGTTATCCATGGAGCTCTCCCTGCGCTGGGCCCGACGCAGCCGCGACGCCCACGGCGACAACCCCTCGGCCCTCTTCGGCATAGTCCAGGGGGGCATGTTCGAGGCGCTGCGCGAGCGCTCCCTGCAGGGGTTGATCGATATCGGATTCGACGGCTATGCAGTGGGTGGCCTGT
>JBFNJI010000028.1:0-152341 GCA_040793985.1 Candidatus Thiodiazotropha sp. | reverse complement strand
AATCCTTATAACGTGCCATCTTCCTTTCTCCATGCACTGTTATTGTCTATCTGATTTTATCGAATTATGGAGTTTTCCGACAGCCTCAACGACGCAATAGCCAGTACTGCCTGCCGGGCTTGTGAGACTGTCCAGGTTGCCGGGCTCTTTTCCTTTGAACAGTCACTTTTCATGCTGTTGTGGAGTACATGGTCAATGCCGCGACAGCCAATAAGCCGATCCAACCAGGGTGTCGGCCGCCGGTGCCGATGAAAACCAGTATCGACCCCGTGAAAAATGCACAAACCGTCGCATTCAATGTGGCCGAGCGAAAAGCATCACTTGTCTGCGCCAGCGTGAACAGGACTCCTGCAAATGCCCAGCCGAAAACAGTCGCCAAATGCCATGTGGCCCAGAGGATTCTTACGTTACGCCCACTAAGTGGATGTGCTGGCCTGGTCGGCACAATACCCGAATCCCGAAGTTTGCTGAAAATGAGAATCTCGCCAAGTAGTGAGTGAACGACTCCGACGACAAGGGCGATCAGGGCAGCGGCAACCAGCATCTGTTTTTATGCCTCTCCTTCATGAAGGCGACCATCACCTCCTAATGTGCACAACATCTCCGATACCCCATCCCGTATGTCAAACGCAATACCCGCCCGCCGTATCCCTATATAGCGGCTCTTTCAGCAATGGGGTCACACACCAGTCTTCTATTGATCGCATTGTTGATTTTATAAAGACCTATAACAGATCCCTTGCTGAATCTCGTTTATCGTGTGGATACCTCTATCAGCTTCACCAGGTGATCCGGCACCAGAATAGACATCTACCTATTGAAAGAGAAATTAAAATTAGGAATGCGATATATTCGACATTTGAATAAAAAGCACAAAATAAAACACCTATCCCTGACTGTTTTGGCATGGTGGCATTTCCTGATATCGGGCACAGAAACAGAATTGCCATGAGGGCATATGATTGGTGACTTTAGGGGGTCCAAATACCCACCCAACCCTATAGGAAAGGATTAGCTGGACTAGCTAAACTCGAACTAAGCGGAGTAATATGAACCGACCGCCTATCTCATCTAGCTCATACTTGGATCGCCCCTATTCGATAGGCTGCGTGTTGGCTTATATTGCTTCACGCGCTGCACCAAGGCATTTTGGCGTTTGGCTGCAAACACCCAGTTTATTGCTGACAGGTTATTTTGCTGCCATTCCATATCTGTTGTAGGCTCATTGACTGCACTAGACACGGCGTCACAAACACATCTGTCACACCTACGCCAGTTCTCCGTTATCTGAGTAACTATTTGGTCAAAGGCTTTTTCTCTGTCTATGACGTCAACCGATTGCAGATCCGGGCCTAACAGCCCCTTTGGCGTATCAGCAATCGTACCGGCACACATTCATGGAGAGGAAATCCGCATAGGCCTCTCCCGACTCCAGCCAGTTACGCACATGTTCAGCCGCCTGCTCTTCAGACAGATCATCACTGAGAGTGCAGTAGACGCCATAAGGGTGACGGGGCGCATTCATCGGTTCGGCAAGTACGCTATCTCCTTCAACGAACAAGGTATATCGAGGTGGATTTCCTGGTGAGCCACAGAACGCCGCCGCACCCAACTCCTCGATCAGCCCGGTTACTTGCGTGTTGAACTCAGCAAGCGTAGGTGGATCTTGATGCATCCGCTTACGGAACCAGGGAGCGGTATGCATGCCAGCTTGCATGCCCGACCCATGGCAGTGCAATGAGCAATCCCACGAAATAGGTAAACAAGCCCAGACCCACGATCACTACGATCAGAAATGCCCAAAGCAGCATGGCCGGCATGTTGTTCAACACAGACTTGGTACTGAGGCGAATCGCGGTGAAACCGTCAATCTTACGGTCGATAAGAATGGGCACTGTTATTACGCTGATCATGTAGGCCCACCAGGCGAAGAAGAAACCGATCATGATGCTTGCGATGGTAAAGTTTCTTCCTTTCTCGGAAAGAAAGACATTGCTGAAGAAATTATCCAAAGGTGGCGATAGGCCTTCATAGAGCAGGGAGAACAGAACATAGTTCAAGGCTATCCAAAGCTGCATCATGATGAAGAAACCTGCGGTGATTAAGCTGATCTGGGTATGATTGCTTTTCCAGGCTTCCAGTGCGTTGCAGGTTTTGAGCGACTCTCCTTTCTCCAGGTGCGCGCTCATTTGATAGAGACCTATACCCAGGAACGGGGCAATGAGAAAAAAACCGGCAATGAGAAAAGGCAAGAGAAACATACTGTCTGTTGAAAACAGGGCGTAGGTCAACAGGCCGCTGATCAGGACGATGACCGCGCCGTAGGTCAGACTGTAGCGCGCCGCAGCCACCATATCTATCCAACCCTTCGCCAGCCATTCAAATGGTTTGGTGAATCCTATTTTATTGACAACAAGTTCATGCCATCGGGTACTGCCTGTATACGCTGTGGTCTCCATCTTCTGGCCTCCGGGAAAAGCGCTTATATGCTGAGATTGTTTTTGAAGTACAAGCATCTACAACATGCCCGTGAATCAGCAAGTGTTATATTAGTAATTAATTATTTCATCCAACGAAGCAGCGGTTGGGATGATCGGAATCACAACAGGAGTTATCGTTATTGTCGGTCGTTCGCCCAGTCTAGTCTGGTTTCTGTGTATTTTTAACCCACTCGGCGCTATTTCACAAGGGCGTACCCGGCTCAACCGGTCGATCAGTACAAGGAGGTGTGGGAAACAACCAGGTACGAGGGCTTTTCATCGGTGTGCCTTTTGCCATCTCTACCCACTACCTCAATGTGGACCACCGGGGATGTGGCTTGGCTGAGTAGGTTATTCACACTATTACCAGGCTAAAATGCAAAATCCTTGACAGTTTCCAATAAAAAAACCCATCCTTAGACAGGATGGGTTTTAGGGTCAGCCGGTTTCTGCATCCCTGCCCTCTAATAATTGTCCCTCTCAGTCATCGATAAAGTTGGCTATGTTCCCATTCAAGCCGCGTTCCGGTCTGGTGAAACTATGACAGGTCGAGCAATCCATGCCCTTATCACTGACATGTTTGTCGTGTAGTTTGGAGAAGCTCATAGCACCTTTGTCTTCGTGACACTGGGTACAGACCTCGGCTTCGCTGCCTTTCAAGCCATATCCCAGATCATTCACCAGATCCATGCGCAGAGGCCCGCCATTGAGACTTGCATGACAGGAGCCGCACTCCAGTGCTGCCGACGATGCCTCAACACCATGGTTGATGGTTTGGTATGTATGTACCTTCTTTACCGTGTAACCATCACCACTTCTACCGGTTTTTTCCAGCGCATTCTGTACCGCGGTATCGAAACTGCCGGTACGGAAAAACTCAAAGGTTGAATGAGCGATCAGGCTATTGGTCGCATCGTGTACCGCCGAGTTGGAGGTGTGCTCCTTCATCGGATAGATTTTGGCGTTCCGGGCGTTTACCCAACCATTTGGCAGCCCAAGGGTGATTGCCTCGCTGCCGTCCTCCAGGACAGTCAGTGGATAGTCTGCCAGGTCCTCACCCAGCACATAGACTTGACTGGTGCCATCGAACCAACGATAGGACGGTGTCAGGTTCAACGCCTTGTCCTCTCTTGGCAACCAGCCTCCGCGACCGTTACAGGCCGCAGCAGAGAAGTGTGGGTCTTCCCAGTCACGATTGGTTTCCGTTGCCACACCCTTGGCATAGGTTGGAATATGGCATGTCTGACAGGCAACCCGGGTCGCATGTTTGTCGCGACTGCTGCCGGCTCGATTGCTGTAGTCGCCATGCGGTTTGTCGTGACAGCTCTCGCAGGTAAAGTGCTCGGCGACGTCATTGGGCCTTAGATCGAGACCACGCCCCTTCACCCGGTGTCCACCTGCATCGTGGCAATCGGCGCAAGTCAGACTCTCCCCGGCAGAACTCATGTGGATATCGATCTGCGGATCGGGATCGATTAGTGCCGATGACAAGTCACCGCGCTTGGTTCCATCACCGCCACCGGCCTTGGCATGACAGTTGAGACAGGACTTCCTCGTGGTCGCGTGTACTGATTGTGCCGCACTCACACGATCCTGCATCATCGGGGATCCACCCAGGCCGACCAGGGTACTGTTGGCATCCGCTGGCTCGAAGAGGAAGTCGAGTGTCTCCCGGTCAACCACGGGGATACCTTGCGAACCGGTCCTCAGGATCGGATCGATAGTCGGATCGGGTTTACCGTCTTTGCCAACCGCGACAATCTCCAGGGGTTTGAACTCTCCGGTTGGGAATCGCTTATAGCTGTCCTGATGGCACATCAGGCAGTCGATATTACTCAGCTCGGCCATGCGATCGTTCTCTTCCTGGGGAAGTTCCGAATTGGGGAATCGACCATTGCCCACATGGCATCCCGCACAGGTAAAACGGGGAGAGTTTTCATGGGAGCCACAGTAGGTATTGATACCAATGGCGCCGTCACCGCGCTCACCGGCACGGGAGAGGCCATTGCCGCTGTACGCTGCAATATCATTGGTCAGGTTAAGGGTGTCCCCGGATTGCTGGTAGTGCACAGAACCGTGCATGGCAAGGGCCTCGTCTTCGTGACAACCGATACAGGTTGACGGGCCTTCGTAGGTCTTAATGCTGGCATGAGCCTCCGCTGCAGTCGCGGGTGGTTCCGCGGTGGACGCTTCAACAGTGACCTGCACTCTGTCCGATGCACTTGTTTCACCCTGATCGTCAATCACTACCAGGTAGTATTTATAGGTGCCTTCACCAAGGCTTATCCTGGGAGAAACCACATCATCAGGGTTTGGCGAACCCGACCAAATGTAATCGACTATTGAGCCGTCCGGATCGGAGGAACCGCTGCCATTCAGAGTTACCATCTGACTGGTTTGGCCCACTTCCAGCTGATGAACCTGATCCATACCCGCATCTGCTGTAGGCACTTGATTTACCGATGGCGGAGGCAGTTCCGATTCCTCTTTTGGCGAGCAGGTTTCCGGGATTGCCTCGGTTGCGCTGCTGATCACATCCTTTTCCAAAGTTTGCGTCGTAGTCTGGTTGATCACCCGTACCCGGCAAGGAAGCTGTTCCGGCGAGCGGAGTCTGACACTCAGGGTCTCTTTTCGCAGCTTTTTTTCGGCGAGCACCTGTGAGGTGTCGTATGCATTTTCAACAAGGAGTCTGTGCCCCTTTTTTGCATTTGCCTTAATGATGAGGAGAGACTTTTCTGTATTCCATAGCGCTTTCTCAATCTTAAAATCTGCAGCTGTCGCCACACCGCTTAACAAAAAAGAGAGCGCAACAATCGAGAGTAACCGGTAGGACAGTTTTTTCATCTCTTGTACCCCAACCTATATCAAGTAAATCCAGGGAAACATCCGCTGTTGTGGCACAAACGGTATTGAGCCTGTTTCGTGACTGCTTACTGCTCCAACGGGTGAGTCAGCAGGCCTCAACACGAGTTCGTATAGGAAGATGCTAAAGCGCAGCTGAGATGAAATCTGTGAGTCGGTCGTTAATTGCTTTATTAGAATCTACTGGATATCTGATTTTGGGATTTTGATCACAAATCACTGCAGGAGCGCTGGAGACAACTCTTCGCACTGTGAGTAACCCGATTAGGAATTTAAAGCCCATTCAGCGGACCACTGCCCTCAAGCGGTGAACCCTCAACGCACGGGACGGCTCAGCACTTAGCCAAAGGAAATCAAAAGTCAACATACCTCTTTGTTTTTAGGTAGTTTTTTGCGGATAGAGTCAGGCCGGGCCATTGATAGGCAGTTTCAGATAGAAGGTTGTGCCTACACCGGATTCAGTCATGTAATCGAGGCTGCCTCCATGCTTACGGACGACGATATCGTGGCTCAGTGTCAGGCCCTGCCCTGTGCCTTTTCCCACATCGCGTGTGGTGAAGAACGGGTTGAAGATATGCTCTTGTGCAGCTTCCGGGATGCCGTTTCCGTTGTCCTTGATCTCGATGAGGGCGCTGTTGTCCGTTTGACGGCTGCTGACAGTGATTCTTCCCCTGTCCTGTTTCGAACTCTCCTCGAGTGCCTGGACCGCGTTCATCAGTATATTAATCAGGGCCTGATGCATCTCACTGGGTGAACAATTCACCAACGGCAGATTTTCATCAAGTTCGGTTTCCAGGTCCGCCACCTGTTCCCACTGATAGCGGCTGATTCCCAGGATGTCGTTGATCAGTTTATTGAGATCGGTCTTCTCATGGGCTGCGTTGTCGGTGGTGGTGAAAACCCGCATCGAACGCACGATCCTTGAGACCTGCGCTGTGCCTTTTCGGGACTGTTCGAAGGTGGCGGTGACCTCCTCATCGAGAAAATCCAAATCGACCTCCTCGCATTTTTCATTGCAGGCGTTCAGTTTTTCCGCATATTGGGAGGACGAATCGATTGTTGCCGCAAGCTCGAGTAGGGTTGCTATCAACTCCCGGCTGTCCTGGTAGGCCTCCTTGAGAAATCCGAGATTGTTGTTGATTGTCTGAATGGGTGTATTGATCTCGTGGGCGATTCCGTCGGCCAGTTGCGCCAATGCGGTCATCTTGTGGTGTTGAGTCCGTTGCAGCGCCATCTGTTCCCGCTCCGCCTCGATGATCTTCCGTTGCGTGATATCGCGGGCCAGACAGATCACATGCCAGCCATGCTGTATGGATACCGAAGAGACAGCCGCCTCAATGGGAAATTCCTCGCCCGATTTTCGTATCGCGATAAGTTCCAGCAAGGTACCGGGGATTTGACTTTCGCACTTGCCGATGCGGCTCAACAGCTGCCTGGTCTGTTGACTCTCTTCTGCAGTGTCATCCGGGTTGGTTGTGAGCCATTGTGTGACATGGAGCCTTTCTGCCTCCTCAATCGTGTAACCAAAAATCCTCTTCGCCGCAGGATTCCAGAACTCGATGTTGCCTTGAGGATCGAGCATTATGATGGCATCAAGCGCGGATTCCGCCAGCTGGGTAAATTTGTGCTCGCTCTCACTGAGCCGGGATAGTTTGTCTTTTAACTGCAGCTCCGTGGATTGGAGTTTCTCCACGGTTTGAGACAGGCTGTACCGCGCCTTGTGCAGTCGACGGTTGTTGCGTGATAGCGCGATCAAAGAGACGATAACCAACACCAAGGAAGCGAGTGTCACTGCGGCCGTAATAGGGTGATGCCTTGTCCACTCAACCAGGGTTGGCGGGCGGCGACGGTGTGGTGGGATATTGAGCACCCTGTAGAGTTCATGCACGGTTTCGTAGTTGGCAGGCACGGACCAACCGATAATCCGCCCACTGATTGCCGCTTTATCATCTGCCGCCATTCGCATCAGCGCGATGGAGACCTTTTCGACAAGCGGTTTAGCCGTGTGAGGCAGGGCTGCCATTGGCCACTCCGGATAGAGCCGGGTACTCAGCAGGAACGGAAAATCCTCTGTGTGCCGTGGATTGAGTACCTTGATCTCCTCGATCCTGGCCAGGCCGCTGGCAGACATGCGCTCCAGTGTATCGCTGCGTACCGTGCCGGCATCCACGTCACCGGCGATCACCGCCTCAACAACGGCATCGTGAGTGTTGAAGAACTGCAGTGTCATGTCGCGATCGGTGTCTATGCCCTGCTCGCTGAGTTCCCGCTTGGCCATCAGAAATCCCCCCAGGGAGGTTGGATTGACCGCGGCGAAGCTTCTACCTTTCAGGTCGGACAGGCTTCTCAATGAGTGGTTGTTCTTATGCGTAAAGATCACCCCGCCAAAGCGATTCAGCGCATGCTGGCCCGCCTCATTGATCAGGGTAACGATACGAAACGCGCCGAATTCATGCTCCGCTTTAATGTAAATACCTGAATTGGCGAGCAGGAAGTCGATACGCCTTGAGCGTATTGCTGGCTCTATCTCTTTGAATTTCAATGCAGCGATTTGAAATTGGGCTTCGGGAATCTGGCGTGTCAGGTATTCCGCTGTCGCCGACCAGCGCGATTGGGCAATCTCTTCGCCACGTTTTGCCAATACGCCAATGGTATAGGTTTGACGCTCCGAGGGGACACCAGCGAAGAGCAGCTGGTTGAGCGTAGAGAGCAACAGTGTAAATGCGAGCGTCCGTGCCTTGAATAGGATTCCCATAGGCCATCAGCGTAGATATGTCTCTCAGCTCGATTGACCAGGGAACCCGCAGCATTCTCCGTTAGCCTATAGCTGAGATATATCTCTATCAGGTTAATACCAGTGCATAATTCACAAGGAGAGTGACTAATCTATTATTCGGCATTTCGACGAATTATTTAATCTTGCAGTGCCGGATCTGGGATTCTGCTTCCTTGGCATGCCCATTGTACGACCGCGTGGCGCCGCCAAATCCGGCGCTCGCGACCTGGCAAGAATCTCCACACCTCAGTCATCAAGCCAGTAGATGTCATCGCGATAGACAATGTTCTTCTCGTTGTTCCGCTTTTCATAAAGGGATAGCTCAGTGTATCTGTAACCATTATCATTCAGCATGGTGATGGTGTAGTCCTTCACCGTGTAACTGCCGGTGTTCTTTGAACCGTCCTTACGCCTCGAGGAGACGCCATCGCCGACATTGTTGCCGATCACATTGGTGCTTCCCGAAGATCCACACTTATCGCTACTATGAACGGAAGTCAGCAACGGCGTGGTGTTATCCCCGCCGTTGCGCATGTTCGGCGAACCACTGCTTCAAGTTAACCCCGTTCAGATCATAGACTCCGGAAGCGACATACATGAAGACCTTGTCATGCTGGAGACCGTTGGGGAGGTAGAGCCTCAGACCGCCATCATCGGAGATGGTCCAGCCCTCCAGCGAGAGAGCCGAAGCGGTCACTCCCATAGAGAAAAGAAATAGAAGTCCTTTTACCGTTTTTAATCCTGCATTCCCTTGTGCTGAAAGTAGAGTGTAGAGCCTGAGCAGGAATATATCTGAATATCAGGGCCTGTTGACACCGCTACTCCGGACCCTGCAGCACGATCAGTACGAAACCAAGATTCTGATAGTCGCGAATCTGCGCAGGCCCCGAGGCCGAAACGTCCACATAGGCGGGAAAGTCCTCCGGCGTGTAACCGTCCCAACCGGCATGCACACCGCAGACATGCAGATCGATCTCATCCTCTCGCAATTGTTTCGCATTATCATGGATCGGCGCCAAGAGGCCATCGGCCTCATCGGCCAGCAGACCGAACTGTTCCCGTCCGTGGGTCACTACCGCGATAGGCAGTTCCGGGAAACGCTCGCGCAACTGAGTGCTTAACCGAGCAATCTTCGGCAGTGCCCAACCTAGGGCATCGTCATCATCCTCCAAGACCTCGAAGACAACACCGACGGGCTCCTCTTCGACCTTGAGCAAGCGATCGACCTGTGGGTCAGCCAGCACCGTGGCGGATAAAGAGATAAACACAATCAGAGAGAAAAAGCGCATGCGGCTAACACTCCCGGTTCAAGCAATCCATCGGATCGAAAGGGTAAACAGGCCAAGCCGTCCACTCAACCTTTCCAGCGTATGCCAGTTGATACGGAAAAATGTTGTAGTACAGATGACAGTATATACTAACCCTAGAATGTTAAATAACAGATCATAAGAGATGTGGTATGACTGATAACCTGAACCTGCTTACGAGAGATGACTTTCAGGCCCTGGCTCTATCTTCGCGCGCACTCACGAAAGAGCTGTCCCTCGATACCTTACTCAATACGATTCTGGATACGGCAGGAAAACTCACCAACTCCCCTGAAACAAGCATTATCCTGCGCAACGAACGCCAACCAACACTCTATTTTGCCGCGGCAACCGGTGCGGAGGCTGAATGGGTTCTAAGTTCATTTGGACTCCACTCGGACAGACAGGTTCCGATCGATGGAAGCAAGGCCGGCGAGGTGTATAAAACCGGAGTCTCAATGGTTGAGAATATCGTTAAGGATCACTTTGGCGGGGTTGACGACGAGACACAAAAGATCACTAAAAGCATGGTCTGCGTTCCCTTGGTGGCCGGTGACAGTCGCCTTGGAGTCATGCAGGTCCTAAACAAAACCGATGGTGACTACAACCAACGGGATCGCATCATACTGGAATATTTCGCCGACCAGGCAAGTATTGCAATCCGAAACGCAAGGTTGGTTGAAAGCCTTTTGGCCCACAGTGGCCTATATGGTTCTTCACGCCAAACAGATAAACTGATCGCACGCATGAACGAGCTTGAGCAAGAGGCGCATTCAGAAACATTGTCGGTACTATTCGCCGACATGCGCGGCTTTACGCAGCTCTGCCAATCTTTGCTCGATCCCGGCATTGTACAGGGGCGTCTTAGTGAGTTCATTACCAACCTCAGCCATGCCGTGATCAATCACGACGGCATAGTGAATAAGTTTCTAGGCGATGGCGTGATGGCACTGTTTCAGGGCGACGACTGCAGCATCAGGGCGGTAAAGTGCGCGTTCACCATGGTGCGTGAGTTTGAGATGATGAAGGGGCGCTGGAACGATGAGAGCAATCAACAGCTTGATTTCCTCGATCTCGGGGTGGGTATAGTGACTGACCAGGTCATCCTGGGAGGCATCGGGAGTAAAGACATACGGGACTATACGGCAATAGGAACAGCAGTTAATCTCAGCGCATCGTTTGAAAGCAATGCGCGAAACGGCAAGCGAATCCTATGTGACCAGGTCACTTACCGAAATGCGAAGGATATCATCCTAGCTGCCGATGCCCCGGAGGATTTCTTGTTACAAAAACCCGGTCAGGATGTCGGGGTAAAGTATAAATGCTATAACATCAGGGAGCTTGATTCAGACAAACGCGTTTCCGTGTTTCTCAGCCACAGCCATGAAGACAGCCTTTTCATCGAGGAGAAACTTCTGGAACCTTTGAAGAAACGGGGGATTCATACCTGGTATTCCACCGCAGACATTCCAAAGGGAGCGCTTTGGACAGCCGAAATTCGCAAAGCGATTTCCGAATCGAACTGGATGGCGGTTATTGTCTCCAAGCATTCCGCCAAATCGAAATGGGTTCGACGCGAAATCGATCTCGGGGTGGCTTCCGGGCACCTGGACAACCGTATCATACCGATCATCATCGATGACACCCCACCTGGTGAAGTCAATGACTACCTGGCTGCAATGCAGGCGATTGACCTCTCGATAAGCAAAGATGCCGAATCGGTTCTTGCCGATCGTTTTTCGATAGAATAGCCGAGTAAAGCAGTAGATCACCAATCCACTATCGACCGACCGTTCAGCAGACCTGGCAAGCCCGGTCTACCGCCTCGAATAGCTAGAAAATACCAGGACTCCCTACTAAATAGTGTACAATTGAACTGCCCTGTGACGCTGCCACTCAGTTGTTCTTTGTAACATGCGGCTGCAGGGGTGCAGCGAAATCCGAGTGTGCGGATTCAAGTACTACTGATATTCAATCCTGAAATGTACAATCAGTCATGCGCGTGTATAAAGTCACATTTCTGAACCAGGGGAAAGTCTACGAGATCTTCGCCAAAACCGTGCGCCAGGGGGAGCTCTACGGTTTTGTCGAGGTTGAGGACCTGATTTTCAAGGAGACCAGTTCGGTAGTGGTCGATCCATCCGCGGAGAAGCTGAAAGATGAGTTCTCCGGAGTTCATCGCACCCGGATCCCGATCCACGCGGTGATACGCATTGACGAGGTGGAGAAATCGGAACAAGGCCCGGGAAAGATCATCGATATCGACTCCGACTCCAATATCACCCCCTTCCCCAACCCGATGTTCGACCCCAAAAAGAGGCCCGACAAATAGGGGCAATTGCGAATCCGCATTGAGACGCCACAAGGGGTGGTGAGAATAGAGTGGATGAAATACATCCATTGCAATCGCATCTTTCACGCTTTTAGTCTAACCATCCTCATCCCGCTCCTGCATGGCTGCGCAAATGACGCATCAGAAGTAAGTGGGCCTGATGAGTCACCCGAACTGTTAATCGCGGCTGAGCAGGGCGATCTCCCTACCCTCACCCGGCTGATCGAGAATGAAGCCGTCGTCGACGTCAAGGACGCCTGCCTCTGGACCCCCTTGATGAAGGCGGCATTGAATGGCCACCTCGCGGCGGCTAGGCGACTGATCCAGGCGGGGGCTGATGTCAACCAGACGGACAAGGGTGGCTACTCTTCACTGATGCTGGCGGCTTCGAACGACCACCCGGATATGCTCGGCCTGCTACTCGATAGCGGCGCCGATATCGATCAGGTGGAGACGACCAGGGGATGGACTGCACTGATCTGGGCGGCAAAGCTCGGCCACAAGGATAGCGTGAGGCGCCTGTTGCGCTATCCGGTGAATCGCGAGATCACGGATTTCAACGGCAAGCGCGCCGTGGACTGGGCCAGGGAGAATCGGTTTCAGGCGATTGTCTCCCTGTTGAGCAATGATACCCGCCACCCTGAATAGGCCAGCGCCCCGGGAAGTTGATTCAGCAGAATATGCTAATTAACTGATCCAGATCATCAACCCAGCGTGAGGGCAATTCTATGATAGTCAGTCAATAGCTCCTATCTGTGATCGCGTCTTTCTCAGGAGGGATCTCTCATGCCTCAGAACATCACCAACGACCACGATTTACGAGAGGCCATCAGTGGACTGTCGTCCATTCAGCAGCGGGTGCTGGGTGGACAGTTTGTTGCCAACGTCAGCCATTTGAGTCAAGACCCGCGAATCAGCCGTGCCATCGATACTGCCATCAACATCGACGTTTCCCAGGCTGAGCTGGAGGAGACCTACAAGACCGTAAAGGCGTTCGCCACCCAGACCTATACCGCCTGCGGCAGTGATGCCGACTGGGCGGCCCAGGCCGAGCACTTCGTGGCGGCGGCTGCCGCCGCTTCCCTGTCGAGCGACGACCAGCGGGGGGCATGGAAGGCGGCGATGCAGGCCAGGATGGCGAAAAACTGCGAAATGATCCTCAACGACGATGGCGGCGTCGCCAATGAGTCGGAGAAGCAGTATCAGATGGCAACCCGCTATCTCGAAGGCCTGGATCGATAGTTCGGGAATGCGTTCCCACGCCGAGGCGTGGGAACTGGATAACAGCCGTCTTGAAGGGGGGCCGGTTTGCGCCCGTCAGCGCTTGCCGTCCGACAGGGTGATCCCTTCCAGTTCATCGATCAGCGAATCGCTGGTTTGGGTCGCACCCAATTTGATCATCAGGCGCACATCGTTGGCTGAATCGGCATGGGCCAGGGCGTTCTCATAGCTGATCACACCCTCTTGATAGAGCTGGAACAGATGCTGGTCAAAGGTGATCATGCCGTGTTCCGTTGAACGCTTCATCAGCTCTTTGAGCTTGTGGATCTCACCCTTGCGAATCAACTCCGCGGCCAGCGGCGTATTCAACATCACCTCCACCGCAGCGCGACGGCCGTTGCCGTCCGCACGGGGAATCAGCTGCTGGGCCACGATCGCCTTCAGATTGAGGGAGAGATCCATGAATATCTGCTCTCTGGCATCCTCCGGGAAGAAATGGATGACGCGGTCCAACGCCTGGT
Source organism: Candidatus Thiodiazotropha sp. (assembly GCA_040793985.1). Lineage (GTDB taxonomy): Bacteria > Pseudomonadota > Gammaproteobacteria > Chromatiales > Chromatiaceae > Thiodiazotropha. The sequence continues at coordinate 138,842 of JBFNJI010000028.1, read as the reverse complement.
TGGCGTTATTGGCGTGGAGGGTGGAGAGGCAGAGATGGCCGGTCTCGGCGAAGGATATCGCATGCTCCATGGTCTTTCGGGTACGAATCTCGCCGATCAGGATCACGTCGGGGGCCTGGCGCAAGGTGTTTTTCAACGCCACCTCATAGGAGTCGGTGTCGATACCGACCTCCCTCTGCGTGATTATGCAGCTATTGTGATCGTGCATATACTCGATGGGATCCTCGATACTGATGATATGCCCATCGCCCCGGGTGTTTCGATAGCCGATCATCGCTGCCAGTGAGGTCGACTTACCTGTCCCGGTGGCGCCGACGAAGATCACCAGGCCACGCTTGACCATCGAGAGGTCCTGCAATATGGGAGGGAGATAGAGCGATTCCAGGGTGGGGATCTTGGTCTCGATGCGGCGCAGGACCATGCCCACGGTATCGCGCTGAAAGAAGCTGCTGACACGAAAGCGACCAAGGCTTTTTGCACTGATGGCGAAATTGCACTCCTTGGTTTCGTCAAACTCCTTCTGCTGGGCATCGGTCATGATGCTGTAGACCATCTCCTTGGTCTGCCGTGGCGTCAATGGGGTCTTGTTGATCGGGTGGATCTTTCCATCCACCTTGATCGAGGGTTCCCGCCCGGCGGTGATAAACAGATCGGAGGCCTTGTTTTTCACCATTACGGATAGGAGCGCATGCAGTTCCATAGTCGTATCCTCATCAATCACAATCCAACCCGTTTCAGCGAGGAAAAATTCCTCTATTTCAGACAGCTTATCGCAAATCTGGTGAGAGCTGAACAGATCGCATCTTATACCCGGAATCTAACTATAGTTTAGAACTGTTCCTTGTTTTGTGCCTTGGCCTTGGCATCGAGACGACTCACGACACCGCGCTGCACCAATTCCTTCAACGCCTGATCCATGGTCTGCATGCCTGCGGCCTGACCGGTCTGAATCGCGGAATACATCTGCGCGACCTTGTCCTCGCGGATCAGGTTGCGGATCGCGGGAGTGCCGACCATGATTTCCCAGCCCGCTATTCGTCCGCCGCCGATCTTCTTCAACAGGGTCTGGGCAATGACCGAACGCAGCGATTCGGAGAGCATCGATCTCACCATCGCCTTTTCACCGGCGGGGAAGACATCGATGATACGGTCGATGGTCTTGGCCGCAGAACTGGTGTGCAGGGTACCGAAGACCAGGTGGCCGGTCTCCGCGGCGGTAAGTGCCAGGCGGATGGTCTCCAGGTCGCGCAGCTCGCCGACCAGGATGATATCCGGATCCTCACGCAGCGCGGAGCGTAGCGCCTCGGAGAATCCCAGGGTGTCACGATGGACCTCTCGTTGGTTGATCAGACACTTCTTGCTGGTGTGGACAAATTCGATGGGATCCTCGATGGTGAGGATATGGGAGTAGTCGTTATCGTTCTTGTAGTCCATCATGGCGGCAAGGGTGGTCGACTTACCGGAACCGGTGGGACCGGTCACCAGGACCAGGCCGCGGGGCACATCCACGATATCCTTGAAGGTGGAGGGACAGCCCAGCTCTTCCAGGGTCAACACCTTGGAGGGGATGGTACGGAATACCGCCGAAGCGCCGCGGGCCTGGTTGAAGGCGTTGACACGAAACCTCGCCAGCCCGGGGATCTCGAAGGAGAAGTCGTTCTCCAGGTACTCCTCGAAGTCCTTGCGTTGCTTATCGTTCATGATGTCGTAGACAAGCGAGTGCACCACTTTGTGTTCAAGTGCGGGGACGTTGATCCGCCTGATATCGCCGTCAACGCGAATCATTGGCGGCAATCCGGCTGAGAGATGCAAATCTGATGCGTTGTGCTTGACACTGAAGGCCAAAAGTTCAGCGATATCCATTCATTCCCCCATTTGAAATTCTAAAGACATTCGACGAGTTGCCTGGTATACACTGTAGCGATGATCCGCGATGATGGCGCCAATCTATCCATAGATCCGCGCTTTTCATGGCTATCGTCCCAAAACTAGATAAGTTTAGCCGGGTTGCGGTTAAAATTTAACTTGAAATGGCATTAACTAGACCTCACTTTGCAGGATACTATAGCGATCAACAGACCTATCAAGCGTAATCAAGCGTGACAGATCCGATCCCGAACACTCTACAACAGCGCTATCAAAGTGTATTGAACCGCATACACAAGGCGGAAGCGGCATCCAACCGGGCAGCGGGCGGCGTGAGCCTGCTAGCTGTCAGCAAGACCAAGAGCGTGGCGGAGATTGCCTCGCTGGCGAATCTCGGACAACGCTGTTTCGGTGAAAACTACCTCCAGGAGGCGTTGCGGAAAATCGACCGGCTACGCGACAGGGCGCTGGAGTGGCACTTCATCGGCCGAATCCAAAGCAACAAGACCCGGCCGATCGCGGAAAACTTCTCTTGGGTCCACAGCCTCGCCAGTCTCAAGCACGCCACCCGGCTGAGTGAGCAGCGCCCTCCCCATCTGCCTCCATTGAACATCTGCCTGCAGGTCAACACCAGCGGCGAAACGAGCAAGGATGGCTACAGCGAGGCAAGATTGCGAGAAGAGTTCGAGGCCTATACCAGGCTCCCCAATATACGGATCCGTGGATTGATGACGATCCCGGCACCGGCAGCGGAGGAAACGGCTCAACATCGCCCCTTCGAGCGGTTAAGATTGTTGCGTGACGAGCTGCAGCTTGCACAAACGCCGCTGGACACCCTCTCCATGGGAATGTCGGAGGATCTCGAAGCCGCGATCGCCGAGGGGGCCACAATCATCAGAATCGGCACCGCAATTTTCGGTCCGCGGCACTATAATCAACGGGGTTCGCACCCATCCAAGGCAGGGTAGTAATAACGGCATGAGTAACAACAACATCACATTCATCGGTGGCGGTAACATGGCCACCAGCCTGATAAGCGGCCTGATCGCCGACGGCTATGACAAGGCGCATATCACGGTCAGCGATCCGGACAGTGACAAGCTGGCCCAGCTGGCCGCCCGTTGCGGCGTACACACCCAAGTCGACAACAGCGCTGCTGTCCTGGGGGCGGAAGTGGTGGTATTGGCCGTCAAACCCCAGGTGCTCAAGGCGGTCGCGCAGGGGCTGGCGGCAAGTATCCAACAGGTCAAACCCCTGGTGATCTCGATCGCCGCGGGGGTCAAGGAGTCAGTCCTGCAGGAGTGGCTGGGCGGCGACGTGGCCCTGGTTCGCAGCATGCCGAACACCCCGGCGATGATCCAGTCAGGCGCCACGGGGCTGCATGCCGGCTCCGCGGTGACCGAGTCCCAACGCAACCAGGCCGAAAGCATACTGCGCGCCGTGGGGATAACACGTTGGGTTGAGAATGAATCCCAGATGGATGCGGTGACCGCCGTTTCCGGCAGCGGTCCCGCCTACTTCTTTCTCATCATGGAGGCGATCGAGGCCTCCGCCCGGCAGATGGGGCTGGATGATGAGACCGCCCATCTGCTGACCCTGCAGACAGCCCTAGGCGCCGCGCGCATGGCCTTCGAGAGCAGCGACTCGCCCGCGGTGCTCAGAGAGAAGGTCACATCGCCCGGCGGCACCACGGAACGTGCCCTCGGAATCCTCGAGGAGGGCGATATCAGGACCCTCTTCAACAAGGCCCTGCAGGGCGCCATGGAGCGTTCGATCGAACTCTCCGATATGCTGGGAGAGCGATAATGGGCAGCAGCTATCTGACCAATCCCGCCGTCTTTTTGGTGCAGACCCTGTTCGGGCTCTATATCCTGGCCGTGATGCTGCGTTTCCTGTTGCAGCTGGTGAGGGCCGATTTCTACAATCCGATCTCCCAGTTTCTGGTGAAGGTGACGAATCCTCCGTTGAAGCCGCTGCGGCGGATAGTTCCGGGATTTGGAGGCATTGACCTCTCCTCACTCCTGCTGGCGTGGCTGCTCAAGGCGGTCGAGCTGATTATCATCATCGCCATCGGCGGCGGCACCATCAGCCTGGTTGCCCCTTTCATTTGGGCGCTACCGGAACTGGTGGAACTGATGATCAACATCTATCTCTTCGGGATATTGATTCAGGTGATTCTCAGCTGGGTGAATCCCGGGAGCTACAACCCGGCAGTCGCCCTGCTCTACAGCCTGACATCCCCGCTGCTCACGCCGGCGCAGAAGATTCTACCCCCGACCGGTGGCATCGATCTCTCGCCCATGCTGGTGATAATCGGCCTGATCCTGCTGAAAATGCTGCTGATACCGCCGCTGTTGCAGATCACCAGCAGTCCCTTTTAGTGAGTTGGTACCGCTGGGACAAGGATGACCTGATCATCAACCTGCGCATCCAGCCCAAGGCGTCCAGGGACGCCTTTATCGGCCCCTATGGTGAAGATGAGTACAAGATCGCGATCACGGCCCCCCCTGTCGACGGCAAGGCTAACAGCCACCTGCTGAGATTTATAGCCAAGGCCTTTGGCCTCCCCGCCTCACGGGTCGAGCTGATCTCGGGAAAAAGCTCTCGCAGTAAGCGTTTACGGTTAAAGTCCCCTCGAGATCTGCCGATAGATTTGAAAATTGAGAGACCTGCGTGTGGCGCCGAGGAGATACCTCGCGTATCATTGTGGGAGCGCTGAAAAAAAGAGTTAAGAGTCTGTTACGGCTGGTAAAATATTTTTGGGGCAACGGCATGGAAAAAGTAAGATTTCAAGAACAGTTACAGGCTTATGAGCAGTGGAAAAAGGATGTCATAAACACCATTGAGGAGTATGGCCCCTGGCTCGAGGAGAACGGAATGTCCTCAGAGGACATTCAACAGCGCATCGATCAGACCCTGAACACCCTCAAGGGCGATAAGCTGACCATCGCCTTTGTCGCCGAGTTTTCCCGCGGCAAGACCGAGTTGATCAACGCCATCTTCTTCGCCGACTACGGAAGGCGTCTGCTCCCCTCCGACGCCGGTCGCACCACCATGTGCCCCACCGAGATCTTTTACGACGATGTGCGCAACGAGGCCTATGTGCGTCTTCTGCCTATCGAGACACGCCTCCAGGAAGCCACCCTGACCCAGTTGCGCCATGATACCAAGCAGTGGGTCCACTACCCCCTCGAGATCGACTCGGTCGAACAGATGCAGGCCGCGTTGAACGAGGTTGTGCAGACGAAAACTGTCCCATTGGAGGATGCCAAGCACCTCGGACTCTACAGCCAGGACCTGCATCCTCATCAGGCAGAACCCCCTGAGACCGTGGAGATACCGAAGTGGCGTCACGCCATGATCAGCTTCCCCCACGAAATGTTGAAGAAGGGGTTGATCATTCTCGATACACCGGGACTGAATGCCTTGGGATCAGAACCGGAACTGACCTTGAACATGCTGCCCACGGCCCAGGCGGTACTTTTCGTGCTCGGTGCCGACACCGGCGTGACCCGCAGCGACATGGAGATCTGGCAACACCACGTGAAGGGGTTTCAGAGCGGCCGTCAGCGCGGCATGATGGTCGTGCTGAATAAGATCGATACCCTGTGGGACGACCTGCGTGATCATCAAGACATTCACGAGGCTATTAGCAATCAGCTGAACTCAACCGCCGATATGCTGGGGGTGGAGACCAAGGCAGTATTTCCCATCTCCGCCCAGAAAGGCCTGTTGGCGAAGATCAAGAACGAACCCGAACTGCTGGACAAGAGCGGTCTCTTGGACCTGGAGAACTACCTGGGCCAGGATGTCGTCAATATCAAGCAACAGATCATCCTCGATACCATCAGCTCGGATGTGGGACAGATGCTCGACAACAGCCGCAGCATGCTCTCGGGCAAGCTAAACGAGACCAAATACCAACTCGAGGAGCTGGAGGAGTTGAGCGACAAAAGCGACGATGTCATCAACAACCTCATGGAGAAGACCCGTAGCGAACAGGCCCAGTATCTTCGTGATGTCGAGACTTTCCAGCAGAGTCGGAAACAGCTGAAACAGCAGGCGGACATGTTGTCGGAGATTCTCAGCCTGAATCTTCTCGATGAGACCATCAAGCGTTGCAGAAAGGAGATGACCAACAGCTGGACAACCAGTGGCATGAAGTCCTCGATGAAGAATCTCTTCGAGGAGACACGCCGCACCATGCTCCAGGTCGTCAACCAGAGTGAACAGACGCGTAAACTGATCCGCTCCATCTATCGCAAATTCCAAAATGAGCACGGATTTGCCGTGGTGCAGCCTAAGATGTTCTCCATCGTGAAGTACCGTGTCGAACTGGAATTGCTGCACCAGGAGGCGGAGATCTTCAGAAATAGCCCGGTTACCGCAATGATGGAGCAGAATTTCGTAGTGAAACGCTTCTTCTCGGCGCTGGTCAAACGTGCCCGCGATATCTTTTATCGCGCCGACGCTGAGATCAATCAATGGATAGTGACCGCGCTGGAACCGCTGGTAATGCAGATCAAGGATCACAAGGAGATGATGGAGAAACGCCTCAACAATCTGCAGAAGATCGGTCAGTCCCGCAACACCCTGCAATATCGCATCCTTGAATTGCAGGAGCAGTACACTGAACTGGCTCGACAGTTAACCGCGCTGCGTAACATGTCCAATCGGATCAGTAACAACCGACCCTTGCACAGCAGTCAGCGTCAGAAGCCAAAGTTAGTTTCGCAGAGTGCTTCCTGACTCCCTGCCCAGATGACCTTGGCTGAAATGCAACTTTAACTTTACAAAATAAATTATTGTTTTTTAAAATCTATTATTGGTTTAAAGTTGGCCGTGGAATCGACTGTCAAGGTTAACAACCGTTAATCATCGGTGAATCCGGTCGCAACACGGATAACAATCCATCGTCTGCCTGACCACTCGATGAGCGCGGCTTCACCCGATGCCGCTGATCGTCTACACTGGGACTACAACGAAGACCGGCCCTATAGACCGGCAGCTAAATCTAGGAGGGGACTCTCAATGCCTTATACAAAATTTGTTGTGCTTTTTTTTATCTTGCTTTTAACGACCACGGTGAGCTGGGCGGAAAACAGCACCTCCATACCCGGTTTCACCATTCACCATAATGCCATCCCAAGCGCATCCCTTGAGCCCGCAATCGCCAGACAATACGGTATTCAACGCAGTAAATACCGGGGCATGCTGAACGTGAGCGTGATCAAGTCGGTAGAGGGAACCACAGGTCAGCCCTCAGAGGCGGTGGTCATGGCCAAGGCGAATAACATACGGGGTCAATTGATCAGCATCCCGATGAGAAAGATCATCGAAGGCGACGCCATCTACTACATCGGTGAATTTCGTATCGCAGACCAGGAGACGCTGAACTTCGAGATTCAGGTTCAACCAAAAGGTGAAACCCGCTACTACTCGGCAAAACTCTCCCAGGATTTCTATATCGACTGATCGGCCGAGATCTACCAGATCACCTCTCCTGTGCAGCGCGCGTTTCGAGCGCGTTCAGGAGGGGAGCATACCCGCTCTTACAAAGCCCTGATCAGGGTGACTATCCCAAACAGGATAACCATCAATCCTGCGGCCCGTCTAACGCGTATATCCTTCATCCAGCGCGCAATACTGCCAGCCAATATGCCCATCGCGAACAGATTCGGCAGGGTGCCCAGACCAAATGCCAACATCAGCCCCGCACCCTTGGCCACGCTCCCCGCCGTTACGGTCCACACCAGCATGCTGTAGACCAGGCCACAGGGTATCCATCCCCAAACCAATCCCAGGACCCAGGCCTGAGCCGGCGTCTTCACCGGCAACAACCTGCGCGCAAAGGGTTCGATCCTGGTCCACAAATGACTTCCCAGGCGCTCAATTCTGGCCAGACCGGTCCACCAGCCTCCGAGATAGAGCCCAAGCAGAATCATAAACACAGCGGCAATCGCCAATAACACCTTCTGCGCAATATAGACCGGCACCGCCTGGGTCAGGAGGACACCCAATCCCCCCATGATCGCCCCCGCCATGACATAGCTCGTGACTCGCCCCAGGTTGTATCCCAGCTGATAGGGCAAGGTGTTCACCAGACGACTCTGCACGGGTGCAGGAAGACCGAAGGTGAGTGCACCGACTATCCCCCCGCACATACCGACGCAGTGTCCGCCTCCAAGCAGTCCAACGACAAAAGCGGCAAGATAGCTGCTTTCTTCAATCATTCATGTTTCCTCAATCCGGTCACTAGGCCGTCTACGAAGTATCGGTGCCAGGCTCATCATCGGGTAGTTCACGAGTGGGGAGATAACGCATGGCCAGGAGTATCAGGGCCAACACAGGAATACCCATGGCTGTGGTGATGAGAAAGAAATTCACATAACCCAGGCCATCGACGATGACCCCTGAAAAACCACCTATAAACTTGGGCAGCAACAGCATGATGGAGCTGAAAAGTGCATATTGCGTGGCTGAATAGGAGACATTGGTGAGGCTCGAAAGATAGGCCACGAATGCAGAAGTGGCGAGTCCCGCACTGAGATTGTCCGCCACTATGACCGCTGTCAGCATAACAATGTTATGACCGATATCGGCCATCCAGGCAAACAAAAGGTTGGTAGATGCAGCCAGTATGCCTCCCAGGAGCAAGATCCGCATGACACCCATCCGGGTAACCAGCATTCCCCCGAGCACCGCTCCCAGCAGCGTCATGATCACACCAAGCACATTGGCGATGACGGCAACCTCGCCTTTGGTGAATCCCAGGTCGACATAGAAGACGTTTGAAATCACACCCAACACCACATCCGATATGCGATAGGTGGCGATCAAGGCCAATATCAACACTGCATGCCAACGATAGCGCCGAATGAAGTCTGCAAAGGGGCTGATTACAGCACCATAGAACCACTCGCTGAAGTGACGCAACACTCCGGGTAACCAGGACTGGCGCTCGATAATACGATCCACGACAGCCTCCCGTTCCAAGGTAGCCGAATTCGGCTGAACATCGGGCTCTTGAATCAGTAGTACAGTGATTACCCCCACCAACATCAAGACAGCCATGAACAGATAAGTGATCATCCAGGCGCCGAGGTGATAGCCGGTTTCACTCGGGCTGGCCAATTGGGCTATTCCCAAGGCACCACCTCCGCTCACTATCATCGCGATGCGGTATCCAATCATGTAGTTGGCAGCCATGACTCCCTGCATTCTCACTGCCGCCCGTTCGATGCGATAGGCATCGATGACGATATCCTGGGTAGCCGACGAGAAGGCGACCAGCAGTGCCAACAATACAAAACCCTGCAGACCGTCGGCGGGGTCAGAGAAGGCCAGTCCACACAACCCGGCAATAATCGAGAGTTGAGCCAACAGCATCCAGGCACGGCGCCTTCCCAGGTTCGCAGTCAGCCAGGGTAGCTTCAGGCGATCGACCAGCGGTGCCCACGCCCACTTAAAACCATAGGCAAGCGCAACCCAACTGAGAAAGCCGATGGTGGAGCGGTCGATTCCCGCCTCTCTCAGCCAGCGCGACAAGGTGCCAAAGACCAGCAGCAGGGGCAGTCCCGCGGAGAAACCAAGAAAGAGCATACTGCGCGTACCCGGCTGCCAATAGACAGCCAGCGTCTTGAACCAGTCGGATAACCTGCTGCTGGCAGAATTCACGAACACCTCTGAATGAATAAACCACCGCATTATAAGGATCAATGGGAGACAAGTCCCCTCTCCCATCTAAAAATAGAGACACGCTCACCCAACCTGTGCCGAATCGATAGATTTTATATAAATAATCAATAATCGTTACGCTTATTCGCTTTTTTGCGATGATCCGCGTCCGTTTGCTGTTAAATGAGTCTCCGCTTAGTGAAAGCCAGCGCAAAAAAGGTACAATGCACGCTCGCTTTCAACAGGTACCGATTCATGCAGGATTATCAACGGGAGTTTCTACGCTTTGCCCTCGATGTCGGGGTTCTGAGGTTTGGTGAATTCACGCTGAAGTCGGGACGTGTGAGTCCCTATTTTTTCAACGCCGGGCTCTTCAACAGCGGCGCCAGCCTGGCCCGCCTGGGTCGCTACTACGCTCAGGCCATCGTCGATTCAGGGATCGGCTTTGACCTGCTCTACGGCCCGGCCTACAAGGGAATCCCCCTCGCCGCGGTGACTGCGGCGGCACTCTATGACCAGCACGGTATAGACGTCCCCTACGCCTTCAATCGAAAAGAGGCAAAAGATCACGGTGAAGGCGGTGTTATCGTCGGCCATGCCCTGGAGGGCAGGATCCTGATCATTGACGATGTCATATCCGCGGGTACATCGGTGCGTGAGTCCATCGACATTATCGAATCCCTGCAGGCAACACCCGCGGGGGTCGTCATCGCCCTCGACCGGCAGGAGCGCGGCCAGGGTGAACGCTCGGCGATCCAGGAGGTTGAGGGCGATTACGGCATGCCTGTGAGCGCCATTGTGTGTCTCAAACAGCTGATCGAATACCTGGAGGAGAGTGACGATACAGGCAACGCCCTGAAACGCATCCAGACCTACCGGGATCGATATGGTGTATGACTTCACACCCGCTCCGAGCAGATAGCGAAGGATGAATAGTCAAATCGCAATTCGACGCCAGTGAACGCGCATTGCCTTTTAATCAGCGCCAAACCGTCTATGGTATTTTGCGGTGACTGACGTTCCTTGGCGGCCTGCTATCGATCAACTTAGCCAATGCCGAGGTCCGCGGAAAACGCAAAATGGATCCTAACCCAGCACCAACTTTGTGCCTATCAGTAGGGTGACCACCTCAAACCCCCGCTTGATCCAGCGGTTGCCCTTGGCGATGGAGAGATGGGCCCCAAGATAACCGCCAAGCAGCGAACCTATAAGCAATACCGGGATCCAAGCCCAGTGTATGTCACCGAGGATACCGAGGGTGAGGGCGCCGCTGCCGTTCCAGAACACACCAACCAGAACCAGGGTATGGGCTACCGCCCGTCGGTAATCGAGCCCGAACCAGCGCACCAGCCAGAGGGTAACGAAAAGCCCGGTACCCGAGGTGAGCGAGCCATTCAGGATCCCGATTAGAAAAAGTCCCAGGCCACCGATCACAAATCCAGATCTGTCACGATTGGTCGCCCGATACTCCATACCCAGCTTGGGGCTCAAATAGGAATAGATGCCAAGACCCAGGGTCAACAGGCCCAGGGCCACTTCGGCATGCCGGTCTGCCACCTGGAGAATCAGGCTGGCCCCGATCACCACCCCTGGCAAGCCGGTGAGCAGCATAAAGATGACGAATTGACGCTCCAGCCCCCCCTCACGGAGATGGCGGACTGTCGCCCCTATGCCCAAGGCCACTGACGCGACTTTGTGCGTCGCCAACGCCACCCCGAAGGGTAAGCCGAGAAAAATCAGCGCCGGCAGTTGGACAAGGCCCGCACCTCCTCCCGAAAAGGCTGAAAAGAGGTTGGCCAGAAGAGAAATCACAAAAAGGGTGAACTGTTCCACAAAGCAGCTATCTTATGAGGTAAGCCACGCAGTATAATTCATCTTATATTTCTTTATGACTTTGAATACAGAGATTTCTGCCGGTATGCGTCCGAGAATTGTAATACTCACAACCCTGTTCCTGCTCATGCTGCCTCTGTCCAGTCCGGCCGGCAAGCTCTACAAATGGATCGACGACAAGGGTCAAACACACTATACCCAGACCCTCCCTCCCACCGACGCCCACCGTGCGCGCTCCCACCTGGATGAGCGGGGTATCATTCTCAAGAAGGTCGATGCGGCGAAGACTGAAGAGGAGTTGAGACAGGAAGCCGAGCAGGAGAGGCTGCGCAAAGAGCAGCAACGACTGGTCGAACAGCAGCAGGCACAGGACCGCGTCCTGCTGCGTACCTTCAGGAGCGAGGACGATATCCATATGACCCGCAACGGTCAACTGCAAGCGGTCGACACCTCAATCCGGGTCACCCAGTCCAACATCAGGCGTCTGAAAACGACACTCGAGGATATGCAGGGCGATGCTGCACGACGTGAATTGAGCGGTCGACGCATATCGAAAAAGATCCTGCAGGATATCGAGGTAAAACGACAAGCCCTGAAGGACGCCTATCGCTCCATCATCGATCGGGAACATGATAAGAACCGTATCCGCCAGTCTTTTGCCCGCGATCTAAAGCGATTTCGGGAGCTGAAAAAGCTGGAACAATCGAATGATCCGATTCAAGAGGCCAAGGTGTCGTTTGACGATGCCTTACAGAATATCTACCACTGTCAGAGTGGCGATAAATGTGATGGACCCTGGCAGAAAGCCAAGACATATCTCAAAACCCACAGCACCACACCGATCAAAATCGAAGGCCAGAATATCGTTATCACCGGAGAACCCTTGGATGAGAACGATATCAGCGTCTCGATCTCACGCATCAACGATCCCAGGAAAGGCACTATCGTTATTTTCATGGATCTTCAATGCAAGATCATATCCACGCAGAGCCGGATCTGTAAAAACAGCGAAAATGTAAAACGGATAAAGCAGGGATTCCGTACAGCCCTTGCCGAGGGAGCCAGTCTGTCGCAATCCCTACCCTGAGAGTGAACCAGGTTCGGAGAAGAGTGCAGCCGAAAGCAGCTGCCACTGGGTATCCCAGCGCTGCAGGGGAGAGATCTTGAAACGACTCCGCAGATACTGATGCATTAGGCCTTCCGCAAAGCCGATCATCAGATTAGCCGATACACCGCTGTCTGCAGTAAGTTCGATCTCCCTGCGCATCTCCGCTTCCCTGAGAATCTGCTTGAGTTGGGTTTCAACCCTGTCAAAAAACAGCCCTACCCGCACCATGAGGCGTTCCGTCTCTCCGACCAATGCATCCCCCAACAATACCCGTGTAATGCCCGGGTTGCGTTCTGAAAATGCCAACAGCAAATAGAGCAACTGGGCGCAACGTGGTTCGGCCTTTGGCTGCTCCTTGAGGATCTGGTTCACCCGGGCAAAGACACTCTCTTCCGCAAAGTCGATCAGGCCTTCAAACATCTTTGCTTTGCTGGCGAAATGGCGGTAGAGCGCAGCCTCAGAGACACCTACCGCCTTTCCCAACGATGCGGTGGTAATACGACTCCCCGGGTTTTGTTCCAACTCTCTGGCCAGCGCTTCCAGTATCAACTGTCGACGGGATCGCTTTTCCGCTGCCATTAGCGCCGCCTGATCAATGTTCCTACGCCTTCATCCGTGAAAAGCTCCAAGAGTACGGCATGGGGAACCCTGCCATCGATGATATGCGAACTGCCGACACCCGCTTTCACCGCCTCAAGCGCGGTGGATATCTTCGGCAACATCCCTCCATGAATGGTGCCATCCCCAATCAGCGCATCAACACGCTCCGCTGAAAGACCGGTCAACAATCCTCCATCCTTATCCAGCAGTCCACGGGTATTGGTCAGGAGTATCAGCTTCTCAGCCTGCATCACCTCAGCCACTTTGCCTGCAACCAGATCGGCATTGATATTGTAGGAGTGTCCATCCTTACCTATACCGATCGGTGCTATCACCGGAATGAAATCCCCATGCACCAGCATATCCACCACACTGACATCGATACTTTCAACTTCACCCACGTGACCGATATCGATTATTTCGGGAACTTCGAGTTCCGGACCCTTGCGGCTGATCACCATTTTTCTGGCGTGTATCAGGTCCCCGTCCTTGCCGGTGAGTCCGACGGCCGAACCGCCGGCGCGGTTGATCAGGCTGACGATATCCTTGTTTACCAATCCTCCCAATACCATCTCAACCACATCCATGGTTTCACTGTCCGTCACCCGCATTCCCTGTATGAACTCGGAGTCCTTGCCAAGCCGCTGTAGCAGCTGGCCGATTTGCGGTCCGCCACCATGCACGACTACAGGGTTTATTCCCACCAGTTTCATCAGCACCACGTCCATGGCAAAACTGTTTTTCAGCGCATCGTCAACCATGGCGTTGCCGCCATACTTAATCACCAGCGTTTTACCTCTAAAACGCTGGATATAGGGCAATGCTGAAGTTAATACATGGGCGACGTTTTGTGCCTGTTCAGGGGACAGACTCATGATTCCCGCTCCTGGCACATCAGAAAGGTGGCTGCAGTGAAGGATCTACTTGCGCAAGCATATCACGGAAGGTCGACTGAAGTTGCTTTAAACCTTCCTCGTCATTTGCTTCAAATCGGAACAGCAGTGAAGGCGTGGTGTTTGAGGCACGAACCAATCCCCAGCCGTGTTCAAACTCTGCACGCAAGCCATCGATTTTCACCACCCTGGCTCCGGGAAGATCGGGCAGCTTTTCAATCTCTGCCATTAGATTCTGTGCACGCCCATCTTCCAACCCCAAGGCATACTCAGGCGTTGAAAGGCTTTCTGGGAGTTCAGCAAATACCTCGGCACTGGTCCTGTAATCGAGGGAGAGGATCTCCAGCAGACGCGCGCCGACATAGATGCCGTCATCAAAACCATACCAACGCTCTGCAAACAGGATGTGGCCACTGAACTCACCTGCCAATAGGGCGTGGGTCTCTTTCATTTTCGATTTCAGCATCGAATGACCGCTCTTCCACATCAGCGGTCTGCCGCCATTGGAGAGGACAATATTCGCCAGATGACGCGTACATTTGACATCATAAATGATATCTCCACCCGGTTCGCGGGTAAGGATATCTATGGCCAGATACATCAAAAGCCTATCCGGCCAAATCAATTTCCCGGAAGAGTCGACTACGCCGATGCGATCGCCGTCACCGTCCAAGGCGATACCCAAGGCGGCCTGATGGTCAACCACCGCCTTCTGCAGATCCCGCATGTTTTTCGGATCACTGGGATCGGGGTGATGATTGGGATAGTTACCATCCGCCGTGCAATATAGCTCAACCACCTCGCAACCCAACTGCCGATAGAGTTCAGGCGCCACGACCGAGGCCGCACCGTTACCGCAATCAAGCACGATCTTAAGGGGCTGACCCAGGCGGGTGTCGGATATCACACGCTCGATATACTCATTTACAATCTCTTGTGAATCGAAGGAGCCTTCCCCCTGTAGCAGTTGCCCGGCATCGATGTGCCGCCGCAGATTCTGAATATCATCCTCGGTCGGATACTCTCCCCCTACAACCAGCTTTAATCCATTGTAGTTTGCAGGATTGTGGCTGCCGGTGATCATGACACCACAGTCAACATCCAGTTCATTTACGGCATAATAGAGAAGCGGCGTGGGTACCATGCCAATATCGATAACATCTCGTCCGCTCGCCTGCAGACCCGATATCAAGGCACTCTGCAGCCGTTCGCTGGAATTTCGGTTGTCGCGAGCTACAACCACCGACTGATAGCCCTTCTCGTAAACTTCGCTGCCAAAGCCCTGGCCAAGCAGGGTTACGATCTCTTCATTCAGTGTCTCGCCTACGATACCCCGAATATCATAGGCTCTGAAGATTGACGAGGGGATTTCGACCCTGACCTGCATGGCATTGTCTTGGTCAGGCGCGGCATCCACTTCATCCAGCTTGATACCCATATCTGCTTCACTTGAAACGATGGGTCTTTTAACCTTGCTCTTCTCAGCCTGGTTAGCACGGAACTCCTTGACTTGATGCTCCAGCACTTCGAATGTGGGTTGAAGATCGCCCAACTGGGCCGGTTGCGATTTAGGCGGACGGCCGACAACCAGGGCCTCCACAAGTGACAGGATCGTCTGCTGATCCCGCTTTAGCGCCTGCATCATCTGCTGACTGAGACGTAGCAGGAGCAGCGCTATCAGTAAAAACAGCACCAGACCGGGGACCAGCAGCAACAGGTTCCCCATGATGTCAAACTGTAGCCCCCCGCCACTCCAGTAGGCAACCTGCCAGATCGATCCCTTGACAGGAAACACACCGTCCGGTTGCGATCCGGCAGCGGATTTATCTCCCTTTGACGCAATCACCAATGGATCCTTGGCCGCTACCGCCTGCTGTATTTCGATACGGCCGTCAAACCCGTCTATCCCATGCAGCAGTTTTTTCACCAACTCCGTTGAGAAAGCCGCGTGGATTACGCCAGCAACAGCAACATCCTGACCGGAGGTTATGCCTCTGGCAATCGCGATATGTTGATGCGGCGTACCAAATTGATGCAGTTCCGCGGGTATCACCGCATCGCGGTTCTCCGCCTCTCTCAACAGCAGCAAGGAGGCATAGCCCATATTGGGCATCTCGCTGGTGTCGGGTTCGTTGTATCCTGCGGGCAGCAGCCTTATTCGCAGCGCATCGGGAACCAGGCGGGTAAGTCTGGCCTGCTCGCTGGAAAGACCTGCCAAATCGGAGCCGCTTACCAGGGCCATCAGCCCTTGTTGCTGAGCTAGACCCTGAATCAATGCCAACCGTTGCTCTATGTCTGAACTGATGGAGTCGGCAAGCATCTGGGACATCGACTTCACCTGTCGCTTCTGGGTCGCCTGCTCCGCCATCATGTTCTGATAGACGACATAGGCCCAGGCGAGCACAGTCAATACCAGCACGCCGATCACCCCGAGCAACCAGTATCCGCGAATGGTCCGGCCACCATTCCGCTGACCTTTCCCATCCCCGCTTGTTTTTAATAACCCCATATTACTTTCCAAAATCAGGCTTGGTGCCCTGAAACGCTTTCAGAAGCAACCCTATTGACTGTAAATAAAGCAACCGCTTTATGGTGATCTTTATATTCCAGGACTAACAGGCCAAGAATCCAAACCAACCGATTGATAGACACACCAGATAACTCCATAAATCCATTTGCGGCATAAGATCGGCATCTCTCTCGGCTTACCCTTGAAGAGCGCAAACTCCCGACTAACACCTGACGTAGCGTTGGATGATCGCTACCACCAATTTAGCCTACTCAGTATGGACCTGTATCAAAGGCTCGCCTTGTACTGTTCCGCTACCCTTTTGGCGAGTTGTTGAGCCAATTGCGATTTCGCCATCAGCGGGAGCACTTCTCGACCATCCCGCCATAACAAGATTAGTGCATTCTGCTCCGACTCAAAACCTCCTTCGTCGCTTCCAACCCGGTTGGCGGCGATCATGTTTAGCTGCTTGCTGCGGCGTTTTTCATCGGCATATTGCTCGACCTGTTCGGTCTCGGCGGCAAAACCGACGGTAAACGGCGGCTGTTCCCTTGCAGCCACATCAGCGAGTATATCGGGATTCCTCACAAGGTCCAGTGTTAATATCTCTTTATTTTTCTTGATTTTATCAGAGGCAACATGTTTCGGGCGATAGTCAGCGACGGCGGCGACAGCGATAAAAATATCGCAATTGTCCAGATGATCCATGACAGCGGAGTACATCTCCTCCGCTGTCTCCACGCGGACAGCTGTGATCTGTGGCGGTGTTAGAAGTGAAGTCGGTCCACTGACCAGGGTTACATCGGCCCCTAAATCACGCATCGCTTGCGCGAGCGCATAGCCCATTTTGCCCGAACTGCGATTGCCCACGAAACGTACAGGATCGATCGGTTCCCTGGTTGAGCCCGCAGTCATCAGCACCTTGACGCCATCTAGCATCCCTGTACTGAAATGGCTCACTGCCTGTTGGCACAGCACCTCGGGTTCGAGCATTCGTCCCGGCCCCGATTCGCCGCAGGCCTGTAGCCCCTCCTCCGGTCCCCAGCAGAGATAGCCCCGCAGTCTTAATCGCTGCAGGTTCTCCTGGGTTGCCTGATTCAGCCACATCACACGATTCATCGCGGGTGCCAGAACAACCTGAGACTCGGTTGCCAGACAGAGCGTCGACAACAGATCATTAGCCATTCCATTCGCCACCCTCGCCATAAAGTCTGCGCTTGCGGGAGCGATCAGCACCAGGTCGGCCCAGCGGGCAAGGGATATGTGATCCATGGCCGCCTCTTGGCTGGGATCGAGCAGTTCAGTATAGACAGCATGCCCGGAGAGGGCCTGAAAGGTGAGCGGAGTGACAAAGGCCTGCGCCGCCGGGGTCATGACGACACGTACTTCCGCCCCAGCATCTTGCAGGGCCCGTAGCAGCACGGCACTTTTATAGCAGGCGATACCTGCGGTTACACCCAACAGGATCTTTCTATTTGCCAATCCGGACATCGGGTCTCCGAATAATCGGGAAAACAACTTCTAAGGGTACCCCATGCATCTGAAAATGTTAACAAATCTCTAATACATCTGATAGTTTATCGACACCGGTCACCTGCAGTCCCTCGATCGCTTGCTTGGGCAGGTTCGGGCTTGGAACCACGGCCCGTTTGAAACCGTGCTTGGCCGCCTCACGCAGCCGTTCCTGGCCATTGGGAACCGGTCTGATCTCACCTGTCAGTCCCACCTCGCCGAAGACAACCAGGCCTAGATCGATGGGACGATTGCGAAAACTCGAAAGCGCCGCCATCAATACGGCAAGGTCGGACGCGGTCTCGGTGATGCGCACACCGCCAACCACATTGACATAGACATCCTGATCAAACATGCCGATACCGCAGTGTCGATGCAGAACGGCCAACAGCATGGAGAGCCTGTTCTGTTCCAGACCAAGGGTAACCCGGCGGGGATTGGCAAGGGGGCTCTCATCCACCAGCACCTGCACCTCCACCAGCAGCGGGCGTGTACCCTCGCGGGTAACCAGGATGATGCTTCCCGGAACTGTTTCCGCCTGCCTGGAGAGGAAAATCGCCGAGGGATTGTTGACCTCCTTCAATCCCTTGTCCGTCATCGCGAAGACACCCAGTTCGTTCACCGCGCCATAGCGGTTCTTAATGGTACGGATAAGACGGAACTGACTACCTGCCTCACCCTCGAAATAGAGCACACTGTCGACCATGTGTTCCAATACCCGGGGACCCGCCAGGTTGCCCTCCTTGGTTACATGTCCGACGAGGAAGACCGCTGTACCGCAGCGCTTCGCAAAATGCACCAATTGTGCCGCGGTCTCCCTTACTTGTGAGACCGACCCTGGCGCTGACTGGAGCAATTCGGTGTACATGGTCTGGATCGAGTCCACCACCATGACCCGGGGGCGTTCCCGTTCCGCCACCGCGATGATCCTCTCGACACAGGTTTCGGGTAACAGCTGCAGTTCCGCAGCGGGCAGTCCCAGGCGCTTGGCACGCAGCGAGAGCTGTCGAGGCGACTCTTCCCCCGACACATAGAGGCTCTTCAAACCGCTGGAGAGACGCGCCAAGGTCTGGATAAGCAGTGTCGATTTACCGATCCCTGGATCACCTCCGATGAGAACCACCGAACCTTCCACAAGTCCGCCACCCAAGACCCGGTCGAGCTCCATGCTTCCTGTGGGAGTGCGCAGCTCCTGCTCGCTCTCCACCTCGGTCAGACTCAGGATATGCGCGGATGTCTCTCCGGCATAACCAGTGAAGCGACCGCCGGCGTTTGCGCTAGCGGCGTCAAGACTCTCCTCCAGAGAATTCCAGGCATGGCACTCCGAACACTGTCCAGACCATTTAGGAAAGCTGGCGCCACACTCACGACAAACATAGTGCGATTTCGGCTGGCGTTTGCTCCCCTGCGCCATCAAAGCTCCTCCGCTGAATGGAAGTCGACAAACTCTACCCGCCGCTTGACACCGCAGAGCAGCTCGTAGGCGATGGTTCCAGCGGCTTGCGCTATCTCCTCAACGGGCAGTCCCCTGCCCCACAATACCGCATCGTCTCCCACCTTCACACCCGGAAGTCTGCGCGCGTCTACGCTGATCATGTCCATTGAGACGCGCCCTACCAGGGGCAGACGCGTTCCCGACACCAGCACCGGCGTACCGCTGGGGGCATGTCGCGGATAGCCATCGCCATAACCGATAGCGATGACCGCCACCGGCATCGCCGTGGGGCAGGTATAGGCGCCGCCATAACCGATACGATCTCCCTGTGCGCACTGCTTGACGGCAACTACCCGGCTCTGCAATGTCATCACAGGTAACAGGCCTTCCTCTTCAGCAGTGGATTCGGTGAAGGGTGTTACACCATAGAGCATGATGCCGGGTCTCGCCCAGTCAGACCGTGCCGCGGGGTGGCCAAGAAGACCGGCGGAGTTGGCGATTGAACAGGCATCGATATGGCTGCGGTCGAGGGATGCAAAGCGTGCACATTGTGCCTCGGTTGCGGGATCGCCCCTGTTGTCGGCGTTGGCCAGATGAGTCATCAGGTTGAGTTCGGCGACCGCGGAATGGGCGCGCAAGGTCGCCATCACTTGGGATATCTCCGTTGTCGCGAACCCAAGCCGGTGCATACCGGTATCGACCTTGATCCAGAGCTTCAGCGATTGCGGCTTGAGGCGGGCGTCCGACAAAAGTCGCAACTGGGCGCTATCGTGGATTCCTATCTGCAGCGCGGCTTCGGATGCCAGCTTTAGCTGCTCCGCGGTATGGCATCCACCCATCACCAGGATCGGCGCTCCAATCCCCGCTTCACGCAGCCGCAAGGCCTCATCGAGGCGCGCAACGGCCAATCCATCGGCCGCGTCGAGACTGGAAGCGACCCGCAACATACCGTGACCGTACCCGTCTGCCTTGACTACCGCCCAAATCCTGCTGCCCTTGGCCGCCCTCCTTGCGCGCTTCAAATTCTGCCGGAGCGCGGTATGGTCGATCCTGGCCTCAGGGGCATAGCCCATCAATAGCCCTCGTCCCCATAGATGTTGTCGGTGTAGTTTTCGAATTTGGTGTACTTGCCGAGGAAGGTTAGGCGGGTGGTGCCTATGGGGCCGTTACGCTGTTTGCCGATGATGATCTCGGCAATGCCCTTATCCGGGCTGTCCTCGTTGTAGACCTCGTCGCGATAGATAAAAACGATGAGGTCGGCGTCCTGTTCGATGGCGCCCGACTCACGCAGGTCGGACATGATGGGGCGCTTGTTGGTACGCTGCTCCAGGCTTCGGTTGAGCTGGGAGAGGGCGATCACCGGCACGTCCAGCTCCTTCGCCAACGCTTTCAGTGAACGCGAAATCGCGGAGATCTCCGTGGTGCGGTTCTCCCCTTCGCCCGGGGCCTGCATCAACTGCAGATAGTCGATAACGATCAAACCCAGATCGCTGTTCTCACGTTTCAGCCTGCGTGCGCGTGCGCGTACCTCAGTCGGAGACAGTGCCGGGGTGTCGTCGATGAAAAGACGGGTTTCCGCAAGCATGCTTACCGCCGAGGAGAGTCGCGGCCACTCGTCGTCATCGAGTTTACCGGTACGTACCCGAAGTTGGTCGATACGCCCCAGTGAGGACATCATGCGCATCGCCAGGGCATCCCCAGGCATCTCCATGCTGAACACCGCTACCGGTTTGCCGCCCTGGATGGCCACATTCTCGGCGATATTCATGGCGAAGGTCGTCTTGCCCATGGAGGGCCTTCCGGCCACGATGATCAGATCGGCATGCTGCAGTCCGGAGGTCATCTGATCGAAATCGGTGAATCCCGTACTGATGCCCGTAATCGGCTCATCCTGCTGGAACAGGGTTTCTATCCTGTCCACCGCCTTGGTCAGCAGGGACTTGATGGTGGCAAACCCACCCTTCCCCTTCATCGTCTGCTCGGCGATCTCGAAGACCTTGCGCTCGGCGTTGTCGAGCAGCTCCTCCGCCTTCCTGCCCTGGGGACGGAAGGCACTGTCAGATATATCCGTACCGACAGAGATCAGCTGCCGCATCACCGAATATTCTCGAACGATAGTGGCGTAGGATTTGATATTGGCCGCGCTGGGTGTCTCCTCCGCAAGGCGCACCAGGTAGGGCAATCCGCCTCCCTCTTCCAGGGCCTCGTTACGTTCCAGATGCTCTGCCAGTGTCACCACATCGAACGGCTGGCTCTCCTCTGCCTGGGCGGCGACGGCGTTGAAGATCAGGCGATGTTCCTTGCGATAGAAATCCCCTTCCACCACGAGATCGGCAATTTTGTCCCAACTCGCATTGTCGAGCATCAGACCACCCAGCACCGACTGCTCGGCCTGGATTGAGTGTGGAGGTACCTTGATGGCACGGGTGTCGTTATCCGGATAGGCCGGCATCTCTTCTGGATAGGCGGTTTCTGACATCAATCCTGATCCACAGATGGGGTGGAGCGAAATTTCAAAAGGGGCTGTAAGGATAAGGGATTGAGCCGGCCCAGGTAAAGACGGTTGACGCAGGGATCGGCGCGAGGGGGCTAGAATCGAACAAAGATAAACCGCAAATGGACGCCAATCACCGCAAATGGACGCATAATAATGAGGTAGGGTGCGGTTTTCCGCACCTTTCCTCTTTTTACTCGATGGTGCGGCAAGCCGCACCCTACTCGAATCGGTTTTTTAGGCTTCCGGTATGATGGTCAGTTTGATACTGGCATTGACGTCGGCATGGAGGTGCAGGTCGACCTCATACTCACCCGCAACACGGAAGGGGCCATTGGGCAGCATCACCTCTTTCTTGGCCAGATCCACACCCTTGTCAGCGACCGCCCTTGAGATATCCGCGGTTCCCACCGATCCGAACAGACGACCCTCGTCACCCGCCTTGCAGGTGATGGATACGGCCAGTCCATCGAGTTTTGCCTTGCGCGCCTCGGCTGCCTGCAGCTTCTCCGCAGCTTCCTTCTCGAGTTCCGCGCGACGCGCCTCGAAGATCTTCACGTTCTCGTCCGTGGCCGGTACAGCTTTACCGGAAGGGATAAGAAAGTTACGGCCGTAACCGCTCTTCACGTTTACCTTTTCACCCAGGTCGCCCAGGTTGTCCACTTTCTGCAATAGAATAATTTCCATTGTTACCACCTTTGTATAGGTCAAATCTTATCTTACAGGGGCCTTCAACGACCAACCCGCAATTCGCTCTTACCCGCTTTGACCCTCTGTGAAGCGGGTTCGAAAATCTATCCAAACATCCATCAGACCGATGGTGGTCAATACCACCACCATCTGAGGCATGAACACAAACAACAATATATAGGTTGCTATCAACCAGAGCTGTGCCGATTTCATTCCCTTGAATACCCCGTGGGCGACGGCCAAGCCTTGTAAAAACAGCACCCCGAGAACAACGGTTCCGGCGCAGCCGAGAATGGCCGGTGCATTCTCTCCCGGCAGCATCAGCAGCAGCAGAGCCAGAGCCCCGACAATCCCCACCAGCTTATGCACGCGCAGTTGATGGTACTCCGTGGCAAATCCGCCAGGGTTGTACAACATCGCCTGCCACCAGCGCGCCAGATAGAGGCTGAACAGCAGCTGCAACATGAATACCACCGCAACCGCCCCGCACATCACCACTGACATCTGCTCGATCAGCTGCAGACTCTGGGCCTGATCCAGCAGGCCGGCATCCACAAAGCGTTCACCCACCGGTTGCAGGTACTGCTGCCAAAACGCAGCAGGATCATTCAACACGATGTACTGGATCAAGACCACCAAGAGTCCGAATCCAATCGCGATTTGGGTTGTAAACGTCAGCGACATGGTGTTGCGCAATACCATGCCAAGCATGGCAATCGGTATCCACAGCACCAGCAGGACACCAACCGCCATCAGCGGATTACTTAAGATCACACCCATCAACAGGGCGATTGCCAAGGTCGACAGAAGCAGAGTCTTAAGTCCACTCGAGGCACCCTGGCGAAGGAACACCAATCCAACGCAGGCACTGCCCAAAATGCCGATGAACGGGAATATCAGAGACAGCATGGTCAGGCCAGTGGCAGCCATTGCAGACTGAGACGGACCGCGCATCACAAAGGATGCCAACGCCTTCATGCCCTGTTACTCCGGAAAGTATCGATCCTCTGTCAGTGCTGGTCTGTGTACGGCAGCAATGCCAAATAGCGTGCCCGCTTGATCGCGGTGGCAAGCTGTCGTTGATATTTTGCCTTGGTACCGGTGATCCGGCTCGGTACGATCTTGCCGCTCTCGCTGATGTAGGCCTTGAGTAGATTCAAATCCTTGTAATCTATTTCGTTGATACCTTCCGCGGTAAAGCGACAATATTTCTTACGTCGGAAAAAACGTGCCATTTGTTTATACCTCTCAATCCACCCGATTAATCTTCGCTTGAGGATTCTGTCTCTTCAGCAAGCTCGCTATCGCGCTCTGCTTCCTCATTACTCTCATCGCTCACGTCATCACGGCCGCGCATCGATGAGCCCTCCCGCTCCTCCTCTTCCTGGGATTTCGCCAGTTGAGATACATCGGTGATTGCTTCGTCACGACGGATGATCAGGTTGCGAATAACGGCATCGTTGAAACGGAAGGCGCTTTCCAGTTCGGACAGTGCCTCAGCGTTACACTCGATGTTCATCAGCACGTAGTGTGCCTTGTGGATCTTGTTGATGGGATAGGCCAGCTGACGGCGGCCCCAATCCTCCAGACGGTGGATCGCCCCGCCATTGTTTTCGATACCCGAGCGATATCGCTCGATCATAGCGGGTACCTGTTCACTCTGATCCGGGTGGACCAGGAACACGACTTCATAGTGTCTCATTGTCTCTCCTTTCGGGTTTGGCAGCCTTCCGCAACAGCGGTAAGGCAAGGAGTGATGCCCGGTCCGCACGCTAGCGAGTCCTTGGAGGAGCCTCAGCTGCGGCAGTCGGACACCGGGAAGCGGCGGATTCTACCGATTTGGGGGAAAATCTGCAAGGTAGCAGGATGGGCCATGCCGGCGCGGCGGTACACACCCCGGGTTGCATCAGCGAGGCAGGCGTCTAGAAATCCGCCTGCAGGCCGAGGAAGGCCCCGTCGAAGTCCCAATCCGTGTAGATATCGTCAAGATCTTCGAGCTCCAGGGAGATACGATGATAACCGCCCCTGAGACTGACATCGAGGGCCATGCTCTCTATCAGCTTGAAGGCGACCCCGGCCGTGTAGTCCTGCAGGGTGTGGTCACCCACGCTCAACAGGCTCAGATCGCCGAAGAACGAGAGACGGGTGGCGGGAACACCCACCTGGAGAGCGCCATGAAACATCGGCACATAACCGTCAAACGACTCGCTGGCGCGCAGACCGTTGCTCTCCACTTCGATGTCGCCATCCAGATATTTGAGATTCAGACCCAGGTCGAAGGAGACCGTATCGTTATCGAAAATCTCGTAATAAAAGATGAAATCGGTGTTTTGTGCCTCGAAATCCACGTTCACATTGAGACCGGCGGGAAAATCAACATCTGAAAAGTCGAAATCCGAAGTCAAATTTTGATCACCGGAGGAGCTGAGATCGTTGGTCCTGATCTTCAAATTTGGAACCGCCGGCAACGGGTGTTCTAGGGCCAGGGTGAGAATCGAATGGCGCTCACTGCCGAGATCGAAGGACTGCATGTCACTGCTATTTGCGAAGGAGCCGGAGGAATCCATGTTCCAGAAATCGACGTCTGCCGTCAGACCAAGCAGGGTGTCGGCATGGGCTGACATGACCGTCAATCCACTCACCAGGGTCATACAAGCTAATTTTCTAATCACCATCATCTCCTCAACTTGGGGCCTGTCAGCAACCCGGTCAACGCATCCATCCCTGAGCGGGCTCAGACGTTACCACGCTGACGAACCGCTTCATAGAGTGAGACACCGCAAGCTACCGAAACATTGAGGCTCTCCACACTTCCCGCCATAGGCAACTTCACCAGGAGGTCGCATTGCTCCCTGGTCAGTCTTCTCAATCCCCTGCCCTCTCCCCCCATGACAAGCGCCAAGGGGCCGCGCAGGTCGACTTCATAGAGGGTTTGTGTCGCCTCTCCCGCGGTGCCGACAAGCCAGACACCCTCACCTTTTAACCATTTCAAGGTGCGGGCCAGGTTGGTGACCTGAACGAAGGGAACCGTCTCCGCCGCGCCGCTGGCCACCTTTCTCACCGTCGATGTCAATGCCACCGAACGATCCCTGGGAGCGATAACCGCCTGTACTCCCGCGCCATCCGCACTTCTCAGGCATGCGCCTAAATTGTGTGGATCCTGCACCCCATCGAGTATCAGCAGAAAGGGCGGCGCCTCGAGACGCCGCAACAGGGCCTTCAGATAGGGTTCATCCTGGGTCTGCCGCTGCCTGACACGTAGCGCCACTCCCTGATGATTACCTTTGTGGAACCGCTCATCCAGCACCCTGCCTGGCGTCTGATGCCATGGGATACCGGCTGTTTCGGCAATTTCGAGGATCTCTTTAATTCGGCCATCCCGCCGTTTCGCATCGACCAGCAGCTCCTCTGCGCCCCCCTGCTGTCGAAGTGCCGCTTTGACAGCGTGCAGGCCCAGCACCCACGCTTGACTTTCGGACATCAGGCCCTCTTCGAGTCGGTTTTCGAGCGTTTGCCCCGCGCCTTCTTCTTGGATGCCCTTTTTGCACCCTTATTGACTGCTTTTTTGGGCGCCTTCTTGGCCGTCTTATTGCCCTTGGCGGTTCTCGAGCTACTTGAGCTGCCTGCTTTTCTCGATTTCTTTCCCTTCTTGGCACCCATTTGATCCGCTTGCCTTGCCGGGACGAAATCGATCTTGCGGTCATCCAGGTTGACCTTGGCAACGACAATGGTCAGGGGGTCGCCCAGTCGCAATACCCTACCGGTGCGCTCACCGGTCAGGCGGTGTCCAACGGGATCGTAGTGATAGTAGTCGTTATCCAGTGCGGATATATGCACCAGCCCGTCCACGTAGATCTCATCCAGCTCGACAAATACACCGAATGAGTTGACACTGGTGATTATTCCGTTGAAGGTCTCGCCGACCTTATCCTGCATATATTCACACTTCAGCCAATCAAGGGCGTCCCTGGTCGCCTCATCCGCTTTCCTTTCGGTGCTTGAACAGTGCTCTCCCAAGGCCTGCAGTTCCGCCTTCGTATAGTCGAAATCATCCGCACTACCACGGTTGAGGGCGTGCTTGATGGCGCGATGGACAATCAGGTCGGGATAGCGCCTGATCGGTGAAGTGAAGTGGGTATAGGC
The DNA here is from genome assembly GCA_040793985.1 of Candidatus Thiodiazotropha sp. Taxonomy (GTDB): domain Bacteria; phylum Pseudomonadota; class Gammaproteobacteria; order Chromatiales; family Chromatiaceae; genus Thiodiazotropha. The sequence continues at coordinate 112,082 of JBFNJI010000028.1, read as the reverse complement.
GGTATAGGAGAGACCGAAATGACCCACATTGTCGGAACTGTAGAGCGCCTGGGAGAGCGAACGCAAGAGCACTGTCTGGATCAGGTGCCTGTCCGGCCGCTGCTTTATCTGCTCGAGCAGGATTGCATAGTCGGAGGCCTCGGGTTTCTTGCCGCCGGGGAGGCTGAGTCCGAGTTCCCCCAGAAACTCCCTCAGATCGGTCAGCTTCTCATCCGCCGGGCCTTCATGGATACGATAGAGCGCAGGCTGTTTCTTGCGTAACAGAAAGCCCGCAGCGGCGACATTCGCCGCCAGCATACACTCTTCGATGATGCGATGGGCATCGTTCCTTTCCACGGGCACGATGCGCTCCACCCGCTTCATCTCGTTGAACTCAATCCTTGTCTCCGTGGTATCGAAATCGATGGCGCCGCGGATTGCACGCTGTTCGAGCAGCAATTGATAGAGTTGATTGAGGTGGTGTAAATGGGGCAGCAGTTCGGCGTGCTGCTTACACAGATCGGGCTCTCCCTCGAGCATCGCCGCCACATCGTCATAGATCAGTCTGGCGTGAGATCGCATCACCGCGGGGAAGAATTTCGACCTGGTCACCTTGCCGCTGTTGTTGATGTAGAGTTCACAGGTCATGCAGAGCCGGTCGACATCGGGATTGATGGAACAGAGGCCGTTGGAGAGCAGCTCCGGAAGCATCGGCACCACGCGGTCGGGAAAGTAGACCGAATTGCCCCTGATTCGCGCCTCGCTGTCGAGCGCACTGCCTGGCGTCACATAGTGGGAGACATCGGCGATACAGACCAGCAGGCGCCAACCTTTCGGCTTGGGTTCGCAGAAGACAGCATCGTCGAAATCCCTGGCATCCGCTCCATCGATGGTAAGCAGCGGCAGTTGTCTTAAATCGACCCGTCCCTGTTTATCCGCTTCGGCAACCTCGGCGGAGATTGTCTTGATCTGTTGTTCCACCTCATCTGGCCAGTCGATCGGAATACTGTGGGTGCGTATGGCGATGTCGGTCTCCATACCCGGCCCCAGGTGGTCGCCCAGGACCTCGGTGATACGCCCGATTGGCGGGGTGCGAACTGTGGGTTGATCCAATATCTCGGCAACCACCATCTGTCCGTGTCTGGCATCGCCGATCTCGCTGCTCGGAATAATCACATCCTTGCTCAGACGTTTGGAATCGGGGACCACAAAGCCTACGCCCGTCTCCATGTAGAGACGTCCGGCGACGGTACGGGTGTTGCGCTCCAATACCTCCACTACAGCGCCTTCCAGGCGCTTGCGACGATCCAGGCCTGTCACCCTGACCACCGCCCTGTCATCATGAAATACGGAGCGCATCTCCTTGAAGGAGAGATAGAGGTCGTCACCACCATCATCGGGTCTGAGGAAGCCGAAGCCGTCCGCATGGCCGATGACGCGGCCGACGATCAGGTCACGCTTGTTGACCAGGCAGAAGTTATTGTTACGGTTGCAGACCAACTGCCCATCACGCTGCATGGCGCGCAGGCGTCTGCGCAGCGCTTCCTGCTGATCATCCGATGCGAGCTGCAGACGATCGGCAAGGCTATACATATCCATCGGGACGCCCTCCCGCTCGAGGGTATCCATGATGTATTCCCGACTCGGGATGGGATTCGCATATTTACGCGCCTCCCGTGCTAGATGCGGGTCCTTGCCGGTAGAGCGTCCGCTCTTATTTTTCTTTGCCACTGTTTTTATCTGATCCAATTGCCGTTAAAGATTCGATTTTAACATTTAACAGGGTAATACCCCACGACTTATCACCCGGCACTGAGGGAAATTACAGACCAGCGCAGCTGCCGCCCACACCCGGCTATCTGATTGTGGGCAACCCAGTCAGCCCTATTGGTTCAGGTGTGATCCCATCCAGTGGGGAGATCCGGACTGTTGCCGAATTCGGGGTAGTGATTCTGCTCTTTGGCAACGGCCTTTCACTACAGATTGCTATTTGCTCAGGGGGGATGAGTTCGGTTTTGTTCTCCTCGATCGTTCTCAGCAATCCTCTCTCATCAGGATAAAACGGGGTAGATTCTGTTCACGGCGATCATCGACAGCAGGACGCTCTCGCCCTCTCTGATTCGCGACAACAGCAAACTGACCGAGAGTGGTTGCTGCGCTAAGGAGCTAGGCTACTCCGGCCGCATGTGCGGAAACAGCAGCACATCGCGGATAGAGGGAGAGTCGGTGAGCAGCATCACCAGTCGGTCTATGCCTATGCCCTCACCGGCGGTGGGCGGCATGCCATGCTCCAGGGCGCGCACATAGTCGGCGTCATAGTGCATCGCCTCGTCATCACCGGCCTCCTTCTCTGCTACCTGTTTACGAAACCGCTCGGCCTGGTCCTCTGCATCGTTGAGCTCGGAAAAGCCGTTCGCGATCTCACGGCCGCCGACGAAGAATTCGAAACGATCGGTGACGAATGGATCGTCATCGTTGCGCCTCGCCAGGGGTGAAACCTCGGTGGGATAGGCGGTGATGAAGGTGGGATTCATCAGCCGGTGCTCGACGCTCTTTTCGAAGATCTCAATCTGTATCTTACCGAGGCCATAGCTACCCTTGAGGGGAATCTCCATGCGTTCGGCAATGGCCCTGGCCTCAACTTCATCAGCTAACATCTCGGCGGTGATCTCGGGATTGAAATGGCAGATCGACTGCTTCACCGTCATCCGCTGGAAAGGGCTGCCAAAGTCGTAACTCTCACCCTGATAACTGACCGTTGTACTCCCCAGCACCGTCTCGCAGAGTGCCCGCAGCATCGCCTCGGTCAAATCCATCAAGTCGTTGTAGTCGGCATAGGCCTCATAGAACTCCAACATGGTGAACTCGGGATTGTGGCGGGTGGAGAGCCCTTCGTTGCGGAAGTTGCGATTGATCTCGTAGACCCTTTCGAACCCCCCGACCACCAGGCGTTTCAAATAGAGCTCGGGGGCGATGCGCAGAAACATATCCATATCGAGGGCGTTGTGGCGGGTGGCGAACGGGCGCGCGGTGGCGCCGCCGGGGATCACCTGCATCATCGGCGTCTCGACCTCCAGAAAACCGCGCTGATCGAGGAAATTACGAACAAACTGTACAATACGGGTGCGCATCTGAAAGGTCTCGCGCGACGCCTCGTTCATGATCAGGTCCACATAGCGCTGGCGGTAGCGGATCTCCTGATCGGAGAGGCCATGGAACTTCTCCGGCAGGGGACGTAACGCCTTGGTCAGCAATCTCAGGCTATCGACCTTGAGTGAAAGCTCTCCAGTTCTTGTCTTGAACAGCAAGCCTTCTGCACCGATGATGTCACCGATATCCCATTTCTTGAATTGGCTGTTGTAGACACCCTCGTCGAGGGCATCCCGCTGCACGAAGAGCTGCATCCGCCCTGACATATCCTGCAGATGGGCAAAGCTCGCCTTGCCCATGACCCGGCGACTCATCATGCGCCCGGCAAGTTTGACGCGCAATCCCAGTGCCTCCAGCGCTTCACCCGTTTTCTCCCCATATTCGGCATGCAGCTCACCGGCCATGCTGTTCCGGCGAAAATCGTTGGGAAAGGCATTCCCGTTATCACGCAACTGCTGCAACTTCTCGCGACGCTGGGCGATGAGCTTGTTTTCGTCCTGGGTATCGTCATTCATAGTCAGTTCAACTCAAGTAGTTACTTCTTCACATACATCCAATGCACACTCAGGCATAGCCGTTTGTCACTCACAAACCGCCCTTCAGGCTTGCCTCGATAAACATATCGAGACCGCCATCGAGTACGGCCTGGGTATTGCCGGTCTCGACACCGGTACGCAGATCCTTGATCCGTGAGGCATCGAGGACATAGCTGCGAATCTGGCTGCCCCAACCGATATCGGACTTGGTCTCTTCCAGCTGCTGTTGCGAGGCATTTCGCTTCTGGATCTCGAGCTCGTACAACTTGGCCTTCAGCTGTTTCATTGCGGTGGCCTTGTTCTTGTGCTGAGAACGGTCGTTTTGACATTGCACCACGACACCGGTCGGGTTGTGGGTGATCCTCACTGCCGATTCGGTACGGTTGACGTGTTGCCCTCCCGCACCGCTTGCCCGATAGACGTCGATACGCAGGTCGGCAGGATTGATCTCGACTTCGATGGAGTCATCGATCTCCGGCGAAACGAATACCGCGGCAAAGGAGGTATGACGCCGGTTCCCCGAATCGAAGGGTGACTTGCGCACCAGGCGGTGGACACCGATCTCAGTGCGCAACCAGCCAAAGGCATACTCCCCCTCGAAGCGCACCGTGGCACTCTTAACCCCCGCCACCTCGCCCGCGGAGAGCTCGATGATCTCGGTCTTGAAACCACGATGCTCGCCCCAGCGCAGATACATGCGGAGCAGCATCTCCGCCCAGTCCTGTGCCTCGGTACCCCCGGAGCCGGCCTGGATATCGAGGAATGCATTGCAGTGATCGGTCTCACCGGAGAACATGCGCCGAAACTCCAGGCCTGCGACCTGCTTGTCATAACCGCCAAGCTCATCCTGTATGGCATCGACGGCCTCCTCGTCCCCCTCCTCCACCGCCATTTCCAGCAGCTCACCCGCGTCTGTCAGACCCGAGGTGAGTTCGTCGAGGCCAACAACCACGGATTCCAGGCTGGCACGCTCGCGACCCAGGCTCTGGGCACGCTCCTGGTCGTTCCAGATTCCCGGGTCCTCCAGTTCTCGCAGGACCTCGGTCAAACGCTCCTGTTTGGCTTCGTAGTCAAAGATACCCCCTCAGGGCTGATACTCGGCCCTTCAGGTCTGCGATGGTCTGGCTGATCGGATTGATATCTTGCATGGCATTACCGGCACGGGAAAAAGCGGGAATTCTACACTACCTACATGAGAGCAGAAACCACAAACTCCACCCCAATCCCCGAAAACCCGCGAAACCGGCCATGTAGCGGATGGCATCCAGCTGAAGAGGATTCGAGAAGATGGGTCAGTGATGATTAGAGGATAGCTTGCGTACCCGGGATCCTTTTGAACCCGAACGTTTACCCAGATTCGAGAGTTTGGACCTGACCTGCTGTTTGAACACGCCGAATTTGTCGACGAGCCCCCCGGCAGACTTATCTTCCGCAGTAGGCGCGGCAGGCTGCTGCGTCTGTTCCGACTGCATGAGCCACATGTTGAAGGAGTCGGTTATCTCCCGATCCCAGGAAGCAGGCGGTTTCACGACCCTGCTTTCACGATAGAGCCGTTCAAGAGAGTGCTTCATCGGACAGCCCGAGTCTTTCATCGCATCGCGAAGCAGCGTCTCGGCTGTACCGAGTCGTTTCGCGATGGTCTTCTTGTCGACGTCAAGTGCACGGGAGATGGCCGTTTCGCTGATACCAATCTCGTGCTTAAAGAGGAATATGCGCTTCTGATCCGCACTGAGCTTTTTGAAGTGCTCCATCAGCACCTGGCTCCAATTGCCATCCTGCTCGATATCCTTCGGCAGATAGTTGCTTGGCATCTCCACACTCTTGAGTCCAGCCGGGTTTTGTACCGACTTCCCGAGATATTTGTAAAACGAGAGCTTGAGATTCTTGGGCGTCTTTGTACTGAGTCCCGACACCACCAGATGCCGCCAGGTGGAATAGTAGGCCGCCTTGCCATACTCCCCAGTGCCGTACTGCCTGACGATAAAGCGATAGACACGCCCGCGATAGCGTTCATAGAAAGAGGTAAAACCTTCCTTGTCGTGCCGCAGAATTTTTTCGAGTACGGCGTCTGTATCGAATCTTCTTGATCTCACTTCCGCATAGGCTCCGAGGAGTAATTTCCCCTCTCAGATAGTTTTTCGGAATGTACAAAATCCCTTGCCAGTCACACATTTAACAGAATCCATCCGTAGCTGTCAGCGCATACTACCGCCCTCAATTATAAAGCATGTGGGCTATTTTGCCCGTTTTTTGCCAAACAGCTCATATAATGTCACAAAAATATTGCCTGTTTTCCAGTCGTTGCGACCAATCTGGGTGAAATCATACCATTCCGATAAAAATTAACAGGTTATGGGTGACTCTTGAGAATCGGTATCGATTCTATCTATGACCAGTTGATAGGTAGCTGTTGAACAGCCCGTGTTTCTTTTCCAATTCAGGATAGACGTCTATCAAGCCGATGTTTACCCTTGGTCCATGTCGGTCTCTGTCGTAATCCCAACCTATAACCGTGCCCATACGTTGCCGAGGGCGCTGGACTCTGTCCTCGCGCAGAACCATCAACCCCTGGAGATTATTGTCGTCGACGATGGATCGGACGACGATACAGCACGACTGATTGAGGCACGTTACGGCGGCTGTGTCTATCTTCGCCAAGCCAACCGGGGAGTCAGCAGCGCGCGAAATCTGGGCATTGAAAAGGCACAGGGAGAATGGATCGCCTTCCTTGACTCCGACGACCGCTGGTTAGCGAACAAGCTGCAGTTGCAGCTCGAGGCGCTGCGCGGTGCACCCCGAAAACGCCTGTGTCACACCGACGAGCTCTGGATACGCAAGGGTGTCCGCGTCAACCAGATGCTCAAGCATGCCAAAAGCGGAGGCAGGATCTTTCAACGCTGTCTCCCTCTCTGCGTTATCTCGCCCTCGTCGGCGATACTGCACCGCTCCCTGTTCGACGAGTTTGGTCTCTTCGACACCGAACTTCCGGCCTGTGAGGACTACGACCTGTGGCTGAGGATCTGCGCCAGGGAAGATGTGTTGTTCATCGACCAGCCGTTGATCGAGAAATACGGTGGTCATGATGATCAACTATCCCACCGGCACTGGGGTATGGACAGGTTTCGTGTCTATGCATTAACCAAATTACTCGATGAGGCGCGGCTTGAAGCCGATGACCGGGCTGCCACGGTCAACACCTTGATCGAAAAAAGCACCATCCTGGCCCAGGGCGCGGAGAAACGCGGTCACTATGAGCGCGCCGCCTACTATCGAGAGATTCAGCAGCGGTATCTGCAGGATTGAGCCCCATGGAGCAAGGATACGGCAATTCGGTCAACCTCGTGGTCGCCCTGCCCGCTGAGGCAAAACCGTTGATTGCCAAGCTGAATTTAAAACGGGATCAGAAAAACATGACACTGCCACTCTACTCTGCCGGGCGGATCCGATTGGTCGTAACCGGCCCCGGTGCGAGTGCAGCGGCACAAGGCGTACACTCTATCCATCACCTCAGTCCCTCATCCCATGCGCATTGGATAAATATCGGTATCTGCGGTCACGGCTCACTCGCAATCGGCACACCGTTGCTGGCCGATCGTATCATCGACAAGCGCAGCGGCGGGACGCAGTCACTAGCCATTCCCCGCCAATTCTCGGACACTGCAGGATCACTGACCTGTGTCTCGAAGCCCCAAGCTGATTATGCGGCGGATATGGCTTACGATATGGAGTCGTGGGGATTTATCGAGGCTGTGACGGCGTTGGACCGCAGCCTCTCTGCAACGGTATTTAAGATCGTGTCGGACAATCCGGACAACAATGCACAACATATCAGTGGGAAATTTGTTCACATGCTGATGCAACAACATCTCGACATGATTCAATCACTGATCGATTTATCGCGACACAGTGATAGCTTCCCGGTACCGCAGTAGATGATGATCAGTGACGCGGTCATAGACTGATGCAAAACGGAGACCAGAAATCACCACGCAAGATCTTGGTAACCGGTGCCAGTGGCGGTATCGGCGACGCGATCACCCGTCGCCTACTGAAGGCCGGTCATCGGGTCGTTGCCCTCGGCCGGGACTTTTCCCAATGCACAGACCAACCCGGTCTCGACAAGTGTGTCCTGGACCTTGCGGCCCTCGATGCACTTCCACAGCACCTGGGACGGATCACCGCTGACCATCCCGATCTGGATGGCGCAATATTGAATGCAGGCTCCGGCCGTTTCGGGAATCTGGAGGAGTTCTCCTATCAGCAGATCAGCGACCTGGTGGCAATCAATCTCACGCAGCATCTCTATGTTGCCCGGGCCCTGGTGCCCCTGCTGAAAAAGTCGTCGCGGGGCGACCTGATCACGATCGGTTCCGAAGCCGCGTTGACAGGGGGTCGCAAGGGTGCCGTCTATTCAGCCTGTAAATTTGCCTTGCGGGGGTTTGCCCAATCATTGCGCGCGGAGTGCAGCGGCAGCGGCGTCAGGGTCTGTCTCATCAATCCCGGCATGGTGGACACAGGCTTTTACGAAAACCTCGATTTCAAACCGGGGGAAAGGGCTGAGAACGCACTGCGTGCGGAAGATATCGCAAATGCCGTGATGCTGGCACTGGAGGCCCACCCGGGAACGGTATTCGATGAGATCAATCTCAATCCGTTGAAAAAGGTAATTGCGTTCAAAAACTAGGTCCTGCAATCAGATCCATGGCTCATGAATTTCAACCAATCGGCCGTATTCACTCCTGTTTCAAGGAGAAATTCGGTATTCCCAGACAGTCGCGACTGATTGCCGAGGCCGAAGCCCGGCTGGAGATTATTCCTCCCTACAACCGTGCCGAGGCATTTCGCGAGCTGGTCGACTACTCCCATCTCTGGATCATCTTCGTGTTTCACGCAAGCAAAAACGAGTGGAGACCAAGGATTCGCCCGCCCCGCCTGGGTGGAAATCAGCGGGTCGGGGTATTCGCTTCACGCAGTCCTGTCCGTCCCAACCCCATCGGGCTCTCGGTGGTCGACCTGCTCCACCTCGAGCTGTCGAATAACCGGGTGGTGCTGCATCTGGGTGGAGTCGACATGCTGGACGGTACACCGGTGCTCGATATCAAGCCCTATCTGCCCTATGTGGATGCGATACCCGATGCAAGTGGCGGATATGCACCCACCGCTCCAGGAGGGGCAATCGAAATAAGCTACGCTCCCGCCGCCGAGGAGACGCTGAACCGCCTGTCCACCACGCAGGCCCATAAACTGCAAAGCCTGATTCAGCGCATCCTGGAAAACGATCCCCGTCCCGCCTATATGGATGAAGCGAAAAGGGACAAATTCGGTATGCGTCTCTACGATTTCAACATACGCTGGGAGGTGCGGGATGGACACTTCATTGTCACTGAACTGCAACTGCTCAAGGAGCCACACTCATAACAGGGAAATAAGGGTGGAATGGCTTGCACTTTTATACCTGCCGCAAAGGTCTGGGCCGCCAATCTTCCGAGAAACTGCGCAACACCCGGCCATTTCCACAAACAGTGCTTCCGGTTGGCCAAACAAACCGCTATCATTCCCTGATCGGACAAGTAGTTAGGCGCTGAAGCCATAATTATTGTCGATTGTTCGATCTATCGCCGGACCCTGGCAAGCTGTAGAGTTTTAAAATAAGCACAACTTCCTGATGAGTAACGACAAAACCGTTCAACAAACTGCAAAACCCGACTTGGTACATACGTTCCTGAATCAAGTTCCAGGCAGGGTCTCCGCGATTCTGGAAAATTGGCATCAGCTGGTCCACAGCGATTGGAAAGGCAATCTCCTGGATACCTTGATTGAACGTATCACAACGCTGGACGAATCGGGAAACAAGTTTGGCGTACCCCAAATCGCGCAGAGCGGGAAGTCCCTGATCGCACATCTCAGTGACTACCACGGAACCGGCTTAAAACCGCAGCATGACGATGTCGTTGCCCTTGACGGTCTGGTCCATGCCTTCAAGGATGCCGCGATTCAAGCCTGCAACCAGCAAGCCGAAGCGCTTGCCAGCGCTCCGGTTGAGACGAGCAAGCGGGCAGCCGCATCAAGCGGGGAGCAGAAGGTATTCATCCTCGGGATTGATGAAGCATTGGCGGCAAATCTGACCCGCCACCTGCAAGCCCATCGCTTTGATGTCCACTACCTCACCGATGTTGAGCAGATCATTCATCACTTTGAGATCAATCCGGATGAAAAGAGCTTTCTGATAAGCCATGTCGAGATGCTGGGCAAGCTCTTCCCGGAATCGAAGGAAGGCGGGTTGTGGAATAAAAACAACGGCCTGCCTGGAATGCCGGTGGCCTTTATCGCCGACAATTCCGATCTCAAGACCCGCCTCTCGGCGATGCGTGTTGATGCCAGTGCCTACTGGGTGAAACCGGTTGATCCCTACCTGGCGGCAAAACGTATCCATGAACTCTCCACCTCGCATTCCCATGCGGCCTATCGCATCCTGATAGTGGAGGATGATCCGGCGCAGGCCGATTTCGCCGATGCCATCCTCAGCAAGGCAAACTTTGAATGCCGCAGCGTGATCGATCCTCTCCAGGTTATGGATGTCCTGCAGGAGTTCAAACCCGATTTGATACTGATGGATCTCTACATGCCCGAGGCCAGCGGCACCGAGCTGACAACCGTTATCCGGGAAGACAACGCTTTCGTCGATATTCCGATCGTGTTTCTCTCCGGCGAGCATGATCTGGATAAACAGCTGAGCGCACTCAGCTTCGGCGGCGAGGATTTTCTTTCCAAACCGATCGCACCCAAACACCTGATCACCACGGTCACCAATCGCATCAGGCGCGCGCGCCAACTCAGCTATCGACTGCACGGACACACGAGAGGCGAAAAGGAGATCGGCCTTCACTCCCGAAACTATCTGCTTGAACGCCTGGATGCCCTGTTAAACTCGGAGTCGCCGATTGACGAAGTCACTGGAATCTACTTCATCAAGATAGATAACCAGGAAGATCTTATAAAGACAGTGGGCATCGGCGGTCTCGATGCCGTACTCGCGGTGGTGGCCTCGCACCTGAAGCAGAATCTGCAGAGCCAGGATATATTGACCCGATTTGGTGACAACAGTTTGAGCCTGCTGGCCCTGCGCCCATCCATCGACGACCTCCAGAGCCTCGGTGAAAGCCTCTGTCAATCGGTGTCAAAAGAGATCATTGAAGTTGAAAACTCCACGGTCGGCGTCACGCTAAGCATCGGCATCTACCCGGTGGACAACAACCATCATGATTCCAGCTCCATCATTGCCCACGCCCAGAGCGCCAGCCGCAGCGCCCAGGATGAAGGTGGCAACCAGGTCAGCATCGTGGAAAAGGAAGTGGCATCACCGGAAGATTCGGGAGCATCTGCGAGCGAGGATATTGGCTCGTTGATTGAAAAGGCTCTCAAGCATGACTACTTCGATATCTATTTTCAACCGGTGGTCGCCTTACAGGGCAGTACCCAGGCTCATTACCAGACCCTGCTCCGGCTTAAGGAGCCCGATGGCAAGCTCCATCGTGCCGCGGAGTTCATCCCCAAGGCGGAAGAGTTGGGATTGATCAGCAAAGTGGACCAATGGACAATACGGCGGGCACTCCACGTGACCAACGAACATATGAACCAGGGTAACCGGCTGCATCTGTTCATCTCGCAGTCCACAGACCTGTTGGATAACATGGAACGGCTCTCCTATCTTCGCGAAAAACACCGTCAAAGACTGATACATCCAGAATCACTGACCTTCGAGTTCAACATCAACGAAGTGGCAAGAAATCTTAAATCCGCCAAAATCTGTTTCGATGTGCTCAACAAGATCAACATCACCACCCTGCTGACCCGCGTCACCTCCTCTGTGGAAACAGAACGTGTCATCGAGCACCTGCCGATAAAATATATCAAGCTCGATTTCACCCTGCTCCAGGATCCCGAGCAGGGGCTCAAGAAACTCATCGAACTTGCCCATGGGAAAGGCATCAAAGTGATTGCCCCGCAGGTCGAGGACCCACGCAGCATTGCCGTTCTGTGGAGTAGCGGTACCGACTATGTGCAAGGGAACTTCGTCCAACGGCCGGAAAGCAATCTGATCTACGATTTCAACGAGTCAGTACTCTGAGTTCTCCACCGCGCTAGCCGCCGAGAACATTGGGAGCCGTATTATGATGCAACTGCAACGATACACCCTGCCACTGCTATTGATGTTGCTGACTTCGAGTTCAATGATGTTTGCTGACGACCAAAGAGCCTATCCACGCCCCGTCGAACCCCTCTACGAGAAAGCGGATGAAGCACTGGATTGCAGACAACTTGAACAGCGGTTGTCCGAGCTCGAGAGCCGCTCATACAGCGCCAAACCGGGGTTTTACGAGGATCCCTATACCGGCGCCTCGATCTGGATAGGCTCGCTCTGGGTGCCTGGCGCACTCTCCTATCTGGGCTACTCCGCAATCGCCGATTATCATGAGAGCGACCGCCTTCACCACAATCATAGCCGCATCGAGGGGCTGCGACGGCTAAAGGCCAACCTTCGCTGCCATGAGTAACGGCGCCTCGTACCCACTGACCGAATCGGCAATAAGGGAGGGGGAGTATCGCTGGAGTGAATTGATCCAGATGGTACTGAGTCACAGGCGTGAGCTGATCGCCGCAAATTTGATAGCCGTTCTCGGTACCATAGCTGCCGTTCCCGTCCCACTGCTGATTCCGCTGCTGGTCGACGAGGTACTGCTTGAGCAGCCAGGCAAGGCGATTGCCGCGATGAATGCCCTGTTTCCAGAGGCCTGGCATGGACCGGTCCTCTACATCCTCGCGATTCTGGTCCTTACCCTGTTCCTGCGCCTCTTCGCCCTGATCTTCGGCGTTTGGCAGACCTGGCAGTTCACAAGAATCGCCAAGGATGTGATATTTCATATCCGTCGCGATCTGCTTCACCGACTCGAGCGTGTATCTATGTCCGCCTATGAAACCATGGGCAGCGGCACCGTTGCATCCCACCTGGTGACCGATCTCGAGGCGGCGGACAGCTTTGTCAGTGTGACCACCAGCAAGTTTTTGGTGGCAGCCCTGAGCATCATCGGAACCGCGATTGTGCTGCTATGGATCAACTGGGCGCTGGCTCTGTTCATCCTCTTTCTCAATCCCCTGGTGATCTATTTCACCACCATCCTAGGACGTAAGGTCAAACACCTGAAGAAGCGGGAGAACTCAGCCTTCCAGCTTTTCCAGGAGTCCCTGGAGGAGACCCTGGACGCGATCCAGCAGATACGCGCCAGCAATCGTGAACGCCACTATATCCGCCGCATCGTCGACAAGGCCAACCATATCCGCCACCACTCTTCCGCATTCACCTGGAAAAGCGATGCCGCGAATCGACTCTCGTTCATGATCTTTCTCTTCGGTTTCGATATCTTCCGCGCGGTCAGCATGTTCATGGTGCTCTGGTCGGACCTGACCATCGGCGAGATGCTGGGGGTCTATGCCTATCTCTGGTTCATGATGGGGCCGGTGCAGGAGGTGCTGAACATCCAGTATGCCTATAACGGCGCGCAAGCGGCGCTCGGACGCATCAACGATATGCTGCGGGTCGACCTGGAGCCCACCTATCCCCACAAGCACAATCCGTTTCTCGGCAAAAACACCGTAAGTCTCCGTCTCGAGGATATCCAGTTTTCCTATGGCGAAGGCCCCGCAGTCCTGAATGGTGTGAACCTTGAGATCAAAGCCGGAGAGAAAGTTGCCTTCGTCGGGGCGAGCGGCGGTGGAAAAACCACCCTGGTGCAGATCCTACTCGGACTCTATCCCGTGAAGGCCGGCAGGGTTCTGTTTGACGGCATCCCGGTAAATGAAATCGGCATGGATGTGGTCCGTGATCATGTCGCTACAGTATTGCAACACCCGGCCCTGCTGAACGACAGCGTCAGGATAAACCTAACCCTGGGAAGAGACATAGACGACGATAGACTATGGCAGGCCCTGGAGATTGCACAACTCAAACAAACCATCGAAGCCATGGACCAAGGGCTGGAGACCTTGATCGGTCGCTTCGGCGTCCGCCTCTCCGGCGGACAGCGACAGCGTCTCGCCATTGCCCGCATGGTTTTGACCAACCCAAGCGTGGTGATACTCGATGAAGCGACTTCCGCTCTCGACACCACAACCGAAGGCGATCTCCATAGCGCGCTGCAAAGCTTCCTCAGTGGGCGCACCACGATCATAATTGCACATAGACTGAGTGCGGTAAAACAGGCGGATCGGGTGTTGGTATTTGAAGATGGCCGTGTGGTTGAAGAGGGACGCCATGAAGAGTTGCTGGAAAGCAACGGTCTCTACACCTCGCTTTACGGCCGCCAGGAATCTAAGACATAAGATTCAGCAATGGAATGGGGGATCGGTTTGGAGATGCGAAAGCAGGCTATTCCAACGCCCATCGTCGCAACACCTGATAGCGTGTCCCGGATGAACCTGGATCGGCAGACGAGGCCAGCACAAAATCACTGACTTGCCAGGTTATCGATGGTGTCAATTGGGCAGATGCAACCCTGCGCGCCTTTCTATAGAGGGTGACATGGGGTTTATAGGTGCGTTTTTCCGGTTCAAATCCACAGCCCTGCAAAGCAAGATTCAAATCCGCTACCAGCTGACTGAGTGCCCGGGGAGTATCCTTGGGAGAGGCCCAGAATATCCTCGGCCTCGACCAGTAACCGGCATGATCAATGAGCAACTCGAAAGATGGCAGTCGAATACCGCTGGCGACATCCTCGATGCAGCGCCTTTGCGATTGGGCTGTTTGACCGAGAAAGACCAGGGTCAAATGCAGATCCTCCGCTTGATGGCGGCGCCCCTCCGCTAACTCCACCCCTTGGGCCAGGGCACTGAACGCCTCCCGTACCTGCCGATCGGGCCATAGCGCGAAGAAAAGCCGTTGACCACTCACTCTTTATGCTCCATGGAATCAACCTGCGGCTTGTTGGTCATTCAATAGACCTTCCAGCTGCTGCAGGGCATGCACCACCGCCTGCCAGCGCACCTGGTTGCGATCGCCATCGAAACGGATCCGCTTGCTGTTTGCATCCTGACCCTTGACCTGCCACGAGAAGCAGACCGTACCCACCGGCTTCTCCGGTGTGCCCCCGCCAGGACCCGCAATACCGCTGATGGCCAGCGCGACATCCGCACCGCTCTCGTCCAGGGCACCCTGGGTCATCTCGACGACACAGGCCTCGCTCACAGCGCCGTGTCGCTGCAGGGTTGCGGATGAGACCCCGAGCATCGCCTGTTTCGCACGATTGCTGTAAGTCACATAACCGCGGTCGAACCAATCGCTGCTACCGGGAAGATCGGTCAATATCTTGGCCAGCCAACCGCCGGTACAGGACTCGGCAACCACCAGGCGATGGTCATGACGGAGCAACATCTCGGCACAGCGTACGCAGATCTCCTCGACGGCCTGTACGGAAGCGTTCTCCACCTACTTCACTTTCACCTTCAGGTTCTTGCTTTTTTTCTCCCGTTCCGTTTCCACCTGCCAGGTGATGCGCAGATTGATGCGATGCCGCTCATCATCCTGTGTGGCAGCGACCTTCAGCTGCAACAGCCCATTCGGTTGCATGACCATCTCTCCATCCTCATCGCTCAGGGTCAGCCTGCCCTTGGCGATACCTTGAGAAATCGCTTTCAAAAGCGCCTGAATTGAATCCCGATCCTGCAGTGATTCGTGACGAAAATTTTTTTTACCCTGTCTCATAACTGTTTCCCGATTCAGATCGAGTATGTGTAATTGTCGCAGCGCTCTCTCTTGCTTACCACAAACAAGCTCGGCTGTGGTTGTTCAGTAACGGCCTAGAGAAACGACTTCTGGTCGAAAACCTTGATATGGGGATAGTCGGTACTGACCCCCATGACAAGACGTTTTGGGTGAATAATGGTCACCGCCGCACCCTCCCCTTTCAATCCCTCTTTTTTACGGGTGTTACGATCGATAGTAGCATCGCACTGAAAATGAATCATGCCCTTACGCAGCATGATGCGTTGACCGTGCTTGCAGTTGACATGGCCGTGGACAATGGCATGGATATCCGCGCCATGCATCAGCTCAACCCCCTTGCGTGTCAACGGCATATCCACATCACGATACTTGGTGCGAATCAGGTTGGCCATCGGACCGTAGTAAAACTCGAAGATCTCATCATCGATATTCTCCTTGAACTCCTTGTTGAGATAGTCAACTCCCTTGCGATTGATCAGTTTCGCCATGCGGTCGTCAATACCCGCATGCACAAAAAGAAATGTACCTTTGCGATAGACAAGCTTCATCCGCTTGAAGAACCAGCTGAACTCCCCGCCGGGGGTAAGAAACAGCTGCTGCCATTTCATAACTGCCGCATAGACATGGCGCAAGGTGAGTCCGGCTGCAGCGCAGTCCGACTCGAAACTCTCAATCTTCTCCTGCAGGCGCTGCAGTTCACGGGCCATGCGTTTTTCCGGCATCACCCAGCCCGCCATTTTGGGAAAATCCTTGAACCAGCTTTTTGGTGGATAGAGTATGCGCCTGCAACTGCGTGTTGGCGGTACTCCCTTCAACGCGCTCTTGTCCTGAAGATACTCATCGACAATCTCACGCATCATGGGTATCACTTTACTCCCCATGCGGATAAAAAAGTGATCGTGGCGAGGATCGGGATCCATCCCCACCGAGGCTATCCCCAGTTTGACGCGGATATCGTGGTTGCCCGCGAGCAGTATCACCTTCGCTCCCTGCTCCCTAAGCTGTCTAATCACACGCAATACCCTGAGATTGCTGGGTCCCTTGTCGAAGCAGTCACCTCCAATGACGAAAGCTGCATCTTTGCCGCTGGAGGTCAGTTTCAGATCATCCGCTTTATTCCCACTCTTTCTGACCCCACCGGAAGCAACCAGGGAAGCGATAAAGGCATCCGCATCGGCATGGAGGTCGGAAAAGAAATAGTGCTTCCGCTTCGGCCAGTTCCACTTCTCCCGATTCACTGCATCGCTCAGCAAATGCACTGTCGCGACCCGTTGTCCGCGTTCCTTCACCAGCGACCTGTGTTTGCCCCGGTGCCAGGATTCACTCGTCGCCGGCAGATCCACACTGAGCCATTTCAGCCCCTTGTAATCCGGTAGGTATTTCTCGAGTCGTCTGTTTTTTTTAGCGGGCTTAGTCGACAAATTCTTCCCCTTCGGCACGGATCTTCCAATCACCTGTCAGCTGACGCCAGGAGCCATCCGGCAGGCGTTCGAGAAAAATAGGGCGGCAGTGGTGCATGCTCAGAGCGGCTATCTGATCGAAAGCCAAAATACCGAGATGGTATGCGGCATGACGAAATGCAGCGCCGTGACCGACAAACAGCTTCACGCTGTCCACCTCTACCAGAGTCTGCAGTTCATCGAGCCGCCGCTCCAGATGTCGGGCCACCCGTTCGCCCGCATCCATCAATGACTCCGCACCTTGAAGTGGCAATCGATAGTTGCTCTTGGATTTCCAACCCGGTGGCGGCGACGAGAAGCGCGGGTCCTCTTGCAGGACCGATTCGATCTGTTCCAGGGTCAGATTGGCCGCCGAACCCAGTGAGCGCTCCGCCAAGTCATCGTATGATTCGATACTCAACTGCTCACGGCTAACCAGTTGCAGGCCTTGCCGCAATACTTCGGCTGTCTGCCAGCCGCGTAACAGTTTCGAACTGTCGATTACCGGATGCAAAGACCAGTTAAACATCCTCAGGGTGCCCTGAATCAGGGTCACCGAACGCTCAGCCTGCTCCGCCCCGGTAGCGGTCAGAGGAAAGGGCTGAAGTGCACTTGGGGTATCGGGCAGTTGATAATACTCACCGTGTCGCAGCATGGCAGCTATCAATCTAGCCATGGTTCAGTGTCATCCCGGAAGCCGATCGCCGTGTTGTATATACCATCCAGAGACAGGCCTATGCTTTCAGTTGCTTCGCCAAGGCCTGAATCATCGGTTTCAATTCAGCCTGTTTGACCCGTTTCATCGCCTGCTTGACAGATAGCCACTCGCGACCGCGATGGCTCTCCTCCCACTCCTCTTCCGACAGTTCGCGGGTGACCCGCATGGGAAAGACATCCACTGTACACTCGGCACCCCATTTCTCGTAGCAGTAGCTACCGACAGGCGCCTCTGCGACCTCGCCCTCGATACCCGCCTCTTCGAGGGCCTCTTTCGCCGCCGACTCCTGCAGGCTCAGGGCGGGTTCGCTGATCCCTTTCGGCAACACCCAATGCTTGCGCTTGCTCGACATCACCACCATGATCTCGACCTTGTCATCGATGATTCGGTAGGGAATCACCGAAGACTGTTTATAGTAGTAGGCCGGCCGGTCCCGCATCTCGGGACCGTGCTCATCGGGATAGGGAAATTTCTTGTCCATACTGCTGGGACGCACGATAGTGAGCAGCTTGCCCTCACCGGCCTTGAGATTGCTCCAGTCGTCCGGCATCTCGATGAGCGCCAGGGTGGCGGTAGGTATCAGTTTGCCGTCGCTCGGCAAGGGGATGCGGTCTCTCTCCAGAAACTCCGCAAGCATCTCCAGGCCGGGATTGTGCCCCACCAACATAACCCGCTTGCTCGAGGCGGGTATGTCGGCAAGCACCTGCAGCAACTCCTGCAGGTTTGCCGCATAGATACGACGCTCCTCCTTGATCGCCTGGGCATCACCGCCCATGGCCTTGATGGTTTTCTGCGCCGTGACGAGGGCACGCTCTGCCGGAGAACTGATGACGAGATCGGGCTGCAGGCGTTGCTGCAACAGCCACACACCCATGCGTTGAGCACCGCGTTTCCCCCGATCCTTGAGCGGACGCTGGAAATCCTCTACCTGTTGACTCCAATCGGACTTTCCATGTCTGAGCAACATCAATTCTCTTGTCATTATCTGTTCGCCTCATACATTGTTGATTTTGCGGAGTATCGACGTATCAGTTAACTACCCCACTTTTCCACACACAATCGACTCAATTCATTGAAATCTATTCTACCCGTGACCTCGTAGACTGGGACACGCTCAAGCAGTGCCAGGTAGGGTGCAGGCTGAAGCGGCTCGTCGTCCCGCAAAAAGTCACCGAGCCCGTCCTGGTAGAAGGGCCCGGGCGATTTCATCACCGCGTTCAGCAGCTCGCTGCGTTTTGAAATATCTATCCTCGCCAGCTTGACCGCAGTGCGCTCCTCCCGGCTCCAGTTCAGGATCACCAGGGCATCCAGGGGTATGGGTGTCGAGGTGTCGATGCGATCGGGACCATAGAGGCGCGCCACGTCGACATCGAACTTCTCTTCCAGCTCCCACAGCTCCTGTTTCGGCAACTGCAACAGCTGCGCCCTTCTCTCTTCATCGATCAGCGATGCGAGTCTCGGATTGTGTACCAGGGTCCCGGGGTTGATGCGTGGAAGCTTGGGGATTCCCAGCGCCTCCACCTCGACCCCCTGGCTACGCAGAAAGAGCCGGTCATTGGTCAGATAACGGCTCTTCGGATGCTCCATCAGGTGCAGCATCAGGGTCGACTTGCCGCCACCGGAAAAACCGGCAAGGGCTATCCCCTTACCGTTCAGTCGCAGACCGGCGGCATGACATATCAGCCACTGCCGTTGCTGCAGCCAGTTCATCACCTGGGAATTGATGAAATTGATCAGCTGGTTGTCGTTGGCGATACAGGGACCCGCCGCGATGCGCCACTGCTCGCTCTGCAAAAAGATCATCCCGGTGCGCACCTTGAGCACCAGACGACCGTCTGCCAAGTCGACATAGGCATCCTTTCTTCCCGATTTTCCCGGTTCACGACGCCAGTCGATGAAGGGGAGTGTGGTCTCAAGCTTGTCACTCTCGAGGGCGATAACCTCGATCGAGGCTGCAACCCGCCTCTTCGGCAGATGGTGAAAATAGTCTGCCAGCCGCGTCAACAATGGCTGGCTGTTGGCGCGTATCACCAGACCGCAGTCGCCTATCGCCAGATGCAGGGAGTCATCTGCCAGGGAGACCCCCTGCATCAGCAGACCGGCCGCCTGCCCGGCATCCAGGATCTCGGACCATTCCAGCGCCCTGTTCATGATCCAAGCTCCTCCAGAATATAGGCAACATAGCGGGAGGGCACATCTATGCCTATGCCCTCCTTTGCCCCACGGAAACCACCGAATGCGGAGACTTCGAAGACCACCGGACCCTGATCGCTTTCAGCCACGTCAACGGTGGTAAAGTCGAGGCCGAAGATCCCCTGCGCCTTGCGCGCCAGTGTCACCAGCTCCGCATCCGCCTCATAGCCCTCGTAGTGTCCACCACTGCGGACAGTGGTGTTCCATGCCTCCGAACTGCCGACCCGCGCATAACTGCCAAGATAGTCGCCATCCAGAAAGACCATTCCCAGGTCCCTGCCCGGCAGTTCGATCCGCTTCTGGATGTACATCACGGGATTGTCGGCACGAAACAATTCGATCTGATCGCGTAACCGCTGTGGATCCTGATCCGCGTCAATCAAGGTCATGCCCCGCGCCTTGGTCGAGTAGAGCGGTTTGAAGACCGCCGAGCCGAAAGCCTTGACCGTTTCGATGGCGATATCGGGATTTTCCGTAACCCGGGTCGGTGGCAGGGGAATCCCGGCGTTGTAGAGCGACAGGGTACAGCTGAGGCGGTCGATGAGGCGGATGATACGCTCCACCTTGCTGAATACCCTTACCCCCGCACGTTGCAGCTGGCGCAGCATCTCCAGCCTGTCGAGGACCTGGGGGCTGTACTCCTCGCTGATCTTTTTCACCACCAGGGCATCGAGACGGGTGAGGTCCTGATCGCGATAGCGCAGTCGTCCGCTGTCTAGCTCGGCGCAGACATCGTTCATGTCGATCACCAGGCGGAAGCCGGTGGCCGCCTCCAGCGCGTCGGCCAGGGCCTCGGTGGACCACTTTCCGGGGATACCTACCACTCCGATCTTCGGTTTATCCAATGAATATCTCCTTCACGGGTACGACAAATGGACGTTTGGATTTTGCTTCGTGCTCGAGCAGCCTCTCCATGAGGTATAAGGCACGGAAGAACATTCTCTCCGACAGGGACTTGTCGAGGATGAAGCGGGTCGAGGTGGCGAATGAGCGGATCAGTCCCATGGCCAGGCGGATCTCGAAGCTCTTATCACCCTGCTTGCGGGCGAAGGCCCTGACGAAGCGATAGAAGACGCGGCAGAGATCCATGATCCGTTGCCTGACCCGGGGATCGAAGGCCTGGAGGCGATAGTTGGAGACCATGAAAACACTGACGTCCTGCAGATAGTCCATGTAGGTGGAGCGGTGGAGATCGATGAAATTTATCCGCTTCTCCGCGGCATCGTAGATAATGTTGTCGACATTGAAATCGCCATGGATATAGACCGAAAACGGCGCCTTGATCTCCTTCTCGAACGCCTGCATGCGCTGTAGCAACTCATCGAATGCGGCCAGTCTCACCCCGCATATATTCATAGTCGACTGCCTGAATTCGGGATGAATGGCATAGACATCCTCCATGCGCTTCGAGAGTTGGCGCATATAACCCGCGGAGACAGGTTTCTTGGTCTTGGTCTCCAGCCAGATCCGGGTCAGGGTTTTGGTGAGACGATCCAGTGCATCCTGCAACCGCTCATCTGAACCCTGCAGCAGAATCTGCTCGATTGTCTGGCCGGCAAGGTGTTCGATCAACAGTGCCGCCGAGTCCCCCTGTTTCTGATAGGCGAGAATCTTCGGTGCCAACCCGGGAAAGATCTCATGCCAATCCTCGACCCGGGCCCGCTCCTCTTTCAGCTTTCGCTTGCGACCATCCTTGAGTATGGCGTGATAGCCACTCCCCTTCTTGCCGCCGCTGAGGGCATTGATGGCACTGCCCGACTTGGTCTCCGCGATGGTCTTGAATTCCAGATCGTCGATATCGTCCGCAACTTTCAGTGCGCCAAGTGAGGCATTGAAGGCACGGTAGCGGTCGGTATTGAAATGCTGTCCCATGGAGGCGGATATGATCGCCTCGCTGATACGCAGCATGGCGTCGCCCATCTGCTCAATGAGATGGGCCAGCATGACCAGTGAAATGCGATCCGCAGGGTACTTCTCCTTCTTTAACATCCTCGAGTAGCGCTTGAGCTGTTTCTGATAGGTGCTGTCGAGACGTCTTTCCACCTTGCCGATCTTCAAGGCACGCCGTGTATCTTTTGCCGTCAACGCGGGTTCTATGAGCTCCAGGCCGTTGCTCACCTGGTCAATCATGGTCAGAAAATCCTTCACCTTCAGCATCCTCCTGTGCTGCAGATGAACACTCTGCATCACCGCATCCCGGCTCAACTCCGCGATCCTTTCCAGCTGGCTTGCGATCCCCTCCACCGCACGTAACAATTGATGATCCGATTCCAGGCGGTCCGGGGAGGCCATCTGCCGCATGCAGTGGTTGTGGATGCTCAGTTTCAGATTCTCCACATAACCCTGACGATCGAGCAGGCGTGTGGGAATAGTCGCATTGGACAGGGTCAGATACTCTTTCAGAAGGGAGAGATGGGTCGCGGTTTCAGAGAGCAGAAAGTGGAGGTTCTCCTGAATGCTCTTGACTAGGGGCATATTACTCAATCACTCCAAGATAGACGGGGGGTCTGATATCGCCGAGTTCGGACAGATGGCTGGCTATGCCCTTGGGATAGATCTCGTAATCGCCGATTTTGTCTATCGGCAACCAGACCACATCGATCTGATGCTTGTCGGGATGCCCCCCCGATACAGGTCGATAGTCAGCCGGCAGCGAGCAGGCGAAAAGGAACTCGACCAGGTGCCTCACCGATGGGTAGGCGGTATCGCGCTGC
Organism: Candidatus Thiodiazotropha sp.; assembly: GCA_040793985.1. Classification (GTDB taxonomy): domain Bacteria; phylum Pseudomonadota; class Gammaproteobacteria; order Chromatiales; family Chromatiaceae; genus Thiodiazotropha. The sequence goes on along the minus strand of JBFNJI010000028.1, from coordinate 89,577 downwards.
TTGTAGAAATCGGCGATCCAGAAAAGGCCATCGATCTCGACCCGGGCACCGATCTCCTCCTCACACTCCCGCTGTAACGTCTCTGCCAGGGTTTCATTGACATCCTGCCCACCGCCAGGGAGGGTATACCAGGTACCGCGGTGTTGCGCCCACTTCTTCTGCATCAGCACAGCATCGTCGCGAACGATCAGTGCGCGCACCGCATTGCGGATGTTGGGTTCGAGCCCTTCTGGTTGTGGTCGGTTGTTCATAGGGCAGTGGGATAGCTACCTCTTGGTTGATTATAAAGGGTAGTGCAATAAGCTACTATCTTTCTATAGGCTTGTGTGTTCTCACAGGCGGATAGTCACAGCCCAAAACAACTCGGCATGTGGCTGGGCGACTAGGAAAACCTATCGGTCAATACCAAACCCCAACACAACACCACTAACATCAGGGAAATCAAAACCGCCGCCGATCCTTGATCCTTCGCCCTGCCCGACAGCTTATGCTTCTCATCGCTGATTCTGTCGACCACGCTCTCGATGGCACTGTTAAGCAACTCCACGATCAGCACAATCAGCAGCGGCCCCACCAACAGCACCCGCTCCATACCGTCGTTGCCCAGCCAGAGTCCGAGCGGCGCCAGCAGAATCAGCAGATAGGCCTCCTGCCTGAAAGCCTGTTCATGCTTGAAGGTAGCCTTGAGCCCCTTCATCGACCAGCCCAGGGCAGTCACCAAACGCTTCACACCCACGTTTTGTTTGTGTTGTCTCTCCGGCATGAACGCCTTTCTAACAGCTTATGCGAAAAAAATCGACCGGGTAATAAACAAATCATATTCCCCACACGAAATTGCAACAGTTTGCCACTAGGTACACATGCAATGAAGCACGTGAGAAAAGGTATATGACAATGCGAAGGGTCCGGCCGCCACGACCGCGACCGCGGAAAAGAGCCTCTGACCACAACTGTAAGGTTGAGCCTGGGTGACCATCTTCTCTACAATATCGATATGGCCAACTATCGGATAGCAAGCGAAAGACCATGGATGATCTAAACAGCCCGCTCAACGATGACGAGATCGACCGTCTCGACCAGTTCCTCATCAACCGCATCGACAACGAGATCATCACCGAGGAGATGGACGAGGGGATCTTCGACATCTCCACCCTGGACGGCTTTCTCACCGCCATCGTCAGCGGCCCGGTACCCATTCCGCCCTCTGTGTGGTTGCGTTCGGTATGGGGCGATTTCGAACCTGAATGGGAGAGCGAGGAGGCCTTCAGCGAAATCCTCGCCCTGCTGATCCGCCACATGAACGGCATCGTCCAGACCTTGATGCAGTACCCCGACGACTTCGAACCCCTCTACCTACAGCGCCGGGTGGACAACATGACCTACACCATCGTGGACGAGTGGTGCGAAGGCTACTTCCGGGGCACGGAACTCTCCCCCGAGGCGTGGCTCGCCGGCGGCGACAGGATCGCCAAACTGCTCAACCCCATCTTCGCCTTCACCGAGGCCACCGACTGGCAGGGCCACAACCAGGACGACCATGAGGTCGTCACCATGCAGCAGGCGATCGCCCCCAACGACAGGGAGATCCACGCCTACTGGGTGACGAGACGCATCGACCAACCGCAACAGAATCCATCGATGCGTGGAGATCAGTCAAGGGTAGGCCGCGACGACCCCTGTCCCTGTGGGAGTGGCAAAAAGTTCAAGAAGTGTTGTCTGCACTGATCGACGATCAACGCCAGGTACCGCCCAATCCGTTTCTCCCCCTCGTTATACGCTGGAGCGTAACAACGAGAACTATAGTCTTTGCATACATAATTGCTATGAGTTCTTGGACTTGATCCCGCTGTTTACATGAATATCTCATTCCCACGTTCCAGCGTGGGAATGTAGATAATCGGCGATTAACTTTTATAGACCAGGCAGTTTATGCGCGTCAGCAACTCATTGGGCGGCGTATCCTTCGGATCGTTGAGGTACTCTTCGAAAGGAGGAAAGTCCGCCGCCTCGTAACCGCTCTGCGGTAGCCACTCGCCGAACAACCAGTCGTAGGGTTTCTCCAGCTCAGCGTAGGGGCCCTTGAAGATCAGACTGGCGCAGGTTCCGCCCGGTATCTCGCTGACCTGTAACGCATCATCGTCATGGGGCAGTTCGCTGTCCCGGGTAATGGACATGCCGGCGAATGATTGCAGCTTCTCCACTTCCACACTTTTTGGGTCGTCATAGTAGAGACCGATGGAACGGGTCGATTCGCTGAACAGCTGATGGCTGGCGGCGTAGACGGCGAGTTTTTCGAATGCACGGCCGATCTCCATGTAATCACCCTGATGGGGGTAGCCGATGAGTTTGACCGGATCGGTTTCGAGGATCTCCACACTATACATGTCGCTGTACTCCTTGGTATCTGCGGGCAACATAGCCAGGAAAGGCCCGTCGTTCCTGTCGCCCCGTTCGTTCCGGCTGTTTCGGTAGCTGGCCGGTGATTCGCCGAACTGCTGAGCGAAGGCACGACTGAAGGCCTCGGGACTGCCGTAGGCGGCCTCCTTGGCTATGCGAAGAATCGGCTTGGTCGAGCGGATCAGCTCGCCAGCCGCACGATGGAGGCGCAGCCGTCTGATGGTGGCGTTGAGGGTCTCCTGGGCCAGTTCTCGGTAGATGCGGTGGAAATGGTAAGGGGACATATAGGCGACCTCCGCCAGACGATGGACGTTCAGCTCGGCATCGAGATGATCATAGATATACTCCACCACGCGGATCACCCGTTGCCGATAACTCTCTGCCGTTGATGCCTTCATACGCTGACCTCCTGCCGACAAGCCTAACCAAGGTGGTTTGATAATGTTTGCGGATTTTAGCTCTAGAACTTGGTGAGTTAACCACTCCTGTTTTTTAAGACTGGGGTATGCATTCCCACGCAGGAGCGTGGGAACGAGATGTGTAGATGAAAGTTTAGTGGACTCCTATCTTGATATGACTCAAAATAGGTCCTATAGTACCCAATATGGGTCTTTACAAGGATTTCTAATGCAACCCACTGCTATCGGTGACGCACTTTTCACTAAAACCCAGCAAAGAGTATTAAGTCTGCTCTACGGCACACCAGACAAGAGTTTCTACGCCAATGAAATAGTCCGCTGGGCTGATATGGGACGAGGGACAGTGCGCCGAGAATTGGAACGGATGACATCTGCCGGCTTGCTGGTTTCATCACGAACGGGCAATCAGCTTCATTACCAAGCGAATAGCGAAAATCCGATCTATCCGGATCTACTGAATATCGTCAGAAAAACCTTTGGTATAGCGGATGTTATTCGGCAGGCACTAATGCCTCAGGACGCCCATATCAACCTCGCATTTGTCTATGGCTCAATTGCCAAACTGGATGAGTCTCAAAACAGCGATCTGGATCTGATGCTGGTGGGCGACCTGACCTATAGCGATATTGTAGTGTTACTGCTGCCCGTGGAGTCTTCACTGCAACGAACCATCAATCCAACGATCTATACCCTCTCTGATATCAATTCAAAGTTGCTGCAGGGAAGCAGCTTTCTGGAACGGGTTTTGAAACAACCCAAACTGATGATTAAAGGAGTAATCAATGACTTTGGAGAACCTCTACAAGACCAAGGCTCTGCATAAGGAACCACCAGCCAAGCGCGAGTTTAATGGGTTAGTAAAAGCTGCTATCGATCGACTCAATGATGCTGAAAATACCGAACTCTCCTACGCCAGCCGATTCGATTTGGCATATAACGCCGCCCATGGCTTAGCCCTGGCCGCATTAAGATCTGCTGGATATCGTTCGGATAAGCGTTATCTGGTTTTTCAGTGCTTGTCTCACACCTGCAATCTCAGTAAAAGTCACATTAGGATCTTCTCGCTTTGCCACGACAGACGCAATCGTGCTGAATACGGGGGCTATCTTGAGCAAGATGAGACCCTGCTACATGAGTTGATCGTTAACACGCAAACACTTTTGACATCAGTCAGATCGATCAACTTTTAGGAGGGTGGAGTGGCAAGTCCCCACTCTGCTGGGTTAACCTTCTCCCATCATTCGGGGTAAACTCTGCCGTCTGATTCTGTGCTGCACCCCTGGTGGCGGCTTCCAACCAAAACATTACGAAACCGACAACATGACAGACCAAAAGATACTCTGCGAACACCGCCCCTCCGCCATGAAGCTGGAGATCCAGGGGGTCTACGATTGGCCGATCTGGGAGAAGGAGGTCTCGAAGTTCGATTGGGAGTATACCCAGACCGAGATCTGCTACATCCTGCGCGGCAGGTTCATTGTCACCCCGGAGGGGGGCGAGCCCCAGGAGTTCAGCCGCGGCGACCTGATCACCTTCCCCGCGGGCATGAAGTGCACCTGGGAGATCACCAAAGACGTGGAAAAACACTACACCTTCGAATAGCCGTCCTCCCGCCTGATGACCAAAGCCGCAAAAGCCCAGCAGCACACCCCGATGATGCAGCAATATCTGCGCATCAAGGGGGAGCACCCCGATATGCTGGTCTTCTACCGCATGGGGGATTTCTACGAGCTCTTCTTTGGCGACGCGGAGAAGGCGGCGCGGTTGCTCGATATCACCCTCACCAAGCGCGGCCAGTCGGCGGGCAAACCCATCCCCATGGCGGGGGTCCCCTACCATGCCGCGGAGAGCTATCTGGCGCGTCTGGTGAAACAGGGGGAGTCGGTGGCGATCTGTGAACAGATCGGCGACCCGGCAGCGAGCAAGGGGCCGGTGGAGCGCAAGGTGGTGCGCATCGTCACCCCGGGCACCCTCACCGACGAGGCACTGCTGGAGGAGCGGCGGGAGAACCTGCTGGCGGCGATCAATGAAACCGCCGACGGCTATGGCCTGGCGACCCTCGATCTGGCCAGTGGCCGTTTCACCATCCAGCAGCTCAAGGGCCTCGAGGCCCTGAGCGGCGAGCTGGAGCGTCTCGCACCGGCGGAGATCCTCCTCGACGAGGACTCCACCCTCCCCGAGGCACTCGGGCTTATCAAGGGCGTGACCCGGCGACCGGCCTGGCATTTCGATCTCGACTCCGCGCAACGGCTGTTGAGCAGACAGTTCGGTACCCGGGACCTGGGTGGATTCGGCTGCCAGGATACACCCCTCGCGGTGGCCGCTGCCGGCGGCCTGCTGCAATACGTGGAAGAGACCCAGTTCGGCGCCCTGCCCCATATCCGCGGCCTAAGGGTTGAGCATCGGGATCAGCATGTGATCATCGATGCGGCGACCCGGCGCAACCTGGAGCTGGTTCACTCCCTCTCCAACCAGCCGCAACATACCCTCGCGGGAATCATGGACCGCACAGTCACCGCCATGGGGAGCCGCATGCTGCGGCGTTGGATCAGCCAGCCGCTGCGAGAGAGGGAGGCTGTGGCGAAGCGCCATACCACCATCGAGGCCCTGCTGGCCTCACGCCTCGATAACGAACTGCAGGAGATCCTGCAGGGAATCGGCGATATCGAACGTATCCTTGCCCGCGTCGCCCTGAAGAGTGCCCGGCCCCGGGATCTCGCAACCCTGCGGGAGGCGTTGGGCGCCCTGCCCCAGCTGCATCCCCTGCTGACCCGGCTAGACAGCCCCCTGTCGCCCGCTCTCTCTCAACGGATCGGTGAACACCCGGAACTCCACCAACTGCTGCAGGGGGCCATTATCGAACAACCCCCGATGCTGATCCGGGACGGCGGGGTCATCGCCGAAGGCCATGACAGCGAACTGGATGAGCTGCGCGCCCTCTCCCACAACGCCGACCAGTTTCTCCTCGACCTGGAGAGCAGGGAACGGGAACGCACCGGCATCGCCACCCTCAAGGTGAGTTACAACCGGGTCCATGGCTACTACATCGAGATCAGCCGCGGCCAGTCCGAAAGGGCACCGGAAGACTATATCCGCCGCCAGACCCTGAAGGGAGCGGAGCGTTTTATCACACCGGAACTGAAGAAATTCGAGGATCAGGTATTGAGTGCCAGGGAGCGCGCCCTGGCCCGGGAGAAGCATCTCTACGAACGGTTGCTGGAGCAGCTCTGCGAGAGCCTGGTCCCTCTGCAGCAGTGTGCCGATGGACTGGCGCAGCTCGACGTGCTCTGCAATCTGGCGGAGCGCGCCCGTGAACTCAACCTGGTCTGCCCCCTGCTGCTGGATGAGCCCGGCGTGCAGATCACCGACGGTCGTCATCCGGTGGTGGAGCAGGTGAGCAGCGAGCCCTTTGTCGCCAACAGTGTCAGCCTCGACGACCAGCAGCGAATGCTGATCATCACCGGCCCCAACATGGGCGGCAAGTCGACCTTCATGCGCCAGATCGCCCTCATCGTGCTGCTCGCCTATAGCGGCAGCTTCGTCCCCGCCGCCGCTGCGCGGATCGGTCCCATCGACCGCATCTTCTCCCGCATCGGCGCCTCCGACGATCTTGCCGGGGGGCGTTCCACATTCATGGTGGAGATGGAGGAGACCGCCAACATCCTCCACAACGCCAGTGCCGAAAGCCTGGTGCTGATGGACGAGATCGGCCGCGGCACATCCACCTTCGACGGCCTTTCCCTGGCCTGGTCCTGCGCAGTGGAGCTGGCTACCTGCCTCAAGGCCTATACCCTCTTCGCCACCCACTATTTCGAACTCACCACCCTACCGGAGGAGTATCCCGGCATCGGCAACCTGCATCTGGATGCGGTGGAACACGGCGACTCCATCGTCTTCCTGCATGCGGTGCGGGAGGGTCCGGCCAATCAGAGCTATGGCCTCCAGGTTGCCACCCTGGCAGGGGTGCCAAAAGCGGTTATAGTGCGCGCTCGACAGCGCCTGCGAGAGCTTGAGACGAGTGCCCAACGCCATGCCGAACAGCAGCAGAGTCAACTACCCCTGTTCGATAGCGATCCACCCTGCCCCGAGGTATCCGAGGCGGAAAAGCTGCTGCAGGAGATCGAGCCGGATGAGCTTAGCCCGAGAGAGGCGTTGGAGGCGCTGTATAGGCTGAAGGATAGACTTACCTGAATCAGTCATGCCCAACCGGCAGCCTGCCTATCCGCTCGAGGCCAATATCCCACACGTCACTGTCGTATTGGCCGGGTAAACTGAGTAACGAGAAACAATACGATTACCGGAGGTTATAATGTCCGATCACGTCTACAAAAAGATCCAACTGGTGGGCTCGTCCCGGACCAGCACAGACGATGCCATACGCAATGCCATTGCCCGTGCCGGGGAGACCATCGCTAACCTGAACTGGTTCGAGGTGCTGGAGACCCGTGGCCATATCGAAAACGGCCAGGTGGCCCATTGGCAGGTCACTATCAACATCGGTTTTCGACTCAAGGATTGACCCCGTCTCCTTATCATCCGGTAAAACCCTGATCTACCCTGGGACTATTCCTTATACAAAGCCAATGAGGCAGTGCCTACAGTTTTCAATGTGATATTTTTATTACAGGGGCATGCCCATGGATGCACGAAGAAGCCCGAGAACAAAAACCTCGCTTACTGTGACGCTAGCATCCAAGACCGGCGACATGGAACAGATACGCACTATCAAGGACATCAGCGAATCAGGCTTCTATGTTGATTCCCTCAGCAAATCCAAGATAGATGAGGGCTACCAGGTCTATATAAAAAAGCCGGGGCGTGAAGAAGGCATGCAATTGACTGCCAGGATAGCTCGTATCGATATTCAGGGGTGCGGATTGACCTTTGACCGGCTGGCACCTCATGAAAGTCAATTCCTCTCCGATTTGATTCATCCGAAATGGGACGGGAAGGATCTGCTTGTTGGCGTAATGATTCACGGTGTACTTGAAGATACCACTGAATTTTCTGCCTGCATGCGGCTGACATCACTCTTGAGCGGACACTACCGTCATACCAACCAAGCCTGATAACTTATCGCCAGCTGGAAATGGGTAGTTTTATTGCCAGGTTTGTCTAGCTGAGGAACTTCAACGACAACTCGCCCAGATCGATGCGGTCGCCGTTATGTAACTCCACGCCCCCCGCCTTGATCGGCTCGCCATTGATCATGGGTGGGTGTTCGCCACCCACCTTGAGCAGAAAAAAACCGCTTTGACGCTGGTTAATCAATACCAGATCACCACCGGGATTACCGACGCTGAAGAAAGCGCGGTCGATCACTTTCTCCTCACCCACATTCTCCCCGCTCATGTAGCGCACCCTGGGTCGCAGCTCTGCGGGTGATTCTGTGTCCGATTCCGTTTGCGCCCCGGTGGATTGCAGCGGAGTGACCGCATCCTCTTCCAGGGCCGCGGATCCAGCGCCCACCGGGGGTGTCGCGGTGACACCGGTAGCCATTGTGTTTCGTGGTTCCACTTCCCGCGGGCGCAGGACGACGGTGCGGTCGGGATCATCCATCTCCTGCGGTGCAAGTTCAGATATGAACCGCAGGTGGTATTTTCCAACCTCGATCAGGTCGCCATGTTTGAGAAAGCGCTTGGTAACGAGGTTTCCGTTCACCCGGGTGCCATTGGTGCTCTGCTCATCCTCGATGGAGTATCCATTGAACACCTTTCGCATGGTCGCATGGTGGCGGCTGACTGAGCGATCCTTGAGACAGATCTCACAACTATCGTCACGCCCGATCAACATGTTCTTGTCAACGAGTGGAAACTCTTTTGGTGACTCTTGGCCGCCCATCACTACGAGTTTTTCCATAGAGTTTGTTACCCAGGTACCAATACGGTTTATTAACTTAACTGTCGCTCGTCACTACACGAACCAAAATCACGGATATGTTGTCCATACCCCCCATTCTACAGGCAAAATCGACCAGTTCATCGGCCTGCTGCACAAGATCGAGATTCAAGTTCTCAAGGATACTTTGGATTTCGTCGTCCGTCACCATACCGGTGAGGCCGTCGGAGCAGAAGAGATAGAGGTCCCCGATCTCGATCTCCGCTTCCGAGAGGTCGATATCCAGCAACAGTTCCGAGCCGATTGCCCTGGAGAGGATATTGGCAGGCACACCGGCCATCAGCGCCTGTTCCATGCTGGCAAAATCCCCAAGATCGACCATCTCCTGGATCATTGTATGGTCTGTGGTCAACTGCCTGAATGACCCACCGCGCAGGCGATAGAGTCTGGAGTCACCGACATGGGCATGAAGCAGGCTCTCGGCAGAAAAGAGTCCGACCACCAAGGTAGTTCCCATGCCCTGGTATTCCGGGACCTGCTGCGAAAGTTCCAGAATCGCCTGGTTTACGTCTTGAACAGCATTCAGCAACTCCTCTCTTCCCAACCCTTTGTCGCTGCCTGCGCTGGCCAGATGGCTCATCAACATCTCAACCGCGAGGCTGCTGGCAACTTCTCCGGCGTTGGCGCCACCCATACCGTCCGCGAGTATCAATAGCCCCGCTTCCGGGTCACCGCCCACGGCATCTTCGTTTTGCTCACGCACCACCCCTCGGTCGGTACGCATTGCCACGTCTAATTTCAAGCTGACATCCAGTTATTAGCGTAATACAGGCTTTAAGAATTATTTATCCGCTGAATGGATAGCGTCCGCCGAAGCTGAATAGCACCCAGTTCAGGATTATCGCTTCGCCGATTGATTTGTCTCCAGTTCATTTAAAATAGCACTCATGCGTTGCGCCGGTATATAGCCCGGCAACATGTCCCCGCTCTGGAGAAAAATCGCCGGTGTTCCGTTCACCCCGAGGGTTCGGCCAAGGGCCCAATGCTGTTCCACGGGATTGACACACTCCTTCTTTGCCAGTCTCTCACCCGCCTTGGAACGGGTCATGGCGTCATTGCGATCGTCGGAACAGAGTACGGTCACCGCTTTGTCGAAGGAATCACTGCCGATACCCGCCCTGGGATACATCAGATAGCGCACCTTGATACCCAGGTCCGTGTACTGTTTTATTTCGCTATGGAGCTTTTGACAATAACCGCAATCGATATCGGTAAAAATGGTAACTGTATGCGCCGTCTTTTCCGGGGCGAAAACCACCATATTCTCTTCTCCCACCGCCTCGATCGCCTTTGCCTTGGCTTTCGCCACCTTGGGGGTGGTCAGATCCTCACGGGTATCTATATCGTAAAGGTTTCCGCTCAACAGATACTTTCCGTCAGACGACACATAATAGAGTTGCGGCCCGATCATCACCTCATAGAGTCCTTTTACCTTGGCGGGGGTAACACTGGAAATTGATCCCTTCTTTAATATCTTTTTGACTCCGTCACGAACCTGTTGAATCTCCGCGTTTTGTTTGGATGGCTCTGCGACGACCGGTCCGGTCAGAAATAGTGCAGAGAGCGGCATTAATACTAAGGCCCATTTCAGGGCACCCGATTTATCTGTTTTCATCAATGATTAGTCCCGAAAATTTTGGTATTGAAGGGGAAGGCCGTAATCGCTGTCCCGAAGTATGGTGATGATCTGCTGCAGATCGTCTCGCTTTTTCCCTGTTACACGGACCTGATCGCCTTGTATTTGAGCCTGGACTTTGAGTTTGCCGCTTTTAATCTGCTTGACCATCTTCTTCGCCACATCGCTTTCGATGCCCTGTTTGATAATCACTCGCTGATTGGCGGCGTGCAGGCTGGTTTCCGGATCCTTGATATCCATTGCAGCGATATCGACTTTCCGTTTGACCAGTTTTTGACGCAGAATATCCATCATCTGCTTAAGTTGAAACTCCTGTTCGGCGCGTAGTTGGATCTCGTTCTCATTCTGCTCGAAGGCAGCATCGACGCCTTTGAAGTCAAATCTTGTCCCAATCTCCCGATTGGCCTGGTCGACGGCATTTCGCACCTCCTGCAGATCGACTTCAGAGACGATATCGAAAGACGGCATATTGGCTCCTGAGCAATAATTCACTGGGGCTGAGACTCTACCATAACCTGGCCCCACTCACATGCCCAGCTACCGGTATTATTACCACTCAGCCTCGAGGGTGATGGGTCGCATGCAACTGTTTCAGACGCTCCCGGGCCACGTGGGTGTAGATCTGGGTGGTGGATAGGTCGCTGTGCCCCAACAGCAGCTGCACTACCCGCAGATCGGCGCCATGGTTCAACAGATGGGTGGCGAAGGCGTGGCGCAGGGTGTGGGGTGAGATGGCCTGATTGATCCCTGCAATCACCGCATATTTCTTTATCCGGTACCAAAATGCCTGTCGGGTCATACCCTGTCCGCGCCGGGTTGGAAAGAGATGGGAACAGACCCTGTTCCCAAGTATTTCGACTCGACCGCCGCTGTAGAAACGTTCGACCCATCCCTGGGCCTCATCGCCCATGGGTACCAGACGCTCTTTGCCGCCCTTGCCGACGATGCGCATCACCCCTTGGGTCAGGTTTACCTGCTCGGGTCGCAATTCCACCAATTCGGAGACCCGCAATCCCGCTGCATAGAGCACCTCGAGCATGGTTCGGTCGCGCATGCCCTCGGCATCACCGAGATCCGGGGCCTTCAGCAGTGATTCGACTTCGCTTTCGGAGAGGGATTTGGGCAAGGGCCTGCCGAGCTTGGGTGAAGCGATGCGCAGGCTCGGATCGCTGTTCAACCAGCCTTCACGCAAACCGTGCTGGTAGAATTGGCGGATACAGGAGAGCAGGCGTGCCGTGGAGCGCGGCTTGCGTCCCAGCTTCACCAGCTCAGCCAGGTAGGATTGGAGGTCTGCCCGTTGCACCTGCAGCAGGCCATATCCCCGGTTTTTTCGCAGCCAGTTCGCCACCTTGGCCAGGTCCGACTGGTAGGCGGCGAGCGTATTGCGACTTAACCCCCGCTCCATCCACAAGGCATCGGTAAAGGTCTCGATGAGTGAACCATCCTCACCAGTATCCCTCACAGCACGCCCTCATGGCGCAACAGCCAGCGCTTGATCTCAAGCTTCTCGCCACCCCGCTCACCGGCGAATCCCCCCAGGCCGGTGGTTGCGACTACCCGATGACAGGGCACTATCAAGGGGCATGGATTGGCGCGACAGGCATTTCCCACCGCCCTGGCGCCACTGCCGATCTTTTCGGCGAGCTCACCATAGGTCATGGTCTTGCCGCAGGGAATCTCCTGCAGCTTTTTCCAAACACGCAATTGAAACGGTGTTCCGTTGAGCAGGGGTTCCAGGTTGAATGCGCTCTGCGGCTCCTGCAGATAGGCCTGAATGGCATCGATCACCCGACTCACGCCCGGTACCTGCTGCCGATACTCCCGTTGCACCGGGGTCAGATAGTCGATCGCTTTCACCCTACCCTCCTCGATGGCTATACCGACAGACGCAAACGGGTAGTTGACTACGGCCTGGTAGGCTTCGTTTGTGGCGATCATGATTTACGCTCCAAGGTCCGGTTGTAGTTTAGACTGAGATGAATTGGACAATCGTCTGTTGGCCGAGTTGAGGAACCAGGGCAAACCCCACACCTAAATATGTCCACAGAATCTGTGGATAACTTTGTGAGTAAGCTGGAGGAACGGAGCTGCAGGCCTTTATCCTGTTAACCTCTTTCTAGATTGTGTAATTTCTATACAATTCATATATCATAATAAAAATCAAAGTGTTATAAGTCTAATCAAATGTTTGACATCAGGAGTTCCCCTTAACTTCTCAATCTCTACCCGCCGGAGGCACGATTGTGTATAAAAGCTATTGACAGTCGTTTTCAAACATGGTCGGTATCGCGCCGCAAAACGGGAACTCCACTGTCCCATTATATTCATGAATCAGGCTTTCGTTTCACCAATCATTCAATCGCCCTGGAGTGGTATCATGCCATCAATGAGCCTTACCGAAGCACCATTCTGGATCACCACCCCCCTCGAATCCATGTCCCGCGAGATGTGGGAGTCACTCTGCGATGGCTGTGCCAAGTGTTGCCTGCAAAAAGTTGAAGATGAAGAGACCCGGGAGATCTTCTTTACCAACATCGTGTGCGATCTTCTGGATCTCGATCTCTGCCGCTGTACTCACTATCGGGAACGCTCGAAGCGGGTGCCCAACTGCGTCACCCTCAAGCCAGACGATCTGACCGATCCCTATTGGTTGCCGCAGACATGCGCCTATCGTCTGCTGGCCGAGGGGAGACCCCTGCCCGATTGGCATCCATTGATTTCAGGAGACTTGAAAAGCGTTGAAAGCGCGGGCCACTCCATCCGCGGCAAGGTTGTAAGAGAGTCCGAGGCGGACGATTGGGAGCATCACCTGATCGATTGGATTTAGCAGGGACCAGGCCAAGATATGCAAGTCCGCAAATTAAGAATAATGAATATATTTCATAGGCTTAGTTAAAGATGCCTCATCCACCCCAATAGCCATTGATAATCCAACTTACTCTCGGTTTAACCAGCAATGCAGGGCGCCACCTGAAAACTCGCATCATGCCATTTGGATTAAATATGTTGCTATTTGCGTTCATTTGCGTTCATTTGCGGACTAATAATGATTTTCTCAAGACTTTAAACAGACCCACCTCATGAACAGAATCGCAACACTGACCGAGTTTCTCGAGTCCGGCGGGCTCTCCGTCGGCATCTATGATATGGGAAGGCGCATCGTCGCCATTCCCAGTGATGAGTTCATCGCCTTTGAACAGACCGAGATGGCCTACCCCTTTCCGCTGCAGCAGCAGGCCTGGTTTGCCCTTAGCCTCAGCGATCCGAAACAGCGGCAGATCGATCCCATGATCTGGTTTCTCCGCTTTCCCCTGGATGAACAGGCAAAACTGCTGCTGGCCGCAAGGGATGAGCTGATGCACCTCCTGGTGGAGAGCCTCGGCAGCAAGCCAGATGCAGAGGGCATGCAGAGTGCGCTGGAGAACAATCCCTACGCCTTCCAGCCCAAGCAGGAGAGGCTGGCTGTTTTTCATGCCCGCCTCACATGCGCGCTGAAACAGCCGGCCTCACGCTTCTACGACCATGCCAAGGCCTATTTGGACGGCGAGCTGGGTTGGGAGCAGTGGTCGTTCATCGGCTATCAGGGGATTGCCGACCTTGCCGCCCGCCTCGATCAAGATGGCAATGCTCGACGTTTGATCCGATCGATAGCCTCACTGCCGCCGTCACCGCTGGAGGCCCTCTGTCACTGTCTCGAGTGTGAAATCGTTCCCGACACCCTGGCCAAGGCGCTGGCTGAGCGAGCCATCTCCACGCTGCAGCAGGAGGAACCCGATCCACAGATTTTGAGCGCCGCGGTGCGAGGGGTGTCACGGTGCCGATCGCCAGGGATTCGCGATGGCCTGATACTACAGCTACTCGACCATCCTCTCTCCCGACGCTGCGACATCCTCGCCGCCATATCGGGACGCGCGTGGGAGGCACTGGAGGCTGCCTCGTTACGCCAGCGCTTCCTCGAACGGCTGGCGGAAAACGAGGCGGGCCAGGCGTTTTTCAATGGCATTCTCAGCGATCTGCTCTATCTACCCGCGACACGGGCAGCCATGCAGAGCAGCCTAAGGGATCCCAATCGCTCTTCACGCCTGAGTCAGGTGATCGGCAGTTTCTTCGCGCACGTCAGAGGCGGCTGAGCGATCCAATCCCCCGGCGTCTTGCGCCTGGATCAGGCTACATGTTTTCGATCATGGCATCGCCGAAGGCTGAACAGCTCAACTCCTGGGGATTGTCCATCAGTCTGGCGAAGTCGTAGGTGACCGTCTTCGCCGAGATCGTCTTGCCCAGACTGCTGATCACAAGATCCGCTGCCTCGAACCATCCCATGTGGCGCAGCATCATCTCCGCGGAAAGGATCAGTGAACCGGGATTCACCTTATCCTGACCGGCATATTTGGGTGCCGTGCCATGGGTCGCTTCAAACATCGCCACCCGATCAGAGAGATTTGCCCCCGGCGCTATACCGATACCACCCACCTGGGCGGCCAGGGCATCGGAGACGTAGTCGCCGTTCAGATTCAAGGTCGCGATCACACTGTACTCAGCGGGGCGCAAAAGGATCTGTTGCAGGAAGGCGTCAGCGATCACATCCTTGATGATGATCTCCTTGCCGCTGTTGGGATTCTTGAAGCTGCACCATGGCCCGCCATCCAGCTCGACCGCGCCGAATTCCTCCTTGGCCAGCTCATATCCCCAGTTTTTAAAGGCACCCTCGGTGAACTTCATGATGTTACCCTTGTGCACCAGGGTCACCGAGTCGCGATCGTTATCTATGGCATACTGGATCGCCTTTCGCACCAGGCGTTTTGTACCTTCACTGGAGACGGGTTTGACACCGATACCGGAGCTGTCCGGGAAGCGGATTTTGCTGACCCCCATCTCGTTCTGCAGAAAGTCGATCACCTGTTTCGCCTCAGCGCTGCCCGACTCCCACTCGATACCGGCGTAGATATCCTCCGAGTTCTCCCTGAAGATCACCATGTTGGTCTTTTCCGGCTCTTTCAGCGGACTGGGCGTCCCGTCAAAATAGCGTACCGGCCGCAGACAGACGTAGAGATCGAGCTGCTGGCGCAAGGCCACGTTAAGTGAACGAATGCCACCTCCCACCGGTGTTGTCAACGGCCCCTTGATGGAGACCACAAACTCCTTGACCGCATCAAGGGTCTCCTGAGGCAGCCAGGTGTCGCTGTCATAGACATGGGTCGATTTCTCACCCGCGTAGATCTCCATCCAGGCGATCTTTCTCTGCCCGGCGTAGGCCTTCTCCACCGCCGCATCGATCACTTTCAGCATCACCGGGCTAATGTCCACGCCAATGCCATCACCTTCAATGTAGGGAATTATCGGATTATTAGGAACCTTCAGCGTTCCATTCGCGTCAACGCTGATCTTATCCCCCGTGGAAGGGATCTCTATCTTGTCATATGCCATGAATGTTTCCTGTGTTGAGAAAAAACCATGAAATGCAGCGCTCCAAGGGAGCAGGCCGATCAATCCAGTCAAAGCTGCAATTGTAGCTGTGTTTCGGGGAATCTTTGTACGCCCATCGCTATTTGATAGCAAGAACAGCTCAAGAAGTCGCTATAATGCACGCTACATTGGGGTATTAAGTGCCTAATCCGGTTATAATTATTTGGTTTGGCGCACCAATCCACTCAGATCCTAATGCATTGTCACAGGGAGGTTTGATGACAGAATCCAATCAAAATACGCCGGGGAAACTCCTCAATTCCCTGTTGGCGGAGTGGCGGAAGGCCATTATCGGCAAACCGGAGACCCTGCGCCTGGTGAGCATCGGCCTGCTCTGCCGCGGACATCTGTTGCTGGAGGATCTTCCCGGACTGGGCAAGACAACCCTGGCCAAGACCCTGGCTAAGAGCCTGGACTTGACCTTCAAACGTATTCAATGCACTCCGGACCTGTTACCCGCCGATATCACCGGCATCAACATGTTCGATCAGAAGGCCCAGACATTCCGTTTCCTCCCCGGCCCGATCTTTACCAATATCCTGCTCGCCGACGAGATCAACCGCACCTCGCCGCGCACCCAGTCCGCCCTTTTGGAGGCGATGGCGGAGCGCACAGTCACAGTGGACCGCAAGACGCGCAAACTGCCAGCCACGTTCATGGTCATCGCAACCCAGAATCCCATCGAGTTCAGCGGCACCTTTCCATTGCCGGAAGCACAACTGGATCGTTTTTTCATGCGTGTCTCCCTGGGCTATCCCACACTGGACGACGAAACCCGTATCATGCAGCTTAACCGACAAGAGGATCCACTCGAGCGGATCAGCGCAATCATCGACGACGGCATGCTACTCAAGCTGCAACATGCGGTAACCAAGATTCAGATTGAGCCGAAGGTCGTCGACTACATCGCGGCACTTGTAGATGCCACACGCAACCACAAGAGGATCCGCCTTGGCGCCAGCCCACGTGGCTCCATATCGTTGATGAAGGCGGCACAGGCGAGCGCACTGTTGAACGACGAGCGCTTCGTCACCCCACAAACGGTGCAGGAACTGGTGGTACCGGTACTCGCCCATCGCATGCTGTTGAAAAGCAATAGCGATAGCGATGAGATGCTGCTGCAGGAGATTCTCGATGCGATCCCAGTTCCCGCTATGCCGGGCATAAAGGAGAACAAGGAGAGGCGAGAGTCCGTTTTCGAATTGGCCGAGTAGCGCGGCATGAAGGAAGAGGCCCTGCTGTCCAACCGGCTCCCCCCTGAATTCGTTGCCTGGATGCAGCGCCGGTTCAACCTGCATGTTGTGATCTGGCTGCTCTCCCTGGCCTGTTTTATCGCGGCATGGAATCGTGGGCTGGCGCTACTCTACGGTCTCTCCGCGCTCGCGCTCTCGCTGCTGTTCATCTCCCATCTGATGCCGAGATTGCAACTGCGTGGCATTCGCGTGGAGCGCTCCCCCCTCGGTGAGCTTACCGCCGGAAACACGGGGGAACTGGCCTATCGCATCTCCACCCGGGGGCGGCGCTATCATCTTCAATTGCGTGACCGGCTGCCCTTTGTCGAAGCAGAGCAGAGGCTGTTTCTGTCACGCTGCGACAGGGCACTGGAGATCCATGCACAGTTTCGTTGTGAACTGCGCGGTCGATTTCTGCTGCAACAGGTCACCCTCACATCCGCCTATCCATTCGGCGTGGTAAGCCACAGCCGTAAGGTTTCAACCCCACCCCTCGAGGTCTTTGTCCTGCCACGGGTATACGATCTGCAGCAGATTCCCCTACCGGTGACCGCGGATGCCAACAGCGATGGCGATCTGCCGATTCCACAGCAGGGTGGCCAGGATCAGTTCGCCGCGGTGCGGGAGTATGTTCAGGGCGACAGCCTGCGATATATCCATTGGCGTGCCTCAGCCCGTCGCCAGGAGCTGGTGGTGAAGGAGTATGAACGTAGCGACCGGCCTGTGCTCCTGGTAGCACTCGACTGTCGACCGG
This sequence comes from Candidatus Thiodiazotropha sp., assembly GCA_040793985.1. GTDB lineage: Bacteria > Pseudomonadota > Gammaproteobacteria > Chromatiales > Chromatiaceae > Thiodiazotropha. The sequence continues at coordinate 71,778 of JBFNJI010000028.1, read as the reverse complement.
CCTTCAATCAAGGCGAGGGGTCACGAACCACATTCGAATATGCCATTTCCATCGCGGCATCCATGATCCACTTTGCCAGCCGTGAGGGCATGCAGTCTATTCTGGTGACAGAGAACGGCAAATGGCATGACCGGGTCATCCCGGCCTTCTCGGCCGATCTTTACGATCTCTACGCCTTTCTCGCGACGCTGGAGAGCAACGGCACGCAAAGCTGCGCCGAGTTGATCGAAGAGGCGGTGATCAGGTTCCCCCAGGCCAACCTGCTGACGGGATTCCGCCTCGAGGATGACGCTGGGCTGCCAACCCTCCCCCCCTATCTCACCCATGTCGATATAGAGATGGATGGCGAGAGTTTTCTTTTTCCCATGCGCAATGATCAAGACAGCGGCAGCCAGCGACAGGGCAATCGTCTGATCTACCGGGTCAATGCCCTCACTTCGTTGCGGGAGCTGTTTCAATGAGGCTCGACTCACTCAAGGTCGTCTACTGGTACAGCATGGTCTCTGCGGTCGCGGCCAGTGCGGTGTTATTCGCCTACCTGGGATTTATTGGCGCACTTCTGGGTTTCATCCTCGCAATGCCCCTGACCCACTTCATCCTGGCACTTGTGGCACGCGTCGATGAGGAGAACAATCCCTATCTGAAGGTCTCGGAACAGATCGCTGCAATGGGTATTATACTCTTCCTGCCATTGTTGATCCTCAGCGGTATCCTGCCTGCGCTGTTGGTGTTCATTGGATTTGCCCACCTCGCGCTGCTATTCCAAACCCATGACTACCGACGGCTCTACATGGGTCTCGCGGTCGGTTTTACCGCACTCATCGCCGGTGCGGTGGAATCGAAGTCAGGTACCTACATCTTCTTCTTTCTCGCCTATGCGATAACCATCAGCATTACCCTGGGCTATGCCTATATCGAGCCATTGAGTAAGAACCGCTCCCAATGGAACCCCCTTGACCAGTTGCGCGCCGCCGCCTGGTTGATCGGCGTCGCCCTGGTGATCTACCTGGTCGTGCCGCGCTTCCCGGCCGGTAACATTGGGGCAATTCCCGGCTCGGATCACTTCTACGAGAACCAGGAGTGGGAACAGGAGGCAAAGCAACAGCAAGGCGATGGCACCGGGGAAGATCACGCCCGGTCGCTGCTCCAGGAGTTGGCCGAAACCTTTGACAAGCGGGGTGCGGATTGGAAACCCGATCAATCCTCGGAGAGCCCTTCCGCCGAGTCGCCCTTCCGCTATCGCGGCTTTGACTATGAGATGGATATAGACAATCCCGACACTCAGGGCGACCGTTTCAGCAACACGATCGTGGCCCATGTACGTGCCGATCGCCCCCTCTATCTGCGAGCGCGTATATTCGACCGCTTCGACGGCCTGCGCTGGTTTAGCTCCGCACAGCAGCTAAGCAAGCTCAAACTATCCCGTGGGGAGATTGAATTGCCCGCTTCAACCCTGGCTACCGGAGAGCGTTTCAGGGAAAACTACGAGGTCTTCATCGAGCGCGACCTGGGTGACTATATCCCTGCGGCTGCAGTCCCGGTGAAGGTCAACTTCCCGGCAACCGTCATGGGTGTCGATGCCTTCGGTCAACTGCACTCCCCGGGGGCATTGAAAAACGGCACCGCCTATGCCGTGGAATCGTTGCGTACACACCATCAGGGTAGAACCTTTGCAGAAACGGACTATGTGGAGCTGCCAAACTTCACCCAGTTGCCTGAGAATCTCGATCCCCGCATCACCCAACTGGCACGGCAGGTGGTGCAATCATCCGACAATGCCTTCTCCAAAGCCCTGGCCTTGGAACGGTTCCTGCGCAATAACTACGACTACGACTTTGAATCCATCTTCAATTCACAACAGCATACGCCGCTTAGCCGATTTCTGTTTGAAACCAAGAAAGGGCATTGTGAATATTTCGCCAGTGCCCTTGCGATAATGTTACGCACTCAGGGTATACCATCCCGCCTGGTTACCGGATTTTCTGCCACCAACCAGAACCCTCTGACCGGTTATTACGATGTCTATGCCCTGGATGGACACGCCTGGGTCGAGGCCTATGTGGATGGCATCGGCTGGCTTGAACTGGAGCCGACCGCCTACTACGACGGCCCGGCAGTCGATAACGAAACGCTCTCCGCCGATTTGATCAACGACTATGTCGAGCGTCAATTGCGCCTGCAACAGGCGATGGGGGACGATAACCTGAGCCTCGAGACGGTGATGACCGCACTCTGGCAATCAGGCTATATCCTCTTCACCTGGGTGGGGGCCTACCTTAAACTTATCTTGCTCAATACTTGGCCATGGCTGGTCGGCATCTGTGCAGCCCTGCTGTGTGTCTGGATAGTATGGCCGCAATTCGCTCCCAAGTGGCACGCCTACCAGATCAGGCGCCGCCTCCTCTCAGCAGAGGCCGTCTCGGCCGACGAGGCGGTAGCCAACCACCTGCAGGCGATCGATGATCTGTTACGCAACGCCGGTTATAGAAGACCCGTGGGACTGACCATCGAGAGGTTGCTCGACAGCTTGGCAGAATTCGAGATCCCGCTCTATGCCGACAATATCTCTCGCGAGTTCAATCAACTCAACTACTCTGACCGTGAGATCGAGGTCGATCTGGCGCACTACGTCCGGATCTTCGACAGCCTCTACGCCTTGGGCCACGCCGAACTCAGACATCGCGTTCATGAATTGCACTAAACCGCAGCAAGCTCAACCCTTGGTGGAAACTCCCAGCAGCAGGCGCTGAAACTCAGGGGCGGGGACAGGCCTGGAAAAGAAGTAGCCCTGGTAGTAGTCGCATCCCAGATTTCTCAGCTTTGCCAGTTGTAGCGCGGTCTCGACACCCTCCGCCGTGACCTGCATATGGAGATTGTGCGCCATGGCGTGAATGGTGGTCACGATTACTTCGTTTTCATCCCCGGCCTGTATCTGCTGAATAAAGCTGCGATCGATCTTCAACTTGTCGATGGGAAAGCGGGTCAGATAGGCCAGGGATGAATAGCCGGTACCGAAGTCGTCGATCGTCACCGTCAGCCCCATCTCACTGAGCTGTCTTATTTTCATGATCGACTGCTCCGTATCCTGCATCAAGATGCTCTCGGTGAGCTCGAGCTCGATCCTCTCCGCGGAAATGCCAAATTTGTTCAGAATGCTGGTGATATCGCTGACCAGTCCGACATTTCGAAATTGATGCGGAGAGATATTCAATGCCAATCTGAAGCTTTGGCGGTCCGGAAGCTGCCAGGATTCAAGATCTTCACAGGCCTGCTTAAATATCACGGCCGCAATCTCATCGATCAGTCCAGACTCCTCCGCGACGGGAATGAACCTTCCCGGCATCAGCGGCTCCTGTTTCGAGCCAATCCATCTGGCCAATGCTTCCGCACCCACGATGCTGCCGTCAGCGACCCTGATAATGGGTTGGTAATAGGGTACGATATGATTAGATCGCAGCGCGACATGGAGCTCGGCTTCAAGGCGCAATCGCATCTGCGCCTCCTCTGTCAATTTTGGGGTATAGAACTTGAAGCTGTTACGCCCTGAATCCTTGGCCAGGTACATGGCGGCATCGGCATTCTTGATCAGGTCGGTGACATTCTCCCCATTCTGCGGATAGATGCTGATTCCCACACTGGCACCTATCGACAGCTCATGACCCTCAAAATGGATCGGTTCCTTGATCTCATCCAACAGCATCTGCGCAATATCGGCAACCACGGTCTCTGTCATCACGTCCTCGATGAGCACCACAAACTCATCACCGCCAATCCGTGCGATGGTATCCTCTTCGCGCAGGCGCTTGGAAAATCTCTCGGCCAGCAATTTTAACAGTTTATCCCCTGTCGGGTGGCCGAGACTGTCGTTCACCACCTTGAAGTTATCCAGATCGAGAAAAAGCAGCGCCACCTCGTTTTGGTTGCGGCGAGCCCGTTGCAGTGCGTGCTCAATCCTGGAGAAGAGCAGAATTCGGTTCGGCAGCCCTGTCAGCGGATCGTAGTGTGCCATGCGCTCAAGCTGTTGCTCCGATCGCTTCAGTGCCGATATATCCGAAAATACCGCAACATAGTGCGTGGTCAAACCATCGTCATCGTTGATCGCACTGATGTTTAGCCACTCTGGATAGATCTCGCCGCTTTTACGTCGGTTCCAGATCTCACCCTGCCATTGACCCGCAGTATGCAGTTGATGCCACATCTGCCGGTAGAAATCCTGATTGTGCCTGCCCGATTTCAGCACGCTCGGATTGCAACCCAGCACCTCTTCCTCCCGATAGCCGGTAATTTCACTGAAGGCACGGTTGACAGCGACGATCCTGGGAACGGTGTCGGTTACCGTCACCGCCTCCTGGGTGCTTTCGAGCACCGCGGCTGCCTGTTTCAATTTTTCATCGCTGCGTTTCTTCTCAATCAGCCTCCACAGGTCACTGACCAGCATGGTGACCTGCTGTACATCGAGATCGGTATAGGGGTCAATCTTGTTTCCGACACCTATCACCAGTCTCACCTTGTCGGCGTCGATGACCGGTACTGAAAGGTGGCGCAATAGATGGATATGCCCCTCGGGATAACCCTTGCGCCCTTCCATCGATTGGTAGTCGTTATGTATTTGCGGCTTATGGGTACGCACACAATCCGCCCATACCCCGGCCTTGCTCAATGGGTAGTGCGAGTCGAACGCGGCCTCGCAGTGAAGCAGGGTCTGTTTGGACCAGGTAACCAGCTCGATGGTCTCCTGATCGTCATTGACGAAATGGAGATAACCTACACTGCTTTGGGTGAGATTGGAGGCCTGCTCCAGGGCGGTCTGCACTATCTCTTTTTCACTTACGCTCGGGGCGTTCTTGGATAGTGTCAGCGAGGCCTCGAGCCTGCGTTGAATCAAGACGCTGGCCGCCTCAGCCTGCTTGCGCCGGTTGATGTCGATATGCACACCGAGAATACGCACAACCTCGTTTTCCGCATTCATCACGGCGGAACCTCTCGCCATCAACCAGATGTAGTCGCCGCTCTTGTGCCTGAGGCGGAACTCCTCCTTCCAGATCGGCTCAGGCGAGGCCAGGTATTGCTCAAGATGCTGTAGAACCCTTGGTTGATCGTCGGGATGCAGATGATCCTTCCAGCTGTCCAAATGGTTTTCCAGTTCGTGATCCTGGTAGCCAAGCTGCATCTTCCAGCGAGGGGATAGATAGAGTGTGTCATGCTCAAGGTCCCAGTCCCAAACCCCATCCAGGCTCGATTCGGTCAATAGCCTGTAACGCTCCTCGCTGGCCTTGAGGGCAGTTTCCACGACAACCTTATTGGTCACATCCTCGTAAACCGCCGTGACATAACCGCATGGCAACCGATAGACATGGTTCAGGCGCCAGCCGCGGATGCGTTCATCGTGATATTCGGTTGGACCGAAGGTTTCGCTGCGACCGCTCTTCATGACCCGGCGAAAAACATCCAGCAAGCCGAACTCTTCCACCCCCGGAAAGACGTCTGTCACGCAGCGCCCGATGATCTCTTCCCGCCTTACCTTGTCCGTTCTTTCAACCGAGGAGTTGACTTCGACAAATATGAAATCCCTGCCTTCGTCCACGGGTTGGTAGACCGCCACACCAAAATCGAGTTGCTTGAGCAACTCTTCAGGATACTCGGCACAAGGATCATGCACTATTTCTTGAGAAAGATCGGTGGTTTTGCGTTGTGTCAAGTCGCTAGTTCCGACAAGGATTTAAACTCTTTGTCAACGGGGTTGACCGACTCCTCTGTCTGGGCAGTGCCCCTGAGGACCTGCTTGTTATATATAAACCACAGGCACTCTTACACACGGTATATCAATAGTGTAAACCATATCCTCGATCTCGCCTGAACTGGATCTGCGACAGGCCTGACCCGCATTATGTTCTACCTCTGTGATGCGCTGAAAGGGGGTTGAATCCACTCCATACAACAACCGATCCCAAGTGCCTGTGAATCGCAGGTTCCCCCCTTTTTTCATGCTGTAATTGGACACGGGAATGCAGTTATACTTACTCGCCTACCATTAAAAGACCAACACTTCATTTTGGCCAGAACACGGGGGATATCAACATGCATGGTTGTGGTTTCCGTTCCGCAGGCATCATTCTGATCACTGCCCTGCTTTTCGGCTGCGACAAACCACCGCCACCCGACACCGAGAACGTGGTGCGTCCTGTAAAGAGCTTTGTCGTCGAACAGGCCGGCTCCTCCGATGTCCGCTCTTTCCCAGCGCGAATCGACGCTGGCAGAAAAGCGGAGCTCTCGTTCAGGGTTGCCGGCAAGCTTACCCGGCTGTCGGTGAAAGCGGGCGACTATGTGGAAAAGGATCAGCTGATCGCCACGTTGGATAGCACCGACTACAAGATTGCCTATAACAACCGCAAGGCGAATTTCGACAAGGCCAAGAAGGACTACGCACGTGCCCAGGAGCTGGTGAAAAAAGGACACATCTCGAAGATGGATTACGACCGCCTTGAAGCTGAGTTCAAGAGTGCGAAATCCGCCTTGGAATCCGCCCAGCAGGATCTCAACTACACCAAACTGAGCGCGCCGTTCAAAGGTGTAATCGCAAAACGTCATGTCGAGAACTTCGAAGAGGTACAGGCCAAGCAGGTGATCCTGGATCTGCAGGATATCACCACGCTGGAGATTAAATTCGATGTCCCGGAGAGCCAGCTGCGTGAACTCCAACCGGATAGGGAGTCACCGCAAGCCAGACGCAACCAGATCCCGGTCAGTGTCAGCTTCTCCGATCTGCCGGGTAGAACCTACCCCCTCACCTTTCGCGAAGTCAGCACCAAGGCTGATGCAAAAACCCAGACCTTTCAGGTGACCTATACCATGCCGCAGGTTGACGACGTCACCATACTGCCGGGCATGACCGCCACCGCGATTGTAGACTTGAGCGGCTTTCTCAACAAAAGCCAGCGTCACCTGGTCCCTGCAACGGCGGTTGTCGGCGATAGCGATCTCGAACCCAGGGCCTGGGTCATTGATGAAGAGAGCATGACCGTCAACTCCCGCAAGGTAAAGGTCGGCCGACTCCTGGGAAGCCGGATTGAGATCCTGGAGGGCCTCAATCCGGGTGAGCGGATCGTCACTGCCGGCACTCCCTTTCTGCTTGAGGGTATGGAAGTCCGATTGCTGCCTGTCAGGGAGCAGGCGGAACCCCGCACCCATGACTTGAAAAACCAGTGATACCCGACCAGATCAAAACGGCGATGAGGGGCACGGGATGAATATCGGCGAATACTCGGTTCGCACACCAGTCACTTCCTGGTTGCTGGTGATCATCATGCTTGGTGGCGGCCTCTGGGCATTCGAACGAATCGGTAAACTGGAAGATCCCGCCTTCACCATAAAGATGGCCAAGATCATCACCTACTATCCCGGTGCTTCTGCCAAGCAGGTTCAGGATGAAGTCACCTACCACGTGGAGGATGCCATCCAACGCATGGAGCAGGTGAAACGGATCAAGATGTCGGTCTCCAAGCCGGGCGTATCCGATATCCAGATCGAATTCAAAGACAACTACCGTGCCGGCGACTTCCCCAACATCTTCGATGAGTTGCGACGCAAGATCGCCGACATGAAAGGCAAACTGCCCCCAGGCGCCCAAAGCCCGATCGTGATCGATGACTTTGGCGATGTCTTCGGTGTCTACCTGGCGCTGACGGGAAAAGGTTACAGCTGGCGCGATCTATGGGATTTTGCCGATGCCTTCAAACGCCAACTGGTACTGGTACCCGGTATCCGCAAGATCTCCATCGGTGGGGCGCAGAAAGAGGTGGTGTATGTGGATATCTCCCGTGCACAGCTGGGTGAACTGGGGATATCGCCGAGCCAGATCTCGCAGATCCTGGAATCGCAGAATGTCGTGGTCACCGCGGGCAACGCCAGTGTCGGTAACGAGTACCTGCGTATCGAACCCACCGGTGAGTTCGATTCGGTGAAGGCGATTGGTGACGTGCTGATCGGTTCCGATGAAAAAAAACTGGTCTATCTCAAGGATATAGCCAAGATCACCCGCGCCTACGAGGAGATCCCCAGCCAGATGTACTATGTCAATGGCAAGCCGGCATTGACGCTGGGCATCTCCATGCAGGCCGGTGAGAATGTGGTTGCGGTTGGAGAGACGCTGCGACAGCGGGTAATGGAACTCATTCCCACCATTCCCATCGGCATGGAACTGATCGAGATCTACAATCAACCCGCCGAGGTGGAGAAATCTGTCGGCGGCTTCATCGTCAGCGTCGGACAGGCGGTGGCCATCGTGATTGTCGTGCTGCTGCTGTTCATGGGATTGCGGGTCGGCTTCATCATCGGCACTGTACTGCTGATCACCGTCGCCGGTACCCTCTTCATCATGCATCTCGATGGGATTGAGCTGCAGCGCATCTCATTGGGTGCGCTGGTGATTGCCCTCGGCATGCTGGTGGACAACGCCATTGTGGTGGCCGAGGGTATGCTGGTGCGGATCCAGGCCGGCATGCGGGCGACGGATGCGGCACGGGAGACGGTCGCCAAGACCGTCTGGCCCCTCCTGGGCGGTACCGTGATCGGCATCCTGGCCTTCTCCGCCATCGGCCTCTCCCCGGACAGTACCGGCGAGTTCACCAATTCGCTGTTCTGGGTGATTCTCTACTCCCTGCTGCTCTCCTGGATAACCGCCATCACTACCACTCCCCTGCTCTGCGCCCTGTTGCTGAAGCCGGGACAAAACGGTGGCGGTAACGCCAAAGACCCCTATGGAGGTGCAATCTTCACCCTCTTCCGCGGCCTTGTCGATCGAGCCATCCGTCTGCGATGGATCACTGTCGCTGTGGTGATCGCGCTTTTCATCCTGGCAGTGATCGGCTTCGGCAGTGTCAAACAGGCCTTTTTTCCGGCATCCAACACGCCCCTCTTTTTTGTCGATATCTGGGAGATCGAGGGGACCGACATCAGAAAGACCCGGGAAGACACCCTCAGGGTGGAGGCGTTTATCCTGGAGCAGGAAGGGGTGTTGCAGACAAGCACCGCCATCGGCGGCCCCCACCAGCGATTCACCCTGGTCTATGATCCACGGGAGACATCTCCCGTCTATGCCCAGATCATTGTCGAAACCGATAGCCTGGAGCGCATCCCTGAAATCTGGGACAAGGTCGAGCGCTATATGCGGGAGCAGCTCCCATGGACCGATCCGATTATCAAATCGATGCGTATCGGACCCGGCAGGGACAGCAAGATCGAAGCACGCTTCCACGGACCGGATCCCACGGTCCTGCGGCAACTGTCACTCAAGGCCCAGGCGCTGATGCATGCCGATCCCAGATCGAAGGATGTGCGGGATGACTGGCGGCAACCGGTGAAACTGATTCAACCCGTGTTCAATGAACAGGTGGGCAGGCAGCTAGGCATTACCCGCGAGCATCTGGCAACCGCACTGCAGTATGCCTATGACGGTACACCGGTGGGCAGATATCGCGACGGCATACGGATCCTGCCGATTCTTATGCGCGCCCCCGAAACGGAGCGCAAGGATCCGGGCAATCTGCAGGACATCACCATCTGGAGCCCGGCCCTGAACCAGTCTGTCGCCGCGGCCCAGGTGGTTAGCGGTTACCAAACCCTGTTCGAAAATACCCTGATACGATCCCGCGACCGTATCCAGACCATCATCGCCTCCTGCAACTCGGTGGAGGAGTTGGCAACGCCCCTGTTCAGCCAATTGAAACCGAAAATCGAGGCGATTCCGCTCCCGCCGGGATACAGCTTCTCATGGGGCGGTGAGTATGAGGATTCTGCCAATGCCCAAGGCGGATTGATGAGTTCACTGCCGGTAGGATTTCTACTCATGATACTGGTAACGATCCTTCTGTTTGGCAAGATCCGTCAACCCTTGTTGATCTGGCTGACGGTGCCACTGGCGGCTGTCGGCATAACGGCCGGTCTACTGGCGTTTAACGGTGCCTTCGATTTCATGTCCCTGTTGGGTGCCCTCTCGCTGATCGGCCTTCTGATCAAGAACGCGATTGTCCTGATCGACGAGATCGATCAACAAAGCGCAGGGGAAAAGGAGGCCTACAGTGCGATCCTCGATTCAACCGTCAGTCGCCTGAGGCCGGTGGTGCTAGCCGCAGCCACCACCATCCTCGGTCTGATACCGCTGCTACAGGATGTCTTCTTCGTCAACATGTCGCTGACAATCATGGCGGGTCTCGGCTTCGCCACCCTGCTCACACTGCTGTTCGTGCCTACCCTCTATGCCATACTGTTCAGGGTAAAGCCTACCGCCTGATGGTACAGGTCCGGCATCTGAACCACTATGACTGCGAAGGGTAAACTACAGACGCTGCAGATAGCGGTCCAGGCGCGGCAGGTAGTGGTTGTCGTAGTCGAGTGAAAGCACCAGGTGACGTGCTCGACCGACAATCTCCCGCCGCGGCACAAATCCGATCACCCGCGAGTCGGCACTGTTGTTCCTATTGTCTCCCAACACCAGGTAGTGATCCTGCGGCACCCTTAACGGTTTGAAACTGGAGAGTCGGGAATCGGTCCCCAGCCACCTTATCCGGTACTCGATACCAAGCAGATCCTCGATCTTGTCACTCGAACCCAGGTGCGTAGGATCCTCCCTGTAGCCAAGCTTCCGGTCGTTGATCCAGAGATGATTGTCGGTCATCGCAATCCAGTCTCCCGGCAGGCCGACGACCCGTTTGACAAGGCGCATGTCGGCTATCGCCGAATCGAAGATGATGATATCGCCTCGCTCGGGATCGCCCCATTTCAGCAGTGAGATTTGACTAAAGGGCAGGCGCAGATCGTATGCCATCTTGTTGACCAGGATTCGATCGCCCTCGAGGATGGTTGGCTTCATCGATCCGCTGGGCACCGTATTCCAATCGGCAATGACACTACGAAACAGCAGCATTAAACAGACAAAGAGTATAAAAGGACGATGCTCTCTCCATAGCGAGTGTACTCGGTGCATCATTGTTGATCCCTGGTTATGCCCATTCCTACCTACGACACCGGAACATCAGCGTAAGTTCATCCTGGTTGGACATGCTCTCTGGGCAGTTGCGGCGTTGTTCCACAGGACGGTCTGGGTGTGAAAAATTCACACTAAAAAATTTCATAATCTCATATAGACTGTGAGTAAGCAGGTAAACTGCCACCCTGACGGGAATTCAAGGCGGACAGAGTTCAACTATAAGCAGAGGATGGCGCCCCGAGGAGGTGTTTCATCGCTAACATCTTCATATCCTATCGACGCGAAGACAGTGCGGATGTCACCGGCCGTATCCACGATCGGCTTGCCGAACACTTTGGCGAGTCGGCCGTGTTCATGGATGTGGACGATATCCCCCTGGGTGTCGACTTTTCCAGATATATCGATGAGAAGGTGGGAAACTGCGAAGTACTCCTGGCAGTAGTAGGACGCGACTGGCTTTCGGTCAGCGATGAAACCGGCACTCGCCGCCTCGATCTACCCAACGACTATGTTCGCATTGAGATAGAGTCCGCACTGAAGCGCAAGATACCGGTTGTTCCCTTGTTGGTTCGTCGCGCATCGATGCCCGGCGCGGAAGATTTACCGGAGAGTATTCGCGAATTTTCCAAGAGAAACGGCATGCCGGTGAGGCCAGACCCGGACTTCCGCACCGATTGCGACCGGCTGATCGAAGGCCTGGAGAGGGACCGAACAGGAACCAGACCCATCATATCGAGGCGCACCAGCTCGGTCATGGAACAATCGAAACCGAAACATAATATGCTGAAGATGGCGCTGGCCGGGATTGTCGCCGTCGGCGCACTCGTCGGTCTGTTTCAATGGTACTCGGCAAGCCAGCCCTCGGCACCAACCATTGTTGAGTTTCAAGCCAATCCAAACAGTATCGAGCAGGGTGATGCCACCACACTGAGGTGGGTAACGAGGAACGCCGTAAAGGTGACTATTCTGCCCAATATCGGCACTGTTGCCGCCTCCGGCTCCAAGGTAATATCGCCCGGCGAGAACACGACATACACCCTGGCCGCAAGAGGCTCCGGCAATCGATCCGCCAGGCAACGGCTTTCCGTTCAGGTCGATTCACGACCCCTGGCCGCCATTCCTCAGTCGAGACTCACCGTTGCAGAGAGCACTATAGAGCTGGGCAAATCCACAACCCTGAGCTGGCGAACCCAAGACGCCACCGAGGTTGAGATCCAACCCGGTGTCGGCCGGGTCGAAGCAAACGGCTCCACCAGAATCTCGCCAAGGCGCAACACAACCTACACCCTGACAGCAAAAAGTCCCTCAGGAACAGCGACATCAACCACCCGGGTCAAGGTCAGAAGATCTATTACCACTACCCCTACTACGCCAACCATCATTACGCGTCCAGCGATAAGATAGCCTCTGTCACCTGGAGGAAGAACTATATTTGTAGGTAGGAAAGGAGGAGACAGACATGACCATCAGTCGATTTCTCTACCTGCTACTGTTCACCCTGATTCTCTTCTGTATCGATGCAATCGCCAAAGTGAGCATTGACGACCACACCGTCGCCCGGCATAGGATGGTGAGTCTGATCGAGCAGAATGTCCGTGACACCAGCCACTATCTCGATAAAAGGCAACTCGATCCCCGGATCATGAAGGTGCTGGCAGCAGTACCGCGTCATGAATTCGTGCCCGCCGAGATCCGTGACAGGGCCTATGAGAACCGTCCTCAACCGATCGGGCACGGCCAAACCATCTCCCAACCCTACATCGTAGCCATCATGACCGACCTGATCGCCCCCAGACCAGGGCACAAGGCACTGGAGATCGGTACCGGTTCCGGGTACCAGGCCGCGGTGCTGTCACGCCTGGTGGATAAGGTCTACACCATGGAGATCGTGGAACCCCTGGGTAAACAGGCGACAGAGCGGCTGCAGCGACTCGGTTACGACAACATAGAGGTCACCGTCGCCGACGGCTATCATGGCTGGAAGGAACATGCCCCATTCGACATCGTCATAGTCACCGCCGCCGCCAGTCACATACCGCCTCCCCTGATCGAGCAATTGAAACCGGGTGGTAAGATGATCATACCCGTGGGTAGCCGCTTCATGACCCAGCAGCTGCTGCTGGTTGACAAGGACACGAACAATGAGATTACAGTGCGGCAGATTCTACCGGTCAGATTCGTGCCGCTCACGGGTGAACATTAACAACCGACTCGAGGTCAGCAATGAATTCCGGGTTGACAAAATACGCCTTCCTGGCGGGTGCTGCCTACTTTGTTTGTATGGCAATCGCTCACTTTTTCACAATAAAGGCACCCCTGTTATTCGTCTATTACGACACACCCTACTATGCCTACCAGGACAAAATCATCTCGTTTGCCGTGTGTGCCTATATCGGCCTCTTTTGGTCTGCGGCATTTGACAGGTCAGTTGCGCTCACCACGATACTGGTCTTGGCCGTTACTGTTCTCGGTCTGGCCACGGTAAACAGTTCAGAGGCATTGGCTTCGGTGTTGTCACCTGAGCAAACAACGGCCCCGTACTGGGCACAAACGATCGCTATTGGGATTTACCTGGTGTTGCTGGTGGCATTTTACATACGTGATGGAAATGCACAGAAAAACTGATTTACGGTGCCGTTGTTGGTTGCCGGTATACCTCAACACGACCCCGCAAACCGTGTGTTAACGAGGCGTCATGTTGCAGCGTCCGCCCTATCTCTCGATCGCACTGCTGTCAGCATCGGCACTCGGTTATGAAATATTGCTGATGCGTCTCTTCTCGATCATTCAATGGCACCATTTTGCCTACATGATCATCGCACTGGCACTGTTGGGTTATGGCATCAGCGGCAGCCTGCTCTCGACCGTCCAGCCTACAATCACACGTGACTACCGATGGCTCTATCCCCTCTCCATTCTGCTCTTTGCCAGCAGTGCGCTGGGTGCGTTCCTGATCGCCCAGTCCCTCAGTTTCAACAGCGAGGAGCTGTTCTGGGATTTTCGCCAGGCCCTCAATCTGGCGATCATCTGCCTGTTGCTGGCTCTGCCGTTCGTCTTCGCCGCCAGCGCAATCTGCATGACCTTCATGGTCTACAACGAGCGGCGGGTCTCCTCCGTCTATGCCGTCGACCTGCTCGGTGCCGGTATAGGGGCACTGGGCATAGTATCCATTATGTTTCTGCTGATGCCGGAACAGATCCTGGTTGCGATCACCCTTGCCGGCATGACCGCGGTGGCCATAGCACTCTGGGAACTCGATCTGCCCTATAAATCACGGCTCTATATTCCCCTGGCGCTGATCGCGGTTCTGCTGTTCAACACCGCCCCCCAACTCACCCTCAACTTCTCCCCCTACAAGGGATTGATGCAGACGCTGCAGATCAAGGGCGCGCGCATCATCGATCGGTATTCGTCCCCCCTTGGCTACCTTACCCTTGTCGCCAGTGACGAGATGCCACTACGCCACGCACCTGGATTGAGTCTGATAAATCCGCGGGAACCTCCACAGCAGCTGGGACTTTTCACCGATGCGGACAACCTCTCCGCCATCACCCGTTTCAGTGGTGACCTCGACAGCCTCGGCTATCTCGATCAGACAACCTCGGCCCTCCCCTACCACCTGCGCAAGCCGGCGGAACTGCTGGTGATCGGCAGCGGTACCGGCTCGGATCTGCTGTTGGCTCGCTACCACCAGGTAGCATCGGTGGATGCCTTGGAACTCAATCCGCAGCTGGTCGGGTTGCTAAGACACGACTACAATGCATTCGCCGGTGAGATCTATGACAATCCATACACCAGGCTGCATATCGCCGAGGCGAGGGATTTCCTTGGACAAAGCGATAAAAAGTACGACCTGATCCAGCTCGCACTGGTCGATGCGGCCAGCGCCTCTTCATCGGGCCTCTATGCGCTGAACGAAAGTTATCTCTATACCCAAGAGGCATTGGCCCTCTACCTCTCTCACCTCGCACCGGACGGCTATCTCGCCATTACGCGCTGGATCAAGGTGCCACCCAGGGATAGCCTCAAGCTCTTCCTCACCGCCTATCGGGCAATGGAAACCCTGGGATTGGATGAGTTGGAGAAGCGCCTGCTGTTGATTCGTAACTGGCAGACCGCAACCCTGCTGGTGAAAAACGGCACATTCAGTGCCAAAGAACTGGACCTTGCCGACAGTTTCAATCAGGCCAGGCTCTTCGACACGGCCTACAACCATCGACTCGACAAGGCCCGGGCGAATCGATACAACCAGCTACGCGAACCCTATTTTTATCAGGCAACCAAACAGATAGTCTTGGGGGAGAGGGCTCAACTCCTGGAGAGTTATAAATTCGATCTCCAACCCGCCTCCGACGACAGGCCATACTTCCACCATTTCTTCAAATGGGAGAGTTTTTTCGAGGCGTTGAAGCTGCGGCATCAGGGCGGCATGCCCTTGATCGAATGGGGCTATATCATTCTGATCATCACCCTGGTGATCACCACACTGCTCAGCGCGCTGCTGATACTGCTCCCATTGAGTATCATCTCCCGCAGCAAGGGAAACGCGAGCGTCGACACAAGCCGCTGGCGCACCTTCTGCTACTTCTTCGCCATCGGTGTGGCGTTCCTCTTTATCGAGATTGCCACCATACAGAAATTCATCCGCTTTCTTCATCATCCCATCTATGCCATATCGATCTCCCTCGCCGGATTCCTGCTGTTTGCCGGGATAGGCAGTTATGCCAGCGAACGACTGGCCGAAAACAGCTCGCACTACCGAATCACGGTACAGGCGGTAATTGTCATCGCCATTGTGAACATCGGTTATCTGTTCATGTTGGAACCGCTGTTCGAACAACTGGGCCATCTTGCCATGGCATTAAAGCTTTTGATCTCGTCCCTGCTTATCGCGCCATTGGCTTTCTTCATGGGAATGCCTTTTCCATTGGCGATCTCAACTCTGAAGCAACAGGCCTCGAATCTGATCCCATGGGCCTGGGGGATTAATGGATATGCTTCGGTCGTCAGTGCGGGAATGGCGACAGTTATCGCGATTGAACTCGGGTTTACTGCGGTAATTCTTATCGCGGTACTGCTTTATCTCTCGATATTGGCGGTGTTTCCGGTTTTGCCTGACGAACGCAAAAACAATGTTTGAGTATCGGCCGTATGTTTCATGATATGAGGTTTCTGACAAACCTGTTTCTCTCGCTTCTGTTTGTTCCTGGCCATACAACAGCGGATGACAGGGAAAGAACAGTCTGCGGCTTTATACAGGAGCCATTTCTTTTTTGGATTTGGAGCTCAGCTGCGCCGGCGCCTGACAAAGATCGGGCTTTGATTTCCAAGCTCATTGAACAAACAAAATTTACTACCTCTGATCACAAGGTACTCAGGGGCTATAAATTCAATTCGCACAATACGAAAGATGTCGGAACACCACCCAAAGGTTATATTCTTATGGCGCTGGGCAATGCCATGATCGCAGATCAGATCATCGCCTCAACGAAACACTTCTCGTCGAGTGGTTATGATGTGTATATCTTTGATTACAGAGGTTATGGCCACTCTGACGGAAAAAGAAGAATTAATGCGATCATAGAAGACTACAAAGAGTTAATCACCGCCTTAAACGTCAAATACGAAAAACGCTACCTCTACGGCATTTCCCTTGGCGGCGCTGTTATTCTGAACGCCATCGGTTCAGGCGTGGAGTACGACCTAGCGGTTATTGATTCGAGCCCCAGCAGGTTTTCCGATTATGGGTGTCCTGAAACAATTGATCCCATCAATAATATTCCGAATGATGCCAGTAGGCTTTTCGTAATAACCGGAAAAACGGATCAAGTACTGAGTTCTCACATGACCACGCCGTTAAGAGTCGAAGCGCAGCAACGAAGGGCCAGCGTATTGGACGGCGAAAACTTTTCTCACCCCTACATGGACCGGGACCCGGATGTTCACAGGGCAAGACAGAAGCTGGTGCTGGACTTTTTCACCCAACCAAGAGACCTATCCGAATGAACTACGACCATGACTGCGGTGTCGGGGCCGGACCCTAGCACCGATGGCGCGGAAATTGCACAACTGGTTACGTCAGCTATAGACGGAAGTCGATACCAGTTACCTACAACATAAGGGTCACATCCATGGCGTGTAACCTAGGCAATCTCATTGCGGAATCTGTCGTATCCCTCGACAGCGCTACCGATGTTCAGACAGCGGCAGCCTTTATGACTGATCGTAAGGTCGGTTCACTGGTGGTCACTGAAAATCAGCAGGTTGTCGGTCTTTTTACCGAACACGACCTGCTGACGCGTGTTGTTGGTGCAGGCAAGGCCCCGGATGCACTAAAACTGCGCGATGTCTGTACCCGCAACCTGATATCCGTCTCTTCCGACAGCAGTTGTGCCTATGCCATCAAGCAGATGCGACGTAACCGCTGCCGCCGCCTGCTTGTCTATCGCAATGACAAACTCCAAGGCATTGTCAGCATGCCCGATGTCGCACATGCACTGGCCGACCACGGCTCTGCCAAGAACATCCTGGTCAATCTGGTCGGTGGGATTACCCTGATGGTGGTCCTGGCTGTGATCGGTATGCTTCTTTCACACATTCCCGATATGATGCAGCTTGCGGATCGTACCCTGAAATAGTTCAGCTTGGTTGCGTACCCGAATGGACTTACCCTGTCCGAGAGTGAGATCATGGCGCGACTAGCTGCCAGTTGAACCGCGCCAGCGCAACTGACAGACAGCATCCGTTGTTCTAACGACCCTGGATACGATCCACTATGCTGAAACAACATCCCCATTGGCAAAAACTGCTGATCCTGCCCCCCATTGCACTGGGCATCCTGATCCTGGTGCTAATGGCAAGCAGCAGACAACCCCCGGTACAAGTCGAACCTGGCGAGCCGACCAAGCTGGTGCGTACCGTCGAGGCCCGAGAGCTTGAGCTGATCCCCATGGCCGAGGGCTATGGTGCCGTTCAGCCCGCCAGGGTATGGAACGCCGTGGCCCAGGTGGCGGGGCGCATCGTCGAGCTCCATCCCCGCCTGCGTGACGGCGAGATCATCAGCGAAGGCAGCCTGCTGCTGCAGATCGATCCCGCCGATTATCAACTCAACCTGGCTCAGGCCGAGGCCGAACTGGCCGAGTTGGAGGTGGAGGCCTCAAATGCCAATGCCTCGCTCTCTATCGAGGAGCGCAGCCTTGGGATCGCGCAACGGGAGTTTCAGCGCATCAGCAAACTCGCCAAAAAGGGCACTGCCTCGCAGAGTGACGTGGACGACGCCGAACGCAATCTGCTCACCAGTCGCAACGCGGTACAGAATGTAAAGAACACCCTGGCGCTGATCCCCACCCGGCGCAAGGTGCTGCAGGCGCAACTGACCCAGGCAGAGCGCGACCTGGAGAATACCCGCCTCCTGGCCCCGTTCAATCTGCGGGTGAGCAACATGAGCATCGAAGTCGACCAGTATGTCAGCAAGGGTGAGACCCTGCTGGCCGGTGACGCTGTCGACCGTGTCGAAGTGATCGCGCGCTTCCCCCTCTCCTCCCTGCGCCGGCTCTTTATCGGCCATGAGCGACGCGATATCTCGGCTCAGATTCTCAGCGGTAACCTCGCTGATTTCGTTGCCCTGCAACCCAGGGTGAGGCTCGACCTGGGAACCACCATTGCGGAGTGGGAGGCGGAGTTCGTCCGTTTCAGTGACAATGTGGATCCGGAGACACGGACCATGGGGGTGGTTGTTGCCGTCGACAGGCCTTTTGACAAGATCGAACCGGGAATCAGGCCGCCGCTGTCGAAGGGGATGTTTGTTCAGGTCATGTTGCGGGGTAAACCACAACCAGGCCGTATCGTGGTTCCCCGTTCCGCGGTCAGGGACGGCATTGTCTACCTGGCCGATGACGAGCACCGCCTGCAGCGCCAGGCGGTGAGTCTGTTGTTCAGTCAGGGGGAGATCAGTGTCATCGACTCCGGCATCGGCGCCGGACAGCAGATCGTGGTTTCCGACCTGGTGCCGGCGGTCAACGGCATGCAGTTGGAGACCCGACCCGATGACGAGATCGCAGCCGCGATCGTCAAGGCTGCCAGGGGCGACTGATGATCGACTGGTTCGCTCGTCATCCCAACGCCGCCAATCTGCTGATGGCGTCGATAATGATCCTCGGCCTCACCGCCCTCCCGGGTCTGCAGCGGGAGACCCTGCCGGAGATCCAGAACGACAAGGTGGAGGTCCGGGTCATCTACAAGGGGGCAACCGCCGACGAGGTGGAGGATGCGATCTGTCGCCGCCTCGAGGATGCCCTGGAGGGAATCAGCGACCTGGATGAGATGGCCTGCGAGTCCCGCGAGGGGGTGGGTGTGGCTACGGCGGTGATGCTCGAGGGTGCGGAGATGAGCCGTTTTCTCGACGATGTGAATGCCGAGATCGACGCCATCGATGACTTCCCCGCGGATACCGAGTTGCCGGTCATAGAAGAGCTGGGGCGTACCGATGCGGTGATCTCCATCGCGGTGACCGGTCCGGAGGACCCGGTGGCGCTGAAGGCCTATGCGGAACATCTGAAATCTAAGCTGTTGACCCAGGAGAAGATCGCCGAGGTCACCATCGACGGTTTCTCCGATCACCATATCCGCATCGAAATCCCCGCCTGGCGTCTACGCCAGTACGGACTCTCAGCCCAGGAGATCGCCAGCGCCATCGGCGGACACAGCATTAGCACCCCGGCAGGGCGTCTGGAGGGGGAGCGCGAAGAGATCCTGCTGCGCTTCGACGATCAGCGCAAACGGGTGGATGAGTTCTACGATCTGGTGGTGATCTCCGGAAGCAGCGGCGCCACCATCCGTCTTGGCGATATCGCCCGCATCAGCGATCGTTTCGATCTCGAAGAGGATAAGATCACCTTCAACGACCAGCGCGCTGCGATCCTCAATATCGCCAAGACCCGTTCCCAGGACATTCTCGAAATCCTCGCCACGGTGGAATCGTTCGTGGAGCGGGAGAATCGTCGAGCGCCCCAAGGCCTGAGCCTGAACCTTACCCAGGATCGGGCATCGGTGGTTCAGGACCGGCTCGACATGCTGCTGCGCAATGGCGCACAGGGCCTGGTGGGTGTGTTTCTCGTGCTCTGGCTGTTCTTCAGCTTCCGCTACAGTTTCTGGGTGACCATGGGATTGCCGGTCTCCTTTCTCGGTGCCCTATTCGTACTGCCGCTGATCGGCGTCACCATCAACATGATCTCCATGGTCGGCCTGCTGATCGGGATCGGCCTGCTGATGGACGATGCCATAGTCATCGCGGAGAACATCGCCTCGCGCATGGCCAAGGGGGACAGGCCCCTGCACGCCGCGATTACCGGGGTGCGTCAGGTCCTCCCCGGGATCGCCTCATCCTTCGCCACCACCCTGCTGGTCTTCGGCTCACTCGCCTTTATCACCGGTGATATCGGCCAGATCCTTCGCATCATGCCGATGGTGCTTATCATGGTGATCAGCGTCAGTCTTATCGAGGCCTTTCTGATCCTGCCTCACCATTTGAGCCACTCACTGGCACACATGAAGCGCAAGCGGGTCTCGCGATTCAGAGAGGGTTTCGAGGCGGGATTTGATCGCTTCCGCGAACAGCGCTTCGGTCCGTTACTCGACCTTGCCGTCGAGTACCGCTATCTGACCCTTGGCATAGTACTGATGCTGCTGATCCTCTCCGTCGCCATGCCCTTGGGCGGCAAACTGAAGTTTGTCGGCTTCCCGGATCTCGATGGCGATGTCATCGAGGCCCGGGTACTGCTGCCTCAGGGTACACCCCTGAGGCAGACCGAAGGCATAGTCAACGAAATCAGCGCGGCACTGAAACGCACCAATCAAGCGTTTCTCTCGAAGCAACCCGGGCAACAGCCGCTGGTGGAGAATATCACCGTCATCTACGGCCAGAATCCCGATGCCTACGAAAGCGGCCCCCATGTGGCCAGGGTTGTAGCCGATCTGCTCAGTGCCGAAGTCAGAAATGCAAAACTTGATGATGTTATCAACCGCTGGCGCGAGGAGACTGGCGAGCTTGCCGATGTGATTTCGGTCAAGTTCACCGAACCTACCTTCGGCCCCGGGGGAAGACCCATCGACCTGCGCCTGATGGGCTATGACCTGGAGCGGCTGAAACAGGCCTCGAACGAGCTTCAGGCATGGCTCAGCTCCCACTTGGGGGTGAACGACCTGAGTGACGACCTGCGCCCGGGAAAACGCGAATATCGACTCCATCTGAAACCGGGTGCGGGGGTACTGGGACTCAACGCACGGCAGGTCGCGGAACAGGTGCGCGCCTCCTATCAGGGAATCAAAATCGATGAGTTTCCCGTGGGACCCGAAACCTACGAGGTCAACCTCAGACTCACCGAGGATGACCGCACCGATACGGAGGATCTCTACAACCTCAGCATCACCGGACCAGGCGGATCACTGATCCCCCTTTCGGTGGTAGCCGATATCGAGGAGGTCAGGGGCTGGGCCCGGATCAACCGGGTCAACCGGCAGCGCACGGTCACCATTCAGGGCGATGTGGACCGCAGCCAGGCCAATGCCCAGGAGTTGCTGGGGTTGGCGAAGGCGAATTTCATTCCTCAACTCCTCGAGCGCTACCCCGACATCAGCTTCGATATCCAGGGAGAGAGCAAAGAGTCGGCAAAGACAGGCCAATCGATCATACGCAACGTATTGCTCGGGTTGATCGGCGTCTACATGTTGCTGGCCCTCCAGTTCAAGGGCTATCTCGCTCCCCTGACAGTGATGATTGTCATCCCGGCGGCGCTCATCGGCGTGATCTTCGGCCATATGGCCCTGGGCCTCGATCTCACCATGCCCAGTATCGTCGGCATGGCCTCACTGTTCGGTGTGGTGGTCAACGACTCGATCCTGTTGGTCGTCTTCATCCGTGACAGCCGCAACCGGGGCACCCCGGTGGAGCTGGCCGCCAAGCAGGCGGGGCGGGCGCGTTTCCGACCGATTCTACTCACCTCCATCAGTACCATCGCCGGGCTGATGCCGCTACTCCTGGAAAAGAGTCTGCAGGCGCAGATCCTGATCCCCCTCGCGGCCAGCATCGCCTTCGGCCTGACCGCCGCCACCCTGGTGGCGCTGTTTCTGGTCCCCGCGGTCTACTGCATCCTCAATGACTTCAATCTCCTTGGACAACTGCATGACGAGAGCGACGATGAGCCTGCGGAGAAGAGCGCCGAGACATCCGCTCTTGGATAGAAATCCCGTTCCCGGGCGGGTGCATGGAAAACCACACGTCAGATATAGGAGCATTCATGCTCTTTCCGGTTTATACTGCACACTTGCGCGATTCGGAACCACTGCCAAACATATCAGTGCAGCCGCGCATCTATATTATAAGTAATGACCCGGATCACCCGGGTCTCTGTGGCAGGTCGTTAAACGATTATATTGGCAGTCGCCGCTACGATAGACACAACGGGGATTTTCAAAGCAGTGCTTGACTGCCGATATCTAAAGGGTGGAGATGGAAAATGTGTACCAGTGAATGCCGGATTCACTGTGAGATGTGTCAGCTGCTGACTGATGAGAACGATAGCAGGGGTTTTACCATCCAGGTCCCCGTCGATGTCGTGTCTCGAAACCAACATCTGCTGGCAACAATACGCTGCCGTATAGACGCCCATTCACACCAACTCACACTACAGCGCATCACCAATGCACAGGGAGAGGACGTTGCGCTATCGGCGAGTGAAACCGACAGGCTCTCTTCGGTTTTAAAAAAGGTGGAAGATCGCCGTTTATGCGGCAATGCAAAAATCTGTCCGCAACGCATCGCGCAGCTTGTTTCCGATTTGCAGAATCGAGTGAAAGTGTGATTGCGCTTTCAATTTCAGCTGATATCCATTAGTATTAGCATGTTTTAATATAGGCCTGTTAATGGTCTGGGGTGGAGCCTGAATCACAGATTCGGGTAATAAATACAGCTTACTAAGAAGTTCGGCCACGCTTTCGTGAGACCTGCCAAATGAAGGTCTCTGCGGCGTCCAGCAGCAGCATTGCCGCGTTCACATTCGTCGCATAATAGTCGTAAAGAGCACATCAGTAAGCACCTAACTCCATTAGGTGAAAAACGATCATGTGGGATCATATACAGAGTCTTATGGCTGGCTGGAAGGGAGCGTTCATCCCCTTTCTCGGCTGGATTGGGGAATTGAAAGACAAAGAGAAGGTGCGTGCCGACATAATTGCCGGTATTACCGTCGCACTGGTGCTGGTACCTCAGTCAATGGCCTACGCACAGCTGGCCGGTCTGCCTGTCTACTATGGCCTCTACGCCTCATTCCTGCCACCGATGGTGGCCGCCTTCTTCGGCTCCTCCCGGCAACTGGCCACAGGTCCGGTGGCGGTGGTGTCGCTGATGACGGCCGCGGCCCTGGAGCCCCTCGCCACCTCACCCGAAACCTACCTCGCCTATGCCGTGCTGCTGGCACTGATGGTCGGTCTGTTCCAGATGTTTCTCGGCCTCTTCAAGCTCGGCGTACTGGTCGACTTCCTCTCCCACCCGGTGGTGGTGGGTTTCACCAACGCCGGCGCCCTGATCATCGCCACCTCTCAATTGGGCAAGGTTTTCGGCGTTTCGGTGGAGCGTGAAGCACACCATTACGAAACCGTATGGAACACCCTCCTGGCGGCAATCGACGGTACCCACGGATCGACCTTGGGTATGGCGATTATCGCTTTTGCCATCATGTGGGGTATCCGCCGATATGCGCCCACTCTCCCGGGGGTTCTGATCGCCGTTGTGGTCACCACCCTGATCGCCTGGCTGGCCGGTTTCAACGAGGCGGGTGGCAAAGTGGTCGGCGACATCCCCAAGGGGCTGCCAGCCTTGTCGTTGCCGGTATTCGACGTTAAGACCGTCTGGTCACTGATACCCGCAGCCATCACCATCTCCCTGATCGGATTCATGGAGGCGATCTCCATCGCCAAGGCGATGGCCGCCCGCACCCGTCAACGCCTCAATGCCAACCAGGAGCTCATTGGACAGGGGCTCTCCAACGTGGTCGCCAGTGTGTTCTCCGGTTATCCGGTATCCGGCTCGTTCTCTCGCTCCGCAGTGAATATAAACGCCGGTGCGATAACAGGTTTTTCCTCGATCATCACCGGTCTGGTGGTGATGATTACTCTGATCTTCCTTACCCCGCTGCTCTATCACCTGCCACAGGCCACCCTGGCGGCAGTAATCATCATGGCGGTGATCAACCTGATCAAGATCGATCCGATCGTCCATGCCTGGAAGGCGCAGCCCCACGACGCCATCGTTGCCGTGATCACCTTTGTCCTGACCCTGGTCTATGCGCCTCATCTCGACAAGGGCATCATCATCGGCGTACTCCTCTCACTCGGTCTCTTCCTCTGGCGCACCATGCGGCCCCGTTTCGCCCAGCTCTCCCGCTACAAGGACGGCACCATGCGCGATATCCGGGTACGTCACCTGCCGACCAGTCCGGTAATCTCCGTGGTACGTTTCGACGGTTCGCTCTATTTTGCCAGTGCCGGCTACTTTGAGACCAAAATACTCGGTGTGGTCGCAACCAATCCGGAACTGAAATACATCATCCTCGATGGCGAGGGCATCAACCAGATCGATGCCACCGGCGAGGAGGTGCTGCACCACCTCTGGGAGCGACTGCAGGCACAGGGCATCACTCTCGTCATCGCGCGCATGAAGAAGCAGTTCATGGATACGCTGCGCCGCACCGGACTGAAGGACAAGATGGGTGAAGACACCTTCTACTCCCGTATCGGCCTGGCGTTGAACTTTGTGTGGAACCAGCTGGGCGACAGCTACGACAGGGAGAACTGTCCGCTACGCTCTCCCATTGGCGCGAGCAAGGAGTAGCGATCATAAGGTTACAAGCGCCCTCACATCGCAATCTCATGCTCGGTTGTCATGGATTGCTGAGGGTTCTCGAGCCGTTTACCGTTACCTCGCCTGTGCATGCCCTTTCGCGAAGGCCTATTCGAAGCCGGCACATCCCCAGAGTGTCCTGGCCCTGGGACCCTTCAAACGGGGCAGCCGGCTAACGGGTTTACTCTGATCCCCTGAGTTATTGTCTTGCATGGTTTATCAGCCATTCAATACGCTCCTGAATGGGTATATCATGAATATCCATGGTTATTCCTGCTTTATATTGAATCTAGACAAGTTGCCCAAATTGTTAATGGTTTCAATCGACCCCCTGTAAGAGACGGCCATTTTTTTTCCTTGGCAGCGATAACGCAAAATCCACACTATGCGTCAGGAACAGTGCAAGCTGTGTTATTTCCACAAAAACACACTGTTAAATATCATCATGCCAAGTGTAATTGTGCGATTGCTCCAACATCATTTAGGTATAGATAACGAATGAACGAACAAGAGCTGATCAGTCGTATACAAAGCCTCTACCCGGATGCGGAAATCAGTGTTGCCGGTGAGAGCTGCAATTTCGAGGTAAATGTCACCACCCCGGCATTTGACAGGATGAAGAGCCTGCAGAGGCAGCGCTCCATTCTGACCCTGTTCAAGGAAGAGATTGCCAGCGGGGAACTCCATGCCCTGACGGTACGTGCAAAGACCCCGGATGAGATTCAGTAGAGATTGGATACAGCATGCGATAGAACAGCTTAACCAATTGTTATATATAAATATTATTTTATCCGATCTCGTGATGGTCTATACAGCGACATAGCTGGCGCATGGCGCGAACCCAGCTGCGGACTCGACAAGTATCTAATACTATCTATTGATTTAAATAGACTGTCCATGGAGAGGCAAAACTAACTATACTTATCTGCTCATCCAACGTACTTATAAGAGAGAGGATTATCCGCATGAAATCCGCAGTAAAAGTCACAATCACCGGTGCCGCTGGGCATATCGGTTACGCACTGGTATTTCGAATTGCATCCGGCGCCATGTTCGGCCCGGATCAACCTGTGATTCTCAAACTGCTTGAGATTCCCCAATCGATGCCATCCTTGAGGGGCGTGGGTATGGAGCTGGAAGATTGCGCCTTCCCGCTGCTGCATGACATCGTAATGACGGATAACCCGGAGATCGGTTTTAGAGACAGCGATTATGCCATTCTGATTGGTGCAAAACCCCGCGGTAAGGGCATGGAGCGCAAAGACCTGATCACCGAAAACGCGAAGATCTTCTCTCATCAGGGGAAGGCAATCAACGACCATGCCTCAAGGGGCATCAAGGTCCTGGTCGTGGGGAATCCGGCAAATACAAACGCGCTTATTGCCGCTTCCAACGCCCCCGATCTGGACAAACGCCAGTTCACCGCGATGACTCGCCTGGACCATAACCGCGCCATCGGCCAGCTGGCAATCAAGACCAACTCCCCGGTTGCGGATATCAAACGAGTAACTGTCTGGGGCAACCATTCGAGCACTCAATTCCCTCACATAGATAACTGCGAAATCTCCGGCAAGCCCGTCTACGACCTGGTATCGCAGGATTGGGCCATTGACCACTTCATTCCCAGAGTTCAGCGTCGCGGTGCAGAAATCATAGAAGCCCGCGGGCTCTCCTCCGCAGCATCCGCGGCCGATGCCATCGTCGATCATATGCACGACTGGGCACTGGGCACACCGGATGGCGATTGGGTCAGCATGGCCATCCCCACCGATGGCAGCTACGGCATTGAGGAAGGCATCGTCTTCTCCTATCCGGTCACCTGCAAGGACGGCAATTACGAAATCGTACAGGGTCTGGAGTTGGATGATTTCAGCATGTCACGCATCAGGGCATCACAACAGGAACTGCTCGAAGAGCGGGCAATCATCGCGGACCTGCTGGGCGGTTAAGCCGCACCATCCCTCAGCGCCGGATCGACACTGCCGGGGTTCACCGCCCGAATGAACACCTGCCTGGCACCCGCTTCGATTCGCCTTGCGCTATCCAATACCCTACCGCCCCTTTGCGCTGGTAAATAGATGCCAGGCACAGGGGCGGGAATCTGTCTTGTTCCCATCGATCTCAGTAAACATCGGCACCTATCCGGCATTCCGGCGATAGCATGTTAAATAAGTCACACTGGTTTTGTGAATTTCCCATCCCCTGGACGGGCAAGCTCCGCTAGCATCGATAGGGCAGTAAGGAACACTGTCTGTATCACAGATGGTTGTGCATCAAGCTGCAGAGATGACATCTCGTCTCTGCTGAACATGTTGTTGCGAGAAACTATCTAAATCGAGGGAAACGACCATGAAACGACTGACATTTTCACTACTTTCCAGCGGGCTTGCTCTAATGACCAGTATGCAGGCACCGGCCGCAATCGAACAGGCACTCCAGGAAGGCACACCGAACACAAGCCTCAACCCTTTCGATAGTGCCGCTGTTATGACAACCGGTACTCCGTTGCGTCTCGCAGGTGAAACCAAAACCAAAATCAAGGTCAAGGAGAAGACCAAGACACGTACTGTGGATGAAGATGGCAATGTTACAAAAACAAAGATAAAGAAGAAAACAACAACGACGACATCTTCCTCCGACGATGCCGATGACGGCTCAAACCAGAGCAGTAGTGCCGGTGGCTATATCGGCGATTCCAAGGAAGGGGAGTAGACGGCAATACAGAGGGCGCAGCCTTGCTGCACCCTCTGTACCGACCCTTGTCTACAGCGTGACAAGCGATTCCGCTCTGCCCGCATTGATCTATGCCTTTATCGTGATTTATATTCACTTTGATTAAGCTTCCATATAAGATTCCCATTAAACGTAAAATACACTCACCGGCATAAAAGTAGTCCTTTGAATTCATCCCCATCCAGACTCAGCTCATCGGTCCGGCCTGAGGGCAGCCTAGAGGTCTTGTCACAACTGGAGGTCAATGCCCTCCTCGACACAAGCGCCCGCGGTCTGTACGGACTTTTTCGCCGTTGCGCCCTGGCGGTGCTCAACTGCGGAAGCGAAACCGACAATGCCCGCGAGATCTTCGAGACCTATCGCGATTTCGGCATTCACCTAATGCAGACCAACCGGGGCATCAAGTTGCGCCTGGAAAATGCACCTGCCAGTGCCTTCGTCGACAACAAGATGATCCGTGGCATTCAAGAGCACCTCTTCGCTGTATTGCGGGACATCATCTATGTCTACAACGAGATTCAAAACTCATCAGCCTACGATCTTACCGATTCCAGCCATATCACCTCCGCGGTCTTCCATATCCTGCGCAATGCCCGCGTGCTGAATACCGGCCTGGAGCCGAATCTGGTGGTATGTTGGGGTGGACACTCCATCGGCCGGAGTGAATATGACTATACCAAGGAGGTTGGCTATGAGTTGGGCTTGAGAGGGCTGAATGTCTGCACTGGATGTGGACCAGGCGCCATGAAAGGACCGATGAAAGGAGCCACCATCGGACATGCGAAACAGCGCATCAGCAGTGGCCGCTACCTCGGTATCACAGAGCCGGGAATCATCGCATCCGAACCACCCAATCCCATCGTCAACGAACTGGTGATAATGCCCGATATCGAAAAGCGCCTGGAAGCCTTTGTCAGAGTGGGTCATGGCATAGTGATCTTTCCCGGTGGTGCCGGCACCATGGAGGAGTTGCTCTATCTTCTGGGTATTCTCATGCATCCAAAAAACCGTGAGCATGTGTTTCCCTTGATTTTGACCGGTCCCACCGAAGCCGCGGATTATTTCACTGAAATCGATCGCTTTGTTTGTGCCACCCTGGGGCCTGAAGCGCAAAATTACTATTCAGTCATCATCGACGAGCCCACTACGGTGGCTAGCAACTTGGCAGCAGCCATGGAACAGGTCAGGGTATACCGTTATGATGGCAATGACGCCTTCTACTACAACTGGCGCCTGTATATAGAGAAAGCGCTGCAACAACCATTTCAACCCACTCATCAAGCGATGGCTGAGCTCGATCTGGCCCGTGGTCAGGACGGTTATGCGATGGCAGCGAATCTGCGACGCGCCTTTTCCGGCATCGTCGCCGGAAATGTGAAGGAAGACGGAATCCGGGCTGTCGAAAAGCATGGACCCTTCATTATCCATGGCGATGCGGGGATAGTCGCTGCCATGGATCGCCTGCTGATCTCATTTGCCGAGCAGAAAAGGATGAAGCTGCAGGGTGACTATTTACCCTGTTATCAATTGGTGAGTTAGGATTTTCTCTACCCTGACCCAGTCAATCTTAAGCAAGATTCGATTTCAATCCTCACCTTCGTCGACTTCAAGACCCATTACCGCCGCCCTTTTCTTCCACAACCGCCTGGCCAGTTTGCGCATATCGTCAATGCGATCGCCCTCGTCGATTATCTCGATACCGAGAATTGTCTCAAGGATATCCTCCAGCGTGAGTATCCCGGACATGCTGCCATATTCATCCACCACCAGCATGATATGGCTGCGTTTTTCCATAAAGAGTTCGAACGCGGTCTGAAGAGAGCTGGTATCCGGGACAGCCGGCATTTCGCGACGGTAGACCTCAAGGCTGTTCTCGGAATTTCCACGTGCGTGAGAAAGCAGCAGATCGCTGCGCAGGACGAAGCCGGTGACATGATCCCGATCCTTTTTGTAGACCGGTATTCGTGAAAACCGGCTGCTGTTGTGCTGATCGAAGTAGTCCTTGACGAGCGCTCCCTCATCCAACGAAAAGACCACCGTCCGCGGCGTCATCACGTCGGTAACACGGGTCTCCTTTAGCAAAAACAGATTCTTCAGAATCAACGATTCGTGCTGATCGAGTTTACCCTCTTCGATCCCGGCTTCCGCCATCGCAGTAAACTCGTCCCTGCGGAATTGACCGTGGGCCTTACCCCTTGAAAGCAAACGCGTCAACATCGCTGACATCACTACAAACGGATAGAGTATCCAGATGAGAAATTTGAGTGTGTAGGCGGTTAACGGCGCAAGCTGTCGCCAATAGGTGGCGCCCAGCGTTTTTGGAATGATCTCGGAAAACACCAGTATCATGAAAGTGAGCACACCCGAGGCAACACCGACATAACCGCTGCCAAACACCACCGCCGCCTGCGCACCTGCTCCGGCAGCGCCTATAGTGTGTGCCGTGGTGTTCAAGGTGAGAATCGCCGCCAAAGGGTCATTGATATTCCGTTTCATCTCCCGCAAAACCGGGGCAGACCGGCTGCCTTCCTGTTCCAGTACGGAGATGTAGGGATGGGTAATGCTGAGTATCACCGCTTCAGCGATGGAACAGAGAAATGAAAAGCCCAGGGCGATGAGGACATAAACAATGAGTAACAGCATCATTAAAAACCGTGAAGTCAGTTTGCATCAACCATTGTTTATACAGATATTTTAAGCTCTTTTCACTATTATTGGCTTCACTGATATCGATTGGAGTTGCACATTCCTGTCGTCCACTCGTCCATTTCGGCTAGATCCTGTCGATTGAACACCAACGGCCAGTTGCTCATAACCATGAGTCGAATGGCCCTGTGTTAATCCCAATGCCGTTACCGTCAAAATCATCAAAAAGCAGTGTTTCTTGAGATATCCTTTCCCTAAATCCTTTCGTGTTTCAGTCCTTAGCTTAAGATATTCCCTTGTAAAGATTAGATCGCGGCAGCGAATGACAACGCCGCTGGGCGGAAAATAGACCCAGCCCTTCGGATTGCACTCCGAAGGGAGTACCCTTTGGGTACGCTAAGTAAGCGCGACTCGGCGTTGCCCGCCGTTGATTAGGAATTGAGCTTTTTGATTACGAGCAAGCCGTGGTTCCGGTAAGTCTTATATTGTCCAACTGAATGGATGCGGGTGTAGGGTTCATACTGGTGTTGCTGTACATGAATGCAAATTGCAGAAAATCTGCACCTGGCGCTATATCCCATGACATATGCTCACTCGTTTCATGGCTTCCCGTTGTGGCCTGATTTATATCTGCCAGCGTTACCGGCGACTCACCTACCCGACGCATGAGGATCCTGAGGGTTGCTTCTTGCGGACTCCCACTGGCCCGATAGTGCAGATCGAGAGCTAAAGCCAGATCAGTATGGTTCCTGGTATCAATCAACGGACTGACCATCCAGTATGTGTTATCCCCAAAATCGGGGGTGTCAGCGATACGTATCGCGGCGTATCCGCCTGTACCAGGGGTCAGATTCGGCTCTGCGGGATCATCCCCGGAAAAGCGCATCCATTGACCAAAACCGGGTGGTGCATTCCCTCCAACATCCCAAACACCGAATGGGTTCGTGTCAAACCTGTAGCCTGAGGCAAAGCCGATTCCATTGCCATCAAAATCCTCGAAAAAAAGCGTGACTGTCATAATCCCTTACTCCTTTTGTATCCCTAGAGAAAACCAATATTAAACAAATCCTCAACGGATAACAGCATAACGGGCCACCTTGGCAAATGAATAACTTATTTCATTAACACGAGGTAACATATTTACTTGACAACGGTTTCTTGTCTTAATTTCAATAGCTTGAATTATGCTGCACTCTCCCCGGAATCCGCTCTCAGGTCAGCGCATCAACCGACAGCACAACACCGTCATCGTCTGCGTAAATCCACTCTCCCTGTCTGAAAGTCACACCGCTGAAACGGACCGCGCGGCCAGCCTCCCCGGCCCCCTTCTTTACGCTTTTACGGGGATTGGTCGCCAGCGCCATGACACCGAGGGGCATCTCTGCGATTTCCGCCGAGTCTCGTATGCAGCCATGCACCACGACACCGGTCCAGCCGTTATCGACCGCCCGCTGCGCCAAAAGATCGCCTAAGAGCGCACAGCGCAAGGAGCCACCGCCATCGATAACGAGTACCCTGCCCTCTCCCGGCTGACCCAATAGTTCGCGCACCAGTGAGTTGTCCTCGAAACACTTCAGGGTTGCAATCGGACCATGGAAAACCCGCTTACCGCCATAATGACGATAACCCGGGTTGCAGATCTGCAGGTTCTCTTCGTGGCTGTCGTAGAGGTCTGCCGTCTTCATAGTTACATCGCTCTTGTTCATGATTCTCTCCATGCTCACTATAGGTTATAGCTTGTCACACACACTGTTGTTCCCCTGTTGCCGGCAAAAAAAAGCCGCGCATTGGAGCGCGGCAGAAGGGCAGAAAATGATAATGCACACGCAGCAGCACAGTCTCAGAGGGGAATGAGGACTGATGCGAAATCAGCTGCGTGTGAAAAACGAAGGCTACATCCCAGCTGCGCTATCGAATTGCTCCTCTTCTGTGGAGCCGGTCAAAGCGGTAACTGAAGAGGCGCCGCCCTGGATCACCGTGGTGACATCGTCGAAATAGCCGGCACCGACCTCCTGCTGATGGGAGACGAAGGTATAACCCTTATCCCGTGCCGCAAATTCGGGTTCCTGAACCTTTTCCACATAGTGTTTCATACCCTCGCCGCGGGCATAGTCGTAGGCAAGGTCGAACATGTTGAACCACATGTTATGGATACCGGCTAGGGTGATGAACTGGTATTTGTAACCCATGGCTGAGAGTTCATCCTGGAATTTTGCAATGGTCCTGTCGTCCAGGTTCTTTTTCCAGTTGAACGAGGGCGAGCAGTTGTAGGCAAGCAGCTTATTGGGATTTTCCGCCAATACCGCCTCGGCGAATTCGCGGGCAAAACCGAGGTCCGGCGTCCCTGTCTCGCACCACACCAGATCCGCAAAGGGAGCATAGGCCAAGCCACGTGAAATCGCCTGCTCCAGGCCGTTCTTGACCCGGTAGAACCCTTCGCCGGTACGCTCACCCGTAAGAAAGGGTTGATCATTGGCGTCGACGTCTGAGGTCAACAGATTGGCCGCTTCTGAATCGGTGCGCGCCAGTACCAGGGTAGGCACACCCATGACATCGGCAGCCAGGCGCGCGGCAATCAGCTTTTGCACCGCCTCCTGGGTCGGTACCAATACCTTGCCGCCCATGTGGCCACACTTCTTCACTGCGGCAAGCTGATCCTCATAGTGTACGCCGGCCGCGCCTGCGGAAATCATATTCTTCATCAGCTCGAAGGCATTCAGCACACCCCCGAAACCGGCCTCGGCATCGGCCACGATAGGCAGAAAATAGTCGACATAAGACTCATCCTCTGGGCCGATGTCACGCGACCACTGGATCTCATCCGCACGCTTGAAGGCACTGTTGATACGCCTCACCATGGTAGGTACCGAGTCGTAGGCATAGAGAGACTGATCCGGGTACATGGTCTCGGAGGTATTGCCATCCGCCGCCACCTGCCAGCCGGAGAGATAGATCGCCTCGATGCCGGCCTTGGCCTGCTGCATCGCCTGCCCACCGGTGATCGCGCCCATGCTGTTGACATACCCCTTCTTGGCATCACCATGAACCAGTTTCCAGAGCTTTTCCGCTCCATTCTTTGCATAGGTGTACTCAGGTTGAACCGAGCCGCGAAGACGCACTACGTCTTCTGCGCTATAACCGCGCTTTACGTCGGTCCAGCGAGGGTTTTCCGCCCAATCCTTTTCCAAGGCTTCGATCTGTTCTTTGCGTGTCATCAATTTCTCCAGTGGGTATCAAGGTTTCGATATATAGTTGCGCCTAGGCTCAATCGAGTTGTTCATAGGCAGGAAGGGTCAGAAACTCCTCGAATTCATCGGCGGCGACGATCTGTCTCAACAGCGAGGCCGCCTGTTCGTAGTGCCCTGCCTCAAAGGCCAGTTCGCCGACCTCGTCACGGACCAGGTCAAGCTCATCGCTGACCGCCTGATCAAACAACTGGTAGGTGACTTTGCGGCCGTCGTTGAACACCCCTTTGGGGTAGCGGATCCACTGCCAGATCTGGGAGCGGGCAATCTCCGCGGTTGCCGCATCCTCCATCAGATGGTGAATCGGCACAGCCCCGCGTCCACCCAGCCAGGCAGCCATGTAGCACAGTGCTGCACTGATGTTGTTGCGCAGACCGGCTTCGGTGATCTCGCCCTCCGGCACCGCCAGCAACTCATTGCTGGTCGCAATCAGATCGGCATGCCTATGCTCGAGCTGATTGGCACCGGGCATGTAACGGTCGAAGACCTCCATCGCTATCGGAACCAGCCCGGGGTGGGCAACCCAAGTGCCGTCATGTCCGTTCTCCGCCTCCCGCACTTTGTCCTGTCTCACCTTCTCCTTGGCTTCGGCATCGGCCTTGGCGTCATCGCGGATGGGAATCTGCGCCGCCATGCCGCCCATGGCATGGGCACCACGGCGATGGCAGGTGTTGACCAGCAGTTTCGAATAGGTACTCAGAAAGGGAACCGCCATGGTTACCAGGCTGCGATCGGGAAGGACAAATTCGGCATGGGCATGAAAACGTTTGATGAAGCTGAAGATATAGTCCCAGCGACCGCAATTGAGTCCGCAGATGGAGTCGCGCAGCTCATACAGAATCTCATCCATCTCGAACACGGCGGTAATCGTCTCGATCAGCACCGTACATCGGATAGTACCCAGCTCCAGACCCAAGCGCTTCTCGGTCCAGCTAAAGATGTCCCGCCACAACTGGGCCTCGAGATGACTCTCCATCTTCGGCAGGTAGAGATAGGGACCACTACCCAATTCGAGGAGCTGCTTTGCGTTGTGGAACAGGTAGAGACCGAAATCGAACAGGGCGGCGGAAAGCCTGCGTCCGTCCACCAGGACGTGTTTCTCTTCCAGGTGCCAGCCCCTGGGACGCACGAGCAGTGTCGCCACTTCATCCTTGAGCTTGTAGGACTTGCCTTCCGGGCTGGTGTAGGAGAGGGTCCGGTTAACCGCGTCCCGCAAATTGACCTGGCCCTCCATCGTCGCCTGCCAGGTGGGCGAATGGGCATCTTCCAGATCGGCCATGAAACACTTCGCACCGGAATTCAATGCATTGATCAGCATCTTGCGATCGACCGGGCCGGTGATCTCCACACGTCGGTCCTGAAGATCCTGCGGTGCCGACTTTACCTTCCACTCCGATTGACGGATACCGGAGGTTCGCTCGAGAAAATCGGGCAGTTCACCACGATTGAGTCGCTCTTGTCTCTGCGTTCTCAGTTTCAGCAGATCCTGCCGCCTGCTGCCAAAGTTACGTTCAAGTTCGGCAACGAACTGGAGTGCCTCCGTTGAGAGGATAGCCTCGTATCCCGGAGCCATGGGTCCGGTTACTCTAACCTCCTGCGGTTGTTGCCAGAGACTCGATGTTGTGGTGGACATATTCTGTATTCTCCTCATCTTCACATTTTTTGCCGCGCACCCCTGGTGCGCGCTGGTTTCTGCCGATCAGATCCCTGTCCTCATCCGAGGCATGAGATACTTTTTGTGCACTGCGTTAAAGCATAGTGAAAAGGTCAAGATTATTGTCAAAAAAATATCAATAGTTAGCTTTGATAAAAAAAATAGTGCACTGCAATAAAATCAGCTAAACCTTAGTAAATGGCTCAAGTTTGTCGGCCTGACCTATGAGAAACGCACCAAAATGATGCAAAAGCACCCGCGACAGATCGCTCAATCGATACTCACCGGCTTCGAGCGCCACTTCTCCTTTTTTCAGGAGATCAGCAGCGCCGCCAGGCAACGATTCGAAGTTGCGGATTGGGAGGCGGTGCGGGATGCATCGGTAAAGCGCATCAGTTTCTATGACCTACGCGTACAGGAGGCGATCTCAAGGCTGCGAAGCAATTTCGCTATCGATGAGCTGGATGAGGAATTGTGGCAGCAGGTCAAACAGTTTTATGCGGACATGTTGAAGACGCATAGCAGACCGGAGCTGGCTGAAACCTTCTACAACTCAGTCTTCTGCCGCCTGTTCGAGCGCAAGTACTACGACAACGACAAGATATTCATCGAGTCACAGGTCGATCGCGGCCAATTGTCGGAACGCTACCGGGTCTATATGTCCTTCCACGTGGCTGAGGGCGGGCTGACCGGGACGATCTGGGATATTCTTTCCGCCTTCTATTTCTCACTCCCCTATGAGGATATCAAGCGGGATTGCGATAGGGTGGCTCAATCCCTGATCGACCAGGCCGGTTTCGAGGTGCTGCCCACGGACCTGCGTTTCGATCTGCTGGAATCCCCTTTTTACAGAAACAAGGCCGCCTACATCGTTGGACGGATGGTCTATGAGGACAAGATC
Source organism: Candidatus Thiodiazotropha sp. (assembly GCA_040793985.1). Taxonomy (GTDB): domain Bacteria; phylum Pseudomonadota; class Gammaproteobacteria; order Chromatiales; family Chromatiaceae; genus Thiodiazotropha. The sequence continues at coordinate 35,721 of JBFNJI010000028.1, read as the reverse complement.
CGTCCCTTTATCCTGCCGCTGATCAATAACGAACAGGGCGGTCTCTACATCGATACCCTGCTGATCCGAGGCCGTCACGTGGAGGCGGTATTCAGCTTCGCGCGGGCCTACTTCATGGCCAAAACGCCAGTCCCAACCGCGACGGTTGAGTTCCTGCACAGCATTATGCCCTACAAGACACTGGCCGAACTCTACAACAGCATCGGGTTCCACAAACAGGCGAAGAACGAATTTTACAGAGACCTGCTCAACCATCTTGAAACCAGTGATGATCTCTTTGACACGGCGGCCGGCACACCCGGCATGGTGATGCAGGTTTTCACCCTGCCCTCCTTCCCCTATGTCTTCAAGGTGATTCGCGACCGCTTTCCGCCGCAGAAGGAGGTCACCCATAAACTAGTAAAGGAACGCTATTTCCAGGTTAAGAAACACGATCGAATCGGCCGCATGGCGGATACCCTCGACTTCGTGGATGTTGCTCTCCCCATAGACAGGATAGAACCCTCACTGTTGAAAGAACTCCAGGAGACGGTTGCCTCCCAGCTTGAATACGATGGCGAGATGCTGGTGATAAGACACCTCTATATTGAGCGCCGCATGGTGCCGCTCAATCTATATATTCAGGATGCGGATGAAACCCGGATCCGAGAGATACTCGACGATTGGGGACTGTCGATAAAACAGTTGATGGGGGTGAATATCTTTCCCGGCGACCTGCTGTTCAAAAACTTTGGCGTCAATTGTCACAGCAAGGTTGTATTTTATGACTATGACGAGATCTGTTATCTCACTGAGGTCAATTTCCGCAAAATCCCTCCCCCGCGAAGCTCACTTGATCTATACCGTGACGAACCCTGGTATAGCATCAATCCAAATGACGTCTTTCCCGAGGAGTTCATTACATTCCTCACTACGGACAAAAAAATCCGCAAAATCCTGATGGATCTGCATCCCGAGCTTTTCGATCATAATCATTGGCGACAGGCTCAGGAAAATCTCGCCGCTGGAATCCAGGCCGATGTATTTCCCTATCCACAGCGGTTACGCTTCGAACGTCCCGAAGCTGTGCCGGCTGAAACGATGCAAGTGGCCACCATGGCATAACCCTCTGCCATCCACTACTGTGCGCCTTTGCCGAGCAACACCACCTCGATGGTTTGCAGCAAGATAATGAAATCGAGCATGGTGCTGGCGTTCTTTACGTAGTAGAGGTCATACTCGAGCTTTCGCTTGGCGTCCTCTTCCGAGGCCCCGTAGGGATAGAGCAGCTGCGCCCAGCCAGTCAATCCCGGCTTCACCCAGTGGCGTTGCAGGTAGTAGGGAATGTCATTGGAGAGTTGTAGCACAAACTCCGGCCGCTCGGGACGGGGACCGACCAGGCTCATATCCCCATTCAGGATGTTATAGATCTGCGGCAGTTCGTCGAGCCGGGTCTTTCTCAAAAATCCGCCTAGCCTGGTGATACGCGTATCGTTCTTACTTGCCCACCTCGCGACGCCATCCGCCTCGGCATCGGTGCGCATGCTTCTAAACTTGTACACCTTGAATAACTTCCCGTTTTTACCCACGCGTACCTGGCTGTAGAGGATGGGGTCCCGCCCCCCTGATTCGATCAGACTGGCAAGCGCGACCAAAACCATAAGCGGGGCGGCGAAGAGGAATATGAATATCCCTACCGACATGTCGAATGACTTCTTGATGGTCCGGTTCAGGGCTTTTTGGCGGTAGCCGTCGGTATACAACATCCAGCTGGGATAGAGCAGATCGATGTTGATGATAGAGAGTTCCTTCTCGAAAAAGGTAAGCAGGTCAAGGATCTGTATGCCCTTTATCTTACACTCCAGGAGTTCATGGTTTGGCAGCTTCTTTCGCCGGTCGTCCACTGCCACCACGATTTCATCGACCGCCAATCGATTCGAAATTTCGAGCAGTGTCTGATCCTTTACAATCTGCCGGTCCTCATCGATCAACTCGATCCGATCGCCCAGGTTGACATAACCGACGACGACAATACCCACGGTATCCTTGACCTTGACCGACTCCTCAATTCGATCGGCGTTGATCCCGACACCCAGCACCAGGACACGGCGCTTCAGGGTCTTGTCCGAAGTAACCCTGACAAACAACGTTCTGGCGATGAGCACGCCCAGCATCGAAATAACCAGACTTTGCGAAAGCAGGGCCCGTTCTGTGATGGGAAACAGGTGCAAGGCGATGAACAGAAATGTCATTACCACCCCGCCGACGAGAAATCCCAAGGTCAGCCGCAGTAGAAATCCTGAGGAGGAGGCCATCGACCCCTTTTGGTAAAGACCCAGTGCAGTCAAGGAGGAAAACATGATCACCGAGAAGGTGGTCGGCAGATTTTTCAGTGTCGTGTCATCGATATCGAGCGTACTGGCACCGTACTCGTGGCGCAGATAGATGGCAGCCAGCATTGCGGTGAAAAAGATCAGAATCTCAATTACAGCAAGGAGTACTACCGCCTTAGAAATATAGACACCGAAAAGCTTGATCATAGCTGTGCTTTTTATATCCTTCGAGCGGGTAGTTTACGGAAATATGACCATCCCGGATCGTCAAAATCATGATTGGGCATTTCTGCCTACCCGTAATTAGCGTCCAGATTCTAACAAAATTTACATAATAGCAAACGCATGAACTAAAATTCTCGGCAACCGGGAATCGTTCACATAAAAGAGTCGCCATTGCTCAGCGCTCGATTCCGCATTCACCCACCAACCTCAACTCAGCGCTTGCAAGGAGACCCGATGCCATACGTCAATATCAAGATCACAAAGGAAGGGGTCAGCAAACAACAGAAACAGCAACTCATCGCGGGCGCGACGCAATTGCTGGCGGACGTTTTGGGCAAAAACCCGGCAACCACGTTTGTCGTCATTGATGAGGTCGACACGGATAACTGGGGAGTCGCCGGGGAACAGGTCACGGATCGACGTAAAAAGGGGTTGTGACGGGGTCGAATCCCTATAGGGTATGGGCAGTGAATAAACCCGCTCGCTTGAGCGGGTCTATTCCATGCTTTTATTGAATCGGATGAGGGTGCATCCTTAGCTGCGGAGCCTCTCCTGGATCGCATTGACCACCACATCGCTTTCGGTGGCTGTTACGCTGAGCAGCATATTTTCGTTTTTGTAGAAACCGACAAGCGGCGCAGTCTTTTCATTGTAGACGTCCAGGCGGTTGGAGATCGCCTCCTCGGTCTCGTCATCACGCTGCACTACATTGCCGCCACATTTATCGCATACCCCCTCGACTTTGGTGGGCATGCTCTTGACGTTGTATATCGCTCCGCAATCGACACAGGTGCGGCGGGTGGTTAGACGATCAAGGATGACTTCGCGCGGCACGTCAATCTCCACCGCGAAATCGAGATCGACACCTATCTTCTGCAACAGTGCCTTCAGTGCCTCGGCCTGAGGTATGGTGCGGGGAAAACCATCCAGGAGAAAACCGTTTTCACAATCGGGTTCCTGAAGACGCTGCTCCATGATTCCCATGATCAGCTCGTCGGGAACCAGGTCGCCCGCCTTCATATAGGCCTCGGCCTGTTTACCCAGCTCACTGCCGGCCTGTACAGCCCCACGCAGAATATCTCCGGTTGAGATCTGCACCGAACCGTCCAGATTTGTCAACAATTTGGCCACAGTCCCTTTACCAGCACCGGGTGCACCCAACAGAATAAGTTTCATTGATCGCTCCTATACTCTTGCTCTAGGTTTATCTCTTTGGCCAGCGCCGATTCAAACCTGGTTGAATCAAACGCCGCAGCTTATTGTCAAAAACGGCGCTATTATACAAATTTCGAGAACCAGGTCGCTCGCAGATAATTTATGACCAGATAAGCAGTTGATTTGATTGTTGGAATCCTCTTTTCCATGAAAACCAAACCGAGTGGACGACACCCTGTGACACGGCAGGGAAGACGCATCAAAAGGGCTGGGATCCTGCTCTGCCTGTTCGCGCTTTCCGGCATCCACGGATGCTCCACTTCACCCCCCCGCAACATGGCCGATGCCTGCGATATATTCGAGGAGAAGGATGATTGGTACGAGGCATCCGACGAGGCGTTCGATAAATGGGGGGTACCGATCCACGTGCAACTGGCGATAATCCACCAGGAGTCCCGTTTCGAGCACGATGCCAAGCCCCCCAGAGAAAAGCTGTTCTGGTTTATTCCCTGGTTTCGCAAATCCTCCGCCTACGGCTATGCCCAGGTCAAGGACAGCACCTGGGAGTGGTATAAACGGGAGACCGGCAACGGCTGGGCCGACCGGGACGACTACGAGGATGCGGTCGACTTCATCGGCTGGTACGGAAGTGTCTCACAGCGCAAGCTGGGTATCTCCAAGTGGGATGCCTACAGGCAGTATCTCGCCTATCACGAAGGCCATGGTGGCTACAAGCGTGCCAGCTACACAAAAAAGCCCTGGCTGCTAAAGGTGGCGCGTAAGGTCGAAAGCAATGCCAAGCGCTATCGTACGCAGATTGCGGCATGCAGGGAGAAACTGGAGCGGGGCTGGAGCCTGTGGCCGTTCTGAGCCCCCGGCATCCATTCGTCCATACCGCCCCTGCAGTTGAGCTAGAAGGATTTCATTAGATTTATCATAAAGCTATTTCGGTTATAGCTGTAGTTGTCCAAACTGGAATCGTTATCGGTATATCGATATTCGAGTGCCAACTGGAGATCTCTCCACAGCCGTTTACGACTCAACTCGCAGGAAAAACTCTTTCGTTTGTCAATCCGGGTGGCGGGTATCCCGGCGGAATCGACATTCTCGTCATCGTAGCGGCTTCTGCGGTAACTGCCCGACGTCTTCAATTGCCAATGGGATGCAAAGGCTAGGCGGTAGCCGAGATAGAGGGTGTGTCTGGTCGGGGAGAAGCTGGTGAAGCTGGTTGAGGTTTCGATGTCTTCCCGATCATTCAGTTCGAGCTGGTAGTAGCTGCGTATCCTTCCGCCAGTACCACCCATGCTCCAAATGCCCTCAGTGCGCAAGTCTATTGCGTTCCCCTCGAGACCCTCGCTGCTGGTATCGAGTGAGCGGATCGATTTGAGGCGCAGCCTGAACCTGAGAGTCAAGCGCTGTGTGAGATTGCGACGTGTATCAAAGAGCAGATTTCCACTGCTCAGGTAGCGGTCACCGCCCAGGGTCGAGTAGGTTGCATAGATCCCCCCCTCACTGTTCCAGTTCTGCAGCGGAAAACGCTTATAGAGGCCCAGATTCATCTCCACCAGAGAGTAGTCGCTGAGTTCGGAATAGAAATCGCCGAACAGGCTGCCCCTGAATAGCAATCCATCTCGGTGGCTTCCTGAAAGCACACCTTGAGTAAAGCCAAACAGCTCATAAAAGCTGTCTGACTCTTCGCTGGCAACGGCCAGAGAATCACTCTCAAGGGTGACATTGTCATCATGGCCGACGCCCAAACTAAGATAGGAGTTCCAGTTGGGCCTTCGTCGTGGCAGGCCGGTCAGGGCGTGCTTAGCAAGCCGGGTCAGCTTGGCGTCTTGGGTAGTCTTGAGGGTAAGTTCGAACCACCCCCTGGCTGCCTCGAAATCGTTCTGCTTGCGCTTTACCAGACCAAGATTGTAGTAGGCCAGAGGTGCCATCTTTGGATAGCCCGCTGTCTTCCTGAATGCGGCAATCGCCTTTTCCCAATGTTCTAGCTTGAAATGGACGACACCCAGATTGTAGTAGAGAGAGGGTTTGGCCATACCGAGATATTCGGCTCTCTCGAATCCCTCCCTCGCCTGGGGGTAATCACCTGCTTTAAAGGCCTCCATGGCCTGTTGGAAGGCCGTCAATCCCTCATCTGCATGGAGTGCGGGCAGGGTCAGAAGAAAAAGCATTGAAGTTAGGCTGTAACGCAACATCTTGAGCCCTGAAGTTTGATAATGCTTAACCGGCACACTGCTCCTGCAATGTGCCGGCACCTCGTTCTCTTTGACCGGCAGCTACGACTACTCTTTGCCATGTTGCTGCTGTTGCCTTACCTCCTGAATCTGGTCCTGGGTATCCTGTTGAACTGTCTCAACACTCTCTCTGACCTGCTCCCTGACCTGCTCTCTCGCCTGTTCCTGGGCCTCCTCCTGGGCACCCTGCATATTCTCTTGGGCATGCTCACGGGCCCGGTCTTGTTGCTCCTCGCGCAGTTCGCTGCGATCACGATCCCTGTTCGCATCATCGGAGTCGTTCTCAGCCCTATCCCTTTGATGTTCATAGCGTTCACGTTTTCTCGACCTCTCCTGCAGCATGCCCCGGGGCACCTCGATCTCGCGGGTCACATCGCTGACCTGATCAGTCTCCTCATCCACCACCTCCATGGTAACCTCATCCAGTGGGGCTGCCAGCAAGGTGGTTGAGATCAGGGCTCCCAAAACCAAACTACGCAACTGTTGAAACCTTTTCATACTACTCTCCTAATATTTAACTGAAATCAAATGGCTTTCCGAGAGGCAACCGCTGTCCTGACCGAATTGTTTCGGCCTTGAGCGGGATATGGAAGCGCCGCTCCCTTCCCTGGTGTGAGATCACTGCAACCACCTCTCCCTGCACCTGTTGGGAAGCGATCAGCACCAGATTCAGCACATTCCGTCCTTTTGTCAGGCGGTCCTGCCAGCTGATCTCCTGATGCGGTGGATAGCCCTCCAGGAGAACACCGGATGGCAGTTCAAGGGTAAATTCCACCGGGTTCAGGTCCTCGATGGCATTGAATACCAGGCGAAGTTCACGGGGATGCTCGACCTGCAATACCACGGCAGGCATCTGCACCACCGAAGTTTGAACCTGGACCTGCCAAAACGAGAGACCGAACCAGATCAACAAGCCAGCGGCTACCGCACTGCTGAAACCAAGGAAAAAACCGTGGCTGGTCTTCTCGTTGGCCCGACTTGCCTGCCTGAAGGCCTCTGACTTGAATCCGGATCGATGGGCTGCCACCGGTAACTCACGCAATCTTTTCTGCAGCCCATATCGTGCCTGCAGCTCCCTGTGGCATGTGACGCAGTTAGCCAGGTGAGCAGCGATTTCGGCCCTCTCCGGTAGAATTAGGTCGTTATCGATGTAGTCATCCAGCAGTGATTTGACCTTGTTACATTTCATCGATGTCGCCTCTCAGTAACTAACACGTCCATTACCGGCAATGGGTTCCCCGGCTAGAATGTGTCGCAATCTGGCCCTGGCTCTGTGCAGTCGCGACTTGAGCGTACCCAGAGGTAGTTCGAGAATCTCATGTAGCTCTGGTAGGGTATAACCCTCCACATCGTGCATTATCAATAGTGTCCGCTGGGGTTCATTCAGTTGATTAAGTGCCTGAGCGAGTAGATCCAGATTCTGCCATCGCTCCTGGTACAGTTCCGGACCAGCGGTTTCACCAGGCAGTTCATCGAGACGTTGCGACAAATCCTGGTCGGCATGGTGTATGGCCATGCGACCGCGGGCACGTAGTTTGTCGATGAACAGGTTGTATAGGGCACGGGCCAACCAGGTTTTCAACTTCTCGACCTGCTCCAGCTGCCCTGTTTTCGGATAGAGCCTGGTCAGAAGTTCTTGCAACAGGTCTTCCGCATCATCCTGATTGGCGGTCAACCGGTAGGCCAAACGATAGAGTGGATAAAAATAGGGCTCCACCAATTGTTCAAAACGGCTCCGCCTAGGGTGGCTGGATGGGAAAATATTCAAGGCGTCCTCAACTGCTGTTCCATAAATAAAGATCTGGCAAGGCAATATCCCATGCCATGGATATGGCATGGAAATTAGCTCTACTGACCTTCAACACGTACTTTTTCCCAAAAAGGTTCCATCACTATAGTATGCTCGTTTCCCCCGCTTGGATTGATTGCCGCCTTGGCACACTGAGCCGCCTGTCTGACATAGTTTTCTATCTCACCAGACCAATCCCCGACTCCAATCAATCAGACAAATCCAGACAAGCGATTAGGGTTGAATTTAATGCTTGTGGATATAGAGTTATTTTAAGGAGACCGAGCAAAAATCATTTGCTAATCAATAGTCACTATTAAGCTTTTTAATGCCGATTGCCACCATGGAAACTTAATACTTTCTATTGAATCCATTCAATGGACCAATATTTGAGCCAACACTACACTATGTAAGGTTTCTAACGTTTTACCCTTTTACGACCTTCGGCAAAGGCTATGGATTTTGACATTGCTCTCAATATCACGTCGGCAATCCTTTTCATGGGGATACTGGGCCTATTGCTCTCTTCGATGCTTGCCTTTGCCAATAAAAGGCTCTGGGTATTCGAAGACCCTCGCATCGACGAGATCGAAAGCATGCTGCCAGCGACCAACTGCGGAGCTTGTGGCAATGCCGGCTGCCGACCATTCGCGGAAGCCCTGATATCCGGTGAGGTTGCCCCGGCGCAATGCACGGTCAGCAGTGCGGATGCAATCAATGAGATCGCGGACTACCTGGGTGTCGACAGCGGCGACGTAGTGAAACGGGTCGCCCGCCTGGCCTGTGCCGGAGGATCCCACGTCGCACGCATGCGCGCGCACTACGACGGACTCGAGAGCTGCCGTGCCGCATCGGTGGTCTCCGGCGGACCCAAGAGCTGTACCTGGGGCTGCATCGGCCTGGCCGATTGCGCGGATGTTTGCGATTTTGACGCCATCACCATGGATCGCCACGGGCTGCCTCAGGTGGATGGCGAAAAATGCACGGCCTGCGAGGATTGTGTGGATATCTGTCCGAAAGGACTCTTCTCCATCCAGCCGGTTGATCGCAAACTCTGGGTGGCCTGTAAAAATCTCGAACACGGCGACAGCGCGGAAACTGAGTGCGAAGTCGCCTGCACGGCCTGCGAACGCTGCGTGAAAGATTCGCCGGAAGGCTTGATCTCGATTCAAAACAATCTGGCTGTGGTCGACTACAGTAAGAACAGCCTGGCATCAACCGTGGCTACGGAACGCTGTCCAACCGGCGCCATCGTCTGGCTCGATGATGACAAGGGTGCAATCAAGGGCATTCACGCCAAGCGCATCGTGCGCAAAGAAGCGCTCCCTCTCTGAGAGGTGGCGGCTGTCTCTGTTCTGAGGCTAAGGGCAAGCGTTCTGTCTCGGTTAAGAGGTCACGATTCAATAAACTAGACTAGAGATGTGTTCAATGTTTGGTAAGAAAGACGAGAAGAGCTTCAAGTATCCCGGTATTCGCATGGCTATGGATGGCAATGGTGCGGTGATCATGTGTGAGCGGGAGGCCTCGGATGCGGCGGGCGCCTATCCGATCACACCCTCAACCCAGATGGGCGAGTACTGGGCGGAAGAGACAGCCAAGGGACACATCAATGTCTCCGACCGCTCCTTGATCTTCATCGAACCCGAATCGGAACACGCCGCGGCGGCGGTAACCGCCGGCATGTCGATGACCGGCCTGCGGGCAGCCAACTTCTCCTCGGCCCAGGGCATCGCGTTCATGCACGAATCCCTCTATGCCGCAGTGGGAAAACGCCTCCCCTATGTCCTCAATATCGGTTGTCGCGCCATCACCAAGGCTTCATTGAACGTTCACTGCGGACATGACGACTTCCACTGCATCGACGATACCGGTTTCTTCCAGGTCTTTGCCAACAACGCCCAAGGCGCCGCCGATCTCAACCTGATCGGACGCAAGATCGCCGAACTCTCCCTGACCCCGGCGGCGGTGGCCCAGGATGGTTTCCTCACCACCCATCTCATCGAACCCCTGATGGTGCCAGAGCGGGAGTTGATCGCAGAGTTCCTCGGTCGACCCGACGACGAAATCGAGTCACCGACACCGGCGCAAAAGCTGCTTTTCGGCGAAACCCGGCGGCGTGTACCCATGGTATGGGATGTGGACAATCCAATGCTCTCCGGCTCGGTACAGAACCAGGACGCCTACATGCAGACCGTCGCCGCCCAGCGACCCTATTTTTTCCAGCATATCCCCGAGATCACCGACAAGGTGATGGAGGAGTACTACCAACTCACCGGCCGTCGCTATCAACGCCTGGGCTGTTACAACATCGAGAAGGCCGACTATGTGATCGTCGGTATGGGGTCGATGATCGTGCAGGCCCACGGGGTCGTCGACTACCTGCTGAAAACCCGCAAGCTCAAGGTCGGCGTGGTCGACGTCACCATGTTCCGCCCCTTCCCCGGCGATCTGCTCGGTGCCGTACTGAAAGGCAAAAAGGGTGTCTGTGTGCTGGAACGTACCGACCAACCTCTGGCGGAAGATCTACCGCTGATGCGCGAGGTGCGTTCGGTGCTCTCCAAGTGTATCGAGAACGGCCAGGCCGCCGCCGGCAAACAGCCTCTGCCCTACCCCGATTACGACAGCTACAGCAACTTCAGCGACGCCCCCAGGCTCTACTCCGGCGCCTATGGGCTGGGTTCGAGAGATCTGCAGCCCGAGGGACTGATTGCCGCTTTGGAAAACATGCTGCCCGAGGGCGAACATCGCAAATTCTTCTACCTGGGCATAGATTTTATCCGCGAGGCGGACAATCCGAAGCAGGAGATCCATATCCAGCGGCTGCTCGAGGCCTATCCCGAAATCGGCAAAATGGCCCTGCGTGGATCCGAGAATCCCAATCTGATGCCCGAAGGGTCGATTACGGTGCGCATGCACTCCGTGGGCGGTTGGGGCGCCATCACTACCGGCAAGAACCTGGTAATGACCCTCTATGATCTACTCGGCTACGAGATCAAGGCCAATCCGAAATATGGTTCCGAGAAGAAGGGACAGCCCACCACCTACTATCTCTCCGCGGCACCGACCCCGATCCCCTTGAACTGTGAATACCACTACGTGGATGTGGTGCTGAGTCCCGATCCCAATGTCTTTGGCCACTCCAATCCCCTGGCCGGCTTGAAAAAGGGCGGCACTCTGATCATCCAGTCCAATCTCGGCAGCGCAGCTGAGGTATGGCAGACATTCCCGCGCTGGATGCAGCAGCAGATCGTCGACAATGAGATCCAAGTCTACTATGTCGACGGCTTCAAGATCGCCCGCGAGGAGGCCACCGATGCAGATCTGCAACTGCGTATGCAGGGCAACGCCTTCCAGGGCGCCTTCTTCGCCGGCTCGCCATTGATGGAAATGGCGGGACTGGACGAAAAGAAGCTGTTCAACGCCATCGAGGACCAGCTGGAGCACAAGTTCGGCAGCAAGGGCCGCCGCGTGGTGGAAGACAACCTGCGGGTGGTGCGGCGCGGTTTCGACGAGATACACGAGATCACCGAGAAGGTTGTGGGCTCCGCAACCCAGGCAGCGGTGAAAAAAGAGCTGGGCATGCCGGTTATGCTGAAGCAGCTTCCCCAGGCGGATGGCGGCATCTCCGATGTCCACCGCTTCTGGGAACAGACCGGCAGCTTCTACGCGACAGGCAAAGGCAACGAAAATCTCTCGGACCCCTATCAGGCGCTTTCGCTGATACCCGCCTCCACCGGGGTATTTCGCGATATGACCCAGATCCGCTTCGACTACCCAAAGTGGGTCGCTGAAAACTGCACCGCCTGTGGCGACTGCTACGTGGTCTGTCCGGACAGTGCGATCCCGGGCCTGGTCAACACCGTCGGCGATATCTTCAACACCGCCATCAACCGGATCGAGACCGCGGGCCGTCCCACCCAATATCTCCGTCGCGAGAGCCGTAACGTGGAAAAACGCCTGCGCGAACTGCTTAACGCGGGGGGTGAAGCCGCGAATGTCAGAGAGCTTCTGGATCAGGCGGTTCTGGAATCGATTGCGGCTGCAGACATCGAAGAGGCATCCCGCCCCAATCTCGAAGAGGAGTTCGCCCTCTTCCTCGCAACCCTGGGCGAGTTCGACTTCTCCGTTACCAAGCCCTATTGGAACAACATGGAGAAGAAGAACAAGAACAGCGGCGGACTCTTCTCCATCACCGTCAATCCCTACACCTGTAAAGGCTGCATGGAGTGTGTCGAGATCTGCGAGGACGACGCCCTTGTCGCAACCCATCAGGATGAAGCGGCAATCAAGCGCATGCGCGATGATTGGGACATCTGGCTCGATCTCCCGACCAGCCATCCATCCTATAACCGCATCGACGATCTGGACGAGAAGATCGGCGCCCTGCATACCCTGTTGATGGACAAGGCCAACTACAACTCCATGTCCTGCGGCGACGGCGCCTGCCTTGGATGCGGCGAGAAGACCATCATCCATCTCTTTACCAGTACCGTGACCGCACTGATGCAGCCACGGGTGAAGGCTCACCTGGAGAAGATTGACAATCTGATGGCGCAGCTGGAACAGCATGTGCGTCTCAAGCTGGCGGCCGGTGTCGATCTCAGCAATGCAGACGCAATAGCGGATGTGGTCTCCAGCAACCGGGAGGCCGATCTCACCCTCTCCGATCTCAGCGATAATCTCGACCGCGATCACGAAAAGACCGTGATCGATCGCGAATGGCTACAGTGGACCACCCAGCTGTTGGAACAGCTGCGGGAATTGAAGTGGCGCTATACGGAAGGCGTCACCAAGAACGGACGCGCCGAAATGGGCATAATCAACGCAACCGGATGCACCTCGGTATGGGGTTCCACCTACCCATTCAATCCCTACCCCTTCCCCTGGGCAAGCCACCTCTTCCAGGATAGTCCGTCGGTGGCGATGGGGCTCTTCGAGGGTCATATGCGCAAGATGGCGGAGGGCTTCGAAGCAATCCGCAAGGCCGAGCTGGAGCTTGCCGGCAAGTACAACCCGGGCGAGCATGGCGAATACTTCAAACAGTTCAGCTGGAAGGATTTCAGCAACGATGAGTGGCTGCTCTGCCCGCCGGTGGTCTCCGTCGGTGGTGATGGCGCGATGTACGATATCGGCTTCCAGAACCTCTCCAGGGCGCTGGCCTCGGGTATGCCGATCAAGGTCATGGTGCTCGACACCCAGGTCTACTCCAACACCGGTGGCCAGGCCTGTACCTCCGGCTATATCGGCCAGGTCGCCGATATGAGTCCCTATGGAAAGGCGTGGAAGGGCAAGAAGGAGATCCGCAAGGAGGTCTCCCTGATCGGCATCGCCCACCGCACCACCTATGTGCTGCAGGGTACGATCAGCAATATCACGCATCTGCTTGAAGGCTATATCGATGGCCTCAACAGCCGTCGCCCGGCACTGTTCAATATCTATGCAGTCTGTCCACCCGAGCACGGCATCGGCGATGATGTCGCGGCCCAGCAGTCGAAGATGGCCGTGGAGGCCAGGGCCTATCCGCTCATTAAATACGATCCGGACGGCGGTGAATCCATAGAAGAGTGCATCGACCTGGAAGGCAATCCGGCGATGGACCAGGATTGGCCGAGTTACAACATCGACTATCTGGACGAGAAGGGTGAGGCATGCAAGCTCGAGGTACCGATGACCTTTGCCGACTTCGCGGTCACCGAGGGACGCTTTCGTAAACAGTTTCGCATGGCGCCGCCGGAGACCTGGAACGAAAACATGGTGCCGATGCACGAATTTATCGAACTCGACGAGGATGACCGCGACGGCAAGTTCCCCTATATCTGGGGAGTCGACAGCAAAAACCGCCTGATGCGCATCATCTGCGCGGAAGAGATGGCCCACTCCTGCGAAGAAAGACGCCAATTCTGGCGCCAACTCAAGGGGATTGCCGGCGAACTCGACAAGGTCGATGTCAACGCCCTGGTGGATCAAGCCAAGATCGACATGGCCAACCGCCTAAGTTCCACCCTGCTCTCCATGGCAGCCACCGGCAACGCGGCTGCCCTGGCCGGATCGATTTCGGCAAACGGCAGCGCTGGCAACGGCGCCGCGGCCGACAGCGCCGCCGTCGGCAATTACGAACCGGTCTGGATTGAGACTCCTGAGTGCACGGCCTGTGACGAGTGCATCGATATCAATCCGGGTATCTTCGCCTACAACGATGAGAAGAAGGCCGTGATTGTCGATCCTCAGGGAGGACAGTTCAAAGACATCGTCAAGGCCGCCGAGAAGTGTACCGCTGAATGCATCCATCCCGGCACACCCTGGAACCCATCCGAAAAAGACTTGGAGAAGCTGGTCAAGCGCGCCGAAAAATACCAATAAGCACGCTGACAAGACAATGATGGCTGACAGAAAACGCTTCTTTTCATACGAGCGGGTCTTCGGACCCGCCCGATAACCGAGTCTGAGCGCTATGGGACTTCTCAACCTGATGTTTGGGCTGAAAAGCTTTACCCACGGGATCCATCCGCCTTATCACAAGGATACGGCGGATAAGCCGATCCGGCGGCTTGCCTTTCCGTCACAGCTGGTGCTGCCACTGGATCAGCATATCGGCAAACCCGCGATCCCGCTGGTGAAAAAGGGCCAGGAGGTGGTGCGGGGAGAACCGATCGCCAAAGCGGACGGCAACTTTTCGGTACCCTTGCATGCGCCGGCCACCGGACGGGTCCGTGATCTCGAGCTGATGCCGACCCCCAAAGGCCCCAAGTCCACCTCGATTGTCCTCGATGTCTATGAGGGATCAACCCAGGAGGTGCTATGGGGCCGACCCCGGGAGATGAGCGAACTCACTCAGGAAGAGATCATCAAGGCAATCCAGGACAGCGGCATGGTGGGGCTCGGCGGTGCAGCCTTTCCGTCGCATATGAAGCTGTCGATTCCAAAAGAGAAGCAGGTCGACACCCTGATCGTCAACGGCTGTGAATGCGAACCCTATCTTACCTGCGACCATCGTATGATGCTGGAGTACCCGAAGGCATTGGTCAGGGGTATACGCTATGCAATGCAGGCCTCAGCCACCAGCCGGGCAATAATCGGCATCGAGGATAACAAACTGGATGCCGCCGAGGTGTTGCGCAACAATCTCTCCAAGGGTAGCGCGATCCGCGTGGAGGTTGTGGAGACCAAGTACCCACAGGGCTCGGAGAAAATGTTGATCAAGTCGCTACTCAACCGGGAGGTCCCTACGGGTGGGCTGCCGGCGGATGTCGGCGTGGTGGTCAACAACGTGGGGACACTCGCCTTTCTAGGTCAACTCCTGCCCGAGGGCCAGGGATTGATCGAGCGGGTGATAACCGTTGCCGGACCTGGAATCCTCAAACCGGGCAACTACCTGGTGCCGTTGGGAACACCGATCCACCATATACTCGAGCAGGCAGGCTATGAGGGTTCACGCACAGAGTTCATTCTCGGTGGCCCGATGATGGGTCCCGCCGTCTCCGCCATGGACACGCCCATCACCAAGGGCACATCCGGCCTGTTGGTGCTGAGCGAGCCGTCCATCGAGGATGAGAGCCAGAGAATCTGGCCCTGTATCCGCTGCGCACGTTGCGTCAAGGCCTGTCCGATGCATCTCAATCCCTCCATGCTTGGACTGTTGGCGGCCAAACGCAAGTATGAAGAGATGGCACAGGACTACCATCTCAACGACTGTTTCGAATGCGGCTGCTGTTCCTACGTCTGCCCTTCCAACATTCCTCTTGTACAATATTTCAGGATCTCCAAGGCTATCAACAGAGAGCAGGCTGCATGAGCAAGAAACCCACCATAGAGCTGCGTACCTCGCCCCATGCCCATGCGGGGGGCGATGTAGTCAGGATCATGCGCAACGTAGTCTACGCCCTGATCCCGATCTCTCTCTTCACCATCTGGCAGTTCGGACTCAGCGCTCTTGCCCTGTTGATCGTGGTGACACTCACATGCCTGCTCAGTGAGCGCCTTTTCAATCGCCTCAGTGATGAACCCAACAGTCTCGGTGACTGGTCGGCCACCATAACCGGACTGCTGTTGGCATTGACCCTGCCTCCGGGCTTTCCCCTCTGGATGGGCGCGGTAGCCGGCTTCATCGCCATCGCCCTCGGCAAGGCCCTGTTCGGCGGCCTGGGGATGAATGCCATGAATCCGGCATTGATTGGCCGCGCCTTTGTGCAAGCGGCATTCCCGGTGGCGATTACCACCTGGACACCGGCATTTTTCGAAGGGCGCTTCACCCAGTTCGTACCGACCACACTCACCCCCCCGTTTCTTCAACCCCCGGTGCTCAAGGAATGGCTGGAGACGGTCAAGGTGGACGCCTTCAGCGGCGCGACGCCGCTGGCGCTGCAAAAGTTCGAGGGGATACAGACCGATATGCTGGATATGCTGCTGGGCACCACCGCCGGATCCGCAGGCGAGACCTCGGCACTTCTGATCCTGATCTGTGGACTCTATCTCGCCGCACGAAAAATGCTCGACTGGCGAATTCCGCTGATGGTGATGCTGGGCGCCGCGGCCACGGCGGGTATCTTTTTCATCATCGATCCAGCACGTTATCCCGACCCTCTGTTCGTCCTCTGCTCCGGTGGCCTGATGCTTGGGGCCTGGTTCATGGCCAGCGATATGGTCGGTTCTCCCGTGACCCCCCTGGGCGTAATCATCTATGGACTGTTTATAGGGATCATTACCGTGATCATCCGCCTGTTCGGCGGCCTCACAGAGGGTGTGATGTACGCCATTCTGCTCGGTAACGCGGCGACGCCTCTGATCGATCAGATAACCCAGCCCCGTGTTTTCGGTGAGCAGAGGACAGGCAGATGAGCACCCCCGAAGCCGATGTCCTGCCACCCGTGACACCTGCTGGAAAGATGATTCAAACCCTGGTGGGAATCGCCATGCTGTCGGGTTTTCTGGTGGTGCTCACCTATCAACTGACCAAACCGATCATTGCGGAGAATCAGCGCCGGGCGATTGAGGCGGCGGTATTCAAGGTCATTCCTGATGCCAGCATCCGCAAGGATTTCATCGTCAGCGACGAGGGACTCAATCCGGTTACCGAGGCGTCTCCTGCCGAGGGTATTCTGATCTACGCCGGATACAGCCGGGAGGGGGAACTCAAGGGGATCGCCGCGAAGGCCGCAGCTCAGGGTTATGCGGACATGATCCACATCCTCTATGGTTACGATCCCAGCTGCGAGTGCATCCGCGGCATGAAGGTTCTGAAGCTCGCCGAAACGCCCGGCCTGGGTGACAAGATCATCACCGACGCCAACTTCGTCGCCAATTTCGATGCCCTGGATGCCAGGCTCAGCACCGATGGCACGACCCTGGCCAACGAGATTGTCACGGTGAAAGCCGGCACTAAGCAGAACCCCTGGGAGATAGACGCCATCTCCGGCGCCACCATCTCGGCTAAAGCGGTGGGTAAGGCGATCAATCAGTCAGCCAAACACCTGCTGCCCGATCTCCTACCCCATCTGGAAAAGCTGAAGCAGCCACCTGAACTGCCGGAGCCGCACGAGGTCGCCGATGACTAAGGAGAACCCCACCCTAAATTGGGAAACTTTCACAGAAGGATTGTGGCGGGAAAATCCGGTATTTGTCATGCTGCTGGGGATGTGTCCCGTGCTCGCGGTGACCAACTCGGCAATCAATGCCCTGGCCATGGGACTCGCCACCACATTTGTCCTGCTTGCCTCCAGCACCCTGATATCCCTGCTTCGCCACAACATACCGAAACAGGTCAGAATCGCCACCTATATCGTTATCATCGCCACCTTTGTCACCATTGTCGATTATGTGATCCAGGCCATCTCCCTGGATCTCTACAACGCCCTGGGCGCTTTCATCCAGCTGATTGTGGCTAACTGCATGATCCTCGGACGCGCCGAGGCCTATGCGTCCAGAAACAGGCCGCTGAAATCCGTGGTCAACGGCCTTGGAATGGGCCTTGGTTTTACCATCGCCCTGCTCTGCCTGGGCGTGGTACGAGAGATTCTGGGTGCCGGCACGCTGTTCGGATTGGATCTGTTTGGACCCCGTTTTGAACCCTGGGTTGTAATGCTGCTGCCACCTGGCGGCTTTCTCGTCCTCGGTGCCTGGTTGCTGTTGTTTGAGTGGCTGAAGCAGCGCAAGGAACGAACAGATATGGAAACAGCGGCGGAAACACAATGATTACAAGGGCGACAGTCTATGGGTACTGAAACACTCAGCTTCATATTCCTAAACGCAGTCCTGGCGAACAACTTCGTCCTTGCGCTGTTCCTCGGTCTATGCCCATTTCTGGGTGTGTCCGGTAAACTCAACACCGCTCTGCCGATGGGGCTTGCAACCGTGTTTGTGATGCTGGTCAGCTCGGTCTGCGCCTATCTGATCAACCTTGTCCTGGTGGCATTCGAGATCGAGTTCCTGCGCTTGATCGCCTATATCGCAGTCATCGCCAGTGCGGTGCAACTGGTGGAGATGGCCCTGAAGAAGTTCACACCGGGACTGTTTCGCTCCCTGGGCATCTACCTGCCGCTGATCACCACCAACTGCGCCATCCTCGGCCTTGCCCTGTTCCAGACCTTCAAGGAGTACGATTTCCTGCAGTCGCTGATCTATGCCTTGGGTGCAGGCACCGGCTTCGTGTTGGCAATTGTGTTGATGGCCGGTCTGCGGGAAAAGCTGGAACTTTCAACCATGCCCAGCATCACCCAGGGGGCCGCGGTCAGCCTGATACTCGGTGGATTGCTGTCGCTCTCTTTCATGGGATTTGCCGGACTCGGAGGCTAGGAGAGTGGTAGACTATCTAATCGCCATGACAATCATTCCCATACTGCTGCTCGGTTGGTTAATCGTACAATCGATCGCGCGGCGTTTTGCCAAGCTGCATCCTGAGTTCGGCCCCCACAGGGAAGAGGGTGCGGGCTGCGGAAAGAGCTGTTCCTGCAGCGGCAGCAGCTGCCAACGTCAAGGAGACCATCTCAGAGGTTTAAAAAACAATGAATGAGCCATCCAATCAATCCAAAAGCCGAGGCGAGGCAATGAATGAACAGATCATCTGGTTCGAACACCTGAAGATGCAGGATGTGGATCAGGTCGGCGGAAAGAATGCATCCCTGGGTGAAATGATCGGTGGCCTTGCCGATGCGGGTGTCAGCGTTCCAGGAGGGTTCGCCACCACTGCCCATGCCTTCCGCGAATTCTTACGCCACAACAACCTCGCGGTGCGAATAGATCCATTGTTGAAAACCCTCGATGTGGAGGATGTCACCGCCCTGGCAGAGGCTGGCAAAACCATACGCCAATGGGTCGTTGAAGCCAGCTTCCCGGAAGCGTTGGAAAACGCGATTATCGACGCCTACAGGCAACTCACGGGGGATGCGGATAATCCGCCTTCGGTGGCTGTACGCTCCTCGGCTACCGCTGAGGACCTGCCGGATGCCTCGTTCGCCGGACAACAGGAGACCTTTCTCAATGTCCAGGGCTTGGACAGTGTCATGAGTGCCATCAAGGAGGTCTTTGCCTCTCTCTATAACGATCGGGCTATATCCTATCGGGTGCATCAGGGCTTCGCCCATGAGGATGTAGCCCTCTCCGCCGGTATTCAACGCATGGTGCGTTCCGACATCGGTGCGGCGGGGGTCATGTTCACCCTGGATACGGAGTCCGGTTTCAAGGACGCGGTGTTCATCACCAGCTCCTACGGTCTTGGCGAGACAGTGGTACAAGGCTCTGTGAATCCGGATGAGTTCTATGTGCACAAGGGAAATGTGGAAGCCGGACGCCCGGCTATCCTGCGCCGCAACCTCGGCAGCAAGGCGATCAAGATGGTCTACGGCCAGAGCGCCGGGGAACGGGTGATCACCGTGGAGGTCCCGGAGCAGGATAGACGCCAGTTCTCTCTCACCAATGAACAGGTCGAGAGCCTGGCACAGATGGCGATAACCATCGAAAAACACTATCAGCGACCGATGGACATAGAGTGGGGCCTGGATGGCAGCGACGGCCAGCTCTATATTCTGCAGGCACGCCCGGAGACGGTGGAGAGCCGGGTCGACGCCACGTCGGTAGAACGCTTCAAGATGGAAGAGAAGGGCAAGGTTTTGGCTCAGGGCCGCGCCATCGGTCAGCGTATCGGCGTCGGGGTGGCAAAGGTGATTCACAGCGCCAGTGAAATGGCAAAGGTCGAACCAGGCGATGTCTTGGTCACCGATATGACCGATCCGGATTGGGAACCGGTGATGAAACGCGCCTCCGCGATTGTCACCAATCGGGGCGGACGCACTTGCCACGCCGCAATTATCGCCCGTGAACTGGGGATACCGGCTGTGGTCGGCTGTCACGATGCCACCGAGACCCTGGTGGAGGGCCAAGAGGTCACGGTATCCTGTGCCGAGGGTGATGACGGCTTCATCTATCAAGGCCAATTGAAATTCTCCATCAGTCATGGCGATGTCACGGCACTGCCAGAGCCGCCCGCGAAAATTATGATGAATGTGGCCAATCCCAGCCGTGCCTTCACCTTCAGTCGCATTCCCAACGCGGGCATCGGCCTGGCCCGCCTCGAGTTCATTATCAACACCACCATCGGTGTGCATCCCAAGGCGTTAATGGAGTTCGACAAACTCCCGGGCGATATCAAGGCCAAGGTACAGAGTCAGATCGATGGCTACCCCAACCCGGTGGAGTTCTATGTCGAAAAGCTGGTGGAGGGAATCTCCACCCTCGCCGCTGCCTTCAACGGAAAACCGGTGATCGTTCGCACCTCCGATTTTAAATCCAACGAATATGCGAACCTGATCGGCGGCAAACTCTATGAACCCGAAGAAGAGAATCCGATGATCGGCTTTCGCGGCGCGTCACGCTACATCTCGGATAATTTCAGGGCCTGTTTCGAACTCGAGTGCAGGGCCCTGAAGCGGGTACGCGAGGAGATGGGATTCGACAACGTGGAGATCATGATCCCCTTCGTTCGCACCCTGGAAGAGGCTGCCCGGGTAATCCGGCTGCTGGAGGAGAATGGCCTGAAACGGGGCGAGAATGGCCTCAAGGTGATCATGATGTGCGAGCTGCCCTCCAATGCCGTACTCGCCAGGGAGTTCCTGGAATATTTCGACGGCTTCTCCATCGGTTCCAATGATATGACTCAGTTGACCCTGGGCCTGGATCGCGATTCGGGACTCGTCGCCCAAAGCTTTGACGAGAGAAATCCCGGCGTGAAGCGAATGCTGGAGATGGCGATACAGGCCTGTAACGAGGCCGGGAAGTATGTCGGCATCTGCGGCCAGGGCCCTTCCGACTACCCCGATCTGGCGGAGTGGCTGGTGGAACAAGGCATTCAAAGCATGTCGCTGAATCCGGACACAGTGATCGACACCTGGCGTCTACTTGCCGGTCAGGAGAGCTGATGAAAGCCGATTGGGGGCGTAACGACTTTATGAAACGCACCATCTTCTTTCTTGCCGACCATACCGGAATCACCGTCGAGGCCATGGGCCGGTCGCTGCTGAGCCAGTTCGAAGGCTTTAGCTACGAAACCGTCCATTGGCCTTTCATCGACAGCATGGACAAGGCGAGGCGGGTCGCGGAACGGATCAACCAGACGACCATCGAATCGGTGTATAAGCCGATAGTCTTCACTACCCTGGTGGATCCCCAGATCCGTGACTACTTCAAACAGCTGGATGTTCCGGTGATGGACTTTTTCGAGACCTTCACCAGCCGCCTGGAGGAGGAGCTGCAACTCCCCTCCTCCCACGCCTTGGGCCGTTTCCATACCACCGACAACAACCGGGCCTATGACCGGCGCATCCATGCGGTCAATTTCGCACTGAACAACGACGATGGAGCAGTGACAAAAAACTATACCACCGCGGACCTGATCCTGATTGGGGTATCCCGTGTCGGCAAGACACCCACCTGTCTCTTTCTCGGTCTGCAACACAGCGTCCTGGCAGCAAACTATCCCCTCACCGATGACGACCTGATCAACGATCTACTCCCCAAGGCGCTAACACCCTATCGGGAAAAGCTCTATGGCCTGACCATCGACCCGCAGCAGTTACAGCGGATCCGACAGGAACGGCGCCCGGACCGTCGCTACTCCACCATCGAGCAGTGTAAGAAGGAGATCAAACTGGCAGAGGATCTTTTCAATCACTACAAAATCCCCTATCTGGACACCACATCCATGTCCATTGAGGAGATATCGGCAAGACTTTTGCAGCATATAGACAGGGCCGCGAAGGTTACCAGCGATTGATTGCGCCCTGTCACCGGTCGGGCTACCGCTAGTCGCCCATTACTGACCGGTGGGACTATGTTTTTGTAATTTTTCATGCAAGCATTTCGCTATCTCAATATACTTACGCTGGCATCAGACAAACACTATTGTGTAAGCTTTGCGGCAGCGGAACGGACTGCTGATCTGCCCATGGCATGCAGTGACGCGTAACGATATTCTACTTTTACTATTTATTATAACTAATTGATTTACAAAAATTACTTCTGTGTTTAATTGGCTTGTACGACTGTTTCGGAAGGCACCCGTACCCATTGCGATCAAGTGGACCATCTATATCGGCACCTTGATCACCATGGTCATGGGCGTACTCGGCTGGTTTCTCATCACCCAGCAAACCAGTTTTCATATGCGGGAGGTAAAAGGCTTCGGTGAAGTCCTGGTCGAACAGCTTGCCCACTCCGCCAGTGAACCGCTGCTCGCGGATGATCAGTTCAACCTGCAGGGACTCGTCAGCCGCCAAACCCAAAATGAGAAAGTGGTGGGTGCAGCCATCGTACCCGCCGACAAGTCCTGGATCTCGTCCGGCAGCGTTCCCCATCAGCTCCCGAGTTCCGAGGAACTCCTGCCAATGATCTGGGCCTGGCGCGACGAAGAGAACATTCGGCATCCCGCAATCACCTTTTTCAGTACTATCAAGTTCCGTGACGTCGTCGCGGGCCATGCGATAATCACCCTGGACCGGCAGTTTCTCGATCGCAACCAACAGCGCACTATCGGCATCATCGGTTACGCCACCTTTGGGCTGATCCTCATCGCGGCCATCCTCTCATACGTATTGAGCAAGCGCCTGAGCAGGCCGATCACCCTGCTCGCCCAGGCGGGTCAGAAACCCGAAGCGGGGCTGCTGGTCAGTCCGCTGGAGACAGACCGCCATGACGAAATTGGTCAGGTGTATGCCCATTTTGACCGCATGAGCGCGGGTCTGTTGGAAAAGCGCCAGGTTGAGGATGCCCTATCCCGCTATGTCTCACCCGTGGTGGCGGAGAAGATACTCTCCAACCTGTCACAACCGCGCCTTGCCAACCAGGAGATGGAGGGCAGCATTCTGTTCTGCGATATCGTCGGCTTTACCCGACTGTCGGAGGATCTCCCCGCTGACGAAGTGGCTGCCCTGCTCAACGTCTACCTGGGTGCTATCGCCGATTCGGCTCACCGCTGCCGGGGGGTTGTGGATAAATTTATCGGCGACAGCGCCATGATCTTGTTCGGGGTACCGGAAGCCGACAATAAACATGGACAGCAGGCGATTCGATGCGCCTGGTTGATTCAGGCCATGGTCCGTCATATCAATAAAAAACGTCGCAAAGCGGGCAAGGAGCCAATCATGTTGCGTATCGGCATCAACAGCGGCACCATGCTCGCTGGAAATATCGGAATCCCCGACCGACTGGAATATACTGTAGTGGGTGATACCGTAAATCTCGCCTCCAGATTGTGTGGCGCCTCGCCTGTGGACGGAATCATGATGAGTCAGGCCACAGCGGAGTTTCCCGGTGTGGCTAAAATGGTGGAGTTGCACAGACAGCCGACGCTTAAGATTCGGGGTAAGAAAAATCTCGTTACGCCCTATATTGCGGGAACACCGTCACGGGAATTCGGTCAATGGTTGATGCGTACCATGGCCTATATATTGAAAAAACAGGTTTGATGAAACTGCCTCAGAAACCAGTCATAGCCTATCTCTCGCTAACGCTGCTCACAGGCTGTCAACTGATAGAAACCAAAAACACAGCACCCGCAGCCGCCGTGGAGAATCCTCTCGATAAGAGTCGGCAACTGGCGGCCAAAGGGCGCTATGGAGAGGCGATCAGCCTGCTTGACCGCGCCAGCAACCAGCGAAGCCTAAACAAAACCTATAAAAAAGAGCTTGAAACCTTTAGAAACCAACAAAAATTAGTCGAAGAGGAGTTGAACGATCAACTGCTCATCAGCAACACCTCGGCACTCAAAAATCAACTGCCTCTATTGACCAAGCTGACCCAGGCCAGCCCGGACAAATCCCACTATGCCGATCTCCTCGATGAGACCCGGGAGACACTGCAAAGCATGCAAAAGGGGCTTTCAGAGTGTGCATGGCGACACTACAAACGCAACAACGCACTGGCCAAGGACTGCCTCTCTCTCTCCCTCTCGCTGAAGCAGGACAAAGCCGACCAGAACCTGATGGAACATCTGTTGCAGGAGCAGGTGCAATATAAGAAAGAGGTGGCGCAGAAAGAGCAGGCGAATCGGGAGCATAAGTGGAAAAAGCGTGTCGATAAAAACCTCACCGAAGCCCGGCGGCTGATCGAGAGCGGACAGCTCAAGGATGCAAGACGTGCGTTGAAGCTGGTACTGAAGGAGTCGCCCAAGAACAAAACCGCGAAAAAGATGCTCGCCGATGTCAAGCGTACGCTGACGAAATATATCGACAATCTGTTACTCGCAGGGGATCGTCTCTATCGGGATGGT
Source organism: Candidatus Thiodiazotropha sp. (assembly GCA_040793985.1). GTDB lineage: Bacteria > Pseudomonadota > Gammaproteobacteria > Chromatiales > Chromatiaceae > Thiodiazotropha. The sequence continues at coordinate 11,244 of JBFNJI010000028.1, read as the reverse complement.
GAAATCGAAAGCGCCAAGGCGACCTGGCGCGCAGCCCTCACCCTGGATCCGCTGGATCAGCGGGCACGGGAAAAGATCCAGCGTGCACAACGCGTTCTCGACAATCTGGAAAATTTGCGAAAATCCAATGAAAATGGAGAGAAAAGCCCTTAACTTGACGGTATATCTGTCTATTTAGTTTATATCGACTCCTGATTTACCCAGCAACAAGCTCCCCAAGCTCCAGGCGTCGATTTGCAAATCTCACAGATCCCGCGAAAAGTGGTGGCTCCTGGATGGCGATCCGTTATAATCGCGGCCTGCAATCCCCGTCTCATTATCGTCCTGGGTTAAAGATTCAGTATCGTCTGCAGTCATAGCCCCAGTTGGGCAACAGACATCGGCGTATGATCAGTGAAGTAGCAGCTATTGACACTCAGATGAAGATCCTGCTGAGAGTTCTCATTTTCAGTCTCACCCTGGGACCCTTGGCAGCTCAGGCGGACTCCCTCGAGTGGCTGCCAAAAAGCCCGGTCTCCTTCTATGAGCTGGCGTCAGAGCAAGCGCTTTTGACTTCACTGCCGCAAAATCGCCATGCACTCACACTGGATACCCTCGAGACCGGCCCGACCCTCGATCGACAGCGCCCCTACGGTTTCGGCAGGGAACTCGATGATACGAGTCCGGTCGACTACCCGGGATTGCGACGCGACGCTGCCTATTTTTTCGGCTATCAATTCTTCATCGTGGGCCTGCTCTATGTCATGCCGGAAGACATCTCCTCCTGGTCCGAGGAAGATAAAGAGGAGTACACCTTCGAGAAGTGGCGGGACAACGTCACTCACCCCCGCTGGGACCCGGATGAGTGGTATATCAACTACATACTCCACCCCTATTGGGGAATGACCTACTACACCCGGGGTCGGGAACGGGGGCTTTCGGAGACAGGGGCCTTCTGGTTCTCCTTTACCCTATCCTCAATCTATGAATTCGGCCTGGAGGCCCTGTTCGAACCAGTCTCGATTCAAGATGTCATTTTCACCCCGACCCTCGGTGCCTGGTTGGGCTGGTACTTTGAGGATACACGTCGCAGCATCAAGCAGCAGTCCAGCTACAGCACCTGGGATAAGACCATCCTCATCGCCACCGACCCCCTCGGCACCTTAAACACCATGGTGGACAGTATGTTCGGGGTTGGCGTTGAGAGTGAATTGGCATTCCGCACCTTTTTTCAGAGTCCCAAATCCGTGGATTCCTGGACACCGCACTGGAAAGAGCCCCACAACGCACATTCGGATCCTGTGGTTACAGACTATATCGGCATCCAACTCACCTTGCGTTTCAAATAGCACTCTCCCCCAACGGCATGGAATCGTTATGGGTTGCAGCTGCTTCTGTCGGCAGCTCCATGCCTATTCAATAGACGCGGCGAAACAACCAGGCGGCCAACATCATAAACAGTAACAGCGGAAAAAAGGAGGCGACCAGGGCATTCATTGAGTAGACCACTGCCATATATGAAAAGGCCCTGTTCAAGAGATAGAAGACGATACCCAGCATTGCACCGACAAAGATCCGCTGTCCTACGCCTGCACTGCGTAGAGAACCAAACACAAAGGGTATGCTGAGAAACAGCATCACCATCGTCACCAACGGCGTGGTCACCTTGCCCCAGAAGGCCACCTCGTAATTGATCGAGGCTTGGCCGTTCTGTTGCAGATAGCCGATATAGCGCCACAGATCCCAGGCCGCCAACATATGCGGCTTCACTGTCAGCACATCAAGCGCGGAGGGATCCAATTGAGCCTGCCAGGGCTGTTCTGGTGTAGATGTAACCGACACGGCCGAACCGGCAAACTCGCTCTGTTCCACATCCTGGATGACCCAGCCCTGCGACTGATGGCTTCCCCTTTGTGCATGTATCGCCCTGAGGAGATGGCCATCCTCTCCATATTCATAAATCGATATATCCGCCAACTCTGAATTGGGTAGTATCTGTCGGATGTTGATGAAGGTATTACCGTCGCGGGACCAAAATCCATAGCGGGTCTTTAGGCTGATCTGACCCGAGCGCGCCTCGTTTTTCATGCGCTGCGCCTGCTGCTCCGCTACGGGCGCCAGATATTCACCTATGACCAGCACAACAGCCAACACCAAGAGCCCGGCCTTCAACACCGAGAGAACGATTCTGGCAATCGAGATACCCGCCGCGCGCATTGCGAGAAGCTCTGAATTCCCTGCCAGAATCCCCAGTCCGAGCAGGCTTCCAAGCAGGGTCGCCAGTGGAAAGAGCTCATAACAGTAGCGAGGCATGCCCAATAGCACAAAAGTATATGCCATCGATGCGGTATAACCGCCCGCCACATCTTCCAGTTCAGCCACCAGTTCGAAAAAACCGATCAGCACCAGCAGCAGTGCCATCACGCCGACGATGCCGATCAGCACGGAGCGAGCGATATAGCGGTCTAACAGAGAAATCATGCCTTCTCTCTCAATAGCTTCCTGTGCATCCTGCGATAGACATGACTATCGGGTATCAGCAGCAGTAATCCAATCAGGGCCAAGCCCAGGTGCACCCACCAGATCCCCAGCCACTCCGCGGTTGTCCCATCGACCATCCAGTTCTCCGCCACCCCCTGCAGACTGAGATAGAGGGTATAGAGGATGAACGCCAATAACAGGCGGCCAAAGGGACCTTGACGAGGCATGGAACGGCCGAGGGGAAGACTGAGCAGGGCAAATACCATGAGGCCGAGTATCTGTGCCACCCTGACCTGGAACTCCGCTCTGTCTCTGATCGACTTTGAATTCAATAGGGCATGATTTGAGAGTGATTTACGATTGATCTTAGCGACAGCGCCCTCGCCACTCTTGATGCGCAAGCCGTAACGATCGAACTCACTGATCCGGTAGTCCGCAGCTCCCGGCGAGCCTTCGTATCTGCGCCCATCCTCCAATACCAGGTAACGCCCCCCTGATTCTTCATCGATGTATTGGTAACCGCCCTGCGCGGTCACTAAGCTGAGCACACCTGCCCTTCGTTGCTGCACGAAGACATTACGCATCCGTTTCTGTTCGTTCGATATCGACTCCACATAGAGCACAAGGTCGCCCTGACTGTACTCGTTGAAGCGTCCGGCGCTGACCCCCGCCAATTCAGTCGCCTGCCCACGCTGGGAACTTATCAGCTCGGCGCTTAGCCGGCTCGCCCAGGGCTGTACATAGAGCGACAGCCAGCCAGTCAACAGTGCAATCGGAGTCACCACAAGCAGCAATGAACGATAGAGCCGGAAGTCACCAACGCCGCAGCAAGCCAGGGCAACCATTTCACTGTCACGGTACATCCTGCCGATAACGTAGAGCACGGCAAAGAAGAAGGCCGGGGGTATCAGGCGGGGTATATAGACCACCATCTGCAACCCAAGCAGCTGGAACAGCAAATTACCGCTGAGCTCTCCGGAAGCCACCTCCTTCAACAGCTTGATGAAGCTGTTTGCGAGCATGATCAAGGCGAGTACAAGCAGAATCGCAAGCAGCGCCTTGAACACTTCTTTCAAAAGGTAGCGGTCAATCAGTGTGATCAAATATCCTGCCCTGCCCTCGCTTGGTAGATCGTTAATTTAGATTACACCATATAGGGTGTTAATTGGTTGGTGATTGGGTAGACTGGAGAGAGTCGTTTCATCATTGGGATCCTGACATTTTCCTATACCTAGTGTATAAAAAAGTTGAAATTGTCACCTAGCCTGTTTAACACCAATCTGCAGCAAGCAACCGCGAGGCCAACCGTTCCATGGATTACACGATAAAAACCGGAGATCCTGCAAAACTTAAAACGCCCTGTCTGGTGGCAGGAGTCTTCTCCAAGCGTCAGCTCACACCCCTGGCACAGCAGTTGGACAAATCCTCCAAGGGCGCACTGCAAGGTATTCTGAAACGCGGAGATATGAATGGGGAGAGCGGTCAGCAGTTGTTGCTCTATGATCTGCCCGGCATAGAGGCAGAGCGTGTCCTCCTGGTTGGGTTGGGTAAACAACGCGAATTCAGCAGGAAACAGTATATCAAGTGTATAACCGCCGTTACCAAGACCCTGAATCAGAACCACGCGATGGAGGCGATCTGGGGACTGGCTGAGCTGCCCAGCGACGACCTGGACCTGTCTCAGGCTGTACGGGAGACCGTTGTCAGCGCCGAGGCCAGCCTCTATAAATTCAATGAAACCAAGAGTGAAGTCAAAAAAGTACAGCGCCCGCTGAAACGACTCGCACTCTTCATACACGACCGCCGCCATCTCAAGCGGGTTCAAAAGGCGCTCTCTCAGGCCAGCGCCATCGCCTCAGGTATCGAGTTGACAAAAAACCTGGCCAATCTACCCGGCAACATCTGTACACCCAGCTATCTTGCCGATCAGGCAAGGAAACTGGGGCGCAATGAAAACCGCCTCAAGGTACGCATCCTGGATGAGAGACAGATGGCGAAACTGGGTATGGGCTCACTGCTCTCTGTCTCCCGTGGCAGCCGACAGCCCGCGAAACTGATCATCATGGAGTATGCGGGTGGCAAGCCTGGCGCCAAGCCCATCGTCCTGGTCGGTAAAGGGCTGACCTTCGATGCAGGCGGCATCTCCCTAAAGCCCTCGGCGGCAATGGATGAGATGAAATACGATATGTGCGGCGGTGCCACAGTTTTCGGCACAATCAAGGCCGCCCTCTCCATGGATATGCCGGTCAATCTGATCGGTGTCGTACCCGCATCGGAAAACCTGCCCGATGGCGATGCCAATAAACCGGGTGATATCGTGACCAGCATGTCGGGACAAACCATCGAAATACTCAACACCGATGCCGAGGGACGTCTCATACTTTGCGATGCACTGACCTATTCTGAACGATTCAACCCGGCGGTAGTGATCGACATCGCCACACTGACAGGCGCCTGCATCGTGGCCCTGGGCAACCAGGCATCGGGGCTGATGGCCAATGACGATCCCCTGGCGAAGGAACTCCTGGAGGCCGGTAACGATTCAGGCGATCGTGCCTGGCAGCTGCCACTCTGGGATGACTACCAGGAGCAACTCGACAGTAACTTTGCCGACATGGCCAACATAGGCGGCAAAGGCGCGGGGACCATCACCGCAGCCTGTTTTCTCTCACGCTATACGAAAAAGTTCAAGTGGGCGCATCTCGATATCGCCGGTACAGCCTGGCGTAGCGGAGCGCAAAAAGGCGCCACTGGCAGACCTGTGGGCCTGCTCACCCAATTCCTGCTAAAGCGCTGTGGTCTATGAAACCAACGGCATCGGATATCAGGGGCGGTAGATGACACAGGTCGACTTTTATCTACTCGATGAACGTGCCATGGGCAACCGCTTCACCCTGGCCTGCCGTCTAAGCGAGAAGATCTATCACCAGGGTCGCAGAATTTTGATCCATACCGGCTGCGTAGAGGAGTCGCGGCATATGAACAGGTTGTTGTGGACCTTTCGCCAGGGCAGCTTCCTACCCCATGGAATGGCCAATGAGTGCGACCCTTTGACCACACCGGTGATAATCAGCCATGATAAGGAGAGTGGCGACGAAAAGGATGTCCTCATCAATCTCTCTAACGATGTACCCAGTTTTTTCAGTCGGTTTGAGCGTGTAGCTGAGATCATCGATCAGGAGCCAGATGTCATTGCAGCCGCTCGGGAACGTTTCCGCTTCTACCGCGACAGGGGCTACCCTCTCAATAAACACGATATTAAATAGATGAATAGAGACGACACATCACAGGATCAGGATTCTGCCATTCCGTTACTGGAAGATGTGGTTTCAATGGAAGAAATCGAATCAGAGTTGATCGAATTCGCCGATGAAGAAGCGGAAATCGCAGATAGCGGCATCCCGGAGTATGACGAAGAACTCCTCGCCATGCGGGATGAAATCGCCAAGCAACTCGAGGATGACCTACGGGGCATGGTTTCCGATGCAGTCAACAAGGTGATTGAGGACACCACTACGCGTATCAGCCAGATTCTGCATGATGAACTTGACTCCACATTGGCACATCGAATCAGTTACTTGATCGAACAACGGCTGGAAGGCGAATTCGGGCCTCGAAGGCAACATGCCAAGACAGAAGATGCCCAGGATCCGATAGATATCTATCACGACGACAATCTCTGACCCGAGTGTAAACCCAATCCCTAGCGTATACTTGGATACGCATCCCTGCGGTCGATTACTGGTGAGATATGACGCCAGGCATTCGCGTGACTGCTTTTCTTAGCATCCATCGTTTGAGGAACGCTTCTTCTTGCCGACATAGAGCCATGCGCCGAAATAGACGCAACACAGCGATAACAGGCTCAGCACCAGGTTTTCGCTGAAGGAATAGTAGGATTGCCCCATTGCAATACCGAATACAATAACTACCACAGCCAATCCCGCGACAACCCGGTATTCTGCGAAATTGGCGATTTTCGCACAGAGATAGCCGGCGTAAGTAGTAATTATGCAACCCGACAATATTGCCGCCATTGATACCCTCGAAGTCAACTCCATCTCCGACAGCTTCAAAGTTATAACTTCAAGAGAATCACCGTTGGAGGCCAGGATCATGCCATAGACGAGAGATATCACAATGCCGACTAACAGGGTGGCGATGATATCCAAAGCACTCGCCAACAAAACGGCTCGAACTGCTGATCCTCTGGGTTGTTGCTGATCGGTTAAAACCGCATTGGGTGTCCTATAGACATCATCATCCATCTATCTACTTCCTACTTCCATAGTTGGCCCATGTATCCGGCAGACACATGACCACTACATACTTCCATCCAGCTTCGTATGATTCCGGAAACTTGCGACCTATAGACAATTGGTAGTGTCAGGGCTACCTAGTCGCTGTGTCGGACAATATATATGATTCTCACCAATAAATCTGTAAAATGTGGAATTTGTGTACATTTTGTACAGTTTGGCGGAGTTGAATCCGTTGCTTCTCACCTTGCAATGCCTGCCTGAAACAGTCCTGATCACATTCTGGAAGACAACCAAATTACATTATCATCCTGGGTTTCTGATAGAAATTCTGTAAATGGCTTAGGATGCGCTATACCATAGCCTTGACCAAGGTCGATACCCAGCTTACGCAGTTCCTCAACTATCTCTTCGTTTTCCACAAACTCCGCTATGGTCGTCAACTCCATAGTATCTGCTACCGTCTTGATCGCCTCGACCATTCCTTTATCGAGTGAGTCGGTATGCATATCCTTTATGAACATTCCATCGATTTTCAGGAAATCGATAGGCAGGTTTTTCAGATAGCCAAAGGAGGAGAGTCCCGAACCGAAATCATCCAAGGCAAATTTGCATCCTAACTCACGCAATTCACGAATCATTTTCAAAGCATTGGAAAGGTTCTGTATGGTTGTAGTCTCAGTAACCTCGAAAGTGATCTTCTCTGGTTTTATTTTGTACTGCTGCAGAAGCTTTTTCAGATTTTGCACCAGGCTTTGATGGCTCAGCGTACTGCCCGAAAGATTGATAAAGCAATCAGGATAGTCACTCCTGCATCTCGCCAATATGCGAAGAGCTTCCTCGACAACCCAACTATCTAAACGTTCTGCAAGATCATACCTGTCCGCAGCCGGAAGAAAAGCCCCAGGCGGGACCAGTTCCCCGTCAGGGGAATGCATCCTCACCAATATCTCCACTGCCACAGTCTGCAAGTCATCGCTGTTCAAATCGACAATTGGCTGCGCATAGAGGACTAGTTTATCCTCCTCAAGGGCACCATTGATTCGCGATACCCATTGCATTTCACCCAATCTGTTTCTTGTAGTTACGCTATCCTTTTGATAGACCACTATACGGTTTCGACCTGAATCCTTCGCCGAATAACACGCAGCGTCAGCAGTACTCATAAGTTGAACGACATTCTGACTGTACAGATTGATTGGTGACACGCCAACGCTCAAGCTGATTCTGAAACTTTGATTCTCCCAGTTGAAAACATGCTCTTGCACGTCTTCCCGTAACGAGTCGATACGCTCAATAGCTTGAGGCAGAGGACAGTCAATCAATATGGCACTGAATTCATCACCGCCCACACGGGCAAGCACATCGCTCCCTCTGAAGTGCTTCCGCATTATTCGCGCCAACTGACGCAACAGCTCATCACCAGCCACATGGCCGCAGGTATCGTTTACAATCTTGAATTGGTCTAAATCCATAAAACACAGAATATGCTCTTTACCTCTATTCTTTGCTGACTCCAGGGCACTCTCTAAATGGGATTCGAATGCACTTCTATTTATTAAGTCAGTGAGACTGTCGTGACTTGCTTGCCGGTGCAACTCTGCCTGTAAACGGTACTCCCGGGTAATGTCATGCATCACTATGACCACACCTTCACTCTCAGTACCTTGGTTACTGACCTGTGTGGCAGTTAACTGAACTTGCAACGTTTCCCTATCCGGGATCATGAGTGATACCTGTTCGTTTACGACTTGGTTGGGTTTGCTCTTGCGACAACCAACGATCAATCCTTGTATGGTCCATTCCTCTCCATCATTCATGAGACGCAACAGCTCTGAAAAATGCTGTCCGATTGGTCTCTTGGTATCTGTCCTGCATAGCTTCGCCGCTGCCGCATTCAGGTACGTAACGATTCCATTCAGATCTACAGTAATTACACTGTCACCAATCGAGGCCAGTGTTGTGTGAGCCTGGTTACGCTCCTTTCGCAACGCCTTCTCCGCAGCTCGTTGCGCGGTAATATCCTGTATGTATACATAAACCTCATCAGCAACATCAATCATTTGATAGTGCGCAAGAAGATTCACCTTGCCGATTTCATTCTCACCGAAGGCCTGAGATTCTCCATTGGCGATGCGCTCAAGGAATGCATGGTGATTTGCGGGCAATACACTGATTGGATCGTCAGTCATGAAGCCTTGCATCAGTTTGATGTATGCAGGATTTTTGAATGTTATCTTGCCACTCAGATCGAATGCGATGATGGGATTCGGATTCTCGCTTGGAAACGCAGCCAGTTGTAAATTTCTGGATTCAGTATCTTTCAGCTCTTCAACCATCAAGGTAAGAAGATTCGCCTCATAACGGCGAGTCAGAAATAGATAGATCAAAAGCGTAAACAGGCCAGTCAGCAGCAACACCGCAACAGCAGCCTGCAGACTTTGCTCGACGGTCCTGTTGTAGATGTTTTCGAGGCTCATGGACAAAGTCAATGTGGCAGCACCCCGATAGGAGTAAGCTATTTGCTTGTTGACCAGATATCTTCGCGCCGACGGCAGGTAAGGCCCATAGCCTGCAATAATGAAACCGTTTCGTGCGATCAACTTTATCTCATCGATATCTTTATGATTGGTGGCCCACTGCTTCACCAGGCTGGAAAGCGTTTCATAATTACCTTTCTGAAGTTCGATCTCAACAATCATGGAGATTGTTTCAAGCTGGCTTTGCGCCACTTCTTCAGCTTTCGCAATGTGCTCGCTATGACTGTTCCAGATTACAATCGCACTGGTCATGGATAGAACAAGCACAAACAACACGGTTGCGAGAACAACCCATGTCATTGTTGGCAGTTGAAAGAACTTGCTCACTCGACCACACCCCTGACCCGTAATGCCGTAAATATATCCCTTAACTTCTTATAATCGCTGTCTTCCACCCTTACCAGGGCAGTTGCCGTCTTTTTTATGGGGTGAAGAACCCGAGCGGTTTCCGCTTTATCTGCCGATAGATTAAGCAACTGTTCGCGTAGTAGCCGTGTCATTTCCCGGTCTGTACCTGAGGGAGTGATAAAGAGGTGCTCGGATATCTTGGATGTAGTGGCAATTTCTATAAGTCCTTGTTGACGATACTTCTTAAATACAGCCTCTTTCACTGCACCAGCATCTGCATCTCCCGAGAGCACGGCCAGCGCGACATTGTCATGACTGCTGAAAAAATGATGACTTGAAAAATCATCGATATCGATACCCGCTTCAAATAGCAGTTGCCTGGGAACCAGATGACTCATGGTCGAGGACTTGCTGCCAAATGCGAAGTGGGTCCCCTTCAGGTCATCCAGTGAGTGAATACCAGCCCCCTCCTTGGCAAATATTTTACCCGCGAAAGTTGGGCTTCCATTAATCTCCAATCTGGCCAACAGGTTTGGGACACCGTATTTATCGGTCAATTGCACGAATAACGCGGGACCGATAAATGCAAGATCAACTTCCCCATTTACGATTGCATTGAAGTGAGACTCGTATGACACGCCGATCCTCACCTCGACCGGTTTTCCGGTTCTCCGGCTCAGATACTCCGCCAGCGGAGTGAACATTTCTCGAAGTTCGGCATGGGAACGATAGGGGTGGATACCAAATACAAGTGAGTCCGTGCTGTATGCAATCGTACTTAGGCACGCGAGCGAAACTGCAACAACACCCACTGGAAGCCGTTTCATCCATAAAGTGATCCATGATGTGTTTCGCATCACTCCCTATCCCGAGGTCGGGTTTACTCCTAATTTATGATTCATCACCCTTCTCAAGCCATTTTGAGAGGCGTACAAACATAATCCTAGTCGCAACTCCGCAATCTACACAAGAAAGTGATCGAATATCAGGAGGGCCCCATGTGTAGCAATTTCTGCTCTTTTCGACTGCGGTTGATTATTTTTCTGCAGATCTTCTTTTCCAGCATTACCATGATTTCGCTGTCCAGTTCATCCGCTGCCCTATTTTCACCACCCCGTCGAAGATGTGCGGCCATCAGCTCGAGCTCTCTGATGCTGCCTTTCGCCCGTTTGCGCTTTTGGGGCGCAATATTTGCACCCATTTTAACCTGCCAATTTAAGTCGTTAGCCATCAGCAGATGAGGAATTAGGTTCTCATTCAGCATATCGGTCACCGCTTTTGTCCGTGGCAATCTTATTTTTCGACACTACTGCTTGCTTGGAAAATTCATCTGTAATTCAACTATAAACCCATAATTTAGAACGGTTAGTGACCTTTTACTCTGGTTTATAGTGAAAAATACACAGAATCCACTCACAGCAACATCCTGCAACGCTGCGCGCCTTGTCGAACGAGGGGTTCGAACCATAGCCTCCCTATCCGCCAAACAAACAGGGGCCGAGGGACTCCTTTGCCAGGCTGCCGACTGATAGAAGGGATTACTCGGCCTGCGGGCCATCGCCGCATGGCGGCGATGTTCTGCGTCGCTGTGCTCCTTGTGACTCGTCTGCTGCGCAGACTCGCCCCTGCGGGGCGCC
>JBFNJI010000013.1:0-153961 GCA_040793985.1 Candidatus Thiodiazotropha sp. | reverse complement strand
GTGCCATCACTCTCCTCCCAAGCCTGTCTTGATTGAGTCTCCGCTATTAGAAATCAGACGGCCCAACAAACCTTGACATGTGTCAAGTTGGTTCAAGGAGAAAAAAATTGTTGATAAACAGGCAGCTGCAATTCAAGTCCCAGGAATCGGGAAATCCTGCCCGGGAATCAGAATCCAGACGGCAGGCAGGAAGCCGCTTCAGCACTGCCGGCCAAGCCTGCCTGTTGTTGTTGAGCCTTTCAGGTCTTGATCTTGGTCAAATATAAACTTGATCTTGGTCAAATATAAATCAGTGGTTTTGACTGAGAATTACTCTGTTAGCCGCCTGTGTATGGGGTGCGTGCGCCTGGATGTAACACTTTTTAGGTAATTGACTTTGCTTTGTCCACTGGCTTATATGGGAAGCATATCCACAAGTTGTCCTAACGAGATACTGGCACCTATCGATGAACATTGACATTCGCATGGCTCATCTATTCTCCGCCTTGAATGATGATCAAGTCAGGCAGGTCATGGAAAGTAGCCATACAAGCACACTGAAGGATAGTGAGTCTCTGTTTGAGACTGGCGATGAGGCGAATCGTTTTTTCCTGGTAATTGGCGGTCAGATTAAACTCTTCCGTGTCTCTTCGAACGGTGATCAAAAAATAATCGACATCATTCAGCCGGGCAATACCTTTGCCGAAGCGCTTATGTTCATGGAACATCCCATCTACCCGGTGAGCGCCGAAGCGCTCGGGCCCGCCAGGGTGATCTCCTTCGACAACCGGCGTTTCCTGCAGATATTGAGCGAATCAATCGAAGTCTGTTTCAGGATAATGGGCACCATGAGCCAGCGATTGCGCGGACTCGTCAAAGAGATCGATGATCTCACGCTGCAAAGCGCCACCACCAGACTCTGTGCCTTGTTGTTGCGCAGAATGGAGGAGGTCGGGCAGATGCATTTTACCCTGCCTGCCGCCAAGGGAGTCCTGGCCGCCCGACTTTCGATGAAACCGGAAACATTTTCAAGAATCCTGCAGAATCTTTCATCCAAAAAAATACTCAAGACGAAAAGCAATGAGATAGAGGTGCTGGACGAGGATACGCTGAGATCCCTCGCTCACCTGGAATCCATATACGGACTGGAACCTGAAAAGCCATGCGCACTCAATGGGCAAAGCATATCCCTTGACCTCAATTAGCGCGCATTTGACAGAACCATCCACCCTCGTAGCCCTGCCGATCATTTGAATACAGACTTCAATTTGCAGATTCGCCGATAGCCGATTGACATCGCATCAACAACTGCTAGCCTTTTCTGGCTAAGGAAACAGCTTCAGTCCAGTCATCGGTTGCCCGTCATGTCCGAAGAACCACCACCTCTCCTCAACAACCGGTTCACTGTAAGCATCGAGGGCAGCAATCCAGACTCAATGCGCAGAGACTTGGGCTTCTCGCGCATCTCAGGCCTGAGCTCTTCCGCGCACACGTCTGTTCGTTTGCCACTCATGCGGCGGTTGTTGGGGTACTTATGCCGAACATGCGAAACCAATCAAATCGTGCTGCAGCGGGCACTGGATACAGACCACTACTTTTTTGACTGGCATCGCGCGAATCTGCGGAGAACGGTGGATTTGCGAACCTTAACGATTTTTCAGCTGGACCGGCAGACAGGCAAGCCGGTCAACTGTTGGCGTCTGCATGACTGCTGGATCATCACTTGGCATGGCCCTGATTTCAATGCCATGAATTCAGACATCAGCTATGAAACAATCACCCTGTGCTATCGTTCAGTCAGCTGGTTAAAGAGCCCGGGTATTTCTTAAAGGAGAAGCCATATGGCCATACAGTCAGAGTCGCCTTACGGAGCCTTCAACTTCCTGGTTTCGATCGCTGGTGCCGATCCCCATGATCCCCAGGCGGGGTTCAGCGAAATCAGCGGCCTCTCCATGGAGATTGAAGTGATCGAATATCGTGCAGGCAACTATCGCGAAGAGACTTCGGTGAAACTGCCGGGTTTGACAAAATACCCACCGATTACTTTAAAACGCGGATTGATCGGATCCCTGGATATGTACGAGTGGATAGTCGCGTGTGTGCAGTCCGGACCCGGCATGCGTCGCGATGTCACCATTCATCTCTTGAACGATGAGCAGCAGACAGCATTCACCTGGAAGCTGCGTAATGCATGGATCACCAAGTACACCTCGGCCAACCTGAATGCCAACTCCAGTGATATAGCCATGGAGACCATGGAGTTAGTGCATGAAGGAATGATAGTTGAATAGTGGCAATCGAACCTGCCATGGTCGTTGGTGCGAATCAACGATGTTTCGATATTGTTTGCGCCATCTCGATCAGCATCCTCCTGCCCTTGCCATCCATCTCTGAATAGATGGTCATCAACTCCCTCAGGTCATCGGGAAAGGAGCCGCAGAGCCCGTCGGACTCCACGTGTTGTTCATCCAGCCATTGGCGGGGCCTGCCGCTCGCCTTTTCGATTCTTCGCGCCAGGCGCTCACCGATATGTTTGAAGGGGTTGTCGATATAGTCAGTCAGTTGTTTGGGTCCGATCTTCACCCCCAGGAGAAATCCGCTGATCGATTCGGTGCCCCCCTCCTCCGCCTCACGAAACAGGTAGACCAGGTTCTGATGCCTCACCGCCTGGAGATCACGTTCGCCTGAGCGGATCGGACCCAGTCCGAACATGATCCAACAGGCCGACGTTCCGGTAATCTTTGCTATCACCTCAACATGACCGGGATGGGGCATGGAGTAACCCGCCTCGTACCAGGAGAGCCTGTTCTCCGGCCACTTCGGCAACTTCCCCCGAAATGCCTTCGCGGTCTTGAATCCGGCCATCCGGCGCGCTTGGGCGATGCGTTTGCCGATCTTTACCGCCACCGGATCTTTGATGCGTGATTTGCCGCTTGAATTTAATTTTGTCATTTGCAAAAAATGCTCTTGCAATTTGGATTACGACGATTATACTTGCGCTCCAAGATTTGCAAAGCCCCGGATGACCGGAGCCATCCCGGAATAAACGACACAGGAACCGACAATGAATTCGACATGCATCTACGACAACATGCCATCAGCAGCCCTGCGGAGTGGGCCTGCTTGTGCGTCGCTGTGTTCGGCGTATCTGTTGGTACAACTAAAAGCGCCTGGCTTTTTGCTCGGTAACGAGGACGAAGCCGCTGTGACCTGACACTTTTCCAGAGCATTGCAGGAAGGTGTCGTGAATAACTGACACCTTCCGGAAGAAACCCCCGGTTGGTGCAAACCCCGGGGGTTTTTTATTGCCCGGGAAATCTCGGGTGGTAACTCGGGATGCTCTTTAACAATTTGGAAACCACAAACTGCCCTGTCCTGAAATTGGACAGGGCCCGATTTTGGCCGCTTGGGGCATATACCAAGCAAGCCTCGTCCCCCTGTTCTCGGTTACGGGCCGGGAATGGTGTTGCCAGCCTCGCCAGGGACAAGAGGTAGTGCTGCTGCTCGAGTCGTTACGACAAGCGCGGCAGTGCAGTGCCAGGGGAGGAGTTGAGATGGGATCCCGAAGCACCGGTCCGCCTGCCATTTGGAGTGCGGACCAAACCGGGTGGCTGAATAGGTCACCACAACAATCCATAGGGGGATGTGGCGCAATTGGAAGACGCGGCAGGCTTAGACCCTGTTGATTGTGAGTTCGAATCTCACCGTCCCTACTTTTTTATCCGATCAGGTTCAATACCTGACGGATGAATCGAGTCCTCATCGGATACTTGGGTGACAGCGGCCGGGTCTCCGCACGGCCCGCCGGCACAGCTTGCATTGCAGTACTGTGTACCGCACCCAAGATTCCTGAAGACGCCAACCGGATATAGCTCAGTGGGTAGAGCGATCGACATTCAATCGATTGGTCGGAGGTTCGACTCCTCCTATCCCTAGATGGAAAGGGTTTTTGACCCCGCGGTTCGACTCCGCATTGATTCTATATCCAAGCAACGCCCCGGCAGGTATCAAAGCGAAGTTCTTTGGTCAAGACCTGCAGCACTTGCAGGGCCTGTGCCCGACATGGCGCGACGGGTCAGTGGGTTCGCCATCGCCAATCGATCCGGCAAGGGAGCGTCTAGGTTGTGGCAGCGACCGCGATCTCACCCACCCGACCGCCCCATCCGGGCCCGCGCTGCGGGTGCGGGGCTGCGCTATCCCGATGTACATCATTGACCCGGTGACTACGTATGTCGTGTTCATCCAGGTTAATCGTGTAGTTCGAAAAGGCAATTTCTATCACTTTTGCAAACTAAGGAGAAAAACAATGTTTGGTTACAAGCGCATCGTTGTGGCTCAGCACGAGCGCGGTTTTCTGTTTCGTGACAGTCAGCTGATCCAGGTGCTGGAGCCGGGTGTCTACCGCCGCTTCGACCCACTCGGCCATGTTCGGATCGAACTGTACGACCTGGGCCAGGCGGTATGCGCCAATGAGAACGTCGGGATCCTGATGAAGGGCGCGGGCGAGCTGCTCGACCCTTACCTGGAACTGGCGGACATGGCTGACAGCCAGATCGGTCTTGTCTATCGGGACAACAAGTTCATCGAACTGTTGGCGCCGGGTGAGCGCAAGGTCTACTGGAAGCTTCCCTACACCCTGCGCGTGGAGCGAATCGACTTTCAGAACGACCTGGTCGTTCCTAAGGATCTGGTGGATAGCGTGTTCCGTAGCCGTGGTGGAGTGGTGGCGCGGGAACTGCAACCCTACATCCAGACCGCCGAGGTGATGGATCACTACCTGGGCCTGCTGTTGGTTGACGGTGAGTTGCGTCAGACCCTGAAGCCGGGCTTCCACGCCTTCTGGGCGGTGAAGCGCCATGTCGCCGTGGAGCAGCTGGACACCCGCATCCAGGCGATGGAGGTCCAGGGACAGGAGATCCTCTCCCGTGACAAGGTCTCGCTGCGTCTCAACCTGGGCGCCCAGTACCAGATCGTCGATCCGGTGAAGGCGCGTACCCGGCTGCAGCAACCTCTCGACTGGATCTACCGTGAACTGCAGTTCGCGCTGCGGCAGGCGGTAGGTTCAAGGGAGCTCGACAAGCTGCTGGAGGACAAGGAGCGCGTCGACCGGGAGGTGTCCGACAAGGTCGCCGGCAAGGCCGCGGAGAACGGTTTCGAGCTCTGCAGTGTCGGCCTCAAGGACGTGATCCTGCCCGGTGAGATGAAGGAGATTCTCAACCAGGTGGTGCAGGCCGAGAAGGCGGCCCAGGCCAATGTCATCAAGCGGCGCGAGGAGACAGCGGCGACCCGATCGCTGCTGAACACCGCAAAGCTGATGGACGAGAACCCCACCCTGTTGCGCCTCAAGGAGCTGGAGACCCTGGAGAAGGTGACCGACAAGGTGGATCGCCTGACCGTGTTCGGCGGTCTCGACGGCGTCCTCAAGGACACCGTGAAGATCTCGGTGTAATCCCAACCGCCCGGCCGTCTGGGCTGGGCAATTCAACCTAAACAGACCAGGAGTCAATCATGAGTGACACCCGTTTAATCAATTTTTATCAATCCATCTGGGTCCACAAAACGAAGGAGAGCAATCATGGACCGGAACGAAACAGAGGAGCTGTTGGCATGTCTTTCTGAAGAGAGAACCCTCTACCCCTACTGCCGCGACTACTATGCGGTGCAGCTGCTGCGGATCGCAGTGAACAGGCATCTGTCCATTCGAGACCTGAAGCGATCCAACTTTGCAAAACTGCTGAACAAGTCATCCATCACGCCCCTACTCCACAGCTGCGGGAATGGTCGCTTGACGCGTGATCTGTTGGTCAGCTATTGGCAGGAGCCGGGCACCACCTACCTGGTCACTGTCGGCGTCTGGGAAAGTAGTAGATCCGACCCTTATGCGCAGACATCGCGCCCCGGGGTCAACCTGGTGTTGCGGCTCAATTTCAACCATCAGCACGACCGGCTGTTTAAGCAACTGATCCGCCCGACCCGGGATGGGATCTTCAACTACTGGGGACATCCTGTATTGCAAAGAGGCGATCGCGACTACTACCGGGAGACCCTGGCCTGGGCCCGTCTCGATATGGATCTTGAGCGGAATGAGGTATTGATCGAAGAGATTCAGAGCGACTGGGTCAGAGATGTCGCTTGGTTGCATAGATGGCTCGACCGGTGTGATACGGATGGGCATGTCATGCAGTGTTACGCCTTCAGAACCACTGCAGCATCAGTCCGCCGTTATCTGAAGTTTGTCGAGCCGCTGCTCAAGGAGTGGAGCCAGGCGATGCTCGCCGCAACTGTCGATTTCATCGACCGAGAGTTGGGATTGAAATATATCTGGTACCACACCTGGGAAGTCGGTAACTACCTGAAACGTATCAGAGGCAACTGCCTGCCGCCGAGATCGCTCTATACCGCGCTGCCAAAGCAGTTCTGTTTTGAACACTCCGATCGGCTGCCCGGCCTGCTCAGCGACAGGCGCACCATCAAGCGTCTGCGTCGAGGGAAAATCACCCCCCTTTTTTATAAACTTGAACTATAAGGAGCACGACTATGCCTATTTTACAGACACTCGACAAAGGCAAGGTGCCGGTCCATATCTGGACCGGGGATACCGAATCGACGGCACTGAACCAGCTGGCGAATGTATCCCGGATGCCCTTTATCCATCACCATGTGGCGGCCATGCCCGATGTCCATATGGGGATCGGGGCGACTGTCGGCTCGGTGATCCCAACCAAGGGTGCCATAGTGCCGGCGGCCGTCGGGGTGGACATAGGCTGCGGCATGAACGCCATCCGTCTCTCACTGACCGCCGACGAACTGCCCGACAGTCTGCGCAGGGTGCGCAATCGTATCGAGAGGGCGATCCCGGTCGGTTTTGACATCCACGACCGGGATCCGGTGAAGCGCTCCACCGTCGTGCCCCTGGCGAAGCGATTGGACCTGATCCTCGACCGGCACCCGGCAATCGCCAAGATGCAGAGACAGCGACCCTACGCTGTCTGGGTACGTCAACTGGCGACCCTGGGGGGCGGCAATCACTTCATCGAACTCTGCCTGGATGAAAACGGTGCGGTGTGGGTGATGCTGCACTCGGGTTCCAGAGGTATCGGCAATGTCATTGGGCGCTACTTCATCAATCTGGCGCGCAAGGACCTGGGCGATCAACTGGGGAGATTGCCGGACAGGGATCTGGCCTACTTCACCGAGGGTGCGCAACACTTCGATGACTACATCGAAGCGGTTGGCTGGGCCCAGGACTATGCCATGATCAATCGCCGCGAGATGATGCAGCATATCCTCGATGCCCTGAAATCCGATCTGCCGCCCTTCACCATTACCAGGGAGGCGATCAACTGCCACCACAACTATGTGGTACGGGAGCACCACTTCGGCGCCGAAGTCTATGTCACACGCAAGGGTGCAATCCGCGCCGGTGAGGGGGAGTTGGGGATCATCCCCGGTTCCATGGGTGCCAAGTCCTACATCGTGCGCGGCAAGGGCAACGAGGACTCCTTCTGCTCCTGTTCCCATGGCGCGGGACGCCGCATGTCCCGCACCAAGGCGAAAAAGCAGTTCAATCGGGACGACCTGGAATCCCAGACCCGGGGCGTGGAGTGCCGCAAGGACAAGGGCGTCATCGATGAGATCCCCGGCGCCTACAAGGACATCGACCAGGTGATGGCGAACCAGGTGGATCTGGTGGAAGTGGTGCACACCCTGAAACAGGTGTTATGCGTCAAGGGATAGGTGGGTTGGGCGACTGACCCGCCTTTTTTAACAGAAAACAGAGGTGGAACAGATGAAAAAACGAAGCCACAGACAAAGAAACCCTTTCTACAACCACCCCCTGCTGAGCAAGGGGTGTGTACACGAAAAATCTCACAAGGCCAAGCGCCGCAGCGAGAAGCAGAATCTGCGCAAGGCGTGGTTTTCTCTGAGTGCATGAGGTGCAGTGAGAGAAAAGCGTGCCGGGCTGTTCTGGATGGTGGCGTTGCGGCTAAAAAATCGATATTGGCTGGGCGTCTATTTTTAGGATACCCTACACAATAGCCGAATGGTCAACAATACCACCAAGTATAGAAATACAATACCCTGCTGCTTATCATGCCCCAAACCCAACAACTCGTCGACACCTTGAAAAGGGCCCTCAAGGCGCATGGCCTGACCTATGCGGACGTGGCCAACTACCTGCAACTGTCAGAAGCCAATGTGAAGCGCCTGTTTGCCAAGAGACGCTTCACTCTCGAGCGCCTGGATCAAGTCTGTCAGCTGATGGAGATGGAGATCTCGGATCTGGTACAGGAGATGAACGAGTGGGCGGGGGCGGCGACCATCTCGGGACTGAGCATGGAACAGGAGGCGGAGATTGCCGCAAGCCTGGAACTGCTCCTGGTCACTGTCTGCGTGCTTAATCGATGGACCCTGGATGAGATCATTGAGCGCTTCCGGATTTCCGAACACCAATGCATTCAACACCTGGCCAGGCTCGATCGTCTGCGGTTGATCGAACTGCTGCCGAAAAACCGGGTAAAACTGCTCGTTGCCCGCAACTTCAAATGGCAGGAAAACGGACCCATACAACGCTTCTTCCAGGAAAAGATTGAAGCGGAGTTTTTCTCCTCCCGCTTCGATCATACAGATGAGCGTCTGATCGTGGTAAATGGCATGCTCGCCGAAAGTTCGAACCGGGTGTTCCAGCGTAAAATGGAACATCTGGCCAGAGAGTTCGACGAATTGAATGATGATGACGCCAAACTGCCCCTGGAAGAACGTACCGGCACCACAGTAGTGATCGCCATGCGGCCCTGGTCATACGGTTTGTTTGATTCATTGCGGAAATCAGAGGGATCTAACAAGAAAAGCAAGATCAAGAAATAAAAACTGCCTGGTCACTTAACACCAGACAATCATCAACCACCCTTAGAAAATAAAAACCCCCGCAAAATATACGGGGGTTTCGCAAGCGGACTGTAGTGTTATTTGCTCTATGGAGTCCGTTGATCATCCACTATCACAACGCTATCGGCAACATATCCCTGTACGCCACAGCTACCATTGACTCCCACATCCTGACCGACTTCCAGTGTGCCTCCCGGTGTAATTTCACTAACCGCTTCAGTGATGACCACGCTAAGAAACTCAACATCATCCGTATAGCTAACCACCAAGTCGGTGGTGGCAATGCCACATACCAGGTCCTCATCCGGGGAAAGAACAAATCCGTTTGTGCCGGTTGAAACGACACTTCCGGTGACCTGTCCCTGCCCTCTGTCATCGGTTTTGGTATCGACGATCACCAGTGCCGCCTTTAGCATGGTTTCGCTACCTGTCATATCTGGCACACCGTCGACCTGTACCCCGCGTGGCACGACGATATCGAGATAGTCCAGCAGATCTCCGGACTTGGATACGATCCGGGATCCGTTGATACCGGGTTCGCCGGACTGAAGCATGACCTCAAGGGGTCCTTCAGCCACGTCAGCGTCACCCTGGGTCTCATTCATGCCAAATCCGCTGTCGTCAGCGTCCGAGGTAACCACACCCTCGATCTTTTGAAACTCACCCAGTTCAACCACCAGGGCATCGACTTCCATCAGCGGGTGATATCTGTCGCTTACAACACCCTCGTGATCCACCAGAAGGTTATCGTCCGTTACCTGTTCCTCAAGCAGTTCGCAATCATCGGGAGCAGGCTGTTGACCTGGAGGCTCGTCGAGTGTCCAGAGTCGACACTCGCCAGGCGGAGGCAGGTGTCCCCTGGGAATATTCACACCCGAATGGGGCATTACGTGGTGCTCAGGCCAGCCTACGACAACAACCTGTTCACCCACCTTCTCTTCCATCAAAAGTTCATCCAAGGAGCGCGGCATGCCGTCATAGGTCAGATTATCGAAGAAAGCGCTATCGTCGTTCAGCTTCACCTTGACGCACTCCATGCTGTCTGATTGCTGAACAGGCAATGCATTGCATAGCAGCAATGCGTCTTCTTCCGGAATTACTTCACTGATATCCCCTTCCAAGCGAACCAGTTTGCTCTCAAAGCCCTCTTCAAGCACATCGACGAATACCACGGGCCTGAAATTAAAACCGTTATTGTTTTCCACAACGTGGATCGAGTTGCCGCCGTCGATATCGACCTGCACGGTAATTACATTGCCCTCCTCAACGGTAAAACAGCCCCGTGCGAGCAGATCGAGCTTGCCATTTCCCGGCAGTTGGGGATGGTGGGTTTCATTGTCCGTCAGATCGTCCGGAGTATCGTCCACCAGTACCAGTTCCAGATCGCTTAAAGTCAAGCGGATCTTGCAGTAGGTTCCGACGGGCACGTCATCACTGAAGGTGAATGGAACCGACTCATTTTTCAATCGGAGGAGATCAATTGTCTGCGGTTCATCGGAGTAGAGGTCAATCACCTCACCCTCGTCCGGCCCGATCAACTCCACACTCTCGATGGTGGCGTTCATGGCCAGAAAGAGTGAGGGGTCAGCAGGTTTGTCGGTGAACAGAATGCCGACGATACCTGTTCGTTCCGCTGTCGTTGTGGTTGTGGAATCGCTGCTGCCTCCACCGCCGCAGGATATCAGGCTGGTGGTGAGGATGCCTGTCAGTGCCAGCACCGCAAGTCTGTTGAAGATTCTTGGCATGTTCTTTACCCGTACTTTATATTTGGGAATAAGTTACCATGAGCGTAACGGCGTTTTTGAGAATCCTGTCGCTTATTTATGCAACATAAAGGCAGACTGAAGTGGCGAGAATTTAATTCTTCTCTTGCCCATATCCGGTTTCATGGATACCGGTTCCAATGCGTGTCATTGGATCCTCCCTACCCCTATCAATCGTGTTCGCCAATAGGCGTCATTGAGCGAGGCATCCATCACCCGATTCTGTTTCGTTGAGGCGTGAATGAAGCGGCCATCACCCGCATAGAGTCCCACATGGGACAATTTGCGCGAGTCTATTTTGAAAAACAGCAGGTCCCCGGGTTTGGCATTTTTGAACGGCAGGCGTTGCGAAATTCGATACTGGTTCCATGTTGTTCTCGGTATCGTTTTGCCGGTCTTCAGATAGGCGTAGTGAACAAGACCGCTACAGTCGAAACCTTTGGGAGTGATACCGCCGTAAAGATAGGGCTTATCCCTAAGCTTTTCCGCAATCGCAACCACAGGGTGCAGTTCGTAGGTTGCAGCGGCGGGTTTGGCCGTTTTAACGTTGTCAGTTCTATATACGGATGGCTTTGATACTGTAGCGCAGCCTGAGAACAGCGCAGAAATAATCAGTATCGATACAACAACAGGATGCCTGGTAAAACATGAGATATATCCAGGAGTTTTTAGTTGCAGTAACTTTTGCGGTAAATTCTGCGGAGTAGATTGCCTGATCTGTTCGGTAATGAAATATTTCATATGCACAAATATAGACCACTCTCAATATGTGAAAATGCAGAGAATGCAAATTCGGTCCCACGATTTCTGACATGCCACAAAAAGAGTGTAATCGTTCGGTCCTGAACAAGTGCTTAACCACCGCCAGGATCAGCCTCACTATTTTAAATCCGGCCAATGCCAAGCGGGCTCATCCAGCAGACCCTGATCCCTCACGATCGTCTGCCCCAGCTCCTTCTCCAACCCCAGCGAATGGCAGTTTTCCGACTTTTCCAGGGCGGCAATCAGGCGGGTTGCATGGGATACGACCCAAACCTGTGTTTGCTCGGAGGCCTTAATGATCAGTCGCGCCAAAGCCGGCAGCAGATCGGGATGGAGACTCGTCTCGGGTTCGTTCAGCACCATCAGCGGCGGTGGCCGGGGTGTCAGGAGGGCCGCAACCCAGAGCAGATAACGCAAGGTGCCGTCCGACAGCTCAAATCCCGACAGCGGCCTAAGCAATCCGTACTGGCCAAGTGCGATGGAGAAGCGGCCATCCCCGCGTATATTGATAGTCAATTCCGATCCGGGAAAGGCATCGCCGATCGCCTCATCGAGGGCTGCAGTATCACCTATCTCCCTGATCGTTTGCAGCGCCGCGGCAAGATCGCGTCCATCGTGATGCAGCACGGGTGTTCGGGTACCCAGTTGCGGCTGTCTCGCCGGCGCATCCGCATCGGTGCGGAAGTGGTCGTAGAATCGCCAGCCTCGGATATTATCCCGCAGGGTAATAACCTCGGGTGTTCTCACCGGATCGGCGATCTCCCCAAAGAGGCTGTCGAAGCTGTTCGCATGCTGGGAGATCACCTCCCAGTGACGACCCTCCCGGATTTTGATCACCCCGCCAGTTCTATCCACAAGCTGACTCGCCGGCCTGAAACCATTTCCCGCCCAAATGCATTCGCGCTTGACCTCGGGATCGAGGGCAAAGGCGGATGTGGAGGGGGTTGGCAGGCCGAGTGAAATGGAATAGCCGAACTCATCCGTGCAAAAACCCAGTCTGAGGCGTGTTCTCGCCTGTTTCGGCCCACCCTGAACAGGCACGCTCCCCTGTTTCATTCTTCGCGAAATGTTTTCCGGACCCGCCCAGAAGGTGGACTCCAGTCCACCCTCCTTCGCCAATGCATGGATCACGCCTCCCTGCGCCGTCTCCGCCAGCAATCTCAAGGAACGGTAGAGGTTGGACTTGCCGCTGGCATTCGCACCGGTAACCACATTGAGACTTCCAAGCGGGATCACCAGGTTCAAAAGCGATCGATAGTTGGCGATGGCGACAGTGTTGATCATAACAATCCCTTTAATATTTCGGTGATTCTTGTCTTCATGTTCCACTTATCGACTTGCCTGATTTGACGCTTGCTATCCGTTCAGGCCTTGTAGTCTGAATAATACCTCGCTGCAGGGCAGCGATCCTAATTGACCATGATCGCCACATGGATACGTGGCTGAATCCATAGATCGAAAGCATACGTATCGTTACTGTGGTTGGTCAGTTGACTCCCGTCACGGGGAACAGACGGGTTGGAGCTGGATTGGTTTGCGCAACGACGAGGCACCGGATAATGATCACTCTTCTACCCTCTGCCAGATCCTGGTTCGAGCCGTACGAGGCCCGGATAAGCCAGCAGCAGGATATCAAACCGCTACTGCAATCACTCCTGGTGATGGCCTGGATGGTGGAGGCCCGGGATCCCTATACCGGCGGCCACCTCTGGCGGGTATCCCAATACAGTCGACTCCTCGCCGAAACGCTGGGATTGGGCAAATACGAAGTGGCGCGCATCACCCTGGGAGGATTCCTTCACGATCTTGGAAAGATCGGCGTATCCGACCTGATACTGAAGAAACCGGGCAGGCTGAATGAAGAAGAGTACCAATCCATCCAATGTCATCCCGAGACCGGGGCGAGAATTTTAGCCGGACACCCTCTGGGATCACTGGTAAAAAGCACCATTCTGCACCATCATGAGCGTCCGGATGGAGCAGGCTATCCGTTTGGGCTGGACGAAGGCAATCTGCCGATCGATGCGCGCATCGTCAGTATTTGCGATGCCTTCGACGCCATGACCAGTGCGCGTCCCTATCGTCGCAATTTATCTCTCGAGAATGCGCTGAAGGGTATTAAGCTGAATCTGCATACCCAGTTCGATGGTAATTTCGGCCATATATTCATCGATCTCGGGAGATCCGGGCGATTGAACGCAATTCTCGGACATAGCGACCAGGGCATACCCGTCCAGAACTGCCTGACATGCGGACCAACGATCGTGGTGACACGCAATCAAAAGAGTGGCGAGTATATCTACTGTCCCAGCTGTCGTGCAGAAGCCGTTTTGGAAAAAACGAATAAAGAGATTGCTATCCATCCAACCGGGCGTAGCGGTTCCGTAAAATCCTTCCAGCCCAAGGCGGACATGGATCTGATCGGTGAGTTTGTCGCCACATCGGCAGCCGCACTTGCAATAAATTGAAAAGATGAAAACAAGACAGCTACCGATCCCCTTTATACTGGCAGTCGCCTACCTCTGGATTGCCACTGCTGATGCAAGGAGTTACAAAAGCGGATTTGATGTTACGGATGCATTGATACCGATTGAACAGATTCTGCCTGGCGGGCCGCCGAAGGACGGCATACCCGCCATCGACAGTCCGAAGTTTATTTCCGCGCATGAGGTAGACTACCTGACCCCTGAGGACCGCGTGCTCGGCCTAGCTTACAATGGTCAGGTCAAGGCTTATCCTATCGCCATATTGAATTGGCATGAGATCGTCAACGATCAATTTGGAAGTGAGCCGGTCGCGATCACCTTCTGTCCCCTGTGCGGCACCGGTATCGCATTCAAATCGAAACAGAACAACAGATCTCTCAGCTTTGGTGTTTCCGGATTACTCTATAACAGCGATATGCTGCTTTATGACCGGGATAGTGAATCACTCTGGTCACAGATCAGGATGCAGGCCGTCAGCGGCAAGTTAAAGGGCCAGCACCTGCAGCCTATTGCCCTCCACCACACCACATGGTCCGACTGGCTCGAACGCTATCCCGGGTCTCAGGTCTTATCCGATGATACCGGCTTTTCACGCAATTACCGACGCTCACCCTATGGTGATTACGAGACCAGTCGCGCAATCTACTTTCCGGTGGAGTTTAGCGCCAAAGGCTATCATCCCAAGGAGCGGGTTGTGGGCGTTACCATTGATGGCATAAACAAGGCCTATCCCTTTGTCGAGCTATCGAAAACCACGGGCAGGCTAAAGGACGATGTGGGCGGAGAAACGATTGAAGTCCACTATGACGTCGAGAATCAGACAGCAGCCGTTTTCAACTCCACCGGCGAAATGATTCACTCCATCACTGCCTTCTGGTTTGCCTGGTATACATTCCATCCGGATACCCTACTGTTTCAGGTGGAATAGCAGGTACAGGATGCAGGCCAGGCAAAGGGCAAACTCGGCAGCGCAGGATAATCTGCACTCCTTCTCGCAGAGAATCGCATCGATAATACCCGGTATTTTGCGCTACATAATAGCGAGCGGAACGGCTGTCTAACTGGGAAAGGTCAATTCATGACATATCCCTGTGAGGAGTGAAGAATGAGTAAAATACTTGATGAAGTCCTGTCCGCAAACAAGGCGTATGCAGATGATTTTGGCGACAAGGGCAAGCTTCCCATGCCGCCCGGGCGCCGTTTCGCGATCCTGACCTGCATGGACGCCAGGCTTGATCCGGCCAAGTTTGCCGGACTATCCGAAGGCGATGCCCATGTGATTCGCAACGCTGGCGGAAGAGCAAACGACGATGCAATCCGTTCCCTCGTAATCTCCTATAAGTTGCTTGGCACAAAGGAGTGGTTTGTCATTCATCATACGGATTGCGGAATGTTGACTTTTACCAATGAGATAATGGGCAACCTGCTTGCAAGCAGTCTTAAAACGGCAACCATAGATGCCAACGGTTGGCATGATAGCGCTGGTGGCGGTGGTTCCGTAGAAGGCAAGTTCATCAATTGGCTGACAATCTCTGACAATGCCAAGAGTGTGGCCGAGGACGTGAACAGAATACGCAACCATCCGCTGGTCCCGGACGACATACCAATTCATGGATATATCTATGATTGCAGGAACGGCAAGCTCATCGAAGTCGCGGGGGCATGAAGCCTCAGGCAAGGATCCAGCACGGGGATGCTTTTATAAAGAACTGCGCGGGATCCTGCCGTGGACAGTCACCAGGGGCTTATAGCGCAGGCGCTGAATTCATCGCATATACGGGCTGTTTTTTACTGAGATAGAAAAGATGATGCCCAATTTTCTTGCCTAGTACCAGCGCCGAACTCCACACCGGTTTGACGTAATCCGCATGATACCAAAGCGCCCCGTCCGTAGGATCTTTGGAGCGGCCGCTCAAGATCGCATGGGCCAATTCCAGCGATCTCCGCCAGGCTCTCTTGTTCACCGGTTGATCCGAGCGGCCGTCGCACCACCAGGAGAACTGGCAGCGGTTGCGTCTCTTCTCACCTCCCTGCTTGACCACGGCACAGATTGTATTCGGATAGCCTTTCGCAGCGACGCGATTCATGACCACATGTCCAACCGCTCGTTGCCCCTGTTCCGATTCACTGCGCGCTTCGAAGTAGATATTCCTCGCCAGACATTCGATCTCCGGGTTTGCCTGATCCGAAATTGGCTCCTGGTATAGCGTGAGCAAATGCTCAAGATCATCTTCTGCCGCTAAGCGAACGGTTATTTCTTCTGCGATGGCGATGGAAAAGCCACATACGCCAAAGACAAACAACGACAACCTGATCGCATTGGCGGTGTGGGGATTTTGTCTGGAGGCCGTGGTTTTCATTGTTATCATAGAAACAAAGCCGGATTCAGGTTCGCCCAAGCCAGCCTGAGCATGTCGGCTTTTTTTCCACCTTTTGTTTGATTGTGCTGTTTATTTATGTGGAATGCACAACTCAAGCCATGATAACAATATCAAAACCATATCATATGGTTATCATAAGCATTTAATGCAGATAATAGTATCAGGCGTAAAATATTTCGACACTGAATGCCCACATAAGTTGTTGGGATTATTGCCTTTTTTTGATGAATTCCGGAAATGATCCAGTTGAGGGAGAGTGTGTTATCGAAAAGAATGAATAATCTACATTAAAAAAGTGGCCCAATAGCATTAGTAGATATGAAATAAATTCGCATAATCGTGAATTTTAGTTACTATATACCTACAAGCTGTAGAAATATTTTTTGCTTAACTCTTGGCTAGGCTCTGAATATTTATTGGATAAAAAAACCGAATTTAGGGGATCTCTATGCAGCATTGCAGAGACTTTACAATGCTCGCGAAATACTCTTTTGTTATTTTCATTTTGGCCTTTTCGCAGCAGCTGATATCTGGTGAATGTGCACATGTCGCCCAGCTGGTCTCCTTGCAAGGTAGTGTTGAAAAAAGGATCGCAGATCAAGAAAATTGGCACCCGGCGCAACTCGACGATCAGTTCTGTGCGGGCGATTCAATCAGAACCAACAATGACGCCAAAGCAGCGGCCCGCTTGGCTAACGATACCCTTATACGACTTGATGCCAACTCATCATTGACCTTCTCTCAGATCGAGAAGGAATCCCGCTCACTGCTGGATCTGCTGCGCGGCGCCGTCCATTTCATAAGCCGCACGCCCAAGAGCCTCGAAGTCAGAACACCCTATGTAAATGCCTCAATCGAGGGAACTGAATTTGTTGTCCGTATCGAGAACGAAGCCACAGATGTGTTTGTCCTTGAAGGCATTGTAGTCGCCCGCAACAGTGATGGAACCGTCAAGCTGGAGGCAAACCAGGCTGCTCATGCAGCATTGAATAAAAAGCCAGTCAAAACAGCTCTCGCCAAACCATTCGATACCGTCGCTTGGGCACTTTATTATCCACCGCTACCCGTTTTTCCCGGAGAAGCCGACACCCTGTCCCGGTCTGCTGTAGAGGCGATAGTCCAGAATCGGCTGCAAGATGCAACCGAACTGGCCATGCAGGCCCTGGAGAAGGATAACCAATCAGCTGCCGCCCATATGGCGCAATCCTATGTTGATCAAGCCATGTTCGACATACCTGCGGCCTTGGCAAACAGTCGGCGGGCGGCGGAACTGGCTCCTGAGAGCGCCCTGACACTAGCACGACTCGCTGAAGTCTGGTTGATGACAGGCAACAGCCGTGCGGCACGTGAAGCCGCCAACAGGTCAGCCACCCTCGATCCCAACCTTTCGTTATCCCACACCGTCTTAGGTTTCGCCTCGTTGCGAGATGTCAATTTGGACAACGCCAAACATGCATTCGAAAAGGCAATCGTTCTTGATTCTGCAGCCCCCCTACCCCGCCTGGGTCTAGGTTTGCTGAAGATTCGCAAAGGCAACTTGACGTCAGGGCGCGAAGAGATAGAGACAGCTGTACTGCTCGATCCCAACAATGCCCTGCTGCGCAGTTATATGGGAAAGACCTATTACGAAGAGAATCGTAACAATCTGGCTTTCCAGCAATTCACCCTGGCAAAAGAGCTCGACCCAAACGATCCTACCGCCTGGTATTACGAATCGATACTGCTGCAGTCTGAAAACGATCCGGTTGAAGCACTACAATCTCAACGACAGGCCGTCAAGCTGAATAGCAACCGGGGTGTTTACAGGTCCCGTCAACTTCTGGATCAGGATGAAGCCGCAAGAAATGTTGCCTCAGCTCGTATTTACACGGATTTGGGATTTGAAAGGATGGCAGTTGTTGAAGGCGCTACAGCATTGTCACAAGCACCAGACAACTTCTCTAGCCATCGTTTTATGGCAGACATAAACGCCACTCAGCCTCAACGAAGACTTGCAGTAGACAGTGATCTGTTGCAATCAAAGCTGCTACAGCCACTAAACGCTCATACGCTACGTCCTAAATTAAGTGACTTACAACTGGCTGACGGCCCAACCAGGCTCTCGTATAACGAGTTTAATCCTCTCTTTATTCAGTCCGGAGCCACTCTACTTATCGATGGTTTTGTTGCAGGAAACGATACTTGGGGTGAAGACGTAATTGTATCCTATTTGCATAACCGCTTCAGTCTCAGCCTTGGGCAATATCATTACGAAAGCGACGGCTTCCGGGATGCCGACTGGCTTGAAAAAGACACCTTAACAGCTTTTGCACAACTCAATATAACACCTGAAACAATGCTGCAACTCGAGCTCTCTGAAGGTGACCAGGAAAATGGCTATCTCAACCAGCATTTTTATCCCGACGATTTTGCAACTCCCGATTTTACAGGTGATGTTGAAAGAAATGACTACCGCTTAGGGATAAGGCACCAGTTTGCAGTCGGCTCTCTGATTATCGGAAATATACAACACTCCGACAACACGACTGATCAGCAGTTTGGTACAGGGTTTTTCTCCTCAAACACTCTTGCCGACGATGAAATTGATAACCGGGAACTACAATGGCTAAACACATTCGGAGATGTAAAAACAGTACTCGGTGGAAGCTCCATCGAGGCTGATTCAGATACTACCACTGAGTTTGGATATACTGATGACATAGATAGATCAAGCATCAATCAAAAGTACGATCGTATTTATTTGTATACTTTTTTTCCCATGGGAGAAACAGTCAATCTGACGCTTGGAGCTGCTTATACAGATTTTGAAGAAACTTTTAAAATGCGTACCGTTTTACCAGCAGGGGGCGATATTGTTTTTCCCACTGAAAAAATAGATGAGGATCAAATTAATCCAAAGTTCGGCATTTCATGGAATGCGACACCAACAACCACTGTAAGATTCTCTGCATTCCGCGAAAGTAGGCGATATGACGATGACGCTACACTGGAACCATCCCAAGTAACCGGCTTCAACCAAATCTACAATGACTTCTCAAGTGATGTTATCGTCGATTCAAATAGATATGGTTTAGCTATCGATCATGAGATAAACCCTAACTTTTATGCTGGCGCCTCGATTTTGCATGCGGATTTGGAGTCAAGTATCTTTACACTGACCGGGCCAAGGAATTTCGACTCCTCACAGCAAGTTGTGGAAGCATATGTCTACTACATACCGAATAATAAAATCAATGTCAGAGTCGAACTTGACTATGAGGATTATGAAGGCCTGAAAGAGGCCTTTGCACCCAACGTTTTGTCTTTAAAAACTTATCGGTTACCTGTCGGTTTCAAATACCGTCCATCAAGGGACCTGACGTTTGAGCTACTTGCCACATACCACAACCAGAAAGGTGAGTATCAAGTGTTCGATGATTTTTTCCTGCCGACTGAAATCGACGGTGATGACAATTTTTGGTTGGTTGACAGCAGCCTCACCTACAACTTGCCGAAGCGCATGGGTAAGTTTTCACTTGGTGTAAAGAACCTATTTGATAAATCATTTAACTATGAAGACAGAATAAATAATTCAGTATTTTTATCTTCTGAAAAAGACACTAACTTTTACGAGCTTAGCCAAGAAAGGGTAATCTACGGGAAGTTCATACTGCGTTTTTCAAGTTAATGCTGTGTTATCGCAATACAAACAATTCAAGCCACAATCACAGGAGAAACGATATGAATATCATCAAGTCGCTTATAGTATTACTGTTCATAGTGCCTATGACCGCTTGTGCTGCGCAAACCATGCCAGAAAAATCAGACAATTTTTTTTACAGTATCGATAAAGAAGGCAACATTGTTGCCGTGGACTCCGCGGGTAAAGAAGTTACGCTAAAAAGAATAGATATACCTTTTAAACACAATATTACTGAAATAAAGAGCATACAAACTTTAACCATAATTGAATTTGAGGGATCTCATTTTAAGGTTGTATGCACATCGTCTCGAAGCTGCCGCCTTCAACCTCTACCACATTAATATGCATTACCTGAGGTAAAAAACGGACTTAATAGAATCCAAACTTCATTGAATTAAACAATAACCATCGCCTTTCAAAAAGACTTCTTACATGGATGTTTGAAGTGCTTTTGATGTCGTATCTGCCATTTTTCCGCCGATACTTATACTCAAGACCAGCTTTAAATATTATAAACTCTTACCCAGTCAGGCTGCGGCATGGATTATTGGCACGAATAGTTCATCATCACTTAGCCCCCCATGCACGCCCACCAGCCCATATCTCTTCTCCTGCGCCAACCAATCCTTGATTGTGTAGTTATCCTGCATCAACAAAAGTCGATCACCAATGCGCCATGAGAACTGTGGATGAGGCGTCCCCAGGCCAAACCAGTTTTTCTCAATCAGTTCAATTGAAGGATACGCAATGGCTATTCCCGCAAGTTCACTCGCCACATAGTCATCGAAAGCCCGCTCACAACCCGACCGTAAATAGCAATAGGCGGCACGTGGTTCACCGCATAGCGGCAGGCTGAGCATTCCCCCCAAGTCCGGGTGATCGTCGAGGGATATCCTGTCGCTTGGCCGGGTGTCCACCTGGCCGTGATCGGCACATATGAGAATCAGGCTATCGCTGCCTCGACATCGATCGAGCAGATAGCTGAAAGCCTGATCGATCTCCAGCAGATGGCTTTTCGCCGCAGCACTCCAGATACCCGACTGGTGACCGAGGTTGTCCAGCTCGGACCAGTAGGCATAGAGGTAGCGCTCTGCGCCATTGCACAGCATATCGGCAATCTGAGCGGTAAACTCCGACAGATTGTCGTGGCGCAACAGCCGCGACCGGCCGAGGTGCGCCAGGTTGAAATCCGACTCGGCGATATAGCCGGGAGACAGCATCACCGATTCGCAGCCGATCTTGTCAGTGAAGGGTACGTGCCCGTGAAAGGCGGCCGTATTGATGCCTGCCTGGCCCAGACCCACACCCCCGTATCTCGGCCGGCCGGGCAGTACAGCCAACACCGCTCCCAGCTCCCTGAAATACATATGCCATCCCGTCAATCCGTGTTGAAGCGGTGCATCGCCGGTAAGAAAGGTTGTTACCGCAGAGGCGGTGGTAGGCGGAAATACAGAGGTGATGGCACCTCCCATATGGGTATTCAGCGTGGCCGCCTCGGGATGGGCCCGAAGATAGTTGGCGCCCAGACCATCCACGACCCAGAGCAGAATCTTACGGTATGATCCGAGCGACAGCGAGGTCAGAAGATCGAGGGCTGGATAGCTGTGCCGGGAACCCCCCAGGGCCGATTGCAGTGATGACATCAGATTGACAATGCCGCCGCCGTTGTAGTCTGGAAGTAACATAGTGGGCAAGGATCCGCGCTGCTGATTCACCGTGATTCATTGTACATTTTTCGGTATTCTTTCATATTATTAATCCGTGGCGGGATGGCCCCCTGACTCGAAGAGTGCCACGATGCCCCCTGAGCAACCCGATATTGATTTTTCCCCGAGGATTCAAAGCCAGTGGCCACACGAGATGACGATCGACCCGCCGCAGACAATGAAGCGACGCGTATCGCCCCGGACAGCCAGCCAGTCAGTGAAATTACCGGCCCTTCCACAGATCCCAGGAAAAATGTCACAGAAGCATTGACCGCAATCTCCGAAGAGCTTGCCAATGGGACCACCCACGTGGTTACTGTCGGTTCCGTGCTGAAGAACCGGTTTGTCCTCGAAGAGATGCTTGGCCGGGGTGGCATGGGCGTGGTCTACAAGGCCAGGGATCTGCGCAAGGTCGAGGCCATGGACCGCAACCCCTATATCGCCGTCAAGGTGTTATCCAAGGATTTCCAGGCAAATCCGGACTCCTTTATCGCCTTGCAGCGGGAGAGCAAGAAGGCACAGCAGCTGGCCCATCCCAATATAGTGACTGTCTACGACTTCGATCGCGACGGTCCCAATGTCTTCATGACCATGGAACTGCTGGAGGGTGAACCCCTCGACCAGTTGATCCGACGCCTCCGCCCCGCGACACTGCCAACCCAAGAGGCCCTTTCCATCATCGAACAGATGGCACGAGCCCTCGCCTACGCCCATTCAGAAAATATCGTTCACTCCGACTTCAAGCCGGGCAATGTCTTCCTTACATCGAAAAGCGTGGTCAAGGTGGTCGACTTCGGTATCGCGCGCGCGGCTAAAAGTGCCGACCGCCCGGCGGAGGATGCAACGGTATTCGACCCCGGCTCCCTCGGTGCACTGACCCCGACCTATGCCAGCTGTGAAATGCTTGAGTATGGCGAACCGGATCCCCGGGATGACGTCTATGGCCTCTCGGTCGTCGCCTATGAACTGCTGGTGGGGGGCCATCCGTTCGATCGCAAGCCGGCAACCTACGCACGGGATCTGCAGCTCAAGCCGAAACGTCCGAAGGAGCTGCAAAAAGAGATCTGGCAAGCCATCTCCCATGGCCTGGAGTTCGAGCGGGAAAAGCGCACAGCAAATGCGACTCACTTCATCAAAGAGATGTCAGGTCCCCGGCGAGGAAGAGACAATGCGGTCACAAAATGGATAATACCTGCTGCAGCGTCCCTGGCCCTGCTCCTGCTCATCACCATCGGCTCACTTATCTTCATCGGTCAAAATGGCAATCAGACCGAGATTCCGCTTGAAGAGACCTCCTCCCTGGAACCGGGGCTAAGGGATAGGGTTGAGAACATACTCGAGGTTGCCGATGTGCATATGCTGGTCGGCCGACACTTGGAGCCGGCTGGCAGTAGCGCCTACGATGCTTACCAACAGGTGCTGCAGATGCATCAAAACAACAAGCAGGCGAATCTGGGTCTGCAACAGATCGGTGATCTTCTCGAGAAACGTATCAGGGAGCTAATCGCGGCAGATCGGGTTCGGGAGGGAGAGGCGCTGCTGCAAAAGGGCATTACCGCCCTGCCCAGACACCAGGGGCTGATCAAACTACAGCAAGAATTATAGTCCACCCTGGAACCCAGATAGTTGTCCGGGCAATGCTTTGTGCAAGGTCTGCGAGCAGTCAGGGCAGCAAATCTCCAGACCATAGGCAGCGCTTTTCGACACAAGCCAACAGTGTCTTCCAGATCTCCTCCCAACAGCAGCCATGGGTGAAATCATCAAACAGGATAAACTGAGTTTTTGACTGATTGATTAGTGCATCGCGGATAATCCCTGGCGGGACATTACTATCCTTGCCGCCTGCCAGGTGATATTGACGAATGGTCACAGGCAGCTGTGACATCGTTTTGGGATTCAGGGATTCTTCCAATGGATCGTAGCCGTGAAGATCGGCCCAGGATTCGATATCCAGGTTTCCGGCAATGGTAACGACCGCCTGAGTTTTGGGAAATCGTTCCGCCAGGAGCATCGCCAGCCCCCCGCCCCCGCTAAAACCTATCAACCTGAGATGCGTATGCCCATGATCTTGCATAACCTTGCGCAATGCATCGGCCATGCTGTCGATGACACGCTTGGAATAGCGTGCGGACGTCCAGTAATCAGATGTACAGGCCTGATGTTTTGAATGTCCGTGGTAACAGGGGCGTCCCAGGAAAAGACTGGGGAGTTCATCCAAAGCCATCAGCTTCAGTGCGACAGGTCTTCTCGGTGTCGGATCACTGGCAATGATGATGCCACCGATCCAAGGTGTACCATCGCCCCCCAGATAGACATGAAGGGCCTGCGCCGTCCCCAGTTTGCCGTTTTCGAAGGCGACATGGGTGAATCCGCTTCCCACTACCTCGATCTTGCGAAATCCATAGTCCTGAGCAATCCGATCGAAACGCTGGCTGGGGGATGAACAGGAGGCAAGCAAAACCGATGCTGCAATGCAGCAAAATAGTGAATATGTCATAGATACCGACTTATACCGTTTCCAGAGAGAAGTGAATTGTCTATTCTTAATCGAGAAGCAGAACTTTAGAGTTGTGGATATACCATGTTATATAGTCAGTCTAGGAAGCAAACTAATAAAATCAAACCCATACCCCTGATCGCCAGCACCCTGCTCACCGCCATCCTGGCTCTTGCGGGCTGCCAAACTCAAGGCACCAGGCAGGCGTCGGGTGATGCGTCGGCACCGGTCAGCGGTAACCCCGACAAGTTTCTGATAATCGATTGCCTGCTACCGGGTCAGGTACGAAAGCTCGGCGCCAACATGACCTACATGTCACCAAGGCGGCCGATCAAAACCACCGCTTCCGAATGTGAGATCCGTGGCGGTGAGTATGTCGCATTTGACCGGGCGGACTACCGTACCTCCCTTCATGTATGGCTGCCACAGGCCCAACAGGGTGACCCTGTCGCCCAGAACTATGTCGGTGAGATCTATGAGAAGGGCTTGGGCATAGAACCCGATTACACCACGGCTGCCGCCTGGTACAACAAGGCCGCTGAGCAAGGCAACTCAAGGGCAAGAATAAATCTCGGTTTTCTCTACGAGAAGGGCTATGGGGTGAAAAAGGATCTGGCCCAGGCGCTCAACTGGTACCGCAAGGCCTCCGGGCTTGAGAAGGATAACCTGCAGTTCTCATCCGCGGTGGAGATCTCAAAGGCCGAACGCAATGAGTTACGCCTATTGAAGCAGGAGAGACAGCAACAAAAATCCGAAACGGC
Organism: Candidatus Thiodiazotropha sp.; assembly: GCA_040793985.1. GTDB lineage: Bacteria > Pseudomonadota > Gammaproteobacteria > Chromatiales > Chromatiaceae > Thiodiazotropha. The sequence continues at coordinate 129,055 of JBFNJI010000013.1, read as the reverse complement.
TCGGCTGCGCAATCAGCTGAAAAACACCAGCAATCAACTGAAATCCGAAAGAGTGAAACTGGTCAAGGCGGAAAAACGTCTCACCAAACTACGGGCTGAAGCGGGGATTCAACCCGGTTCATTCGCCCCTGCCCCCAAAACCACCGAAGCTGATCTAAAACTCCTGAAATCCAGCCTTGCACTCAGTGAAAAGCAGGCGCAGCAACAGCGCACCCAGATCGCTTCCCTGGAAAGGGCACTCAAGAGACAGCAGGCAAAGATGGACAGCGCACTCGAACAGTCACGATCGGAGACTGCGCAGGAACGAAAAGAGGCGGCCACACTGCGGCGCAAGCTCGATGAGACCAATCGGCAGTTGGTTAGTAAAAAATCGCAACTTGCCTCCACCGAATCGGATTTAAAGGCCATTCGCATGGAGCTGGGACGCAAGGAAAAGCTCTCCAAGGCCTCCCAGGATGAGGCGCTCTCGGTTTTGCAGGCTCAACTTTCCGAACAGGAGAAGTCGGTTCTCGCTCAGCAGCGGAAGATAGTCGATCTCGAGTCGTCACTCTCTGCGCAACAGACAAAGATGAACGAATCTCTGCGTCTCTCCGCGCAGGAAAAGGCACAGCTGGAAGAAGCGTTGAAGGTTCAGACCGGCAAGGCCGCCCAGCTGAAACGGAAACTGGAACAGACACAATCCGCACTTGACCAGTCTATTGCCGCAGTGGAGAAGAATCAGCCAATACTTGCCGAACAGCGCCAGCAGCTTGAGATGGCACAAAAGTCGCTGCACAAGGCAACCAACAACAGTCTCACTCTGGAGCAGCAGGTTGTGCGCCTGCAGCAAGAACTGGCAAGTCGTGAAAGCGCAATGGGTGAACAGGGAGAAGCGGCCACGAAACTCAGAGAGGAAGTGAATAGATACCAACAGCGCCTGCTCGCACTGAAACAGGAAAAGATCAATCAGCAAACGACCTTGCAAGGCGATGTCGCCAAGCAGGAGCGCAAAATCGCGGAATTGCAGAAACAGTTGCAGGAGACAGAGCAGCAACTCGATCTCAATCAAGCCCAGCTGGCGAAAATAAACCCCGATCTGGCACGCCAGCAGACACAGCTGAGGAAGACACAGAAAGAGCTTGTGGCGACCAAGACGGCTGCCGCGCGGAAAGAGGCCGAAGTCACCCGTCTGCGGGAATCGGAGCAAGCTTATCTCGATCAGATTCAACAGCAGCAGATCAATATCGACCGTTACCAGGCCGAAGCATTACGCTACAGGGCCCAGCTGGCCGATCTCCGTGTCAACGAGCAGGCGAGCCTGCTGTCTGGGCCGACAATCGAGATCATCGATCCCCCGGTTGCCCTGACTCGCGGTATGCCTAGTATCCGTTTGCGTTCCGCCGCCAAGAAGCGCTTGATAACCGGACGGGTGGTAGCGCCTGCCGGCCTGCTCTCCTTTACGGTCAACGACAAAACCGAAACGCCCGATCAGCTGGGAATCTTCACCACGAATGTCAGGGTTGAAGATGAGCAGACACCGGTTAAGATGATCGCTGTAGACAAGAAGGGACAACATACCAGCCTTGAATTCCTTCTCATTCCCAAGCTTCGCTATGCCGTTAATGCAGAAGAGCAGGCAGACAAATCAAGCGACAACCGCAGTACAACACGACGCATCGCCGGTCAGGTCGACTTCGGAAATTATCATGCGCTGGTCATTGGCAACAACCACTACAGGCATTTTCCCAACCTCCTCAGCGCCAGTGTGGACGCCAGGGAGACAGCGGAGTTGTTGAGTACAAAGTATGGCTTCAAGACAACAACGCTGATCGATGCAACGCGTTATGACATGTTATCCGCGCTTAACAACTTGCGCGAAACCCTGACTGAAAACGACAACCTGCTCATCTACTATGCGGGACATGGGGAATTGGACCGAGTTAACCTGCGCGGTTACTGGCTGCCGGTGGATGCCGAAGACAACAGCACCGCCAACTGGATTTCGAATATAGCAATTACCGATATTCTTAACGCAATGACCGCAAAACACATTCTGGTGGTCGCGGACTCCTGCTATTCCGGTTCTCTCACCCGCTCATCAATGGCGCGATTGGAGTCGGGAATGTCCGATGAGGTCAAAACCAAGTGGCTGAAGGTAATGGCGAAGACCCGATCGCGTACGGTACTGACCTCCGGCGGTTTAAAACCGGTACTCGATCAGGGTGGCGGACAACATTCGGTTTTCGCCAAGTCCTTTCTTAGGACACTGGCAGAGAATGAATCGATACTGGAGGCCTATAAACTCTTTCGCAGTCTGGCAAAGGAGGTGCAACAGACAGCCTCTAAGTTTGGCATAGACCAGATTCCAGAGTATGCACCTATCAAGCACGGGGGACATGAAGCAGGCGAGTTCTTCTTCATACCTCAGGGTTGATCGGCCTGATGGCGGCTGACGACCAAGAATAATTTATAAACCGGGGAGGATTTCCAGATGGCTGATAGCCGTAAAACGACACGTGCGCCTAGTTTTTTTATCACCTCACTGCGATATTGTGCCGCACTCCTGCTGCTGATCCATTCAGTGAGCGCTTTCGCGATTGTTAGCGTAACACCGGCAAACCTGGATTTTGGCGGTGTTGGTGTAGGTAACGGCAGCGGTGTATTAACGGTAACTTTCAATAATGACAATTCCACTGATGTCATCGACTTCACCTCTATCAGCGCGACCGGCGACTTCTCAATCGTCAACAACTGCCCGGTCATCCTTGATGAACTCACCAGCTGTACTGTCGACGTAACCTTCAATCCATCCGTTTCCGGCCCGCTATCCGGAAGCCTGACCTTTGACGGATTTGACCATTCGGTTGTGTTGGGAATGAGCTTTCTCCCGTTCAGTGTTTCCGTACCCCTCAGCGGTACAGGGTTGATTGGCGAATTTGCCATTGAGGGTAACGTCTTGGATCTGGGTACAGTTACTGTGAATGCCACCAGTCAAGCCGTGTCTGTTCCCCTTTCGAACCCGGGCAATGCCGGGGTTGATATCTCCTCGATCACTGCGACACCGCCTTTTGCACAAACCAATGACTGTCCCGCCACCCTAAGTGCAGGTGCAAGTTGTACTGTCATGGTCGATGTCACTCCCACCGCCCAGGGGTCTCAGTCCGGAACCTTGACAGTCAGTGGCAGCGGCCCTCAGGGCGCTGCCAATCAGACACTCTCCCTGACAGCCGAAGCCGTGGCACCGGTATTGAGCCTATCACCAAGCAGCCTCAGCTTTCCTGCCACACCTGTGAATACGGAGAGCAGCGCTCAAACGGTCACTGTGACCAATGGCGGCAACTCGGCGCTTGCCGGTCTTTTGGTTTCCATAAGCGGTGACTTCAACCAATCCAATAACTGCCCCACCTCGCTGGATCCCAACCAGAGTTGTTCGGTATCTGTAACGGCACTACCTACCATGACGGGCGATCTCTCAGGCTCGTTAGAGGTCAGTGCCACCAGTGCTGGTCAATCTGTCATCAGAACCACCTCACTCAGCGTAACAGCCGCGGCATCCAATGTGGTTACCTCGGAGACCCAGCTCAGCTTCCCTGACGCCTCGGTGGACACTCCGAGCCAGCCCCAGGTGGTGACCGTGAGCAACCAGGGCAATGCGACCGTCACCATCAACTCCATTGCCACCGAGGGTGACTTCAGCCAAAGCAACGATTGCGGCACCCAGATCCCCGCCGGCGGCAGCTGCGACATCGCGGTCGTGTTCACCCCCCAGGCCTCCGGCAGCGCAACCGGCGCCCTGAACATCGACACCAGCGACGGCCTCAGCACCATCGTCCTCTCCGGCAGCGCTGAAGCACCCAGCAGCAACCCGGTGGCCGATCTGCTGAGCCCCTTCGCCGGCGACAATCCCAACCTCCTCTCCCTGGTCGATGTCATCGCCGAGGCCTGCCCAAGCGGCAGACTCAGCGATCGCCTGCAGCAGGATTGTAACGCCGTGGTCGGGGCCGCCATCGGCGGCGACACCAATACCTCCATGGCACTGCAACAGGTACTGCCGGAACCGGCGATCAAGGCCAACACCACATCCCGCAAGGGCGTTGAGACCCAGCTCGGTAACCTCGGCACCCGCATCGCCGCCCTGCGCGCCGGCGCCAGGGGCCTCTCCTTCAAGGGACTCGACCTGCGCATCGACGACGAGAACCTGCCCATCGAGCTGATCGCCAAGGCATACGAGGAGACGGCAAGACGCGGTGGCGGCGCCAGCGCCGATAACCAGTTGCTGGCATCACGATTGGGGGTCTTCGTGACCGGCGATATCTCCACCGGCGAGAAGGACGAGACCGAGCTCGAGTCGGGCCTCGATTTCGATACCGTGGGAATCACCATCGGTGCCGACTACAGGATTACCAACCAGTTCATCCTGGGTGGCGCGGTCGGTTTCATCGATACCGAAACCGAACTGGAAAACGACGCCGGCGACCTCGATACCCAGGGCGTCAGCCTGAGCCTCTTCGGCACCTACTACAGCCCGCAAAACTACTTCGTCGACTTCTCCGCCACCTTCGGCTCCAACGACTTCGAGCAGAAACGCTCCATCGTCTACACCCTCGATGGCCTGGCCGACGTCAGCCAGCAGCTCAAGGCCGACTATGACGGCGATACGGTCAGTCTGTTCATCGGCTCCGGTTACGACTTCAACCGCGGGCCCTGGTCGTTCGGACCCCGTGCCGACCTGGAGTATATCAAGTCGGACGTCGACGGCTTCACCGAGGAGATTTCCGATCCCACGGCTGACGGCGGTGGCTGGGCCACCCGTGTCGATGACACCGACCAGCGCTGGCTGACGCTCAACCTGGGCGGCAAGGTCTCCTACACCCACAGTACCGACTGGGGTGTGCTCATCCCCTACGCCAGGCTCGATTGGCTGCATGAGTTCGAGGACGACTCCCAGGTCATCACCGCCCATTTCATCGAGGATCCCGCCGGCATGGGTATAGAAATCCAGACCGACGATCCCGACCGGAACTATCTGCGCCTGCGCTTCGGCACCTCGGCGCAGTTCCAGAACGGGGTTGTCGGCTTTATCGACTACGGCACCATCCTCGCCCATAGCGAATGGAGCGCGCACAGCATCAGCGCTGGATTGCGTATGGAGTTCTAGCCGCCAAGACGCTTGAGAAAACGCTTCACCCACGCTACCGCAGGTGCGGGGTCCGGGAGTCCGACCATTACCGGCTCCGCACCTGCCGGTGACTGAATTCCGAAATGTGAATTAAAAGTAACATCTGGCACCAATTCCTTATACTATGCGTTTTACAGGTCTGCCGACCGGCACTGGATATCGACAAATCACATCAGGGAGAATCGACAATGGTATTTAAAAGATATGTTGACCAACCACTATCCGCTTTGATATCAAAATCGCTGGCCTATTCCTCCCTGATTCTGCTGATGCTCCATTCAGCGACTGCTTATGCAGTGTATACGGTGTCGCCCACTACAATCGATTTCGGCACACTGCCTCTGGGCAGCAGCAGTGGCGTCAACACGGTGACCTTTACCAACAACAACACATCGGACCCCATCTCGTTTAACTCGATAAATGCCACTGGCAGCTACAGCATTACCAATAATTGTCCAATGCAGGCCGATGACCTGATGTTGCTGCAGGGACAAGCCTGTACCGTCAATGTGGTGTTTACACCCCAGACCTCCGGCAACCATAGCGGTCAACTGATTTTCGTGGGATCCGATGGTGGGATTGATTTCACCGAAACCGTGAATCTTTCTGGTGTTGGAGAAGCAACTCAAATCGGACAACTGTCACTATCGCCCAGTAGCTTGGATTTCGGTTCTGTTTCCGTGGACATCACCAGTAATCCGCTCCCTGTTACCCTCACGAATTCGGGTAACGCCTCAGTGAGCATCAACTCAATTACAACCACATCGCAATTCGTTCAAAGCAACGACTGCCCCGCCACGCTCAGTGCAAGCAGCAGCTGCACAATAATGGTCACCATAACGCCCGATGCGGCAGGCGCAGTCTCGGGTTCGTTGATCGCGAGCGGAAGTGGTCCCCAAGGCACAACCGGAGACAGCATAACTCTCAGTGCGAATGGCACTACCCCAGACATCGTCGTTTCCGATTCGGAGCTCAGCTTCCCTGACGCCTCGGTGGACACCCCGAGCCAGCCCCAGGTGGTGACCGTGAGCAACCAGGGCAATGCGACCGTCACCATCAACTCCATTGCCACCGAGGGTGACTTCAGCCAAAGCAACGATTGCGGCACCCAGATCCCCGCCGGCGGCAGCTGCGACATCGCGGTCGTGTTCACCCCCCAGGCCTCCGGCAGCGCAACCGGCGCCCTGAACATCGACACCAGCGACGGCCTCAGCACCATCGTCCTCTCCGGCAGCGCTGAAGCACCCAGCAGCAACCCGGTGGCCGATCTGCTGAGCCCCTTCGCCGGCGACAATCCCAACCTCCTCTCCCTGGTCGATGTCATCGCCGAGGCCTGCCCAAGCGGCAGACTCAGCGATCGCCTGCAGCAGGATTGTAACGCCGTGGTCGGGGCCGCCATCGGCGGCGACACCAATACCTCCATGGCACTGCAACAGGTACTGCCGGAACCGGCGATCAAGGCCAACACCACATCCCGCAAGGGCGTTGAGACCCAGCTCGGTAACCTCGGCACCCGCATCGCCGCCCTGCGCGCCGGCGCCAGGGGCCTCTCCTTCAAGGGACTCGACCTGCGCATCGACGACGAGAACCTGCCCATCGAGCTGATCGCCAAGGCATACGAGGAGACGGCAAGACGCGGTGGCGGCGCCAGCGCCGATAACCAGTTGCTGGCATCACGATTGGGGGTCTTCGTGACCGGCGATATCTCCACCGGCGAGAAGGACGAGACCGAGCTCGAGTCGGGCCTCGATTTCGATACCGTGGGAATCACCATCGGTGCCGACTACAGGATTACCAACCAGTTCATCCTGGGTGGCGCGGTCGGTTTCATCGATACCGAAACCGAACTGGAAAACGACGCCGGCGACCTCGATACCCAGGGCGTCAGCCTGAGCCTCTTCGGCACCTACTACAGCCCGCAAAACTACTTCGTCGACTTCTCCGCCACCTTCGGCTCCAACGACTTCGAGCAGAAACGCTCCATCGTCTACACCCTCGATGGCCTGGCCGACGTCAGCCAGCAGCTCAAGGCCGACTATGACGGCGATACGGTCAGTCTGTTCATCGGCTCCGGTTACGACTTCAACCGCGGGCCCTGGTCGTTCGGACCCCGTGCCGACCTGGAGTATATCAAGTCGGACGTCGACGGCTTCACCGAGGAGATTTCCGATCCCACGGCTGACGGCGGTGGCTGGGCCACCCGTGTCGATGACACCGACCAGCGCTGGCTGACGCTCAACCTGGGCGGCAAGGTCTCCTACACCCACAGTACCGACTGGGGTGTGCTCATCCCCTACGCCAGGCTCGATTGGCTGCATGAGTTCGAGGACGACTCCCAGGTCATCACCGCCCATTTCATCGAGGATCCCGCCGGCATGGGTATAGAAATCCAGACCGACGATCCCGACCGGAACTATCTGCGCCTGCGCTTCGGCACCTCGGCGCAGTTCCAGAACGGGGTTGTCGGCTTTATCGACTACGGCACCATCCTCGCCCATAGCGAATGGAGCGCGCACAGCATCAGCGCTGGATTGCGTATGGAATTTTAATTTTTTTCCGTGTGTGTTTAAATTTGATGAGCGTTATCATGGTAACTAGCGCAGCGCTGGAGTCATTCTGCTAGGCGAATATAATCGAATAATAAGGCGGTTTAATTCTAATAAACAGCAGTAAGCCGTCGATGAAATTATAAAAACCAATAATGGGAGGGCATCGTATGATCATTCAATCGACATGTGCTGCGATAACTCAGGGCCGCGCCACCGTTATTCGATATTTCTTAGCGCTAACGTTAATACTGGCATTTTCCAATGCAAATGCCATTTATAGTATTACAACGAATAACCTTAATTTTCCTGATGTGGGTGTGGGCAACGTCAGTTCAGGCATGCTGCTCTCAATTACAAACCTCAACACAGACCAGGAATTCTTTCACCTCTTCATTGATTCAATTTCAATTACACCCTCATCGGATTTTACTGTTGTTGTGGATAGTTGCACAGTTCTGAGCCCTCTTTCACAATCACAGTTTTGTACAATTGGAGTCGCATTCGCCCCAGGCAGCAGCGGCTTGAAAAATGCCAGTTTAGTTATAAATGGAAGAGATGTTGCCACGCCTTTTACGGAGACCGTTGCATTGTCAGGCACAGGTGTCACTGGATTCCCTGCTTTTGATCCAATAGGCACATCTCTAGGAATGGGAGCTGTACCATTAAATACAACAAGTGATCCATTTCCGGTTACCGTGAGAAATTACGGTAATGCGGCAGCGGATATCAACGGGATAACAATCGGCGCACCATTTTCACAGACCAATAACTGTCCTGCCACACTCAGTGCAGGTGCAACCTGCACAATCACAGTAACTGCCACACCCACCACTTTAGGTATCGCCTCAAGCACTCTAAGAATTGACGGTACCGGTCCGCAAGGTTCGACGGTTGATTTCAAAACTGTAAGTTTAACTTCCGAGGGAGTAATCCTGACGTCTTCTCAATCACTGCTTAATTTTTCCAATGTTCAACCAGGTTCAACGAGCAGTCCACAATCCATAACTGTCACTAATGTTGGGAATTCCGATCTATCAGGCACAGACATATCAATCACAGGTGATTTCGCGCAAACCAATAATTGCAGCCCAACCCTTTCTTTAGGAGAAAATTGTACGATTACTGTTACTGCCACACCGACTACAATCGGATCAATCGCCGGTTCTCTGATGATTTCAGGTTCCGCGTTCAATGGCACTGTAAGTCAATCGATTTCTCTAAACGCCAATGGAACTGATGCGCTACTCAGTGTTTCACCACAGAATATTGTTCTTCCTGATACCCTAGCCGGATCGACCTCCAGTACACGTACGGTAACTGTGAGCAACCTCGGCAATTCGAGTATTTCTAACTTCTCAATTTCAACTACTGGGGTTTTTTCCCAATCCAACGATTGCCCGGCCACGCTTACTGATTCATCTAGCTGTGCTATCTCAGTCACTGCTAGTCCAACGAGCATAGGCCCATACTCAGGTACAATCATTTTATCGGGAACAGGCCCTTTCAGTGATATCAATCAAACGGTTTCATTGAGTGTAAATGCATTGAGTGGAATTCTAAACGCATCCCCCGGCACGCTAAATTTTCCAGACACCCCGGTGGGATCTTCCAGCAGTCCACAAATAATCACTGTAACCAATTTGGGTAATGTGACTCTTGAGGGACTCTCGATAAACAGCTCCACCATCTTCACACAAACCAGTGATTGCGCAACATCCCTTGCGCCAAACGAAAGTTGTTCCGTATCGGTAACCGCTAATCCAACGGTAGGCGGTGACATTTCAGGCACATTGGACCTCACGGCTAACAGCGGCGGGCAAACCACCACAACCACTGTTTTTCTCAATCTGGCCGCCACAACTGGAAATTTGTCTGCTTCCGATACACAGCTTATGTTTCCTGATGCAACAGTCGATGCCTCCACACAACCCCAGGTTGTGACTGTTACAAACCAGGGCAATGCTTCGCTCACGATCAACTCAATTACGACTGATGGCGATTTCAGTCAGACCAACAACTGTGGTGGCGAGATCACAGCGGGCAGTAGCTGTGATATTGCGGTTGTATTTACACCACAATCCACTGGTACTTCATCAGGCATTCTAAACATAGATACCAATGAGGGTTTATCTACAATCGTCCTCTCGGGTAGTGCTGATGCTCCCTCACCAAGCTCAAATCCTGTGGCAGATCTACTCGGCTCCTTTGTCGGTGAAAACCCCAATCTCCTCTCGTTGGTCGATGTGATTGCTGAGGCCTGTCCCAGCGGAAGACTCAATGATCGTCTGCAAGAGGACTGTAATGCCGTGGTCGGCGCAGCAAGCGATGGGGATGTGAACACCACAGAAGCCCTAAATCAGGTGAATCCCGAGTCAACGACAAAGGCAAACAATACAACCCGTCAGGGAGGCGAGTCCCAGATCCGCAACCTGGGAACCCGTATCGCCGCCCTCAGGGCAGGCGCCCGGGGTCTCTCATTCCAGGGGCTCGACCTACTGATCGACGGCAAGAATCTGCCCATATCACTGATCGCAGATGCCTACCGCAATGCCAAACACGGTGGTGCCGCCAGCGCGGACAATCAGCTATTGGCATCGAGGCTGGGTGTCTTCGTTACCGGTGACATCTCCAGCGGCGAAAAGGATGAGACAGACCTCGAATCGGGCCTCGATTTCGATACTGTTGGCATTACTATCGGTGCCGACTACCGCATAACCAACCAGTTCATCTTGGGTGGCGCGGTAGGATTCATCGATACCGAAGCCGAGCTGAAAAACGATGCTGGCGACATGGACACGCAAGGCTACAGCCTGAGCCTGTTTGGTACCTATTACAGTCCCCAGCACTATTTTCTCGACTTCTCTGCCACCTTTGGCAGCAATAATTTCGAACAGAAACGCAACATCGTCTACACCCTGGATGGCCTGGCGGATGTGAATCAGTCACTCAAAGCCGACTATGACGGCGACATGATGAGCCTGTTCGTCGGTTCCGGTTACGACTTCAATCGCGGCCCCTGGTCCTTCGGACCGCGAGTGGACCTGGAGTACATCAAGTCCGATGTGGATGGCTTTACAGAAGAGGTTTCCGATCCCACAGCCGACGGCGGTGGCTGGGCGACCCGGGTAGAGGCCACCGATCAACGCTGGCTGACACTAAACCTGGGTGGAAAGGTCTCCTACACCCAGAGTATGGATTGGGGTGTCCTGATCCCCTACGCCAGGCTCGATTGGCTACATGAGTTCGAAGACGATTCACAGGTAATCAATGCACATTTTGTCGAGGATCCTGCGGGTATGGCGATAGAGATTCAAACAGATGAAACTGACCAGGACTATCTGCGGCTGCGCTTTGGCACTTCGGCGCAATTCCAGAACGGGGTGATCGGCTTTATCGACTACGGCACAATCCTCGCCCATAGCGAATGGAGCGCGCACACCATCAGCGCTGGACTGCGCATGGAATTCTAGCCGCCGAGACGCTTAAGAAAACGCTTCACCCACTCTACCGCAGGTGCGGGGCCCGGGAGACCGGCTTCTACCGACTCCGCACTTGCCAGGAGCTGAACCATGGGGATGAACCCCCTATCGCGGGCCGGATCACGGCTACACATCTCATAGATGATGGGTGACACAGTTCTGGGCAAAACCACCTTTTTGACATCCTCGGGATTGGGTTTGGAGCAGTACACGGGATCGGATACCACCAGGAATTCCCTGCAACTCAGAGGGCGATACGGATGAATAGAGCAGGATTGGTCCTGTAAAAATGGGCATGGCAGGTTGAGTCCGAAGTAGCTCAATCCGATAGCCCTAAGCCGCTCCTTATCATGATCCAGCGCGGCTTGTTCCAGGTCATCGAGCAATCCCTCTTCCGCCAACACAGCAATATTTTTGGCAAATCGTCTTCTAATCTCAGATCGACTTGTCTCTGACATGGAATCGACAAGCTTCAGTAGCGAGACAGCTTCCGCTTTACTGATAGGTACCAGCTGAGAACAACATGCACCACAGCCGCTTTGACAGGATATTCGTTGTCCTTTCTCTTCAGCCTCTGTGACAGCTATTCCGACCACTTTATCGGTGATATTCTGAAATAACGGAAGTAGCTCATAGAGTTCGACTGTTTCGTTGGTAAATTGCGCAGAGAAGCGAATGCTATGATTACCAATGCGAAGCTCTGTTTCCAACGTCTCTGATTGCGATTTGTGATCTGTCAATGTCTAAAACCGATGGGTACCTGGCGATAGGAAAGTAAAGATGACAAATAATGACATGCTGATCAAGCTCTACAATATCGAAATAGACTGGAGCTTCATATCCAGGCAGGCTGAGCGCCAGGTCAGAATTCGCAAACCTATCGGTCCCGATAGGTTAGCCATCACCCATTGGGCGGAACAACAGTTTCCCCAAACCTGGTTGGGTGAGATCCAAAGAGCACTCAACAACACACCCTGCTCCTGTTTCATCGCACAGCGGGAATCAACATTGCTGGGCATAGCTTGCTACGATGCCACAGCGCTTGGCTATTTCGGCCCCCTCGGCGTGCTCGAATCAGCTCGTGGTTACGGTATAGGGCGTTCACTGACCCTTGCATGTCTGTTGGATATGCGACTGAAAGGTTACGGATATGCTATAGTCGGCATGGCCGGCAAGGCTGACTTTTATCGCAAGGTTGCCGGTGCGGTGGAAATACCCGATTCCGATCCCGGCATCTATGGAGCGACACTGGAGTTGAAGGATTGAGTTGCGGCTCTCTCACAGGAACATCCGCGTCAATTTGCACCTGGATCTGTCACAGCATTTAGCAGAAATTCTGAAACCAGATTAAGATTAATATTGCTTTCACCCGGTTTTTTGCTACAGATACAAGAGCAAAAAGAGTGAGACAATAATGAATATCCCCGCCACCCGTGATTTGGCCTTGAAAACTGGTGTATTCGTTGTTCCTATTCGCTGGTACTCACGCCAAGCCATGACCGCATGAAAGATCCCGACCCCAAGAAAAAGCAGTGGTATCCAGACCTGCACCGACATCACACCATTCCCAACAGCCGCATCTGCTCCCTAGCAGTGGCGGAACAGTTGAACAGGGGTTCGTTCTTGTTAATCAAAGCCAACTCGAGAGCAGCCGCTCGGCGTTGTCGTTGGTAGCCGTTTTTTAGCACATTCAGGCATTGATCAGGTGTGATCGGAAGGCCACAGAGGTAACGTTCCCCGGCAGTAAACCTTGCTTCGTTCTGACTCCACCAATCGGATACCCTTTGATAATCGGGCCAAGGGAGCTCTTCATCCGGGTCCATAGCCACATCCTCGTCTTCTGGATTTTCAGTTGGACCGGTCTCGAATCCTTCAGGTTGATCGCCGTCCAAATCCTCGTACGCCAGGTCAACTCCCGTTATCAAGGCGAATGATTCCCCAGCCAGACGGCTGTATTCCGGTTTCTGCATCAGAGATATCAGCCAAGGTATTGTCACTGGGTCACCGACAATTCCTGTTGCCTCTATGATGGGCCGTTCGTAGCCGGATTTCTTTGTATGCTCTCTTACCCAGTTGACAGCTGACCCCTTTTCCATGGCTCGCAATCCCAATGACAGAGAGCGCTGCTGAAATTCATCCTCAATTTCATAGAATGACTGTAGTATTGACAATCCATTGTCGTCACCAAGCATCGTGGCTGACCAAGCCGCCCAAAAGCGACAAGAGGTTTCTGCAGCGTGCAGGTAATCGTTAATGGCCGGAAGCAGATCCCTTCGACGCATTTCACCTATACACCTCAATGCTCTGGCTTTTACGTCTGTGTTCGAATCTCGCAGCAACTTGGCAAGATAACCACCGCAGTCAACACGTTGAACCGCACAAGCACTTAATCCAATTTCTTGTAGGACCGGGTCATCTGCATTCAGCCAATTTGCAACATACCCATGTAGTTTTTCTTTTGGTAGCCAACCCAGTGCAGAAACCACACCCCTAGTGCATTCTGAAGCCTCACTGACCGCCGATAACACTTGGTCCAGCCAATCATGGTTGGCATTATCGACTGCAATGTAAGTTGCAGTAAATACCTCACCAGATTCCTTCTGCTGAAGCCCTGCCTCGCAGGGCGACCATGCTGCACTACCTGCTATACGCAAGCCATCGAGATGGCCGTTTATACGTTCCTCGAGATCCTTTAGGTCAATGAGATTGTAGTGTGGCTCTCTTACTGCGCCATCGCGCATATACCAGAGGAACGATGCCTCTTCGCTATGTTGAGAAATAACATGTTCTATAAACATAAAAGCATCAAATGTGACTTAACTCTTGCACAGTCATGGAAAGTCAATAACCTTGTGTTCTCTTTACTTCATTCATTGTTTATAATTTTGTCTTATTTAGGCACTATACTTATACTCGTGATTATTTTTTCTGTGCGCGCACATAACCAAACCAATGTATTTAAATGATTCTGTTCCATATGCCGTCAGAAAAGCGGAATAGATCCTTGGGCCCCATGGCCATGAGACCACCTTCGGTCTTAAACAAACTGAGGCAAGTGGCGGGCTCATCTCCATCCTGAAAACGCTGTTCTGAAACCAGCCCGTCATCTGTCAACTTCAAGATCCTAAAATCGGTAGCAACAAAGACCTCGTCAGCAAAATCAGAAACAGCCTGCAGATTCTCGCTACGCCCCGTATCAACAACTTCCCATTGATCACCTTTGCCGATCACCATTATCCCATTGTCACCAACCGAATAGACAGTACCATCTGGCGCACATGAAACTGCATTTAAGTTTGTATTCGTCGGACTTGTGATCTGTGTCCATTTTCCTTCTGAGTAACTCCATATCTCTCCCTGCCAACCGACTGCTATAAGATTATCTGGAGCAAAGCCATCAATTGCTTCAAACCCAATTATACGATCTCCGTCACTGCCGGAATTACCAGGCCCAAACTCACGCCATTCACCCAGTGATTCACGTATAAAAACCGAGCGTCCCATTCCTGCTGCAAAGATCACATTATCGACAGAGGCAATGCAGCGTAATATAATTGAACTCTTTTTAATCGCTCCTTCAGATTTTGTGAGTGACTCGGGTTCTACCTCAAAATACTGTCCATGACTGCCTATAGCCACGGTTGTTCGTATACTCCCGTGTGGCTTTATGGTAGCTATACCTTGAGCACGCCAATTAACAACCATATTGTATACCATCCATCTCTTATCTGGATCTGACTTTTGCTCGTCCCAAGCATAGAATGCACTTGCCACAACATTCTCATCCGCCAACTCCTCTTTTTCTCGAGCACAGAATACAAGATCAAGAAATGGCGCACATCCACAAAGAAATAACCAACCTTCTTTTTCCATAATGGCCTCCTAACGTGCTACTGATGATTCTTGACTGGCACTCTTGAGGATATCATTCTTAAACGAGTCTGAGAGGTCAGCACTACTGTTTGTATCAACATGCTCTACCTCTGAAATATTTTTCCCTTCCAAACTGCTGTTCAGCTGATCCTCAATACATTGCTTGCTACAACCTGTTTGGGCCGCAACTGTTGCAGCGCATAAACTGTTGTACTCCTTTAAGTCACAAGAATCACCTGGAGAGATATTTTTTTTCTCAGCTAGGTATTCTATAGCCGCGTGGTTTTTTCCGTGGGAGCCTGCATGCTGGTTCATACCTTCCATACAAATACACAATGCTTTCGATGAACTGTAGCCATTTTGATACTTTCCACTCTTTTTAAAGCAAGCCTTTGGTGGAATATGATGGCCGGTTTGGCCGGGACAGCACCCATCTTCACTGCTATTTGGGATATATGGCCTCAAATAGCAGCGTGACTTCTTTACACACTCGCTTCCTTCAGCTTCCGCTGTTGCTTTTTGTGCGGCCAAGGTAGTCCCATGTGCAGCACGTTGCTGGCCTTTTGGAGTACTAAGAATACCTGGACATTTGGTTTCAGGTTTACCATCACTGCATGCCTCTTCCATGGCTTGTTTGTCTGCCTTGCAACTTTCAATCTTGCCAAATGCAGAAGTGTCTATATTCGGCCAAGGTATGCTTTCATTAGCGACTTCTGACGCATGATTGTGTGTTGTCACATCAAGATGACGTACTGCATTCTTACCTTCTATCTTTACATCATGAGACCAACTTTTGAAATATATCTTGCCTTTGATTTTGTTGCTGATTATTCCTTTTTTTGCAGCACATCCAGCTTCATCCCCGGTACTGGTCTTATAGTAGCTCTTGTTTCTGAGCATTATCTCTTTACCAGTAATTTTAACCTTTTTGCTTCCACCTGTAGTGTCTTTTGCAAAACCTGTATTTGGGTATGGTACTGGAACTCCTGGGGGTGTAGCCGGATTCTCAGGTGGTGTCATGGCAACATCGGGGAAGGCGCAAATCGATTTACCATCCGCTTTCTTGCATGAAATTTCCCTTCCATTGGCAAACACGTTATTTGCCATCTACTCTAATCTCCACTTTTCCAGAAAAAGACCATTGACGATCTTTTTCCATCGTCGTTACCCATGTGTGCAAATATACCATTACCTTTCGAGTAGTTTTTTTCACATGCCGCTTTCAATACAGATAACATGACTAACCCCTGAGCCGAACCCACATCTCCAACACAATCTGCGGGATGCCAGATATCAAACTCCTCTTTGCGTTGACGTAACGTACGACTAAGTGCAAGACTTGCCTCCTTGAAATAGTACTGTTCACCGGAGAGATCCGTAATACGAAAATCGAGATCACTCATTTCACAGCCTGCATCCTGAAGTGATTCCTTGATAGCCTTCGTTAATCCTTCAGCTCTTAATGGTTCTTCGGAATCGATATGTGCAGTTTCAATTGCGAAACCAATGCCTTCACAACTGAGAAATCCGCGTGACTTCATCATGGCACCTGACTCTAAGAAAATTGCTGCACCAGCTTCGCCAGGAATAAAACCATTTGAATTATTACTGGTCAGTAAGCGCTCATTCTCTTCATATTGAACCAATGTCGATGCAACCAGCATCGTATCACTGGCAGCCACGATGACATGCTTCACACCCTGCTGATGTATCAATTCCCTAGCATGTTTGAAAGCAATCGCTACCGAGACGTGCCCTGCAGCTATAACCAAGGATTGATCGTTGAACTGAAATCCCAGTTCATCCTGTAGGTCAAGAAAAAACTGGGCATCATCATCAATAATCCGACCTGGGCGGGAATGCTCAGCAAGGCACAACAGCAACGGAATTTCTGTGGTATCCACTTCAGTATAGCTCTGAAGGACTTCAGTAATTGCTGCCGCAGCCATTTTTAGAAGCTTGACTTTCCCTCGCCATGGTTTTTCCATCGGCACCTCACAGCCCATAATCCATTCACCGCCGCTATCCATGAAGCGGGTCTCCTGAAAATTATCGATGGCGCAGCGGATGGCGGCACAGGTAGCTGGCGCACTCAAGCCAACACCTGTCACCAACCCCGTTGCGGTTATCGCCAATGGCAACCCCATCAATCCTCCTCAACGGATTCTGTCGTCTTGTCCCGTGCCATATGCTCCAGCGACGGGTAATAAGTCTTACCCAGTTCACGGGCACGCCACCAACCGCGAGATTTCCTGCCGACCAAAACCTGGGATAGCTCAAAAATATTTTTCTTCAGCGGAATAGTGGCACGCCAGGTCATGGTGAACAGACCCTCATCAGGTTCAAGAACGATCGTGTCAATCATCGCCTTCTGTTTCAGCTTTTCACCATTTTTATAGAAAAAAACCACCGGTACATCTATCTCCGGCAGAGTGAAAGCAGTCTGCCCATGCGGTGTCAGATTTTCCAGGAACACACGCTCTCCTCCCTTGGGATATGGCATCTGCTGATCGGTCGGCGCGGATTGGTAGTAGGCGACGTTAAAGTCCGAGGGCAGAAAGGGAAAGGTATTGTCTATCCACTCCTGATCATAGGTACCTGCCAGTTGCCGCCGGGGATCCCACCCCCTGCCCAAGGGGCCGAAAGCCATCGGTGAGTAGCGGCCATTGGGCATGGTCACAGGACGTTTCAACTCCTCCGTGTTCGGCATCGGAGAACCGTTTACAAATGCCTTACTCAACTCAAGGTGGTAACCCTTACCCACGGGATTGCTCATGTAGGCAGTGTGCTTCTTTTCATTTTCATGGAAATCGTCGATGCCGCCAAAGGCCCTGTCATAGTTGATTGGCACTCTGTCAAAGAGACCTGCGTATCCGGAACGTATGGCGATATTGCCCGATTCCCAATAGCGATCGCCAGTTACCGCAAAGGATTTCAATATTGGCCCCAGTCTCAGCGTCACTTCGGTCCGGGCTGTCGGTTTTCCGCCTGGTGCATAGGCACTACCGAGCAGGAGCACATCGCAGTAGCGTTTGAAAGGGGCGTAATCGACCTCGTACAGAGGCGCGGAAAACCCAGCTTCGCCGGAGAAAACGTCGGCTTCCACCAGCGGTTTTTGTTGTTCGCAATAGTCCGCCTGTTCCCCTCTTTGCGGAATCCTGAAGGTACCTTTCGCAACCACCACAAGCAGCTCGCGGCCATCGGATTGCAATCCCATGGTATAACCTGCCTGCATTGGTGTGGCGTTGAGCAGATCCATATCAATTTATCTGCACGGAACCACCCTTGATGCGATTGACGCCCGATGAACGACTCAACAGATAGTTGCCTCTGAGGATTATCTTCCCGGACCTGGTGAGGGTGATGCTGGCCTTGCCACATTTCAGAACAATCTCGCGATTGGCGGCAAGGGTCAGCCGTTCGCCATCCACATCTGCTTCTATCTGTGACGTTTCCGCGGTAGCGCGATCTGGATTCTGGATGCGCCCGATCACCATCGGTAGCAGCGGGTCTCCATTCTCGAACAACAGGGCCACTTCGAAACCAATATCCTCTGCACTGAATTGGATGGTCGATTTGGCAACCGTACTTTCACTCCTCGGGTTGCCGGGAAAGGCTACCAGCGGTTGGCGCTGCTCGTTCAGTCCAACCAGCACACCGATAACAACACCATCCAATCGGGATTTGAACAGATCGTTCTGCTGCCGCGATTGATCGTCCGCAATCAAATCAGTCATGCCAGTAGTCTCCTCTCCAGTTGAAATGGTCGACTGTTGAGCCGATGTTTCAGACGCATCAAATGAGATCTAGTTTTGCAGGATTTTCTTACCCTTGATAATCACGTTCTTATTCGCTTTCACATTCACTCCGCCCGATCCCTTAACAGTGATGTCCTTGCCTTGGATTGCGATGGTTCCGTCCTTCTTCATGGTAATCGACGCCTTACCTGTCTTGATCGTTACCGAGTCCCCCGCCTCGATTACCAGGTTCTTGCCCACGGTGAGGGTGTCACTGTCACCAATTGTTGTTGCCTGATTTTTTCCTACGCTGACAGCGCGATCAGACCCCACCGTTTCACTCAAGCCGGAGGCTATCTGCATCGACTTGGATGCACCCACTGTTTCGTTCATGCTGGCACCGACGCTCACCTGATAGCCTGCACCGATAGTCAGCGCCTTCGCCGCGCCTATGGTCTCGGTTTTATTCGCCCCGACTGTCTCTGACTTGTTACTGCCGATATTCACGGATCGGTTACTGCCGATCGAGACACTCTCGTTGCTGCCAACCGATTCTGTCCGGTTCACACCTATGGTGATTGATTCATTGTTGCCTACCGACTCTGTGCGGTCGTTGCCGATGGTAATGGACTCATCGTGTCCGACACTCTCCGTTCGATCATTGCCGACACTGGTGGTTTCGTTGTTTTCGACGATGTTGTCCTGGTTCTTCTCGGCATGAACGTAGACTTGCTCGTTGCCTTTTTTGTCCTCGAAGCGGATCTCGTTGAAATTGTCGCCGGAGCCGCCTTTGGTGCTGCGGCTCTTGATCCCGCTCTGGGTCATGTTCGCCGGAAGCCCGTAGGGCGGCATCTGGTCCGCATTGTAGACCCGACCGGTCACGATCGGCCGGTCCGGATCACCCTCGAGAAAATCGACAATCACCTCCTGACCGATCCGCGGGATATGCATCGCTCCCCAGTTCTTCCCCGCCCAGACCTGCGCCACCCGGACCCAGCAGGAACTGTTCTCATCCCGGCTGTCATAACGGTCCCAGTGAAAATGCAGCTTCACCCGACCATACTCGTCGGTATAGATCTCCTCCCCCGCCGGACCCACCACCACCGCCGTCTGCGGACCCTGCACCATCGGCTTCGGCGTGCTCCGCGCCGTGCGAAAACTCTCCTTGCTGTCCATGCAGCTGAACTCGCACACATACAACGGCCCCTGCATAATCTCTGGTACCGACTCGAAGGCATCGGAGTGCAGCGCATAACTCGCACCGGTAACCAGATACTCCCGGTTCTGATCCCCACGCGGATGATCGGTCATGCTGAACAGACCGCCCGTGGTCACACCCCGTGCGTTACCCTTCCCCTCCAGAACCTCGTGTCCCGCCTGAAGCTCCTGAATCCGGTGACTGGCGTAATTATCCCCGTCCGGCGGCACCTCGTACTCCCCCGGATAGTCGTAGATCTCATACTCCGCATAGGCATGACTGCGCGGCTGCAGCGCATTCGTCGAAAGATCCGACTTCGGCTTCTTGAAATCGTAATCGGTGTGCACATACTTGCCCGGCCGCACCGACTTGCTGAACCTCCAGCTATGAATATAGTCCCGCCAGCGGCTCGACCCCGTCTCCGTGGGCGGTAAATAGGGAATATCCGAATAGGCCTCAAGCACACTGTGTGAACTGTAGTCATCACATAAAATCAGTGTGTGCTTGCCCGCCTCGTGCTTGAAAAAATAGTAGATGCCCTCCTGCTCCAGCAGCCGGCTGATAAAATTGAAATCGGTCTCCCGGTACTGAACACAATACTCCCACTCCCGATAACTCCCGCTCAGACGCTCCTCAAAATCACTGAATCCGTTCTCGCCAAACACCTCCTTGACAATATCGGGCACCGTCTTGTACTGAAAAATACGACAGTCCGAGGTCTGCGTCAGCAGCCAGAACCAGGGCCGCAACGTCGCCCGGTAGTGAGCGAAATAGGCCAGGTGCCCCACCTGGGTGAAGCGGCTTACATAACCATCGAAATAACGCTTCGTGGTATTCACCATGTCCATCTCAACCGTCATCTTCTTGCCCAGAAGATCGTCCGGTGAGATCGACTCGTTGTCACTCAACAGATCCACCGTGAACTCGTACAAACGGCCCAACTCCTCCCGTGCCTCCATCTTGAGGATCAAGAGTTCGTCCGCGCCCAAGGGGGTTTTGATCTGTAACTGCCGATTGCTCTGTGTGAAGGCCATCCAACTCTCCTGCCAGATGAACTAAGCATAGCGAAAAAAAAAGTCTTCATCAGCAGTGTGTACAGAAAGCTGTCTTCTCTCTCTTAGGGAGACTCCGCCAAGCCGGGCGGCGCAGTCAATGGAGCACCGGATCGACGACATGCTGCGATCTGGTTCTGCCAGGCCAGTTGATTCGCCGAGTTACGCCCATGCTCGGTTTGGATCTCGTATTCCCGGGTCAGGCTCTCCGCACGTGAATCGGCATCTGCCATGAGCCGGCGCATTTCACGCACCAGCCGGTTACGCGAACCTCCCCGCAGACGACCGGCATCCGCTACCAGATCCCTGTAACAGAGACCGACGATATCGAAATGTCCCTGTTCATGGGCAAGCAGTTGATCCGTTTTCCCCGAGACAACGACCCACGAGCCCGCGGCGTTCAAAACCATGTTGAACTCCATCTCGCCAAATCGGTATTCGGTACCATCCTGCACAATCCTTAGCCTACCGGGACGAAACCCCATCGAGATTCTTGCGTCCTCCGACTCACCGGCAGGGCGGTTTTGGATATCGCTGAAATCGCTCCAGGTCAGTTGTCTCGGCCAGCCCACCAGGGTAGGGCCTGGCTGTGCAGGTGCAGCCGCCGCCCCTTCGGGTTGGGCCGATCTGAAGCCCGCATGGGGGACATCGGGAGACGGACCGGGTGGTACCGGACGGTTGTTTCGAGCGGGAGAGGGATTTTCACACATGATTGCCTCTTGCTGCCTGTAAGGTCAGGCTATTTTCGCCATACAGAGTTTCTGGTAATAGGGTAGCAAGGCTTCATCGCTAAGGAGTCTGAAATAGTCGTCAAACCTTTTAAGGTCTTCTTTATAGAGCTGCTTCCGGCGCACCGCCGTGATCACGTTATCACAGCACTGGAACAGATGAAGCTCATTCTGCAAATAGTCCGTGACACTCTTTTCAGGCGGCGACAGACCTTTGCCCAGCGGCTGATCCACGGCATGATCGAGGGAAAAATAGGCGGGTGAGACAGCCCTCAATTCATGAAACTGGCCATTCCCGCTATCGAACAGGGCCAACAGACTCGGCGGCCATATCTGATAGCCAAGTTCCGGATTCACCGCTTCGCCCTTACCCACCAAATAGGCGCAAAAGAGTCTGTTATCTCCAACTGCGGGAATTGGCAAACTCATGTAGCTGGCGAACTGCAGCGAGGGACAGATGAGGTTTCTGGCCGAAGCGGTGACGACCGATGTGGAGAGCTGATCAGACATTGGATGACTACCTCTACAATCTACCTCAAACTAGGAGTTGGCCACACGCCCAACCCAACGTAAAAAATCACCGCCAAACAGATCGTAAAATGGCAGCAGGGGCTTTTCGGCATGCCGATCAAAATAGTGGACATAGGCTTTCGCCGCCTGCCTGAGCGCATCACTGCCACCAGCGTCCGTTTGTAGAAATGCGGGAATCAGGATGTCATAAAGGGTCCAGATTCGATCAAACTCTGGAATTATATCCTCGGGTTTATCGAATGCCGGCCTGTTGTGAATCCATGGGGGCGGTCTCATGTTGGGCACTTCCGTTTCAAATCGCTTCAGGGTTACGAAGGCAGCAGCGGTGAAATCGTAGATGGCGACATATTGGGGCTCGGTAATCGCAGTCCCATACTCCGGGGTGGTGCGAGTAAAGTAGATGAGCCGCCTGACGATGACCCTGTTGTTCTCGACCTTGATCATCGGCAAGGTGATACCGCGTTCCATCGGCATCATATTGGCATGCTCTCCGATCTGCTGAACCGCTTCTTTCATGGACATGGCGGATAGACCTGTAGTGTTAACACATAGCAGTAATAAAAATAGCCTGGCATACAACATCAACCTCTTGTCCATGACCGCTACCAAATGGGATTGTTGGTAACAGCCGCACCCGAGGGTGCAAAACCGTTTGCGATGGAATTGTTCGCCCCTGTCGTGAGAAAGTTTTGAAACTGGGCAGCCGTCGCCCGCTGATTGCAGGCACCGATGCCGGTATCGTTGTAGATGACGTGAGTGATATTCCCGGCGTCATCGTATTCATAGCCAGTAACCGTCACGGCATGGGCGCCCGTCTGTGTGCCCCAACCCGGCAGCCCCGACACATCACCGTTGGCAATCACGCCTCTGCCCTGGGAGAGGGCGGTCTCCAGTTGGCTGAGCTGAAGACCGCCTGAGGCGGGCGCCATTCTGGTCGCAGGCACGCCGTTGTTGGTAAGAATCGAGGCCTGTTGTCCCGAGGTAGTGCCACCGCTGTACCAGGCCTGGTTTGCCGCCGTCACCGGACCGCCGCTACCAGCACTGCCTATGGCGGGTTGGGAGGCATTGCTGTTGGCAATGGCATTGTTGAGCATGGTCTCCTGACCCGGATTTGCCCCGGTGGCCTGCTGCACGATCTGCCTCGAAGACTCGATCCCGCAGTTATTGTAGCTTTGCCCCGGGGTATTGGATCCCAGGGCATTGCCACTCGGATCGGTGGAGCCTGCAGGCGGATTTCTTCCCGCGGCCATGCTCTGACAGGCCTGATTTCCCAACCGTGGATTGCCTGTTACACCGGAGAGCCCAATCAGTACCGTCGGACAGCCTGGGGGCATGATCAGCGAACCGGGGTGGGTGCCGGAGTCGCTGACCCTGGCGGCCGGCATGTTCATGATCGGTACAGGGAAGGCGCCGCGCATGATGGGATTGGGCGTGGGTACGGGTGCCAGGCAATTGCTGAAGTCCCCCATCCGCGCCGCCGGTTTTCCGCCGATCAATACTGTGACCGCACCTGGCGGCATAATCGGCAACCCGGGCGGCGGCGCGTGGGGCGGCGGCGGTGTGGCCGGCAGTGTTTGGGGCAGGATGCATACGATACCATCGCCTACGCGTGCGGCAGGTTTACCACTCATGTCCCCTCCTTAACCTGTTTGTGCATACCATTCATCATTGAGTCATCGCAGCTTGCATCAGGTATTGATTTTAACCATCGTACCTTTGATCGTAATGATGCCGCCGGGATCGATATGTACCTTGCCTGCGGCGGTCTTGAATGTGACGTCGGTACCGGAGACCTCTATCTTGCCGCTCGGCTCCATGCTGATGGATGCAGCGCCTGTCTTCATCACAATCTTGCTCGCCGCCTCCAGCTTGAATTCGTCCTGGGTGTCGATCTTGTACATACCTTTGATCGAGCACTCTTTTTTACCCTCAACCTCTTCCGTCAAGTCACCGGCCACCGAATCCCCTCTGTCACCGCCGACACTGGCCTTTCTGTCGCCCGCCACGGCCTCCAGCTTGACACCTCCCACCTCCTCCGCCTTTGCCCCGGCCACGGTCTCATTCATCGCGCCGCCCACAGAAACCTGATAGAGACCGCCGATAGTGAGTGCCTTGATGGCGCCCACGGTCTCTGTGCTGTTGACACCCACGGTTTGGGTATTGTTCGAGCCGACCGTCTCGGTCTTGTCCACACCCACGGTATGGGACATGTTCAAGCCGATCGTTTCGGTGTGATTCTTGGCGATGGTGATGGTCTTATCGTTATTGACCTGCTCACTCTTGTCATGGCCGACAGTAAGCGAGCGGTTATAGCCAACGCTTTCGCTGCGGCTGCTTTCCGTTATATTGGTATGGTTCTTCTCGGCATGGATGTAGAGTTCTTCCGAGCCCTTTTTGTCCTCGAAGCGGATCTCGTTGAAATTGTCGCCGGAGCCGCCTTTGGTGCTGCGGCTCTTGATCCCGCTCTGGGTCATGTTCGCCGGAAGCCCGTAGGGCGGCATCTGGTCCGCATTGTAGACCCGACCGGTCACGATCGGCCGGTCCGGATCACCCTCGAGAAAATCGACAATCACCTCCTGACCGATCCGCGGGATATGCATCGCTCCCCAGTTCTTCCCCGCCCAGACCTGCGCCACCCGGACCCAGCAGGAACTGTTCTCATCCCGGCTGTCATAACGGTCCCAGTGAAAATGCAGCTTCACCCGACCATACTCGTCGGTATAGATCTCCTCCCCCGCCGGACCCACCACCACCGCCGTCTGCGGACCCTGCACCATCGGCTTCGGCGTGCTCCGCGCCGTGCGAAAACTCTCCTTGCTGTCCATGCAGCTGAACTCGCACACATACAACGGCCCCTGCATAATCTCTGGTACCGACTCGAAGGCATCGGAGTGCAGCGCATAACTCGCACCGGTAACCAGATACTCCCGGTTCTGATCCCCACGCGGATGATCGGTCATGCTGAACAGACCGCCCGTGGTCACACCCCGTGCGTTACCCTTCCCCTCCAGAACCTCGTGTCCCGCCTGAAGCTCCTGAATCCGGTGACTGGCGTAATTATCCCCGTCCGGCGGCACCTCGTACTCCCCCGGATAGTCGTAGATCTCATACTCCGCATAGGCATGACTGCGCGGCTGCAGCGCATTCGTCGAAAGATCCGACTTCGGCTTCTTGAAATCGTAATCGGTGTGCACATACTTGCCCGGCCGCACCGACTTGCTGAACCTCCAGCTATGAATATAGTCCCGCCAGCGGCTCGACCCCGTCTCCGTGGGCGGTAAATAGGGAATATCCGAATAGGCCTCAAGCACACTGTGTGAACTGTAGTCATCACATAAAATCAGTGTGTGCTTGCCCGCCTCGTGCTTGAAAAAATAGTAGATGCCCTCCTGCTCCAGCAGCCGGCTGATAAAATTGAAATCGGTCTCCCGGTACTGAACACAATACTCCCACTCCCGATAACTCCCGCTCAGACGCTCCTCAAAATCACTGAATCCGTTCTCGCCAAACACCTCCTTGACAATATCGGGCACCGTCTTGTACTGAAAAATACGACAGTCCGAGGTCTGCGTCAGCAGCCAGAACCAGGGCCGCAACGTCGCCCGGTAGTGAGCGAAATAGGCCAGGTGCCCCACCTGGGTGAAGCGGCTTACATAACCATCGAAATAACGCTTCGTGGTATTCACCATGTCCATCTCAACCGTCATCTTCTTGCCCAGAAGATCGTCCGGTGAGATCGACTCGTTGTCACTCAACAGATCCACCGTGAACTCGTACAAACGGCCCAACTCCTCCCGTGCCTCCATCTTGAGGATCAAGAGTTCGTCCGCGCCCAAGGGGGTTTTGATCTGTAACTGCCGATTGCTCTGTGTGAAGGCCATCCAAGACTCCTGCGCATTTAAGCATTGTAATTTTTGTGTCTCATGCCTAACCTTTTCCTAGCCGGAGTGATTATTAATAGCATGCTCAGTAGTTTAGAGTATGTGTTTCAGAATAGCTTGGGTCAATGGTGTCGTGTAGGTACTTTTACACAGCGGATATGTGGCGCTTTTTACTGTGCACCGCACAACCGACATGTCGCCGTTTGGATTTAGTTGACATAAACATAGCTCCATCACCGGCTCCGGCAGAAACCGGGTGCTGAGAAACCGATGAGCAATAGCATGTCATCGATGTGTCGATCTGCCTGTCCGCTGCTTGCATATTCACCCGGCGTCAATAAGATACGGTGTAGATACAAAAACAGCATTGGCTGCTAACACATTTTTATTGGTGGTCATATACTAATAAAAAGCCCTGGTCGGGATGGAACAAAAAATGTCGGAGCGAATGCACTTCTCTGTCAAACTGGGCAAACAGGGGCAAGGGGACCGACCCGGAAAGCCTGCCAAGGGCTTTACAGTCATCATGCTCGGGACTTTCGGAGGTGGCACCGGTACCGGCAACCCCCTTAATGAAGGCGTCGCTTCACTGCACCCGGTCGATATCGATACCCTCGACGCGCTGATCGCAAAACTGCAACCCTCCCTCACCATAGGAGAGCGTGACGATCACTCCATATCCCTTAGCTTCAACAGTCTTGATGACTTCCACCCGGACGGACTGCTTGAGCAACTGGGCGGCTATCGACTATCAACACCCGTTGTGACAACTGACGCTCCATCAGAGAGCGCTCAGGAGGCGACTGGGTTGAGCGGGACGAGTGAAGCGTCGGATGAAAGCGAATCGGCGCAAGCGACACTCTCCCGGTTGCTCGGGGAGCGACCGCTCACCGTTGAAAAGCAGCAACAAACCGGATCCACGATCACAAGCGCGAAGAAGGCGATGATAGAGAACGTGGTTCGACGAATTGCTGAAAACGCAACCGAGCATAGTGAATCCCTTACAGTGGAAAGCAGTTCCCCTGATGGACTGCAGTCCGATGACAGAGCCGACTCCTTGAGAAGCCTGCTCCATCTCGAAGCCTTCCAACAGCTGGAGGCTTGTTGGCGTTCCGTTGACTGGCTTCTGCACAGTACCGAAGCGGATCCGGCAGTACGATTCTATATCCTGAACATGCCGCGGGACCTGCTGCATCAGCAGCGGTCTGACCACCCGGATCCCAAGTCCTCACCACTCTGTCGCCTGCTTAATGAGAGGATTGAGAGAGATACCGCATCAGAATCCGATTTTATACTTATAGACAATCATTGCTATGGCCCGGATCATGGACAGATTGCTATGCTTGAGTGGCTAGGGTCATTGGTCGATCGTTACGACGGTACCCTGCTGGCCGGGGCCGATTCGAGCCTTTTAGTCGGTGATGCTTCAGCTGAGGATCATCTCACGGCATGGCAGGCATTCAGAACACGGCCAATGGCCACGAGGATCTCGCTGCTCTATCCAGAGGTACTGCTCAGGCTCCCCTACGGGCCAAGCACAGATCCGGTTCAATCGTTTTCATTTGAAGAGCTGGAGGAGTCTTGGTCAATCGATGAGCTGCTTTGGGGCAACCCCGCGTATGCAGCATTGATCCTGCAGATAAATCAAAGGATGAACGAAGGAGCGGGTGAACAGCCAAGTCTACTGACAGAACTACCGGCCTATAGTTATCAAAGTGAGGGAGAACGCCATCTTCAACCCTGCGCCAGACATCTATTGTCTGAACGGCAAATCGAGCGGCTGCTCAAGCTTGGTCTTGTTCCGGTCGTCGGTAGCCGCAATAGGAACGTCATTCAGATACCCTGGTATCAACACCTGGCTCTGCCGATCGACCCTTAAGGGGGTTGTGGGTGACCTTGCAACTGGCGCGGCGTGTGAATATTCACCATGATCTGTGGCAGACATATAAATGAAGCATGGGGACGGCCGATCAATTGAGCAGGTTGGTAATATTTACCTTCCACTCATGTATATTTGATGTAGTATCAACTACAACAGATTTGTGCTAAACCTAATTGTATAAAGGAAAATACAGGATCGGCACCGGATAGCCAGCGAGTGAAGTCCGATGCAATTAGAACCACAAGAGACAAAGCATTAAGAAACAAATAGTGGAATAACCTTTATTCCATGGGGGACGCAGGATTGACCGCAACCATTGACCTTGAAAAACTTCTCTCCGCAATATCAGAGGAGGCACCCGCGGGCTCTGATTTGGAATACGATCCGCTGTTCGGCGAAATGGAGCGGGCCGCTGAAGGTAAGGAAGAGCAGGAATTTGGGGATACCGTTATTCCGGCTGAAGATCCAGACTGGCGGGAACTCAAAAAAAGAGCACTGCAGTTGGTTGAACAGAGCAAGGACCTGCGTGCTGCCATCCATCTCACCCGGGCCTTGATACACACAGACGGCTTTGCGGGACTTGCCGATGGCCTGTCGCTGATCAAAGGCTATATCGATAACTACTGGGAGAGTCTGCACCCACAGCTCGATCCAGAAGACAATAACGACCCTACGCTCAGAATCAATACCCTGATCAACCTCTGCGACCCGATTGACGCCCTGGGCGCCATCAGCAAGATTCCACTGGTCTCTTCCACGGTAATGGGCAGATACAGTTACCGTGACATACAACTGGCATCCGGCTCCTTGCAAGCGAACGACACCGACAACCAGGATGCCTCCCTGGACCAGATCGACGCCGCCTTCCGTGAATGTCCGAGCGAGGAATCGCAACGCACCCTCTCCCATATTCAAGCTGCCATAGCGAGCGTTAACGGGATAGAGAGCCGGCTAAATGAACTGGTTGGGATAGACAACGCACCCAATCTTCAAGCCTTGACGGAACACATGAAGTTGCTGGAGAAGGAGGTCGCGGCACGAACCGGGGTCGATATCCTGGAAGACGGATCGATTGCCGATGCCGCCGCGGCACCGGCACAGCAGCAGGGTTCATCCCCTGGGGTTATAAACAGCCGTGACGATGTCATCAGCGCCCTGGAGAGGATCAACCAATACTACCGAAAAAATGAACCCTCCAGCCCAATCCCGTTGCTACTCGATAGGGCAAAGCGGCTGGTGAAAATGGATTTTCATGAGATCGTCCAGGACTTGGCCCCGGACGGCATGCACCAATTCGATTTTTTGTGGAAGCAAGATGACAGATAGGGCAATGGAGTTGTCCTGATGGAATCCGATTTTGAACGGCAACATACCGATTAGGTAAAGAGATAAAAGAGAGGTAGATCGTGGCAAAAGAGAGCAGCCAGAAGTTCATAGCCCGTAACCGGGCACCCAGGGTCCAGATTGAGTACGACGTGGAACTCTACGGGGCTGAAAAAATGATCCAGCTACCTTTCATCATGGGAGTGATGGCGGATTTGTCCGGTAAACCGGAAGAGGCCTTGCCGCCGGTAGCTGAACGAAAAATGCTGGAGATCGACGTCGATAATTTCGATGAACGTCTTAAGGCCATGAAACCGAGAACCGCCTTCAGAGTTCCCAACACACTGACTGGCGAAGGCAACATCAATGTGGATATCACCTTCGAGAGTATGGATGACTTCTCACCGGCGGCGGTTGCAAAAAAGGTAGGGGCATTGCGTCAACTGCTAGACGCCCGTACCCAACTGGCCAACCTGCTGACCTATATGGATGGTAAATCGGGGGCCGAGGAGCTGATCGCCAAGGCACTGAAGGATTCGTCGTTACTGCAATCCCTCGCCTCATCCCCAAATCCTGACGAAGCACCATCTGAGGATTCGTCCTCAACGGAGGAGTAAAGCATGGCTGAAACAGATACCCAACAAACCGCAGGTAAAGAGTCGGCACAGGGGGTGGCCCCGGACGAATTTTCAGCACTGCTGCAGCAGGAGTTCAAACCCAAGACTGAGCGCACCAAGGAGGCGGTCACCAACGCCGTGCAGACCCTGGCTGAACAGGTACTGAAAGAGACCAGCGTCGTTTCGGACGATGCCGTGGAGACCATAGAGGGCATCATCGCGGAGATCGACAGGAAGTTGACCGAGCAGGTCAACCTTATCCTCCACCATGAGGATTTTCAAAAACTCGAGGGCAGCTGGCGCGGAATACACTACCTGGTCAACAACACCGAAACCGATGAGATGTTGAAGATCCGGGTGATGAATATATCCAAACAGGAGCTGGCGAAGAACCTGAAGAAGTTCAAGGGAACCGCCTGGGACCAGAGCCCGATTTTCAAGAAGGTCTATGAAGAGGAGTATGGACAGTTCGGCGGCGAACCCTATGGCTGCCTGGTCGGTGACTACCATTTCGACCAGTCACCACCCGACGTGGAGCTGCTGACCAGCATGTCCAAGATAGCGGCCTCCGCCCACGCACCTTTCATCGCGGGTGCGGCACCGACCGTGATGCAGATGGACTCCTGGCAGGAACTCGCCAATCCGCGTGACCTGACCAAGATATTCCAAACCCCCGAGTATGCCTCCTGGCGCTCATTGAGAGAGTCCGATGACTCCCGCTATATCGGTCTTGCCATGCCGCGCTTCCTCTCACGCCTCCCCTATGGCGCGAAAACGGATCCGGTCGAGGAGTTCGATTTCGAAGAGGACACGGAGGGTGCGCAGCATAACAAGTACACCTGGTCGAACTCAGCCTATGCGATGGCGGTGAATATCAACCGGGCTTTCAAGCTGTATGGTTGGACGACTCGCATCCGCGGCGTTGAGTCAGGTGGTGCGGTGGAGAGCCTGCCGACCCACACCTTCCCCACAGATGATGGTGGCGTGGACATGAAGTGTCCGACCGAAATTGCGATTTCGGATCGCCGCGAAGCGGAATTGGCGAAAAACGGCTTCATGCCGCTGTTGCATCGTAAGAACTCCGACTTCGCCGCCTTTATCGGCGCGCAGTCGCTGCAGAAACCGTTTGAATATGACGATCCGGACGCAACCGCCAACGCCAACCTCGCGGCGCGTCTGCCCTACCTTTTTGCCAGCTGCCGTTTCGCGCACTATCTCAAATGTATCGTGCGCGACAAGATCGGCTCCTTCAAAGAGCGGGACGACATGGAAAAGTGGCTCAACAAATGGATCATGAATTATGTCGAGCCCAACCCAGCGACGGCTTCAGAAGAGGACAAGGCGCGTAAGCCACTGGCAGCAGCCGAAGTGGTCGTCTCCGAGGTTGAGGGAAACCCGGGGTACTACACCTCAAAGTTTTTCCTGCGCCCTCACTACCAGCTTGAGGGTTTGACAGTTTCATTACGCTTGGTATCCAAACTGCCGTCAGAAAAAACGGCCTGATACCAAAATAGTTTCACTTACAGGAGGATAAAGTAATGGCAGTTGATATGTTTATGAAAATAGATGGTATCGATGGCGAAAGCACCGATGACCAGCACAGTAAATGGATAGAGCTATTGAGCTACTCACACGGTGTAAGCCAGCCTGTCTCGGGTGCCAGCGGCACCGGCGGTCGCACGGGCGGACGGGCCGATTTCTCTGCTTTCACCGCCGTCAAGACCATTGACAACGGCACCCCGGACCTCAACATCAAGTGCGCCAAGGGTGAGCATATCCCGAAGGTGGAGGTCCATCTCTGCGAGGCCGCGGGTGACAAGCACATCTTCATGAAATACACCCTCGAAGATGTAATCGTCCAATCAGTCATACCGAGCGGTAGCGCAGGCGATGAAATCAAACCTGTTGAAACCGTGGATTTTGCCTATGGTAAGATCAAGTGGGAATACATCTCGCTGGATCATAAGGGCAAGCCGGGTGCGGGCACCGACAGGACCTGGGATCTGGAGAAGAACGTACAGGGCTGATATTGATACCATCTCGATCCTCGATTCATTCACGACGCATTCCATCCGCTCCCTTTACTGGGAGCGGATGGACGATGAGTTTAGCGAATCGCACGTTTAGGCACTGCATACAATAAGAAGCACTCTGACGCTGGAAGTGTCGCAGCATACCTCAAGCAGAGGGCGGATAGGATCATCATGACGCAAGCAGAAGAACTGTTACAACAAGGCGAATTGGACAAGGCCCTGCAATCGCTGCAACAAGCAATAAGAAAAGAACCCTCGAATGCGAAATTAAGGATATTTCTCTTTCAATTGCTCTGCATAATCGGCGATTGGCAACGGGCATTGAGTCAATTGGATGTGGCCGGCGACATGGATCCGTTGAATCTACCGATGGCGCAAACCTATCGGGAAGCGATCCAGTGCGAGCTTTTTCGCAAAGAGGTTTTCAACGGCGAAAGATCGCCTTTGATCTTTGGCGAACCACCACAGTGGAGTGCGTTTCTCATCGAGGCCCTGCGTCATGCAGGGCATGGCGAATACAGCCAGTCCGAGGAGATGCGAAACCGGGCATTCGAGCAGGCACCGGCTACTGCCGGCAGCATCGACGGACAACCCTTTGAGTGGATTGCCGACGCCGACAACCGAATCGGGCCGATGCTCGAGGCGATCATCAACGGCCGATACTACTGGATCCCTATGCTGCGCCTCAAAGAGATCACTATCGAGCCGCCCGAAGACCTCAGGGATATGGTATGGGCACCCGCTCATCTGACTTTCGAAAACGAGGGCCAGAGTGTTGCCCTGATACCCACACGCTACACCACCACGGAAGATCACGATGACGCGATGTTGAAGCTGGCACGAAAGACCGAATGGCAAGAACCCCACCCAGGACTCTATTCGGGACTCGGGCAGAGGATGCTTGCCACCAATCAGGACGAGTATCCGTTGCTGGGTACCCGACAGATTGTTTTTCAGCTCCCTCAAGATTAGGCAACACCGAACTGTCCCATGGCCATAAGACACTACCAGAACCTTTCGTCGGTCCGTTGAGGTTGGCAGCTTGAAGAGCGCTAAACAACAACAGCAACTACAACCGTCTCTGCTGGACCGGTTAACCGATGATGAGCCGGCGAAGCGTCGTGAATCACAGGATAAGCGGGTACTCTCGATGCGCCGTTTGCGGCAGCTGGTCCTTCGTGACCTGGCCTGGCTGCTGAACACCACTAACCTGGCAACTACCGAAGAGCTTGCCTCCTGTCCCGAGGTGGAACATTCAGTGCTCAACTATGGCCTGACCGAGCTCTCCGGACACCTGGTTACAGGCATGGATCTCGGCAAGCTCGAACGCATGGTGCGACAGGCAATTCAGGACTTCGAACCGCGCATCTTGCCCCAGTCTGTCAGGGTCCGTTCCGTCAAAGACAGCGGCAAGGAGAGCCACAACCGCCTGATGTTTGAAATCGAGGGCCAACTGTGGGCAGTGCCGACACCCTCTCATCTGCTCATTAAGACCCAGATCGACCTCGAGGAAGGTGGTGTAACCCTCTCCGATGCCTTCAGCTCGGGTATGGAGTAGGCTGATGGATCCGCGACTGCTCAAATACTACAACCGTGAACTGCAATTCATGCGTGAGATGGGCAGTGAGTTTGCAAAGGCCTATCCCAAGATTGCGAGCCGTCTCTCCCTTGACGAGTTCGAATGTGCCGATCCCTATGTGGAACGCCTGCTCGAGGGTTTCAGTTTCCTCGCCGCCAGAATCCAGCTCAAGATCGACGAGGAGTTTCCACGCTTCACCCAACACCTGATGGAGCGGGTCTTTCCCCACTATCTCTGCCCAACTCCTTCAATGATGGTGGTGCAGTTTCAGGCCGATATGCTTGAGCCCTCCCTGGGAGATGGATTTCTCCTGCCACGCCACTCGACCCTGCGCAGCAGGCTTGGCAAGGGCATTCATACCGCCTGTATCTACAGAACAGCACAGGATGTCACACTCTGGCCAATCGAAATTCAGAGCGTGGACTATCTGCCAACGCCTGCGGCGATAAAGCTGGCCGCCATCGGCAGGCAGGAGAACGCCAAGGCAGCGATTCGCATCAGGCTGAATACAACCGGGGAAATTCCTTTCAACAAACTGGATCTGCATAGGCTCCCCCTGTTCGTTACCGGAGGAGAGACGGGGATGCGCGCCTTTGAGGCCCTCGCCGGTCACACACTGCGTATTGTGGGCCGTGATCCTGAAGCGGAAAGCCACGCTTCGACCACCCGGCCAAGGCCGGCGCGAATCATGGGATTTGCCGAGAACGAAGCACTGTTACCCTACGGCCCCCGATCATTCCAGGGTTATCGCTACCTGGCGGAATACTACACCCTGCCGGAACGCTTCATGTTTCTCGAGTTGCATGACCTGAAACCTGTAGTCAGCGCATGCAAGGGAAATGCGCTGGACCTCTATATTCTCCTCGATGAGAGCGATCCCGGGCTCGAAGGAAGCCTGAGCGAGGCTAATTTTCTTCTCTATTGCGCACCCTGTATCAACCTGTTTCCCAAGCGGGCCGACCGTATACACCTCTCCGACAGCGAAGCTGAATACCACATTCTGCCCGATCGCACACGGCCCATGGACTATGAGGTGTATGAAGTCGCGGAGATCAAGGGATTCGGCAGCAACAACGAACAGAGTCAGACCTTCTATCCCTTTTATGCCAGCAACGATTTCATCACCACGGATCAACCCAGAGCCTATTACGCAATCAACCGGGTACCGAGACTGTTGTCATCGAAGCAGCAGCGCGAAGGTGCGCGCTCCGGCTATATAGGCAACGAGGTCTTTGTCTCCATCGTGGATGCGGATGAAGCCCCGTTCCAGAGCGACCTGCGACAGCTTTCTGTAACGACCCTCTGCACCAACCGCGATCTCTCAATGCACATACCGCTGGGTCAGGGCGAATCGAGTTTCACCCTGGAGAGCAGCACGCCGGTGAATAATATCCGTTGTATCGGCGCACCATCGAAACCGAAACCGTCCATACCCAAAGGCAGCATCAGTTGGCGTTTGATCAACCATCTCTCGCTCAACTATCTTTCACTCTCCGGCGAGGACCAGGAGCAGAGTACGGCGGCATTGAAGGATTTTCTCCAGCTCTATGCCGACACCAGCGATCCTACGATGCGTAAACAGGTGGAAGGGGTTGTATCGATTACTTCGAAACCAGTCAACAGGCGCCTGCCCAGCCCGGGCCCCATCGCTTTTGGGCGGGGTCTCGAGGTCACCCTCACCTTGGACGAAACGGCCTTCGAAGGTAGTGGTGCGTTTCTGTTCGGTGCCATGATGGAGCAGTTTTTCAGAAAATATACCGCCATCAACTCCTTTACGGAGACTGTGGTGACCACACTTCAACGCGGAGAGATCATGCGATGGCCGGTAAGGCTGGGTCTGAGACAAACGCTCTAGGTCTGTTTGACAGGCTGCAACAGGCGCCCTATCGCTTCGATTTTTATCAGGCGATGCGGCGTCTGGAATGCGCCTACCCAAACGAGCCCCGACTCAGCGATTCGCTGCACAGCAAGCGTGACAAGATACGTCTCGGGCAGGATCCGACCATGGCGTTTCAACCGTCCACGCTCTCCTCGTTCAAGCAGGGCAAGTCGGGATTGCCGCCCCGCCTGGGGGTCTACTTTTTCGGCCTCTTCGGACCCAACGGACCGCTTCCCCTGCATCTCACTGAGTATGTCCGCAATCGTATCCATAATGAGCATGACACCACCCAGGTAGGCTTTCTCGATCATTTTCATCACCGGCTGTTGACCCTCTTCTATCGTGTCTGGGCAAACAGCCAGCCCAGCGTCAGTTTCGATCGCCCCCAGGACGACAGATTTGGCAACTATCTCGGTTCTGTATTCGGCATTGGATCGCCTCACCTGCGCGATCGTGATGCGATGCCGGATCTGGCGAAACTTCACTATGCCGGACGGCTTGCCGATCATACCCACAACGCAGAAGGCCTGGAGGCGATCCTGCAGGATTTTTTCCAACTTCCTGTTCGCATCGATGAGTTTATTGGTACCTGGATCGATCTACCGGACAACAGCCGCTGCAGATTGGGTGAATCCACGGATATAAGTACACTGGGAATGACCATTATCCTTGGCGATCGTGTCTGGCAGGGACAACAGAAGTTCCGCATTGTTATCGGCGCAGTCAACTTCACCGATTACCAACGAATGCTGCCGGGAGGCGAAAGCCTGGAACGACTGATTGCTATTGTAAAAAACTACATCGGCGATGAACTGGATTGGGAATTGAACCTGATACTCCAAGAGCAGGAGGTGCCTCCACTCAGTCTCGACGGCGAAAGCCGCCTGGGCTGGACAACCTGGCTTGCTCAGCAACCACTTGGACGGGACGGCGATGACCTGCTCCTGCATCCGCTTGAAATTAGAGGGCTTCAAAGATGAGCGAAATCAATCGTGCCGCACTCTTTGGGAAACTGAACAGCCTTGGCTACAAGGCCATCGAAAGTGCCACCGTATTCTGCAAGATGCGCGGCAACCCCTACGTGGAGCTGGTTCACTGGTTGCATCAGATACTGCAGTTGCAGGATTCCGATCTCCATCGCATCATCAAACAGTTCAACCTGGAGCCATCCCATCTGGCAAAGGAGATCACCGAAACCCTCGATGCCCTGCCCCGTGGCTCGACCTCGATCTCCGATCTCTCCTCCCATGTGGAAGAAGCCACTGAACGGGGCTGGGTCTATGGCACCTTGATGTTCGGTGACAGCCAGGTGCGCACCGGTTATCTGATTATCGGCATTCTGAAGACCAACAGTCTGCGCAACGCCCTGCTGCGGATCTCCGATCAGTTCCAGAAAATCGGTATCGATACCCTCACGGACCGCTTTGACGAAGTGGTCGAGGGCTCCCCCGAGCAGGCCCTGCGCTCAAGCGACGGCTTCCAGGTCGGCGGCGGGGCAGCACCGGGCGAGGCCAGCGATGCCATCGCGCCGGCCCAGATGGGCAAGCAACAGGCACTGCACCAGTTTTCCGTCGATCTGACCGAGAGAGCCCGAAACGGCGAGATCGATCCGATCGTTGGACGCGATGAAGAGATACGTCAGATAGTCGATATCCTGATGCGCAGGCGGCAGAACAACCCTATTCTCACCGGCGAGGCAGGTGTCGGCAAGACTGCAGTGGTCGAGGGATTCGCCCTGCGCATTGGCCGTGGCGACGTACCCCCATCGCTGCAGGATGTCACCCTTCGGGTGCTCGATGTCGGTCTGCTTCAGGCAGGCGCCAGCATGAAGGGTGAGTTCGAAAACCGTCTCAAACAGGTGATCGAAGAGGTCCAGTCTTCCGAGAAGCCGATCATTCTATTCATCGATGAGGCACATACCCTGATCGGTGCTGGCGGCAGCGCTGGCACAGGGGACGCGGCCAACCTGCTGAAACCCGCCCTCGCCCGCGGTACCCTGCGTACAGTGGCTGCCACCACCTGGGCGGAGTATAAGAAATATATTGAGAAGGACCCGGCACTGACTCGTCGCTTTCAGGTGGTACAGGTGGATGAACCGGACGAGGATAGGGCCATCCGCATGATGCGCGGGGTGGCCTCGACCCTGGAGGATCATCACCAGGTGCAGATACTCGACGAGGCACTGGATGCCTCGGTCCGTCTCTCGCATCGCTATATCCCCGCCCGTCAACTGCCGGACAAATCGGTCAGTCTGCTCGACACCACCTGTGCCCGGGTCGCCATCAGTCAGGCCGCCGTCCCAGCCGAGGTAGATGACAGCCAGCGCCGTATCGAAGCCCTGGAGACGGAACTGGAGATTATCGACCGGGAGAAGGCCATCGGCATGGACACCGGGGAGCGAGAAAGTGCCGGCCGCGAAAAACTGGCCGCGGAGCGCGACCGCCTGGAGCAGCTCAATGCGCGTTGGGAGAGCGAAAAGGCATTGGTACAGGAGCTGTTGCAGATGCAACAGCAGCTCAAGGGCTTGATTACCGGGGAGGAGGCAGCAACCCCGGAGGATGACGACAGCGAGGGAACCGCCGCACAAGACGAAACGCAAGCAACGAGCGAGGCAGAGGAGACGCCATCAACACCGCCACCCGAGATGAGTGAGGAAGAGATGGTACAGCGCCTTGCGGAACTCAAATCGGAGTTGGCCGAACTCCAGGGCGAGCGCCCCCTTATCCTGCCCAGCGTAGACGCCCAGGCTGTCGCTTCGGTGGTAGGCGACTGGACCGGCATCCCCGTGGGACGGATGGTGAAAAACGAGATCGAGACCATTCTCAACCTCAGCGACACCCTGGCAAAGCGGGTTATCGGCCAGGACCACGCCCTGCAGATGATCTCCCGGCGTATCCAGACATCACGGGCCAACCTGGACAACCCCAACAAACCGATCGGTGTCTTCATGCTCTGCGGCCCTTCTGGAGTGGGCAAGACGGAGACCGGGTTGACCCTGGCCGAATCCCTCTATGGTGGCGAACAGAATGTCATCACCATCAACATGAGCGAGTTTCAGGAGGCGCATACCGTCTCCACCCTAAAGGGAGCACCGCCCGGCTACGTCGGTTACGGCGAGGGCGGTATTTTGACCGAGGCGGTGCGGCGCAAACCCTACAGCGTGGTCCTGCTGGACGAGGTGGAGAAGGCCCATCCGGATGTCCACGAAATCTTCTTTCAGGTCTTCGACAAAGGTTGGATGGAGGATGGCGAGGGACGCCATATCGATTTCAAGAACACCCTGATCCTGCTTACCTCGAATGTCGGCACAGAGATGATTGACAATCTCTGCAAGGACCCCGAATTGATGCCCGAACCGGATGCCATCGCCAGCTCCCTGCGCGATCCATTGCTGAAGGTCTTTCCCGCCGCCCTGCTCGGCCGTCTGGTAGTGATTCCCTACTATCCGCTGAGTGATGAAATCCTTGCCAAGGTGGTGCGCCTGCAATTGGGCCGTATCGAATCGCGCATCCATGAAAACCATGACATCCCGCTCACCTATGACGACAAAGTCGTAGATTTGATCATCAACCGCTGCACCGAAGTGGAGAGCGGCGCGCGCATGGTGGACGCCATCCTGACCAACACCATGCTTCCCGAGATCAGCCGGCATGTATTGATTGAAAAGATGGAGTCGCGTCCCATTGGCAAAATCCACATCGGTGTGGAGAATGATGAATTCAACTATAACTTTGATTAAACCTGAGACAGACATTCGGATAGCGGCAGCATGAAGATCACGCTCACAGCCAACCGAGTTGCCGGGGGTCCGCCGACACAACCCATGACGGTGACTTTTGACAAACAGGGTGGCAGTATCGGCCGCAGGAACGAGAATGACTGGGTGTTGCCCGATCCGGAACGTTTCATATCGGGTCGCCATGCACTGATCGATTTCAGCGACGATGCCTTTCACATCACGGATCTCAGCTCCAATGGGATATTCATAAACCGCTCCGCGCAACCCGTGGGCAAGAACAACCGGGTTGTGCTACATCACGGCGACAGTTTTACCATCGGTGACTACGATATCGGTGTGACAATCGAGGAAACGGCCAATCAGATCCTGCAAAACAACAGTTTCGATGGATTGGACGATCCTTTTGCAAGGATGGTCGATGAGCAGGCAGGACAGGATCTGGAAGAGGGCTTCTCAGCTCCATTGGAACCTCAGCCTGAAGCTGTCGTCGACGAAGGCTACTCCCTGGAAGAACCGGAGACACCCAGCCTCGAAACCGACGAATCTTCCTCCGATGACGGGTTATCGGGACTGCCCTCCCAGGCTGATCATACTCCCGACCTGAACGCCTATTTCAATCAACCGAGTCCGATTCCGGAAGATTGGGATCAGGAAGACAAAAGCCTGCTTCAGGACAGTGTGTCCAAGGCAATCCCTCCCATCGAGTCCTTGCCCCCGCTCGACGAAGCGCCGCTACCCGATATACCCGATCAGCCCCCCCTGATCCCGGATACAGAACCCGCCGTAGAACCGACGCCGGTCGCCAGGCAGATTCCGACACCCTCACCTGCCAAGCAGCCAGGCACGACAACAGCTGCAGCAACGCAACCTCCGTCTGTGCACTCCGCGGATGAGACGGCACTACGCCATGCCTTGGCTGAAAGCATGGGAGTTGACGCAAACCACTTTGCCGATCTTCCGCTGACAACGCTTCTGCAGAACCTCGGCAAGGTATTGCGGGTCAGTGTCAGCGGCACCATGTCGGTATTGCGTGCAAGAGCGCAGATGAAGGGTGAGTTTCGCATGTCCCAAACCATGATACAGCCGCTAGAGAACAATCCCCTGAAGTTCTCCATCAACATCGAGGAAGCACTGCGTCACATTATCAATCCAAATCCGAGCAGCGGTTATCTCTCTCCCCTCGCTGCATTCGAAGAGGCCCATGAGGATATCGAGGCGCATATGCTTGCGGTAATGGTAGGCATGCAGGCAGCCTTGCATGCCGTATTGCAACGTTTTAAACCTGAGATACTGGAACAGCGTCTCGGTCAACAGGCATTGCTGGAAAAACTGCCCCTGTATCGTCAAGCCAAGACCTGGGAGCTCTTCACGGAACTCTATACCGAAATCGCCAATGAAGCGGAAGACGATTTTCACCAACTCTTTGGACGCACCTTTTCCCAAGCCTACGAAGAGCAGATTCGCCGTTTGGAGTCGCTGAAACGCTCCGATCCCGGCTCACCCAACTGACAGGAAGCACGCAGATGAGAGCAAGCATAAGAAACCTACTGCATATCTTGGGACTTCTCTACCTGTTGATGATGATGGGCGGTCCCAGTGTCTCCACCAGCACCGTGACGATGAGTGCCGCTAGCGGTGTCAATCCCGATATCAACAGCCGACCGTCGCCCATCGTTGCCCGCATTTATGAGTTGAAGTCGCTGAGTGTCTTCAACAATGCCGACTTTTTCAATCTGTTTGAACAAGATGTGGCCCTGTTGGGTGATGAGATGCTGATGCGGGACGAACTCCACTTCCAACCCGGTGAGGTGAAGATGCTGGAGCGGGACCTGCAACCCGATACACGCTATGTGGGTGTGATTGGCGCCTATCGGGATATTGAGAACGCCGCATGGCGCCGATCGATAGAGATCGACCTGCACGATGAAACTACCTTTGTGATAGAGTTTGGTAAGAACGGCATCGTGCTTCAGAAAAAGTAGATAACTGACTATAAAGAGCCGAACTCATGTCTTGGATGTCTAGGATTGTCTGGTCGGAGGGAATGTTCCTCAGACCACACCACTTTCAGCAGCAGGAGCGCTTCCTGGAGCATATGGTCGAAGCGCGCTGTTCCGATCTCACCCCATTCAGCTGGGGCTTCACCCATTTGAAAATCGACAGGCAGGCCCTGGCACTCGGCAGGCTGGCCATCGAATCCTGCCGCGGCGTACTCCCTGACGGTACAACATTCGACATTCCCGGCAACGATCATCCGCCTCCGCCTTTGGATATAGATGCCGAGCATAAGGGCGACATCATCTATCTCGCCCTGCCGCTGTCACGCCAGGGCACCGCGAACGTCCGCTTCACAGACCAGGAGGAGGGTTTGGAACGCTATGTGGCTGAAGAGATCGAGATCAAGGATGGGATTGCGGGCTCAACCAACAGCTCCACCCTGCAGGTGGCCCAGCCGACAATGCGACTCCTGATCGGTTCATCCGAACTCGAGGAGTTCGCCCACCTCGCGGTGACAAAGATCGTCGAACGTCGCTCCGACGACATGCTGGTATTGGACGAGGATTTTATCCCGCCCTGCCTCGACTGCCAGGTCTCTCCCCGGCTTGACGGTTATGTGAAGGAGATCGAGGGTCTGCTGCATCACCGTGCCGATGCAATCGCTTCACGCCTGGTCGATGGCGGCAAGGGTATCGCCGAAGTCGCCGACT
Organism: Candidatus Thiodiazotropha sp.; assembly: GCA_040793985.1. Taxonomy (GTDB): domain Bacteria; phylum Pseudomonadota; class Gammaproteobacteria; order Chromatiales; family Chromatiaceae; genus Thiodiazotropha. The sequence continues at coordinate 87,109 of JBFNJI010000013.1, read as the reverse complement.
TTCTGATGCTACAGGTTGTGAACCGCTTCGAACCGCTCTATACCCACTTCAGCGAAACCACACCGTTACATCCCATCTCTTTTTACCGGGCATCGTTGCAGCTGGCGGGTGAGCTGGCCACCTTTACCAGCAGCAATAAACGGCCTCCCGACTTTGCCATCTATCAACATCAGGAGTTGCAGGAGACATTTACCCCGCTGATGCGTGAGCTGCGACGTTCCCTGAGCATGGTTTTGGAACAGAAGGCAGTAGCCATACCCCTGGAAGAGAGAAAGTATGGCATAAGGGTCGCGGTCATATCCGATCGATCATTGCTCGGCGACGCGATATTCGTCTTGGCAGTGAATGCCAGCATGACGGCCGATGTCCTGCAACGCCGTTTTCCGAGCCAGACCAAGATCGGCCCGGTGGAAAAAATCCGCGATCTGGTGAACCTCCAGCTCCCAGGCATCGGCCTGCGCATCCTCTCCGTGGCACCGAGGCAGATACCCTACAATGCAGGCTTCAGTTACTTTGAACTCGATAAGAATAACGAGTATTGGAACCTCCTTGAAACCTCAGGAGGATGTGCCATACATATAGGAGGTGACTTCCCTGGTCTGGAACTCGAACTTTGGGCAATAAAAGGTAGTTGACCATGGATCATGACGACCCATTTGGCATGAAGCCCAACGACGCTGGTGACCGTACCGTGATCCGTCCCCGACCTGGAGGCAAGGGACCTGCATCACAACCACAAACGCCACCCCAACAACCCAGCCAGCCGGCGCCCCCAACGCAACGCTCAACTCCTGCACCGAGACTGCCGACCCGCCAGGGAGCGAACAAACTGGAGATTTCCGCCACTGCCCTCCTTTCACTGCTGGGCCGCCTGCGGGAAACACCTTCCCACCCCGATCCGGCCGCATTGAAGAACGGTATCATCGAAAAGATCAGGGGGTTCGAACGCAACGCGCAAGAGCTTGGCGTGGATAAGGAGACGATCTTCTGGACACGCTACGTATTGTGTACCGCCCTCGACGAGACCGTGCTCTCCACCCCCTGGGGCAACCAAAGCCTGTGGCGGGACCAGAGTCTCCTGGTGAGCCTGCACAATGAGGCGTGGGGTGGCGAAAAGTTCTTCCAGCTGTTGCAGAAACTGCTGCAGAATCCGGCCAAGAATATCGAGCTGCTGGAGGTGATGTATATCTGTCTCTCGTTCGGTTTCGAGGGGCGCTATAAACCCCTGCCCGACGGTTATGCACAGCTGCAGACCCTGCGCGACAATCTCTATCGCACCATCCGCAATCACCATGAAGAGTATGAGCGCGATCTCTCGGGCAACTGGCAGGGTATCTATCTGAAGCAGATTGCCCTGGTGCAGTATGTTCCCCTTTGGGTCGTGCTGGCCGTTTCCGGTGTGATCCTGCTGTTGATGTACTCGGGTTTCAATCTCAGCCTGAATGTGAAATCGGATCCGGTGCATGCCGAACTGCACAACATAGCACGCAATGTAAAAACCGTTGTTGAGCGTAAACCGCCACCGGCACCGGAACCCGAACTCACCCTGCGTGTCCTGCTTGCGACTGAGATAACCCAGGGCAGTGTCGATGTGCTGGAAGATTACAGCGAAGGCCGTGTGCGGATTGCCGGCGATGGCCTGTTTGCATCAGGAAGCGGCGCCGTGAAGTCGCAGTTTCTACCGCTGCTGAACAAAATCGCGGCCGCCATGGACCAGCTGCAGGGGGAGATTGTGGTCGAGGGGCATACGGATAACGTGCCGATTCGCAGTCTGCGCTTTCCTTCCAACTGGCACCTCTCCCGTGCCCGTGCCGAATCGGTGGCGAAGATAATGGCAAGCGACCTTGCCAGTCCGAGCCGCATCCAGAGCATCGGCAGAGGCTCGGCTGAGCCCCTTGCATCGAATAACACCAACGAGGGTCGAGCACGCAACCGGCGTGTGGAGATCACACTGATAAAACAGTAGGCATCGACTCATGCGAGCAATAATGGGCATCATAAAAAATCGCTGGTTCGTTGCCATCCTGGGCCTGATCGCCATCTCGGTCATCATCTGGCTGGTCGGCCCGTTGATCGCGATCGCCGGGGTCGAACCCTTGGGCTCGGCGATTGGGCGCCTGATCGCCATTCTCCTGGTGGTGCTGATCTGGTTGGGCATGGAATTACGCCGTTTTCTTACCGCGCGCAAGAAAAACCAGCAGATGTTGGAGAGTGTGGTCGGACAAAAGGGCCAACCTCAGATTCACGCCCATGAATCGGATGAGGAGGTGGCGATTCTAGGCCAGCGCCTCGACGAGGCGATCAGAATCCTCAAGGAGTCGAAACTCGGAGGGAAACAGGATCGCCAGTTCCTCTACCAACTCCCCTGGTATATGTTTATCGGCCCGCCGGGCAGTGGGAAGACCACAGCCCTGCTCAACTCGGGTCTCCATTTCCCCCTGGAGGACAAGCTGGGCAAGGATTCCGTGCGCGGTATAGGCGGCACGCGCAATTGCGACTGGTGGTTTACGGACGATGCAGTATTGCTGGATACCGCGGGACGCTACACCACCCAGGACAGCTACGAAGAGGTCGACCGGGCAGCCTGGATGGGGTTCCTCGACCTGTTGAAGAAACATCGTAAGCGCAGGCCGATAAACGGCGCCTTGGTGGCAATCAGCGTGGAGGATATCCTGCAGCTGACCGAGCTGGAGCGTGTCAATCACGCCAAGGCGATCCGCATGCGCGTCAAGGAGCTGATCGATCACTTCGGCATCCGTTTCCCCATCTATGTGCTGTTCACCAAATGCGATCTACTGGCGGGATTCAGCGAATTCTTCGAAAACATGGGGCGCGAGGAGCGCAACCAGGTATGGGGCATGACCTTTCCCCTCACCGAGAAGGGTGACGAGGATGACGGAATCAGCCGCTTCCAGGATGAGTTCAGGGCGTTGGAGAAGCGTATCGATGTCCGTCTCATGGATCGTCTGGAACAGGAGCGGGACACCAAGCGCAGAATCCTGATCTACTCCTTCCCCCAGCAGTTCAGCGCCCTGCGTGAGGCAGCAGAGAGCTTTCTCTATGAGGCCTTCAGTGCCAACCGCTTCCAGGAGACCCCCATGGTGCGGGGTATCTACTTCACCAGCGGTACCCAGGAGGGTACCCCCATCGATCGGCTGCTCGGGTCCATGGCCCAGGAGTTCGGCCTCAATCGGCAGATAGCACCCGCCTTTTCCGGCAGCGGACGCAGCTTTTTCATCAACCGGCTGTTCAAGGACCTGATATTTCCCGAAGCCCATCTGGCGGGGGTCAATACCCGGGTTGAGAAACGGCGTGCCTGGCTGCAACGAATGGCCTATGCCGGCGCCCTCTCCCTCGCCGTGCTTGCCGGAATCGCCTGGTTCACCAGTTACAGCCGCAACCAGAGTTATATCGATCAGGTGGCGATACAGGCAAACGCCGCGGAGGAGAAGGTCAACGCCGTGGCACCGGACGACCTGACCCTGGCCAATGTGGTGCCGGCCCTCGACACGGTACGCCGAATTCCAGGGGGCTATGCCGACCAGGAGGCCGAGATCCCCTGGCTGATGGGGTTGGGTCTCTATCAGGGAGACAAGCTCGGCAGCGAGGCTGTCAGCGCCTACCACACCAGTCTGAAGAACCTGTTTCTGCCGCGCATCATCCTGAGCCTGGAAGAGCAGCTGATCCAGGAGGGGAACAATCCCGACTACCTCTACGAGGCCCTCAAGGTCTATCTGATGTTCGATGACAGCGAACATTTCGATGCCGAAACCGTCAAGACCTGGATGCTGCTGCAGTGGCAATTGAATCTCCCCGGTGCCGAGAACGCCCAGGCAAGGCAGGCCCTGTCAGGCCATCTCGATGCGTTGCTGGAGCTGATGCCGATGACCCCGACCCTGCCCCTGGATCAGGGTCTGATCGCCCATGTCCGCGGCAGCCTGCTACGGGTGCCCCTGGCAGACCGGGTCTACAACCGTATGAAGCGGACCACCGAGGGCGGTTCCATACCCCCGATTCGGCTGACCCAGGCGATAGGCGCGGATGCCGATCTGGTATTCAGCCGGCGTTCCGGGGAACCGCTGGACAAGGAGATCCCCGCCCTCTTCACCTATGCGGGTTATCACAAGCTGTTTCTCAAGGATCATCTCGAGATCGCCAACAAGCTGCTGGACGAAAAGTGGATACTCGGCCCCGACCTGGAGAAGATCGTCGGCGAAACCGACCTGGTCAAGCTCAGCGCCAGGGTCAAGGAGCTCTACTACGAGGAGTACATCCAGACTTGGGAGCAGCAGCTCGCGGATATCCGGGTCAAACCCTTCGGCGGCATGCGCCAGGCGGTGGATATACTCAACATCATCTCAGGACCGAGTTCACCCCTGCGTCGCTACCTGAAGCTGGTCCAGGAACAGACCACCCTCTCCCGTCTACCCGGCGGCGCCAAGAAAGCCGCAGAGTTGGTGGCGAGAAACACCTCGGGCATCACCCGCAGGCTCGCTTCCATACTGCAGGTGGCGCCGGACGCATCTGAGGCGGCATCGGAAGACTCCCTGCTGACCACACCGGTGGATCAGCATTTCGCCAGCCTGAACAGGATGATCGAGGCCCAGGAGGGCGAGCAGGCGCCGCTGGAAAGAACCATGGAGATGCTCAACGAACTCTATGCCCACATGAGTTCCATCGCCTCCGCCGGCAACCAGTCCAACCAGGCCTTCAACGTGGCCCGTGATCCGGCGGCGGGAGGCAGTGTCATCAGTCGGCTCAAACTGGAGGCGAAACGTCAGCCGGGACCCTTGGCGGCGATGCTCAACACCCTGGCGGACGGCAGCTCGAATCTGACCATATCCGGGGTCAGAGCACATCTCAATTCCGTTTGGACCACCCAGATCCTGCCCTTCTGTCAACGCAGTCTCCGTGGCCGTTACCCCATCAATCGCGACAGCAGCCGCGAGGTCACCATCGGTGATTTCGGCCGCTTTTTCGGTCCCGGGGGCATGATGGATAACTTCTTCAATAGCTATCTGCAGGATTTTGTGGACACCTCCCGCCGCAGTTGGCGTTGGAATGCGGCCGGTAACCGTGCCCTGGGCATTCCCACTGGCACCCTAAGACAGTTCCAGCGTGCGGCAGTCATCCGCGATGCCTTCTTCAGCGGCTCCGCTCAGGACCCGAAGATCAACTTCGAGGTCAAGCCGCTGAGCATGGATACAACCATCACTCAGATCACCCTGCTGCTCAATCAGCAGCGCGTCAGGTATAACCACGGACCTGCACGTTGGAACCGTATGACCTGGCCAGATGACTCCGGCATCAGCGACACCAAGATCCTCTTGGCGCCACCGGCCGGAAACAAACCGTCCGGGCTCACCGAGGATGGTCCCTGGGGCTGGTTCCGCATCATCGATCAGGCGAAAACCGAGGCCACCGACTCTCCCGAAACCATCAAGGTCGAGTTTGACGTGGGCGGGCGCAAATCCCGTTTCATGTTGCGCGCCAGTGGTGCCCTCAATCCCTTCAAGCTCAAAGAATTGGCAGATTTCCGGTGTCCGAACAGACTCTGAACAACACAATGAACGAAGATACCCCCGGGTTCTACGGCAAAATACCCTCCCTTGGGGATTTCGTGACGCGACGCCTGTCGCGGGGATTTATCGCCCCCTGGGAGACCTGGATGCAGGAAGCGATTGCCAACAGTCGCGAACAGCTCGGGGACTTCTGGCTGGACAACTATCTCACCAGCCCGTTGTGGCGTTTCGCCCTCACCCCGGGGATCTGCGGCGAACACGGCTGGGCAGGTGTACTGATGCCCAGCGTCGATCGTGTCGGACGCTACTATCCCTTCACCCTGGCGGCAAGACTCGATCCGAATTTCAATCTCTTCCTTTTCATGGAGGAGTCTGAGGCGTGGTACGCCAGAATGGAGGAGCTCGCCCTCTCCTGCCTTGACGACGGCTTCCAAATGGATGCCTTCGAGCAACAGCTGCGCGCACTAGGCCTCCCCAACGCCGAGCGGGAAACACATCCGCCACCGCGGGAGGCCACCACCACTGCCCTGAACAACGCCTGGCATGCCAATCTGGAGGAGCAGTCATCCCTGCGTTCGATCTATCCGCTGTTCCTGCCCCATTTAATGAAGAAGTTACTCTTTGCCTACAGCCTGTGGTGGACCCAGGGTTCGGAACGCATCTCCCCTTCCCTGCTGTTATGCCAGGGCCTGCCCCAAATCAAGGGAGCCAGTGCGCTGATCGACGGTGCCTGGATCCAGCATGGCTGGGAGGAGATCGAAACCGGGGCCTATGCAATGGGAAGTGCGTCCAACCTTGAAACCTCGCAGCCTCAATGAGCTTCAACAGCTTCTATTGGGTTTCCGCGCATGTGAGTGACAAGGGAAAGGTGCGTGCGATAAACGAGGATGCCTGCCTCGACCGGGCCGACCTTGGGATTTGGGTAGTGGCGGATGGCATGGGCGGACACGCTGCCGGTGACATGGCCTCCGAAATGATCGTCAATGAACTCAAATCGATCACTCCGGGTGAATCGCTGGGCGCTCTGGCGAGCGAAGTGGAGCAGCGGCTGCAACAGGTCAACCAGCAACTATTGCTGGAGTCGCAAAGACGCGGTGGCGAAATCATCGGTTCCACGGTGGTCACCCTGCTCACCTATCAGGGCTACTGCATCTACCAATGGGCGGGAGACAGCCGGATCTATCTCTACCGCAGGGGTCAACTCAAACAGCTCAGCCGTGATCACAGCCAGGTGGAAGAGCTGATCGAGTTGGGTCTGGTCTCTTCCGACGAAGCGGAACAATCCCCGATCGCCAACTACATCACCCGTGCAGTGGGTGCCAACGAGGCGTTGGAGCTGGATGCGGAGATCTTCGAGCCTTGCGACAGCGACCTCTTCCTGCTCTGCAGTGACGGCCTGAACAAAGAGGTCAGTGATGGAGAAATCGCCGAAATCCTGGGCAGCTATGGTTTTCAGGAGGCGGTGCAACAGCTGATAGAGCTGGCGATGGATCGCGGTGCGCGGGATAATGTAACCCTGGTCCTGGTAGAGGCCAGGTCGACACAGGCAAACGGGCCTCAACAGGAATGATCTGCTATATTGGCTTACAAACTATTGATAGGACAGCGGTGTGCTGGAATCGAACATGTTCACTATGAGACTTAATGCTGTGAAACCGGGCTACAAGAACATACAAGATTTCACCAAACTCCTGATCACAACCCTGCCGGCGATAGGCATCTCTGCTTGTGTTGCCCTGGGGCCGCAACAAGAACCGGAGCCGCCCGAACAGGAGCAGCCAGAGGAAGAGGTTGTGGTTACCCCTTTGCCACCGGACTCCCTGACGCCATCGCAGCGAGTGCGTAAAGCACTGCAACAGTTGGAACAAGGCGACTATGAAAACGCCCGGCTTCAGCTCACCTGGGCATTACAGGAGAAACCAACACTGCAGATCGCCACCAATCTGCTGGAACAGATGGATGTCGACCCTATCGACCATCTCGGCATGAAGAGTTTCTTCTACGATGTAGAGCCGGGGGATTCGCTCTCCATCATCGCCAAAAAATTTCTCGACGATCCCCTCAAATTTGTCGTCCTCGCGCGTTACAACAAACTGGAAAACCCCAGCAAACTCGCACCCGGACAGCGTATTCGAGTGCCAGGCGTGATGCCTGAGAGAAAACGGCTGAAACCCAAACCAAAACCCAAGCCGCCACAACCTGAGCCCGTCCTCAGGCCGCAGGAGCCCGCGGAGGCATTGCCGCCAGCCGCAACCACTGCTGAACAACCGACACTCTCACCTGACCCGGGAATGGAGAGCAGCCCGACGCAGCCATCAGACACAGGCTCCGTGGAAGTGACCCCCATGGCAGCGCCGGAAGAGACTGAGGAGCCGCAACAGCCTATGGAAGAGGATGTCGCCGCGACACCCGCTGCGATGACGGCCGAAGGGGCTCTCAACTCAGCACGAGGCCTGCACGGCGAGGGAAAACTCAGTGCCGCGATCTATCTCCTGGAAAATGAGATCAGCCAACATCCCAATTCAGAGGCGCTGCCGAAACTGCTCGCCCGTTATTACAATGAACATGCGGATCAGCACATCAGCCAGGATAACCTGGAGGAAGCGCGGGTAACCTTGGAAAAACTGATCATCCTCGACACTTCTGATGACCAGGCGATCAATAAACTGATTCTTGTTGAAGACAGGCTTGAGGCACACAAGCTGATGCAAACGGCACAGGATCAACAAAGCGCAGGCAATCTGGAAGCGGCCTACCAGACCTATGCGCAGGTCCTCACCTACGACCCGGATAACCAAAAAGCCAAAGATTCCCAGCTGAGTGTGCGTGACCAACTGACAGACAGTTACCACCGACGTGCCATGCAGCTTTTCAGAAAGCAGAAACTTGACGATGCGATTGGTTTCTGGAACAAAATACTGGAGTTGAACCCCAACCACTCCTTGGCTCCCGGCTACAAGGCACGTGCACTGGAGATGAAACAGCAGTTGAAAAAGATTGAACCCGGAGGATGATCACGACATTCTCACACAGCACCCTGTAGAGACAACATGACTGTAAATGTAATTACCAATGGACCTGTAAGCTATTGTTGCCTCTCCTCCGCATGGAATTTATGGAACAGAGTGCTTCGAATATGATTTCACAATGGTGGGTCAAATGCATAAAACACTACTCAAGCAATTACTGATATACACTCTCACTCTGCAGACAGCACTCATCGGCTTTCCCCCAATTGCCCTGGCAGCGCCAATAGACACTCTGACTGTCATTCAGATGGATGACAGGGAGAAGAATATTGATCGGGTTCGCTCGACCATGGCCCGTGATGACGTTCGTAGCTCCTTGCTTGAGCTGGGAGTCAATCCTGCTGAGGCTGAACTGCGCCTGGATGCGCTTACAGACCATGAACTGTTTGTGCTCAATCAGCAAATAGATGAATTGCCTGCCGGCGGCGATGTTCTCGGTGTACTCGGTGCCGTGCTTGTCGTGCTTATCGTCTTGGAAATGCTCGGCGTAACCAACGTATTCACCAAGCTATAGTCTTGTTGCATTCGGGTTAAGGAGCGACCCGCCCAGATTGAGCCACCGTGAAGATCATCCCGGGCGAATCGAACGAGGCATCCGTTGCATGCCTCGCTGTTGTACTGCTCCTGCTTGCCAGTGGTTGTACAAGTCACCCCCCACTACTCTTGCCTCTGCTCCCAAGCGACTCGCCCTATGTCACCCTGGAGTTGGAGACCACGCCCTTTCATTCGCAAAAGGACTACCAGTGCGGACCGGCCGCGCTCGCCACTCTCCTTGAGGATTCGGGGATTGCGGTAACTGCCGAATCCTTGCTGCCTCAGGTTTATCTGCCCAAAAAAAGGGGTAGCCTGCAACTCGAAATGGTGGCGGCCAGTCGCCGTTACAACCGGATTCCCTACGTGATCAAACCCGACCTGAACTCACTGCTCAAAGAACTGCAGGCTGAACGCCCGGTCGTTGTGCTGCAGAACCTCGGCCTGTCCTTGGTACCTGTTTGGCACTATGCAGTGGTCATCGGTTATTCGGCACAGAAGGATGAAATTATCCTGCGCTCTGGCGTCACCCGGCGGAAGCTCCTCTCAAGTCATCGTTTTCTCGACACCTGGAAAGCGGGCAGTCACTGGGGAATGATATTGCTGAAACCAGGAGAACTGCCTGCTGCGCCCGAATTGCTGCCCTACCTGAAGGCTGTCGCCGCAATGGAACGCTTGGCACCTGCGGACAGCCTGATTGCAGCCTACGGGGCAGCCTTGAGGCGATGGCCCGACAGTTCGATAGCACACTTTGGCTTGGCTGCCGCGCACCATGCCAAAGGTCAACTGAAGGCGGCCGAGGACGGCTACCGGAAGGTTCTGGCAAACAAGCCCGATGATCCCGCGACACTGAACAATCTTGCTGAAGTGTTGAACGACCGGGGGTGTCGCGAAGAGGCCCTGGCAATGCTTAACCGGGCACTGCGGAATGAACCTGGCGTGTTACGACAGCATCTGCTGGAAACAGCGCGTGAAATCGAGGATAGCGAAGCGACCGCGCCAAATCGGCCACGCCATTGTCAATAAACAAGACACAAACCTATTTCATTGCACGCCACACCAGCCGTAAACATGCCCTGCATAGAATAAATCCTAGTTGATGATGTGGTTGCCTGGTCTATGCTTGAACGTTAAGATAACGCAATAAAATAAAAAGTAATGGCCATAGGGATCAGTTGGCGTGTGTTTGTGGGTTTTTTACCACAATGGTGATGGATCATCATCGGCATCGGGGTTGTCAAGCGTAGGATTGATCCTATCTACAGCCTATCAATTATGCCTAGGTAATGCAGTTCACCGCTTCCTATAGAGCGGTGTATGTTGGTTGCTGCTTATTTCAATGGAACGATCGGGAGATTTAGTATTGCCAGAAATAACAATACTGCAATGGATACCTTTCTGTAACAGCCCCACAATCCATTTGCTGTCAGCCAATCACAGCATATTCAAACAGTCGACAAATTCTGTATCGCTTGTTGATGCGTATTTTAAAATATCGCAGACAGCGTCTCAAAAAAGATCAAGAAATATTGTTTTCGGTCAATGATCCAGTGAATTAAACATGGAAGAGTACGCCGCATGGAAAAAGCTGAACAATGTACAATAATAAGTGGATGCTGTGATTGAGTCGCTCACCCTTACCCATCTTGTCTTTGCCACAGTCATTATCAGCCTGGCTTACCTGGTGCGTGGGATTGCAGGATTCGGCTCTGGCCTCATTGCAATCCCCCTGCTTGCTTTAATGATGCCTCTCTCTGTCGCTGTTCCCCTGATTGTCTTTCTCGATTATATGGCCTCCGCCAGCCATGGCATCAAGCACCGGGAGGCGATCCAGTGGAAGGAGATCGTCTCCCTATTGCCCTTTGCAATCATCGGCGTTCTCGCCGCGCTCTTTATCTTCACATCTGTGGACATGGAGTCGCTAAAGATAGGCTTGGGCATCTTTATTTTGTTGTTTGCCCTCTATTCACTCTTCTCCTTTTCAGGCAAGGATCTCATTTCATCACTGTGGTCGGTTCCCGCAGGTAGTCTGGGCGGTTTGATTGGCACGCTGTATGGCACTGGCGGACCCTTCTATGTCTTATACCTGAAATTCCGCAAAATAGAGAAAACCCAGTTCAGGGCCACCTTCGCAACCATCTTTCTGCTCGATGGCGCCGGCCGCCTCGCCGGCTATGTATTCAGCGGTTTCTTCACCATGGAGTTGGTGCTGATGATGGCCTTTGCTATTCCGGTGATGGTGATCGGCATGTTCATTGGCGGACGCATTCATACCAATATGTCACAGCAAACTTTTCAGCGCGCCATCAGTTTACTGTTGGTTTTCAGTGGCCTGGCACTGTTGTTGAAGTAACTGCATATACACTTAGCCAGTGGCTTGAGTGTCGATTGGATTCGGATCTATTCAAATCTATTCACCAAGCTCCCGATACCCTCAATCGTCACCTCCACGGTACAACCCTGTTCCATCGGCCCGGCTCCAATGGAGGTCCCGCAAGCGATGATATCGCCAGGCCCGAGTGGCATGTCATGGGAGAGTCGACTGACAATCTGCCGGGGTTTGAAAAACATATCGGTCACTGGATAGTTTTGTAGCTCAACCCCATCAACCAGGGTTCTGACCGTCAAGGTTTCCGCATCCAGGCCTGTTGAAATAACAGGTCCGACGGCGCAGAAGGTATCGAAGCTCTTAGCCCTCGTCCAGTGAACAAACAACGGATCCTCCCGCAACAGGCCACGTGCAGTGACATCATTCACACAGGTATAGCCGAATACATAGTCCTCGACCTCATTCTCGCTGACATTGACGCACTGCTTGCCAATGACGATGCCGAGTTCGCCTTCATAGACCACTGGGCCATCATAGGTCTGAGGACGCTTGATTGTCCCGCCTGGCGGGAGAAACGAGGTACTTGCCTTCATAAAATAGAGAGGGTGATTGGGTCTGTTCCAGCCTTCCTTCGCCGCTCTGGAATGAAAGTTGTTCCACAACGCAATCATTGTTGTAGGTTCACAGGGCGTTAACAGCTTGACTACTTCCAAGGGCAGTCTCTCTTCTGTAGCTTCCGCTCCGTTATACATGTCGCCAAGGTAGGCGGTTATCTGATTCTCGCTTATGGTGCCGAAGCCCTCTTCTCCCTGATACTCATAACGAACCCACTGTTTCATTCCCATTTAACTCCTCTAATTCCCAATTGAGTAATATTATTCCCCTATTGCATGTAAATAAAGACTTTCAACTCAAGATCATATCCCTCGTGCCACTATAGAATTCGACGGTTATTGGACTTAACTCAGAGGTAGTCAAGGTTGTTACAGACAGGATCCACTCTAATTGCAGTTGTAAGTACAAATAAGAATAGCGGTAACACAGTTCTTCCAGCCAATAACATGACAATACAGAAATTCAGTCTCTTGCTAACAAGCTTCACAATCGGTGCACTCTATTCGCCGTTGATTGCCTACACCCTCTATTTGTGGCACCAATACACAGGCACCGCCAATTTGGTCACTCTGCATTGGTATGAGTTGGTTCTGTTTGCTACCCTCATGCTGCTGCCGTTGGGAGCAATGAAACTGCTTAAAATCGACTGGACATCGCGAGACATACCCGGCTAAGCAGCCTCATTCTACATAGCTTGGATATTACGTAACCTCAAGCGGCTTTTCCTGTCATCTGGATCGAACTTGAGTGCATACTCCCAAAACCTGATCGCATGCTCCGGTTCATCGCGGGAGCTCCTCACTCCTTTTATGTACAACAGCTTGCCGTATGCCTTACGCTGTTTTTGAATTTTCTCAAGCCTTTTCGCATCACTGATGAAAGCCTGTTCGGCCTTTTCGAGATATCTCAAGGCGTCGCTGTAGTTTCCCGACTCAAAAGCATTGTCTATCTGTTTTTGAAGGGTTTTCGAGAGTAAGCCACGTACCTCCTTGTCCTTGGGATACTTCTTCAAATGCGCCTCGATCTCTTCAATATACGCCCTTGGATCCAACGATTTGTCATCCGCTTGCAATAGCTCCTGACGAGAGTAGATATAGGCCTCTTCGTGAAATCCCTTGGCCAGTTTTTTCTTTTTTGCTCTGTTGTTGTAGTTGCTGATTGAACGCGCAACCTTCTTTTTCATTGACGCCTTGGATGTCCGCTCATTGAGTTCACGCATGGCCTCGAGGGCCGGTTTGTGCTTCGGGTTGAGACTGAGAACCCTTAGATAGTGACGTCTGGCCTTGGCAAACTGACCCTGACTGACAGCCTGCTTGCCCCGCTTCATCAACTTTCCGCTTTGGCTGTCAATCTTTGCTTCGACACGTTTGATCTCTCTGTCTATATCGCGATCTTGTCGCGTTACAGTGCGCGCCAGCTTAAGATTGAACAAGGCAGCTTGCAGATCACCTTTACGCTCTCGCTCTTCAGCGGCACGCAGCCAGGTTGCAGGTTTTCCATACTCGCCCACCGACACCGCACCCTTGGTCGTGCGGTTGGTTGAACAGCCGCTGCCAAGCAGAAGGATCGCTATGAGTAGCAGGCAGGATAGTAACGCCGTTGGATGCATTTTTAACGCAGTGCCTTGAAGGTAACCAGGCTTTTCTTGAAGGCCCGCATATCCCTGTCGCCGAAGATCATTGTGCGATGCAGCAGATAGGGGAAGGTGAAGGCCGCATTGGATTTCCGTTGAACGGTTAAACCCAATTGCATGCCATTGGCTTGCAGCTGTTCGATCACCAGATCGTTACTATCGCCGAATGGGTAGGCGTAATAACGCGGTCTATCACCCAGATACTCAATTAATTTTTCATTCGGCAGCGATATCTCTTGGCGGACCCGTTTTTGATATTGACTAACACTCTCTCCCGCCTGCCTGACAGTCAGATTGCTATGGGTCTTGGAGTGGGGCTGGATGCTGATCAAGCCGCTCTTTTTCATGACGGTGAGTTCCTTCGGCTTCAAACCGCCGTTGTTCACATAGTCGCTGTAGACAAATACGGTAGCGGGAAAACCATACTCCTTGAGTATGGGAAAGGCCTCACTGTAGATAGAGCGATGGCCATCATCGATGGTTAATACCACAGCGCGTTTTGGCAGCTGTTGTTCTCCCTTCAGAAATCCAACAAGGTCTTTTAAGGGTATCACCCGGAAGTCATTTTCCCTCAGGTACTCCATCTGCTCTCTGAACATCGATGGTGTCACTTCCATACGATCGCTACGTTTTCCGAATCGGTGATAACAGAGAATTGGCACAGTCTGATAGCCTTCGTACTCGATACCAGTCGGATTCACCATCTTCAACGGTATGATGATCTCCTGGCCTGAAGCTATGGGAGCAGGATGATTGGCATCCTCTATTACCCAGTACAGACTCTCATCCCGGAGATAGCGCCGCGCCAGTGTACGTGAGTCGTCACTACCGACCCTTAGGACGATAAAGTCCCTGTCTTTAGCAATAATGTTATTCGAGGAGGAACGATACTGTGTCGAGGAGCAACCTGCTAATGGCAATACGCATATGATCAGCAGTGTAAACACCAGCAGTGTTGGTCGCATGGATAAGCACCTCGGCCTTTGTGGTTCAAAACCTCCTGTTTTTACTGCTTCCATTTCCCCTGTATTTAAGTCGCTATAAGAGAACTATTTATTCTGTTTAGGAGGCATGATTCGGGTTGCATCGTCTAACTCTGGATCTGTCGAGACAAACTCCTGGTCTTCTTTTATCAATGTTTCTGCTTTTACCTGATCATTAAGCATGTTAATGGTGTCATCGTCTTCATCGACAATTTGCGGGACGGTCTGTTGCTGTAGCTGATGCTGGTACTCTTCCCGCTGCTTTAACAGCGTATCCGCCATTCTGTTGTATTCTGAAAACAGCAATCCCAGTTCATCATTGCGCTCTTTGTGGATTCGATACCCGAGATTGCCATGGTGAACATGGGCGATTGCCCGCCTGAGTATCCTTATCGGCACAGTGATGCCGGTTGCGAGCAGATAGGCAACGATAACAACCGTCAACACCACCGCGACAAGCAATCCCAGCATGGTATAGAAGGTAAGATCGGCTGCGGCGATAAGTGGCGTCTGGGAGAGTCCGAGCTGAACCACGCCGACCTGCTTTTCCTGGAAAACCAGTGGCGCCTGAAAATCAAACACCATCTCATCATTCAGCTCTTTCTCCGAAATGACCATACCTTCGTCTTCGCGCAACAGTTTCAGTCCAGCGGAGGTCTCCTGTTTTTTACCCACCTCTTCGATGGAGGTACTGGCACGCAGGATCTGTTTATGATCGATTATGTCCAGATAGCTGATCTGTTGCCGCTGCTTGATCTCATGGACAAACGCCTCCAACGCCACCCAGTCCTGGATCAATACAGCCTCGACGTTCTCCACCGCAATGAATTCCGCGAGGGAGCCCCCGGAATCGAGAGCAAGCTCGATCATAGCGTCCACCTGTTTTCGATAGACCAGGTAGGAACCGAGAATCATTGCGATCGATACTACCGCGGCCATTACGGCGGTCCACTTGATGCGCAGCGGCAGGATTTTGGATTCACTGAGATGCTGCTGTTTCTCATCGATTTCATGTACCACGCTACGCAGTTCAGTTGCCGCCTCCTTGCCTGTCTGGATGCGCTGTTCCGGCTTCTTGTTGAGCAGTTTTTCGACGATCTTTATCAGGCTTTGCGGTATCTCACCCTTGTTGTCTTTGATCGGCGCAGGATCCTCCTGAACAATCTTCATCAACAGGGAGGTAAGCGTCTCGGAGACAAACGGTTTCTCCCCGGTTATCAGCTGGTAGAGAATCACGCCAAGGGAAAAGAGATCTGAACGCCCATCGACAGGAAAACCCTCGACCTGTTCGGGAGACATATATTGCGGAGTCCCCAGGACCGCCCCCATTCTGGTGCGGTGTTCCTTGTTCGGCGAGTCCACATGGGCGATGCCGAAGTCGGTAATGCGGATAGTATGGCCGTCATCCGGAGAGATTATATTCCCCGGTTTCACATCCCGATGGACGATGCCCCGGTTATGGGAGTAGTCCAGGGCTTCCGCCAGTTGAATGCCGTACACTACCGCCTCTCTGACAGAGATGGGCGTATTCGACTCCATCATCTCCTCGAGTGTACTGCCTTCGAGAAACTCCATGGCAATATAGGGTCCCTGTTCCACCTCCCCGACATCGAAAATGGTGACAATATTGGGATGGGTGAGATTTCCCGCGGCCTTTGCCTCTTGCAGGAAGCGATAGCGGTACTCGGGATCTGTAGCAACCTCTCCACGCAGAAGTTTGATCGCCAGGGTACGATTGATTTCAGGATCGAATGCCTTGTAGACAATCGACATAGCCCCTTCGCCAATCTCCTCGATGAGATTAAATCGACCTATCGTATCTGGCATAGGCTGTTGGTTGTCCAAATCCCCTCTCCTTCATTACTGCACCGTCTGGGACATGCGACCAGTCTCGAAGCATGCATTTTTCCATGTCTCGTCTATGCTACTCCCTGATAGAGTGTAGCAAATGGTGGTAAATTAAAGAAAACCATATTGACGATCTCAACGCGATTGATTAGCGTTCATGGAATGACGGCGCAATACCCGAAAACAGATGGACTGGACCAACAAGAATGGCGGACAAGCAGATGAACGAAACCTTCGATATCCCAAGAATCCTTGAATTACGTAAACTGACAAGGTCTATATCGGAAAAGATCGAGTCCGACTTAAGTGGCTATTTAGCCACCCTCGCGCCTCTCTTCTCACCCGCGCCGATCCTGGGCGAGTATGTCAGGGGTGGCTCCAAGGCTCCTGTAAAAGGCGCTGAAATGGCATTTCGCGATTTGAAAAGCCGATACCAGACCATTGCCGGACAAAAACCGTTTCTTCTGGAAACTGAACTCGCCTCCCCTCTGGATGTCTTCGCTGCCACCCCCTCGCTGACTGCTGTAGAGTATCCCTATACCGCCGAGCAGGAGGGCAGGTCCACATCGCTCACTGTCACATCGCCTTTGAAGTGGTATCTCAGCTATCCGGATCAACACCCCAAGAAGTTACTTGAAATGCTCGAGGGTAACCGCAACCAGTTGCAGGACGAACTCTCTCATGCCTTGCTGCAATGCCTGACACTCAGCCTGGTGCTGGAGCAACGCCCGGGCCTCACAAGCATACTCCAGGGGCTCCGTTTCGATATGCAGAAAATCCACTACGATGGCCTCGGCGAGCTGCCGGTGGTTATGATTTCTTGCCCCTTGGAGACACTCCTGCCAGGGGACGAAATCATCATTCAGAATACGGAGATTTCAGGTATTCCATCTTTCGAAGAGATTATCAATATCAATGATATCCGGGAACTCACCGATCCCATGCAACAAAGCATCCTCGCAATCACAAACGAGGTCTCGCCTTCGATTTACCGGGAGATTGCTCCGGATTGAAACCCCATGCTAATTCATGACTCCAGCCGCTCTGTGAAAATAGCCGGATCAATAACTTTACCAATTTAGGTTTTTTAACTCCCACGCTTGTCGATACAATCGATCCGACGATGTATTGACAACTCCCTTTATATTCAGAATAGGAAAGATAAATGGCTACAATCACCCTTGAAGGCAATCAGATCAACACCAATGGCGACCTCCCGGCGGTAGGCTCGGTGGCGCCAGATTTCTCCCTCGCGGCGACCGACCTCGCAGATGTATCGCTAAGCAACTACGCAGGCAAGAGAAAATTGCTGAACATCGTACCGAGCCTTGATACGGGTGTTTGTGCAACCTCGACGGTAAAATTCAATCAGGCAATGGGAGACAAAAACAACTCCGTCGCACTGGTGATCTCTGCGGATCTCCCCTTCGCCCAGGGACGTTTCTGCAGTGCCGAGGGCATCGACAATGTGGTCTCCCTGTCGATGATGCGCAATCGTATTTTCGCAAAGGATTATGGCGTTCTGATTGTTGACGGCCCATTGGCCGGCATCTGTGCCCGTGCCGTGGTTGTGCTGGATGAGGACAACAAGGTGCTCTATACCCAGTTGGTGCCGGAAATCGTACAGGAACCCGACTACGACGCTGCTCTGGCCCATCTCACCTAAAACGACAAACCCCGGTGAAACACCGGGGTTTGTGATTGCCGATCGGGCGCCTGACGCCCGTTTTCAGTTAACGCGGGTAGTAGGGCGTATAGCCTTGTTGAGCCGGGGGATAGCCACCATAAGGCCCATAGCTCCGTCCTGGCCATGGACGTGGCGGCGGCGGTGCCATTGCTTCCTGTAGCTCGCGTTCGGCCTGCATCAGGTTCCGCATCGCCTCCATCTCCGCCCTTGCGGCGTCACGAAGCTCATCGAACTCTTTGAGGATCTTACTCACCGACTCGGTATGCAGATCGCGAATGGACTGTGACGCTTCCTGCTCCGTGGATGCCGAGATCGATTCACCCTGGGATGCGACTCCCGTATCTTCTGTCGCTGCGGCTGCGCCAGCCGTCTGCTCATGAGATTGATCAGCCGACCCTGCTGTTGCCTCGGTCGTGGCCACAGCCTGTTCTTCGACACCTGCAGGGGCCGCCTCGGCCGGGGCCTGCTGATCCGCGGCGCTCATGCTTGCGCTCTCCGAAGTCTCAGCCGCCTCAGGTGCTGTCGTGGCAGCCGCCTCACTACCCTTTTCTTTGGGGGTGAAAAAAATGGACCAGCTTTTCCCTTTTTCATCCTGCGCCTTTGCAGGTGCGGAATCAGCCGATGCTGTGTCAGTTGGCGCGGTGTCGGTCGCTGCTGCGTCAGTCGGTGCGGTATCAACTGCCTCTTGCTCGACAGCCGTTGTCGTGGCGGTGCTTCCCGATGGGGGATTCTTGGCCAAGGACCTGATATACATAAAGGCCAATATGATGATAATGAGCCAGAAAGTGACTTTTAACCAAAAGCCGCCTGCTCCCTTGGATTGTGTTGTCATCGAGGAATCCTCCACTGTGGTATATCTTTCGAATTCTGCTTGAGTGGCGACATCTGAAGAGGCTGGCTTGCTAGCGGTCGATGCAGAAGTCTCAGCGGAGGCCTTCTGGGTGGCCATGGCACTGGCGGCGGCGACGGCTGTTGGGGTTGCCGATTTCGACTCTGTCTTGGCTGTCGAAGCTGGTGCTGTCTTTGCCGGCGGGGTCATTTCAGGCTTCTTGGCCTGCGTTGCGCTCTTTTTTGCCGTAACCTTTTTCGTTGTCGTTGCTTTCTTCTTCGCAACCTTCTTTTTCGCACTCTTTTTCTTTGCAACCTTTTTCTTGACTGCCGCTGTCTTCGTTGCCTTTTCCTTCTCTACTTTTTCATCTGCAGTGGTTGTCTCGTCAGCCATATTGATTCCCCTCTGGCATGCATATTAACTTGGCTCTATTGTAACCCAATCCATGATTAGGTCTCAAAATATATCTGGCAAATTAGTGATTTAGCACTAACCAGCTTGCAATCCAGGCCAGGCCAGAGTCTTCAGGATCAAGGATCCTGTACCAGTCGCCCCGGCGATCAATCACAATCAGGGATTGTCCCATGCCGAGCTGTTTGAGGACAACACTATCGACACTTGGCCCTGAGCGCAAATTAACTCTCTCCTTGGAGACCGTGACACGATCCCCAAGCCAGGGCTCTTGCAAGAGTTCGTCGATTCTGGAGAGTAGCAGCGGTTCACTATCGCGAAGTTTCATCCTGATTATTTCACGGGCATCCTCATGCCCCAGAAATGCCGACCTCAGGTACCAATCGATCGCCTGTTCGCTGTCTTTTCCTATGCCGTCCCCATTGGTGTAGGCCAGAGCCAGAGCAAACATGGCATCCCGGTGTCCCTGGTCAGCTGCACGCTTCCACCAATAGACGGCCTTGCGGATATCGACGCGCAGTCCATTGCCATTGGCGTAGAGCCAACCCAAATGGAAGGCCGCCTCACTGTTGCCCTGCATTGCCAGCGGCCGCCAGAGACAAAACGCCTCTGCGTAATCACCGGCCTGTAATGACTCCAAACCCAGCTCTAGGGCATCCCCATGAAGATGCCGTCCAAAAGCTAGAATCGATATTAATATAGTTATTTTAAATATTGAATTTAATGATTTTTTACTTTTCAGCATTCTATCGGGCAAGGCCAAGAGCCTGTGCTTACCAGGTATCCTGTCTAAGCAGTTCCACCAACAGCGGCTTGACCTTTTCCATACCCTCTTTCAAGTTCTTTTCGATCTCTTTCATATCGATAGCCGTCGCTGTTTTTCCAGCTGCCCAGTTGGAGATGACGGCACATGATCCGTAGCAAAGGTTGAACTCTTTTGCCAATGCCGCTTCCGGCATCCCCGTCATACCGACGATATCACAACCATCCCTCTCCATCCTCACGATCTCTGCAGCCGTTTCCAGTCTGGGCCCCTGGGTTGCGCCATAGGTACCACCTGCTACAGGGTCCACCTTACTGAGCCGACCCGCCTCGAGCAATGCTTGGCGTAACTCCTCGCAATATGGCTTGGTGAAATCGATGTGGGTAACCTGGCTCAGGTCGCTATCGAATATGGTATGCTCACGACCAAAGGTATAGTCAATGATCTGATCGGGTATGACGATGCGGCCCGGCGCCATCTCGGCACCTATCCCCCCAACTGCGGCGACGCCGAGAATGGTCTGGATTCCTACATGCCTCAAGGCCCACAGGTTCGCCCGGTAGTTGACCAGATGTGGAGGGATCATATGCGAGGCGCCATGACGAGGAAGAAACACCACATCGTGACCGGAGATGGTGCCATGAGTCAGCGCTGCCGAAGGCTCACCGAACGGAGTATGGCAGACTTCTCTATGTGTAATCTCCAGGTCTGGAATCTGGTCCAGCCCAGTGCCGCCGATAATGGCCAGTTTTGTCATTATTGAATGCTGTATCGCTTGGGAATCAAGCCAGCATTGTACATCGACTTTTTAACTAAAAAAAACACTGCTGGCGCTGTAAGCCATGGACCGATCCTGTATCGATCCATGGCATTGCTTAGGCTAGTGAGCCGCGGCAGGCGACTTATACTCTGTCTATGGCGATCAAGCCATGCTGAAGAAGCTGTAGCCACTCGTGGGGAGATGATAGATCCGGGCGGCTATCGCCGGGCAAAAAAAAGGGGCGAACTAATCACCCCCTCTAGAGTCTCCTCCATATATCCTGACAGGTTATACAGCCCGGGCAAAGACCCCTGACTTTTCTAGTGTTGGAATCAGGATTGTTTCTTCGCGCTGTATACGATCTTCGATCATATCAAAAATCTCGTATGTATCGGCGATAAACTCATCGGTAAAGTTAAAGTCGCAATTTTTCAGCCAGCGGCTATGGTACTGCTCGAACTGCTTGCGCATCGGTTTCTGTCCATTCAGAAATCCCCACGCCATCGACTTTAGCTTCGGATCATGATGTGTCAGCAGATCGGGATAGATTCCTCTATCCTGCTCGGACATGTGGACCTTCATCTTTTCCGCCAGATCACAGATCATTTTATGAGCTGTCATCGCATTCGGTCGTATACTCAACTGTTCCTTAGTCATCATCGCCCTGAGATCACTGATAATTTCCTGCATATCAGTATGACTGCCTTTCAGGTTTTCTAAATTAGTCACGTTCCACCCTCCATTAATTCATTAGCCCCTGCCCTGGTTAATCAGGAACAAGCAACGCAAAAGAAAAAAACGCACCGCCCGATCTTTGTCAGGCTTGGTCAATTACACTCAAGCTTGCACCAATATTTGATAAATGGCAATAGACACAAGCCATTAGAAGAATATTAAGGCATTTCTCAGGGGGATTTCCCTTGAGTGGAAAGATCGACTATTAGGGTAATTACCTATCTTTGGTTACGGCATAAATACCAGGTAGGTTCCTATGGTATTCCATGTAGTCCATGCCATACCCAAAGACATATCGATCTTCGACAGTAAGGCCGACAAAATCGGGGGCAAATCCAACCCCTCGATTACGCAACTTCTCGACCAATACCACACTGTATACCGACTTTGCACCGGCTGCTTCACAGGCATCAACGATAGCGGAGAGAGTGACACCCTCATCAAAGATATCGTCCACGACCAATACCGTCTCGCCAGCCAATGTGGTACTGGGCCGTCCAATCCATTCCAATTCAGCACCGCTGGTTTTACCCCTGTATCGGGTCGCATGGATGTAGTCATGCCGCAATGGGAAGTTGAGACGTGTTAACAGATGTCCGGTTGGTATGAGTGCGCCATTTAATACGCAGAGAACCAGCGGGTCTTCACCGGACAACTTGCCGGTAATCTCCAGCGCTAATCGATCGAGCGCCTGTTCTACCTCGGCAGTTGAGTAGATTTGATCAGCGGACGCCAGGACTTCAGCCGCTTGCTGTGCTGTTATGGTCATTGCGGTTCCCGTTCCCTGTATGGAATCAACTTTGCTATCACAGAACTATTCCATTCCCAGATCGAGGCTGATCTCTTCAGGCGCCACAGACAACCGGTTAACGGCACTCCTCCATTGGGGATCCAAATGGAGCTGCTGAAGGGTTCTCTTTTTACGGCCATGCATTCTCACCAGGCGGACATGGGCAGCCGGATCATCGTAATCCTTCAAGCGCTCCAATACCATCATGGCGGCAGGCCGATTGTTGCATATCAAAACCATGTCGCAACCGGCGGAGAGAGCCGCCGACGCCCGCTCGGCAGGGCCGCCCGCTTCACCGGCAGCCGCCATGTTCAGGTCGTCACTGAAGATCACCCCTTGAAACCCCAACTGCTGCCGTAACACCTTTTTTAGCCAAAACGGTGAAAAACCGGCCAGTTCCCTGTCGACATGACTATAGATCACATGCGCCGGCATAATCGCCTCCATACCGGCATGGATCATGGTTTCAAATGGCCGCAGATCCTCCATCTCAAGGTCTTCGAATCGACGCCGGTCTATTGGCAACGCCAGGTGGGAGTCGGCCTCGACACCCCCATGCCCGGGAAAATGTTTGCCTACCGCCGCCATGCCCGCATCATGCGATCCGCGCATCCAGGCCTTGGCCAATCGGGCAACAGCGTCGGGTTGCTGGGAGAAGGCCCTGTCGCCAATCACCTCGCTGATTCCAAAACCGATATCGAGAACTGGGGCAAAGCTGAAATCAACGCCACAGGCCCGCAGTTCGGAAGCCATCAACCAACCACCCAGCTGTGCCAGCTGCAGACCCAGTTCCGGGTTTTTCTGATAGTGCTCACCATACCAGGCGGCCGCAGGAAGCGGGGTAAACCCCTCCCGAAACCTTTGTACCCGGCCACCTTCATGATCAACAGCAATCAACAGATGGGGATTTCGCACCCCATGAATCTCACTGCAGAGCTGCTCCAACTGGTCAATGGTTTCAAAATTTCGGGTGAAAAGTATAACGCCTCCCACGGCGGGGAGACGCAACAGTCGCTTCTCATCCGCAGAGAGTGCTGTCCCCTCAAGGTCGAGCATGACCGGTCCCAGACTCATCAGGCCACTCCTCTAAGAGGCTGTAACATGAAACCACCTATCACTGGCAACACCCGATTTTGGAGTATGCAGACGCTCGACAAATCCAGCTTGCTGCGTAGAAAACAGGTACGAGAGCGGCGATTCATTTCTCCCACTTTGCAGCGCTGGATACTCAATATTTCAGTCAGTATGCCGTAAACATAGATGGAGTGGAAACTAGCCGTATCATTGAAGGTAAAAACATGCGCTCAATCAAGTTACTAATCGTATTGTTGATGCTCGTGGCCATGCCGCTTCTTGCCGAGGACGAAAAAGAAGAGGCCGAAGAGGCCCCACCGACGATCAGCTACTATCAGCTCAAGCCCTCACTGGTCGCCAACCTGGCTGGCGGGGGCAAGTACATACGCTGTGACGTACAGCTGATGACCAATGATGACCTTTTTCTGGAAGAGCTCAACATTCATGGGCCTGCAATCCGCCACGCCATGTTACTACTGCTGTCGGAACAGGATGGGATGGATATCAAATCTCCCAATGGCAAGGAGGCGTTACGCAAAAAGGCGCTCGCCACGATTGGTGAGCTGATGCAGGAGCTGAGTGGAAGAAATGAAGTGAAGGCCCTCTTTTTTACCACCTTCTTGGTTCAGTAGCCAGGGCTGGAGAGGCGTATATCAAGATGGTCGCGTAGCCGATCACCAAGCAGATTCAGAGACAATACCACCAGCATAACGGCCACCCCCGGCGCCAGCACCATGTGCGGCGCCATCAGCATGTAACCGGCACCGTCACGAATCATGCTTCCCCAGGATGCCTGGGGTGGCTGAATCCCCAATCCCAGGAACGAAAGGCCGGCCTCGGCGATGACCATCCCCGCCATGCCGAAGGTTGCCTCGACGATCAATGGGGCCATCATCAATGGCAACAAGTGCCTTGTCAGTATCGTGATCCGTGAACTGCCAAGAGCAACAGCCGCCATGACGTGGTCGCGGCGCTTCAGTGACAATACCTGGCCACGGGCGAGGCGTGCATAGCCGACCCAACCCACCAGGGACAGTGCGATTATCAAATTATCAATTCCCGGCCCCATGACACCGGCCAATGCAATGGCCAATAGGATCCCCGGGAAAGCAAGGAAGATATCGATCACCCTGACCACCAGGAGATCGAGCCAGCCGCCATGATAGCCTGCCAGCAGACCAATCAGGCTTCCGGCAAGGGCCGAGAATCCGACCACGCCGACCGCCACGATGAAAGAGGTCTGTGCCCCCGCCACCAGGCGTATCAATATCGGCCGTCCGAGATCATCGTAGCCCAACAGACCGGAGAGTCCGGGTGGCTGCAGGATCCTTTCGAGATCGATCATGTTCCCAGCCTCGCTGAACCAGGGACTGACCACTGCGGCAATACCCCAGAGAGCGATAATCAGATAGGGCATCCAACGTCGGATCATCCAGGGCCACCACTGCGTATTCGTGGATCAACCAGACCATAGAGAAGGTCCGTCAGGGTATTGACCAGCACGTAGGCGATGCTGATGAAGAGCACACACCCCTGCACCACCGGATAATCCCGCTTCTGTATCGATTCAATCATCAGGGAGCCGATCCCGGGCCAATCGAACACCACTTCTGTCACAACGGCACCGCCCAACAGGGCCCCCAACTGCAGGCCAACCAGTGTAATCACCGGCAGCCATGCATTGCCCATGGCATGGCGCCAGATCACTCTCGTTTCGTCCAGCCCCTTGGCCCTTGCGGTGCGTACGAAATCCTCGCCCAGAACCTCCAACAGGCTGCTGCGGACCATTCTTGCTAGGATCGCGGCGAAGGACATACCCAGGGTAACCGCTGGCAGAATAAGGCTACCCATACCCTCCCTGCCGCTAACCGGTGTCCAGCCCAGCCAGAGCGAGAAACAGAGTATTAGCATCGGGCCCAGCCAGAAGTTGGGTATCGACATGCCCAGCATGGAGAATCCCATTGCCCCCCAATCTGCGGACCGCCCCCTATTGACGGCGGCAAATATACCCAGTGGGATCGCTATCAAGAGGGTGATGACCAAAGCTGCAAAGGCGAGTTCCACGGTTGCCGGTATGCGCTCGGCAAGCAGTAACGACACGGCTTGATTGGCATGTAGCGAATGCCCCAGATCGAGCACAGCAACACCCTTCAGGTAGTCAGCCAGCTGAACCGCCAAGGGGCGGTCAAGGCCCAGGCTGGTGCGCAATGCTTCACGGTCTGCGGGCATCGCCGACTCGCCCAGCATCACGTCCACCGGGTCCCCGGGGACCAGGTGAATAAGCATGAAGACGAGACAGACGACGCCGATGATGACAACCACTGCACTCAAGAGGCGGGAAAGAAGAAATCCACCCACTATTCGACAATCTCCACCTGGGTGCCGTTCTCAACCCGCTCGAACAGGTCGATCAGATCCCGGTTACGCATGCGGATGCAACCATGGGAGGCGGCCCTGCCCATCGGTTCGCTATCCGGGGTACCGTGGATGTAGATGAAACGGCGCAGGCTATCCACATCCCCTCCCCTGTTTGATCCCTTTTCAATACCGGTCAGCCAAAGAATCCGGGTCAGGATCCAATCCCGTTGCGGAGCGGACGCCGCCAGCTCATCATGATAGGTCTCCCCGGTGGGACGCCGGGCTATGAATACCGTGTTTTCCTCGCACCCCTCACCGATCTTCAGCCGGATCCGGTGTTTCCCCCTCGGTGTGCATTCGCTACCGCGGATCTCTCCAGGGCCGTTTGTCGCGGTGGAGACCGGGTAGGTTGTTATCACCCGCCCCGCCTGATGACAGATCAGGCGCTGATTCGATAACTCAATCCGCAACTGCAACTTGGCCACCTGCCGTCCCCCGTTGCAATCGAACCCTTATCTCATCCAGGCCGTCATAGTTACCATCCGGCATCAGTCGATAGCCGCTGATCCTGGGATTGGATGCTAACACCTGTCCCTCATACCAGAGCGGCAGATAGGGCAAATCCAGGTGGAGTTGTTGCTGGATCCGCTGATAGAGCTCCGCTTGTTGCTGTAAGGAACCGGCAGTTTCAACCTGTTGCAGAAGATTATCCACTCTATCGCTGGCATATCGCCCTCGATTGGCACCAGCCGGCGGAAGCGAGTCACTGGCGAATACATACCTGAAAATATCGGGAGTACGTATACCCACCCAACTCAGGCTGTAGAGCTGGAAGTTACCCGCCTTGATGTCACCGAAAAATGTGCCCCAATCATAACTGCGCAGTTGCACATCTATACCCACCGCCTTGAGCTGACTCTGGATCACCGTAGCAAGCCGAATCCTGTAGGGATCGCTTGAGGTCTTGTAGACAAGCCGCAAAGGGTTAGCGGCATTGTATCCAGCATCCCGCAATAGCGAAATCGCCTTTTCCGGATCGTAGGCATGGGCCATCAGAGAGGCGGTCCCAGCCCAGTGCTCAGGCGGCAAGAGGGCCTCTGCCTGGCGTGCCGCACCCTGCATCAGGTGGCGGATGATAGCCTGCCGATCGATGGCATGGGCGATTGCCTTGCGCACCTGCGGGTCTGCTGTATGGGGATCCCGAAGATTGAAGCCGATATAGGTGAAATTACTGCCATTGCGTCGTTTTACTGCAATACCCGGTTGCGTTCGAAGATAGTCGATCAATTCAGGTGAGATATCGTTCTGCAACATATCGATCTCCCCTCGCAGCAGCTTCAATACCCTCACCGTTGGGTTCTTCACCTCGAGGAACTCGAAACCAAGTTTGTCTCGCCTTCTCTTTAAGATCAGTTGTCCCGGCTGCGGCCAGGCATCAAAGGAGAAGGGGCCGCTACCCACGGGGTTGCGCGAAAAGTCGTAATCCCCTTTGATCAACTCCGCTGGCAGGATATCCAGGGTCAGATAGGCGGGAAAAAGGGGATCGGCGCGGGATAGCCTGAAATCGACGGTCCTGTCATCCACCTTGACGATCTCCTTGATCATCACGATACCGGAGCGTCGCGGGGAGGCGTTGGCCCGATCCAGTACATATTCATATGTCGCAATGACATCGTCCGCGTCCAGCCTTGGCCCGTGGGAGAAGCGCTCCGCCTTTTGATTGAGACGGACACGATAGCGGCCTGGCGACAAGGCTTGCCAATCGGCAATCCCGGGAACCGGCATGCTCCGCTCATCTAACGCCACCAGGCGTTGATAGAGGAGTCTGTTGATGCGTTCCGAGGTGGCATCGGTGGCATAACGGGGATCGAGATTGATAGGTGCCGAAGCCAGGCCGATACGAATCGACTCCCCTTCAAATGCCGAGGAGCAGCCAAGGCCGAAGAGGGGAACAAGCAGGAGTGCAAGCCGGCGCCATGCCACATCCGCCCCCTTACCAGTCACTATAGGGATGCGAGACCAGGTTTGCGTTGTAGTAGCGGCTATCCGCTGAGACCTCATCACCGGCCCATTCGGGGAGAAGGAACTCCTCATTCTCCGAACTCAGCTCCACCTCGGCGATGACCAAGCCACGATTGGCGCCGTCAAAGACATCGAGATCCCAGGTATGGTCTCCGCATCTGACCCGATAGCGCACCTTTTCAATCAAGGCCCCCGAGATGTGATTGTCCAGTATCTCTTGCCCGTCCTGCAGTGGAATGGGGTATTCAAACTCGCTTCTGCTGATTCCCTTATTGCTCCCTTTTATAGTCAGTCGTGCCTCACTGTCAGAGATACGCACACGCACCGTGGCATTCGGCTGACTGGCCAGATATCCCTGTTTCATGACCGATTCCTTGATAATGCTATCACGCCATTTATTATTAATTACCAAATACTTACGTTCTATTTCTAATGCCATGCTTTTATACCTGTATCTCAGTCGGGGCGTTGATCAGCTTCTCTCAAAAAGCGCGATGGACTCCACATGAGCCGTATGCGGGAACATATCCATGACACCTGCTCGCAACAGACGGTAGCCCTGCTCATGTACCAGTATACCGGCATCCCGCGCCAAGGTTCCCGGGTAGCAGGATACATATACAATCCGTTCCGCACCCAATTTGGGCAGAAGTTCCAGTACCTCCTGGGCACCGCTGCGGGGTGGGTCGAGCAGAACCTTGTTGAAGTTTTGTAAAAGCCAGGGTTCGTTCTCCAAGGATTCGTAGAGGTTGGCGGTATAGAAGGCAACATTCTCGATAGCATTGCGCATCGCATTATCCCTGGCGCGGGCAACCAGACCGCTGTCACCCTCGACCCCCGTGACATGCCCCGCGGTCCGTGCTAACGGCAGGGTAAAATTACCCAATCCGCAAAACAGATCCAACACCCTGTCACCTGCCTCCAACTCAAGCAGCGAGACAGCACGGCTGACCATCCTGCGATTGATGTCGGTGTTGACCTGGGTGAAGTCACTGGGCAGAAAATCGAGCCGGAGATCAAACTCGGGCAGTGAATAGCTAAGGGATGTGGCTTCGAAATCCAAAGCACGAATGGTTTCTGGCCCGCCTTCCTGCAGATAGATGGCCAGCTCGTGCCGGGGTCCGAAAATGGCGAGCTTCATCAGATCTTCCTCGGAGGGAGGAGAGAGCATGCGGAAGATCAGGATACAGTCGTCGTCACCCATCGCCATCTCGATCTGCGGAATCTGATCACGGATCGAAAGCTGATCAATCAGCGCACCCAACTCGGGCAGCAGGTCACCCACCCGGGGATGGAGTATGTGACATCGATCGATGTCGGCAACGTATGAAGAGCCTCTTTCCCTGAAACCGACCAGGGTTCCACCCTTTTTGGGTACATAGCGTACGCCAAGTCTCGCTTTACGCCGATAGCCCCAAACCGACTCGCCAACAAGGGGAGTGAGAATCTCATCGGACACCACTCGGCCAATGTGTTTCAAGGCATCCAACAGTGCCTGCTGCTTGCCGGCAACCTGTGCCTGCGGTTCCTGATGCTGCAGACTGCAACCACCACAAACGCCGAATTGACCGCAGCGTGGTTCGGTTCGTTGCGCAGAGGGGTCCAGGACTTCCACCACCCTGCCCTCATCATAGCTGCGCCTGCGGCCGGTATAGATGAAACGCACCCGTTCGCCGGGCAGAGACCCGACAACGAATGTTGCCTTGCCATCGATATGGGCCACACCCTTCCCATCATGGGTCAGGGACTCGATCTCGGTCTCAACCGGCTCCGTAGGGAGCGACTTTCGCCTGCGCCTGCGCCCCATATCAGACCGCAGGAAAGACGTCGGTGGAGAGGTAGCGGTCACCCCTATCACAGACAATCGTGACTATGACGGCATTTTCAAGCGTTTGCGAGAGCTTCAAAGCCGCAGCCACCGCCCCTCCAGAGGAGATACCGGCAAAAATCCCCTCTCTGGCCGCCAATTGCCGCGTCGTCTCTTCCGCCTCCTCCTGAGAGATATCGATAATGCGGTCCACCCTGGCTGGATCATAGATTTTCGGTAGATAGGCCTCCGGCCAGCGGCGAATCCCGGGGATATTCGATCCCTCCATGGGTTGCACGCCGACTATCTCAATGTGCGGATTCTGCGCTTTCAGATAGCTGGATGTCCCCATGATCGTACCTGTGGTACCCATGGAACTGACAAAGTGCGTCACCTCTCCATCCGTATCTCGCCAGATCTCGGGACCCGTGCCTTCGATATGGGCTTGCGGGTTGTCGGGATTGGAAAACTGATCCAAAATCAATCCCCTGCCAGACGTTTCCAGCTCCCTCGCCTTATCGATTGCGGCCTCCATACTGCCCTCTTTCGGCGTCAGCAGCAGTTGTGCCCCGAATGCCTTCATCACTGCCCGCCGCTCCAGGCTCATATGTTCCGGCATTACCAGGATGAGCGGATAACCCTTGATTGCGGCGGCCATCGCCAATGCGATTCCGGTATTGCCGCTGGTTGCCTCGATCAGGGTGTCACCAGGCCTGATCCGGCCGCGTGTTTCAGCATGATCGATCATACTCATCGCAGCCCTGTCCTTTACCGACCCCGCAGGGTTGTTTCCCTCAAGCTTGACCAGCAGTGTATTGTTGCTTTCGCCGGGCAGGCGCTGCAATCTGACCAGTGGCGTATTGCCGACGAATTCTTCAATGGATTTGTATTTCATGGACGGAATTTTACCCTGAATCTTGAATTGATCGCAGTACCGAATTAGCCCGTCTTTTCACACTTAGCCCTTTATTGTGTGCTGAAAGGGGTCAAAAGATGATTTTGATGATCTATTATTATGGGAATTCTGGGAGATTATCATGTAAATCGATAATCAGAGGGACTCGCCTAGCGGACTGTTGATTGTTCTGATCGAAATCAGCCAGGATTACCAGCGCTTAGCCAAATAAAAAATACAGGAGACACGGCATGCAAACGGTCAATCAGCTTTTACAGCGCAAGGGATTTGAGGTCGCAACCGTCAATACCGATGTGTCGGTTTTCGAGGCATTGGAAATGATGGCCGAAAAAGGTATCGGCTCACTGGTCGTAATGGAGGAGGATAAAGTCGCAGGACTTTTCACCGAACGTGACTATGCCCGTAACATCATACTCAATGGGCGCACCTCAAAGGACACCCAGGTGCGGGAGATCATGACCAGCCAGGTAGTCGTTGTCAGTCCTGAACAGACTGTTGAAGAGTGCATGGCAATCATGACGGACAAACGTGTCCGTCATCTCCCTGTGATGCGCAACAGCGAGCTTGTTGGAATCATATCTATTGGTGATCTTGTAAAAGAGATTATTGAAGAACAACAGTTTGTCATAGAACAACTGGTCAGTTATATAAATGGCTGAACCTATGGTTTCTATACGCACCCAGCTGCAATTGAAGCCAGCTGGCCGCGTCTAGATACGACACAGCGCCTTCATATCCCTAACCGCACGATCAAGACCGGAAAAAAGTGCGCGACAAACTATGGCGTGTCCAATGTTCAACTCCCTGATCCCCGCTATGGCAACTATCTGCTTGATGTTGTGATAATCCAGACCATGACCCGCATTGACTTGCAGCCCAAGACTGTTGCCGTAATCAACAGCATTGATAATGCGCTCCAGTTCGCTACGCCTGGCTCGCTCGGACTTCGCATCCGCATAGTGTCCGGTGTGAATTTCAACCACAGGTGCTCCTGCCTCCTTCGCAGCCTCCAGTTGTTTAACATCCGCATCCACGAAGAGCGAAACACGGATGCCGGCATCGACAAGTTCGCCACAATAGTCTGTCATGTAGTCCAGGTTTCCCGCGACATCCAATCCACCCTCGGTTGTCAACTCCTCACGTTTTTCCGGCACTAAACAACAGTCATGGGGTCTGAAACGCGTCGCTATGGCAGCCATCTCCGAGGTTGCCGCCATCTCAAGATTCATTCTCGTCTGCAGCATGCCGCTCAAGATCTCAACATCCCTGTCTTGGATATGTCTGCGATCCTCCCGTAAATGCAGAGTGATTGCGTCTGCACCTGCATGTTCAGCGACCAATGCCGCTTGAATCGGATCCGGGTAACGGGTTCCGCGTGCCTGGCGCAGGGTGGCGACATGATCGATGTTGACGCCCAGTAAAATCTCGTTTTCGTCCATCTATATAAAAGCCTTGCTAGTGTGATTTGAACTAATCATCAGGAATGTTCAATCAATCGACAACACATGTGAATTTTCTACGCGGTTAAGTCTTCCTAAGTATACTACCCACCTGATGAGCGCAAGAAACCTTTTTAAAGTCTATTTCAGAGACTGAAAAAGCTCCCTGCTTTTAAGCGGCCTGTCGCCTATATAATAGCCAATGACCCTGCGCATCAGTCGCTTGGCCTCTGACTCGCCCTGCTTATCGAGGCGCTCGCCACGGTGCAGGCAGAGTAGAGTGTACCCATGAATTGTCTCTCCGCCGCCGCCACCGTCTGCTGTCATCACGGGACCCTCTTCGATGCGATATTCGTAAACCTGATCGGCTTCTATCTTTTGATTCGTATCCGCCGTTCGATCAAGGAGCATCCCGTAACCCAGCTCCCTCATTAACGAAACCTCGAACTCCCTCAAGCACTGATTAGCGGAATCACCGCTGGCAAGCCTGCTCAAAGCGTGTTGATAGTGGGGGTAGAGTGCCGGATAGGGATCCCCACGCTGCAACATACGCATCAACAGCTCATTCAGGTAGATTCCACAATAGATAGACTCTCCCAGAAGGCGAAATGGACGGCCATCGGGTTCCACCGCCGCGAGACTCTTAACCTCACCCCTGCCACTGAGGCTGAGCATGAGTGGTGAAAATGGTTGTAACAACAGAGCACGGGAGGAACGACCGCTCTTCGCGCCGCGGGCGATCGCCGGCTGCCTTCCCTGGTCGACTAAGAAAAGCTCCAGCAACAGGCTGCTATTTCGATAGTCTCGCCGATGTAAAACAAATCCCGGAACAAGCTCATGCATCAATTTACTATTGGGTTTCACCGTACCCTAATCGGACCAATGCTGCCTCATCGCTGGACCAGCTCTTCTTCACCTTTACCCAGAGTTCCAAATGCACCTTGCATGCAAAAAACTGTTGCATCGCTTTACGCGCCTGAACAGCAACTTCCTTGAGCGCCAACCCGTCCTTACCAATCAGAATTCCCTTCTGTCCGGCCTTTTCGACCCAGATAATGGCGTTGATCCGATACTGCCCCGACAACTCTTCAAAGCGCTCTATTTCAACCGATACCGCATAGGGCAGCTCCTTCGCATAACGCCTGGTGATCTGCTCACGGATCAACTCGGCTGCAAAAAACTTTTCCGGTCGATCAGTCAATTGATCCTCTGGATAGAAATTCTCACCTACGGGCAGCGCATCAAGTACCAGGTCTTGAAGGGTATCCAGGTTTTTTCCGGTTTTCGCGGAGAGCGGTACGATCTCAGCAAAAGAATAACGTGACGCAGCTTCAGAAAGATAGGGTAGCAATCTCTGTTTCTGTTTGACTCGATCCACCTTGTTGACGGCAAGTATGACCGGAACGTCGATCTGCTCCAACAGATGCAGTACCTCTTCATCTTCTTCAGTCCAGCTAAATGCCTCGATCACAAAAATCAGCAGATCGACATCCGCCAATACCGTCTTGGCAGCACGATTGAGGTAGCGATTCATGGCATTATCGCTACGTTTATGAATTCCGGGCGTATCGACGTAGATCACCTGCCCGGAACTGAGTGTATTAATGCCTAGAATCGTATGGCGTGTGGTCTGCGCCTTGTGTGAAGTGATTGCAAGCCTCACACCCAGCAGCCGGTTAAGAAGCGTTGACTTGCCTACGTTGGGACGACCAACGATAGCAGCATACCCGCAATGGTTCGTGTTACTCATCTTTCAATAGCGCCAACATCCTCGATGCGGCATCCTGTTCAGCCTTTCTTCTGCTGGCTCCCTGGCCGGTTGTCGAATCGAGCAATCCGGAGACATTACAGGTTACGGTAAACAGCTGATTGTGCGGGTCGCCATTGATGCCGGCTATCTCGTAGCTGGGCAGATCGATTTTTTTCGCCTGTAAATACTCCTGCAGTTCTGTCTTGGGATCCTTGCGATGACTGTCCATGCTCATCGTCCGCAGACGTGGCGTGAATATGGCCAGTATCACCTCGCGACAGGCCTTGTAACCTCCATCCAAATAGATCGACGCGAATATCGCCTCGATGCCGTCCGCCAGGATAGAGTCCCTGCTTTGCCCGCCGCTACGCAACTCTCCCTGTCCCAGGTAGAGATAGTCACCCAAGTTGTACTCACGCGCCACATCGGCCAATGTGTCGCGCTTGACCAGGCTGGAGCGCAAGCGACTCAGCTGACCTTCAGTTGCTTCGGGAAAGTGCTTATACAGTTCATCAGCTATGACGAACCCCAAAATGGCATCACCCAGGTATTCCAGGCGTTCGTTGTTTCTTCCACCGGCGCTGCGATGTGTCAGTGCCTGCTCAATCAGCTGCGGTTCGGCGAAGCTATAGCCCAGCTCTCTACACAGCTTACTGAGATCCGCTTTCAATTGGGGGTTAACTCAACGCTTTCTTCAAAGGTCATTATCAAAGAGATGTTGTAGACGATATGTCTTATTTCCTCATATGCAACGTTTATCGTCGTCACTTTTCCGCTACGCTGGATCTTGATGTGGTCCCTATTGACATGCCGTATGTTGTTTACATACAGCCGCTTGGTGATCGTTTCACGAATTTCTTTTTTCGTTTTCCGTGATGATCCCGGTTCGTTCTTCAGCGAATCCAGGGTCGACTTGACTGCATAGTGATCGATATAGACAGGCGTGATCTTGATACCCACATAAACCAAAAAGCCGACCATAATCAAGATAACCAACCAACTGATGGATGTGAGGCCTTTTTGTTTCTTAAGTGATTGCATACGACAAACCCCGATAACAATTTAATCTAATGAACAGATAGCCGATAAATTTTGATTCAGCAAGCTGCCATTGCGCAAAATGTCTAATCAATACCTTTTCCGAGACGCTCCCAGGCTATTGGCGGAAATGCATCAATTTCCGAATCCCAGTTCATCCAGATACCGAACGCCTTGCCGACAAGATTTTCATCGGGGACCAAGCCCCAACAGCGACTGTCGTTGCTGTTGTCCCGGTTGTCGCCCATGACAAAATAGTGACCTTCAGGAATTGTAATCGGGCCTTGACTCAAAACCCGGCAGCCAGTGGGCAGGTCCGGTACGTGAGGATTGATCAGCACCGAGTGTTCAATGCCATCCAGGTTTTCCGTGGCCATGATGGCACCTGTCATGCGCACACCACTGCCAACTCCTGTATAGCGACCCAACGGCGTTTGCGGCATGGCCTCACCATTCACATAGAGGGTCTTGTTGCGATAATAGATAGTATCACCGGCCACCGCGACTACTCGCTTGATGTAGTCCACCCATGGTTGTTTCGGATAACGGAAAACCACCGGATCACCGCGCTGAGGATCGCCCAGATCTATGATTTTCTTGTTCAGTACGGGCAATCGTATGCCGTAGCTGAATTTGTTAACCAGAATGAAGTCGCCGACAAGCAGTGTCGGCATCATAGAGCCTGAAGGAATACGGAAGGGTTCCACCAGAAAGGAACGAAGTATCAGCACGGCAAATATCACCGGAAAAAACGATCGTGAGTATTCAACGATCAGCGGTTCCTTCCTGGTTACTGATATCCCCTCTTCATCCACTCCTTGATCGGTTGCTACTTGTACTTGACGTCGCTTTGGCGCCAAGAAGATGACGTCCAACAACCAAATACCACCTGTCAGCGCACTTGCGACTACAAGAAACGTAGGAAAATCAAAATTCATCTGTTTCTTCTTCCTCTCCCAGAGAGTTAATTATCCTTACCCACTTGCAGTACTGCAAGAAAGGCATCCTGCGGGATTTCGACCTTGCCAACCTGCTTCATACGCTTTTTACCTGCTTTCTGTTTTTCCAGAAGCTTGCGCTTACGGGTAATATCACCCCCATAGCATTTGGCCGTAACATTCTTTCTCAGAGCCTTTACCGTCGTACGCGCGATAATTTTATTGCCGATGGCCGCCTGTATGGCAACTTCGAACATCTGCCGGGGTATGATCTCCTTCATCTTTGAGGTCAACTCACGTCCCCGGCTTTGCGCCTGATCCTTGTGCACGATGAGTGATAGGGCATCTACCCTTTCACCATTGATCAGGATATCCAGTTTCACCAGTGGAGCCGCCTGGAAATGGGTGAACTCATACTCAAACGAGGCATATCCCCGACTCACCGATTTCAGGCGGTCAAAGAAATCGAGTACAACTTCATTCATCGGCAGTTCGAAGCTCAGCTGAACCTGGCCAGCAAGGTACTGCATATTTTTCTGTACGCCGCGCTTTTCAATGCACAACGTGATCACATTGCCCAAATAGTCCTGGGGAACCAGGATGGTGGCAACGATCACCGGTTCGCGCACCTCTTCAATCTGGCTTGGTTCCGGCAATGCGGCCGGATTCTCGATATGGATCAGCTCACCATCGCTCTGCAGCACCTCGTAGACCACCGAGGGTGCCGTGGTGATCAGATCGAGATCGTATTCCCGCTCCAGGCGTTCCTGGACGATCTCCATATGTAGCATGCCGAGAAATCCGCAGCGAAAGCCAAAACCCAATGCCTGCGAAGTTTCCGGCTCATAATGTAAAGCTGCATCATTCAGGCGCAGCTTTTGCAGCGCATCCCTTAAACCTTCATAATCATCGGAGCTGACCGGATAGAGCCCGGAAAACACCCGCGGGCGCATCTCTTCGAAACCGGGAAGCGGTGCTTCTGCCTGACGGTTTTCATGGGTGATGGTATCGCCCACTGGCGCACCGTCGATCTCCTTGATACCGGCGATGACATAGCCGACCTCCCCTGTCGTCAGTTGCGGTTTGTCCAGCTGCTTGGGTGTAAACACCCCCACCTTCTCAACCTGATAGACCCGACCTGTGGACATGATGCGCATCTTGTCCTTCGGTTTAATGGCTCCATTCACCACACGGATCAGGGAGATAACACCGACATAGGGATCGAACCATGAATCGATAATCAGTGCCTGCAGCGCTGCCTCGGCATCCCCCGAGGGCGGCGGTATGGTAATCACAAGCTGATCCAGCAACTCATCGATACCGATCCCGGTCTTGGCGCTGACACGGATGGCGCTTCCCGCATCCAGCCCGATAATCTCCTCGATCTCGTTGATTACCCGTTCGGGTTCCGCCGATGGCAGATCGATTTTGTTCAGCACCGGCAACACTTCCAATCCCTGCTCGATAGCTGTGTAACAGTTGGCTACGCTCTGCGCCTCCACCCCCTGGGCCGCATCCACAACCAGGAGTGCGCCTTCACAGGCCGAGAGTGAGCGCGACACTTCATAGGAAAAATCCACGTGACCCGGGGTATCGATGAAGTTGAGCTGGTAGGTTTCACCATCCCCTGCTCGATAGTCGAGGGTCACGCTCTGTGCCTTAATGGTAATCCCCCGTTCACGCTCCAGATCCATGGAGTCACACACCTGGTCCGCCATTTCACGGTCTGTCAGCCCCCCACACCTCTGGATGAACCGATCGGCGATTGTCGATTTTCCATGATCAATGTGGGCGATGATCGAGAAATTACGGATATGTTGCAAATCGGCCATAGGGTTCTGAAGTTTTAAATCGAATAAATAGAAACGCCCCGTTTCGGGGCGTTTCAATCGTTGCTTGATGCCGCAAACGGGGAATGATACCAAATCAGGCGCCCTGCAAATAGCTCAGAAGTGATGCCTGGTCGAGAAAATACTCGCTCAGACACCTTCCCTGGTGATCTTCGAGCAGAGGTATCCTGGTGTGATAGCTATCCCGGATCTCTGGATGACGGTCGATATCTATCTCGATGAGCTCGAATGGCCACTCCCCCTGCAAGCGTTTAAGCTCCTGCAGCATGTCATCACAGAGATGACACCCTTCCCGATAGTAGAAGCGCAAGGGGCTCACTCTTCGGGAACGCGCAATGCCAGAAAGATAGGCCCGGTATTACGGTGCACCAGCAGGGGGACCGTCTTGTCAGCAGGTAACTCCTTGACCAGCTTGTTAAAATGCTCAACTCCCTCAATCTCCCGTTGATTGATCATCAGGATAACGTCACCCTGCTGAATACCGGCTTCCCGGGCAGACTGGCCGGTAGCGGATTCCACTACCACCCCATGTCGACTGGGCAGGCGCAATTGCTTCCGCAATTGAGGGCTGACCTTGGAGACCATGAGCCCGAGACGGTTTTCCGAAACCTTCGGGGCCTGCGTGCCGGCCAGCTCCATCTCATCCTCCGCCGGCAGTTCGCCGATATTGACCTTCATCTCTCTGCTCTTTCCGTTACGCAGGATCTTCAGTGTTGCGGGCTTGTCCACATTACTGCGGCCAACCAATGGCGGCAGTTCTGAAGAGGTGGCGATCCTGGTACCGTTAAACTCCAAGATGACATCGCCAACCTGCAAACCGGCGGACTCCGAAGGGCTGTCAGGCAACACCCGAGCAATCAACGCACCCCGGGGATGTTTCATGCCGAAGCTCTCTGCAAGATCATTGGTCACATCCTGAATCAACACCCCGAGCCAACCACGGGTGACACGTCCACGGGTTTTCAGCTGTTCGGCGACATCCATGGCCATCTCAATGGGGATGGCGAAGGAGAGACCCATGAAGCCGCCAGAGCGGCTGTAGATCTGAGAATTGATGCCCACAACCTTGCCGTCGAGGTTAAACAGCGGTCCTCCTGAATTACCTGGATTGATGGCGACATCGGTCTGGATGAAAGGTACGTAGTTTTCGCTGGGCAGATTGCGCCCTTTGGCGCTGACGATACCTGCGGTGACCGAGTGATCGAAGCCGAAGGGCGACCCGATGGCCAAAACCCATTCACCTACCCTGAGCTGCCGGGAGTCGCCGATATCCACCACTGGAAGATCCTCGGCATCGATCTTGATCAGGGCGATATCGCTACGCTCGTCCTTACCGATGACCTCTGCGACAAACTCCCGGCGATCGTTCATTCGCACCAGAATCTGGTCCGCTTCATCGACAACGTGGTTGTTGGTGAGAATATAGCCATCTTCGGAAATGATGAATCCGGAACCCAAGGAACGCTTTTCAGGCCCTTCATCCGGCATGGGGAAGCCGTGATTTCCGAAAAATTTCTTCATCAGCTCCCCAAGCGGGCTGCCTTCGGGAAACTCATCCAAGTCAGGAATATTGAAGCGCTGCAGATTGCGTCCCAGGGATTTCTGTTTCGTGCTGATGTTGACTACCGAGGGTGCATTCTCTTCGGCTAAATCGGCAAAGTTCGGTAGATCCCTGGCCTGTGAGGACAGAGAGAAGATGAGCCCCAGCATGACTACGGCTAGGGAGTGTACGAGTATCTGTTTTGCTCTCATGTAACAGCTCCTGGAGAAACTCAAGAAAAACGCACCGAACGTGCGGTAGTGAAAACTATAGTCAGCTGCAGACCTGTGATTAGCCGACGTATTCCCGGGAAAACTCCACGGTTTTGGTATTGGCTAAACGTATAATGACCGCTTGATAACTTGGTTTGTCCCGCCTCTGCCCAGCAAGCCGCTTAAGCAGAAAAAATCCGGCAATCAGGCCCAATAGACCACCGACGACTTGCGGGAGTTCCCCAATCTGCCATGTGAAGCGACTGGCCAATGCCTGCATCAGCAGAGCCATCAGCAGCATGCTCAGCAGGGGTAGCAGATAGGCCATAAATGAGACTTTCAACAGGGCATCTTCCGCGAGCCCGATTATCACCTGATCACCCGGTTTGGCAGCGATTGGATTGACGACTTTGAGACGGGTGTGGCGCCGCTTGAAAAGGCCACTCAGAACCGAGGTAGAGCAGCTGCCGGCGCTACTGCAGGCACCACAGGCCGGGCTTTTTTGAGTCTCAACATAGGCATATCCATCATCTACGCTGATGACGCTGGCAGGCTCTTCAATCATTGATCCGATTTGAGTTGCATGCCTTGGACAATTCCCAGAATCGTGACTGCCGGTACTTCACCAACCGCAGTCACCTGGTAGCCGTGAACCTGGCCGCCCCAGGCATTGATGGCACCCAGCCGCGATACGCCGCTGAACGCCTCTTCCCTGGTTTCCGGCTCGACGAAAACCGAAAGTGAACTCAGTCCGTCGCTGAATACATACTGGTGGATGGGGTCGCTGCTGTGTTGATCGATCAGTTGATGTTGCATGCTGAGCTTGAAGCCACTCGGCAATCCGATGAAGTCCCATATGATCGGATTCAGGAGAGGAATTTTATTCGTCGTATCGGGGTGACTCTTCAAGCGATATGTAAACAGCGACTCCCGGTTATGAAGCTCGCTGATCTCGGCAACACCTATCTGCAACTCAGTGAACATTGTCTGCTCCACCAACTCGCCATGCTCATTCAGCAGATCAGATTTCAGCGGCAGGCCGCTCTCTGTATCGAGTGCGAAACGATATCCGTAACGCAGGCGGTCGTTCGGCACGATCACCACCACCTGGGCCTGACGATTGGCAATCCGGGTCTTGCCCAAATTTTGAAAACTGTAGTGACTGTCCAGCTGATCCAGGTCATGCGGAAGGATATTGAGATACTTGGCGCTGGGTGTGCGCCGATCCACCGAAACCTCATTGGAATCGGGCAGAACGCAGGTCACCGACTCCTCATCGCGGATCACCTCACGAGGTGCACCGTTCAACGATATCAGGCTCTCTCTGACACGATCTCCCTGCACTGCATGGGCGATTCTCATGCTCTCGAGCTGATGGTCGTGGAGGTAGATGAAGGTACCCTGATAATTCAGTTTCTGCACCGCTTCCATCATGCGTTCTAGCCAATCCTTCGGTGACAGTTCCGCATCGGCGACAGCGGTGTGGGAGATCATCAGACAGAGACAGAGGGTCAAGAAGGTCTGACTAAGGCGGTTCATCGATGGCACTGAACTCATTCCGTGTGGGTCCCTGTTACCAATCTTTACTGCTTGTTCTCATCATAACTGACGAATGTCGCATAGGGCATGATACCCTTTATGTTACTTGATGACGAAAGATCCTGGTGATTCAACAGATAGGCATTCAATCTGGATTCAACCTTGGGTTTTTTCAACAGCTTCCAGCGGGTACCGTCCTCAGCCACATAGACTATCCTGCTCTCCTGCAATCGCTCGCCTTGCTCAAGCGGAGCGCTTGAAACCAGTTGATTGGGCGCTTCGGAGCTCCCTGGATTGATCATCTGCGGTGCCATCACCACGGCCACCGCAGTAAGCGATGCGGCCACCGCAACCCCGGTCAAGGTTCTTTTGCGGATCGGAATGCGGCGCTTCAGCGCAGCGGGCGCCAGCACCACTGGCTCATTCTCAAGCTGCTGACTGATGGAGCGTGCAATGCCGGTGTCGTGGATCTTGCCAAGTTCGTTACGCATCGCATCCCCTATCAGATGGTAGCGCGACCACACATCCAGACGCTC
Source organism: Candidatus Thiodiazotropha sp. (assembly GCA_040793985.1). Taxonomy (GTDB): domain Bacteria; phylum Pseudomonadota; class Gammaproteobacteria; order Chromatiales; family Chromatiaceae; genus Thiodiazotropha. The sequence continues at coordinate 45,625 of JBFNJI010000013.1, read as the reverse complement.
CGGGCTGTTCTTCAGCTTGTTGATTTCTCCAGAAATTTCGTGCTCTGAAATTTCGTCATCCACGAGTGCGGACAATCTTTCGAACTCTTGCTCAGTCATCTTCATATGCCTGACATTAAGGTTGTAACAATGGTCTCAGTTTTTTATCGATCGCCTCGCGCGCCCTGAATATGCGTGAACGCACTGTCCCGACGGGACAGGACATGGCATTGGCGATCTCCTCGTAGCTCATTCCCTCAAGCTCTCGCAGAACAATGGCTGTACGCAGATCCTCGGGCAGATCGTCGATGGCCTTCTGTACAGTCATGCTGATCTCATCGGTCAATACATGATTCTCCGGTGTGCCTGTCTCCTTTAGACGCGTACCGACGTCCATTTGTTCAGCCACCTCGGCCTCCACATCGTCAGATGGAGGCCGGCGTCCCTGAGCCACGAGGTAATTTTTTGCCGTGTTGATGGCGATCCGATAGAGCCAGGTGTAAAAAGCGCTGTCTCCACGGAACTTAGGGATGGCCCGGTAGGCTTTGATGAAGGCCTCCTGGGTCACATCCAGCACCTCATGAGGATCCCGGATATAGCGTGAGATCAGATTGGTGATCTTCTGCTGGTATTTGAGTACCAACAGGTCAAACGCTTTTTTATCACCCTGTTGAACTCGTACAACGAGCTCCTGATCGATTAACCGCTCGCCCATCCGGGCCGTTACCTCCTCGTGACGGGCACATCCTGTGCTCAGTCCCATTGACAGTCTCTGTATTGAATAGTTCTCGCAATCCCCCAGCTTCTATTGATCTAGTTCAACGAAATGGCAAATTAAGCTAGGATGCGCTACATCTGGATGCGCATTATCACCGTAACGACTCGACCCCGCAAATATGACAACCGATTACCAGCATGACGTTCTTATCATCGGCAGCGGTGCAGCCGGTTTGAGCTTGGCCTTGCACCTGGACAGCCAGCTGAAAATAGCCATTATCTCCAAGCGAGAGCTCAAAGAAACCAATACCTACTATGCACAGGGCGGGATATCCGCAGTCCTGGATGAAGAGGACAGCATTGCGTCCCACGTTAAAGACACCCTCGACGCTGGGGTGGGACTCTGTGATGAAAAAATAGTTCAGCTGGTAGTGGAAAATGGCCCGATGAACATCGACTGGCTGCTTAAGGGGGGGGTCAACTTCACCCGAGACGACAACTCGGCTTCCAGCAGCGGTTATCACCTGACCAGGGAGGGCGGACACTCCCATCGTCGCGTCATCCATGCCGCCGACGCCACCGGAAAGGAGGTGGAAACCACGCTCCAGGCTCAGGTAATGGCAAAACCCAATATCGACCTCTTCGAACACCATATAGCAATTGACCTGATTACCAGCGAACGCAGCCAGGAGAAACAGCAGAAGCGCTGCTACGGCGCCTATATCCTCGATCACGAAAACAACCGTGTCGAGACCTTTGCAGCCCGATTCGTCGTCCTGGCAACGGGGGGCGCGAGCAAAGTCTATCAATACACGAGCAATCCGGATGTCGCCACGGGTGATGGAATTGCCATGGCCTGGAGGGCCGGATGCCGGGTTGCCAATATGGAGTTCATCCAGTTCCACCCCACCTGCCTCTACCATCCCGAGGCCAAGAGCTTTCTCATCTCGGAGGCCGTACGGGGCGAGGGTGGCCAGCTGAAACTTCCAGATGGCAGCCGTTTCATGCATCTCTTCGATGAGCGCGAGGAGTTGGCGCCCCGCGATATAGTTGCCCGCGCCATCGATCACGAGATGAAGCGTATCGGTGCCGACTGCCTCTATCTGGATATCAGCCATAAACCCGCGGATTTCGTAAAGGAGCACTTTCCCACCATCTACAAACGCTGTCTCGATTACGGTATCGACATGACCAAGCAGCCGTTACCGGTGGTTCCTGCCGCCCACTACACCTGTGGCGGTGTAATGGCAGACGAGCAGGCACGTACCGACTTGGCCGGGCTCTATGTCATCGGTGAAAGCGCCTATACAGGACTCCACGGCGCCAATCGCATGGCCAGCAATTCACTCCTGGAGTGTTTGGTGTTCGCCAATCTCGCCGCTCGGGATATCCACGCCCTGGACGCAGAGACACCGAGACCGCCCGCGCTGCCACCCTGGGATGAAAGCCGGGTTACCGAACCCGATGAAGAGGTCGTGGTCTCCCATAACTGGGATGAGCTGCGCCACTTCATGTGGGACTATGTCGGTATCGTGCGCAGCAACAAACGATTGATGAGAGCCTGCAGGCGAACCGATCTGCTGCGCCGTGAGATTGTCGAGTACTACAGTAATTTCCGGGTCAGCATCGATCTGCTCGAACTGCGCAACCTGGTCGATGTCGCGGATATGATCATTCGTTCGGCCCAATCCCGCCGGGAGAGTCGCGGACTCCACTTCACCATCGACTATCCCTACCTGGATGATCGGGTCCAGCACAGGCCCACGGTACTGATACCCGACAACTACTCCCCCTACTGACACCGAACCGGATTGGACCGGCCCATTCACTGCCGGGAAATCGATCGCGCCCGGATCACACCACTCGTGATGTGTGGACTGGTTCCTGTTTCGATCTTAGCAGCGATCCGCACTCAATCGCGGCTTGAACAGCTCGTCCAGTTCGAAGACTTGAAACGGTGTGTGCTCGCTGATCTCCAGCACTCTGGGCAAACGGGGTTGGGTAATCCTCTTGCGGCGCCAGAAACCCGGGAGTTGCATCGCCTGATTCAAAGCCTGCACCCGGGTATCACCCTGATAGCGCTCGGCGAGCTGTTGCTGACAGGATGAGAAATGGTGCAGTGGAACACCCTCAACCAACCAATAGTAGTGGTTGTGACCTGTCGAGGTTTCCACCCGGATATGGGGTTTGAGGGGAAAAATGTCGGGGTCGGATCCCCTGTCGTCGTCCAGAAACAGCGCCCTGACCCGGCTGATATCGGTAGGGCTCCTGCCCCTACCGTTGGTTTGATTGACAGTGACGGCAATCACCGCACCCTGGCGGTTGAGAGCCGCAAGACGCTGCCAACAGTCATCGAGAGCTCCATGGATCTCCTGCTGCAGGGGATCTCGAGGGCTTGAAAGTGTATAAGCGGTATCCGAAAAGGTACGGAACGAGAATGAGCTCGCCTGGGGGTCCAGGCGTTTGAGAAAGCGCGCCGCCTCTCCCCTGTACGCTTTCAGTTGACGTCCCTGGTACTCGATCCAGCTAGCGATATGGCCGGTGTCGGAATCCCGATAGAAAAGACGCTTCACGCGGCCTCGGATCCGCTGAACGCATAGGCACCGTAGCCGACCACCTGTTCCTTACTGCCTGCGGTGTCACCGGAGTTGCGCAGATCGATCAACTCGCCATGCAGACCCTTGCGTTTAGCCGTCAACAACAAACCCTGCACAGGGATGCGACCACAGGCATCCTCGTAGCCGATGGCCTCCGGATGCAGGGCCAGGATCGCATCGCTGGTCGCCTTGTCCATACGTTGTGCCGTCGCATAGTCATGGTAGTGGCTGAGATCGGAGCTGATCAGGATCAGGGTCTCATCCCCGCCCCACAGTTGTGCCAAAACCTCTGCAACCTGATCGCCCGACGCATCACCCACCACCAGCGGGACAAGGGCGAAATGCTGCAATACGCTCTGCAGGAAGGGCAGTTGAACCTCAAGGGAGTGTTCCTGGGCATGCGCCGCTTCGAGGCGTACGACCTGTGGCAATCTCTCCAGGGCCACGAAGGCCTGACGGTCAATTGGGATATCGCCCAAGGGTGTGCGAAAGTAGTCTGCTTCACTGCTGGCCAAACCGATGAAGGGAACCCGGTGAGAGGGCCCCAGCAGCACCACACGTCTGATACGGCCGGCCACCTCAGCCAATTGAGCATAGGCACTGGCGGCTACGGGGCCGGAATAGATATAGCCGGCATGGGGAACAATCATCGCCTTTGGCGGATTCCCGAGCTGTGTCACCGAGGCGAGATATCCGTTCACCATCGACTCCAGGTCATGCGCATCACCGGGATAGAATAGATCTGCAACAGCGGGTTTTCTGATCACTGTCATATCGACCACCTCGCTACCGTTATATCAGGAATTCATCCTGACCGCTTGCCTTCGACTTCCCCATGCACCGGGACCGGGTTCGAAGAGACCGGCCAGCCGGGTTCCACACTGTCGGCAACAGCCCTGATCATCCAGACGCCATTCACCCAGCTCATACCAATCCCTCTCGATAAGGAGAGAACCGCAATGGTGGCACCAGGTACTCGACTCCCGACTGTCGTGTACGTTCCCCACGTAGGCATATCGCACACCGTTTTCGATCGCGATCTTGCGTGCCCGGCTCAGGGTTGCATGGGGCGTGGGTGGGTGGTCACGCATCTTCCAATCGGGATGGAAAGCGGTGAAATGGAGGGGAACTTCCGTGCCCAGGTTTTCCACTACCCACTGGCTCAGTTCGCTGAGCTCCTGCTCCGAATCGTTCTCTCCGGGAATTAAAAGCGTCGTAATCTCCACCCAGACACCGGTCTCCTGTTTCAGGTATTTCAGGGTCTCGAGAACCGGTTGCAGATGCCCGCCCGTCAGCTTGTGATAGAAGGCCTCGTCGAAGGATTTCAAATCCACGTTGGCGGCATCCATATGGCGATAGAACTCCTCTCTCGGCGCTGCGCATACATACCCCGCCGTAACCGCCACCGACTTGATGGCGTGCTCGGCACAGGCCTTCGCCACATCGATTGCATATTCATGAAAGATCACGGGGTCGTTATAGGTAAAGGCGACACTCCTGCAACCCAACCGGTGAGCCGTCTGTGCAATCGCTTCCGGTGAAGCCTCATCGGCCAGGGTATCCATCTGCCGGGATTTGCTGATATCCCAGTTCTGGCAAAACTTGCAGGCCAGATTGCAGCCGGCGGTGCCAAAGGAGAAGATCGGCGTACCGGGCAAAAAGTGGTTGAGCGGCTTCTTTTCGATGGGATCGATACAGAATCCACTCGATCTGCCATAGGTGTTCAGCACGATGGCGCCGTTACGGTTTTCCCGAACATAACAGAAGCCCTGTTTTCCCTCCTTGACGCGACAATAACGCGGACAGAGATCGCATTGAATCCGCTGATCATCGACTCTGTGCCAATAGCTGGTGGGAAAACGGGACCTCATGGTGACCTCAAGAGTTAAGATCTCCTAGTGGTAAATTTAGTCTTGTTTGAGGCTTCTTGCAGCAGCGATCGCCGCCTGACCAAGCGCCAAACCGCCGTCGTTTGCGGGTACAAGGCGCTGCGTCAAGACCTGGAATCCGGTCTCCCGCAGCCTCTCGGTAACCAGTTCGAACAGGGATTTATTCTGAAAAACGCCCCCAGAAAGGGCGATTGTGTCCAACTCATACCGTTCTGCCATGCTGCCCGCTGTCTCGCACAGGGCATGCGCCAGACCAAGGTGGAAACGCCAGGCGATCTCCCCCCTGTCACACCCCTTGCGCAGATCCTCCAGGAGGCTTGACCAGAGGCTTGTACAATCGAGCAGGCACCCTTCCCCGCTGATCCTGGATTGCAACGCATAGGGTGCCAAGTCGTCGGAACTATGGCTCGATGTCAGGGCTTCGAGTTCGATCGCTGCCTGGCCTTCGTAGCTGATCGAATCCCGGCAGATCCCCAAGAGTGCCGCCACGGCGTCGAAGAGGCGTCCACAGGAGCTGCTGAGCGGTGAATTGACACCGGACTCTATCATCCTCCCAAGCACCTGCACCGGTTGCCTTGCGATCCACTCAATCGGCTCCAGGTCCCCCCATTGCGCCACAACCCGCTGCCAGCCCAGATAGTGGTTCAGTTGACTGTAGCTGTTTCGCCATGGCTGCAGGATCGCCTGGGTGCCTCCGGGCAAGGGTGTGGGAGTCAGCCAGGCGACGCGCTGATAGTCGATGTAGTCGGCAACCAGGAACTCACCGCCCCAGACCGTGCCGTCGCCGCCATAACCCGATCCATCGAGGGCGATCCCCAATACCCTCCCACCCAGCAGCGGCCACTCGTTTTCTGCCAGCACACTGGCTATATGGGCATGGTGGTGTTGCACTTGAATCAGCGGCACCCCCAGCTCCCCACTGAGTTTCCCGGCATGCTGGGTGGACCGATAATTGGGATGGAGGTCCGCGACCAGCAGTTGCGGTCGATGGTCGAACAGCGCTTCATACAGCGCCAGGTTCTTTAAATAGTCCTGATAGGAGATCAGATTCTCCAGATCACCCAGATGCTGGGAGAGAATAGCCTCACCCTTACGGGTCAGGCAGAAGGTGTTTTTCAGTTCGCCTCCCAGCGCAAGCAGCGGCGGAGCCCGATCGAACCCCTGCGGAAGCCTGATGGGTCTTGGCGCATAACCCCGGGCCCGCCGCAGCATTCGCGGCATCCCGTCCATGATGCGCACCACCGAGTCGTCGACACGGTTGATGATCTCCCTGTCGTGGAGAAGAAACAGATCGGCCAACGGCTGAAGACGCTGTGCCGCCTCCCGGTTGTCGATACATTGGGGTTCCTCGACACGGTTACCGCTCGTCATCACCAGAGGTCTCTCCCAGGCGGCCAGCAACAGCCGGTGGAGCGGCGAATAGGGCAACATGAAACCAAGCGATGTCTGCTGCGGTGCCACATTCCCGGGAAGCGCACTACCCGGCTTGCGATGCAGGAGGAGTATCGGCGCAGCCGGATCCTTCAGCAGCCGCTCCTCCTCCTCGTCGAGCAGACAATACTTGTGAATGACGCCGCAATCCCTCGCCATCAAGGCAAAGGGTTTGTGGTAACGTCCCTTACGCTCACGCAGACGGGTAACCGCCTCTGCATTGGCTGCATCGCAGGCGAGATGAAAGCCACCAATTCCCTTGATCGCGAGAATCGCACCTTCAGCCAGGCGCCGCTGCGCCACCTCTATCGCATCCTCACCATCGAGATCCGCAGCAACCCCCTTGGCCGTTGCATCACTGAGCCAGACTCTAGGCCCACACACCGGACAGGCATTGGGTTGGGCATGAAAACGCCTGTCACCCGGGTCGCCATACTCCGCCTCACAGGCAGGACACATGGGGAAATGGCGCATGCTGGTCGTGCTTCGGTCGTAGGGTATGCCCTCGACAATGGTCAGCCGAGGCCCACAATGGGTGCAGTTGGTGAAGGGGTAACGATAGCGCCGGTTGTGGGGATCGGCTATCTCCTCACTACAGGCATCGCAGATCGCCGCATCGGGAACCACACCTGTTTGCACCTTACCGGAACGGCTTTCGGTGATGACGAATCCATCCTGCTCGGGCAGCGCCGCCACGGGATTGCGTTTCAGGAAGTCGATTCTTGCCAGCGGAGGCGGTTGCGATAGCAGTTGCTCGCAAAAGCGATCGATCATACTCCGCTCACCGCAGACAAGGATCTCCACACCCTGGCTGTCGTTCCATACCGCGCCTCGCAGCCCATTCTCCCGTGCCAGGCGCCAGACAGTGGGGCGGAAACCAACCCCCTGCACCAGACCCTGGACCCGGATCTGTTCGGCCACCTCCAATGCAGACATAAGATTAATACCTTTACACTGTTAATATGGGGAGAGCGGCATGCCGATAGCGGATAACAGTCAAGCCGGCCATGAGTCAATCGATGCCTTCTGCCCTGAAAACCGCAGAAGTGCACGAGGATACACCTTCTCTCTACTTCGAAAGCAGGGTAAAGTAAAGCTCATTGTTTAATGTAACACATCACTAATACAACATAAGTAATCATTATTAATAGTAATTTATCAATAGATAATCTGCTCAAGTATCTCCATGACGAGGCGATCCGGCGACACCACAGGGTTATCCTGGTCATCGCGGGAGAATCCACCTGGTGTCTGACCCGGGCGGCAGCGATCCTGCACCGCCTCAACATCGAAGACCACCTCTGGATTGGCGATGCGCCGGGAGAAGAGATCCGTACATTGAGCAACGACCAGGCACAGCGCCGCCTGGGTCAGGAGTGCGGACTGCTTGTCTACAACGCCTTCAGCGGTTTCGACCCAGATGCCTTCGGAGCGGTAAGCGGGACCCTGCGAGGCGGTGGTCTGTTGCTGTTGCTGACTCCACCACTGTCGCAGTGGCGTGACTATGCCGACCCTGAGGCCGAGCGGATCAGGATCGCCGGATATGAGAGTATCGAACTCGGGGGACGATTTCTGCAGCGCAATGCGCGCATCCTGGAGAAGGATCCAGACGTGCTGATTTTGACGCCGGAGCAGATCCCCTCTCCGCCGGCCTTTGACAGGGATTATTTCCGGTCAAATGCCGATTTCACCCACCCCTTGTGCCGCACCAGGGATCAACTGAACGCCGTCGAAGCCATCGTCCGGGTGGTCAAAGGTCATAGAAAGAGGCCCCTGGTGCTCACCTCCGACCGCGGCAGAGGCAAGTCCGCCGCTTTGGGTATTGCCGCAGCGCAATTGATCAAAGAGGGTTATCGGGAGATCCTGGTAACGGCCCCGAGACAGAGTGCCGCCACTTCCCTCTTCGAACTGGCAGCCAGTTGTCTACCCGCGGCCTCCAGCACGGCTTTCTCCCTGCAGACCGAGACGGGCCGCATTGCGTATCATGCACCCGATCGTCTGCTGTCGGATCCTCGGTCGGCGGATCTCCTGCTGGTCGATGAAGCCGCCGCGATTCCAACGGTAGTGCTCCAGGGTCTTCTCTCCCGCTATCCCCGCATCGTTTTCGCCACCACGGTGCACGGCTATGAGGGCACCGGGCTGGGATTCACTATCCGTTTTAAAAGCCATCTCGACCGGAAGATGCCGCAGTGGCGGGAGCTAAATCTCTCCGAGCCCATCAGATGGGCACGGAACGATCCTCTTGAAGGTGTGATTTTCCGACTTCTCGCCCTCGATGCGGCAGCCGCTGAGGAGAGCCTTGTTGCAGCTGCCACGGCACAAAGTGTAACCCTGGAGTTCCCGTCCCAGGACCAGCTGCTGGAGAGCGAGGCTGACCTCAATCAACTCTTTGGCCTGCTCGTCACCGCCCACTACCGTACCACCCCTCTGGATCTGCGGCATCTTCTGGACGGCCCGAATCTGAGGATCGCCGTGTTACGTCATCGCGGTCATATCGTTGCCGTGGCGCTCGTTGCCAGCGAGGGCGGTTTCACAGCAGAGATGGCTGAACAGATCTGGGCGGGACGGCGAAGACCCCGCGGCCATCTGTTGGCCCAATCCCTTGCCGCCCACCTGGGACTCGCCGTCGCCGCCACCCTGAAAGGCGCACGAATCATGCGTATCGCCGTCCACCCCTCGGCACAGGGCAGAGGGCTTGGCCAATTGTTGGTGAAGTCGCTTAGAAAGGATGCCGTCAAACGGGGCTTTGACTACATTGGCACGAGCTTTGGCGCAACGCCTGGGCTGATCGCTTTCTGGAGACGTTGCGATCTGCAGTCCATACGCATCGGCCTGCGGGCCGCTAGCAGCAGCAGTCACCCGTCGGTTATGTTTCTGCAGCCGCTGAGCCCGGCAGGCGCAGCGATGGCCGGGGAGGCCAAGGCCTGTTATGCCAAGCAGTTGCCGCCCCAGCTTGGCGATGGCTTAAAGTGTCTGTCCAGCAGATTGGTGGCCCTGCTTCTACAGGGTATAGATCACAGATCACCCTCTGAGCTGGAGTACCAGGATTGGCTCGACCTAGTCGCCTTTGCCTTTGCCCGGCGGGGATATGATCTCACTCTCTACGGAATTGAAATCATCACCCTCGCCGCCCTGGCCGACGGGCTTGTCACGGATCAGGAAGCCGGACTTCTTGTCAAGCGCGTCATGCAGAAACGCTCATGGCGGGATTGCGCATCAAGCCTCGAGCTTTCAGGTCGCGATGCCGTGCTAAAGCAGATCCGACGGCTGATTGGAAGGCTTCTGCTGCACTATGGCGATATCGAGATTCAGAAGCTTGCCGATATTACCCGGGCAGCTGCGGAGTGAGCAGAGCCGGGGAAGACAGCAATACGCCGGAGATCGCATCATCCATTCAAGGCGATAATCTCGACCGGTTTGCCACGCTTGTGTTGTTTCGGCCAAACCGCATAACAACCGGGGGCGGCGACTCCGCTGCCGAGACGTTTGATCAGCTCGATGCCATCAGATGTTAACGTGAGAAGCGGTAAGCGCCTTCGCCTGCCTTCGACAACGAAGCGCTCCGACTCTTCCAGCTGCTCCGCAATCCACGCCGGTGTCTTGCCGGTGGTCAGACTGAAATGGCTGTAGTCCCACAACAACCACTCCCTCAGCAGCGGCTGTCGATCCAGATGGAGTTGAACGAATCCCGCCACTTCGTTGAAGAGCGAATCGGGCTGCAGGTTGTGCCATGCCAAACCCTCGCCGCATACCCCCATCAAATCATCGAAACAGTCGCAGAGGGAGCCGCCATAGCAGTGCTCCACCAGCCCCGCCAGTGTGTTACGCAGATGACCGCTGTTCCACAGACGCTCCAATAACTCGGCATAGCGTTTGAAGTGTGCGATTTCACTAAACCCGAGCAGGGGGTGGGAAAGCACTTCATAGGGTGGCTCCGTATCCCATCTATACCCCAGGGCATGGGCATGATCCCTCAGCGGCGTACCCGGAAGCAGTTTTAGTGTTCCCAGCTGCAGATGGTCGGCATAGAGCAGGAAGGTGCGATCGAGTGAATTGGCGCATTGCCGAGCGGTTTCCCCGGGCAGCCCGACAATCAGGTCGAGATGGACGGGGTGGCGACGCATCTGCACCAGTTGACGGATATTATCCAGCGATTTGGCGATATCCATTTTTCGTTGAATGGCACCCAACACGGCCTCGTCGAGGGATTGCAGACCGATCTCGAACTGAAATTTGCCGGGTTGTGCTGCCTCGAAGATCGCCAGCGCCTGTTGCGAGATGCGATCGGGATTGAGTTCGAGGTGAAAACGAAGACCCGCAGGGGTCTCGGCAAACCGCTTCAGCAGTCTGCAGCTTCTCTCTTTACCGAGATGAAAACTGCGGTCGAGGAGTTTCACGGTTTTGTTTTCGAGTCGCTCCAATTGCCGCAGATCAGCCTCTATCCGTGGCAACGGGAAGCTCCTCAATCGATCCGTGGCACTCGTGCAGAAGCTGCACCTGTAGGGACAACCCCTCGACGTCTCCCAATAGACGAGCGGGCGATCCGTTTCGACCATACCCTCCGCAATCGGCGACGGCACCTTGTCGACGGGTAACAGCTCAACGGGATTTTCCACTATCGCATCCCCGGCCCGATAGACCAGACCGGAGATCTTCTCCAACGAGCCGTCGCCATAAAGGATGAATCTGACCAGATCATTGAAGGCCGCCTCACCCTCGCCCTGAATAACAAAATCGAGGCTCGGCGTCTCGGCCAGCAGCGACCTACCCCGGGGACCGGCCTCAGGGCCGCCAAACACGACGATCAAATCGGGCAACAGCTGTTTCAGCAGTTTTGACAGGTGAATGGCTGCTTGAATGTTCCACAGATAGGTGGAAAAACCGACAATTCGCGGCTGCAGCGCCACCAGCTCCTCCAGCAGTTGCTGATGCTTGGTGTTGACCAGTGTTTCAAACAACCGCAGCTGGTCATAGTAGGGCTCGGGCTTGGCGTAGGCCGCAATGGATTGCAGCGCCAGCGAACTGTGACTGAAACCGGCATGGAGTGCAACCAGGGCAATCATTTCAGTTTTGTTTCACCGCTGTTGTCGCTTGACATCATTTCCGATGTGGATAATTGATAGTGCTATTAACTGTTTTTCCAAGGATATCCTATCCGCCTCCCTGCCTGTTTATTGCTGCCAGAAAGCTAAAAAATCCCTCGATTTCGCCGACATGCCAAGTTATCATTTGTCACTTTCACAGGCTACCGATCATCCTGGGGTTTATTGGCAAGCCCCAGTCTTTAGCCTGGATGTTCTCATTGCCCTGACTTAAACGACTCAGGTTTACCTTAATTAAGGATAAAGTATGTTTGATCTTGGAAAAGTGCACATCGGTGTACTCGGCCTCGGTTACGTTGGACTACCGCTGGCAGTGGAATTCGGTAAGAAGTATCCGACAATCGGCCTGGATATCAACGAGGCCCGTGTCGAAGAGCTCAGGTCTGGTCAAGACAGCTCTCTCGAGGTCGATCCCGAAGAGCTGCAACAGGTACCGCTCCTGAGCTACACCAGTAGCCTGGAGGAGATCAAACCCTGCAATGTCTTTATCGTCACTGTACCCACACCGATCAACGAGCACAAACAACCCGATCTCTCGCCCCTGGTCGGTGCCAGCCACGCCCTCGGTAAGGTTCTGAAGAAGGGTGATATTGCAATCTTCGAATCCACCGTCTACCCGGGAGCGACCGAGGAGGTATGCATTCCGATCATGGAAGCGGAATCGGGATTGAAATTCAATGAGGACTTTTATGTGGGTTACAGCCCGGAACGTATCAATCCCGGCGACAAGGAGCACCGCCTGGCGACAATTAAGAAGGTGACATCCGGATCCACCCCCGAGGTCGCCGATTTTGTGGATGAGCTCTACCGTTCGATTATCACAGCCGGCACGCACAAAGCCAGCAGCATCAAGGTCGCGGAAGCCGCCAAAGTCATCGAGAATACGCAACGCGATGTCAATATCGCGCTGATCAATGAGCTGGCGTTGATTTTCAACCGCTTGGATATAGACACCCTGGAGGTGCTTGAGGCCGCGGGCAGCAAGTGGAATTTCCTTCCCTTCAGGCCCGGACTGGTCGGCGGCCACTGCATCGGCGTCGATCCCTACTACCTTACCCACAAGGCCCAGTCGATCGGATATCAGCCGGAGATCATCCTGGCCGGAAGACGCCTTAATGACGGCATGGGCGCCTACGTTGTGCACAGTGTTGTAAAGATGATGATGAAAAGGGGGATCGCTTCCAGCAACAGCAAGGCGCTGGTTTTGGGTTTGACCTTTAAAGAGAACTGCCCGGACCTCAGAAACACCCGGGTTGTCGATATCGTCTCCGAGTTCGAGGATTACGGCGCACATGTGGATATTTACGATCCCTGGGTCTCCTCGGAAGAAGCTGAAGAAGAGTACGGCCTGCAACCGATCATGGAGCTCAAAGAGGGGGAATACGACGCGGTCATTCTTGCAGTCGCCCACCGCGAGTTCCAACAGATGGGAGTGGAAAAGATCCGTGCGCTGTGTAAAGAGAATGGCGTTCTCTTCGATGTCAAAAACATCCTTCCTGCAGATGCAGTTGATGCAAGACTATGACGGCGTATGACTCCCTGAAGGAGGATTTATTGGGCAACCAGTCGAGCTGGTTGATCACCGGCGTTGCCGGTTTTATCGGATCGAATCTGCTGGAGAGCCTGCTAAGCCTCGGACAGCGGGTAATCGGCCTCGATAATTTTGCCACTGGGCACAAACACAATCTGGAAAAGGTAAGGCAAGCCGTATCCGCAGAACAGTGGAGTCAGTTCAAATTCATCGAAGGCGATATCAGGAACCTCGATACCTGCCGGGAGGCGTGTCTTGGGGTCGACTATGTACTGCACCAGGCCGCCCTGGGATCGGTGCCCCGCTCCCTTGCCGACCCCATAACCACGAATGAAAACAATATCTCTGGCTACTTGAATATGCTGGTCGCCTCGCGCGATGCAGAAGTCAAGCGCTTCGTCTATGCCGCATCCAGCTCAACCTATGGCGATCACCCGGGTCTGCCGAAAGTCGAAGACAGAATAGGCAACCCACTCTCCCCCTACGCGGTAACCAAGCTGGTCAACGAACACTATGCCCAGGTATTTGCCCGTTGTTATGCGTTTAAAACCATCGGCTTGAGATATTTCAATATCTTTGGCCGGCGACAGGATCCCAACGGTGCCTATGCTGCAGTCATCCCGAAGTGGGTCTCCGCCATGATCGATAAGGAAGAGGTGTTTATCAACGGTGATGGCGAGACCAGTCGTGACTTCTGCTACATAGACAACGCGGTGCAGGCAAACCTGCTGGCCGCCAGCTGTGAAAACCCGGAAGCAACCGACCAGGTTTACAATGTAGCGGTCGGTGATCGCACCACACTGAATCAGCTCTTCACCAAGATCCGGGACATACTGGCAGAGAGCTTCCCTTATCTGCAGGACATAGCGCCCACCTACCGCGATTTCCGCGCGGGTGATGTCCGTCACTCTTTGGCCGATATCAGCAAATCAAGACAACTGCTCGGTTATGAGCCGACCCATAACATCGATCAAGGCCTGGCTGAGGCGATGAGCTGGTATATTGACGACCTGACCCGATAACAGGCCGAATGTTGTGATCAGACCGCATAACTAACCGGCAGCATTAGTAGCCTGCAAGGCCTTTCAGTGTCTTCCACGAATTAATTCAGGAACTCTAATCATGCGAGTACTCGTCACCGGCGGAGCCGGATTCATTGGTTCAGCGCTAGCGCTACGCCTGTTAGAACGCGGCGATGAGGTCATCAGTATCGACTGTCTCAATGACTACTACGATGTCGACCTGAAAAAGGCCCGTCTTGCACGCACTCAGGATCACCCCAATTTCATCGACCTGCGCCTTGAACTAGAGGATCGCGAGGGAGTTGCCAATACATTTTCCGAGTACAAACCGGAGATGGTGGTAAACCTGGCCGCTCAGGCCGGAGTGCGATATTCGCTGGAAAATCCTCTCGCATATATCGATTCCAATCTGGTGGGATTCGGCCATATCCTGGAGGGATGCAGACATCACGCTGTAGAGCACCTGGTCTACGCATCGAGCAGTTCTGTTTATGGCGCCAACACATCCATGCCCTTCTCCGTGCACGACAATGTTGACCATCCTGTCAGCCTCTATGCGGCGACGAAAAAGGCCAACGAATTGATGGCCCACACCTACAGCCATCTCTACCGTGTTCCCACCACTGGATTGCGTTTTTTCACAGTATACGGGCCTTGGAGCAGACCGGATATGGCAATGCTCAAATTTGCCCACCGGATCATGCGCGGCGAACCGATAGATGTCTACAACTACGGCAAGCACCGTCGAGATTTCACCTACATAGACGATATCGTCGAAGGTGTGCTCCGGGTGTTGGGGCAGACGCCTAAACCCAATCCCGAGTGGGACAGCGACCATCCCGACTCGGCAACCAGCACCGCGCCCTATCGAATCTACAATATCGGCAACAATCAGCCCGTTGAGTTGATGCGCTACATTGAACTGCTGGAACAGAGCCTTGGCAAAAAGGCCGAACTCAATATGCTACCGCTGCAGGATGGCGATGTTGTTGCCACCTATGCGGATGTAACCGATCTCATTGCTGACACCGGATACAAACCGGATACCCGACTTGAAACAGGCGTTGCGAATTTCGCCCGGTGGTTTCTGGATTATTACGACTATCGGTAGGAAAAAAGCAGGCGGGGAAGGACCCTGGAGGCAGATGGGTCTCAGTCCCCGCCCAGACTAGCGCTTAACACGGAAACGACCAACCGTGAGCGTAGGGAGAGGTTAAAGACTCTTGGCAGGGCAAACATTGACGTAGGTCAATAAACCATAATATAGACCGGGTTATTTGAGCGTGAGGGTTTTGAATCCCAGTTCAGCGCACATATCAGCTCAACCATCAGTGGCCGCAACTCCCCCGAAAATCTCAAAAAGACGGGGCAAAAAGCGACGAAACTCCAGACTCATCAAGGTAAAATGGCCATCGAACGCATCGGCCTCGCTTTCGATCTGGTAATCCGCTGCCTGCTCC
Source organism: Candidatus Thiodiazotropha sp. (assembly GCA_040793985.1). Classification (GTDB taxonomy): domain Bacteria; phylum Pseudomonadota; class Gammaproteobacteria; order Chromatiales; family Chromatiaceae; genus Thiodiazotropha. Next base: position 29,897 of record JBFNJI010000013.1, on the reverse strand, counting down.
TGAATCAGATCAAGAAACTTCAGGCGTTTGATGGAAATATCCCCGTCGATCAAGCAACTCAGGCGCTGATCCCACTCTACCGCGAGCTTCACCACCTCCTTGCCGGCCTCGATATGACCCAGAATCTCTGTCGCTGAGAGATCCTGACCCTTACAGCGGAGCATACTCGCCTCATCACTCCGATCCTGGAGTTCGCAACTGTCGAGAAGATTGAAATCCCCGTATCGATCGGGATGTCTCAGCCATTCGGTCATTACATGGGACGGGGAGACCGCAACCTCCAGCGGTTTCGCCGGCAGACTGCCGAGGCTCTCCCGCAGCAGCGAGATCAGTGCCTCCGCTTTGTTGGCGCTGGCGGCATCCACCACTATCCAGCCCTGCTGCTTGTCGATCAGCGCATAGTGCCGGGTATAGCGGCTGAATGCCTTCGGCAGCAGCTGATGGAATATCTCATCCCGCATCTCACCGCGCTCTTTGCGGGCGACCTTTCTGCCCTCCTCCTGTTGGATCTGATCCACCTTCTCTTCCACGATCTCATTCACCACTGCCGCGGGGAGCAGTTTCTCTTCCTGACGCGCACAGATCATCTGGCAACCGCCAGCCTCATGTACCAACGCCTCCGTATTTCGCCCCAGGGGCGCATCCCACCCCAAGCCATTCAAATCGTGGCTGCCACAGGGCTGGAATCGCTTGCCCTCCAGTTTCGCTGTGAGGGCTTCCTGTGTGAGATTGAAAGGCTGTTTCAGCATGTAGATACGGAGATTTTTAAACCACATTACAAATACCATTGGCTTGAACGAGGGGCGGATTATGGCGAACCGTAGAGCAGTAATCCAGGAATAAATCGCTGAATTGACGCTTTCACGCTTGATCCTGTTCCGGCCTAATCCGGCAATCCCCGCCAGCGCTTGCTATTTCCTCGATTTAGAGAGATGGTTAGGACATGACCTCTCATTTTTGAGCAGTACCGGCAACCCGGAAATCGGTTTGCTGAGAGGTGTGAAACCGACCACATGGCTGGTGGATAGACCGGGCAGGTCAAATGAACCATACACCGCAATCAGAGTTTAGCGCCGCGCACAGAGCCACCCTGTTGCAGATCGCCGCGCGCTCCATTGAATACGGTCTCGAAATGGGAAGGCCGCTTGCTGTTGCCGCCGCTGACTACGAAGCGGAAATGCAGCAGCCACGCGCCAGTTTCGTTACCCTGTTGCTGCATGGAGCGCTAAGGGGGTGCATCGGTCACCTCGAGGCCTGTTTACCGATAATCGAGGATGTCGCCGAAAATGCCTATGCCGCCGCCTTCCGCGACCCGAGATTCCCCCCGCTGACCGCGACAGAGCGTGCGAATCTCGAAATCCATATCTCCGCACTTACCCCTGCCGAGCCTGTGGCATTCGATTCGGAAGCGGATCTGATAGCGAAGATCAGGCCTTTCGAGGATGGTTTAATCCTGGTGGAGGGCCACCATCGGGGTACCTTTCTCCCGTCGGTATGGGAGTCCCTGCCGGATAGCCGCGTTTTCCTCAACCATCTCAAGCAGAAAGCGGGACTGCCCGCAACCCATTGGTCAGAAACCCTCGAGGTATTCCGTTACCAGACCGAGTCGTTCAGTGACGCCCCATCCTGAAGCCCAACTGTATCGGCACTTGGCCCCCTATTCGTCAGCGTCGAGTTCGCATTTTCCTATCGAACCGGCCGCGCAACTCCTGCCATCGAGCCACAAGGCACTTCCCAAGCGGGCATTCTGCAGGTTGGCATCATCGATTCTGCTCTGGGTCAGGTCGGCAAAGCGAAGGTCAGCGCCGTTTAGATCGGCCCCCCGGAGGTCGGCAAACTGGAGTTTGGCACCCATCAATGCGGTACCTTGTAGCTGTGCATGACGCAGGTCCGCGTGACTCAAATTGACATAGCGTAGATCGGCATTGCTCAAGTCCGTAGCACTCAGTCGTGCCCGCCTAAGCACCGCACTGTTGAGATTCGCTCCCGCGAGGCTGGCCGCCCCCACATCAAGGTCGTTGATAAGGCAGTTTCGCCAGTTTACGCCGGGCGCCGGGGCTGTATCACACGCTGGCGTCTCAATCGCGTCAGGCATCCCAACCCAAAGGGAATAGAGAACCAGACCGCCGACGATTAACAACGAAATCACCAACGCGGCCAAGGGAAATCGCTTCTCCTCTTGGCTGTCCCTTGCATCGGCCTGTTCACGGGCGGCCAGCTTGGCCTGCGCCTCACTGTCACCGGCATCTGCTCGCATCTGCAGCGGCACAACACCCGGGATCCGTCCGATCGCCTGCCATGACTGTTTGTCGGGGCTTATCTGATCCGACAGCTCAAGCTCGCCAGCGAGAAGTAGGTGACGGATTCTGGCATTGCTAAGGGGCCCTGAAATCAGCCCATCATGCCTTACGAACCAACTCTGTGGTTTTCTCTCGTCCTGATTCTTCATTGCCTGCTGTTCTGGGAATTCATCACCTATCCTAGCGGCCGAATGGGAAAGAAATGAACAACATCAACACCTCTCGCATATAATACTACTATCCTCAAGCCGAAGCCGTCCTGTTCCCTGTTACAGTTTGATTGTTATGGAGATAGCTGGCACAAAAATCGTTTTACCTCTGCCGACGATCGAGCCGGGCAAATCCCTTTTGCAGCAACTTCAACCAGGCCAGATCCTGCAAGGGACCGCCTTGAGCGAAAACACAAACGGTACTATTCGCTTGCAAATCGGAGTTACCCGGCTGATTGCCCAGACCACATTGAGCGTTCCCGCCGGCCAGCCGCTGACCCTGCAGGTTGAAAAAACCGGCAAACTCCCGGAACTGAGGGTGCTTACCCTACCCAGCCTGGAGGAGTTGAAGTCGGCTGCATTAAAACAGGTACTTCCCCGTCAACAACCACTACCCAGGCTGTTCAGCCTGTTGACCCAGGTTGCCACCGACACGACTCGTCCCAACCAGTCGCTGCCTCCGGAAATAAGGCAGGCCGTGCAGGGTCTGCTACAGCGAATTGTTCCGCTCGACCGACCGGGCTTCAAGACCCAACTGCTGCAGGCGTTACAGCTGAGCGGCATCCATACCGAGACCCGGCTTGTCAGACAACAGGTCGAGGCGAGCGATTTCAAGGTTAATCTGCTTCGACTAATCGGATTGATAAGACCCTTGATAAGCGCTGCCCCTGGCCCGCTCAATCAAGCACTCACAACCCTGCAGCAACAGACTTCGAACCCCTCGCCACTGCCTTCTGCCGCGACACCACAACCGGCCATCCCTCAGGACGCAAATACGACTACCAGACTGCTATTGGAGCTTTTCAAGCAGCTGGATGGCGCCATTGCAAGGATTCAGACCAATCAACTCAGCTCACTGCCGACAGAAGACAGCTCTCGTCAGGTTTGGCAATTTGAGCTTCCGATACGCCATGAGAACAGCTTTGACCTGTTTCATTTCCGCATCGGTCGCGATACCACAAACAAGGGAAGTCTCTTGGAAACAACCTGGAGCCTCACCCTGCACATGAATCTGGCGCCCCTGGGCCCTATGAGAGTGAGACTCACGCTTCTGGGTGAATCCGTCTCCACTACAATATGGTCTGAGAAAGCGGATACCGCGGTACTGGTCAGCCGACATCTCGACAGGCTTCGCGCCGGCCTCGAGTCGACAGGCTTGCAGGTTGACAAACTGGAAGCCTTCCAGGGCATGGCCGGCATTGAGAACGAACTACCCAGTGATCAATCACTGCTGAACGAGAAGGCATGACAGATTACACCCAAGCCAAGGAGTCCGACCTTGCCGTCGCCTTGAAATACGACGGGGAGAATGCTCCGCGCCTGACCGCCAAGGGACGAGGCGATTTGGCGAACAGAATCCTTGCATTGGCCCAGGAACACGAGGTTCCTTTGCATGAAGACGCCGAGTTGGCCGCCCTGCTTTCGCAGGTTCCGCTGGGTGATGAGATTCCGCAGACGCTCTATCATGCAGTGGCGGAGGTGATTGCCTTCGCCTACCTGCTTTCCGGTAAACTGCCGCCTGGGTATGATGATGCCTATTGAAGTTCGCAACTATAAGGAAAGTCCAGTCATGAAAACCGCGATCACAGGAATGACACTGCTGCTGTTGCTGATCACAGTTCCGCCATCGCATGCCGAACGGAACACGGCGCAGGAACAAACACAAGAAGCCCCGGTGGCAACCACCCATACGAAACAATACAGCAGTCAATCCGCGAATCGGGTCCAGTACAGCCGCAAATGCGCTATCTACTCTGGAGTCTGCCCGATGGGCAGGAAGACGAAAGTGGGAGACTACTGTATCTGCAACACCCCTTCAGGTCCGATCCATGGCGTTGTGATTCCCTAGGGTCTGTCGACACAGGAGTCTAGCTAAATTCGCTAACGCCGCTTGTCAATCGGCAGTGGATGAAGATCGGCAACGATTCCTTGGACTGTCTAGGGAACTGCAACCTAGAAAGAGAAAACTTGATGCCTGAACGATGTGATATCTGGTTGCGCAGCAATGCGCGGAGCTGGGTGGCAGAATCAAAACGTGGTGACTGCTGCGGATCGTTAGGACTATTTTTCCCTTTGGGACAACTCATCGCTCTCTTTTTGTTCCCTGGTGTCGGCGACCTTCTTTTCCTGTTCGCGAAAACGATCAACGGCCTTGTTCAAGGCTTGGGTACGGCTGTGATTTTGTTTCCAGGCACGTTTTGAACTGCTGTGGCTGACCATGCTCGCGGCCACCACATCCTGCTGTTGCTTGACAGCCTCATCCAGTTTGGCAAGAAATGCTCGATACTCCTGGAGTTGGGAAGAGCTCATCCCCTCTCCGGCCATCTGTTTGAAGCGCGCAAGGTACTCCTGATGGTATTGTTTCAACTGTGCCAGCTTCGCCTCTTCCTGCTGCAGATTTTTTCTCGCCTGCCCCATGATGCGTGCAGCCTTCTGCTCTTTCGAATGGGCAAACCTCTGTACCGGTTTGAGTCTTTTCGATGGTGACATCTTTTAGCTTCCGATTACTCTTCGATTGGCTGCGGTAGAGTGAGGCCTTCGGGTAACTCCACATCCTCGCCGGACTCTGCGGGAAACAGGGCTTCGAGATCCTCCAGGCTTTGTTCCAGGGTTACCCGGGTGTGCATATCCTGACGCAGAAATTCGCTCAAAGCGGGCATTGCGGAGATAGCGATATCTATCTTCTCGTCACTGCCGGCCTCGTAGGCACCAACACTGATCAGGTCCCTGTTCTGTTGATACACGGAGTATAGATGTTTAAAAGAACGCGCGGCTTCCTGGTGACTGTAGTTGGTGACGTCGTTCATCGCACGGCTGATGGAGGCTTCGATATCGATCGCAGGGTAGTGTCCTGCATCCGCCAGTCGCCGTGAGAGCACGAAATGACCATCGAGTATCGCCCGCGCCGCATCGGCGATGGGATCGTTTTGATCGTCGCCTTCGGTCAATACCGTATAGAAGGCTGTAATCGAGCCGCCACCCTTATCCCCGTTCCCGGCCCTTTCCACCAATTGCGGCATTTTGGCGAACACCGAAGGCGGATAACCCTTGGTTGCCGGGGGTTCGTGAATCGCGAGAGCAATCTCACGCTGTGCCTGGGCGAAACGGGTCAATGAGTCCATCAGCAACAACACGTGCTTGCCCTGTTCTCGGAAACTTTCGGCAATACTGGTGGCCAACATGGCGCCATGGATGCGTCTCAAGGGAGGATTGTCTGCGGGGACCGCAACCACCACCGCGCGTTTCAACCCCTCTTTGCCGAGGATGTTTTCGACAAACTCCTTGACCTCCCGGCCACGTTCGCCGACCAACGCCACCACGGTAACATCCGCATTGGTGTAGCGGGTCATCATCCCCAGCAGGACACTCTTGCCGACACCGGAACCGGCAAACAGACCCAGGCGCTGGCCACGCCCAACACTGAGCAGGGCATTGATGGCGCGAACACCCACATCCAGCGGTTCGCGGATCGGTGTTCTAGCCAAGGGATTGAATGTCCTTCCTGTCAGTGGCCGATGTTCATCGCTATGGATCGCGCCAAGCCCATCCAGGGGTTTCCCGGCACCATCGATGACGCGCCCGAGAAGTTGCTCGCCTACCACCGCTTCACAAACCCGACCCGTGGGGATAACCCGCGCCCCTTGCTCCAGTCCCTGGATATTTCCGGTTGGCATCAGATAGAGGCTCTCCTCACCGAAACCGACCACCTCCGCCTCGATATGTGTTCCGTTGCTGCTTACGACATCGCACTGCCCTCCGATTGCAGCACGGCAGCCGATTGCCTCCAGCGTCAATCCAACCATCCGGGTGAGACGGCCTTCCACCACCAAGCCACGATCATCACCGAGCCTGTCCTGATACTGACGCAATCTTTCTGCCCAGTTTATTTGTCGCTCTAAACCGATTGGTGGATCATCATTCATGGTCGGCTACTCGGCATCTTTGTCATCCACCGCGCGGGCACCCGCCAGCAAGGGCGCGATAAGCGTGGCAAGGCGGGACTCCAGGGTACCATCGATCTGCGAGGTATCGGTGACCACCTTGCAACCGCCGCGATTGATGACCGGGTCCTCGATCAGATTCCAACCCACTTCGTTTTCCCCCAGGGCGTAGACTTCACGAATCAGCTCGGCATCCTCCGGATGGAGCAGCAATCGTACGTTGTTGGAAGAGACCGGCAATACCGATAGCGCTTCACGCACCACACCGACAATCAGATTCGGATCGCTCTTCACCTCTCGGCGCAGAAGCTGTTTGACGATTGCGATCACCAGGCTCAGCAGCTCCTTCTCGACCTGGTTATCAAGATCCTTCAGTGGTCGTTCGAAATGGGAGAGCAGATTGTCGAGATGGGCAATGTAGTGTTGAATGTCACGCTGGGCTTGTGCCAGTCCCTCCTTGTGTCCGTACTCAAAACCCTCCTGTTTACCCTTTTCAAAACCCTCTTCATAGGCCTGCTTTTGAATCTCCTCCAGGGCAGCGGCGGTCGGTGGTGCGCCTGGCGGCTGCAAGGTACGTTGAGGTCCCACCTTGCCATCGCTCATATCCGGCGGCAACCACTGCATGATCTGCGCAACCTTCTGGTCCTTGTCGTTGTCAGACGAACTCTTCACCACCGCCTCCAAGCATTATCTCACCGGCATCCGCCAGGCGACGCGCAACAACCAGGATCTCCTTCTGAGAGGCTTCGACATCACTCAGTTTGGCGGGTGCGGCTGCTTCAAGATCATCCTTCAGCATCTCAGCTGCACGTTTCGACATGTTCTTGAATATCTTCTCTTTCAACACCTCATCGGCCCCACGCAGGGCCAGCAGCAACTGTTCCGTACTCACTTCGCGCAGCAGGCTCTGGATTCCCCGGTCATCCACATCGATGAGGTTTTCGAAGACAAACATGTTGTCCTGAAGCTCCTGACCCAGGTCGCTGTCGACTTCGATGATCTCCTCCATCAGCTTGCTCTCGACCGCGCCATCGAGCATGTTGAGTATCTCGGCGGCCGTCTTGACGCCGCCCAAGCTGGACGATTTGACGTTTGTGGCGCCGGAAAACTGCTTCTCGAGTATCTCGTCGAGCTCTTGCAGCGCGGCGGGTTGAATACCGTCGAGGGTCGCAATTCGCATAATCACGTCGGTACGTACACGCTCAGGAAACTGGCTCACCACCTGTGCCGCCTGATCCGACTCCAGAAAGGAGAGCACGATGGCGATTATCTGCGGATGCTCGAGGCGAATCAGTTCGGCGATCGCCCGCGGGTCCATCCACTTCAACTGTTCGAGCCCTTTACTGTTGCGCCCAAGCAGGATGCGGTCTATAACACCGCCTGCCTTGTCCTCGCCCAGGGCGTTGGTCAACATGGTGCGGATATATTCGTCGGAACCGAGACCCAGTGCGGTCTGCTTCTCCAGGGTGGAGACAAACTGGCGCATCACTGCTTCCATCTGATCGGTGGTGACATCGGTTAATGTCGCCATCGCGAGACCGACGTCCTGCACCTCTTTCGGCCCCATGTGCCGCAGCAGCTCGGCGGCATCCTTCTCACCAAGCGCTAGCAGCAGGATAGCAGCGCGGGATACGCCACCGATCTTGGCAATTCCACTGCTCTCGTCGGTGGCAGCCGGTTGGGTTTTTGTTGCCTGCTTATCTGCCATCTTCAGCAATCCACTTTCTGACCACCTGTGCCACCCGCTTCGGATCCTCCTCGATCATGTTGCGTGCCGCATCAAGCGTTTTCTCGTATGTTCGCGGTCCGGGAAGATGGAGTGAGGCATCGTCTTCTGTCAGTGCACCCGTCGCATCACCCCCAGGCAGACCGGCACCCCCTTCCAGACTCCCGCCTGCCCCCATTGCGCCTCCAGCGGCAGCGGCCATGCCTTCAGGCATCGCCGGTTCCATCCCCACCTGCTTCACCAGACGGGTCATAACAGGCTTTATCAATCCAAAGATTAGTAGCAGTGCCAAGACATAGCCACCCACCTGTCGCACCGTATCCCAAAACCAGGTCTCTTCCCACATCGGTATCTCCGGAAGCGGTTCCGGTGCCTCCGGCACATAGAAAGCCTCGTCGATCACCTGAACACTGTCGCCGCGTTGAATATCGTAGCCGATCGCCTCTTTCACCAGGTTGGAGATCCGGGTAATCTCTTCCGCACTGCGCTCTACCGCCTCGACAGCTCCATCCTCCACTGTGCGATAACGGTGGTTGACAACGACGGCAACGGAGAGCCTGCGCAGGCGACTGGTGGGCAGACGTGTGTGACTGATTGTCTTATCGAGCTCGTAATTCCGCGTCGCCCGTTTACTCGTGTTGACGGGAGTCGAATTCTCCTCCGCCCCCCCGGCGCCTGCCAACTGCGGTGATGCGGCTGCGGCCGGTGGTTGATTGGAGAGCGCGCCAGGGACGCCCTGGACCTCGCTCAACACGGATTGCTGCTCATTGACCTGTTCGGAACGCAACGCCGTGGCATCGGGATTGAAGTACTCCTGAGTCTTCTCGACATAGGTGAAATCCACATCCGCGGTCACCTCCGCACGCAGGTTCTCCCGCCCTACCATCGGCGCCAGGATATCCTCGATGCGTTGCTTGTAGTGGTTTTCCAGCTCCCGTGTGTACTCGAACTGGCTGCTGCTCAGCTCCATCTCCCGGGAGTCATCCTTGCTGCTCAGGAGACGTCCCTTGTGATCCACCACGGTGACCTTGGAGGCCTCCAGTTCGGGAACGCTGGATGCAACCAGGTGGGTGATCGCCTCGACCTGCCCCTTCTCCAGGTTTCTCCCGGAATAGAGCTTCAGCACCACCGACGCACTGGGGAATTTCCGTTTACGGATAAAGACCGACTGTTTCGGATTTGCCAGGTGGACCCTGGCGCTCTCAACACTGGCCAGGGTCATGATGGTACGCGCCAGCTCACCCTCGATGGCGCGCTGATAGCGTGCCGATTCAACCAGGCGACTTGTGGAGAATCCGGTATCCTCCTGCATCAGCTCAAAACCGGTTGAACCGGTTTGCGGCAATCCCTGGCCGGCAAGTTTCATCCGCGCCTGCTGCAGCTCGCTGCTGGGCACCATTACGATACCGTTGCCCTGATCGATCTCGTATTTTATCCCCGCCTGCTGCAGGACCTGGGCGATCTCGACAGCATCCTTGTGGGAGAGGTTGCCATAGAGCGGACTGTAACTGGGTTCCTGGGTCCATAGCACCACTGCGAATCCCAATGCGACACTCGCGGCAAATCCCACCAACACCGCAAATATGCGCAGTGTCGGATTGATCTGGAGTCTATTCCCTACCTGGATCTCAGTGTTTGTCTCGGTTGCTGTCTCAGCCATTTTTTGCCTTCTTTATTAGTAACTTAAATTGGCATGTTCATTACATCTTTATACGCTTCAACAAGTTTGTTGCGCACCTGCACCATGGCCTCGAAGGAGAGACTCGACTTTTGCGCCGCAATCATCACCTGGGCCAGATCCATATCGCCCTCGCCAGTTTCGAAGGCGCTGCGCAGTGCAGAGGCCTCCTTCTGCGCGGAATTGACATGATCGATCGATTGCTTCAGGAGTTCGCCGAAATCGTTCCCGGAACTCTCCGATACCTGGGACGAATTGTTGGCGGCCTGGGCCGACATCACCCGCATCTGGGCGAGGACTTGGTCAATGTTCATGTTGTCACTCATCGTTCGCTTCCCGTTTACTCAACATCTCACCTTTTCCACGCAGTTTTCATACCAGTTCAACCCGGAATGGCGACCCCCGCCTCACGCATGCGCGCGATCTTGTAGCGCAGGGTCCGTTCACTGATACCGAGCCGGCTGGCAACCTCTTTGCGGCTGCCACGCCCCTCCTCCAACGCATCGAGGATCATCTGCTCCTCAACGGAGCGGAGATCTTCCGGCAGACGGCCTGGATTCGGTCGCTGTCCCATCTCCAGCGGCTTTGTCGTCTCCGCCACGTCAGTTTCGAAACTGAGATCATCGGCCTCTATCACGCCATTGCTGTTGAGTATCAGTGCCCGTTGCATCAGATTGTCGAGTTCGCGCACGTTACCCGGCCAGCGATGCCCCAGCAGTCGCTGCTTTGCCTGGTCGCTCAGCTCGGGCAGGGCCTGTCCTGGCTGCAGATTCTGCCGCAGCAGGTGGCGGGCCAGGGGAAGGATATCCCGTTGCCGCTCCCGTAGCGGTGGCAGGCTCAGGGGAAACACATTCAAGCGATAGAAGAGATCTTCCCGGAAACGGCCGGCCGAGACCTCTTCCCGCAGCTTGCGGTTGGTGGTTGCCAATACCCTGACGTCCAGTTCGATCAGTCGACGGCCACCCAGGCGTTCCAGTTCTCTCTCCTGAAGGACGCGCAACAGCTTGGCCTGCAGCGCCAGGCTCATCTCGGAGATCTCATCCAGCAGCAGGGTACCACCCTGGGCCTGTTCAAATTTTCCCGCTGTCGCCTGGTAGGCACCGGTGAAGGCACCCTTTTCGTAACCGAAGAGAACCGCTTCAAGCATATTCTCCGGTATGGCGGCACAGTTGATGGCGATGAAGGCGCCTTCAGCCCGGCTCGAGTGCAGGTGAATGTAGCGGGCGAAGACCTCTTTGCCGGTTCCACTCTCACCATGCAACAGAACCGTGGCATCACTTCTGGCGACACGGCGTGCCAGCTCGAGCACTTCGCGGCTGCGCAGATCCTCAGCAACTGGCCCATCCGCGGCCTCTTCGACGACAGCTTGGATATGCGTGGCGACCTTGCTCACCAGAACTTCCGCCTCGAAAGGCTTGCTCAGATAGTCAACGGCGCCGTCGTGCATTGCCGTCACCGCTTTCTCTATCGTGCCGTAGGCGGTCATCAACAACACGGGCAGCTCGGGGAAACGCTCCCTGAGTTGGCGAAGCAGACTGTGTCCGTCCATCGGCTGCATCTGTACATCGCTGATTACCATGCCCACGGATTGCTGCTGCAGCAGCTGCAAAGCCGCACCACCCTCTTCGGCCACACACACCGGATAGCCGGCAAGCTCTAGGGTGTCGCTCAATGCCTCCCTCAGGGAGGGATCATCTTCAACAATCAGCACCGTCGCTAGACTCATGAGAGACTCCTCATTTCGGGAAAATGTTGTCCCACAGGGCTCGGATCCTCCACCATCACGGTATGCAGATCGCTCTTTCTCAGGGCAATTGGAAAGCGCAGTCGAAACAGGGCACCGCCTTGATCCGAGTTGCCGCATCTGATCTCTCCGCCGTGATTCAGCACGAGATTCTGCACCACTGCCAGGCCAAGACCGGTACCGCCGTTGCGGGTTGTGAAGAAGGGATCGAAAATGCGCTGCTGCAGCTCAGCAGGAATACCTCTACCGTCATCGGCCACTTCGAGTTCAATATCTCTGTTTACCCTTAGGGAGAGATAGATATGAGAGGCGTCCTGCTGCACGGCGTTCTCCAGCAGGTTGCCGAGCAGCCCCAGCAATGCGTCTTCCCGACCCACCATGATGGCCTGCCCATCGCTCTGGTCATCGATGCGGAGTCTGACGTCAGCGGTTTTCAGTTCCTGTTCGACGGTTGCGGCAAAACTGTTGATCAAATCGGTGAGAGAGAGACGGGTTTCCCCTGCATCGGCGCCTCGGGCAAATAGCAGAATGTCATGAATTTGACGTTCCATATGCTGCAGACGATCACGTAATTTGGCGGTGAACTGCTGACGCTTGTCCCGATTCAGGCCCTCATTGGCGAGATGGGATACATAGAGCAGTGCCGTACTCAAAGGGGTACGCATCTGGTGCGCCAGCTGCGCCGACATCTCACCCATCGCGCTCAACCGCTCACGGCGGTTCAGCCGCTCCTGGAGGCGCCGTGTTTCGGTCACATCGAGTAACACCAATATGGATCCGGGGGTCTGTTCAAGGCGGCTGGACGAGAGGCTAAGTATGCGGCCGTTGCGCAGCCGCAGTTCGCTCCCATCGAGATCCCCGTTCAATACGTTGGCACGCAAGATCTCCGACCAGGGATCGAATTCATGGATGGAGCCGAGTAGCTTTACCGCAGCGGGATTGAATTCCCGGACACGCTCCTCGCCATCGAGCAGGATAACGGCGGCCGGCAGGGTCTCGAGCAATCTCTCAAGACGATCCGCCAGGCGCTCTTTCTCTGCCAATTGCACCATGCGCTCGCTGCGCGCGGCGGCAAGCTCCTGACTCAACTCGAGAACCTGTGCCTGGAGCTGCTGATAGGAACCGGTCAGCTCCTCGGAGAGCTGGTTAAACATCTTGAACGCCGATTCCAAGGCATGCTGTCTGTCAGCAAGGGAGGGCTTGGGTGACACGTGATTCGGCCTCTGTGGTAGTTGTGGTTTCACACTACCAATTTTGCAAAATACGTGCCGAAATTATGTTTTCTTATTTTTCAGTGAGTTAGAGACACTGATTGATCGATGCGTCAAATTCCCGGCGATTCTGTATGGCGCTGAAGACCATACTTACGCAATTTCTCCACCAGGGTTGTGCGGCGCATATGCAGGCGCTTGGCGGCATGAGCGACAATCCCATCCGACTCATCCAGGGCCTGTTGAATCAGGCTCTGCTCAAGTGAGTTCAGGTGGGCCTTGAGATCGAGACCGTCATTGGGAAGTCTCGGCGCATTGATAATGGTGCCCGGCTCTTCACCCTCCAGTAATACCTGCGGCAACAGCATGGTATCGGGCAGCTCCCCTGTAGGCCGAAACTTCTCAGGCAGATCGGCTACGTCGACAACACCATAGGGATGCAGTATGGCGAGTCGCTCGATAAGATTGGCCAATTCCCTGACATTGCCCGGCCAGCGGTAGTGACTCAGGGCGGCAATCGCAGCCGGTGTCAACCTGACCGACCCCCGCTTCTCGTTCTCGATGCGGTGAATCAGGTCATTCACCAAGACGGGAATATCCTCTACCCGATCCCGCAGCGGCGGCATTTCAATGGGAAACACGTTCAACCGATAGAAGAGATCCTCACGAAAGTCGCCGTTCTTGATAGCGTCTTCCAGGTTTCGATGGGTGGCCGCGATGATGCGGACGTTACAGGCAATGGTTCTGTTGCTGCCGACCCTTTCAAAGGTTCTCTCCTGCAGCACCCGCAACAGCTTGACCTGCATTGGCATGCTCATGTCACCGATCTCATCGAGAAACAGGGTGCCACCCTCAGCCATCTCGAACCGTCCCTGGCGGGCACTGATGGCACCGGTGAAGGCACCCTTCTCATGTCCGAACAGTTCGCTTTCGAGCAGATCCCCGGGGATTGCGCCGCAATTGACCGGCACGAAGGGCTTGCCGCGTCTCACGGAATGGAAATGGAGCTTGCGGGCAACCACCTCCTTGCCTGTTCCCGACTCGCCGAGAATCAGCACCGTCGCCTCGGAATCAGCTACCTGCTCGATCATCTTATTGACCCGCCTGGTCGCCCTGCTGCTGCCGGAAAGGCTGCGAAAGAGTTCAACGGGACGCGAGGAGTGGCTATCGGATGTCTTCAACTCCTGATAGACCTGGGCCTTGTGGGTGAGCGCCATCAGATCATCATAGACACAGGGCATCCTGAAACTGCCTAAAACGTTGTCACAGCTCTCCAGTTTGCCGGGTAGGCCCTTCTGCTCATTGTAGAGTTGAAACACCGGCAGGCCTGGGTATTCATCCTGCAGGGTTCGTGCAATCGACAGCTGCTGCTGCGGATCCAGGTCGACACCCAGGAAAACGGCGACGCAGGCAATGCCCTTTTCCTTTGATGGCAGCTCGATATCGGAAGGCTCCTTGATCACGCGCAACTCGCCCTCGACAAAGCCGATGACATGCTCCAGGAAGTTCCGGCGATCAGCATCCTGATCGATAAGATAGATGCAAAGATTTGGAAACACGGGCCCTTCTGTAAGTTCGTTTGACCACCCAACCCGGCCGTTTGAGAGGGCATTTAATCACCCCGTTGTCAGCGAAGTTAAGCAGTAATTCTGCAAAATGTCAAAATTTCGTCGATCCAATATTTTTTGTTAACAGGACTGAATAACACATTGTTTAAATTAATAATTATTATCCATATTGCAGCCTCGCTTTGATTCGTGCGGTTTTCATTTAGTATCGATTGGCAGAGCACTTTCCTTTCTCATCGCGCTCCCCATCATAACGATGTTTTTCCAAGCCCCGGCATGGCTGAAACCTTGCCGGGAAAACAAAGCTTATCCAGCCAACCGCTGCAAGCCCTATAACACGAAGAGTGATCCTGATATGGTTTTATCAATAAATCTCGGTATATACTTAATTTTGTACAGGTTGGATCTCAGGCTTTCCATGGCAAAACTTACCCTCACATTCAAAGGTCGCGTTATTGATGTCTTTCACCTGGAGGGAGACAAGACCCAGATCGGGCGCAACGAGGACTGCGCCATCCCGATTGACAGCCTCGCCATCGCTCCCCTGCAGGCGGTTATCACCCGGAGCAACGATCAAAGCTATCTGCTCCAGGCCCTGGATGAGGGGTTTCCTGTTCTGGTCAACCATGAAAAGACCGAAGAGGCTACCCTAAATCATGGCGATGTCATACAAATCGGTAAACACACACTCTCCTTTGCAGAGGATGTGATGGATCTTGGCGTCGAAATGAGCCAAAGCGATTCCGATGAGCCGCTAGCCGAACCAGAGCAACAGGATGAAGGCGATGAGACCGGCGCCAAATCGGGTGTGCTGCAGATCATGAACGGGGATAATTTTGGCCGCATTATTCCCCTGAACAGGAATATGACCCGAATCGGGCATTCGGGTGGCGATTGCGCCATGATCGCACGCAGGGAAAACGGCTATTTCATCTCCTTTCTTGAGGGACCCAATCCCCCAAGCATCAATCGCAAACCGATTGGCGACGAGGCCAGATTATTGACGGATGGCGATTTGATTGATGTAGGCGGCACACAGATGCAGTTTCATGACTGACTCCAACGAACGCAGGCGATTCCAGCGTATCCTGTTCGACGCCCCCGCAAGCATCATCAGACAACAGGCCACCTACCCCACCAGTCTCATCGATATATCGCTCAAAGGGGCATTGCTCAAAGCGCCTGCGGAATGGCCCGGCAGGCCGGGTGACGAAGTTACCCTCGAGGTCATGCTCGACCACGCCGAGGCCGTGATCACCATGCGCGCGGTTTGCGCCCATGAAGAGGATCAGCATATCGGTGTACTGTGCAGGGAGATCGATATGGAGAGCATCACCCTGTTGCGCCGTCTGATCGAGTTGAATATCGCTAACGAAGAACTGCTGCAGCGCGACCTGGAGGCGTTGGGTTAGACGCTGTTAACTGCTACTCATCATCGCTAACCCGGCTATCCCGCTTGCGCTGCATAAACGCTGCCATCGCCAAGGCACCGAACAATGCATAATAGACGGCCTCGTCGCGCCCGGCACCCAGCAGCAGCGAACCGTATCCGCCGATGGCGGCACCGATCCCGCCAAAGGCCAGGCCACGCATCACCCGGCACAGTGTGCAGTTACTGTTATCCATCGCTCAACAACCGCTCGATACAATCGATATAGGCAGCCTCGTCAGGCGTCCTATTGGCGGATTGCGCCTCCCATAACACCCGCCCAAGACACTCCATCAGCCGATGCTCGGCATCATGCGCATCACCCGTACGTTGGCAGAGGCGCTGGTAGAGACCACCGATTCCAACGGGGCGATCCGTGGTGATCTGCTCCAGTAGTGTGATATGCATCGCCATATGCAGAAAGGGATTGCTCTCACCATTCTCGCCATGAAACTCCTGAAGCAGGAAACGCTCCCTGTCATTCAGCATCCCATGGTATTCCGGATGGGCGCCCACCACGCTACAGACCATCTTCTCCAGTGGTTCCATATCGTCACCGGCCTGATGTTTCCGCCATGCCTCAAAAAAGACCTGGCGCAACTGATTGCGATCACCACTGATCATGGATAGAGACGCTGCTCAGGGTTGTGTGGCGTGTTTGGCAAACTTCTGCAACGCCGCGCCGACGTTCTGTTTGACTTTCTCCCTGTCATTGATGGCAAACCGGCTGAAAAGGTAATCCGGGCTGTTGTAGCTCAACCAGACCTTACCTTCACCATCCTGCCAAACCAACGCCTTCAGCGGCAGATCGATTCCGATTCTCTGATCACTTGTCATCAGCGCCGTGCCAACCTTGGGGCTGCCAAAGATGATCAACTCGGTGGGGCGCAGTGTTTTCCCCACCTTGGCCGCACCCGCCGCATGGTCGATGCGGTTGAACACTTTCAATCCCGCTCCCGTTGCCGCTGTGACAAAACGATCGGCAGTCTCCTCTACACCGAATTGGCTGGAAACGTTGACTAGTCCCGGGTCGGCCAGGACAACCGGTACGGCCGTCATCGACAGAATCAGCACCAAAATTTGGGTTGTTTTATTCATCGTCATCTCCTTTGAAGGCACCTGATGGATCGTCTTAAAGATTACAGGCAGGATTATTCGCTCTTGTCCGGATACTCACACAGATCCTCGATGACACAACTCCCGCATCGGGGCCTGCGTGCTATACAAGTATATCGTCCGTGTAATATCAGCCAATGGTGGGCATCTTGCAAGAATGATGCGGGAATATGCCGCAGCAGCTTTTTTTCAACCTCCAGGGGTGTCTTTCCGCTGGCGAGACGGGTTCTGTTGGCAACCCGGAATATATGGGTATCCACCGCCATCGTGGGTTGACCGAATGCTGTATTCAAAACCACATTGGCGGTCTTTCGTCCCACTCCCGGTAATCCCTCAAGGGCCTTTCGAGCCTGCGGCACCTCTCCGTCATGCCGCTCGAGCAGCATGCGGCAGGTTTCGATGATATTCTTGGCTTTGTTGTTAAACAGTCCGATGGTCCTGATATAGCGCTTCAAACCGTCGACCCCGAGTGAAAGCATCGACTCCGGGGTGTTGGCCACTGAAAAGAGCCTTTCCGTGGCCTTGTTCACGCTCTTGTCAGTCGCCTGGGCCGAGAGGATCACCGCCACCAGCAGTTCGAAGGCGTTACCGTAGTTGAGTTCAGTGGTGGGATTGGGATTATTCGCCTGCAGGCGTTCAAATATCAGCTGCCGTTTCTCTCTATTCATAAGAATGGATACGCAGTTTAGCCTGCCTTCTGCGACAATACCTCTTCATTCGGCCCCGTGCCGGTGAATTTCAGCGGGTCTCAATCTGGTTGATTCAGGTTACAGACTATATCAAGCAGGAACTCGCTTGTTCCAGCCTCCTCATGTAGTCTCCTCCCATGGTCAATCAGGCATTCAACAGATTCAGCGTCCGCCGGCTCAATCCATTCAACGGCATACTGCAGGTCTTTTCCGGTGAAAATGGCCGCGCACTGAGCAGCAACGGCGTTGTCTGGGAGATTCAGGTTCTCAGCGACACCCCCCAAGGGCTGTGGGCGAATACACCCTTCAGTGGCAAGCAGTTCTATACCTTTGGACGCTGGGCCGCAGAATCGGGACTGCAACAAGTACCTGTCAATCCGCTGTTCAACGTCCGCGACATGATTGCCTCAGTGGAACAGCTGATACCGGCCCTTTCAAGTGCCGTCGAGACACTCCCCTTCCCCCCTGCCGATGACCATGAGCTCTGGCTGCTTGATGAGCGGAGGCTGAAGCCGATCGCGCTCTTGGCATCATGTCAAAACAGCGCTCAACTGGATCGTGGGGCAAGCGTCAAGTGGATTGCCGCAGGTCAGGGGGATCTCTCTTTCGTCTCTCCAACCCTGCTGGGGAAGGGAGTGGTCAACAACGACGGTTATAATCCCAGGGTACATGCCTCGATCCTGGAGGCAACGGTAAGGGGCCATGGAGATCAGCGGCTTCGGCAGGCCTGGTTCAGGCACGACCCGGACGGCATCCGCACTCCCTGTGAGCCGTCAGAAGTCGGCGGCGGCCTCTCCGCATTCCCCCCACTGCCGATCACCGAGGATTGGGAGAATGATCAGGAGCGTTGCCTGGTTGCGGACTATATCGCATGGAAGGCGCCCCAGTTGCTGCAGCTTCCTGGGATCGACCCGACGCTCCGTGCACGTCTTGAGAAGATCGCGGTGTCTCAGGCCGAAGTTGTGGAGCGTCTGTGGCGCCTCTACCCCGAAATACACAATAAAGACCTGTTGAATAGTGCACGGGTAGAAGCAAGAATCCGTTCTGCTAACCGGAAATGAGTCTATGAAGTACATCAATCAATCAGAGCAGCTGAAGCAGCCGGAGGGCGGTCTCGGCATACTCCTGGTCAACCTGGGCACACCCGATGCGCCGACAGCATCGGCGGTGCGTCGCTATCTCGCGGAATTTCTCAGCGATCCACGGGTGGTGGCGATACCGAAACTGATCTGGATGTTGATACTCCACGGCATCGTTCTGAGGATCAGACCGCGGATCAAGGCCGAGGGGTACCAAAGCATCTGGACCGATGAGGGCTCGCCGCTGATGGTGATATCGAAGCGGCAGCAGGCGGCAATGAAGGAGATATTGCAGTCCAGACTCCAGGGTCAGTTCCATGTGGCATTGGCTATGCGTTACGGTAATCCATCCATTTCCAAAGTACTGCATGAGTTGCGCCGGAAAAACATCCAGCGCCTGCTCGTGCTGCCACTCTATCCCCAATACTCGGCCACGACCACCGCCTCCATCTTTGACGCCATCACCGGTGAGCTGCAACGCTGGCGCTGGATACCGGAGCTGCGTTTCATCCAGCGCTACCACGATCGCACGGACTATATCCGGGTCCTGAGCGAGAGTATCCGCAGCTATCGCCAACAGCAGGGCGATGCGCAGAAGCTGCTCTTCTCCTTTCATGGCATCCCCAAGGATTACTACCTGGCGGGCGACCCCTACCCGGACGAGTGCCGCGCCACTGTCAAGGGAGTGGTGGAAAACCTCGGTCTCGAAAAAGATCAGTGGCATCTCACCTTTCAATCGCGCTTCGGCGCCCAGGAGTGGGTAAAACCCTACACCATGGACACCCTCAAGCAGTGGGGAGGCGAAGGTGTGGAGAGCGTGCAGGTGGTCTGTCCCGCCTTCTCCGCCGACTGTCTCGAAACCCTTGAGGAGATTGCCGAGGAGAACCGCGACGCCTTTCTTGAATCGGGTGGTAAACGCTATGACTACATACCTGCGCTCAATGACTCTCCCAGGCATATGCAGATGCTCGCAGAACTTGTCTGTAGCCATGTCTCGGGCTGGCCGGAGGCGCAACCCGCACACGGGGAGATTGAGTGATGTCGCAACACCCGCGCCCGGTCGATATCAAGGTACACCGGAAGAGCCGCTTCCTCGACATCGCCTTCGACGATGGCAGCCACTTCTCGCTCCCCTGCGAATACCTGCGGGTCTACTCACCCTCGGCAGAGACCCGGGGCCATAGCCCGGCCACGGCGAAACTCGAGAGAGGCAAGGAGCGGGTGACCATCACCCAGATAGAGCCTGTCGGTCAATACGCGATCAAGATCCACTTCGATGACGGCCACAATTCGGGACTCTACGACTGGCGTTATCTCTATAATCTGGGCAAGCATCACGATGAGCTTTGGCAGGCCTATCTGGAGAAGCTCAAGGCGGTCGGTTATCAGCGTCAGGATCCCGATCCAACCTCCCCAGAGAAGGATCCCTGAATGGAAGGAGTTCTCTCTTTCCCGCACCCCTGCGCGGAAGCCTGGACTGCACCATGATTCAAGCACAAGGCACGGATTGCCATGGTGGCACCCGGGAGCCGAGGATTAGACGTTCGATTAATGACCTGGCTCAATCGGCAAGCCGAATGAAGTCGCACACTCCATAGTTATTTAGCTACACTATCTATGTATCGCGGGGCCGCGACACAGGGGCCTTGGGATCGATCCTCAGACAACAAACGACCCAATATAATACTGGGGGGATTTTTCTTAATGGAAGAGTCACTGCAGCGCTTGCTTGATGCTGAAACGAAAGCGCAACAAATTCACAGCAAGGCCGAAGAGATGCGCGAGCGCATGATCCAGGAGGCATTGCAAGAGGCAAAAACCAAAGAGGAGCATTTCGAGGCACGCATCCCCGAGCTGCATCAGAGCTTCATGGAGAAGGCCGAGAGCCGCGCTGAGCAGACCATCGCTGAGCTGAAGAAACGCTTCAATGAACGACACGCCCAGTTACGTGAATACGCCGAGGCCCGGGAGGATGACGCATTGGAAGCCGCCTTCTCCGTACTGATAGATTCCAAGGCAGATGAAGACTGATCCGATCTCATGAGTTCGCATAGAGATCAGGCCTATCTCAAGACCCGCGTCGGAGTACTCTCGGCACGACTGCTCGAACCCGATACCATTGAACGCCTGAAACAGATGTCGCTCAGGCAGCTGGGCGAGTCCTTCGATCTGTTGCCCATATTTGAAGAGGCGATTGACAACCGGCAGAAAATCCGCCTGGTCGAACAGGCGCTGTTGCAGCGGCTGATGCATGAACTCTCGGTGTTGCTACGCCCCCTCAGCGGTCGCTCCAGGGGACTGATGCTCTACTGGCCGAGGAAGTTCGAACTCTACAACCTCAAGACCCTGATCCGGGGCAAGTTGAACAGCCTCGGGATGGAGGAGATCCGCGGCAACCTGTTCGAGATGCCGGAGAATATCCGCCTGCCCCACGAAATCCTGCTGCAGGCGGAGAATGTGCTGGAGATGTTGCGCCAGCTCGACCAGGGGCCCTATGCCCTGATCGCAAGACAGGCGCGGAACGTATTCGAGGAGCAGCACGAAAATTTCTCCCTTGATGCCGCCATCGATCGACTCTACTACACCGGGATGCTGCGCCATGCCAACATCACCGACGGCATCGACAAGCGTGGATTGAAAAAGGTGATCGGCATCATGATCGATCGGCAGAATATCCTTTGGCTGCTGCGCTACCGCCTGGTCTATCGTTTCGCACCCAGCGAGGCCTACTACCTGCTTATCCCCTATGGCGGGCGCATCCAGCGGGAGCGGCTGATGGAGCTGGCCAATCTCGATGGCCTGGAGACGATCATCGATCACCTAGCACCACCGTTCAAGACAATCCTTGCAGGTGTGAAGAACATCACCCAGGTGCGGCAACGCCTCGACCACACCGCCGGCGAAGAGCTGCGAAAGTTGATGCGCTACAGCCCCGACGCGGTGGTCTCCGCGCTCAGTTACCTGATCATCAGGGACATGGATCTGATGAAACTCTACGCCATCATTCAGGGAAAGCTGCTGCAGATGGACCAGGCAATCATAAATGAAGCTGTACCCGCCAATCCCACAGCCACAGACGCTGCGGAGGCGAGTCATGTTTAGCCCGCTGCCGATGAAACACATCAGCCTGCAGGTGCTCACTGCCGACCTGCCCAGCGCCTCGATGATCCTCGCCGGCCTCAACAGCTTCAGTCCGGACAACCGTCCCTATGCTGAGGAGGAGCTCCCGGACATTCCCGGGCAGCGTTTTCGCGAGTGTTATGCACAGGCAAAGGCACGCCTGGACAAGATCGCCTCCCAGGTTGGATTCACAGCTTCGGCATTCTCCGGCGATATCACACCGATCTCGGAACAGCAGCTCGAGGCAGCGAATCAATGGCTGGGCCATGCGTGGGAGAACTGTTCCGGTTTTGAGGAGAGCCGACGCCGACACCAGGAGGAGCGTCGAAGTATCGACCAGCTGGAGACCACCCTGGCCAACTTTCACGATCTTCATATCGATCTGGGTCAGCTGCAGGGTGATAAGCAGTTTCTCGAGACCAACATCGGCATGGTACCCCGAGCCCAGGTCAGTCAACTGAAGGACGCCCTGGGTCTCGACAACTACCTGCTCTTCCCCTTCCACGAGAGCGACAACGAGAGCCATGTCATTATCGTTGGAAGCGGTGGCCGCGAAGGCTCGAAACTTAAATCGGTACTCGATACCGCTGGTTTTCGCCCCTTGGAGATTCCCCCAGAACTGCATGACCAGCCGGAGGCGGCCGAGACCCGGCTGCAGCAGCGCAGGGCATCGGTCGAGGCGGCAGACGAGGAACTCGATGAGACGATTCAGGCCTGGAGCGAAGCCGCCGACCAGGAGCTGCAACAGACAGCCAGGATACTCCATCTTGCGGCACCCTACGTGGCATTGGGTGAGGCCGCGCGCCATCGCGGCAACCTCTCGCGGCTGCAGGGATGGGTTCCCGCCGCGGATATCCATCTGGTGGAATCGGCGCTGGGGGAGAAGCTGCCGAACGCCCATGTGCTCGAGGCCCGGGATCCGCGACCCGATGAGCGCGGGCTGGTGCCTTCGGTGATGCGCCACAGCCGCTTGCTACGGCCCTTCTCCTCGCTGGTGATGCAGTACGGCGTTCCCCGCTATGGCGAAGTCAATCCGACACAGCTCTTCGCATTTACCTATATCCTCATGTTCGGCATGATGTTCGGCGATATCGGCCATGGTGCGGTAATCATCCTGGTCACCCTGCTGCTGCGGCGCAGGCTCGGCAGCTTCACCCCCTTCGGCATTGCCGCCGGTCTCTCGTCGATCCTGTTCGGCTTTCTCTACGGCAGCATTTTCGGTTATGAGCATATCCTTCACGCAATCTGGATCGCCCCCTTGACCGATCCCCTCTACATGCTCACGGTAGCCCTGCTCTGGGGTGTCGGCTTCATCGTTCTGGTGACCCTGCTCAATATCCTCAACCACCTGATGATGGGTGACCGCGTCGGTGCCCTGTTCGGCGACAACGGCCTGCTCTCCCTGCTGCTCTATGCCGGCCTGTTGGGAACCGGTTACAGCTTTTACGCCGACGGCAGTGTCAGTCTCTTCTGGGGTATCTTGACCATCAACACCCTGATCGGCATCTTCGCCCACAAGCTGGTTGAACAGGAGGCCGCCATCGGTGAGCGTATCTTGGTCGCATTCATCGAAACCTTCGAGACAATCACCGGTTATGCCTCCAATACCCTCTCCTTCCTGCGTGTCGCCGCCTTCAGCCTGAACCACGTGGCACTGGCTATCGCGGTTTTCACCCTGGCCAATATGATGGGCGACATGGGGCATTGGATCACCGTGGTCCTGGGCAATGTTTTCATCCTGGTGCTGGAGGGACTGATTGTCGCCATTCAGGTCCTGCGACTCGAATTCTATGAAGGTTTCTCCCGCTTCTATTCGGGGGATGGGAAGGCGTTCAAGCCGCTGACACTGTGAACCAAAGAGTTATGGGTTTTTAGCTTTAAGTTATCGCTCGACAAAAAACCAAAAACCCATAATTAAAAACTCAACACAAACAGGAGATCAATATGTACTGGCTCATTGCAATAATGACTCTGGGTATCGCCGGCCTCATCATCACCGGCGTTATCATGGAGATGCAACCGGCCAAGGTCAGCAGACCCTGGTTCAAGCCAACCATCGGCATCAACCTGGTGCTCTTTGTCGCCGCCCAGGCAGCACTGATCTTCATGGGATTCAACGAGGTCATGGCCGCCACCGAAGCGGCCACCGATGGGGGTGGCGAGATATCCATCGGCCTCGGTCTTGGCATCATCGGTGTCGGCATACCCACCGCGCTCAGCACCATCGGCGCGGGCATAGCGGTGGGTCCCATCGGCGCCGCCTCGTTGGCGGTATTGGCGGAGAAGCCGGAGATCTTCGGACGCACCCTGATCTATCTCGGACTGGCGGAAGGTATCGCCATCTACGGTCTGGTGATGAGTATTCTGCTGCTGGATAAGATCTGAGCGTGTCAGAAACAACAACCCACATGGTCAGAAACATCTTTGTCGGCAGCCACGCCTTGACCGACGGTTTCCGTCTTATCGGTTTTGAAACCCTTACCGATCCCGATACCGCCACCCTCGACGAGCTGCTCTCGCGGCTGTTGCAGGATAGAGAACGGGCGCTGCTGATCATCGAGCAGTCGGTGAACCGGCTCGGCTCGAAACTGCTCGATCAGATTCGTATCGAGGGCGGACACATCGTCCTGTCCGAGGTGCCGTCGCTGCATAATCCCGAGGAGTTCCACTCCGAGTTGGACGAGCAATTGAAAAAACTGACGGGTGGTCAATAGAGGAGAGTGACATTGAATCAGGTTGAAGCGCTTGAGAAAGCGATCCTTGAACGGGCAGAACTGATGGCCAACGAGTGTCAGAGCCGTGCCGAGTCGGGACGTAAGAATATCCTCCGTGAAGCCAGCGAACGGCTCCATCTGCGCGAGGAGAAGGAGACCCTGCTCGCCAAGTCACTGGCCGACAGGGCTTACCTGCGCAAGGTGCAGGCAGACGAGCTGAAGCTGCACAGCAAGATGGACCATATGCGCTGGAACCTGGTACAGGTGGTGATCGACCGCCTGCAGCAGCGTATGCAGGCCCTGACCCAGGATGAAAAAACCTATTTCGAACTGCTCCAGTCCTTTCTGCAACAGGCAGCGGGACAGATCGAGGAAGCGCGTCTGCTGGTCTCGGTCAATGCCGCAGACCTGCGGCGACTCAAACCGAAATGGGAGACACTGACAGCGAACCTGGCAGCGGGCAAGCAATTCGAACTGCTCGAGGAGAGTATCGACAGCGTCGGCGGTTGCCTGATCACCACAGCCGATCAGCGCATCCAGATCGACCACACTTTCGAGGGTCGTCTCGAACGCCTGCAGCGCAAGGTGCATCAGGCGCTGGTCGAACGGCTGCTACCCCCCATCGGTGACAGACAGGCACTTTGACAATGAAGCAGAAAGATAAAAAAGGCACCATCCAAGAGATCAACGGCCCCATCGTCACCATCAGACTCCCGGGCGTACAAAACGGCGAACAGGTACGCATCGGCAGCCTCGGCCTCTATGGCGAGGTGATCTCCCTCGAGGGCGACGAGGCACTGGCGCAGATCTACGAGTCCACTGAAATGGTCCGTCCCGGAGAGCCGGTGGAGGGTCTGGGACACCCCCTTTCGGTGGAACTCGGCCCAGGCCTCATCAGTGGTATCTTCGACGGCGTGCAACGCCCCCTGGAGGAGATGTTTCTCAAGGCCGGAGACCAGATCCCCCGGGGCCTCAGCCCGCTGCCCCTGGACCGGGAGAAGCTGTGGCACTTCGTCCCCAGTGAAAATCTGGAACCCAATATGCCGATCATCGGCGGCGCCCGCATGGGTGTGGTGCAGGAGACGGAGACCGTAGAACACCGCATCATCGTGCCCCCGGATATCGAGGGCGAGTTGATCGAACTCGCCCCGGAGGGTGACTACAACCTCGAGGAGACCATTGCCCAGGTGCGCGACCGACATGGCGGGGTACACCACCTCAAGCTCTATCACCGCTGGCCGGTGCGCAAACCCCGCCCCTATCAGAGCCGGGACAACGGTATCGAGCCCCTGATCACCGGGCAACGCATACTCGACACCTTCTTCCCCCTGCTCAAGGGAAGCAAGTGCGCCGTACCCGGTCCCTTCGGTGCCGGCAAGACCGTGGTGCAGCACCAGGTCGCCCGCTGGGCGAATGCGGATATCGTCATCTACGTCGGTTGCGGCGAACGCGGCAACGAGTTGGTGGATGTGCTCGACAGCTTCCCCAAACTGAAGGACCCCTATACCGGCAGACCGCTGATGGACCGCACCCTGCTTATCGCCAACACCTCCAACATGCCGGTGGTGGCCCGCGAGGCGTCGATCTACGTCGGCATCACCATCGCCGAGTACTATCGCGACCAGGGTTACGACGTGGTAATGCTGGCAGACTCCACCAGCCGCTGGGCCGAGGCCCTGCGCGAGGTCTCCGGCCGTCTTGGCCAGATGCCGGTGGAAGAGGGCTACCCCGCCTATCTCGCCTCCCGCCTGGCGGCATTCTACGAGCGTGCCGGCCGGGTCGAGACCATGGATTGCGGTAAGGGTTCGGTGACCCTGATCGGTGCCGTCTCGCCCCCCGGAGGCGACTTCTCCGAGCCGGTCACCAGTCACACCAAAGAGATCATCCAGACCTTCTGGGCGCTCTCCAAGGAGCTGGCGGACGCCCGTCACTACCCGGCCATCGATTGGGTCGACAGCTTTTCCGCCGATGTCGGCACCGCCGCCGAATGGTGGCACGGGAATATCGATCGCGGCTGGGAGAAGCGTCGTGGCCAGGCCCTCGCCATGCTGGCCCGGGACGCGGAACTCTCGCGTATCGTCAACCTGGTGGGTCCGGAGGCCCTCTCCTCAGCGCAGCGCTGGGTGCTGGAGGGTGCCGCCCTGGTAAAAGACGGCGTGTTGCAGCAGAGCGCCCTCGATCCGGTGGATACCTTCTCCTCCCCGGAGAAGCAGTTCATGCTCCTCGACCTGATCCTCGCGGTCTATGACGAGGGCGCCGCCCTGATCGAGCTCGGCGTGCCGGTGCAGGAACTCGCGGAACTGCCGGTGCTGGCCCGCTTGCGCCGCTGCAAGGAGCTCTACGACTCATCCCAGGTCGACCAGTTGAAGGCGTTTCGCGAGGAAGCCCTGGGCGCCTTCAAGGCGATCCATTCCGAATATGCACAACGGGGGGAACAGACAGCATGAGTGCCAAGGAGTATCGTACCGCCTCCTCCGCCCGCGGCGGCCTGTTGACCGTCGCCAAGGTGCCCGATATCGCCTTCGGCGACCGGGTCCATATCCGCGATCAGCGGGGCAATACCCGCAATGGCCAGGTGATCCGCAGCTCCAGCGAAGAGGTGCTGATCCAGGTCTTCGAGGGAACCGCGGAGCTCGACCTGGAGAGTACCTGGGTACGCTTTCTCGACGAGCCGGTGGAGATCGCCCTCTCCCCGGAGATCCTCGGCCGCATCTTCAACGGCCTGGGTGAGCCCCGGGACTACCGCCCGCCCATCGTCTCCAACCTGCGTCGCAGCATCAGCGCCGCCGCCTTCAACCCGGCGGCCCGCACCTATCCAAGGGAGTTCATCCAGACAGGCATATCCACCATCGACGGTCTCAACTCCCTGGTGAGGGGGCAGAAGCTGCCGATCTTCTCCGCCTCGGGCCTGCCGCACAACCGCCTCGCCGCGCAGATCGTGCGCCAGGCGAAGCTGCCCGACGACGACAGCCGTTTCTCGGTGGTCTTCGCCGCGATGGGGGTCTCCTACGCAGATGCCCGCTTCTTCCAGGAGGAGTTCGCCTCCTCGGGCGTACTCGGCAACGTGGTGATGTTCGTCAACATGGCCGACGACCCGCCGGTGGAGCGTCTCACCCTGCCCCGCATGGCGCTGACCGCCGCGGAGTATCTGGCCTTCGATCTCGACCGCCACGTACTGGTGGTGATGACCGACATGACCCACTACGCCGAGGCGTTGCGCGAGGTCGCCACCGCCAAGGGCGACGTGCCGGCGCGCAAGGGCTATCCCGGCTATCTCTACTCCGACCTGGCCGAGATCTACGAGCGCTCCGGCCGCATCAAGGACCGCCACGGCTCCATCACCCTGGTGCCGGTACTGAGCATGCCCAGCGACGATATCACCCACCCGATACCCGATCTCACCGGTTACATCACCGAGGGACAGATCGTGCTCAGCCGCGAGCTGCACAACCAGGGCATCTATCCGCCGGTACACATCTCGCCCTCCCTGTCGCGCCTGATGAAGGACGGCATCGGCAAGGATTTCACCCGGGAGGACCATCCCCATGTCTCCAACCAGCTCTACGCCCTCTATGCGCGCGCCCTGGAGACCCGCAATCTGGCCTCGATAATCGGCGCCGACGAACTCTCCGCACGCGACCGCCGCTACCTGGAGTTCGCCGATGCCTTCGAGCAGCGTTTCGTAACCCAGGGAGAGGATGAGGATCGCAGCATCGACGAAACCCTCAACCTGGCCTGGGACCTGCTCTCCCACTTCCCGCCCCAGGCGCTCACCCGGGTCAACGAGACCGAGATCGCCAAATACCATCGACAGAGCGCATGACCGGCAAACGCATCAAGGCGGCCCCGACCAAGAACACCCTGCTCAACCTGAAGCGGCAGCTGAATTTTCTTGAAGAGGGCCACAGCCTACTGGAGCGCAAGCGGGAACTGCTGACCCGGCTGGTCTATCAACGCATCGGCGAATACCGGGAGATCCGCGACCAGGCCCACGAGGCGACCAAGCAGGCCTATCATTGGCTCAGCATGCTGCAGCTGCGCATGGGCAGCCGTGCCATTAAACAGGCGGCCCTGGGGGTGGAACCGGTACTCAATGTAAAAGTACTGCCCCGCCGCAACCTGGGCGTGGAGTATCCTTCGGTCAGCGGCGAGCTCCTGCCCCTCAATCCGGTCGGTCTCCTCGGCACCGATCCCAGTTTCGACTCCACCCGTCTCCACTTCGCCGAGGCCTCGCTGCAGCTGGCCAAGATGGGTGAGGTCTCGATGAGCCTGAACCGCCTGATCGCCGAACAGAGAAAGGCGCAGAAGCGGGTGAACGCATTGCGTTACAACATCATTCCGCAGTATCGCAATACGATTCGGTTTATTGAGAATGCGTTGGAAGAAGAGGAGAGGAATGCGTTGTTTCAGGTGAAGGTTTTGAGGGATCAGGAAAAGATATAGAGCCCGTCAACAGCAGTCACGATCCGGGGCAAGGGAAATCACATCACCCAGCGGGCTGCGAACCGCCGAACCACCGCGCTGTATGACATGGGTATAGATTTGGATTGTGCGTACATCCTTGTGTCCCAACTGCTCTTGCACCGTTCGTATATCCTGTCCACGCTCCAAAAGATGGGTTGCAAATGAGTGGCGCAGTGTGTGGCAGCTTGCCTTCTTGTTGATACCCGCCAGACGCACGGCACCCGTCACCGCCTTTCTAACGCAACTTTCATCAAGATGGTGACGGCGCAGGATACCGGTACGGGGATCGATGCTTCTCTGTGTGGCTGGAAACAGATACTGCCATTTCCATTCACGCTCGGCGTTTGGATATTTCTTAGCCAAGGCATGTGGCAGATAGACCGTGCCGAATCCTTCGGCCAGGTCTCTTTCATGCAGGGTACGAACATTTTCCAGATGGCGCCTGAGCGGTGTGACAATTTCATCAGCGAGCGTAACGATGCGGTCCTTGCCGCCCTTGCCGTTCCTGATATAGATAGCCTTTCTATCGAAGTCAAGATCAAGGACACGCAATCTCAAGCTCTCGATCAGTCTCAAACCCGAACCATATAGAAGACAGGCAATCAGCCAGGATTGCCCTTTAATGTTGGAAAGAAGTTTTGCAACCTCTTGTTGTGTCAGTACAACAGGAAGTCGCTGCGGTTTTTTTGCCCTGACAATGCCATTGATATGATTCAATGGCCTCTCCAGGACATGCCTGTACATAAAAACCAATGCATTGAGCGCGATATTCTGAGTGCTTGCCGCCACATTCCCATCTACGGCCAGATGGGTTAAGAACTGGGCCACTTCCCGTTCACCCATCTCATAGGGGTGGCGCTTGCCATGGTAAAAGATATAGCGCTTAATCCAGTGCAAATAGGTCTCTTC
>JBFNJI010000015.1:0-185596 GCA_040793985.1 Candidatus Thiodiazotropha sp. | reverse complement strand
AAGGCAATATCAGGGTTCCGGCGGTGACAGAAAGCCAGAATGTGGATTTAAGATGAAATTCCGTTTGATGCCGCGAGTACAGATCATCCATTTTGTAGCCCAATGCCGTGCGTCACTGGGAAAAATATAGCTATAGATTGTTGCGGTATGGCTTCATTTTTTCCAGTGAATGAGATCGTTATGCGTTGCATACCGGCTACTCTATTACTCGATTTACAAACTGTAATTTTTCATTTTTATAGAAACACATCGAATATATAAGAAAACTGTAATATTTAAAATTCTTTTTTGGGTTAATTCACTATACCGCATTCAACTAAACCTACAACAAGAAAAACACGCCAAAGAGATTATATTTAAGCTGATTATCAAGGTAGCGGTATCCTTGAGTTCTTTTTGCAAAGTACAGCCCTTTACCTGATTTATATTCTTTCCTTTCTTCAGACATAGCATTTGATCACTGAGCTTATAAATGAATTTACAATTCTCTCTTTAAAGCTTTCTTGACCACACCTATCGCCCGAGTTACGGGGTCGGAACCAAAAGGGCGCAACAACCCCATAAGTGGCGACAAGAACGAATGTTATGAGATTTCACCCTGCTTCCCCTAGGCATGCCCATACTCTTTTTTACACCTCAGGTGTGCCGCTCTCCCACACCCCACCCAGAAATTACAAATCTTGGGTTTTGCCTTACTAAGATTTGTGCTTCATTACTGACTTCTCGCCCTGCATTTTCGATAAAACCTTCTGGCGAGACTGCTGCAATGACACTAACTACAATATCTGGAGGCTCAAGTCTAAAATTGTTAATATTACTTTTAAACTATCTTCAGGAGTTGCTTCACTACTCCCTATATCCATAAACTATTCTAACAGCCCGCCATTTTGGATGATCTGTATTTAGGCCATGAGCTAACTCTGCATCAATAGCGGCCTTAGCCCAATTCAGTATCTCTGAATTATCCAGATTTAAGTGAATAATGCCTCGCATCACCGGAAAAACAAAGGTGCAAAGAGGAGCTGTGCAGCTTTTTTATATCCGAAGAGAATGCGACTGTTATTTGCCGCATATTATTCTTCAAGGATAATATTAAAACCACCATAAATAAGTCGTTTGCCGTCAAATGGCATTGGATTTTTATCTTCCTGCATTCTCGGATCTTCCATTATCTTTTGCCATGCAATATCCCGTATTACCTTTGACGGCCAAATAACCCAAGAAAACACAACCGTTTCATTTGCTTCCTGCTTAACTGACATGGGGAATGAAGTTAATTCGCCATCAGGTACATCATCTCCCCAAGCCTCAACAACTTTGAGCGCGCCATATTCCTTAAAGACGTTGGCGGTTATTTTAGCATGGGCAATATATTCATCTTTCCTATTAGTTGGTACTGCTGCAATAAAACCATCGACATAAGACATTTTGTTCCCCCTTGTAACGTTAATCTGATTAACTATACCTAGAGCACACAACAGCTTTACTAACCAGACCCATGTCTCGTACTACATTTTTAGGGTTGAATTTGTGGATCAACTTTTAGTTCCACATCTGGAAGGTTGATTTTGAAAAAGTCAATTATCTCTTTCACCAATTGAGAATTGTCTAAGTTAAATTCATATACCCTTTTATTTCTGAGTTCCAGGCATATCCACTACATCCCCGCTTTATTTCCATGGCTGTAGAAGTCGTAAGCCTTGAAGCTAGAGATGTCACTAATCGATACCACAGCCGTATCTTCTGCCAACCAGCCAGAGAATTGAAGGTTTTTGACTGGGCTAAATATTAATTGATTTCCTCGGATTTCAAATAGAGTAACTTTAAGCTTCGGCCGAATAACGCGCAATAAGATATCAAAGATAACAAGAGATATTCCGATTGCACCCAAGGGTATTAATAAATGATCACTCCCCTTCCAGATGTCTGTGTCATAAGTAAAGAGAAATGCAATAATTACGAATACCACTCCAGAGAAAAGCAATCTGGAGTCCCATTTTGATCCCTGCTCAAACTCTGCAATGACAGACTTCAAAATAAACCCTAACCTTCAGCGAACCGGCGGAGACGTTGCTCTTCCAGAGTCCGCGTTGTGCTTGTTATACGCCGCGATCATTTGCATATCCAGCATTCGACTCGAGCTTTGGTGAGGCGGCCCTCAGAAAAATGCAAGGTTGATAACGGGCAGCCACAGCCCGTGCTATAGCCAACAAAACCTGCCTCCCAAAGATCAGATGCCTTTAAGAATCCATATTCTTTACTGTCCATGGCCGTAACGTATTTTGTTGAGGACATATATATCCAGTTATCAGATCTTTCCGAATTCAATGGCAAAGGCATAAAGGCGTGTTTCGTGCCTTTGAGTCTCTCAACAAGACTCTCTTTAGACTCCCCAATAACAAGATCCTCGAAAGATCCTGTGTCGAACTCCACTACGCTATCTGGCTCCCCTGATAAAAAAGAGCACCCAACTAAAAACATGAACAATATACTGATGGATGGCCAAAGTAGCTTCATAAGAGGCGTATAACATTACATTAGACAGAATCTTCACTATTACTAACAGTGCGGACGCGGCCTATTGTGCTATTGGCCGATTCGGCATAGCATAAAAGTTGAATTTGATTGTTTTCGGGCAGGATGCCCGTGTTAGTAACAAGGAGAGTTCCTATGAATAATGCTTCTGCCATCGTCCCTGACCCCACTGCCCGTTTCTTTGATAACTACATGAAATGTCTCATTAAGGCATCAATTCCTGAGAATCAACGCCGCTGGTATGTCAAGCGTTTGGAGGACTTCATTAATACGCAAAATGGACATAAAATCAAGGCACTTTCAGTCCTAAGCATCAACAACTACTTGGAGATGATAGGCCGCCAAAAACATTTCTCAGGCTGGCAATTCCACCAATGCATCGATGCTATACGGGTTCTCTACTGCGAACTGTTGCAGACACCGCAGTGTCAGGATGTCGATTGGCACTATTGGTTTGATTCCGCAAAGCAGCTTGAGATAGATCACCCAACGACCGCTCGCCAGCTCACACCTGAGCAATTGATCTACATCAAAGAACGCAAGGGTGACGGCGCTCCCAATCAGATGCGAAAGGACCACCACTCACTGCAGGTTCGTTTTACCCAGGAGATTCGACATCATCACCTGCATGATCCAGCGAATCAAAAAGTGGTGAAGCGGGCGGTGACCGAGGCCTGGATCAAGAAACGGGGGGCTTCCATACCCTGCGGCACAGTTTCACCACTCATCTGTTGGATGCCAATTTCGACATCCGTACCGTGCAGGCCCTGTCGGCCCATGCCAATGTGTCTACCACCATGATCTATACACATGTGCTCAATCAGCCCGGCGTCTGTGTTGTCAGTCCCCTGGATCAGTCCGCCACTTAGGAATCTACGGCAGGAGACACCAGGCATATCGCATCAAAGGGTAACATGGCAACCTGCTCGGATCGTCGCACAGTCGTGTCTGGTGTGAAATTTGTTTATCCAGGGCCACATCGCGAGTGCTGCGGACATTCCGCAAACCGGATGGCGCCAGCGTTCTAACTTTGCACTATCTTTCCCCTCGCACAATATTCATGCAGGGTGGTTTTGATAAGAAAGTCGGGAATGGCAAACCATTGATCTGAATGGTGGCCAGGGACAGAATCGAATTGCCGACACGGGGATTTTCAGTTTAACCAAACCACCAAGTAGCGATGTTTTTCAAGAAGTTACCAGGACGCTCGTTGCCTGATCGGCACAACACTGCAGAATTGAGCTTTACTCATGCACGCAAAAGTCACACAAGACACTCTACCGATTGACGAATGATCCGCCCTATCCAATATTCTTACTCGTAAGATCAATAGAGCAAGGTGCACCATGGCAGAAATCGCTACAACCCGCATGTCGTCAAAAGGTCAGGTCGTTATTCCAGAGGAGATCCGTAAACGCCTGGGGCTCGAAGCCGGTTCACAATTCGTCGTGGTAGCCGGAAAGGATGCTGTTATCCTGAAAACAATCTCTCCACCTTCCATGGATGAATTCGATTCCTTGCTCCGCAAGGCACGCTAACAAGCAAAAAAGGCTGGCATGAAACGATCAGACATCAAGAAAGCTGTCGTCCAGGGGCGTGATCATCGATGAGTACCGTACGCAATGCCACGTACTGATCTCAGGCATACGTCTCGGGAATCATACAATAAAATATAAATTCATATGTAATCAATGAGTTAAACTTACAATGCAATAACATCAAGGTCGACAGCCACGCACTTATTACGTAACTTACATGAAATTGAAAACCAGGGAGTTATCGTATATGATAACAATAGGTTTGATTAATGGCATGGACAATTGATTTTTACGATGGTGTTGAGGATTCCATTCTCGCAATGCCACCAAAGATACAAGCCAGAATGCTTCGGCTTTTGGAGCTTATGGAGGAACATGGCGCCAACCTTGGCACACCCCATACCGCCCCAATGGGCGAAGGTCTCTTCGAGATACGCGCCAAGGCAAAGGAAGGAATTGGCCGTGGGCTGTTCTGTTATATTAAGGGCGAGCATATATTCATCCTGCATGCCTTTGTAAAGAAGTCTCAGAAGACACCTAAAAAGGAGATGGACCTGGCTAGAGCGCGAATGAAAGAGGTGAACCAAGATGAGTAAGCTTCAGCAATTGAAAAAGCGGGCTCTTCAAAAACCGGAAGTACAACGGGAATACGACACCCTGGCAGAAGAGTTCGAGCTGATCGATAAGCTTCTGAAAATGCGTTCGGCTGCCGGTTTGACACAAGAAGAACTGGCTCGACGCATGGGCACCAAGAAAAGCAATATCAGCCGTTTAGAGAGAGGGAATACAAACCCCAGCTGGAAAACATTGAAAAAGTACGCCCATGCCTGCGGATTTGAAATTTCTATGGATTTCCGTGTCCCTTAACCTCGACTCTCACTCAATTCCTTGATCGGTTTAGCTGGTCAAGAAAATATCAAACCAGTTCTTATCATCGGCACAAAGATGACCCACGAGATTAACCACCAGAAAGGTTGGTATTGCTATCATATTATCTGTAATGGTGATGGTGGCCAGGGACAGAATCGAACTGCCGACACGGGGATTTTCAGTCCCCTGCTCTACCGACTGAGCTACCTGGCCTATGAGAGAAGAGGGCGTATTAAACCGAGGTTACCAGATGGAGTCAAGTCTACGCTCCCGCTGAGACCTATTGGGGACGGTAGTCGGGGGGCAGTTGCGAGCCCTCGCCAAAGAAGAACTGCTCCATCTGCTCCTCGAGAAATGTACGTGCCTTGGGGTCCACCGGGCTAAGGCGGTTTTCGTTGATCAGCATGGTCTGGTGGCGCAGCCACTCCTGCCAGGCCTCCTTGGAGACATTCTCGAAGATGCGCTGCCCCAGTTCGCCGGGGTAGGTGGGGCGATCCAGACCCTCGGCTTCTCGTTTCAGTTTGACGCATTGCACGGTACGGCTCATGGGGCCTCTCCTTCGGATAGCTGTTGATTGTTGAGCTGCCGGATCTCGTTGAGGATGCGGCTGACCGGCGCGGCCAGCCCAAGATCATCGGGTTGTGACAGGTTATACCAGACCCTGGCGCCCCCATCCATGAGGCCCTGAACAGGGTTTTTCATCGTCAGCACCACCGGGGTGATATCGAGGTGGAAATGGGAGAAGCTGTGACGTCGCTGAAGCAGGCGCGACCTCTCCTCAACCTCGCAGCCGAGCAAATCCCGGCACCAGCGTTCGAGGGACCGGCCGGGGGGTGGTTCCGGCAGGCTCCAGAGCCCTCCCCAGACCCCGCTGGGCGGGCGCTGCTCGAGCAGGACAGCACCCCTGTCATCGGTGATAATCGCCATCCGCGTGGTCCGCACCGGCAGCGCCTTTTTCGGCTTCGGGGCGGGATAGCGGGAGGGGTCGCCTTGGATCAGGGCTTGGCAGGTCTTATTCAGCGGACAGATCTCGCACCTTGGCTTGCCCCGCAGGCAGAGGGTGGCCCCCAGATCCATCATCGCCTGATTGTAATCCGCGGTGTGCCGCCGCGGGGTAAGGGCCTCGCTCAGTTGCCACAGCTCTCTCAGCACCCCGCTGCGACCGGGCCAGCCCGGGATGGCGAAATGGCGCGCCAGGACACGCTTTACGTTGCCGTCGAGTATCGGCGCATACTCGCCGAATGCGAGGGAGCGTATCGCCCCCGCCGTGGAACGACCGATACCGGGCAGGGCCTGGAGCGCCTCGATCTCGTCCGGCAGCTCACCCTGATGCCGCGCCATGATCTCAATTGCCGCACGGTGCAGGTTTCTCGCCCTGGCGTAGTAACCCAGCCCCGACCAGTGGTGCATCACCAGGTCCAGCTCAGCGGCGGCCAGGGAAGCGACATCGGGGAAGGTTGTCATGAAGCGCTGGAAATAACCGACCACGGTATTCACCTGGGTCTGTTGCAGCATGATTTCGGAGACCCAGATGCGGTAGGGATCGCGGGGGTGCTGCCAGGGTAGGTCCTTGCGGCCATCACTGTCGAACCAGGTCAGCACCCGGCGGGAGAAGCCCTCGACATCCGTTGCGGCGGTCGAGGATCCGGCCCGATCGGTCCGCTTCTCTGCGACAGCCATTAAAAGAGGTTTTTCAGCTTATCCTTCAGCTTGTCCTTGAGCTCCTCGGGCACCTTCTCCTCGAGCTTCTCGCCGACCTTTTCGTCCACCTTGCGGTCGAACTTCTCCTTGAGTTTCGCCTTCTGCTGCTCCTCCAGAATCTTCCCCAGCTCGATGGAGAAATCGGGATTGTTCCAGTTGCCCTTGATCCTCACCGGAATGGGGATGCCGACCAGCTCCTCCAGCGCCTCCCCGCCCTGCCCCGCCGGGGTATTGACGATCACCGGGCGAACCGAGTATTTCAAGCGCTCTTCCAGGAGGTAGGCCTTGCCGCTCCCTTCCAGACGAATATAGGGGGATTTGGCGAGTAGGGTCTGGTTGTTCACCACCCCGTTCTCGATGGTGGCGCGGCCGTTGAGCTCGGAAAAATCGGTCTGTTCCGGCTCGTTCAGCACCATTGTGCTCTCTCCCTTGAGGCGGGCCTTGGTGTCACGGATCATCTTCGCCAGGTTGAATCCCTTGACCGCGCCATCGCGGAAGTCGAAGGCGAGTTGACCATTGAGTCCTCGCTTCAGCTGCTTAACGGTATTCCCCCGGCTTGTCAGGATCATCTCGAGATCGCCGCTCCCGAGCAGGGTATCCTTGCCGGTGAGGTCCATCAGCAGGGGGCCGGAGAGAATTCTCGACACCTTCTGTGAGAGCTTGACCGCCGGCCGCTCGCCGGTGACGTCCAGCTGCATATCACCCTTCATCAGACCATCGTAAAAGCGGCCAACCTCATGGTCGAGGTTCACCTTGCCATCCCGGCCACGCACCTTCAGCAGAATTGCCTCGGCACGCAAGCCATTCATGACTATGTTGTCGATACGCAGGGTTCCATCCATGCGCAATTGGCGTAACAGCTCGCTGGGAAACAGGGGCTCATTATCAGCCCCCCCCTTTGGCGGTCTCTTGGGCGCACTGCCGGGTGGCGCCGCCGGGGGCAGATAGCGATCCAGATTGATGCTGTTCAGGTCCAGATTGAAAAGATAGGCGGGGGAGTTGAAATCCACAACCTCGAACTCACCCTTGAGCTTGCTCTGATCCAACTCCAGCAACAGATTTTTCAGTACCACCTGGTCGTTGGTGGCGGTGAAGTCCGATGTCAGGTAGAGGGATTGCAATACCTCTTCATCGGCGGTTTCCGGTATTGGCAGACCGAACTGCCGCATCCACTCCCGCAGGTTGAATTCAGCGAGTTTGAAATCGCCCTTGAAGGATGGGTTGGTCTGTATATCCTCACCCTGTACACGGCCGCTGAAATTGAGTTTGCCCGAAGAGATCACCAGATCGTGGAGATCCAGGGTGTTGCTCAACAGGTTGACCAGGAGATTGCCCTCCAGCAGGCCCTCAACCCCCTCTTCCGGTATACCCTCACCGGTGAGGTTAGCGGCCAGTTGAACGTCCTGCATGCTATAGATCTGCTGTTCAGGGTTCACAAACACCTGGGAATTCAGCTTGACGCTCCCCTTCATCATCGGCTTGCGGCTGGCCAGATCCATGGCAAAGCTCAGCTCGACATTACGCCCCGGGGCCAACTCACCGGTCTGCAGGTAGATATTCTCAACCTGGAAGCGTTCTCCCGTGGACTGGTCGTCCCAAACCAGGTTTGCCTCCTTGACGTCCAAACCGCCTACAGTGAAGGCCGGCAGTGTCGCCTCGCCCTGGGTCGGGGATGTCGACGCATCCGCGCCCCGTTCCGACTCCGCCTTACCCAACATATCATCCCAATTGGTGGCACCGCTCTTGGATTTGGCGAGATTGAGATTCAGGCCTTCGATGCGCACGGTGTCGACCTCCAGCAGTTGCTTGAACAGCAGAGGCACCAGGTTCACGCCCACCTCGGCATGCCTCACGGCGGCAAAGTAACTGCCCTCGAAACCCTGGGCATTGCTGAGGGTCAGGCCGTTGAGCTCCAATGCCAGTCTGGGAAAAACGGAGAGCCCGATATCACCTTCGATCGCGAGATCTCGACCGGTCGCCTTTTTTACCTCGGCCACGATCCGCTCTTTATGGTCGTTGGGGTCGACAAACATGGGAATGAGGATGATCGCTGCAATCGTGAGCAGCAGGATCATTCCCACCAACCAGCCAAGCACTTTCAGTGTCTTGCCCATCATTTACTCCTTATTCTTCATCGTTCGGATTTGGGCTTCCACAATTCCAGCATATTTCGAATCCCGCTTCGATCCGCTCTCCGCAGACATCACAACGCCAGGCCGCGCCGCTCGCCGTGGAGCGATTGAAAAAGCGCTCGGTGAGTCGCTTCGCCCGCTCCAGGTCGTTCTCCTCTATGACCCAGAGGGTGGGAAAGATATCAGCCGGCAACTCCCCGACCGCGCCACTCAGATAGTCACCGACGATCACCGTCTCAATTCCCTCGCGATCGAGATAGTCCTTGAGCATCTGCGCTTCCACCCTGTCCGCCGCCTGATAGAGCTCTTGCATAGAAATCCGCCACCTCAATCCAATACTAAGGCATAGATACCACTAAATTCACGTTCTGTTCGTAAATTTTCTATTCATACCTGCACCCGGCCCGGTCATCTCCCCATCCCGGTCGGCGGGTAGATAGGCCGAGGTAAAATCCGCCAGACGCATTCCCGGTGCATGGCGCTTCAGGGGAATCGGCCCTGCTGGTTTCATCATCCGAATCCTCGCGTGCGGAGCGCCGCATGGGGGCAGGCCCGGCATGCCGGACGGTTTTTCCAAATCCTTTTAAGATACATGGCGGCGACCGCGCATTATCCCTACATTTTGAAGGTTTGCGCCAGAACAATCCTCGTTAGACTACACCAACAGCGGGATACTTTCCCTGCGCAATCAGACCACTTTGCCGTCCACTCAACCAAATCGGGATGCTATCTTGCTGAAACAATCGTTGACGCTTTTCCTTCTGCTTACATGCACTTTCGGTGAATCGACGGCGGAAAAGGGTGAGTCGATCATGTTCGCGCCCAAAGAACACCCTTTCACCCAGGCACCACAGGTTGATGAAGGGACGGAGGAGCCTTGTACAAAACTGGCAAAAGAGATCGAGGCGTTGAAGGGTAAGCCGCAGCGCCGGCATGCCG
Organism: Candidatus Thiodiazotropha sp.; assembly: GCA_040793985.1. Lineage (GTDB taxonomy): Bacteria > Pseudomonadota > Gammaproteobacteria > Chromatiales > Chromatiaceae > Thiodiazotropha. The sequence goes on along the minus strand of JBFNJI010000015.1, from coordinate 175,881 downwards.
CCCTGGAACGCTATCGCCTGAAGTGCTCAAACCGGGATCGACCGCAATGAACTGGAGCGGGTAACGGGAGTCGAACCCGTCTCTCTGGCTTGGGAAGCCAGGGTAATACCGATATACGATACCCGCGTGACGACAAGTCTACCTTGCGACGTATAAGCTGTCATGCCAGACCGTCACCATAGAGCGACTCGACCTGTTCGCTGCAATGGTCCAGCACCTTTTGGCGCTTTATCTTCATGGTAGGCGTCATCAAACCGTTTTCGATGCTCCATGGATCCAGCAACAGCGCCACCCGGCGTATCTTTGCATAGCCCGGGAAATCCCGTAACGCCATGCGGATGCGTTTCAGCACCACACTTTGCAGGCGCTCATCCTCCAGGCTTGCGGATTGGGACGGATCGAGTTCGTACTCCTCGGCGAAGCCATTCCACAGGTCGGGATTGAGCACCACCAATGCACCCAGGTAGGGCTTGCCCTCGCCCACCACCATGATCTGCTCGATCAGCGGATCGAGCGCTATGGCCATCTCCATATCCGAGGGCGGTATCTTCTCCCCATTCGACAACACCAGGATATCCTTGATCCGGCCGGTGATGTAGATATGGCGATCCTCATCGATACGCGCCTGATCGCCGGTGTGCAACCAGCCCTGGGGATCGATCATCTCCGCGGTCGCCGCATGGTTGTTCCAGTAACCGAGCATCATCCCCGGTGTCTTCACCAGGAGTTCGCTGTCATCACCGATCTTCACGGTGACACCGCGCAGCGGGACACCGACGCTCTCCGGCTTGATGTTGTGCATCGGGTTGACACTGATAACCGGACTGGTCTCGGTGAGGCCGTACCCCTGCAGCATCGGCAGGCCCAGCCCGAGAAATACCCGGGCGATCTCCGGCGAGATGGCCGCCCCGCCGCTGACCGCGACCCGCAGGCGCCCGCCCAGCTTGTCGAGAATCTTCCCCGATACCAGTTTGCGCAGCAGGGGGTGCAGTAACAGGCCGGGAAACCAGGTCCGGCGCCCCATGCGATTTTCGAACTCCTCGAATCCGATCTTCAGGGCCATATTGAAGAGCAGACGCGCGATGGGCGATTTGTTTTGCAGCTGATCCTGCACCCGGGCGTAGACCCGCTCAAAGATACGCGGCACCGCGATGATCGCGGTGGGCCTGATATGCTGCAGGTCTTCCGCCAACTGGGGAATGGAGCGGGCGAAGGATACACTGGCTCCGGCCATCATCGGCAGATAGTAACCACCGGTTCGTTCAAGGGTATGGGAGAGGGGCAGGAAGGAGAGAAAACTGTCCTGCTGATAGCAGTCCACCACGGTCAGCGATGCGTGGGCGATGGAGAGCATATTGAAGTGGCTCAGCATCACACCCTTGGGTCGACCGGTGGTGCCGGAGGTGTAGACAATGGAGGCCAGGGTCTCGGGATCGGCATAACGCCGTTTTATCGGCTCGCCGCGGGGGGGCAGCCAGTGCTTCGCCTCGCGCACCCGCTCGTCCGCCAACGGTTGTGGCTGACGATCCGTCTCCAACACCACCACCCGCTGCAACTGCGGCAGCTCCCCCACCGAATCTGCCATCCGGTTCCAGCGGCCGCTGTCCTGTACCAGCAGCAGTTTGACCGCCGCATCCCGCAGGATATAGGCGATGGCGTCTGCGCGGTCATCGGTGTAGAGGGGAACGACCACCAAACCCAGGGAGAGGGCGGCCTGGTCGAACATCACCCACTCGGGGCTGTTGCGCAGGAGTATGGCAACCCGGTCACCCTCCTCCAGCTCCTCCCCCGAAAGCGCCTGGCGCCAGCGAGATACCTGCCGCTCCATATCGCCCCAGGTGAGTTCATACCACTGCCTGTTGAAACGATGGTAGTGCCGATAGGCCACCATATCCGGCGTTCGGCGTGCGCGCTGCAGAAACAGCCCGTCCAGGGTACCGGCCTGTTCCGGTGATATAAGATCTTCACTCCACTTCACGTATCAACTCCAGTCATGGCCCAATCGCCCCAGGGTCCGATTGGGCTTCTTATCATTATCTCTTCACATTCCAGGCGTCGCTGCAATCTCCCGCCTTGCTGACATGGGCCAACTCCGCATTCAATATATGTTCCAGATACCCCCATCCTACCCGTGACAGCAGCTGCCGCCCTTTTTTACCCTTTTGTCGGCGCTGATCAGGGGATGCAGGCCTAACACGTACTTTGTTGTCTCAAGATGAGGTAAAATTCCGTTTTTGCCCAATTAGAGATCAGATTGAGATGCAGATTTACTTAAACGGAGAGGAAAAGCAAATTCCCGACGCATCAAATATGGCGAGGCTGATCGAGCTGCTCGAGCTAGGCGGTCAACGTATTGCCGTTGAGGTCAACGAAGAGTTGGTCCCCCGCAGTAGCTTCGATCGACACCAGCTGCATGATCGGGACCGTGTCGAGATCATTCAGGCCGTCGGGGGCGGTTGAGTAGGACCTTGCCCCCTATCCTCACCGAATCAACAATCAACCAGAAGTATGCCGATGCCAAACAATATGCAAAATGACAGCTTCAGCGTCGCCGGACGCAGTTTCAACTCCCGCCTGCTGGTCGGTACAGGAAAGTACAAGGATATGCAGGAGACCCGTGAAGCCATCGATGCCAGCGGTGCCGAGATCGTCACCATCGCAGTGCGCCGCACCAATATCGGCCAGGAGAAGGATCAACCCAATATTCTCACTACCCTCCCCCCCGATGAGTTCACCTACCTGCCCAACACCGCCGGTTGCTATGACGCCAAGACCGCGGTCCGTACCTGCCGCCTCGCCAGGGAGCTGTTGGATGGACACAACCTGGTCAAGCTGGAGGTGCTTGGCGACGAGAAGACCCTCTTTCCCGATGTCGTTCAGACCCTCTCCGCGGCGGCGGAACTGATCAGGGATGGCTTCGATGTAATGGTCTACACCAATGACGACCCGATCATGGCGAAACGGCTCGAGGAGCTGGGTTGCGTTGCGGTCATGCCCCTGGCGGCGCCGATCGGATCGGGCCTGGGTATCCGCAACCGGCTCAATATCCTGACCATCGTGGAAAACGCCAGGGTACCGGTGCTGGTGGACGCCGGTGTGGGCACCGCCTCCGATGCCGCCGTGGCCATGGAACTGGGTTGTGACGGGGTGTTGATGAACACCGCCATCGCTGCTGCCGAGAAGCCGGTACTGATGGCATCTGCGATGAAGAAGGCGATTCAGGCGGGCCGCGAGGCCTACCTCGCGGGACGGATGCCGGCGAAGCGTTTCGCCTCGGCCTCTTCTCCCGTCGAGGGCCTGTTTTTCTAATCCCCACGGACCGCGACCAATAAACCGGCCATGTCCGCTGAAACCTCCCATCGTCCCATACGCAGTTATGTCCTGAGACAGGGGCGATTGACGGAAGGCCAGCAACGGGCATTCCAGGTGTTGTGGCCCCGCTACGGCATAACCCTGGACCAGGGTCCGCTCGAGTTGACCGCCCTGTTCGGCAGGCGGAAACCGCTCACCCTGGAGATTGGCTTCGGCAACGGCGGGGCACTGGCCCAGCTCGCCGCACGTCATCCCGATGAGGACTTTCTTGGGGTCGAAGTGCACAGTCCTGGGGTGGGCCGCCTGATGCTCGCCCTGGCAGCGCAGGAGTCTGAGAATGTGCGCATCCTGCAAAGCGACGCCATGGAACTGCTGCGCCACCATCTCCCCGAGGCATCCCTGCAACGGGTCCTGCTCTATTTCCCCGATCCCTGGCATAAGCGACGCCACCACAAGCGCCGCATCGTGCGTCCTGAGTTCACCGAGCTGATTCATCGCGCACTCAAGCCCGGAGGGGTGATCCACATGGCCACCGACTGGGAAGCGTATGCGGCGCAGATGATGACCCTCTTCAGCCGGCATGGGGGGTTTCGCAACCAGGCCGGGGAGGGACACTACTCTCCGCGTCCCGAAACCAGGCCAATCACCAAGTTTGAACAGCGCGGAGAGCGTCTTGGCCACGGGGTATGGGATCTACTCTTCGAGCGCTTGAACTGATGGGCAGCCTGACCCTGAAACAGTTCCGTTCCCCCCTGCTCGAGCCCATCGACCTGCAGATAACCGCCGGTGAGTGCATCACCCTGAGCGGCCCTTCAGGCAGCGGAAAATCACGCCTGCTGAGGGCGTTGGCCGATCTCGAACCCCATCAGGGCGAAGCCTGGTTCGATGACAGGGAGATGTATTCATTCAGCGCCCCGGCCTGGCGCAGGGAGGTGGGTCTGCTTCCCGCCGAAAGCGCCTGGTGGGCAGAGCGGGTCGGCGACCATTTCCCTCGGCCCGACCCGTCCTTGATGGCCCTGCTCGACCTCTCCGCCGACGCCATGCAGTGGGAGGTCAGCCGACTCTCCAGCGGCGAACGGCAACGCCTGGCCCTGGTACGGCTGCTCTGCAACAGGCCGGGGGTGCTGTTGCTCGACGAGCCGACCGCCAACCTGGACCAGCAGAATATCGATCGTGTCGAGGGACTCATCAGCGACTGGCGCAGGAACCAGAGTGTCGCGGTGTTTTGGGTGACGCACGATCCCGATCAACAACGGCGGGTCGGCGACCGGATGTGGCAGATCGCCGATGGACGCCTGCGGGTGTTAGCATGACGCTGATAGAGCTGTCGACCCTAGACCTGGCACTTTCCGCGGTGCTGGTATTGGTTCTGGCCATCTTGTCGTTGAGGCTGTCCCTCGGAATTGAACGTCAACTGCTGATTGCCTCGCTACGTACCGTGGTGCAACTGTTTCTGCTCGGCCTGGTGTTGAAATTTCTCTTTGTCCAGTCCCATCCCCTATTGATCGCCCTGCTCGCACTGTTCATGCTCTTTGTCGCGGGGTATGAGGTATTGGCCAGGCAACAACGGCGTTTTCGCGGCGTATGGGGCATGGGGGTCGGCACCCTGTCGATGTTTATCTCTTCGTTTACCGTCACCCTGCTGGCACTTACGATCATCATCCAGGCCGAACCCTGGTATTCCGTGCAATACCTGATACCCCTGCTCGGCATGTTACTCGGCAACACCATGTCGGGCGTTGCCATTTCCCTGGATCATCTGACCCACAACGCCTGGCAGCAGCGTCAGCAGATCGAGGCGCGTCTGATCCTGGGTCAGAGTTGGGAAGAGGCGATTCGGGAACTTCGACGCAGCGCCCTGCGCAGCGGCATGATACCGATAATCAACGCCATGGCCGCCGCAGGCGTGGTCAGTCTTCCAGGCATGATGACCGGCCAGATACTTGCGGGCGCGCCGCCGTTCGAGGCCAGTAAATACCAGATACTGATCATGCTGCTGATCGCCGCAGGCACCGGATTTGGCGCCATGGCCGCGGTATGGATCGGCTCGAAACATCTGTTTGACGAGAGGGAGCGTCTGCGTCTCGATCGCCTCAGCACGGCCAGGGAGTAAGGCAGGCCGCCACACTCGATGCTCAAGGTTCAGCGCGTTTTCAGGCGCTCTCCCGCTCTCCACGTATCAGTTTGATCACCAACAGCACAACCGGTATACCGTGCAACAGCAGGTCAAGGATATCGATGGGACGATGCAGGGTGCCCGCCGCCAGCATTTTCAACTTCTCCCACAAATGGGGTTCGGGGACAAAGGGGGCCAATCCAAGCAGAATCGCCGGCAGTGCGATCATCTGTAACGGCACCCTATCCAACCAACTTAGCATCTTCACTCACCTAGCGCCTGAATAGACCAATTCAAATAAAAACCAAGCCACATCATAGCAAGCAACCTGGACATGATCCGCAATCGATCGCGAACACGTGACAATATAATTGAAAATGTCCGTGCATTCCCGGGTTCCTGCAAGGAATTAACAAAACAGAGGGAATATACGATTCTGGCTAGGGCTCATACAAACGAACCATCGATCTATAACCGAGCCCGCTTGAGGTATTCGTTTGATGCTTAATCCCCGCATTCATGACAGAGCATCCGATAGAGATCGGCATCGGCCTCGCTGTAGCAGCAGGCGATAATAGCATCAAACCGTGCCTGCCACTCCCTCATGACACCCAGGGCGAGTTCTGCGGCCTCCCGTTTCGGGTAACCATAGACCCCGGTACTGATCGCAGGAAAGGCGATGCTCCGACACCCTTTTTCTGCCGCCAATCCGAAGCTGTTTTGATAGCAGGAGCCGAGCAACACGGGTTCGCCCCGCTCGCCGTTGCTCCATACCGGCCCCACGGTATGGATTATCCAATCGGCCGGCAGCCTGAAACCGGGCGTCAACCTGGCCTCACCCGTGGGGCAGCCTCCCAGTCCTTCGCAATAGGCGAGCAACTCCGGGCCCGCTGCACGGTGAATGGCGCCATCCACACCGCCTCCCCCCAACAACGAGGTATTCGCGGCATTTACGATTGCATCCACTTTCAGCCGGGTGATATCTGCCGTTACAATGCGTATCTTTCCCATAACTTATAACCGTATGTCATATTCAACACTCAATCTGCTGCTGGTTCTGTTGGCCCTGCTCTGGTTCTGGCGTGACAGCCTACGGGTCCGGGAAATCGCGATCCAGATCAGTCGCAAAGCCTGTCAAAGTCACGGCGTGCAGTTTCTCGACCAGACCGTGGCCCTGCATCGCTTGGGATTGCGCTGGTTTCGCAGTGGATTGAAAATGCGCCGTGTGTATGAGTTCGACTATAGCCTGGAAGGATCAGGCAGGCGAACCGGATATGTGGTGATGGTGGGGACGGAGAACGTCAGCCTGCATATCGAGCTACCGGCAGTTGAGACGGATGCCGGTCGGGAGTAAATACACCGAGGCGGCGCTCTATTTGACCACCTTCAAGGATGGCCGCTTACCCGGAGTGGAGGGATCGGGCTCGTCATCGGGACCGTCATCCTGGTCCACATCATCTTCGGGAAACAGCATACCCTGACCGTTCTCCTTGGCATAGATACCCATTACCGCGCGGGGCGGTATCAGGATCTCCTCAGCCTTGCCGCCGAATCGCGCACTGAAACTGATCAGGTCGTTGTTTAGCGTAAGCCCCGAGACCGCGGCCGGGTCGACATTCAGGATGATGCGTCCTTCCTCCACGAATTGATCCGGCACCACGACGCCATCCAGGGCTGTATTCACCATCAGATAGGGTGTTTTGCCATTGTCCACCAACCAGTCATAGAGCGCCCGTATCAGGTAGGGACGGTTGGATGACATCTCAGACATGGTACTAACCGCGCATCTCCTGCTCGGCTTCGGACAGGCTCTTGAGAAATGACTCCTTCTCGAACAGACGCTTGGCATACTCATGTACGCCTTTCACACTCGCGGGTATCTCGACACCCAACTCCTGGAGGCGCCAAAGCAGAGGCGCAATAGCACAATCGACAAGAGTGAACTCATCGCTCATGAAAAAGGGCTTTGCATTGAACACCGGTGAGGTTGAGATAAGACTCTCACGAAGCTCTTTGCGTGCCTTTGCAGCCTCTTTCTTGCCGCTGAGGATTATGTCCATCAGGCTATACCAGTCATTGTCGACGCGGTACATCAGCAGACGCGAGGTAGAGCGTGAGACAGGATCCACCGGCAGCAAGGGTGGATGGGGAAAGCGTTCGTCCAGATACTCCATGATAATGCGCGACTCATAGAGCTTCAGATCCCTGTCCACCAGGGTGGGAAGGGTTCCATAGGGATTCAGCTCCATCACCTCTTCGGGAACATTCAGGGGATCGATATCCGAGACCTCATAGGTGATATTCTTCTCCGCCAGCACCAGCCTGACTCGATGGCAATAGGGATCTGTGGGATCCGAATAGAGGGTCATCACTGAGCGTTTATTCGCAACTGCCGCCATTTATAGCCTCTCTCCTGGATATCCGCCGCAGCCGGCAAAACGGTGCCTGGCTATGGGCTGAAAATTGTTGTGACATTAAAAAAGGCGCACAGTATAACGCAACTGCGCGCCTTTTTGTCAGATCCCGGCTGAATGAGATCAGTGTACGTCTTTCCAGTACTCCTTCTTGAGCAGATAGGCGAGGACGAAGAATACAGCGATGAAGAGCAATACCCAGACACCCAGGCGTTTGCGTTCCATCTGAATCGGCTCACTGATATAGCTCATGAAGGCGGTCAGATCCCTTGCGACCTGATCATACTCGGCCGGGCTCAAGAGGCCTTCCGAGACTGGCTCGAAGTGATCGAACTTCTCGATATCGTTTCCGGCCGAATCCTTCTCCAGTTTGAAAACAGCCTTCTGTGCGCCCTGAAGTTCCCACAATACGTGGGGCATGCCCACATCCGGAAAGACGATATTGTTGACGCCGAAGGGGCGCTTCTCATCCAGGTAGAAGCTGCGCAGATAGGTATAGATCCAGTCGACACCACGGGCCCGGGCAAGCACGCTAAGATCGGGCGGGGGGCTGCCGAACCACTCGGTGCCCTGCTCCGTGGTCATGGCGATCTTCATGGTGTCACCGATCTTATCGGTGGTGAACATCAGGTTTTCAATAACCTCGGTCTCGCTCAGACCCAAATCCTTGGCCATGCGGTTATAGCGCTGGAACTGGGCCGAATGACAACTCAGACAGAAGTTGACGAAGTACTTGGCGCCACGCTGCAGCGAGGCCTGATCACTCAGGTCGATATCGGCATCGTCCAGATGCGCGCCACCACCCGCAGCCAGACCCAGCATCGGGGCCGCGGCAAATAGAAATGCAACAATCAGCTTTTTCATTCGGTCACCCTCTCTGGCACGGGTTTGGTTTTATCGATCTTGCTGTAGACCGGCATCAGGACAAAAAACGCGAAGTAGTAGATGGTGCCGACCTGCGCCATGAATTTATACAGGTCCGTGGTCGGCTGGGTGCCAAGAAAACCGAGTATTATGAAGTCGATAACGAAAAGCCAGAGCATGATTTTGTACAACATACCCTTATACCTGATCGACTTCACCGGACTGCGATCCAGCCAGGGCAGGAAGAAGAGAATCAGGATGGAAGCAAACATCGCCACCACACCGGGGAAGGCAGAACCCGCTATCGAGGGTACGGCACGCAGGATGGCGTAGAACGGTGTGAAGTACCAGACGGGAGCGATGTGCTCAGGCGTCTTCAGGGGGTTGGCCGGCTCGAAGTTGGGATGCTCTATAAAGTAGCCGCCCATCTCCGGCGCGAAGAAGACTACTGCGGCGAAGAGAAACAGGAAGCCTGCCACGCCGGCGATATCCTTCACCGAATAGTAGGGATGGAAAGGGATGCCGTCCGCGGGAGCCGTGTCGCTCCAGCGATTGCCCTTGGGACCCTTCTTGATTTCGATGCCATCCGGGTTGTTGGAGCCAACTTTGTGCAGGGCGACGATATGGATAAAGACCAATGCGGCGAGCACGAAGGGTAACAGGAAGTGGAGTGCGAAGAAGCGGTTCAGGGTGGCGTCGGAGATGACATAGTCACCGCGCACCCAGACACCCAGGTCCGGACCTATCACCGGTACCGCCGAGAAGAGGTTGACGATAACCTGGGCACCCCAGTAAGACATCTGGCCCCAGGGCAACAGATAGCCGAAGAATGCGGTGGCCATCATCGCCAGATAGATAATGACGCCGATGATCCACAGCAGCTCACGGGGTTTACGGTAGGAACCGTACATCAGACCGCGGAACATGTGCAGATAGATGACGACGAAGAAGGCGGAGGCGCCGGTGGAGTGCATGTAGCGGATCAGCCAGCCCCAATCGACATCGCGCATGATGTATTCGACGGAACCGAAGGCCAGTTCGGCATCCGGTTTGTAACTCATCGCCAGCCAGACACCGGTGAGGATCTGAATCACCAGCACCAGCATGGCCAGCGAACCCATGAAATACCAGAAGTTGAAGTTCTTCGGTGCGTAGTATTCGGCGAGATGCTCGTTCCACACCTTGGTCATCGGATAGCGGTCGTCTATCCAGCCCATAAAATTCTTCATCATACTCATCAGGCTGCTCCTCCATCGGTACCGATCAGGATCTTCAAATCAGATAGATACTGATAGGGGGGAATTTCTAAATTCTTGGGTGCAGGAACGCCGGCATAGACCCGACCGGACAGATCGAAACGGGAACCGTGGCAAGGGCAGAAGAAGCCGCCTTTCCATTCCGGCCCCAGATCCTCCGGTGCAACTTCGGGACGATAGGTGGGTGAGCAGCCGAGATGGGTACAGATACCGATCGCAACCAGATACTTGCCTTTTATCGAGCGCTCGGGGTTCTTGCAGTAGTCCGGTTGTTGTCCGGCATCGTCGGAGTTGGGATCGAGCAAGACACTCTCCAGCGAACCCAGATCCTGCAGGTTTTGATCGGTGCGGTGGACGATCCAAACCGGCTTGCCACGCCATTTGACGCGCATCAACTGACCTGGCTCAAGCTTGCTGATATCAGCCTCAACCGGGGCACCGGCGGCCTTCGCTTTTTCACTGGGGCCCCAGGCCGCCAGGAATGGATAGAGAACGAAACCGGTGCCTACCGCCCCAACCGCGCTGGTCGCAAGGGTCAGGGTACGTCGTTTTTTCAAATCAACGCCATCTGCGCTCATAAAGGGACTCCACAGATACTAAACATGAGCCGAACAAGGGCCTTACGGTCCATGTGCAACACCATATTAAGGACATTAGAATATAGTTAAAAGCCATAAAAACTAACCGAGCATTTTCCATTATGCCGCTATGCAGGTCAAGGTGGATTCATTCTGAAAGCAGAATTAATTGGCTGTTGTTACAGGGTACTAACGCTCAAACGGGATTCTCTACCTCGACAAAACGGTACTCGAGGGAAAACTTTTCTGCCAGATGAGAACCCAGGGCCTGTACGCCGTAACGTTCGGTGGCATGGTGCCCTGCGGCGTAGTAGTGAACCCCCAGCTCTCTGGCGAGATGGACCGTCTGTTCCGAGATCTCCCCGGATATATAGGCATCCAACCCCAGCTCAGCCGCCTCCTCGATGTAATCCTGGGCGGCACCGCTGCACCAGCCGACGCGGGAGATTGGACGCCCATCCGGAGCGATGTGCGTCGGCGCCCTTCCCAGACGGTCAGCGATGCGATGGGCCAGGTCCTGCGGGGCCATGGTTTCTGACAATCTTGTCTCCCAGATCAATCCATGGTCGGCGGAAGGTGTCGCGGGGATCAGCCCCAGGCACTCTCCCAACTGTCTGTTGTTGCCATATTCGGCATGGGCATCCAGGGGCAGATGGTAGGCCAAGAGCGATGTTTGCTGTCTGAAGAGTGCACCGACCCTGTTGGCCTTGATGCCGCGTAACGCCTGCGCTTCACCCTTCCAGAAATAGCCATGATGGACCAACAGGACATCCGCATCCCACGCCTCGGCCGCCTCGATCAGCCCCTGACAGGCGCTGACCCCAACCATCAGCCTCCCTACATCGGCCGAGGCCTCCACTTGCAGCCCGTTTGGACAGTAGTCGCTGAACTCGGCCACCGATAACAATTCATTGCAATAGGATTCGAGCGATAGAATATCAATCATGCTATGTTTGCCAGAATTTAGTCTTGTAGAGGCCCTAGGTTACTCAATTCGATGCAAATGCGAAAACTGCTTTCACTGCTACTCACCGCCTTGACCGCCGGATTGGCGGGGGCCTTCGTGGTGCTTTTCATGCTCCCGCAACAGATCGAGCAAGCGCCGGCGCGGAAACAGCCCGAGGTATCGAAAACCCTGGTAGACCTGCCGCGGGAGAGCGGTCCCTTCTCCTATGCGCAGGCGGTGACCAATGCAGCCCCGTCAGTGGTCAACATCTTTACCGCCAAGATCACCACGGAATCCCAGTCTCTGCGCTTCCGCGATCCTCTGCTTCAGCACCTATTCGGCAACATGCTGCCGGAGCAGACCCGCCGGCGTCTCGACACCAGTCTCGGCTCCGGAGTAATTGTATCGAAGGACGGTTACCTGCTGACCAACCACCACGTCATCGAGGGTGCGGATGAGATCAAGGTGGTGCTGGCAAGCGGCAAGAGCGTGAGTGTCAGTATTGTCGGCAGCGATGCGGAATCGGACCTAGCTGTCCTGAAGATCGACAGCGATGCCGTCCTGCAGCCGATTGCTATCGACAGTTCCGGTTCGCAAAAGGTGGGCGACGTGGTGCTCGCCATTGGCAATCCCTTCGGTGTCGGTCAGACAGTCACCATGGGTATCATCAGTGCCACGGGGCGCTCCCACCTGGGGATCAATACCTTCGAGAACTTTATTCAGACCGATGCGGCCATCAACCCCGGCAATTCCGGCGGCGCCCTGGTGAATGCCCGAGGTGAGCTGATAGGCATCAACACCGCCATCTTCTCCAAGACCGGCGGCTCCCACGGGATCGGATTCGCCATCCCCTTCGACCTGGCCGAGGGTATCATGCAGCAACTGATCAGCAGCGGTCATGTGGTCAGGGGCTGGCTTGGAATCCAGGGCCAGGATGTAACGGATAAGCTGGCGGAGGCCTTCAGCCTGCGCAACAACGAAGGGATCCTGGTGACCGGCGTCATGGAGGACGGACCGGCAAGCCGGGCGGGATTGAGACCGGGCGATGTCATCACCCGGGTCAACAGCACCACGATCGACAACTCCCAGCAGCTGGTGCAACTGATTGCCGGTCAGCCCCCTGGCACCCACCTCACCATCGGTGGCTGGCGGGGCAAGGAGGAGATTCAGCTTGAGACTGTCTCCGGGGAACGACCGGCTGCAGAGTAATTCTCGACCGATAACGCATCCCATATCTGCGTCCTATACTGAAGCTAGGGCCTGTTGACACCAACCATATAGAGCACAAGGCCCAGAGGAGCGCATGCAATGAAACACGCCGAAGAGATCGAAAGGATTATCGATACCGTCGGCAAGACACTTAGCGGTCGGCTTTCGCCGACAGAGAGAAGCCGTCTCCACCAGGCGTTGATCAAGTCACTGGATGAAACCCCTGAGGATGGCAACAAGCCGCAATACAAGCAGGTCACAATCCTGCTTTCCGACCTGCGTGGTTTCACCACAATTGCCGAGCGCTACCCGCCCGATATCATAATCAATATCCTCAACTACTACTTCTCCAGGATGTGCGAAATCATTTTTCGCTTTGGCGGCAGCATCGACAAGTTCATGGGTGACTCGATCATGGCCCTGTTCGGTCTCACCGAGCAGAAGGATGATGACCTGGAGCGTGCCATTGCCTGTGCGGTTGAAATGCAGCGGGCCATGCTTGAAATCAACACCGAGAACAGCAAGCATGGCTACCCACGGCTCTTCATGGGCATAGGCATCAACAGCGGCGATGTGGTCGCGGGACATCTGGGTTCGGAGCTTCATCACGAGTACACGGTCATTGGGGACGAGGTCAATCTAGCTTCGCGCATCGAGGCCTACAGTCTGCGCGGACAGATCCTCTTGAGTGAACACTCCCGCGAGCTCGCCAGCGCCTACATAGAGACATCCCCACCAAACCACGTATTGGTGAAAGGAAAGCAGGTACCGGTGTCGCTCTATGAACTGCTCTCGACCAGGCGACCGCGCCATCTCGAGGTCCCCCGGGTCGAGTCACGTCGCAGCCCGCGCATCGAGGTCGACTTTCCCATCGCCTTCCATCCGCTGCATGGCAAGGTCGTGTCCGATGAGAGCTATTCCGGGCGCGCCGTAGACCTCAGCTACAACGGACTGCAGGCCGATCTCCCGATCGAGCTCGAGATCCTCTCCGATATCCGTATCACCCTCTATGCCTCGATGATGAGCGCTCAGAGCAGCCATATCTACGCCAAGATCCTCGACTGCGAACAACACCGTGACGGCTGGTTGAGCCGGATGGAGTTCACCGGTATCGATGATATCGGCCAGGCCGCGATCAAGAACTATATCGACCAGGCCATAGGCGGACATTGAGCCGCCAGCTGCCCCTTTAGCCCGTTACTTCGCCCTGCAATCTTCGATTTATCGGACAGATTCATTTAAAAACTCCCGTTTTTATCCAGATTTCGTTATCATTTTTCGTCTTTTTTATTTGCGGGCCCTTTAACGTTGATCGAATCGGCCCCGTCACTCAACAAAATCGCTCGTGCAGTGAACCAGGAACACCATGGATAAGCTGATCATACGGGGAGGCGCCCCGCTGTCTGGCGAAGTTCGTATCGCCGGCGCCAAAAACGCCGCTTTGCCGATTCTGGCCGCCACCCTGCTCTCAGACGGCCCCATGCGCGTCGGCAATGTTCCCCATCTGCACGATATCACCACCACCATGGAGCTCCTCGGCGGCATGGGCGTTTCTCTGATGGTGGACGAGAAGATGGGCATAGAGATCGACTCCAACACCATCAACAAATTCAGCGCTCCTTATGAATTGGTGAAGACCATGCGCGCCTCGATCCTGGTGCTGGGCCCGTTGCTGGCACGATTCGGTCAGGCCGATGTCTCCCTCCCCGGGGGCTGCGCCATCGGCTCACGTCCGGTCAACCTGCATATCGAAGGTCTGCGTGCCATGGGGGCAAATATCGACGTGGAGAACGGCTATATCCGCTCCCGCTGCAAGCGCCTGCATGGGGCAAGGATCGTGATGGACATGGTGACGGTAACCGGCACGGAGAACCTGATGATGGCCGCAGCCCTCGCCAAGGGAACGAGCCTGATCGAAAACGCCGCCCGGGAACCCGAGGTTGTCGACCTGGCGGAGTGCCTGAACAGCATGGGCGCTAAAATCAGCGGCGCAGGCACGCCCAACATCACCATACAGGGTGTGGAGAGCCTTAAGGGGACGGAGTACAACGTCCTGCCCGACCGCATCGAAACCGGAACCTTCCTGGTGGCCGCGGCGATAACCCAGGGCAGTATCAAGGTGCGCGACACCCGACCGGAACTGGTCGACTCGGTACTCCAGAAACTGCGCGAGGCAGGGGCGATAATCGAAACCGGGGAGGATTGGATCAGCCTCGACATGCAGGGCAGAAGGCCCCAGGCAGTTGATGTCTACACCGCCCCCTACCCGGCATTTCCCACCGATATGCAGGCCCAATTCACCGCCCTCAACTCGGTCGCCGAGGGTGTCGGCATAGTCACCGAAACCATCTTTGAAAACCGCTTCATGCATGTCCACGAACTGCAGCGCATGGGGGCGCAGATCAAGCTCGAGGGCAACACCGCGATCTGTACCGGCGCCAATACCCTGACCGGGGCGCCGGTGATGGCCACCGATCTGCGCGCATCGGCCAGCCTGGTCCTGGCGGGGCTGGTGGCTGACGGAGAGACACTGGTGGACCGTATCTACCACATCGATCGCGGCTACCAGAACATCGAGGAGAAACTGGCCGGCCTGGGCGGGGAGATCAGACGCCTCCCCAGCTGAGCCAGCCGCAGCGGGGGATGGTAAAACCGCCGGAGTCTCAGCCGGATCGGGCCATAGCTGGCCGCTGGGCGCCAGTTCAGATATCCTTCCAGCTCCAAAAACCGGGCGAAACACAAACCAAGCCATGAAATTTGATCTACCCATTACCATCGCGCTGTCGAAAGGGCGCATCTTCAAACAGAGTCTGCCGCTGCTGGCCTACGCTGGTATCGAGCCCGCGGACGATCCCGACAGCAGCCGCAAGCTGATTCTCGACACCAACCATGAGCAGGTTAAGCTGGTCATCATCCGCGCCACAGACGTACCCACCTATGTTGAATATGGCGCCGCCGACCTGGGTATCGCCGGCAAGGATGTGTTGATGGAACATGGTGGTGAAGGGATGTATGAGCCCCTCGATCTGCGGATTGCGCAATGCCGCATGATGACGGCGGGCTATCCCGATACGAAACAAAACAACGAACGACTCCGGGTCGCCACCAAGTATGTGAAAAGCGCACAACGCTTTTTCGCCACCAAGGGTGAACAGGTCGAGATCATCAAACTCTATGGCTCCATGGAGCTGGCGCCCATCGTCGGCCTCTCAGATCTGATTGTCGATCTGGTGGAGAGTGGCAACACCCTGAAGGCCAATGGACTGGTCCCCCTCGAACACATCGCCGACATCAGCTCCAGACTGGTGGTCAACAAGGCCTCCTGGAAAATGAAACACAGCCCGGTCATGGAGCTTATCGAGGCCTTTCGCGAGGCGGTCTCGCTGCCCGCAACCTGAACAGATCCGCGAGTGATGCCAGCATGAGCGAAATACGCAAACTATCGACCAAAGATCCAGACTTCCAGCGACAGCTCGATGCCCTGCTTGCCTGGGAATCGGTCTCCGACACCGGTGTCAACGACACCGTCAACCAGATCATAGGGGCGATCCGCGGCGAGGGTGACAGTGCCCTGGTCGAGTTCACCAGTCGCTTCGATCGCTGGCAGGCGACAGAGGCCAGTGACCTGGAGATTCCCCTGCAGCGACTGCAGCAGGCCTGGGACGCTATCCCGCAGCAACAGCGCGAGGCGCTTCAGCTCTCCGCCGACCGGATCCGTGCCTATGCCGAGCATCAGATCATGGACTCCTGGTCCTACACCGAAGCCGACGGCACCCTGCTGGGCCAGCAGGTGACTCCGCTGGACAGGGTCGGCCTCTATGTGCCCGGCGGCAAGGCCGCCTACCCCTCATCGGTCCTGATGAACGCCATCCCCGCCAAGGTCGCCGGCGTCGCCGAGTTGATCATGGTGGTGCCGACGCCCGGGGGTGAACTCAATGAGCTGGTGCTGGCGGCCGCCCATGTCTCCGCAGTCGACCGGGTGTTCGCCGTCGGCGGTGCCCAGGCGGTGGCAGCCCTGGCTTACGGGACCCAAAGCATCCCCCCGGTGGACAAGATCGTCGGTCCGGGCAACATCTATGTCGCCACCGCGAAGCGTGCGGTATTCGGACAGGTCGGCATCGACATGGTGGCGGGGCCATCGGAGATCCTGGTTATCTGTGACGGCGAGACCGATTCCGATTGGATCGCCATGGATCTCTTCTCCCAGGCGGAGCACGATGAAGACGCCCAATCGATCCTGCTCTGTCCGGACGCGACCTACCTGGAACAGGTGAGCCACAGCATCGACAAACTGCTGCCGACCATGGAGCGCCGTGAGATCATTGCCACGGCACTGCGCGCCCGCGGGGCGATGATCCACGTCAGGGACATGGACGAGGCCGTTGAGGTCGCCAACCAGATTGCACCGGAGCACCTTGAACTCTCGGTGGCCGATCCCCAGGCCATGGCCGCGCGTATCCGCCATGCAGGGGCTATATTCATGGGCAGGTATACCGCCGAGGCGATGGGTGACTACTGCGCCGGACCAAACCACGTCCTGCCGACCTCCCGCACCGCCCGTTTCTCCTCGCCCCTGGGGGTGTACGACTTCCAGAAGCGATCCAGCCTGATCATGGCCTCTGCGGAGGGTGCCGACAGACTGGCCAGGACCTCATCCGTGATGGCCCGGGGAGAGGGGCTTACCGCCCATGCACGCTCGGCGGAGTACCGTTTCAAACAGAGCGGGGAGTAGGCGGGGACAGCCTTGCCGGCACTCCGCTGCGCAGATACAGTTATTTGTCTCAAATCAGGATCTTCTAACGATGAGCCGCTACTGGAGTCCCGTTGTCAATCAACTCTCTCCCTATGTCCCCGGGGAGCAGCCGCGCATCGACAACCTGATCAAGCTCAATACCAATGAAAATCCCTACGGCCCCTCGCCACGGGTGATCGAGGCCATCAACCAAGCTGCCAACACAGACCTGCGGCTCTATCCCGATCCCGCGTCCCTGACCCTGCGCAAGACGGTGGCAGACTACTACGGCCTTACCGCTGATCAGGTCTTTATCGGCAACGGCTCCGACGAGGTCCTCGCGCACGCCTTCTTCGCCTTCTTCCAACAATCCCAACCGCTGCTGTTCCCCGATATCACCTACAGCTTCTATCCGGTCTACTGCCGGCTCTACGGTATCGAGTTCAAGACGATTCCCCTCGACGCTGGATTCAACATCGATCTCGAACCCTATACCCGGGCCAATGGCGGAATCATCTTCCCCAATCCGAATGCGCCCACCGGCCGCCTCCTCTCCCTGGAGCGAATCGAGTGGCTGCTCCAGCACAACCGGGACTCCGTGGTGGTGATCGATGAGGCCTATATCGATTTCGGCGGCGACAGTGCGGTGACCCTGGTGGATCGCTATGCCAATCTTCTGGTGACCCAGACACTCTCCAAGTCACGCGCCCTGGCCGGCCTGAGGATCGGCCTAGCCATGGGTAGAGAGGAGCTGATCGAGGGGCTTGTACGGGTCAAGGACAGCTTCAACTCCTACCCGGTCGATCGCATCGCTGCGGTAGCCGCCACGGCATCCTTCCGGGATGAGGACTATTTCAGGCAGAGTTGCCGTCATATCATTGAATCGAGGGAACAACTGAGCGCGGATCTGCAACGCCTTGGATTCGATGTGCTGCCCTCCTCCGCCAACTTCCTTTTCGTCCGCCACCCCCAGCGGGACGCAGCGGAGATCGCCTTAAAACTGCGTGAACAGGGCGTCCTTATTCGCCACTTTCAGCAGCCGAGAATCGATGGCCATCTACGCATCACCGTTGGCACCCCACAGCAGAACGCTGGTTTGATCGAAGTACTCTCGGAGCTGCACCTGACAACCTGATCAGACAAGCGTCGATGCTGTCCACATCGACGACAGCGACAGGAAAGTCGTGTTTAAGTTCCCGTACGAGTGCTCGGCAGCCCAGACTCGCGCTACGCAAGATCTCATTTTAGCCAAACGACCCGATCAATCGATGCTGGCACGTGTTAGAGTGCGACACTCTACCCAGGACAGTATCAATAATGGAATAATCCTTATGAAACACTATATGACTCACTTTTTTGCAGCCATTTGTCTTGTCTTATCACTGCCGGCAAACTCATCCGCTATAACCGACAACGAGATAGACAGATTTCTAAACAGCATTCCAATAACGACTGACTTACTAGACCTGATAAAAGCCAAGATAAAAAAAGACGAAGCGCTGTCAAAGAGACTGGCCAAGGCACAGCTCGATGGCAATTATATGCGTCAGATGGTCAGCGAACTCAAGAAGTGGCCCGAGTACCCTGCCCTCGAAGAGTTGGTTAAACAGGCGGGATTCGACACTGCCGAAACATGGTCCCTCGTCGTTGATCGCGTTTTTGGCGTTGTATCCAGTGCTCGCTGGGTTGTTCTCGTGGCATCGATGCCGATGCCCAACTCAGATGCGGCACCAGCGCTTAGCCGAGATACCAATCTTTTTGAATTCCTGGCCAACAAGAACAACGATCCAAAATTGCGTGAGCGGTATGGCAAACAGTTGGAGGAGGTGTGTGCACGGATGTGCTACGACCAATCAGACCTGTCTGTGGTGGGGGCCCGCTTCCATGAGATCGAATCTGTCATTCATAGGAAAAACTGACTGATTGGGATCAGCGGCGGTCTGTCCAATATAAAACGAGCACGATAGAGGGCAGGCTGTGGCGTGAATATCACTCGCTCTTGTCATCAGCTTCCATGGAGGACATATCCCAAGCCTGCCCTTGCTTTACCTGTGCTACATTTTCCTTCTGGCGGGCAGTTGGATTGATTGCGTTGTATTATCCTGAGAATTAATTCAGGTCAGGCGAATATATAGACAACCCGCAGAACGAAGGTGATCTATACTCAACCTTCCCTAGTGAAAAAGAAGGAATCTGCACGTTATGGGTGAGTGGGTCAACAAATCGGGATATGAGATCCTGATGCAGAATCGCGATCCCCGCGGTGGTTATGCCTGTGGTATGGCCTGTGCGGCGATGGTGGTGAACCGCAAGGGCCAGGGGAAACCCTCGATTGCCTCGATGAGCGGCCTCTCGCAGGAGTCCGGCGGTGCCTTCAAGCGAGGCACGGCCTTTCGTGCGGGTGCGGTTCAGGTACTGCCTGCGGCAAAAGTGACGGCGGGCGGAACAGCTGCAACCAACCTGGTTAAAACGCTCAGGACCATGGGGATACATGCCGGTATCCGCTCGGGATTCGGCCCGCCATTTCCAGCTTTCAGCAGCCGCAATCCAGTGATCGCGAATGTTCGCGTAGGCGGCAAATACGATCACTTCGTGCTGCTCAACAGCTGCGACCCGAAAGCACCCTTGGGGCTGATAATCTGTGACCCCGAGACCGGCCTGCTGAGCGCCAGCCCCAATGCCGCCCTTTTCAAGAGCGGCAACCATAACTGCACCTACTACCGGAACTGGTTCATTGTCACCTAAATCGGTTTGAGTCACCGCCAAAGCGCACCCGTCTGGTTGATGACACGGAGTTGGATCTGGAGGATTTAGATGACACCAAGCCCTGCACTGGAATGCTCCCATGCCTACAGGCCCTGTGTTGATACTGATAGCTGCGTTGATCCCCACCACGACATGGGCGATATGCCAACAGAGTGCTGAAATCAGGCTGTTTTTCGACAGGCTAAACGGCGCCTGGCAGGGCAAGGCCATGACCACCCCGATCGGACCGCGCCCCTATGACATCAATTTCATACAACGGGGACCTTTCCGAATTTACGGTCAGGCGAATCCCGGCGCGGCGATTCATCATTGGGATTTTTATTGCGACAATGAGCGATTCAAGCTGCGTTTTCTGTCCACTTTCGCCGGCAACCGCGAGCCCCTGTTACTTGAAGCTGTCAGGATCAGCGGCACAAGGATAGATTTCAAGGCAAAAGATCCCGATTTTCTGGAATTGATAGTCCGCATGGGGGAAGACCACTCTGTGTTCGAGGTTCTGCACGCCGGCGAGCGCCATGTCCTGATCGAGCTGCAACGTTAACCCCACTTTCCCACAGACGGCGCGCGGGGTATTGCCTGCGTCGCCTGAATGGGCGTGACAACCTTGCCGATTTACGGCATATGGACACTCCAAGATCAACGTTGAAGGATGCAACTTGAAACAGCACGCAAACCGTCAACGCAGAGCTGCAATGCTTACGCGAAAAAAGGCCATCCTGCTCGATATGAACAACACCTTCATGTTCGGTGAGGATAGGTTTGGCGAATCCGAAGATTTCTCGACTCACTATTTCAAGATCGGTGGAAAACGACCCGGTAACGAGATCAATAGCATCGTACGCAGCGTTTATAACTACCTGGATACCCGTTACCCTGACGTTAACTATCGACATGATTTTCCATCGCTGGAACAGGCAATCCACGAAATCGTCGACGAACCGTTGAGTAAAGATGAAATCGGCAGAATCGTCGACACCTTCGCCTATCACGAACTCGGTTTCATCCCCGCAGAGTACGCCGAGGCACTGCACAAGTTGCGGCATAGCTTTTTATTGGCGGCAGTCATCGATATATGGGCGCCCAAAACAGCATGGCTACGGGAGTTCGAGCATGCAGGTATCCAAGGTCTTTTTTCCGCCATCTCCTTCTCTTCCGACCACGGCATTGTGAAGCCTTCTCCAAAACCCTTTGAACTGGTATTGGGACAACTTGAAGTGGCGAAAACGGAAGCCCTGGTTATCGGTGACTCTCCGACTCGGGATCTACCGGGCGCAAAGAGCGCTGGAATCGACTGCATTTTGGTCGGCGGGTGTGAGCACCCGGATGCGCTAACAAGCCACGGCAACCTGTTGGAATTCTGCGATGCATTCCAAACAGCGCTTTTCCAGGATTCCAGTCAATGAGCGATCAATGCCGCTGCAGCTGAGTCCGACTCTACGAATTCACAACCGACACTATACCTCCGCCAACAACCGATCAATCATCGATGACGCCTGTCCGAGATAACCACTGCCGAACAGGTTGAGATGGTTGAGGATATGGTAGAGGTTATAGAGGACCTTGCGCGTTGAGTAACCCGGCGCCAGCGGCCAGCTCTCCCGGTAGGCATCGTAGAAACGGTTGCCGAATCCACCGAAGAGTTCGGTCATCGCCAGGTCCGCCTCGCGATCGCCGTAGTAGACCGCCGGGTCGTAGATCACCGGGTCGCCGTCGCTCGCATACGCCAGGTTGCCCCCCCACAGATCACCATGCAGCAGCGAGGGTTGCGGCTGATGATCGATCAGCACCTGGAAGCGCTCCATCAGGCGCTCCCCCTTGCGCTGAAGGGAGCCGCCGTAGCCCTTGCTCTCAGCCAGTCGGAGTTGAAAACCAAGCCGCTGTTGTCGCCAGAAATCGATCCAGTCTTCGCTGGTCTGGTTCTTTTGCGGCGTCGATCCGATGGTATTGTCCCGGAACCAGCCGAAGTGGGTCTGGCTGTTGCGATGCATCTCGGCGAGCTGGCGTCCCGCCAATTCGCTGCCGTTACGCGCACCATGGCCCATTTCGATATATTCCATCACCAGGTAGGACTGGGAATCGCTCAAACCGAAACAGAGGGGCGCGGGCACCCTGATGGTGCGGGTCTCCGCCATCTCGCGTAGACCGTCCGCCTCCGCCTCGAACATGGTGAGCAGGGAAGTGCTGTTCAGCTTCACGAAATAGGTCTGTTCACCGTCGGTGAGGCGAACGCCGGTATTGATACAGCCGCCACCCACATGCCTCGGTTCAAGGGGATTGAAGGGCCTGCCCGTCGTCTGTGCGATGTGTTGAGCCACGATTTGCCATTGAGTCACAGTAGTCTCCTCCCTCACCTATCCTTGTAACACCAAAGCGGGGTTTTCTCCACACCCGGGCCAAGCCCTGGAGTATCACACTGTCACTCCCTCGATAGCCGGCAACGGCATCAAGATGTCGCACCGGATTGACCCAGCCATGGAGGGGTAAGGTCTCTTTTCTGCTACAGACCTTACGAGCCCCGGGTTATGGCCTCAACCGCTCATGCGTAAGCGGTTACTGACTCGCTATGCCGCTTTTTATGCACATTGACTCCCTTGTTGCAATACAACATCGGCATCAATAGACCACGAACTCTATTAGAACAGTCTTATTTACTGTAACCGACTGTAACCACTGACATTAATCTAAATGGTGAAAAAATATACAAATTAATAGGAATCCAGCAGAGACAAGGCCTTTGGCCTAATATCCAAATTTTACACACAAAGTTATCCACAGATGTTGTGGAAAAATTCTTTTCCCTTTTGTCGGCCGCCCCGCAGCGAAAATCACGCGCCCAAATTGCCCCCATGATACAGTCACCGGCATGGTATCGGACCCAATCCTACAAATCGCACTGCCCGGGCCTCTGAGGCTTCTCTATGACTATCTGCCACCCCGGGAGTCACCTCATACTCCGCTGGTAGGTTGCCGTTTTCAGATCCCGTTTGGCCGTAGCAGCCGCACCGGCATTCTCATCGCCGTAAAGGCAGAATCCGAGGTGGCGCCGGAACGGCTCAAGCACGCATTGAGGCAGATCGATTCCCAACCCCTCCTCGGCGCCGCCGATCTCCGGCTTCTCCATTGGGCTGCAGGCTACTACCAGCATCCCCTGGGCGACGTCATCTTCAACGCCCTGCCGATCACCCTGCGCAGCGAACGCAACCGCTCCGTGGCCAGGGAGAGTGGACTGCGACTCACACCGGCGGGAGCCAGGGTCGAAACGGCGTCACTGCAGCGGGCACCGAAACAACGCACACTCATGCAGGCGCTCGCCGAGGCATCCAACGGAATGGAACGTTCGATTCTGATTGCGCGCCATGGCATCTCCCAGAGCGTGATCAGAAGCCTCCTTGACAAGGGCTGGATCGAGCGTTGCGCTATCCCGGAACCGGCCCAATCCGCCACCCGGCGTCCCGGGATCGAACTCAATCCCGAGCAGCGCGAAGCGGTCGATCGGATTCAGCGTCGGCTCGGAGGTTTCACCCCCTTTCTGCTCCACGGGGTGACCGGCAGCGGTAAGACCGAGGTCTACCTGCGCCTGATCGAGTCAGTGGTGGCGAACAATCAACAGGCACTGCTGCTGGTACCGGAGATCGGCTTGACGCCTCAACTCCTGGAACGCTTTCAACGCAGTATGGGAGCGGACGTTGCGGTACTCCACTCTGGCCTTGCGGATGGCGAACGGGAACGGGTTTGGCAGACACTGCGACAGGCGCTGCGTCCGGTCCTTATCGGCACCAGATCAGCTGTATTCACCCCCATGCCCAGACTGGGCCTGATCATTGTCGATGAGGAGCATGATCTCTCCTATAAACAGCAGGAGGGATTTCGCTACTCGGCCCGAGACCTGGCACTGGTTCGCGGTCAGCAGCACGACTGCCCGGTTGTGCTCGGTTCCGCGACGCCCTCGCTGGAGTCCCTGAGAAACGCGGCCGAGGGACGTTATACACGTCTCGACCTGACCCGAAGGGCTGGTGCTGCCAGGGTGCCGCCACTGATGCTGCTGGATCTGCGCAATGTACACCTAGACGGCGGTCTCTCACCCGCATTGATCAAACAGCTGCGACAGACCCTCGACGCGGGGGAACAGGCGCTGCTGTTTCTCAACCGGCGGGGTTATGCACCCATGCTGACCTGCCACGCCTGCGGCTGGCTGACCGACTGCCCACGCTGCGACGCCCGCATGACTCACCATCGCCAATCACGGCTGCTCTGGTGCCACCACTGCGGTCACCAACGCCGGGAACCCGACCACTGCCCCAGCTGCGGCAGTCCCGACCTTCGTCCAATCGGCCAGGGAACAGAACGCGTGGAAGAGACCCTGCAGCGCCTCTTTCCCGATACCCCCCTGGCGCGAATCGACCGCGACTCCACGAGCCGCAAAGGCAGTCTCGAGGAGCTGCTGTCACGAATAAAGGCGGGCGACTACCCGCTTCTGCTGGGCACCCAGATGCTCGCAAAGGGCCACCATTTTCCCAATGTCACCCTGGTCGCCATACTGGATGTGGATCAAGGCCTGTTCGGTGCCGATTTCCGCGCCTCGGAGCGCATGGCACAGCTTGTGTTGCAGGTCGCCGGTCGGGCCGGCAGGGCGGGGCGCCCGGGCAGGGTGTTGATCCAGACACGCCACCCGGATCATCCGCTGATGCAGTTGCTGACCTCCAAAGGGTATGAGGCCTTCGCTCAAGAGGCCCTCGATGAGCGACGGGCGGCGGCCTTTCCCCCCTATGCTCACCAAGTGCTATTGCGAGCCGAATCGACCAAGGCCGCTGATCCGGAAAGCTTTCTCAATCAAGCGCTTCAGCTTGGCAGGGAAATCAATCTCAGTGCATCGCTTGAATTCTGGGGACCGGTACCGGCGCCAATGGCACGCAAGGCGGGAAAAACCCGGGGCCATCTGTTGATTCAATCGGTGGAGCGCCAGGCGCTGCACAGGTGGCTGGATGAGTGGGTTGCGAAACTTAGCCAACTACCCGGTTCGCGTCGGGTTCGCTGGTCTGTCGATGTCGATCCGCTGGAGATGCTCTAGCAATCGACAGCAGATGCACCGTAGGTTGCACAACCGCACAGCGCACTCAATTCGCACCACCCGAACCGTTTAGAAGGGTATCCAGGTCTTCCTGGGACATATCGAACAGTCCGCCCTCTTCCCTGTCATAATCGCTGTCTGCATCATCCATGAAGAGTATCCAGAGCGCTCCGCTATCTGTGTCGTCATCATCGTCCAGACTTGCGCCCACCGCGATATCGCCGACCCCGTCCCCATCGAGATCCCCGAGATAGGCAAGCGCACTGCCGAACTGGTCACCGCTATCAAGTTCGCCGTCAAAGTCGCCCGCTGTATCGGACAACCTTGTCGACGAGATAACCTCGCCATTGATCTCCATAAAGAGAATCCACACCGCACCCCGTTCCGCACCGCCATCGTCGCTCAACTTCGCGCCCACCGCCAGATCCTCGGTGCCATCGTCGTTGAGATCGCCGATACTGGCTACCGCATTGCCAAACTGATCGCCGTCGCTCAGGTCTCCGTCAAACTCACCGCGGGTCTGGGTGATGCGTTTCAACTCATCCACACTGCCGTCGTCGTTCATGAACAGAATCCAGACAGCGCCACGGTCACTGCCACCGTCATCGTCGCCGCTCACACCGACGGCTAGATCGACGACACCGTCATCGTCGAGATCCCCCATCTCAGTCAGCCCGCTGCCGAAGTGGTCTCCATCCTCCGGCTCACGGCCGAGGCTGCCCCTGTCGGCGGATATTTTTTGCCCGGCGCTGACCGTGCCGTCACTGTTCATGAAGAGTATCCAGACCGCACCCCGATCGGTACCACCGTCATCGTCGTTCGGCGCACCAACCGCCAGGTCGTTGACGCCATCCCCGTTCAGGTCGCCAATCGCTGCGACGGCATGACCGAACTGATCGTTATCGTCCAGATCGCCCGGAAAATCTCCGGCATCGTCGGAGATCTTCTGCTCTGACAGCACACTGCCGTCGCTGTTGAGAAACAGAATCCAGACCGCGCCCTTGTCGGTTCCGGCGTCGTCGTCCAGGGGGGCGCCCACGGCAATATCCCGGACACCATCGTTATTGAGATCACCCAGGGCTGCGATGGCACTGCCAAACTGATCACCGTCATCCAGATCGCCTTCGAGTCCACCCGAATCGGCGGAGATCTTCTGCACCTCATCCACCTCGCCGTCATCGTCCATGAACAACACCCAGACAGCCCCCCGGTTGGTCCCGGCGTCGTCATCCATGGGCGCCCCCACGGCCAGATCGATTACACCGTCTCCCTGCAGATCGCCGATTGTGGCGATGGCGCTGCCGAAGCGGTCGTCCGGATCGAGGTTGCCATCAAAATTGCCGCTGTTCGCCGATATCTTCTGCTCCGAATCGACCCCTGTGGAATAGGATATCGAACAGCCCGAGACCAACAACATGAGCCCCGGCAGCAATGGCAAGAGAAGCGAGAAAGGAAGTCGTAGCATATCCATCTGACCCATAATCTGCCCTTGTCGAGAAGCTGTCCACCGGTCGCTTGAACACCGGCGACAGCAGATAGCAACAAGGCTGTTCCGGTACGCGAGAGGAGTGGGAAAACCCGTAATGAGAGTATATATCTTTAAACTGCGCATCCAAACAAATCCATTTGTCGGGGGTTAACAAATCCATACATCGTATAATCGACAATAAAGGGCACGGTCCGATTCGTTCAGGTTGCCACGGATACAGTTGGACCTTTTCAGGACACGGCTATGAGCGACCAAGCTTCGCCCTCAGTAGACTCCGGGCAAGGCTGCAAGTTTCAAGCATATGCTCCTGTCACCCCGGGAGGAGCGGCAGCCAATGCTTGTGTGTTTCCAGGATTTGTATCTAAGCTTCGGTAAAGGACAACGCAGACACAACCCCGCCATGAAGAAAAAAAAGTACGCTGACTACCGCACCGCAGCAGATATCGAGTCGATTCAACACTCGTTTCTCGACAACCTCTATTTTGTTCAGGCCCGGTTTCCCCAGGTGGCGTCGAAAAATGATGCCTATCTGGCCCTGGCATGGAGTGTCCGCGACCGCCTGCTGAACAACTGGATCGATACAGCAAGCACCTACTACCGGGAGGCCAGTCGCAGCGTCTGCTATCTCTCCGCTGAGTATCTACCCGGCCCCCATCTGCGGAATGCCGTGTCAGCCCTGGGGATCGAACCCCAGGTACGCCAGGCCATGGCCGGGCTCGGTTTCGATCTTGATGAAATAGCGGCGCAGGAGCCGGAACCCGGTCTCGGCAATGGCGGGCTGGGCAGACTTGCCGCCTGTTACCTCGACTCTCTGGCGACACTGCAGATCCCGGCCATCGGTTACGGGATCCGTTACGAGTACGGCATTTTCGAACAGGCGATCAGGGAAGAGCGCCAGGTGGAACTCGCCGACAAGTGGTTGCGCAACGGCAATCCCTGGGAGATTCCGCGGCCAGAAATCAACTTCGAGGTCGGCCTCGGCGGATCAACCGAACACTATACCGACGCCGACGGCCGTTACATTGTGCGCTGGAAACCTCAGCGCCTGGTCAAGGGCGTTGCCTATGACACACCGATCCCCGGCTATCGTGTGCCAACGGTCAACCTGTTACGGCTCTGGAACGCCCAGGCCTGCGAATCGTTCAATCTCGAGGCGTTCAACGTCGGAGACTATGAACGAGCGGTCGCAGAGAAGATCGCCTCGGAGACCATCAGCAAGGTGCTCTATCCCAACGATGAACCGATGCAGGGCAAACGCCTGCGCCTGGAGCAGGAGTATTTTTTCTGCTCCTGCACCATCCAGGATATTCTGCGCCTGCATCTGCAGCAGAACGCCTCGCTGGATCAGCTGCCGGAGAAGTTCGCCATCCAGCTCAACGACACCCACCCGGCGATCGCAGTGGCCGAGCTGATGCGTCTCTTGGTCGATGTTCACGCAGTGGCGTGGGAGGATGCATGGGAACTGCTACGCAAGTGTATCTCCTATACCAACCACACCCTGCTCCCGGAGGCCCTGGAGACTTGGCCGGTGGAGCTGTTCGGTGAGCTCCTGCCCAGGCACCTGGAAATCGTCTACGAAATCAACCATCGGTTTCTTCAGCAGGTTCGTACCCTCTCCCATGAAGACGGGCTGCTGGCCCGGTTATCGCTGATTGACGAGCGTTTCGGCCGCAATGTGCGCATGGCCCACCTCGCAAGCGTCGCCAGTCACCGCATCAACGGTGTGGCAAAGCTGCACAGCCGCCTGTTGCAGGAGCGCGTGCTGAAGGAGTTCCACACCCTGGATCCCGGGCGTTTCACCAATGTCACAAACGGCGTTACCCCGCGCCGATTTCTGATCCTTGCCAACCCGGCCTTGAGCGCGTTGATAAACGACACCATCGGTGACGCCTGGACCAGGGATCTGCAACGCCTGCAGGAGCTCGAGGAGTGGGCGGACAAAGCCGACTTTCGCCAAGCCTGGCGCGAGGTCAAGTTACACAACAAAGGCTTACTGGCGCAGAAGATCCGCAACACCTCGGGTATCGAGGTCGAAGCCGACAGCCTCTACGACTGTCAGGTCAAACGCTTCCATGAATATAAGCGTCAACACCTAAACATCCTCCACGTCATCGGCCGCTATCTCGAACTGAAGCAGGGATCGAACCGGGACGCCCCCGCACGCACCTGGCTGTTTGCCGGCAAGGCCGCTCCCGGTTATCACTTCGCCAAGCTGATCATCGAGCTGATTCACGCAGTCGCCGCGACAGTGAACAACGACCGGGACGTCAACGAGAGGATGCAGATCGCCTTTCTGCCCAATTTCAATGTCAGCAACGCCGAGAGCATATACCCCGCTGCCGATCTTTCTGAACAGATCTCAACGGCGGGGATGGAGGCCTCGGGAACAGGCAACATGAAGTTTGCCCTCAACGGCGCTCTTACCATCGGCACCCTGGATGGGGCCAACATAGAGATTCGGCATCGCGTGGGCAAGGATAACTTCTTTCTCTTTGGCCTTACCGAATCCGAAGTGGCAAGCCGCCGTGTCGGCAACTATTTACCCCGCGACCGCTATCTTGAGGACCCACATCTGCGGGGTATCATCGATGCCGTCGGTGAAGGTCGCTTCTCCACCCGGGAGCGGGGAAAGTTCCGACCGCTGCTCGATGTGTTGTTGAATCACGACCCTTTCTACGTCCTCGAGGACTTCTCCGCCTACCGTGCCTGTCAGCAACAGGTGGATCAGGTCTGGAGAGTAAGGGACAAGTGGACCCGTGCATCGATACTGAACACGGCAAGATGCGGTTGGTTCTCCTCGGACCGGGCAATCAGGGAGTATTGCGAACAGATTTGGCATGTCTCTCCAGTCCCGATCAAGCAGGATACGACCCGCTGAATAGGCCCACTGCCTGGTGGCGCGCCAGGGATGGACGCGCTGTGTCAACTAGCCTGTGCTCGGAACCCTCGACTGCAAACCGTCGGGCCACATTCTCATGTAAGTTTGGCGACCTCGCTGTAGATCGCGCTCAGGTTTTCGTGCCTCACATCCTTGCCCGTGATCAGGAAGATCACATGGCCACCGATATTCTTGGCATGACCGCCGATGCGCTCCAGGGCACGCAGCGCAAGCACGATATCGACCGCATGCCCCACACTGCGGGAGTCTTCCATGATAAAGGTCGATAGACGACGCAGCGCTCCCCTGAACTCATCGAACAAGCGCCTCTCGTGCTCGATCACACCCAGGGCGATCTTGAGATCCACCCGGGTGAAGGCCTGCAGGCTCTTGCTGAGCATGTCGTCGACAAAGGCGGCCATGTCATAGATATCGCTGAGAATCTCATTGCTGGGCGGTGGCTTGCCGTTATCATAGAAATGGATGGTCAGATTGGCGATCTTACGCGCCTCGTCGCCGACCCGTTCGAGGTCGGTGATGATCTTCTGCACCGTGAGGATGTCGCGCAGGTCCTTGGCCATCGGCTGACGCTTGGCGATCAGTCGGATGATCTCCTCGTCGGCCCTGACATCGATGGCGTTGAGCTCCCGGTCCCTGTCGATGACCAGGCCCGCCTCTTTGGTGTCCTCGTCTCTCAGCGTCTGCACCGCCCGACGCAGCTGATCCAGGCCAAGCTCGCCCAGTTCGATCACCAGCCCGTTGATGCTGTCGAGTTCTTCGTTGTAGGCCTTTACTGTATGTCCGCTGGTCATCTCGTTCATCAGTTTCATCCTTAACCGAAACGGCCGGTGATATAGTCTTCAGTCAACCTATGCCGGGGATTGGTAAAGATCTGATCCGTCTCGCCCACCTCTATCAGCTTACCGAGGTGGAAATAGGCAGTGCGCTGACTCACCCTCGCCGCCTGCTGCATGGAGTGGGTGACGATGGCGATGGTGTAGTTTGCCCGCAGCTCGTCGATCAGCTCCTCTATCTTCGCGGTGGCGATGGGGTCGAGGGCGGAACAGGGCTCGTCCATCAGGATCACCTCGGGGCTGACGGCAATGGCGCGGGCGATGCAGAGTCGTTGCTGCTGCCCACCCGAGAGACCGGTACCCGGCTGGTCCAGGCGATCCTTGACCTCCTCCCAGAGGCCTGCCCTGGTGAGTGAGTTTTCGACAATCTCGTCCAGGTGTCCGGAATCGTCGCTGAGGCCGTGGATGCGCGGTCCATAGGCAATGTTGTCGTAGATCGATTTAGGGAACGGATTGGGTTTCTGAAACACCATGCCGACGCTGGCACGCAACGGCACCACGTCGAGACCGTCGTCATAGATATCCTGGCCATCCATCTTGATCTGGCCGCTGACACGGCAAACATCGATGCTGTCGTTCATGCGGTTCAGACAGCGCAGGAAAGTGGACTTGCCGCAGCCTGAGGGCCCGATCATGGAGATCACCTGATTCTTGCCGATGTCGAGACTGACGTCGAATATCGCCTGCTTGTCGCCGTAGTGGACATTGACATTTCGGCAGGTCATGCGGGGGTTCTCGACGTAGATCTCCCCTACCGTCTCACTGCCATGCTGTTCAAATGTCGCGTGCATTTCGGCCTCGGGTGCGATTTCAGGATGAAGCGGCTTGGAGACCACGCCGCGCTCGTTGACTAACTCTTGCATATTTACCTCGCTTGCATCGGCTTACCAACGCCGCTCAAATTTCTTTCTCAACCAGACGGCCAACAGGTTCATGCTGATGAGGAAGGCCAACAGCACCATGATCGCCGCGGAAGTTCGCTCCACGAAGGCACGCTCCGGACTGTCGGCCCAGAGGTAGATCTGCACCGGCAGAACCGCCGATGGATCGAAGGGCCCGCCGGGTATATCGACGATGAAGGCCACCATGCCGATCATCAGCAGCGGTGCGGTTTCGCCCAGGGCCTGGGCCATGCCGATAATGGTACCGGTGAGCATTCCCGGCATAGCCAGGGGCAGCACATGGTGGGTGACGGTCTGCATCGGCGACGCCCCGACCCCGAGTGCCGCCTCGCGGATCGACGGCGGCACCGATTTCAAGGCGGCGCGGCTGGCGATGATGATCGTCGGCAGGGTCATCAGAGCAAGGACCAGACCGCCCACCAGGGGCACCGAACGCGGCAGGCCAAAAAAGTTGATGAACACCGCGAGGCCGAGCAGACCGAAGACGATCGAGGGGACCGCTGCCAGGTTATTGATATTGACCTCGATGATGTCGGTCCAGCGGTTCTTGGGGGCGAACTCTTCCAGGTAGACCGCCGCCGCCACCCCGACAGGAAATGAGATCAACAGGCAGATCAGCAGGGTGAAGAAGGAGCCATGAACGGCCCCCTTGATACCGGACAGTTCGGGCTCGCGGGAGTCGCCGGCGGTGAAAAATACGGAGTTGAACCGTTTTTCGATCCGATCCTCAGCCTGCATTGACTGTATCCACACCATCTGGTTGTTCTTGATGCGGCGATCGCTCTCGGGCACATTGAGATCGATATGCCCCTTGATCAGCATATCCACATCGTCGTCGGCCAATACCCAGACACTCTGCCGGGTACCGATCAGCGAGGGGTCCTGCATCACCATATCCCGCAGCTGATAGCTGGCACCGGTGCTCACCAGGTTATAGAGCACCTTCTTCTCCCGGCGACCGCTGACATCGGGGAACATCTCCCGCATGGTCTTCTTCACCAGACCGCCGTAGTTCGCCCTGGAGAGCACTTCCGGATCGGTCTCCCCAAGCGGTGCAATCAACTCGGGATCGAAGTTGATATCGAGTTTCACATAGGTCTGCTGAAAGGCTGTGTAACCGTTGGCGATGATGCTGATGAAAAGGAAGGAGACAAACGCCAGACCGAGAACAATCGCCCCCAGACCCAAACGCTGAAACCATTTCTCCTTGCGATAGCGGCGTTCCAGACCCTGCTGGACCCGCAGCATCGTCTGGTCGTATTGCTGCTGTTGACTATTCATACTGTTCACGATATCTACGCACGATGTGCAGGGCGATCATGTTGAGGGCCAGGGTGATGGCAAAAAGCACCAGGGCGAGGGCGAAGGCAGCCAGGGTTTTGGCGCTGTCGAACTCCTGATCGCCCACCAGCAGGGTGACGATCTGCACGGTAACCGTGGTCACCGCCTCCAGGGGATTGGCCGTGAGGTTGGCGGAGAGGCCGGCGGCCATCACCACGATCATGGTCTCGCCGATGGCCCGGGAGACCGCCAG
The DNA here is from genome assembly GCA_040793985.1 of Candidatus Thiodiazotropha sp. Classification (GTDB taxonomy): domain Bacteria; phylum Pseudomonadota; class Gammaproteobacteria; order Chromatiales; family Chromatiaceae; genus Thiodiazotropha. The sequence goes on along the minus strand of JBFNJI010000015.1, from coordinate 142,963 downwards.
CAGCACACCACCCACAATGCCCGGCAGTGCGGCCGGGATGATCACCTGGCGAATGGTCTCCGAGCGGGTCGCGCCGAGGCCGTAGGAGCCGTCGCGCATCGCCTGGGGCACCGCGTTGATGACATCGTCCGATAGGGATGAAACAAAGGGGATGATCATGATCCCCATCACCACGCCCGCGGCGAGGGCCGATTCCGAAGAGACGCCCAGCCCCAGGCTGGTCCCCAGATCGCGGAAAAAAGGGGCCACGGTGAGGGCGGCGAAGAAGCCGTAGACAACCGTGGGAATACCGGCCAGAACCTCCAGCACCGGCTTAGCAAGTGAGCGGAAGCGCTTGCCCGCATACTCGGCCATGTAGATCGCCGACATCAGGCCGATGGGGACAGCCACGAACATCGCGATGATGGTTATCAGGAAGGTGCCCGCAAACAGCGGTATGGCGCCGAAGACCCCGGAGGATCCGACCTGGTCCGCCCTGATCGCCGTCTGCGGTGACCACTCCAGGCCGAAGATGAATTCAGTTACCGGTATCTGCTGGAAGAAGCGTATCGATTCGAAAAGCACCGAAAGCACGATACCGATGGTGGTGAAAATCGCCAGCGAGGAGCTGGAGACGAGAAAGAAGCTGACCGCCTTCTCCACCCGGTTACGGGCACGCTGATGGCGGTTGATGGAGTGTCGCGCCAGCAACCCACCCAGGATCGCCACCGAGAGTGCGACCACGAAGAGGGCCATGTCGCTGATACGCAGCAGCGCGGTGTAGTGATCGGCGGCGCCCTGCATGGTCTCGTCCACCGCCTGGGATACGATGTCACCCCGGGCCAGGTTGCGGATATCGTTCAACACCAGGTTGAGCCGTTCGGGGGGAAGTTCCTGAATCTCCCGTGGCAGGTTGTCCACCACCATACCCGTCACCACGGCCCCTTCGAAAGCGATCCAGAGCACGAACAGAATCAATGCGGGCACCCCGCACCAGAGCGCGGTGTGAACACCATAGTATGAGGGAAGCGAATGGAGATCCCTGACCCGGCCGCCCGCCAGTCTCAGAGAGCGCTTGCGACCCATGTAATAGGCCAACGCCATAAGGCCCAGTAAAACAATGATCAACGTTGACGAATGCATGACGGTTCCCAGGAAAAAAGCGGCTGGCCCTGGGGCCGGCCGCTCCTTCAGCCCATGACAGTGGCTTAGAGTTTCAGCGAGGTCTTGGAGTCGACGTTACTCTTGAAAGCCTTGCGCTCTTCAGTCGGCATCGGAATCAGACCCTTGTCGGCCAGATAGCCGTCATCACCCCAGGCCTTGTCGTTGGTGAACTCGGCCAGATACGCTTCGATACCGGGGATCTTGCCCATGTGCGCCTTCTTCACATAGAAGTAGAGGGGACGCGATACCGGATAGCTGCCGTCGGCGATCAGCTCGAAGGTAGGAGCGACACCGTCAACCAGGGAACCCTGCACCTTGTCGGAGTTCTGATCGAGGAAGCTGTAGCCGAAAACGCCCAGGGCACCCTTGTTGGCTTCCAGTTTCTGCACGATCAGGTTGTCGTTCTCGCCGGCCTCGATGTATTTGCCATCCTCACGCACGGTGTGGCAGATCGACTTGTACATCTTCTTGTCTTTCTTCTTCATCGCCTTGATCCAGTCGATCTTCTTGCAGCCGCCCTCCATCGCCAGCTCGGCGAAGGCGTCACGGGTACCGGAAGTGGGAGGAGGACCGAGGACCTCTATAGCCATGTCGGGAAGGTCCTTGTTGACATCCTTCCATGTCTTGTAGGGATTGGGGACCAGCTTGCCGCTTGTGGGGTCCTTCGGATCCGGAACCTCTTTGGCCAGAGCCAGGTATATATCCTTACGGGTTACGGAGAAGCGAGGGGCCGCCTTGGAGTTGGCCAGGGCGATACCGTCGTAACCTACCTTCACCTCGATGATATCGTTGATGCCATTGCCTGCGCAGCGATCAACCTCGGACTTCTTGATCCGACGCGAGGCGTTGGTGATATCGGGATGTTCGACACCGACACCAGCACAGAACAGCTTCAAGCCGCCACCCGAGCCGGTGGACTCGATCTTGGGGGTTTTGAACTTGGAAGTCTTACCGAACTGCTCTGCAACCACGGTAGCAAAAGGGTAGACGGTTGAGGAACCGACGACACTGATGTAGTCCCGTGCTGAGGCCATGCCAACGAAACCGGTCAATGAAAGTGCAACCGCTGCTGATATCAGCTTTTTCATGTTTCAATCTCTCCTTCTTAGAGAACCAATAAGCAATAAGCTGGCTTGATGTTGTAATCAGGCGCTAGAGAATAGGCGCTCAAGATGAATAGAGAATGAGAGTTATATTACGGTTGCATTACGGCACCAATTTGCAGGAACCGGGCATTGACTGAATAACCCACTGCTTACCGGGCGCAGTGATTTCCGGCGCCCGTGCAGGGCTTCAATGGAGATTGATCAGGATTCAGCGCTTGTCCGAGAAACGGTAACCGGCGCCACGCACGGTCTGCAGAAGTGTGTGCTTGCCGGTGGGCTCCAGCGCCTTACGCAGGCGTCGGATATGAACATCCACCGTACGCTCCTCGATATAGACATTGGTACCCCAAACCTGATCCAGCAGCTGCCCCCGGGTAAAGACGCGCTCGCGGTGAGTCATGAAGAAGTGGAGCAGCCGGAACTCGGTGGGGCCCAGCTCGACCCCATCGCCCTCCGAGGTGATCCTGTGACTCACCGGATCGAGTATAAGACCGCCGCACTCGAGCTGATCACCCGCCAGCAGTGGAGAGACACGGCGCAGGATGGAGCGGATTCTCGCCAACAGCTCCCTGGCAGAGAAGGGCTTGGTGACATAGTCCTCCGCACCGATATCGAGGCCGCGAACCTTATCGTCCTCCTCACCCTTGGCGGTGAGCATGATGATCGGGATCCCCGCTGTATCCCGGTCTTTTTTCAGGCGGCCCGCAAGCTCCAGACCGCTCATCCCCGGCAGCATCCAGTCGAGGAGGATGAGATCGGGTTTGGATTTGCGTATCTGGCTGATGGCTTGTGATGCGTCTTCCACGAAATCAGCCTGAAATCCATCCTGCTCCAGGATAAACCGTAACATCTCACCGACGGCGGGTTCATCATCAACAGCAAGTATTCTCGGGACTGTCATCGCCATATCCATATCGTTTTAAGATGCAGCCATTAAACAGGAGATTTGTTACACAAAGATGACAATCCCCGACTCCCACTGGGAAATTCGCGCCAAGTCGCGTTGTCGGGCTGTACCCCTGCAACCGCACCGGTCTCAGACGACGGCCCCTTCAGGCACGACCCCGGGGGTGGTCACAGGCTGTTTGCGGTCGGCCGCAGCAATCACCGCGTCATAGAGTTCGACCTGGGGCCTCCAGAACATCACACCGACACCATCCTGCCGGGCGTGGGTGAGTATGCCCGTCATCGTCCAGTGCCGACCGGCATAAAAGCACTCAAGCTCAACCATTGCCCCTGCGATCATGGTCAGGTTCTGGGTGCGCAAAAAGATCCCCTGAACCGAGCAGTTGGCGGCCGTTGCGGGAAATACCTGCTGTTTACGGTAGCGGATATAGACTTCACCCTGCATGGGATACCGTTTACTGTAGCGCCTTTCTACAGACATAGTTCTTTTTTCCTCTGAATTCATAGAGGTATCAAAGTGTAGAAACTCGGAGTGACATGCAGATGACCGCTAAATGAAGCCTTTCTGACCGAAATTCAGACAGACCCCTCCCCGCAAAGGTTCGATTCCTGGTATCCTTGCCGCCCTTGGAAACCTGGCAATTCGAACGACACGATGAAGAAGCAGATCGAGCAACTGGTAACGGCAGCCCTGCAACAACTGATTGCTGAGGGCATGATTGCGCAAGACGCCCTCGTTGCACCCAAAATCGAGCGCACCCGGGACAGCCGGCATGGGGATTTCGCCACCAATATCGCCATGGTGCTGGCGAAACCGGCAGGTACCAATCCCCGGGAGCTGGCCCAGCGACTGCTCGCTGTCCTGCCACCCTCCGAACTCCTTGAGGGTTGCGAAATAGCCGGCCCCGGATTCATCAACTTCACCCTGGCCGCCTCCGCCTATCACAGCCTGGTTCCCGCCATCCTCGACCAGGGCCACGGCTACGGCCGCAGCAAGCTGGGCAGCGGTAAACGGATCCAGGTCGAATTCGTCTCCGCCAATCCCACCGGTCCCCTCCACGTGGGTCATGGACGCGGCGCGGCCTATGGTTCGGTAGTGGCCGATCTCCTCGAGGCGATCGGTTTCGATGTCCATCGCGAATACTATGTGAACGACGCCGGTCGGCAGATGGATATACTCGCAACCTCGGTCTGGCTGCGCTATCTGGAGCTCTGCGACGAAACCCTGAGCTTTCCCGCCAACGGTTATCGTGGGGACTATGTGTGGGATATCGCCGCCACCCTTCACCGCGACCATGGCGAGGCGTACAAGCATGACGCGGAGACGCTTTTCGAGGGGGTGCCTGTAGACGAAACCGACGGCGGCGACAAAGAGGCCCACATCGACGGCCTCATCCTGCGTGCCAAGCAGCTGCTGGGCGACAACCGCTATCGCTTCGTCTTCGAGCTCGGGCTCAACACCATCCTCGACGATATCCGTGACGACCTCGGACTCTTCGGCGTCAACTACGACGAGTGGTATTCGGAGCGCAGCCTCACTGAGAGTGGTGCGGTAAATCGCGCCATCGAACGTCTGCGCAACAGCGGCTACCTATACGAAAAGGAGGGTGCGGTCTGGTTTCGCTCCACTGAATACGGGGACGAGAAGGACCGGGTGATCGTCCGGGACAACGGCCAGACAACCTATTTCGCATCCGACATCGCCTACCACATGGATAAGCTGGAACGCGGCTTCGACCGGGTCATCGATGTCTGGGGCGCCGACCACCACGGCTATGTACCGCGGGTCAAGGCGGCCCTGCAGGCGCTGGGGGACGACCCATCAAAGCTCGATGTCCTGCTGGTACAGTTCGCCATCCTCTACCGCGGCGGCGAGAAGATGCAGATGTCGACCCGCTCCGGAGAGTTCGTCACCCTGCGCGAGCTGCGCAAGGAGGTCGGCGCCGACGCCGCACGCTTCTTCTATGTCATGCGCAAGTGCGAACAACACATGGACTTCGACCTCGACCTGGCCAAATCCCAGTCGAATGACAATCCGGTCTACTATGTGCAGTATGCCCACGCCCGTATCTGCAGCGTCTTTCAACAGGCCGCCGAGCAGGCAATCCCTGTACAGAGCGATCCGGCGGCGGTGGACTATGGATTGCTCAGCGAGCCGCATGAGCAGACCTTGATTACCAGCCTGGCCAAGTACCCCGAAATCGTGGAAGCCGCGGCTCTGCATGAAGAGCCTCATCAACTGACCCACTATCTGCGCGAACTTGCCAACGACTTCCATACCTACTACAACGCCCACAAGTTCCTGATCGAGGATAGCGCACTGCGGCATGCGAGATTGCAGCTCATCCTCGCGACCAGGCAGGTTGTGCGCAACGGCCTGAATCTGCTTGGTGTCTCGGCACCGGAGAAGATGTAACCCAATGGCCGACTACAAGCACCGCGCGCGTAAAAAGAAGCAACGCCAGAACAGCGGAAGATGCTTGTTCCATCTATTCGGCGGCTTGGTGGCCGGTGCCTTTCTGGTCAGTCTGATTTGGTTGAAGCTGGGTCCGGACCTGTCCACCGGCAAGGTACCCGGCGTACCCGCCCCTCAATCGTCGAGCATCGAGCAGAAGGGTCGTGAAGCACCGAAACCGACCTTTGAGTTTTACACCATCCTGCCTGAAATGGAGGTCGTAATCCCCGAGGAGGAGATCGTTACCCCGGCTGACGACAATGTCGATGTGATACCGCCACGAACGGCACCCGTGCCGCCTCGGGAAGAAGTGAGTTATGTACTGCAGATGGGTTCGTTCAGGAAGCACCAGGATGCCGATCGTCTCAAGGCGAAACTCGCCTTGATCGGGATCGAGTCGGAGATTCAAAAGGTCAGCATCAACAACCGTGACACCTATCACCGTGTACGCAGCGGTCCCTATCACTCCCAGTCCCAGTTGAACACGGTTCGGCGCCTGGCCAAACAGAACAACATCAACAGCCTCGTCATCAAACTGAAAAAATAGCGCCCGGTTCACCCTGAGGGGCAATCCGGCCCCGCGGTTGAGCGGCATGCCGCCTGCCCATACTATCCAGTGTTGACTTTGAACTTAGCGATCAGTTCATTCAGTTTACACATCGATTGCTGAATGGATGTTGTGCATTCAACCGCCTCACTCGCCGCGTGTGTCGTCGAGTCCGCCACCGTGGCGATATTGGCAATACTCCGGTTGATCTCATCCGCCACACTGCTTTGCTGTTGCGCGGCGGTTGCTATTTGCAGGTTCATATCATTGATGCTGGATACCGATTTCACGATCTTATCCAGCGCCTGGCCAGCTTCACTGCTTTGACCGACACTCTTGTTGGCGATTTCACTGCTCGAGAGCATGGCATTGACCGCTTTGCTGGTTCCGCCCTGGAGCCGCTCAATGATTTGGCGTATCTCCTCGGTGGACTGCTGGGTACGCTTCGCCAGGGTTCTCACCTCATCTGCAACAACGGCGAAACCCCGACCCTGCTCCCCGGCGCGGGCAGCCTCTATGGCCGCGTTCAAGGCGAGCAGATTGGTCTGTTCCGCAATCCCCGTGATCACCTCAAGCACCTGACCGACCTCCTGGCTGTCCTTTTCAAGTTTCTTCATGACACCGGAAGTCGTTTCCAATTGGCTGGCCATGTTTTCGATGCTGCTGATTGTGGCGGTGACGATCGCACGTCCGGAACCGGCCTCTCTATCCGCATTGCGGGCGGCATCAGCCGCCTGGGTAGCGCTCTTGGCCACTTCCTGTACGGTGGAGGCCATCTGGCTCATCGCAGTGGAGGCCTGCTCTAATTCACTGTGCTGCTGTCGAACACCGTCATTGGTGTTTTCCAGTGTCTGGGCCACTTTCTCCGTACCGAGCTGAACATGCCTGGATGTGTGCTCCACGCTATTCACAATCTCTCCAACCTGATCAAGCATCGTGTTGTAGGCGGTAAAGGTCTCCCCTATCTCATTATCTGTGTAGGTGACTTCCAAAGTACGAGAGAAATCGCCTTTTGCCACTGCGACCAATCGCGCTTTCAAATTCCCGATATTCTGCATCAGAATCACTGATCCGAACATGCGTCCAAACCAGACCAGAAGTACGATTCCTACCGCCATGAGAAGGGTGAATATCTGTTGCGACCTGACTGCCTCATTGGTTGCAGAGGCCATCATGTTAACCCCTTTGTGCATCTCCTTCAGGACCACGGGTGATTGCGTGTGTATGGCATTCATCCCCTCGACAGAGGGGTTTTCAAGGTAGCTGTCGATCGATTGCCTGTAGCTGATCCAGAGGCCATTGACTTTATTCAGTTGCGCACGGATTGCAGGATCGGTTACCGCCTGAATCCCCACCTCTTCATCGCCATTCAGCAGCTTCTGATGCGAGCTTTCAAACAGCGCAATGGTGCTCGTCACCCTGTCTCGCGACTCTATGTTTTGCGCGGCAAGCAGTGCCTCTTTCGCCACCCTCTGGCTTAGCATACGCTGCCTGCCAGCCACATTTATGGCGGTCGCATCGGAACCAAGACTGGTGAAAAGAGAGACCACGGTCATTGCCGCGAAGACGAAAATCAATAGGTAGGATACGAAATACTGCCTATCCAGAGACTTTAAACCGATTGCTCGCAGAATCGATTGTATGAGTGTGGCCAGCCAGGTGTTCATCAGAACCTCCCCGCCACTGTCCGTGTCAGCAATAGTGTTGCAAGAATAAATGTCCTGAGAAACCAATCAGCGTTGCACTAAATCCAGCATCATACTCAGGGACATGCCTTTTTTTCGTTCGCTGTAAGCGATTGAAAAGTCAGGAAACCACGAGGTGTATACCCGCTTCCGCACACCGATACCGCCGGGGATGGCAAAAACCGATACCCTCCTGCTTACTTAGCGGCAAGGCCGATCAAACATGAAGGTCTATATATCAATACCGATTCATGGCCGGGATGCGCCCGGCAGCGCCTGGCACCGGTGACTGACGAGGTGGCGTTGAGGCATGCTCGATTGCGGAACGGTCGCTGGCAGCCGCAGGATCGGATCGCCAGGGATCAACGACTTGCGGGTGGGGAAATGACAAGTCAACGGTGCAACGCTCAGGGGCGAGTCCAATCCGTGCATACGATGGCGCAGGGTGATTCAGCTCCGCACGGGATGAACGGGCCTTCTCCTAGTGCCGGTGCCGGTTCGCAATCCAGACATACAGCTCCATCGCGGCCGGATCGCAACGATTGCAACTGGTTCCACAGCTGGCCTCGACCTTGCGCTGTTCTACCCTGCCCTTGCGTACCCATTGCTGCAGCATACCCCGAACCGCATCGGGTTCCGCATCCACATGCATGGCGATGTCGGCCAGGGTTGCCTGGCCATGTTTCGTAAGGTAGTCCCTGATTGCGCTTAACATCATCACGCCGTCACCCCCTCACTTCAGAGACCAGCTGATGACTGCGCTGTGACCAGTATCGCAAAGCAGCAACGATTGCCAACAACAGCAGCGTCAAACCGGCAATCCAGACCATTGCGCTGTGCGGATGATCGGCATAGGTCGCGGACTGATAGAAAAGGCTTGCGGCGATAAAGGCGATACCGGTGGACCAGGCCACAACGAAACCGGCCCAGCGGGGACCTGCCTCACGACGGATGGCGCCGATGGTGGCCACGCAAGGGGAGTAGAGCAGGATGAACAGCAGATAGGCAAAGGCCCCGGCCTGACCATCGAAACGTGCGGCCATGGCACCGAAGACCCCGACATCGACCTCCTGCTCCTCGGCTGCCGCGACAGCGTCGCTGATCTCTCCCACATCCAGGGCGAGGGGATCGGTGAGCAGATCCTTCACACCCAGGAGGTTTTCCGGCACAGTCTCCAGGGCATCGCTGATCGCCTGCCAGAAATCGAATGATTGCTCCTCGCCAGAGATGCCCGCCTCTTCATTGGCAAGATGGGTATAGAGGGCATCGAGGGTGCCCACCACTGTCTCCTTGGCCAGAATACCGGTAAAAACGCCCACCGTGGCGGGCCAGTTATCCTCATCTATGCCCATGGGCGCCAGCACGGGGGTAACCGCCTTGCTGATGCTGCTGAGCACCGAATGTTCGGTATCCTCGTTGCCGAAGCTGCCATCGGTTCCGATGGAATTCAGGGTGTTGATCACCAGTACCATCAAAACGATTACCTTCCCCGCCTCCTTGATAAAGAGCTTGACCCTATCCCAGGTGCGCAGCACGACACCCCGCAGGGTAGGCATGTGGTAGTGGGGCAACTCCATCATGAAGCCCGCGCTCTCTCCGGAGAGCAGGGTCTTTTTCATGATCATGCCGGTGAGGATCGCCACCACTATACCGATCAGGTAGAGGCCAAACACCAGATTCTGCCCGTTCGCAGGAAAAAACGCGGCGGCAAACAGCACATAGACCGGTAACCGCGCCCCGCAGGACATGAAGGGATTCATCAGGATGGTGAGTTTGCGTTCCCTCTCGCTCTCCAGAGTCCGGGTCGCCATCACCGCGGGCACATTGCAACCGAAGCCGACGATCATCGGCACGAAGGCCTTGCCCGGGAGGCCGATGGAGCGCATGAAGCGATCCATGACAAAGGCGGCCCTGGCCATGTAACCGGAGTCCTCGACCACCGAGAGAAAGAGATAGAGCGCGGTGATGATTGGAATGAAGGTGGCGACCACCTGGATACCGCCTCCTGCGCCATCGGCAAGGAGTACGATAAGCCAATGAGGAACTCCCGCCGCTGCCAGCAGCTGGCCGAAACCATCGACAAATATGGCCCCAGCCACACCATCGAAGAGATCGATGAACGCCCCACCGATATTGATCGCGAACATGAACATCAGATACATCACGAAGAGAAATACCGGTATGCCGAAGAGGCGACTCAATACCACCTTGTCGATGCGGTCGCTGATGGTCTTCTCAACCCGTCCATGTCGCTGGGTCACATTCTGGGAAATGGCATGGGCGTGGCCGTAGCGGGTGTCTGCGATATAGATGTCGGGTTCCTCGTCCACCCGGTCCTGGATAAGGTCCTGCCAATGGTGCACCTGCTGCAACAGCGCTTCATCGGAAAAGCCCAAGGCGAAACGATCGCCTTCGAGCATCTTCAACAACAGCCAGCGGCGTTGAGAGTGGCTCTGCCGCTCATTGCGACCAAGCTGCGGTTCCAGTTCCGTAATCGCCTGTTCGACCACTTCATCCTGGGCGAGGGCGAATCCGCCGCTGACGACACCGGCAGCCAGATCCTGGATCGCCGCCTTGAGCTTGGTGATACCTTCACCGCTGACCGCGACGATTGGCACCACCGGACACCCCAGGTCCTGACTGAGGCGCTGGATGTCGATCTCCAGACCGCGCTTGCGCGCAACATCCATCATATTGAGCGCCACCAGCAGCGGCACCCCCATCTCCAGCATCTGTACTGAAAAGTAGAGGTTTCGCTCCAGGTTGGAGGCATCCACGATATTGACAATCAGGTCGGCGTCACCGGAGAGGAGGTAATCCCGGGTCACCTTTTCATCCAATGAGGTCGCATCCAGGGAGTAGATCCCTGGAAGGTCGACCACGCTGACCTCTTCACTATCGATGCTGAAGCGCCCCTCCTTGCGATCCACCGTCACGCCCGGCCAGTTTCCGGTACGCTGGCGAATCCCGGTGAGGCTGTTGAAGAGGGCTGTCTTGCCGCAGTTGGGATTCCCCGCAAGGGCGATCGTCAGGGGCTGTTGCTCCTTGGCGAGCGTTTCTGGCTGCTGCTCATGACAGGCCATGAATACTCCTAGGACCCGACATCGCCCTGTTCCAGGGGCTGGATCATCAACTTCTCAGCAACCCCGGTGCCGAGGGCTACCCTGGCACCCTGGTTGGCGACGACCACACCGGCGCCACGACGCTGGATCAACTCGATTTCCGAACCCGTTCTCAAGCCCAGACTGAGCAGTCGGTGGATCAGATGCCTGCCACCCAGAATGCGCTTGATCCTTGCCCGGCGCCCGATCGGCAGTCTAGCCAAAGGGATCAATTTCTCAGAGATGGCGGTATCGAAGGCCACAAACAGTACCCACAAACTTAAATGTTAATGATTCTCATTAAAGCAGGCTTTAGGCCGGCTTGCAATCGGCGGTCCAGAGTATATCCCAATTAACTAATATTCCGCTTGCGCAAAAGATCAATCCGCTGCGGTTTGAGGAACTCCGCACCCTGCGGACCCAGGTGCCTCATGAAGGCCGACTTGATCCGCTGGTAGCGCGTTTCGTCTATCCGCAATTCGGTATGTGTGATGTTGAGAAAGCGCGACTCGAAGACCTCCCAGGAGTCGTAGCGACCCGGTACACTGAGGAAGTATTGACCAAGCAGCTCCATATCCCCTCTCCCCGCCAAACCCTGTATCGCCATGAAGGCAAGCTCTCTTACCCTTTTCTCATCGTGGATCAGGCTCAGCAGGGCATTGAACTCGCCCTCATAGACAGGCTCCGAGAAGTAGGCGACACCGCCCGGTTTCAGTATCCTCGCCACCTCGCTCATCGCCTGGGGCATGCTCGCTTCGGGCACATGGTGCAGGGATTTCAGCATCAGCACAATATCCGCACTCTGGTCAGGCTCGCTGACGGTTTGCGCCCCTTCCAGCCTGAAGCTGATGTTGGCTGCAGGGTTTTCCAGGTTTTTCTCGTGCTGTACGGCATCGACCTCGGTGGCGACGAAACGGCAGTCGGGATGCGCCGCTGCGAGCTGTCGCGTAACCCTCGCGCGGCCACAGCCCAACTCCACTACCCGTGCCCCGCGCAGGTTCAACAATCGCTCCATCAGGTCGACCTCCATGCCTTTCCGGTAGGCCGTTTGATCGTGCAAAACCATTCGAATTGCTGACATACTTCCACTGCTCCAGTATATTAACCGAGATTAACGAGGTGCCCTCGAGAAACGACCTGACTCAGAACTGAGGTTCGAGAACCGGCTTCCGTTACCCGCACCAAATTACATGACAGGAATCCCGATTGTGCCCTTTGCAGGGATTGTTAACTGGTTCGACCGTCTGCGTCTACAACTCTCGCGCCACGACGCGCTGCTGATCCTATCCGTCCTGGGGTTGATCTGCGGTTTCGTCACCGGGGTCGTGATCATCCTCTTCCGCCTCTTGGTTGAATCGACCCAATCCGCTCTTCTCCCAGGCGGCGGCGCCGAAAACTACGAGGCACTCCACCCCCTGATGCGATTTCTTCTGCCTATCGCGGGCGGATTGCTGCTTGGATTCATCTTTCTGCGTTATGCCAACGGCCTCCATGTACTCGGCATTCCAAGGGTGATGGAACGCCTGATCTACCATCAGGGCCATATCTCGATGCGCGGATTTCTGCTGCAGTTTTTCGGCGCCGCCATCGCCATCATCAGCGGCCATTCCGTGGGTCGCGAGGGCCCCCATGTGTTTCTCGGCGCCGCCAGCGGTTCCCTACTGGGACAATACCTCTCCCTGCCCAATAACAGCATCCGCACCCTGCTCGGCTGCGGTACCGCCGCCGCCATCTCCGCCTCCTTCGACACCCCGCTGGCGGGGGTGATCTTTGCCCTGGAAGTGGTGATGATGGAGTACACCCTGGTCAGTTTCATTCCCATCATGCTCGCCGCAGTCTCCGCCAACAGCCTCTCGCTGATCATGTTTAACGGCGAGCGGGTCTTCGATATCGAGATCATCCAGTTGGGCTCACTGCATGAACTGATCTTCATCCTGCTCCTGGGATTGGCCGCCGGCACGGCATCGGCAGCCTATGTCAGCCTGATCCAGTTCATCTCCGACAGAACCCAGAACGTGGCGTTTTGGCTACGCAACGCAAGCGCCGGGGTACTGATCGGCCTGATCGCCCTGGCTGTGCCCCAGGTCATGGGCATTGGTTACGATACCGTCAACCAGATTCTGCTCGGGGAGCTTGGGCTCTACCTGTTGATCACCCTGGTGGTCGCCAAGATCCTGGCAACAGCCGTCAGCATCGGTCTGGGCATCCCCGGGGGCACCATTGGCCCCGCCCTTTTTATCGGTGCCGCCCTCGGCGGTGTCATTGCCCCGCTCCCTGGCCTGCTCTTCGAGGGCCAGGTATCCGATCCCGGCGTCTACGCCCTGATCGGTATGGGTGCCGTGATGGGTGCTGCGCTGCAAGCGCCACTGGCGGCACTGACCGCGATCATCGAACTGACCCACAATCCCGAGATCATCATGCCGGGGATGCTTGCCATCGTCGTCGCCAGCCTGGTCAACAGCGAACTGTTCGGCAAATCATCGATGTTCCACACGCTGCTCGAAGCGACCGGCCTCAACTACCACACCGATCCGGTGATGCAATCCCTGCGTCGCATCGGTGCCGCCAGTTTCATGAATCGCAACTTCATCCAGGTCAGCCCGCAGCTGAGTCGCGATTCGGCGAGATTGATCCTCGATCAAAATCCCCAATGGATATTAATCAAGGGGGAGAAGGATGAAATGGCACTGATGCCTGCTGTCGATCTGCTGCGCATCCTGGAACAGCAAGAGGGAGACGGGGAGCTGGAGCTGCTCTCCCTGCCCGCCACCCGTTACGAGCTGGCACCGTTGCGGATGCAGGCGACCCTCCAGGAGGCCCTGGAAAAGCTCGATAACAGCCAGGCGGACGCACTCTACATCGAATGGTACGATGAGGACCACTATTGGCGCATCCAGGGTATACTCACACGTCCTTTGATCGAGTCGGCCTATCACTTTTAATGATGCCGTATTAAGAAAATTCTCCAACACCAGGCGGTCAAAAAGCATAACATATCGATATTGCAACTTAGCATTGTGACAAGGGGGCATTATGAACGAAGAGTACAACAACCCTGAAACCATCTTCATCGATGAACAGCCGGTAAGACTCGATGAGCTGTTGACTGACTACGAGCGCCTTAAACAACAGGTCGCCGAGAAGAAAAAAACCGATAAAAAGGCGGTTCGCCGTTATAAGCGGGAAGAGGAGCTGAAACCCTACCAGGCAGAATTGATCCGCCTGCAGCAGCACCTGGAAAAAACCAGAACCCGCATGATCATCCTTTTCGAGGGGCGTGATGCCGCGGGCAAGGGCGGTACCATCCGCCGGGTCACGCGCTACATGAACGAGAAACACTACCGGGTCGTTGCTCTCGGCAAGCCTACCGAGGAACAGAAAACCCAGTGGTTTTTCCAAAAATACATCGCCCAATTTCCCCGCGGCGGGGAAATGGTGCTGTTCGATCGCAGCTGGTACAACCGAGCAGTCGTCGAACCGATCTTCGGCTTCTGTTCCAAGGAAGAGTACAGAGATTTCATGATCGGCTGCCCGGGATTCGAAAAGGACCTGGTAAGGCAGGGAACCATTCTGGTGAAACTCTACTTCTCCGTCACCAAGGAGGAGCAGGCAAGACGCTTTGCACGCCGCAAGACCGACGCCCTGCGACAGTGGAAACTTTCGGAAATCGATGTCCAGGCACAGGACCGCTGGGATGATTTTACCCAGCAGAAATACGAGATGCTGAAGAATACCAACACCACCCATGCACCCTGGACGATCATTCGCTCAAACGACAAGCATCAGGCGCGATTGAATGCCATGAAGGTGATCCTCAATGCCGTGCCCTACCAACGTCTAAATCCCGATATCGACTATGTACCCGAACATGACATCGTGATATCCGGATCCAGGGAGCTGGAACTGATGGATGCGCAACGCTTGCAACAAGGCAAGTTTGTCGGTTAGTCATTGCAGGTACGGGCGGTGCCATACCGCCCGTTTCCTCACCCCGCTGACGGGGACACTGCCATGCCGACCGCAACCGAACTGATTCTCCTTGGCAGCGCCTGGATCCTCTACTTCCTGCTTCACTCGCTACTGGCTTCTCTGCGGGCGAAGCGGTTTTTCACCAGGTACCTGCCCCGGCTCATGCCATGGTACCGGCTGTTATTCAATCTCATCGCGCTGATACTTCTCATCCCCCCCCTGATACTTGTCTGGTTATACCGGGCCGATCCGCTCTGGCAATGGCAGGGCGGCATGGCCTGGCTGGCCTATGCACTGATGTTGGCATCGCTACTAGGCTTCGTCTGGTCCATGAGGTATTACGACAGCCGAGAATTTCTCGGCCTGCGCCAGCTGCAGACCGGACAAAGGCATGGAGACGACATGGATCGGCTGTGTATATCGCCGTTGCATCGATTCGTGCGCCATCCCTGGTACAGCCTGGGACTGGTATTGATATGGACCCAGGATATGGATCCGGCGCGGCTTCTGTCGGCCCTGATCGTCACCGCCTACCTGGTACTTGGCTCCCGGCTTGAGGAGACCAAGCTGCTGCATCGCCATGGTGACGCCTACGCCTACTATCGGGAACGCGTACCAGGTCTGATACCAAGACCCTGGCGCTATCTGAATCGATCCGATGTGGGGCGGATCTTGGGGCACCTCGGCTAAGCGCCGTCCTTGGCGCGAAGCTGCTGTTTCAATAACCTGCTACTGGTTTGGGTCCCAGAAGTTTGACGGTGCGGGAGCAGTACCATACCCCGGTCCATGTCCATAACCTGGCCCGTAGCCAATACCGGGACCATAGCCGGGGGCCGTTCCCGGATTGAATTCTTTATGCTGCATACCACAGCTATGGCGCCCCATGGCACAGCCCTGCCCCATGGCACAGCCCTGCCCCATGCCGCCCCGGTGCATCATACCCATATGCCGCCGATGCATCGCATGGCATGCCGCCCGCTCCTCCTCGCTCATTCCCTCGATGACCTTCTGGTGTTTGGCCCACTCTTCATCCATGGCCTGCTGACGCGCTACCCAGGGTGGCGTTTCCGGCATTTCGATTCCCTGCTCCTCGGCACGGGAGCGCATCTCCTGATAGCGTTGCTGTCGATAGGCATCCCGCTCCTCCTGGGACATCGACATCATCTGTTTCCGATGCGCCATGCGTTCTTCCATGCTTGGGCGCAGGGATTGCCCGGCTCCACTCATCCAGGGCGGCCGTTCAGGCAACATGACACCGGCCTCTTCCGCCCTTTTTCTCAATGCCTGATATTGCTCTTCGCGGACCTTCCAATGGTCTCTCGTGGCGTAGGCAGCCTGGGGCTCTGCCGAGGTGTCACTGCTCGATTCATCGCCAGCACTATCGGCCGCTTCAGTGCCCGCTGCCTCCGCTGCAGGCATCGCTGCCGGCTCTGTTGTCACCGCGGGACCCACGGCTACGCCCGTCTCCGCTTCACCCCCGGAAGAGGATGTAGCCACATCCTCCTGAGTTGTCATCTCCCCGGACGTCTCAGCCTGTACCTGATTCGTGCCCTCCGCCTCTTCCGCCCATAGCGGGAGACTGAGCGGCAAAGCCAAGACAAGGGTCAGGGTGAGCGCTTTGTTGTTCTTCATAACTTGATTTCCTCCACTGGTGGTCCTGACAGACACTGAACTTATTGTTGTAACGAGATATATAACCCAAACGGAAATAGATCTACTCCGCGGCCGCGGGTTGCCCCTGTTCACTATTTTTGTTCTTCGACTTGAGGGATGCAACCTTCTCTGCCAATTCGGCCAGTAATCCCTCCATCCCCTTGCTCTTCACCAGGTTGCGGAAGGAGGTGCGGTAGTTGCTCACCAGGCTGACCCCATCTACCGTGACATCGTACGCATACCAATCGTTGTTGCGAAAACGCATCTTGTAGCTCACCGCCAGCTCCTTGTTTGCCGCCACGATAAAAGTTTGTACATTCGCCAGTTTACCTTTGGTGCGTTCCCGGCCCATGCGCACGGTTTGGTCACTGTAGCTGTCCACGGCAGAGAAGTAGGTCTGCTCCAACAACTCCCGGAAGAGGGTGATGAATTGTTGCCGCTGCGGTTTGCTCGCGGTGCGCCAGTTGGCGGCGAGAATAACCTGGGACATAGATTCATAGTCGAACCGCTTGCGCACAATCTCCTTCACCTGGTCCCGGCGATCTTGCCGTCCCAAGGATTGATCCTTGAGCACCGTCATCACCTGCTCCACGGTCTCCTTGATCCGTTCGGAAGGGGTGACATTGGCAGTCGCGGAAAGGCTGAAGGTCAAGAGTAAAACGAGTAGAAGCGTTGCTGGTAATCTGATCATGACTCCCTATTCCCCATAATCCAATCTGATAGTGTGACAATCATTAGGTGGAAAGGTGCTTGTTGATATCTCATATATCGGTCAATGACATCGAGCGGGTGTTGCACCGTGACAGCTACCCGATTCCATCCAGGAAGCCCCGGATCAAGGCTCAGTCCAGGCCAACTAAAACTTTGATTTCAAGATATATTTGCTGTAAAAAACACCCCTGCCGGCCAAGCTGCGAAGAGCGCCGTCATGGGCGTCATTCTAACCCATTGACGATGTGGCTGCGCATACAATTGCAGGCGTTCTGATTTCAACAATGTTCACTTTTCAGCCGACTCAATCTCCAAGGACGATTCGCCCACGCCAATCTCGAGTGGTTTTCCGTCGGCATTGAAAAAGACGTCAACATCCCAGCATATACCCACCCGTCTGCCCGAATCCCCGCTATCACCGGGGACATAGTGACTGTAGTCGAGTACCCTTCTGACCTGTCCGTCGGCCATGAGAAGGCGGTAGCTGATATGCATTTCATCCCGATTGTCTGCATCGAAAAGCATGACAAACCGCTCCCTGTCCTGTTCATGGACCAGGTTCAGGATCGATTCGCGATCTGGGGTAAACGCCCCTTTTTGCTGTCCGCAAAGGGCGTACATCTCATCATCCCATTGACAACTGGCCTCTGCGGGATCCCAGCTCCATGAGCATGAAGGCAGAACCTCATGCAGGAAGTCGATCTGCTGACGCAGCACCTTTGCCCGGACGCGGTAGCGTTTGGTTTTCTGTTTGAGATTCATCAGCTTCTTTTTCAGCAGACCCTCCCTGCGACGCAGTCGCGAGATTGAGCGCCTTGTCTTCGAGCGATGATGGGCCAGGGCCCGTTTCGAATGCTGCCTGACCGCCCAGCCAATAAGCAGACTCCACACCAGGATGAACAATCCCAACAGCGTGAATGTGAGCAGCCTGGAGTTCTGCTGCACCGGTGCCTCCAAACCCTGCCAGTTGTACCAGATATCCTGCATATCCTCAGCGCTGAGCCGGTCCAGGCCCTTTTGCAACAGGCTTTGCAGAACCGGTTCCGAGTAGAGTGTCGCCAAGGCAACATCCACTGTCGTATCGAGGCGCATCATCTCTTTCAGTTCGTCGTAGCCGGTGGATGTTGCAATCAGGTGACTGACGCTCGCGGTATCCCCCAGATAGGCCTGCGCCCTGTCGCTGAGAACCGCCCGCAGTGCCTGCTCCAGGTCGTTGAAGGCCATGACGTTCAGGGAGGGCAGCAGATGGGGTATACCATCCTCCCAGACACTCCCGGCAACGACAGAAACCTCCAAACCGTCAAGGGCGGTGAGTCCCTGGTCCGCGACCCTTTCGGTAGCGAAGAGGGCTGCGGGAAAATTGAGATAGGGACGGCTGAGATGGAGATCGGCTGTCACCGTTCCACCCACGATTGCTGCGCCAATAACATCCACCTCGCTGTTGCGCAGTGCCGCCAACAGGGTCTCCTGGTCTTCGAAATGGACAATACGCAGCTGTAGCCCCAGCTTTACTGCCAAGGACCTTAGGTAGTCGGCCGCCAACCCCTTGGACATAGAGCCATCGAAATAGAGTATGGGCGGTGTCATCTCGACGACACCGACCCTCAACTCCTGATGATCAGCAAGCCATTCCTTTTCAGCAGGGTTGAACCGAGCGATCTGCGTAGCCGCCTGGGTAACAAGTGCAATTCCCAGCAGGCAGAGGCCGAGCAATCGACACAGCATCTTAAAGGTTCCCCGATGTGTTCGCCTTGAAACTCAATTATTATACCTTAAGCCGTTATAATGCCACGATATTGTCACAATTTGGATTGAGGATCGACAGTTGCCGCATAATGCCAATATCAACCCTTGTCGTATCAGACAGGCTGCTCTGATCATCAATGGCGGGGGCATTGTCGCCTATCCCACCGAGGCCGTGTACGGCTTGGGGTGCCACCCCCTGGACCCACACGCGGTCACCAGGCTGCTGGCATTGAAGCAGCGACCCATGAGCAAGGGATTGATCCTCATCGCTGATAGTGTAGCGGCGCTGCAACCCTATGTCGGCAGCCTGTCAGATCCCAAACTGAATGCCGTGTTGGAGAGCTGGCCCGGTGCCGCAACCTGGCTGCTCCCGGCGACCCGGAATGTACCCGACTGGTTGACCGGGGAGCACGCTACCCTGGCCGTTCGGGTCACCGACCACCCGGTAGCGGCCGCACTCTGCCGCGCAGCAGGAACCCCGTTGGTATCGACCAGCGCCAATCTCAGCGGTCGTCCGCCGGCATGCAACCCTCTCCAGGTCAGGTTGCGCTGTGGTCCAGGGGTTGATCTGATAGTGCATGCAGAGACTGGCGGCCTGGAACGGCCAACACCGATTCGCGACGCCCGGAGCGGACGGGTAATTCGGGCATAAAAAAAGACCCACCCGGGGAGGGGTGGGCTTAAAGCGCTATATTTCAGCGCCGGAGGAGGATCGAAACCATTAATACCATTACCCCCTATGACGGCGGCTAAAGGGAAAACTTGAGGGCTTTTTTCAGCGCCATGGGGTTTTTACACAACAGGCTCTTAACAAACTGATTAAGAAGGCATTATGCCGTTGGAACAGGTTTAATGGCACGCCAGCATCTGGCATTGAATGTGAAGTAAAATCATAACCTTATGGTCTAGCTGGTCATTTCCTACGTGCCGCCGCCAGATAGTCATCAAGATGATCCTCAACCCACCCTCTCACCCAATGGGTGGCCCTGGATCCGTGAAATCGGCCGCACTCCTCGCCATCGACGAAGAGAACCACGGTTGGAAATCCCCGCAGGCGGTAGTGGCCAGCGAGGCGCATGTTGTCATCGACCTCCACCTTGGCCAGCACCACCAGCCCCTGCAGCTCCTCGATCACCCGCTCCAGTGCAGGTGCCAGCGAGATGCATGGAGCACACCATTCTGCCCAGAAATCGACCATGACCGGTTGCAGATGGGAGGCCCGCAGCACCTTCTCTTTGAAACTGGCCTCCGAGACATCATAGGTATGGGGTATAGCGCGCTTTTTTTGCCTCATAACTACCTCGATCGCAGCCTGGTGAGTGGTTCAGGGCGTGCATGATAGGTTATCTTAAGGGTTTGGCCCAAACGGATAGAGTAACAAGCGATGCCCAGCAACAGTGACAGATCCCCCTTTCCCACCACCCGGATGCGGCGCATGCGGCGCGACGACTTCTCCCGCCGGATGATGCGGGAGACCCAGCTTACCCCTGCCGATTTTATCTATCCTGTCTTTGTACTCGAGGGTGAAGGGGCAAGGGAGGCGGTCCCCTCGATGCCGGGCGTCGAGCGTATGAGTATCGATCTGCTGCTGCAAGAGGCGCAACGGATCGAGGCCCTGGGCATACCTGCAATGGCCCTTTTTCCGGTCACACCGATGGCGGTGAAGAGCGAGGATGCGAAGGAGGCCTACAATCCTCAAGGCCTGGCGCAGCGCGCCGTAAGGGCGCTCAAGGAGAGGCTACCTGGCCTCGGTGTGATCACCGATGTCGCCCTCGATCCCTTTACCACCCATGGGCAGGACGGCCTTATTGATGCCAGCGGCTATGTGATGAATGACGAGACCAAGGAAGTCCTGGTGAAACAGGCCCTCTCCCATGCGGAAGCCGGCGCCGACATAGTGGCCCCGTCGGATATGATGGATGGACGCATCGGCGCGATTCGCCATGCCCTGGAGAGCGACGGCCACATCCATACCCGGATCCTCTCCTACGCCGCCAAATATGCATCCAGCTTCTATGGCCCGTTCCGCGATGCCGTGGGTTCGGCGGCCAATCTCGGCGGCGGCAACAAATACAGCTACCAGATGGACCCGGCAAACAGCGATGAGGCCCTGCACGAAGTGGCCCTCGATCTGCAGGAGGGCGCCGACATGGTGATGGTCAAACCCGGCATGCCCTATCTGGACATAGTCCGGCGGGTGAAGGAGCGCTTCCAGGTACCGACCTTCGCCTACCAGGTGAGCGGTGAGTATGCGATGCTGAAGGCGGCGTCGCAGAACGGATGGCTCGATGAGCAGGCAGTGGTGATGGAGGCGCTGCTTTGCATAAAACGTGCGGGGTGCGATGGCATCCTCACCTACTTCGCCAAGCAGGCAGCGGAGTGGATGAATGAATGAGATTGTGGTCAGGACGCCGAGTGACGGATTGAGTCCTGACATTTCTGTCAATTACGAATTCAAAACAATATGGACAAGTACGCCGTAATCGGAAACCCCATCGAACACAGCAAATCGCCAGAGATTCACAGCGCCTTCGCTGAACAGACGGGTGAGCCTGTCGAATATGGGCGGATTTTAGGTGATCTTGATGGTTTTGCCGGGGATGTGAAGCGTTTTCTCGCCGAGGGCGGTCAGGGCCTGAACGTCACCGTGCCCTTCAAGGAGCAGGCATGGCGCCTGGCGGATGAACTGAGCCCGAAGGCGCATACCGCAGGCGCGGTCAATACCCTTATATGCCTAGAGGACAATCGCCTGCGGGGTGACAATACGGATGGCGTCGGTCTGGTGAGGGACCTTACCGTGAATCAGGGATTCCGCCTGCAGGGAAAGCGTATTCTGATGCTTGGTGCGGGCGGCGCAGTACGCGGCGTCATCCGTCCGCTGTTGGAACAGGAACCGAAGCGGGTGATCATCGCCAACCGCACCGCAAGCAAGGCCTACTCCCTGGCCAACGGCGCCGCCATCCATGGACAGGTTGCCGGTTGTGGCCTGGATGAGTTGGATGGCATGCAGTTCGAGCTGATCATCAACGGCACCGCGGCCGGCCTCGAGGGAGGCGTGCCGTCGATACCCGACTCTATACTGGCCAAGGGCGGTTGGTGCTACGACATGCTCTACAGCGACCGCCCCACACCCTTTCAGACCTGGGGTTACGAACACCAGGCAGCACGTTCGCTGGATGGCCTGGGTATGCTGGTGGAGCAAGCCGCCGAATCGTTTCGGCTATGGCGGGATATCCTGCCGGAGACGGCCCCTGTGATCGCCATGCTGCGTGGCTGAGCGGTAGCCCTAGCGCTGATGCCGATGGCGCTCAGCCAGGGTTACATAGTGGTTGCTGGTGTAGGCCATCCTCTGCAACTCCAGATCATCGAGTTTGCGTACCCGACGCGCCGGCTGCCCCAGCCACAGGTAGCCGCCCTGCAGCCGCTTCCCCTGGGGCACCAGGGAGCCGGCACCCAGCATGGTAGCCGGTTCCAGTAGCGCGCCATCAAGAATTATCGAGCCCATGCCGATAAAACAGTGGTCTGCGATCTCGCAGCCGTGCAACAGCACCCTGTGGCCCACGGTGACACCCTCACCGACGCTCAACGGACTGCCGCCGGGATTGTAGATACTGTCATGGGAAACATGCAGCACCGACCCGTCCTGGATGTTGCTCCGGGCACCGATGCGGATACGATGGATATCACCGCGGATCACGCACAGTGGCCAGACCGAAGCCTGGGATGCGATACTCACGTCACCGATGAGGGTGGCGCTGTCATCGATATAGGCATCATCCGCTATATCCGGGGAGTGGTTTTCGAACTGACGCAACTTTGGCATGCTAGTGAGAGGGCTCTGAGTTAATGGAAATCTTCACCTTTGTCCTGATCGGGACGCTGATCGCTATCCTGATCTATGGCGTCATGATTTACAACAACCTGGTGCGATTGAAACACGATGTCTCAAAGGCCTGGTCAAATATCGACGTGTTGTTGAAGCAACGCCATGACGAACTCCCCAAACTGGTCGAGACCTGTAAACAATATATGCAGTTCGAGCAGGAGACCCTGGAGAAGGTCATGCTTGCACGCAGTGCCGTCAACAATGCCCTGCGCCAGGGCGATGTGGCCGCGGTGGGCGCTGCCGAAAGTCAGATCCGATTGGGCCTTGGTTCGCTGTTTGCCGTGGCGGAAAACTACCCGGACCTGAAGGCCAATGACACCTTTTTGCATCTGCAGTCGAGGATTACGGGGCTGGAGAACAGTATCGCCGACCGCCGTGAGTTCTATAACGACAGCGTCAACAGCAACAATGTCCGGATCGAGCAGTTTCCAGATATCATTCTGGCGAAGCGGTTCGGCTTCAAGCCGGCGATACTGTTGGAGTTTGACGAGGCCGAACTGACGGATGTCGATATGAGTAAACTGTTCAGTTAGGGCCCATCGATACCAAGCAAGATGCAACACCTCACCGGTCTCAGTGACGGCTATTTCTGGTTCTGGTCACTGCTGCTGCTTCTGCTTACCCTGCTCGGCCTCTACTTCACCTTCCGCAACCTGCATCGGGCAAGGCTGATCGAAGACACCCCCACTTCTTTGATACGCTCGGCGCCCCAGGGTTATGTGGAACTGATCGGCGAGGCGGCGGCAATGACCGGTGAGCCCGTGCTCGCCCCCCTCAGCGGTGCACCCTGCTGCTGGTGGCGCTTTAAGGTCGAACGTAAAGGCGACAAAGGTTGGCGGGCGGTCAGTTCCGGCCAGAGCGAAAGCCTGTTCCTGCTCAGGGACGCCACCGGCGAGTGCATCATCGACCCCGAGGGGGCAAGCATCAACCCCAGTGAAAAAAACATCTGGTACGGTCCCAACCCAACACCCGGCGCCGGTCCGGATAAAGGCAGCGGCACGCTTCATCGTACCAGTGAGCGTTTCGGTGTTCGTATCTCGGTGAACAATACCTTCGGTGGCGACTACCGTTACATCGAGGAGACCATAATCCCCGGTGACCCGCTGTATGCCATCGGACTTTTCAGCTCCCTGGGGGAGATCGATCGCAAGGCGATTCGTGACGACATGATCAAGGAGCGGTTGCGCCAGTGGAAGACGGATCACGAAAACCTGCTCAAACGCTTCGACAGCAACCGCGACGGTAAAATCGATCTCGAGGAGTGGGAATCGGTCCGCAGCAGCGCGCAACGGGCTGTGACCCGTGAACAGATGCAGCAGGATCAGCAGCCCCTGCACACCTTGAGCAACCCAGGCTCAGCTCGGCGACCGCTGTTGATATCGACCAAAGCGGAGTTCGAACTGGTGCGTCACTACCGTCTGCTCACCCTGGCCTCCCTGAGCGCTTTTTTCAGTTTCGGCGCCGCAGCCGTATGGTACATTACGTCCCGTTTAAGCCAACTCTGAATCACAGCGTCTATGCAAGTACCTTTATACCCGTTGCGGGACACCTGCGTTGCGCTGAGCCTGGACTCTTTTACCATTGCCTGCGGTTTTGACCGCCATGCTTCACCTGCATGGAAATATACCAGGGAGTGTGTGGCTGAAATCGGTGACAGGCTATTCCTTGTATTCATGGGGAATGCGAAAATGTCCCTATCGCCGAACCAACGTGACAGGTAGTCCTATGCCAAAACGGAACCCTCTACCCTTTCTGACATTCGTCCTCTGCACAACCCTGTCGCAGGCGGCAAGCATCCTCGACGATGACACCGCCAATGACATGCATTGGACACCCGAGACACCTTTCAAGGAGGCGAGGACGAGCCTTCCGGAAAGCATCGATATGAACGACCTGCAGGAGTTCCATGTCGGCGCCAACGACCCCCGCTTTCGCTACTACATCGAGCGTGGTTCGCTGCAGACATCCAGCGACAAGGTGACAAGGTTTGTTGTCGTTATACGCTCCCATAAAGGAGTGATCAACAGCTCCTATGAAGGCATGCGCTGTGGTCAAAGAGTATTCAAGGTATATGCCTACGGCGGTGCCGAGAAACTCCTTGCGGCTGCGGATTCGCAGTGGCGTGATATTCCCAAGGATGAGGCAACCGATTATCGTGCAGCCCTCTATGACGACCTGCTTTGCAATCTGCTGACAGGTCAGAGCAATCCACCCGATGCCATCTTTCGCGCCATGGATGATCAACGCACCCTGGGCAGTGAATAAACCGGAGTCTGAGAAATGAATCCACTGATCGACATGCAGGGATTACCCCCCTTCTCGTCAATTACCCCCGATATGGTAGAGCCCGCCATAGACAGGCTGCTGGAGGAGAACCGCAACCACATCCAGCACTTGCTCTCTTCTCAACCGGCCTTCACCTGGGCTAACCTGATAGAGCCGCTGGAGAAGGACGAAGATCGGCTCAGCCGCACCTGGTCTCCGGTCAGCCACATGAATGCCGTAGTCAACAATGATGAGCTGCGTGCCGCCTATAACGCCGTGCTACCTAAACTCAGCGACTATGCCACCGAGATGGGACAGAACAGTCAGCTCTGTGAGGCCTACAAACAGGTTGCGCAACAACCCGGACTGGACCAGGCGCAGCGGCAGTTACTCGATAACGCCCTGCTCGACTTCCACCTCTCCGGCGTAGACCTGGAAGCGGCGAAGAAACAGCGCTTCAAGGAGATCAGCCAGGAGCTCTCCCAACTGACCACCAAGTTTGAAGAGAATCTGCTCGACGCCACCAATGGCTGGAGCAAGCTCATTACCGACATATCGGCGCTCCGGGGGTTGCCGGAATCGGCCCTGGCCCTGGCCAAACAGACAGCGGCGCAGCGTCAACAGGAGGGGTGGCTGCTGACCCTGGAGTATCCCTCCTATCTGCCGGTAATGACCTACGCGGATGATCGCAACCTGCGCCGTGAGGTCTATGAGGCTTTCGTCACCCGCGCCTCGGACCAGGGACCCCACGCCGGCGAATGGGACAACAGCGAGGCCATGGAACGGATACTGGCGCTGCGCCATGAGATGGCCGGCCTCTTGGGATATGGCAATTATGCCGACCGCTCGCTGGCGAAGAAGATGGCCCGTTCCAGCGATGAGGTCATCGCCTTCCTTACCGATCTCGCCAGGCGTTCGCGTCCCCAGGCGGAACGCGAACGCGAGGAACTGGTGAGATTCGCTGCCGAGGGCTACGGACTCGATGATCTCGAGGCCTGGGATATCCCCTACTATGCTGAAAAACTGCGTCAGAAGCGCCATAACATCAGCCAGGAGGAGCTGAAGCCCTATTTCCCCGAGACCCGGGTTCTACCCGGCATGTTTGCGGTGGTGGAGCGCCTCTATGGTATCCGTATCGACGAGGTGGAGGGAATCGACACCTGGCATCCCGATGTCCGCTTCTTCGAGATCCGCGACCGCGATCACCAGCTGCGAGGACAGTTCTATCTCGATCTCTATGCGCGACCGAAAAAGCGCGGCGGCGCCTGGATGGATGAGTGCATAACCCGCTTCTACAGCGGCACCATGGATCAGCTACCCGTCGCCTACCTCACCTGCAATTTCTCACCCCCGGTGGACGGCAAGCCCTCGCAATTCACCCACGACGAGGTATTGACCCTGTTTCACGAGTTTGGACACGGTCTCCACCATCTTTTGACCACGGTGGACTATCCCGCAGTTGCCGGCATCAACGGAGTCGCCTGGGATGCAGTCGAACTACCCAGCCAGTTCATGGAAAACTGGTGCTGGGAGAAAGAGGCCCTGGATCTTATTTCGGGGCATGTGGATACAGGCGAGGCCATACCAGACGAACTCTATCAACGCATGTATGCGGCGAAGAACTTTCAGTCGGCGATGCAGATGGTTCGTCAGCTGGAGTTCGCCCTCTTCGACTTCCGCATCCACCAAGAATACGATCCCCGACGCGGCGGACATATCTATGAGACCCTGGAGGAGGTGCGGCGCCAGGTTGCCGTGATCACCCCCCCCGCCTGGAACCGCTTTGCCCACGGTTTCTCCCACATCTTCGCCGGTGGTTACGCCGCGGGTTACTACAGCTATAAATGGGCCGAGGTTCTCTCCGCCGATGCCTTCTCCCTGTTTGAAGCCCGGGGCATATTCGATGCCGACACGGGCAAGGCATTTCTTCAGGAGATACTGCAACAGGGGGGTTCCAAGGACGCCATGGATCTCTTTGTGGCGTTTCGCGGCCGGGAACCCGAAATCGAACCCCTGCTGCGCCACAGCGGCATCAACGGTTAGCCTTACGGCCTTGGCTTAAAAAAAAACCGGGTGACGCTGCCGCGTCACCCTGGGTCGGTTAGCTTGTGTATCCCTAGCGCTATCCAACCAACACCACTGATCACTGCCTCGTTTCCTGTGCCTCGAGGGCATGGGTCAGTCATGCACTCGATCACTGAGGCAGATCAACCAGTTTCTTGTCATCTTCACAATCAGGCAACTCAATGGTCAATAGATCGCCGTACGCTCGCTGCCGCTGAAATTTGCGACAGGCTCCATTTAAGCTATAGAAATACCCAGGAAAACAATCAAGTTAAGACCCCGTCTTAATCCGACGAGAAAATTGGGGTATTGGAACCGGCCGCAGCAGCAGCCCCCCAGGCGACGCCAATGCGGATCAACCTTAGGCCGTGGTGAACATGTTGAAAAAGAGCCAATAGACCATACTGGCAAGGAGCAGGCCGAAGAACATCACCGGCATGCCGGTGCGCATCCACAACATTGGCGAGATCCTGGCCTCCGGCATTCCGCTCTTTTCCGATTCGCTGACCGCAATGATGTTGGCGGTGGCACCGAGGTGGGTACCGTTACCCCCCAATCCCACACCCAGGGCAAGCGCCCACCAGAGCGGGGCGATATTGACGCCACTGCTCTCGAGGCCCAGGATGATCGGGATCATGGTGACGGTAAAGGGAATATTGTCCACCACCGCACTCAGAATCGCCGCAATCCACATCAGCGCCAGGCCGGTCAGCATCAGCATTGCCGGATCCTTTGCCAACTGACCCAGCCAGTGGCCCGCAAGCTCAAGCAGCCCCGACGATTCGACGCCGCCGACAATGATGAACAGACCGGCGAAAAATATCAGGACCGACCAGTTGACTGTACCGAACAGCTTCTCCACGTCGGGCCGCAGCAACAGCAGGGCCACTGTTAGCCCGATAAAGGAGGCATAGGCCGGCAACAGATGCAGGTTGTGGTGAACGAAGAACAGAACCACCACGATGGCGAGGGCAAACAGAATCCGCTTCAAGCCCGCCGCATCCTTGATCGCATGGGTTGCGACAAGCGTCTTCGGATCCTCACCGCTGTGACTCAGCTGGTCGCGAAAGAGAAACAGCATCAGCACCACTGTCCCGAGCCAAACCACCAACACAGGCAATCCCATGTGCACGAGGAAAGAGGTGAAGCTGATATCAGCCGCGCTGCCGATCATCAGGTTAGGCGGATCGCCCACCAGGGTGGCGGCACCACCGATATTGGAGAGCATCGCCTCGGCCATCAAATAGGGCATTGGATTGAGCTTGAGCAGACGGCAGATGAGCACAGTGAGGGGGGCAAAAACGATTACCGTGGTGACGTTGTCGAGAATCATGCTGATCAGGCTTACCGCGAGGCTGAGATAGATCAGCAGCAGCTTGGGGTTGCCCTGCGCCCAATGGGTGATATGCACCGCGGCGAAATCGAAGGCACCGGTCGGCCGCAACAGGGCCACCAGCATCATCATCGCGGCCAGCAGCAGGATGGTATTGCCATCCACCGCGAGAATGGCCGCCTCCTGAGAATAGAAGCCCATCCACATGCCGATGCCGACCATCACCACCGCACCTAAAATGGCGGCAATCGTCCTGTGCAGTATCTCCGAAAAGATCAGGATATAGGCCACCACCAAGACAGCTGCGGCGGTCCACATTTCCAGGGTTATCGTCTCCATGATACGTTCCTGCTAGTCGACACAGCACTCTTTGGTGACCACCGCTCGGGCAATGCTCATCCGTGTCACCACGCCCTGGTACTCCCCATCCTGGGAAACAAACAGGTACTCGGTATTGAATTGTTCCATGATCGCCAGTGCCTTGATCGCCTGAAAATTGGCCGATAGCTGAATTGCGTCGGGAAAGATGTAATCATCCACCTTCTCCTCCATCAATTCATCCGCGCGCATGTGGGGGAAATCGAGGTGCTCGATATCATCGCCCAGAAGATGCGCTCCCTGGAGAACATCGTCGGGTATGCAGCAGAGCAGAAACAGGTGCCTTACTGAGAAGCGACCACTCAGCTTGCCGTCGACATCGATGAAGGGTATGCCGGGAACATCCTTGTCCACACACTCCCGCATCACTTCGCCAAGGCTCATCCCGGGGCGGGCGACCTTGGTGGGAATTGAAATATGCTTGATCTTCATCTCGGTGTTTCATCCATCAGTGGTCTCATCGCATGCAGCATATTGGCAAACAGGTGGCGGTTGTGCCGCTCCTCCCGTGCCAGCAACTGCTTCATGTAAGCACGCTGGGTAGGCGCGGTAAAGCAAGCCGGACAGCTGTCGGCAACAACCGGCAGTCCGGCCTCGACGGCAAAGGCACCGGTCTGGGTCTCGCGGCAGTAGGCCAGCGGCCGGATAATACGCAGATCCCCCGCATCGTTGAGATAGTGTGCCTTCATGGTACGCAGCTGGCCTTCGTGAAACAGGGACATCAGCAGACTCTCCGCAAGATCGTCCAGGTGCTGGGCGAGGGCGAGCACATTATATCCCTCGCGGCGGCAGGTGGTGTACATGATGCCACGCTTCATGCGTGCGCAGTAGGCGCAGAAGGAGTTCCCATCCATGTTCTCCTTGGCCTCCTCCATAATGGGTTGCTCCGCATAGTGCCAGGGTATGCCCAGGGCCTCATAGTAGGCCTTGAGCGGTGCCGGGTCGAAGCCCTCGACTTGAGGATCGACGGTAATCACTGCCAGCTCGAAACGCACCGGGGCATAACGCTTGAGGTGACCGAGAATCTGTAGCAGCGAGAGCGAATCCTTGCCCCCGGACACGCCCAGCAGAATTCTGTCTCCCTCCCGGATCATCTCGAAATCGGCAATCGCCTTGCCAACCTTGCGCAGCAACGATTTTGGTGGTTTTTGATAGTCTGTCATCACGCCATTCTGACACGAAGCCGTGAGGCCACCAATGTTGAGCATTGCATTTAACGACCGGATCAAGCATCTTTGCAGGCTATCAGCCCTTTAGAGGATCGAACATATGGATATCTTTGTATTGGTTGTGTGCGCGTTTGCGATCGTCATCGTGGTGCTCGGCGTGAAACGGGTACCCCAGGGAAATGAATACACGGTTGAGCGCTTCGGCCGCTATACCCGCACCCTGCGTCCGGGACTCAATCTCATCGTTCCGGTGATCGACCAGGTCGGGGTAAAGATGAACATGATGGAACAGGTCATGGATGTGCCCTCCCAGGAGGTCATAACCCGGGACAACGCCATGGTGACCGTGGACGGCGTTATCTTCTTTCAGGTGCTTGACGCCTCTCAGGCCGCCTACGAGGTGAACAACCTCTACAGCGCCATCCTCAACCTGACCATGACCAACATCCGGACCGTGATGGGCTCCATGGACCTTGATCAGCTGCTGTCTCAACGCGACACCATCAATACCCAGCTGTTGACCGTGGTGGACGACGCCACCACTCCCTGGGGAGTGAAGGTGACCCGTATCGAAATCAAGGATATCTCGCCACCCAAGGACCTGGTAGACGCCATGGCCCGGCAGATGAAGGCGGAGCGGGACAAGCGTGCCGCAATCCTCGAGGCGGAAGGCGAACGCCAATCGGCTATTCTCAAGGCCGAGGGCGAGAAACAGTCGGCGATCCTCATGGCCGAGGGTGAGAAAGAGGCCGCCTACCGGGAGGCCGAGGCCAGGGAGCGCCTTGCGGAAGCGGAAGCAAGGGCGACCACCGTGGTATCGGACTCTATCGCCAAGGGCGATGTCAATGCCATCAACTACTTTGTCGCCCAGAAATATACCGAGGCACTGCAGCAGATCGCCGCGGCGGAAAACCAGAAGGTCGTGATGATGCCACTGGAGGCATCGAGCCTTATCGGCTCCATCGCCGGTATCGGCGAACTCGCCAGACAAGCGTTCGACAAAAAGCCCGGAGGGACGAATTGATGCAATGGCTGGCTCAGGTCGATTACTGGCACTGGCTGATTCTGGCCGTGACTTTGATGATCCTGGAGGTCTTTTCACCAGGCGCCTTTCTCATCTGGTTGGGCCTGGCCGCGGCAGCGGTCGGTCTGCTGATGCTATTCATACCTGACCTCAGCTGGCAAATGCAGATACTGTTTTTTGCCATATTGAGTGTGGCGATCATCATCCTGGTGCGTGCATTTCTGCAACGCCGCCCGATAGAAACCGACCAGCCCCATCTCAATCGCCGCGGCGAGCAATATCTCGATCGCACCTTTACCCTGCAGGAGCCCATCGTCAATGGCGAGGGCAAGATCCATGTGGACGACACCACCTGGAAGATCAACGGCGAGGACTGTCCCGCCGGAACTCGCATACGGATAACCGGTGTCGAGGGAGTGGTGCTGCAGGTCAACCGAGCGGAATAGCGCCTACTCGGCCACACTCCCTGTCAAATCGACCAATACAGGCTATGATCCTCTTGGGAATTCCGGCTCAAGAATCCCACGGTTGTAACCGATACAATAATTAGACCTGTCACCTACTATTGTCCTAAGAACAGGTTCATCTGGATAGGTCGGTGGAACGGGAATTAGCGCAGCTCTTTTCCTCAATCCACCAATGCCTCAGGGATGAGCTGTCATGTCGTCTTGCAACGGCATCATAGGCTACTGTTATGTACACAGAGACCCATGCGATTCTATTCGTCGACAGTGATGGTAACCAGTTAAAATCACTGCGGCGGAACCTGCGCGATTTCCGTAATAAATGGCAACTCCTGTTTGCCGAAAATGCACAACAGGCCCTGGAACTGATGCAGCAGGCCGCCGTTGATATTGTGGTCAGTGAAACCCAGCTCGCCGGGATGTCGGGTAGCGAATTGTTGAAGGAGGTGCAACTCCACTACCCCAGCGCGACCCGGCTCCTGTTCTCCGGACAGGCGATGCGCACACCGGCCCAGGAGCTTATCAACCACGCCCACCAGTTTATCGCCAAACCCTGCGACAGAGATCAGCTGATCGATATCCTGCAGCGGGTCTTCCACCTGCGCAGCCTGTTGAACAATCCCGCCCTGGAAGAGATGATCAGCAGCATGGACAGGTTGCCCAGCCTTCCCACCACCTACCGGCAGATAATTACCGCACTGCAGTCCGAGAGCGCCACAGTCAAGGATATTGGCGGTATCGTGGCCCAGGACATCGGCATGTCGACCAAAATCCTGCAGTTGGTCAACTCCGCCTTCTTTGGGATACCGCGGCAGATCGCCTCACCGGAACGCGCCGTCAGCCTGCT
Organism: Candidatus Thiodiazotropha sp.; assembly: GCA_040793985.1. Lineage (GTDB taxonomy): Bacteria > Pseudomonadota > Gammaproteobacteria > Chromatiales > Chromatiaceae > Thiodiazotropha. The sequence goes on along the minus strand of JBFNJI010000015.1, from coordinate 110,511 downwards.
CGGGATAGAGACGGTCACCAATCTTGCCCTCGCCGCGGGTGTGTTTACTCAGCTCGAGGCCGATGTGGTCGATGAGTTCAAGCTTGAGCAGCTGTGGCACCACAGTGTGATGGTCTCGGGACTGGTGCAGCAACTCGCCAAGGCAAGCGACCTGGATCAGCAGCACTACCAGATCCCGATGCTCGCCGGCTTGTTGCACGATCTGGGCAAGCTGGTCCTTGCGACCCAGGACAGGGAGGAGTATCGCCGCATCGTCCAGCAGGCGGATCAGGATGATGTGCCGCTCTTCGAGACCGAATCGGAGTCTCTGTGGTGCAATCACGCAACCATCGGCGCCTATCTCATGGGTCTGTGGGGACTGCCCTACTCCGCGGTGGAGGCCGTTGCCCTGCACCACGCCCCCGAACGCCAGAACCCCGAGCGCCTCGACTGTCTGCTGGTATACGCCGCCAATCTGTTAATTCATGGCTCTGGGCCAAGCCATGAGAGCGGCCCCTATACAACCGACAGCCTGGAAAAACTCTTAGCCCCCGACGTTTTGGAACAATGGAAAACAATAACCCAGGAGTACCTCAATGGACAAACTGCCTGAAAAGGTGCTGATGGTCGACGACGACCGAAACCTTCTCGATTCCTTTCGGCGACAATTTCGCAAGCGGGTCAATCTGGAAACAGCCACCAGCGGCGCAGACGGGGTACAGGCAGTAAGCGACGGCGGTCCTTTTGCTGTGGTTATCTCGGACATGCAGATGCCGAACATGAACGGCATCGAGTTTCTTTCCAAGGTGCGCACCATTTCACCCAATACGGTTCGCGTCATGCTTACCGGCAACGCCAATCTTGACGTCGCCATCGATGCGGTCAATGACGGCAATATTTTTCGTTTCCTCAACAAACCGGTGGAGACCGATCAGCTCTATCAGACGATTACCGACTCTATTCAGCAATATCGACTGGTCACCTCCGAAAAGATCCTCCTCAACAAGACCCTCAAGGGTGCGGTCGACCTGATGGCGGACATACTCAGCATGGTCAATCCGGTAGCCTTCAGCCACTCGTCCCAAATCAAGCAACATGCCCACACCATCGTCAAGAGTCTCTCCCTGCAGGACAGCTGGCACTATGACCTGGCAGCCATGCTCTGTCAGCTGGGCTATATCAGCCTGCCTGAGGATCTGATCCGCAAGGTCGCTGAAGGCGAAGAGCTGACCCAAGCGGAGGCTCAGCACTACAAATCCCACCCGGGTATGGGGGCACGGCTATTGAAACACATCCCCCGACTCGAGGTCGTGGCAGATATGGTCGAACGACAAAATGACAGCGTGGGAAAAATCGAATTCCAGGGCAAGCTATCAAATCAAGACAAGGCAATCCTGGGCGGCCAGATCCTGCGTGTCGCCATCGCCTACGAGAACCTAATCAGCCAAGGCATGGAGGAGCAGGCTGCGATCGACGAACTCAAGGAAAATCCCAGCCACTACGATCCAATATTGGTCGAAACCCTCGCCCTGGGTTCGCAGAACCGCAAGGTCGAGGTGATGACGCTTCCCATCGATAAGCTAGAACCTGGATTGATCCTCGATCAACCTATCAAGACCAACGCCGGTACCCTGCTGGTAGCCAAGGGCCAGGCACTCAGCCAAGCGGTGCTTTTTCGCCTTTTGGCGGCAGTGGAAAGCGGCATCGTGGCCGGTGACGTGCGGGTTTTCAGGGTGACCTAGGCTCCACCCGTCAAACCCGGGGTAATGATTTCAGCAAGGCCCTGTTGAACCTGGGAGCCTGATCAGGCACTCAGGCAGCATCTCCATGCACCGGTAAGCGCATGATAAAGGTGGTGCCACTCCCCTCTTCGGTTTCAAAATAGAGCTCGCCATGGTGCTTGACCACCACGATATCCTGGGCAATCGCCAGTCCCTGTCCTGTCCCCCGGCCCACTCCCTTGGTGGTGAAGAAGGGGTTGAAGACAGACTCCTCAGCCTCTTTGGGTATACCGGTGCCCGTATCGGCGACACGCACCTCCACATGGTCTTTGTCGTGAATCGTGGTAATGGTGATGCTCCCCTTCTGCTCCAACTTCGCCGCCTCAATGGCATGTGCGGCATTGATGATCAGATTGAGCAGGACCTGGGAGATCTCGCCTCCCATGCACTTCACCTCGGGGAGGCTATCACTGAGTTTCAGCTCGGTATCCGCCACATACTTCCATTCGTTCTTGCACACCGCAAGGGCGTTACTGACGATCCTGTTTAAATCCGCCATCGCCATCTGCTTGGAACCGGGATGGGCGAACTCCTTCATCGCGAGGACAATCTGCGCAACCTGCTTGGCACCGGATATCGACTGCTCCAGGGCACTGGAGATCTCATCGTCCAGGTAGTCCAGATCGATCTCCTCGAAGGTCTGCCTGACCTTCTCCACTTCATCCTGCAAACCAGGATGATCCATGGCCTTTTCCTGCAGGGCGGAGTATGCCTCCAGCAGGGTGGCGATATCTTCGTAACCCTCCTTGATAAACCGCAGGTTGTCGCCGACGTACTGAATCGGGGTGTTGATTTCATGGGCGATGCCGCCGGCCAACTGCCCCACCGCCTCCATCTTGTGGGTCTGGTTCAATTGACGTTCAAGCGTTCTGCGCTCCTCTTCAATGCGTTTACGCTCCGAGACATCACTAAAGGCGACAACAGCACCGCTGTTGATCTCATCTCTCAACAACGGGGATACGGAATATTGGACATCTACCTCCCGCCCCTCCTTGTGATAGAAACGGCCATCGAATCCGCTGCGCGTATTCCCATCATCCAGGGTCTGGTCAATGGCACTCTCCACCGAACTTGCCTGGTCCGGCTTTTTGTTGCCATAGGCCAGTTCGGTGAACCTGCGTCCTATCATCTCCTCCGAATCCCAGCCCAACAGCCGCTCGCTTTCAGGATTGGAAAATTTTACAACGCCATCCTGGTCAACGACCGCAAAACCCTCGCTCATACTGTTGGTAACATCGCTGAGAAACTGCTCCTTCTCCTTCAACTCATCCCGGGTCTCGTTCAGCATCTGCAGCTGTCTCCGAAGCTGGTGGATGAGAAAGAGGCTGGTCAGGGAAATGAGCACAAAGCCGGCCAGATGCATGAAAATCATCATCTGTTTCGCCTGGTATTGGGAATCAACTATCGGTTGCGCCATCACTTTGACACTGATTCCGCCACGTATATCTCCCACATGCTTACCTTCAGAGCCGTGACACATAAGGCACTGCTCCTGCATGAATACCGGGCCTATATATTTGTAGTAGCCGTCAGCCCGATCGAGGAAGGACTGGAAGACAAACTCGGTGCCGCTCTCGAGCCGGGCAAGGGCCGTCCTTTCCCAGGGATCAGCCATGTTGTTCGGATTCAACGGCTGGGCCGATACGACCTGATAGTTGACGTCGTCCAAACTCTGCTTCTTGAAGATCGTCGGATCATTGGCCATCAACACCGGGTTGATCTTGGTGAGCCTGACCATCTCGTACATGATATGCCCACGTTCAAAGGCGATTTCCTTGACAGAGCGATCGATCAGGGAGAGATTCCATATGATGGAGCCAAGGGTTATGAAGAACCAGAATAGAACCGGTATCAGCCAGTAATATCTGGATTGCAGTAATCGAATCAACATCTCCGCCACCCGTTCCAGGACAGGAAAGGGCAGGCAGATCGGAAGGGCCCAGTTAAGGCACGAGAACCAATTTACCTTGCATCCGTCCCTGTTCTATCAATTTATGGGCTGTTATCGCCTGTTCCAGGTTGAAACTGTCGCCGACGTGGATCCGCAGGGATCCACTGTCAATCATTTCTGCGCAGTCACGTAAAATAGCGACCTGATTTGCCCTAGCTTGAGGAAGATGACGTAGCATCGGGACCAGCATCAGGGTGAAACCGATGCGCAGATTGCGGTTCCGCGCCTCTTTCCACTCCACCTGCGGCCCAGGATCAAGCAGCGTGACCAGGTCGCCATAATGCGCGGTGGCGTTGATCGAGGCCTGGAAGATTTCGCCACCGACGGTATCCAGCACCACATCGGCACCGGCGCCGTCGGTCAGACGCATCACCTCGTCGACAAAGTCCCGTTCCCGGTAATTGATCGCCTCATCCGCCCCGAGGGCGCTGACAAAAGCCTTCTTCTCAGGGGTGCTCACAGTGGTCAGCACACGGGCCCCTGCCTGTTTCGCCAACTGAATCGCCACGTGGCCCACGCCACCCGCCCCAGCGTGCACCAACAGGGTTTTTTCATCGGTCAGGCGTGCTCGGCCGAACAACGCTTCCCAGGCTGTAATCAGCACCAGGGGAGCGGCGGCGGCATGGGCAAAGTCGATGGAGACCGGCTTTTTACAACAGGACGATTCCTCGACGACGGCATACTCCGCATAGTTCCCGTTCAGGCCACCGAGACCGCCATTGCAGTACCAGACCTCGTCACCCGGGCGAAACTGTGTCACCTCACTGCCGGTATCAACCACCACACCGGCGGCATCACACCCGAGTATTGCTGGCAGGCCATCCGCGAGAAAGACACCTCGGGCACGCAGTTTGCCATCGACAGGATTGACCCCGGCCGCCTCGATCCGGACCTTAACCTGTGAGGTTGAGACGATTTCAGGGGTGTCAACCTCCTCCACAGTCAAAACCTCGGGGCCTCCGGTCTCTCTCATCAAAACTGCTTTCATCCATCTCCTCCGATTATATCGACCCTGTCCGCGATCACCCCTTCCGCTCCCCCAAGGGTGCCAACAATAGATGGAGAATCCACGCAAACCAGGATACAAAGACTACAGCGACGATCCAGAACAGCTTCTCGGCTCCGCCTGTCTTGCCTGATCGCAAAATCAGCAGAACGGGCAAGAACCAGATAATTCCTGTAGCTAACAGGGCGGTCAGGCTTAGGCCCAGTAGGGTTGTCGTTTGTCAAATGCCATCTCTTCCAAACTAGTTTGGAGTCCCTCATTCCAATCTGCAAGCATTTAGTGGAACAGGCCCGGCATTGAACAGCCCCTCCGGCACTGATTAAACCTCAAATATCGCATGGCATACATGATCCACAACAGATGGTGATAAGCTAGGATCTGACAAGACCCAACAGCAAACAAATATAAAGCCCGCACGCCAATGTCCCGTCCACATCCACCGCTGCAGCCGGTCTCGCAACTGGGCGAGCATCAAAAACAACTCAAGGCATGCCGCCGTTGCAATGACATGGTCGGACCGGTGGTCACGGGAGAACCCGTTGCCTCACCCATGCTTCTCGTTGGCCAGGCTCCCGGCGACAAGGAGGGAGCGGCCGAGCGACCATTTGCATGGACGGCAGGTAAGACCCTATTCGGCTGGTTCAGCCGCTTGGGTCTGAATGAACAGCAGTTCCGCCAGCGTGTCTACATGTCCGCAGTCTGCCGATGCTTCCCAGGCAAGAATCCCAAGGGTGGTGACAGGGTGCCCGCCAAGGGCGAGATCGAGGCATGCAGCCACTGGTTGCAACGGGAGATCGAGTTGTTGCAGCCAGTTCTCATAGTACCTGTCGGCAAACTGGCTATCTCACAATTCATCAAAGTGGAAAAACTGACCCAGGTCATCGGCCAGATCCATCCCATTGAGCTTGCAGCGGCGAGCTGTGACCTTATCCCCCTGCCCCATCCGTCCGGTGCCTCGACCTGGCATCGCACGCAACCGGGGAAGGGCCTGCTGCAACAGGCGCTTGATTTAATAGCCCGGCACCGGGCCTGGAAGGCCCTGCTGGAGATTGACCAAACCCATAACCAGGAGAATCTGCATGTCGGAAGAGATCGGTAAGTTCACCATTCAGCTCGAACAGGAGGATGACTACGCCTTCCGGGTCAAATTCGATCTGAAGAAGGCACCGGACATCATCATGGACGAACCGCCTCCATTGGGTGAACGCAACGGGCCCAATGCCTCACGGATGCTGGCGGCAGCCGCAGCCAACTGCCTCAGCGCCAGCCTGATGTTCTGTCTTGCCAAAGAGGAGGTACCGGCAAAAAACGTTCACACAGAGGTCACCTGCACCATGGTCAGGAACGAAAAGAGACGCATGCGGGTCGGTCGTCTGGATGTCAGGATCACAGCGGGCGACGAGCTGCTGACTTCAAAGAAACTCGATCGCTGCATGACCCTGTTCGAGGACTTTTGCGTGGTCACCGCCAGTATCCGGCAGGGTATTCCGGTCGGCGTTGAAGTTGTAAACAGCGCCGGTGAGTTACTGCACAAAGCGGAGTGACATCATGGGCCGGGAAATTGTTCTGAAAACATCCCAGGGCGAGTCCTTCAAGGCCTATCTCGCCGGTGATGAGAAGGCAGCCTCAGCGGTAGTGATCCTGCACGAATGGTGGGGGCTCATGCCCCACAACCGGCAATGGGCGGATAGACTCGCCGAGATCGGCCACCTCTCCCTGGCGGTCGATCTCTACGATGGCCGCACCAGCGACGACCCGGAACTGGCGGCGGAGATGATGCGCACTATCGATCAACAGTCTGCCGATCGAAAGCTGATCGCCGCCATCGATTATCTACATAAGCCCGGGCGACGCATCGCCACCTACGGCTGCTCTTTCGGCGGCAAGGAATCGATGCAGGCGAGCCTGCTGCAAGCGGACAAGATAAGCGCCACCATCCTTGCCTATTGCCGCATGGAGACCGATGTGAAACGGCTGAAAGGATTGACGGGGCCGGTACTGGCCATCTATGCCCAGCAAGAGCGCAACTGGCCGCAAAAGCAGGAGGAGTTCGAGGCGGCGATGTCGGCCGCGGGAAAGATCACGGAATCGGTGGGTTTCGACGCCGCACACGGCTTTACCAATCCCACCAGTCCACGCTATGACAAAGCAGCTGATGAAGCCTCCTGGCACCACATCGTTGCATTTCTAGCGCAGCATCTGCGCTAGCCTGACGCGATCCCCGATTAATCCCCCAGGGGAGATACCGCCAGAGCAAGTGGATCAGCTCGGATAACAGACCCCTGTTCCACCCAGCCCACAGTAACCGCCCGGATTCTTGGCCAGATACTGTTGATGGTACTCCTCCGCAAAGTAGAAGGTGGGGGCGGATTGGATCTCCGTCGTTACCGGCGCCGAACTCACCTGGCGCAGCGCATGCTGATAGTGTTCGCGGGTGGTCTGGGCAAGACTCTGCTGACCCTCGTCGAAGGTATAGATGCCCGAGCGGTATTGTGTCCCGACATCATTGCCCTGGCGCATCCCCTGGGTGGGATCGTGACCCTCCCAAAAACCTTCCAACAGCGACTGGTAACTGATCGCATCGGGATCGAAGACGATCCTGACCACCTCGTTGTGTCCGGTCAGACCGCTACAGACCTCTTCATAGGTTGGATTGGGGGTGAACCCCCCCGCATAACCCACCGCCGTGGAGTAGACCCCAGGGAGCTCCCAGAAACGCCTCTCCGCACCCCAGAAACATCCCATGCCGAAAAGGGCGAAATCGAAACCGTCGGGAAAGGGGCCGAGCAGGGTATGTCCGTTGACATAGTGCTTCTCACCGGGGTGAATCGGGGTCGAGCGACCGGGCAGTGACTCCTCCCGCTCCGGCATCCGCGTTTTATGGCCAAATCCGAACATAGACTCCTCCTGTTGCAGTATCAGAAGACCATCGCCCTAATTCGACCCCACTCTAACCCCACAAGGTCTGTCCTGTTTGTGGTGTACCGCCCCATCCGTGATGGATTGATGGCGTCGGCGCGATCGTCTATGTCAAAAATACCATTGTTGCCGCAATGCCAGCCACCGCGAGCACACCCAATCCAAGCATCAACCAGAGCGGAGATTTCGATTTCTGCTGCTGGCTCTCAATCGCCTGACTGGCGAGGTGCTGATCGAGCATTCCCTCGACCGTCTCGGTCGCCACATGGTTGGCGACTTCACCCGCCACCTGGCTGGCAGTTTCATGGACCTGTGCCTCGAGGGATCCCTCGGTGATAACCCGGATGTGTTCGATCATGTCGTTCTTTTCCGGGACCTGACTGAGAATCCGAGCCTCCTGATCCTTCATGCGCTCGGTCAACTCGTCGGAGAGCTCATTCATCTGGTTATAGATGCTGGACTGGATCAGATCCCCGACGGTGCGCTGATTGAGCTGCCTGACGAACTCATCGAGATCCTGATTGACCTGCTGCACCACTGCGTCACGCAGGGATTCGCTGTCGACCTGCTCAGTCTCGACATCTTGCAGGCCGTTCTTGACCAGTGCCGCAACCATTGTTTCGAGCTTTTCATCAAGATAGGCCTGGACAGTAGCATCAACCTGGGCCGCGAGACGCTCCTCGAGTGCACTTGCGACCGCTTGTTGGGCAATCCCTTCAGCCGATCGGGTGGCGACCTCTTCCGCGATACGCCTGACATCCTCATCGGAGAGACTGCTCTGCATCACCACACGCTCGACCGGATGTTGAGCCATATCGGCCGCAGTCGCCGCGGAGGGTGCAGAGTCCTCCGCAAGACTCGATGCAACTTCCAACTGGTGCTGTTCGATAAGATCAAGGATCACCCCGATGCTCTCATCCGTAGGCGGTTTGGCCAGGATACCCAGGGCACCATGGTCGACCGCGGCGCGCACATACTCATCACCCTCATTGGCGGTACACATCACCACCGGCGTATCACTGAACCGAGGGTCCTTTTTTATCTCGGTGATGGTCTCCAGACCATCCATGCCATCCATCAGGAAATCGACAAAAATTGCATCTGGCGTGGTCCCTTTTAGCTTTTCCAACGCCTCCTCTCCAGATTCCGCCATATCCACGCCATCGAATCCGCTCTTCTTCAACATTCGACTGAGCACAATCCGCGCGGACTTCGAATCATCAACCAGAAATGCTTGTTTTGTCACGCTAAAAATCCCTCATGAGATTTGGTTGCTGCCTTATTGTTTGTCCGATCCTGTCTGTGCCTGGACTAAACGACCAGACTAAATCTCTGATATATATGAAAATAATAATTCTAGTTACTATTTGAGATCTGACAACCGGGTTATGGTTCAGCCTGATTGATAACCAGTTTAGTACCATCCTGCAAGAGATTACTCGCCTGCCTCCCGAGAGCACCTTATAATTGGCGGCCGTCAACCGTAAAACCTTGAGTAACTTGATGTCCTCCGCTAGTGACAGAAAATCCGAGCATCCTATCCTGCCCCTGCTGAAAGCGCGCATTCTGATCCTCGACGGCGCCATGGGCACCATGATCCAGCGCCACCGGCTCGATGAGGAAAAATATCGTGGTGAACGCTTCGCCGAATGGCCATGCGATTTAAAGGGTAATAACGATCTCCTGGTGCTGACCCAACCGGCGATCATCAGTTCGATTCACGAGGCCTACCTCGAGGCTGGCGCGGATATCGTCGAAACCAACAGCTTTGGTGCCAACCGCGTCTCCATGGCGGACTACGGGATGGAGTCGCTGGCCTACGAGATGAGCGAGGTCAGCGCCCGCCTGGCGAGGACGGCCGCAGACAAATATTCGCGCAAGGAGAAGCCACGTTTTGTCGCCGGGGTTCTGGGGCCAACCAACCGCACGGCCTCGATCTCCCCCGATGTCAACGACGCCAGTCTGCGCAATATCACCTTCGAGGCCCTTGTCGAGGCCTATGCGGAGTCGGCCCGCGGTCTTATTGCCGGGGGCAGCGATCTGCTGTTGATCGAGACGGTGTTCGACACCCTCAATGCAAAGGCCGCGGTCTTCGCCTGCGAGCAGGTATTCGAGGAGGATGGAATAACCCTGCCGGTGATGATCTCGGGAACCATCACCGATCAATCCGGCCGCACCCTCTCGGGGCAGACCACCGAGGCCTTTTACAACAGCCTGCGCCACGCAAGACCGATCGCATTCGGTCTCAACTGTGCCCTGGGTCCCGATCTGTTGCGCCAATATGTGGAGGAGATGTCGCGCATCGCGGACACCCACGTCTCGGCCCATCCCAATGCCGGCCTCCCCAACGAGTTCGGCGCCTACGACCTGGACGCACAACAGATGGCGGCCTATCTTGCGGATTGGGCCGATGCGGGATTTCTCAATATCGTCGGCGGATGCTGCGGCACCACGCCGGAGCACATCCAGGCCATAGCCCTGGCGATGCAGGACAGGCAACCCCGACAGTTGCCAAATCCAGACACGGCATGCCGTCTCTCGGGTCTGGAACCCCTCAACATCGGCTCCGACTCGCTGTTTGTGAATATCGGGGAACGCGCCAATGTCACCGGTTCCGCCAAATTCAAACGCCTGATTCTCAGCGAGGCCTACGACGAGGCGCTCGATATCTGCCGCGAGCAGGTGGAGAACGGTGCCCAGATCGTCGATATCAACATGGATGAGGCGATGCTCGACGGCGTCGCCGCGATGCGCCGCTTCCTCAACCTCTGCGCCGGTGAACCCGAGATCGCCAAGGTACCGGTGATGATCGACTCCTCGAAGTGGGAGATTATCGAGACCGGCCTGCAGTCCGTTCAGGGCAAGCCGATCGTCAACTCCATCTCTCTGAAGGAGGGCGAGGAGCCCTTCCTGCGTCAGGCGACACTCTGTCGGCGCTATGGTGCGGCGGTGATTGTCATGGCCTTTGACGAAAGCGGCCAGGCCGATACCCGGGCACGCAAGGTGGAGATCTGTACCAGGGCCTACCGCCTGCTCACCGAGGTTGTCGGTTTTCCCGCCGAGGATATCATTTTCGATCCCAATGTCTTCGCCATCGCCACCGGCATAGAAGAACACAACAACTATGGTGTCGACTTTATCGAGGCGAGCCGCGAGATCAAGCAACGCCTGCCCCACGCCCTGGTGTCGGGAGGGGTATCCAATATCTCCTTCTCCTTCCGCGGCAACAATCCGGTGCGCGAAGCGATCCATGCCGTCTTTCTCTATCACGCTATCGCGGCGGGGATGGATATGGGCATAGTCAACGCCGGCCAGCTGGCAGTCTACGACGAACTGCCCGCCGAACTCCGCGAGGCGGTGGAATCGGTGGTGCTCAACCGTGACCCGCAGGCGGGTGAACGCCTGGTGGATCTGGCGCCTAAGTACCAGGGCACGGGTGAGGTGGTGGAATCCAAGGAGGACGCAGAGTGGCGGAGCTGGCCTGTTAATAGGCGTCTTGAACATGCCCTGGTCAAGGGTATCACCGAATTTATCGAGGCTGACACCGAAGAGGCCAGACAACAGGTGAAACAGACCCTGGAGGTGATCGAAGGCCCCTTGATGGATGGCATGAACCTGGTGGGCGACCTTTTCGGCGCGGGTAAGATGTTCCTCCCACAGGTGGTCAAGTCAGCGCGGGTGATGAAGAAAGCGGTCGCCTACCTGGAGCCCTACCTGGAGGCGGAAAAGGCCGAGTGCGGGGTGCAGAGCCAGGGCAGGATATTGATGGCCACCGTCAAGGGAGATGTGCATGATATCGGCAAGAATATCGTCGGTGTCGTGCTCCAGTGCAACAACTACGAAGTGATCGATATCGGCGTCATGGTCCCCGCCGAGTCGATCCTGCAGGCCGCCAGGGATAAAGGGGTCGATATCATCGGGCTCTCCGGGCTAATCACACCGTCGCTGGATGAAATGGTCCATGTGGCCAGGGAGATGCAGCGCCTCGGCATGACCCTGCCGCTGCTGATCGGCGGCGCCACCACCTCCATCGCCCATACCGCGGTGAAGATCGATCCGGAGTACGACCATCCCGTGGTCTACGTGGCCGATGCCTCCCGTGCTGTTGGCGTAGCCTCCAATCTGCTGTCGGCAGAGCAGCGGCCAGCCTTTACCGCAGCACTGGACGAAGAATATGAGACGGTTCGGCAACGGCGGGCCGGTGTCGATCAATCACGCAACCTGATCTCCATCGATGAGGCCAGGGCCAATCCGACCCCCATCGACTGGTCCGGATTCACACCCTTCCGTCCCAAACTCTTCGATGCGGACTATCGGCATCCCGATTATGCAGAGATTGTCCGGCTCGACGAGGCCAATCAGGTTGAGCAGTCTGGTGCCACCCTGCTGGTGATGAAGGGGATCCCCCTTGATGAGCTCAGCGGTTACATCGACTGGACCTTCTTCTTCCACGCCTGGGAGCTCAAGGGCCGTTATCCGCAGATCCTCGACGATGCGCAGAAAGGTAAGGAGGCGAAACAACTCCATGCCGATGCAGTGTCGATGCTGGAGCAGGTGATCAGCGAGGGATGGCTAAGTGCCGCGGCCGTGGTTGGTCTGTTTCCCGCCAACAGCGATGGCGACGATATAGCCGTCTACCGCAATGCATCCCGCAGCGAGAGACTGACCCGTCTGCACAACCTGCGCAAGCAGGCACGGCAACCCGGCAGTCAAGGTTCGCGGGGAGGCGGCATCAACGGCAGGTACAACGAATCCCTGGCCGATTACATCGCCCCCGAGAGCAGCGGAAGGCCCGACTATATCGGCGCCTTCGCCTGCACCGCCGGCATCGGTATAGAAGAGAAGCTCGACGAATTCGAGAAACAGCATGACGACTATCACGCGATTATGCTAAAGGCCCTTGCCGACCGCCTCGCCGAGGCCCTGGCGGAATGGCTGCATGAACGGGTGAGAAAAGAGATCTGGGGGTATGCGCAGGAAGAGTCCCTGAGCAACCAGGAGCTGATCGCGGAAGACTATACCGGTATCCGCCCCGCCATGGGCTATCCGGCCAGCCCGGATCATACAGAGAAGGATCTGTTGTGGGACCTGCTCCGTGTTGAAGAGCATACCGGCATCTGGCTCACCGAAAGCAAGGCGATGGTGCCGACGGCATCGGTTAGCGGCCTCTACTTCAGCCATCCCGCTGCGCGTTACTTTGCCGTGGGTAAGCTGAACAGAGACCAGGTGAGCGACTACGCCCGCCGCAAGGGGTGTCCAGTCACAGAAATGGAGCGCTGGCTTGCACCCAACCTCGCCTATGAGCCCGGAGGCTGATCGGCGGCTGAACCCCCCAGCCCTGCTCAGGCCGCTGCGGTTACCGAACCTTTACCGGGTTCGTGGACCGTTGGCGCGCCGAGTTCGGTGAACGAGAAAAGCTTGAAGGCACGCTCTCCGTTATAGTCCAACACCCGCAGATCGTCACTCTCGTGCAGATCATTGGCAACCACGCTGAAATGCCCCCCGTAACGCGCCTTTGCCAGCTCGTAGGGGACCTCGTAGGCAAGGAACTTCTCGATCCCCTTGGTGGTGAGTTTTTTCAGGATCAGCGGATCCTCGATGGAGGTGTGGGATGTGAGAATCACCAGCGGACCGCTTGCGGTCATCAACATAAAGGTCTTCATGACTACCTCCTTCCCGCAGGAATCAGGATGAGTCTGAATAGTTCATCCGGTCGATAGATTTATACCTCTTTCTGATCTAATTTTAGCTCGCATGCGGCTGCCGTTCAGGTGCTCCGCCCTTGTCTGGCCAAACAGCCGCCAAATCAGCTACTGTAATTTAATACTACCCTGCTTTTTCAACGGAATTTCAAAACGCTTCAAGAGCGAATTGGCGGTAGCGGCATCCAGGGCGCCATTCAGTTCATAGCGCAGGCCGGAGCCGCTCAATAGGGCCGAATAGAGCCCCATGCCCGCCCGCAGCAGATCTACAGAAAGGGGAATGGAGACCACCCCCTCCCCACCCTGCTCGATATCGAGGGGTTTATCGATCAAACCCTCGGCGATGGCAATCCCGTTCAGTTTCAGATCGTATTCCAAGCGCTGCAGCAAGAGGGAGAAGCTGTTGGGATTGTCGACCTCGAGCCGCAGCTCCAACTCAGCCCTCTCCAGGGAGAGCCGCTTCACCCCGAGCGACTTGATCCTGATATCCGGCAGTTTCGGCACGGGAAACCTGCCCTCGATGTCGACAGGCAGACGCATGCTGCCAATCACCGGCATCTGAAATCCCAATCCCAGGTCGAGCCGGTAACTGGCCTCATCGACACCTTGCAGTTGCCGATAGCTACGCAGTAACCGCTTGAAATCAAGCCTCAGGGGAAGTTCGATACGACTGCCGCTCCTGGCTGCCAGACTCAACCCATGCGTCTGTCGACCCTTGATGAACGACTGATCGAAAAGCTGTAGATCGTAATCGAAGCCGGTCAAATCGATGGAGAAGGGATTGGGATTGTCTATGCCGACATCGAACACCAGGTCCACACCCGCTAAATCGAGGCCATCCAGCCTCACCCCTTCGACCTGGGCGGTTGGTTTCCGCCCATCCATGACCCGGTTGACCTGATCCAGGGAGGAACACCCCTGCAACAGCGACAAGGTGAGTAAGATCATAAATAGCAGTATCTGCTTGTGCATCATCGGCAGCTCCCCTTCTGTATCTCTCCAGGACCGATTATTTGCCAACAATCGATCCTGGACAACTGCCGTCATCTTACTCCCCGCCACTCCCTATACCACCCTCGCGGTGCCGACGTGTAGACCCTCTTTGCAGGGCCATCAGCCCCAGCAACAGGGTAAAGAGGCCGGTTGCACCGCCACCGCCATGGTCGTGGTAGTCGTCCCGGTAGCTATCCTCCAAGGGGAGCACGGCCAGATCGCTGTCCTCATAGGGACCGTAGTTGACCTCGAGAAGATCGAAATCCGCATCATAGAGCTCGATCAAAACATCATAATAGCCGGTCGGGTAACCATCCAACAACCGGGTGACAACTTCATACTCGTCATCACTGGCATCACCCGTTATCGGAAACAGATCGGTGGTGTAGTAGTGGTTCCAGGGTCCGCCCTCGAGGCTTAGGTAGAGCCTGGCATAGACCCAGATCTCGTCATCCGAGGTATCCGCATCGAACACCACCTTCAGGCGGTGATAGAAGCCGTCGTCATCGTCATCCCTGCTGATCACGGCATGAGCATCGAAGATACTCAACCCTGCTCCGGAGGCATGGGCAGCGAAGCCGCGCTGCACGGTTGCCTCCATCCTGCTGCCTGAGACAACCAGTTCCTGATGCTCATCCACTTCCGCCTGGTCGAGCTGGCTATCTTCTATCTCCACACCGGCAGCCGCCTTCCCTGCAACGGATTGAGAGAACCTGGCAGCTATCTCCTGTGCGATTGCCTGCTGCCCCAACAGCATTAACACCAGTAATAAAGTTAACGGAAACCATCCGTTCTTTTGAAAACTGCACATGACTGCTCTCCCCGATTAATCCCGGTGATCGTGACGGCGACGCTCTCCTTTGCCATGGCGATGCCCCCTGTGCTTATCGCGGTGGAGACGTCCATGGCTCCTGCTGCGCCGATACTCACGGTGACGATAGTGACGGTCGTAGTGGCGATGGGAGTGGCCATGATCGTGATAGTGGCTCCAGCTGAGGCCAAGGAAGAGGCCACCCAGCAGGCCATAGGGATAGTCGTAGGCGTCGTGGGCCTGCACAGGTGCGGCGGTGGCTAACGAGGCGCTAACCAGACTGGCCAAGAGTAATGCTTTACCGTTCATCGAAGTTCTCCATATTCAGTGAGCTTATGGAGAAGCATATGGAGTTGTTGCTGAACGAAAGCTGAACGGATAAATGGGTGAAAAAAGCGAGTGCAGGGGGCGGTTAGATCAAGGCACTGGCAACTCCCCGAGCAGTCCATTCTGATGCAGCACCCTGGCTATCTTTTTACACTTCTCGGCGAGACGACTGAGATCGCGGAAGTCGGGAATGCTGCCATTTGCCAGTTTCAATTCCCAATCATCAAGTTCACACTCCAGGTAGCTCAGCAGCTTACTCGAACAGCCCTGGCAGGAGTCGCCGCAAAGCTGATCCTCCGGGATATTGAACGGGATCTCCCGGCGCACCCGATCGATGAGTTGGCGCATCGCGGTTTGAGTATCCGGTTTAGCCGCATTGCTACTCAACTTTTTTTGCCTTTGCGATAGTCTTGCGTCGCTTCCTTGCGTTTTTCAGTTTCATCTCAACGATCTTCAGTTCCGCTTTCATGCGCTTCTGCTTGCAGGTTCGCTTTTGCTTAAGCAATTTATGCTGCAATCGATCCCTCCGATCCTCCAACCTTTTCAGGAGTTCATCGATCGCCGCCAGCTCCTGCTTAGTCCTCTTTTTGTCCTTATCGAGAAAACGCTGCAGGAGCCGGACTATTTTTTTAACCTTCATGCTCAAACCAGCTGACGAGTTGCTACTTCTCCTTTAACTCTTCAGGAGGAATGACGGTCTTCGCCATGCGTTTTGCGAAATAATAGATGCGTTTCTGCTTTTCGATAATATCCACTTCAGTGGTATAGGCAGGTATCCGATTGGGCTCTTCCGCGACCAGCCTGGAGGCCTGGTGCACAGCCGCTGAATCAACCAGCTTGTTGATTTCATCCTTCATGTCGATGACGCTCTGCGCCACCTCGACATTGAGCTGGGAAACAGCCTGTACCGCACCGTCAACCGCCTTCTTCACCACCTTCTGAAATCCGTTGAGCACCTCCTTTGTCGGCTCACTGATGGTGAATCCGTGTTTGAGGCGTTCATATCCGAGCGCGACCATGTTGGTCTCGATGGTGTCACCGATATTCTCCAGGTCGCTGACTGCCGCCATCAGGGAGAGAAACTCCTCGGTCTGGGTATCTGTCATCGGCTGTTTACCGATCTTGCCAAGGTAGTCGATAATCTGCTCATAGAGGATATCCACCTCATCATCGAGCATAGCCACATCATCCAGTGATTTTCGATCGCCGGTGAGTATGGCGGGCATTATCTTGTCCACCATCTCCAATACCCGCTCCCCCATGTGCAGCACTTCCAAACGCACCCGATCCAAAGCCAGCGTCGGTGTCGAAAGGAGTTCGTCATCCAGATACTTTGCACTCACCGCCAAACCCTCCTCCTCCAACAGGCGGTCGGGAATCAACCACTCCACCAACCTGGCGAATTGTGCGGTCAAACCGATAAAGATCAGGGTGTTGGCAATATTGAATATGGTATGTGCATTGGCGATCTGGCGCGGCGTTTCAGCCCCCAGTCGGGCGATACCCGAAAGTTCCGGATGGCTTGGAGAGATAAGGGATACCAATTCCGCCAACTGGGGAATGAAGGCAAGCCAGATAATGACCCCCGCCACGTTGAAGATCACATGCACGATTGCCGCCCGCACAGCCTCCCTCGGTTTACCGATGGATGCCAACATTGCGGTGACACAGGTGCCGATATTGGCGCCAAAGGCCAAAGCGATGCCGGCGGGAAGAGTAATGAACCCTTGGCTCGCCATGACTATCACGATACCGGTGGTTGCCGATGAGGACTGGATCAGGCCGGTAAAACCAGCAGCCACCAGGATACCGATCAGGGGGTTTTCCATGCTGATCATGAGATCGAGAAACGGCTGATAGGTGCGCAGCGGTTTCATGCCATCGCTCATGATACTCATACCGAAGAAAACCAGACCCAGTCCCATGAGCATGGCACCGTAATGTTTGATACGTTCCTGCTTGGCCGCAAACAAAAGGGTGAAACCAACACCGATCATCAATAACGCCGCCTTGGTCACTTTGAAGGCAACTATCTGGGCGGTGATCGTGGTGCCAACGTTCGCACCCATGATGACGCCAATCGATTGGGACAGGGACATCAGGCCCGCAGTGATGAAACCGACCACCAGCACCGTGGTCACCGAAGAGGACTGGATAACCGCTGTGACAAAGGCCCCGGTAACCGCGCCCATAAGACGGTTCGTGGTAAGCTTGGCGAGGATATTCTTCATGCGCCCCCCCGCCACCGCCTTCAGCGCATCCGCCATCTGTTCCATACCAAACAGGAACAGGGCAAGTCCGCCGAACAGTTTCATACCCATGACACCCCAATCGATGCCCGCGTCCGCTCCGGCATCGGCGAACACAGGCAGCGCCAGCGCCATACTTAGCACTGCAATCAACATCACAATGGTCTGTTTGAGGTTCAGTTCAGTCAGCTTTATCGGATTATTATGATTCATTCGAAGCTATCTCCTCCTCGGATGCCGCCTTTACAACCAACACAGGTTGAGGGCAGAGCTGAACCACACGCTCGGCCACAGAACCCAGCATCAGGTGTTTGATACCGGTCGTTCCCTTGCTCCCCATTATTACCATCAAGGGATCTATTTTTTCAGCGACCTGGAGAATCCGTGTTACCGGAAGACCGATAACCAGCATCCGCTCAGTCCGCTTCAGACGTTTCTTGGTGGAATGCTTTTTGCGAAATGTCTTGATGAACCCATCCAGCATGACACGGGCGGCATCCTGCATTCTGACAAATCGCTTTTTCTTCACCATGTTGGCGTAGTAGCCAGGCATGTCGACCGGATCGTGCACCACATGTAGCACCACCACCCTGATTTTAAGGCAGTCCGCCAGTTCGAATGCCTTGATCAGCGCCGCTTCCGATGCTGCAGAAAAGTCGACAGGTACAAGTATAGGTTTTTTTATGACACCTTCCGCCATGCGTGTACTCCTCCGTCGTTAGTTGGTTTTAATTTACAGCGGCTTCACCCCATCTGTCGCTCTATCTTGACCTTCACCACCGAGCGCTCATCGGATTCAATCACCGTCAGACGATGTCCGGCCTCTTCTATAAAGTCACCATCCGAGGGTATGTGACGCAGCCGGCTGACTATCAGGCCGCCCACTGTCAGCGCCTCCTCCACGGGAAACTCGACATGCAAAATATCATTGATCTCTGAGATCGGCATTCTGCCGCTTACCAAGTGGCTGTTTTCACTCTCATGCTCTATGTAAACCCTGCGTTTCGGGTGATATTCATCGAAGTCGTAACCCACGTCGATCTCACCTACAACCTCTTCAAACACATCCTCCATGGTAAGGATACCGATAGCGGAACCGAACTCGTCCACCACCACGGCCATGTGGTCCTTCCTTGCCTGCAGCATCGGCAGCGCGCGATCGATGGTCTGTCGCGGAGAGAGATAGAGTACTGGACTGATGTATTCAGCCATCGGTTGCTCGTCAATATCAGGCAGCATCAGGTCCCAGGTATCCAGGGTGAGGATACCTTTGACATTGGTGATATTTCCACGGTAGACGGGGAGGCGGTTGTAGCCGTGTTTCATCACCAGCCTTACTGCCTCCTTCATGTTTCGGAGTTCGTTGAAACCCACCACGTCGGGCAGCGGGATCATCGCTTCACCGACCGTGGTGTCGGCGAAACGGATGATCCTGCGGATGCGTTTGCGGTCGATGGTCTGTAGGTCCGACGTCGATTCGGAGACATCGAGCAGCACCCGCAACTCCTCGCGGGTGATGAACATGTTTTGCGGCACTACGCCGCCGCCCACTATCCGGGTCGCCAGCCTGGCCACACGGCTGAAAATGAAGATAACCGGGTAGAAGACATAGGAGAAGAAACGCAGTATATAGATCAGGCGACCGACCAGGCTGTCAGCCTCCTGCTGAAATACACTCTTCGGCACTACCTCGCCGAAGATCAAAAGGATTGGGGTCAATATGATCACCGAGATCAGATCGCCCGTCTTGCCGAACAGATCGATACAGACCAGTGCGCCCAAGGTGGAAATGGTGACGGTGGCGATATTGGTGCCGACCAGGGTCGTCCCCAGGATGACATCCGGTGTCTTGAACAGCTTGAGGACCTGATTGGCGCCCCGATTGCCGAGCTTGGCCTGATGCCGCAGCTTGAGCTTGTCGGAATTCACCATCGCGATCTCCGATCCGGAGAAAAACGCCTTCAGCAACAGAAAGAAAAGGATCATTAGCAGTTCAACGCCCCAGTTCATTTTCTACCTCCTCCGTCTGGGTCTTGGATTTCTCCTCCTGTTCTGTGGGGATCTGCTCCGTTTCGGTCTCGGCCACCTCTCCGACAGCGGCGCCCCCCTCCATGCCCTCATCATCACCCTCGCCCGGCTCATCATCGCTGGCGTTGATTTTGCGCACCAGGACCTTGCTGATTCGCAGTCCCTTCAACTCCTTGACGATGAATTCATAACCTTCGTTGCGGATCTTGTCCCCCTCACTGGGCAGCCGGTCGAAGAGACGGAAGACCACACCACCGATGGTTGCCATCACCGGGTCCTCGATATCAAAATTGGAGAGATTGTAAAAGTCGGTGAGCCGCATATCCCCCGGGACGATATAGCTGTTCTCATCCTCCTCCTGGTAGTACTCCGAACCCGCCATCTTGCCGCTGATCTCACCGAAGATGAAGGTCAGCACATCCTTCATGGTGACCACGCCCAGCACCTCACCGTATTCGCCAAGCACGATGGAAACCCGGGTATTGTTCGCCTGAAAATAGTCGAACATCTCATCCACCTTCTTCGTCGGCGGAACGAAATGCGCCGGCTTCAGAATCATCTCCAGGGTCACCTGCTCCATATCGCCTCCACCGCGGACAAGACGCAGAATGTCCTCCGAGTGAAGAAAACCGATGACATTGTCCCAATGCCCCTGATAGACCGGGATACGGGGATGCCGGTAGTCGCGAAAGGCCTCGATCAGTGCTTGCACGGGCAGCGCGGCATCGAGAAACTGGATACGCGGACCCGGGGTCATGATGCGCGAGATCTCGGTCTCCGATGCCTCCAGGACATTATCGATCAATACCCGTTCGGTGGCTTCGATAACCCCACTCTCCTCCCCAGCCTCCAACAGGGTTCGCAGTTCGTCGGCATGGAGCAGGTTCTCCCGACTCACCGCCTCGCCCACGATATGGGTGGTGATGCGGTCGGAGACAGATCTCACCGCCTCTCGCAGCGGGGTGATGAAAACGATCCAGCGCGGCAGAATCCTTGCGGTGACACGTGTTGCGAACTTCACCGGTATACTGACCGCGATGGTCTTCGGTGTGACCTCACCGATCAACAACAGCAGTGGCACCATGATGAGGATATTGAACCAGCTCACGTCCATATCGCCGAAAAGCAGCAGCAGGATCGCCGCCATATTCGCCGCGGATGCTATATTGACCAGTTCATTGCCGCAGAGAATGGAGATAATCAGGCGCCTCGGCTCATCCAGCATGGCATGGATGCTTTCGGAGTGCTTGTCCCGGCTATGCCGGAGTTTCTGCAGGTCGATCCGGCTGAGGGAGAATAGCGCGGTTTCAGAACCGGAGAAGATAGCTGACAGCGAGAGCAGGAACACCTGTAGCATGACCCGCAGCAGCAGCTCCCACTCTACATCTGCGAGCCCAAGAGTATCGATAAAGGTTCTCAACTCTTCCATCAACTGTTCCGGTCAGGTTAGTAGCTACCGCAATGGGCGGACTGATTATTCTGATGCGGGTTCTCTGAACGGGAGATCCGAATCAGGAGCATGACATCAAATGCCAACCAAGGGCCTGCAGTTACAGGGATTCAGATCCAGCTATACCAGCAATTGAAGAATCGACACAAACCCGGCTTTATCTGCTTTCAGATTCAAAGGGACTCGATCGAGACAAGATAGATTGCATGACTCGAGCCAAAAATAATTCTACCTGAAATCATTTATTGCATGCACCCCTAGGCTCCCTAATTATGACATATTTCTGACAATCTGATGACATGGCATCCTAAGCACTATCATAACCATGCCATTTCGACACCCCCATCTGAGTCAAATGTCACGCTCGAGGACTACCCGGAAAGGCCGGTTGCGGCCTACACAAGACACGACCTCAGATTGAAGGATCAAGATGTGTCCGTGAAAGACTTGCGTTAACAGCAGTCAAGCTATATGGTTTCAGATGATGGGCCTTAGCACAGGCAATCCAAAGGTAGCTAGCATGCCCCAAACAGAAAAACTCATAAACAAGCTGAAGAGCCTGATTGATGCGGGGAAGAAGTCCGATCGCCCTAAATGCGACCGTATCTCGGAGCTGTTGAAGAAGCTGAAAAAGGAGGAAAGCATCGCCAAGGAGAAACTGGCAAAGGAAAAGGATCGCACCAAACGCAAACGCCTCTCCACTGAGATCAAGATTCTTCACACCCAACGCAAGAAAGCGATTCGTCGCTACAAAGAGCTGAAAAAGAATTGCTAGTAACTGCATGGCACTGGGTCAAAGACCAGGGCCTGCAGGCAGTGATCACTGTTCGTAACGATCCAACGCCGATTGCAAGCGCTGCTGAATCGAACGGCGCAAAGCAGGAGGAGAGACCACTTCCACATCGGCGCCGTATTTGAGCAAATCCATCAACAGTTCAGCGGGATCGGCATAGGGCAGGGTCAACTCATAGCGCCCATCCTCGAGCCAGCGGCTCTGCTGTTTGGGGTGCCACTCCTCCATTGCCACCCAGCGCGCCGCCTGGGGGGTGAAACGTACCACCGCCTGGCTCTTCGCTCTGCCCGAGAAGATACCGTAGGCATCCGCAAAGTGGTGCTCCAGCTCTGCCTCCGCCACGTCCAGCGCAACCAGATCCAGCTGTCGCGCATCACGAATCGCATCCAGGGCAAAGGTGCGCAGCGCTTCGCGCAAGTGGCACCAGGCGTCCAGGTACCAGTTGTCGCGATAGTGGGTAAGGCGCTGCGGTGAGACCTCGCGTTCGCTGAGCACGTCACGGGAACGTTTGTAGTAGACGAGCTTGAGCCGGCGCCGGGATGCCAGGCTGTCGGCCAACTGGGTGAAGAAGGGACCGGCGGGACGGGCGGCTGCCCGAATCAGGCGAATTCTCTGGGATATCGGCTCACCCTTACCCGGCTGCCGGGCAAGCAGTCCGTCTATCTTTCTTCTCAGGGGTTTAAGATGGCTCTCCAGGAGCCCCGGCTGCACGCCTTCGAGCAGCTGTTGCACGGCGAGCATCGCATGCAGCTCCGATGCATTGAACCAGAGCCCGGGGAGTTCGTACATCTCCCCCTCGCGCCGGTCGTAACTGTAGCCATTGAGTTTGCGGTCGTAGACGATCGGCGCATTGAGATAGAGACGCATCTCTTCGATGAGACGTTTCACGGTAGCCCGTGAGCACTCCAGTTCCTGCTCCAATTGCTGTCTTGAGACCGGGTAGCGGGCTGCCTGAAGGATACGGTTGAGTTCGAATATCCGGTCAAACCGATCCATTTAGCGAGTCAGATTGACTTCAGTGTTTGCGGGGGAACCTTTTCCGGTTCATCCAGAGACCACAACCGCTCCAGGTGGTAGAAATCCCGGACCTTCGGTTGCATCACATGCACCACCACTCCGTTGAGGTCCACCAACGCCCACTCCCCATCCTCCATTCCCTCGGTACCGAGAGGGGCCTCGCCTGCCTGTTTCGCTTTGAAGGCCACGGTCTGGGCAATTGATTTCACATGCCTGTCGGAGGTACCGCTGGCGACAACCATGATATCGGTTATGCTGGTCTTTCCGCGTACATCCAGTACCACCACATCCTTCGCTTTCATGTCGTCCAGTGCTTGCAGAACGACGTCACGGAGTTCTTCTATTTGCATTGAGTCCTGTATCTGTTGCCTAAAGTAGTGAGACCGGGTCATCGGGGAGAGCGATTTTACCCAATCTCAGTTTCAAGCATAACCTATTGTGGCTCATTTGTATGATCCACTCCATAAAAACCATTATGTTCAATATATTGCAACACAGCCTCCGGAAGCAGGAAGCGCGGAGTCCGGCCCTCGGCGAGGAGATTGCGGACCTTGCTCGCCGAGATATCGAGCTGGGTCACCGGATGCAACAGGATCGCGCCATGATCAACCGCCAGCAACGCCTCCACCCTGGCGACCCGGGCTGTGTCAAGCAGCTGTTTGAGCCTGGGATCCTTGGGACTCTCCTCCCCGGGACGGTACATCACAACAAGGTGCGCCAGTGTCAGAATCTCATGTGGACGATACCAATCGGCAAATCCGTTGAAGGCATCCATACCCAGGAGCAGGCAGAGTGACCGTTGCGGCTGCTCCTGGCGCAGGCTGGCGAGGGTCGCAACCGTGTAGGAGTCTCCTGCACGCCGGATCTCCCGGTCATCGACAACAAAGCCCGCTTGATGTTGAACCGCAAGGCGTACCATCTCGAGCCTCTGCTCTGCGGGTACCATGGGTTGATCCCGATGAACCGCGCCATGCAGGGGAATGAAGCGAACCTCCTCGAGCCCAAGGCTCTGCATCACATCAAGGGCGGTACGCAGGTGACCGAAGTGAACCGGATCGAAGGTGCCACCGAAGACGCCGATCATCTTCCAGCGCCCATTAACACCATTCCCTCATCATCCACGAATGTGGCCATCACCTAGAACGATGAACTTCACCGATGTCAGCCCCTCCAGGCCAACCGGTCCGCGGGCGTGGAACTTGTCCGTGGAGATGCCGATCTCCGCGCCCAGGCCGTATTCAAATCCGTCCGCGAAGCGGGTGGATGCATTGACCATCACCGAACTGGAGTCCACTGCGGTGAGAAAGCGGCGCGCACGGGTATAGTTCTCGGTGATGATGGCATCGGTATGCTGGGATCCGTGGCGGTTGATATGGGCAATGGCCTGCTCAAGTCCATCCACTACACGGATCGAGAGTATGGGTGCCAGATACTCGGTATCCCAATCAGCCTCGGTTGCCGCCACGCAATCACCAATTATCTCTCGGGTACGCACACAACCCCTGAGCTCAACACCCTTTTCCGCCAGCGCGGGGGCGAGCCTTGCCAGCGACTCCTCGGCAACCGCTTCAGCGACCAGCAGGGTCTCCATGGTGTTACAGGTACCGTATCGTTGCGTCTTTGCATTCATGGCTACCGCGAAGGCCTTCTCGGCATCTGCCTGATCATCGATATAGACATGACAGATGCCATCCAGGTGCTTGATAACCGGAACCCGTGCATCCTGGCTGATGCGCTCGATCAAGCCCTTGCCGCCCCGTGGAATGATGACGTCGATGGAGTCCGGCATGGTGATCATCTTGCCTACCGCCGCACGGTCGGTGGTGGCCAACACCTGCACCGCTGCCTGGGGCAGGGCTGCCTGCTGCAGGCCACTGTGAATCGCCGCGGCAATCGCCTGGTTGGAGTTATAGGCCTCGCTGCCACCCCGCAACACGGCTGCATTTCCTGACTTCAAACAGAGCGCGGCAGCATCTGCGGTTACATTGGGCCGCGATTCATAAATAATGCCGACCACTCCCAATGGCACCCGCATCCGCCCCACCTGAATGCCGCTGGGGAGATACTTCATGTCAAAGACCTCGCCGATGGGATCGGGAAGAGCGGCGATCTGACGCAATCCCTCTATCATGCTGTCGATACGCCCGCCGGTCAGCTCAAGTCGATCCAAAAGCGCAGTGTCCAGCCCCTTTTTCGCGCCTGCCTGCAGGTCCCTGCTGTTTTCCGCTGCCAGTCTATCTCTGTGCCTATCCAGCTCATCGGCAATGGCCTCCAGCGCCTGGTTCTTTTGCGCTGTCGTGGCGCTGGCGAGCACCCTGGAGGCTTGACGGGCCTCCTGGCCAAGTGTGTCCATGTAGCTGGCGACATCGGAAATCTGGTTTTGCATGGTCGTACTGTTGTCTGAATAGATGGTAATGCCACGGCCAGGCAGGCTGACCGATTGAATCGATAACTTTATCAAATCTGGAACAAAATGACGCCCTGTTTATCCCTCCCAGCGCTGCAACTGATAGCGCCTCGATAGCGGGCCGGGGGCAACAGGGTAATCCTTAATACAACAGTGGAATTTTTTGGCCTGTATTGAAATTATCCGGTCTGGCCAGAATACCTTATTGAAAAATAAAAGAATTATCCCTCCTACTTCAAAACGGGCCATGATTCGGTGGTGTAAATCCTAGCTCTCAACGTGGGAATTATTGTGTAAACCGGGCACCAAAATACTTAAGTTCACGCAAGATCAACCGATCTATCTAGATAAGTCAGACTCAGATAGAACTAAACCTGCAGCCATGCTCAAAACTTTTATAAGTGCCCTGATCTTAACCGGCTTCACCGCTCAGCTGTGGGCGGAACAGTTCATATTTGATGTCCCAATGTATTCAAAGGGTGCCAGTACCTATTATATCGCGGGGAAGATCGGTGATATGCCCACCACCGAATTTATGGTCGACACCGGCTCAAGCTACATGACCATCAACGAGGCAACCCTGGCAGAACTGCAAACAAAAGCAAATCCGCGCTATCTGCGGGAGCTGAAGGGGATCCTGGCAAACGGAGATGTAATGAGTGTGCCTGTCTATACCATCTCCAACGTTCTCATCGGAGATGAATGCCTGCTGGAAGAGGTCGACGTCGCGGTATTTCCCGGCAAGACTCGCCAGATTCTGGGGCTGAGCGCGCTATCCAAAACCGCACCTTTCATCTTTTCGACCCAGCCGCCCCAGCTGCAGTTGAGTAACTGCCACCTGGCGCAGGCAGAGACCGGCAACCAGACAAAGCTGGCTGCCGGCATCAAGAGCCCTTAAACGGGGTCTCGATCTACCCAGTAAGGATTATTTACCCTCAGGTGCGCTTCTGGTCGCCTCGAACGCACTGAACTCAGCCGCGTCAACCTGGCCATCCTGGTTTGCATCGGCAGTTTCCCAACCCTTATAGAGTGCCTCGTTGGCGGTAGCCTCATCGGATGAGATGGCGCCATCCGCATTTGCATCCAGCTTGCTGAAGGCATCCTCCCCCGCTACGACTGCGGTTAAAAACCCTGCTGCTGCCAGAGCGACTGCGGATTGGATGATAGTTTTTTTATTCATAATGTTCTCCTTAACGGAATGTGGTAGTTTTCGATCCAAAAAGCCCTCGGTGGGCCCTCCGGTAACTCATCAGACAACGCTTGGAAGAGAATTTAAGTGATACCAATCACAAAAATACAACTTTATTTCCTAGCGTCTATAGGTTGAATCTCTACTCCTTAGGTCCATAGTTGCTGCTGTTGATTTCAAACGCACTGAACTCCGCAGAATCGATTCTGCCGTCGTTATTGGTGTCCGCAGCCGTCCAACTCTCATAGAGTAACTTATCCACGATCGACTCTTCGGCGGATATGAAACCGTCGGCATTCCTGTCCAACTTCATGAAGGCTTCTTCACCGGCAGCTACAGCGCCGGAGAAGGCACCTGCCGCTAAAAAAGCGATCACACGTTTCATGGAGTTTCTATTCATCACTTGCTCCTTGTTGATGATAAGTAGGTTTCCCAGGCGCTCCGGATTGAGGCCTTGGGTGATAGATCAGACAACGGAAGAAGATTTTTTAGCTTGAATGGGTTCACAAATAGGCATCACACCCATTACCAGCCGCTGAATCCCTCTAGGAGCTGAGCACTCGGTCACATCCGGGGGGGGATCCGGCCATGCCCTTGGCCAGCTGCTGAAACAGCAGCCATGGATCTGCAGGATCGCGACCCTTGATCGCCCTGTCGGCATGGGCGCAGTCAACAAGCAGGCGCTGCCAATGATCCGCCTTGCGCCGCAGTGCCCTGCGCAGAATCGGCTTGCGCCGATCCCATACCCGGCGCTCGACCATCACCTTCTCCACCGGTTTACCGCTGCCAATATCAAATCCCATCTCGGCTAGCAGTCGAATCTCCCGGCTCAAGGCCCAGAGCACGACAGGTGCAGCAACACCTTCCGCCTTAAGCCCGTTGAGGATACGAATCCCCTTCACGATATTGCCTTCCAGCAGGGTGTCGACAAGGGTGAAAATGTCAAAACGCGCGCTATCGGCTACCGCCTCGATAAGTCTTTCTACGCTTATGACGCCCTCGCCATAGAGCAGCAGTAGCTTCTCTATCTCCTGGTTGGCGGCCAGCAGGTTACCCTCGACCCGATCCGCCAGCATCTCCACCACCCCCGGCTCAGGTATCAATCCTGCACGTCGCAGACGCTGTTCGATCCAGGGCATGAGCCGCCCCCCTTCCACCGGCCAGATCTGCACCACCACCCCGAGCCGTTCAACCGCCTGATACCATTTGCTGTTGGTCTGCGCCCGATCCAGCTTGGGGAGGGTGATCAGCAACAGGGTATCGGTCGCGGGTCGCTCGCAGTAGGCGCTCAGGGATTTCCCCCCCTCCGTGCCGACCTTGCCATTTTTGAGCCGAAGCTCCAGCAGCCGCTTCTCACTGAACAGGGAGAGGGTGTCGGCGGCAGAATTCAAACTGGACCAGTCAAAGCCGCTCCCCTGATCCAGTACCTCGCGTTCGCTATAGCCCTGTTGGCGCGCGGCGCGCCTGATCGCATCCGCCGCCTCCTGCATTTGCAGGGGTTCGTCTCCGCTCAGCAGATAGACTGCCGCGAGCGGTTGCTGCAGATGTTTCGCCAGTTGTTCATTTCGCAACCGCATGGCTCGATCCGCTCAGTTCAGGGCCTCGAGACGCCGAATGACCTGTTCCGCCATCTCATTTCGCATATCGTGTTTCATCAGTTCGGTTTCATTGCGCCGACCCAGTTCGTCATCGCCACTGAAGCTGAGCAGACGTACAAGTTCCAGCTGCTGTTCCACACCTTGCTCGCCAGGCTTCGCAACTCTGGCCTGGATCAGGGCGGTGAGACGCAGTTCCCTGTCGAGGGCCTTGCCACCGGCATCGACGGAGAGCACCCTGCTGGTGAATTTCTCCTCGACGACCTTCAGGATCAGCCTGGAAGCGTCGGCATCATTGGCCAATACGGCTCCCCTGCCCTGCAGATTGTCATAGAGCAGGCCGGCCAGGCTCTGTCGATTCTGGAAACCGAAAATATAGAGACCATTCAGTGCGGGGGAGGGTTGCTGATAGCCCTTGAGATGAAACCCACAGCCCCCGACAAGGGTGGCAACCACGCCCATCCACACCAGGTGACGCAGCAATGCAAAGCTATTTGGCAACGATATTCACCAGCTTCTTGGGCACCACAATTATCTTTCTGACCTCGGCCTCTCCGATAAAGCGCTGAACATTCTCGTTTTCCAGTGCCAATGCCTCGATCACAGGCTTCTCGGCATCCGCCGGTACCTCCACACTTGCCCGTACCTTGCCATTGACCTGCACCACATAGGGCAGACTCTCCTGTACCAGTGCGGCTTCGTCCGGCTGTGGCCAATCACTCTCGAGTATCTCGTCACCATAGCCCAGTTCAGACCATAAATGGTGAGTAACGTGGGGTGCAATCGGCGCCAGCAGGCGCAATACCAGGGAGACACCCTCACGCAACAGCTGGAGATCGGCAGGGGTTTCACCCAGTTTATAGAGGATATTGATCATCCCCATACTCGCCGATACCACATTGTTGAAGCGTTGACGGTCGTAGTCGTAGAGGGCCTTTTTCAACAACTCGTGTAGCTCCCGCCTGGCCGTCTTTTGGGATGCCGCCAGTTCAACCGGTGCGGAACTCCCTTCCGTTCTCGCTTCAATGGACTCCGCCAATGCCCACAGGCGCTTGAGAAAACGGTGCGACCCCTCGACCCCTTCATCGTTCCACTCCAGGGACTGGTCGGGGGGGGAGGTGAACATGGTATAGAGCCTAACCGTATCGGCGCCGTAGCGATCGATCAGCGCCTGGGGATCGACGCCGTTGTTCTTCGATTTCGACATCTTTTCGATACCGCCAACAACGACCGCGCCGCCATCCTCCTTCAGGTACGCACTCTGCGGACGCCCCTTTGCATCGCGTTCCACCTCGACCTCGGAGGGATTGTACCAATGCCGGGAGCCATCCTCCTGCTCGCGATAATAGGTATCGGCGACCACCATCCCCTGAGTCAGCAGGCGAGTAAAGGGCTCATTGCTCTTCACCAGCCCCGCATCGCGCAGCAGTTTATGGTAGAAACGGGCATAGAGAAGGTGGAGCACGGCATGTTCGATGCCGCCGATATAGTGATCGACGGGCAGCCAATAGTCCGCCCGCTCATCGAGCATGGCGTCCGCATCGGCAGCGCTAAAACGTGCATAGTACCAACTCGACTCCATGAAGGTGTCGAAGGTATCGGTCTCGCGCTGCCCTCTACCCCCGCACTGGGGACAGCTGCAATCGGAAAAGGCCGGATTGTTCTTTATTGGATTGATGGTGTTTTCGTCGTAGACGATATCCTCCGGCAGACGCACCGGAAGCTCCTCCAGAGGCACGGGGACAATGCCGCAGGTTTCACAGTGGACCATGGGTATAGGCGCACCCCAATAGCGCTGGCGCGACACCCCCCAGTCGCGTAGGCGATACTGCTTGGTCTTGCTTCCTTTCCCCCGCTCCTGCAGCCACTCGGCGATGGCGTCGAAGGCGGCTGCGGAGGAGAGACCGTTAAAGGGCCCTGAATCATGGAGCTCCCCCGCCGCGGTAAAGGCAGCCGATTCTATATCCACGGTTGAACCGTCGCTGGGGTGAATCACCTGCTTGATCGGGATGCCATACTCTTTGGCGAAGGCATGATCCCGCTCATCGTGGGCGGGTACCGCCATCACCGCACCCGTGCCATAACCCATGAGGACGAAGTTCGCGGCATAGATCGGAACCGCCTCACCGCTTACCGGGTGGATGGCATTGACCCCCAAAGGCAGCCCCTTCTTCTCGATGGTCTCAAGCTCCGCCTCTGAGGTACCGCCCTGGCGACACTCCTCGATAAAGGCCGCGAGACGTTGATCACTCTCAGCCGCCAGCAACGCCAGCGGGTGTTCAGCGGCGACCGCGACGTAGGTGACCCCCATCAGGGTATCGGGACGTGTGGTATAGATGGTCAGTCCCTCGTCCAAACCTTCGATTTCGAACACCATCTCAACGCCATAGGAGCGACCTATCCAGTTACGCTGCATGGTGCGCACCTGCTCGGGCCACCCGTCCAGGCTATCGATTTCATCCAGCAGTTCGTCGGCGTAGGCGGTAATCTTGATAAACCACTGGGGAATCTCACGGCGCTCCACCAGGGCACCGGAACGCCAACCGCGGCCATCTATGACCTGCTCGTTGGCCAGTACCGTCTGATCGACAGGGTCCCAGTTGACCACCGCATTCTTGCGATAGACCAGTCCCTTTCTGAAGAGCTCGGTGAAAAGCCACTGTTCCCACTTGTAGTAGTCCGGCTGGCAGGTTGCCAGTTCCCGCCGCCAATCATAACCGAACCCAAGCCGGACAAGCTGAGCCTTCATATAGGCGATGTTATCGTAGGTCCACCCAGCGGGGGCGACACGGTTCTTCAGCGCCGCATTCTCCGCGGGGAGTCCAAAGGCATCCCATCCCATGGGTTGCAACACGTTTTTTCCCAGCATTCTTTGATAACGGGCGATAACGTCGCCGATGGTGTAGTTGCGCACATGTCCCATATGCAGTTTACCGCTGGGGTAGGGAAACATGGAGAGGGAGTAGAACTTCTCTTTTTCTGGATCCTCGGTGACTTCGAAGGTCCCCTGTTGTTCCCAATATGCCTGCACTTCCGCCTCGAGGGCCGCAGGATCGTATGTTTTCTGCATGTTACGTCCGACTGGATTGATATTTTGCTGTAGATTCCTGCCCTTGTGATATGACCCGACACGGTCCAAGGACTCAATATTGCGGAAGGATACCGCAGCAGGCCGCTGACAGAAAGGTGTCGTACCCCCGCCTCGGCAGATTTTCGCTGTCGAGGCCGAGGGGGCCGGTTAGGGAATGGGGCCGGCCGGACGCCCCGGGGTGTGCGGCCAGCGCCCAGGGTCCAGGGCCGGGTCAATAGAGAGTGTGTGTTGGCGTATCTGGAGACGGGTCAGGATGCCAACCGTTTTGCTTCATCCAAGGCCCTGAACATCGTCTCGATAACATTGTCGATTACTTCAAGCCAGGCCGCGAGAACCTTGTCATCGAATTCGTTGTCGTAGCGTTTCACTGCCTCCAATAACGCCTCTTCCCAAATGACAAAGTGTTTACGCTGTACTTTGAGACGTGCATGCACCCGCCCCAACATCTCGATGTAGAGCATCAATCCTGGTTGTCCTTCCGCGGTCTCCGCGAGCATGAAAAGGGTCTCGCGCAACTTCTTTTTCAGCTGCCGCATGTCCCGATTTTTGAAAAAACCACCGATCTCACCGGAATGAGCGATAAAACCATCGTAAAAACAGTCGAGAAATTCCGTCGATGCGGTCACACGCTGCAGACTCTGGCGAAAAATTGCGAGATTGTGTTGATTGATAGCCGACATTCGTCACCACCCCAGGTATCAATCACTTAGCGGCCAGCACGCCCCAGACATTAGGACTTGGCAAGAAAAACATGAAGTAATCCACTGTATTTGGGGGCAATTCGGGTCGGATTATCCTTTTTTCCCCTTCATCCATGTAATGCTTCCTCTCCAAACAGATATAGAGATGGTATATTAGGTGCTAGCGCGCAGGAAATAATATCTATTTTTCATAAACTTTGTAAGCACTCTGTGACAAAGATCTTCGACGGGCCCGGTAGAATACCAATGCCAAGATTCTGGGGATAATAAGAGCCCAATGCGATGAAGTTAATTATTCAGATTCCCTGTTATAACGAAGAGAAGACCCTGGCTCTCGCACTCGCCGAACTTCCCAGAGAGGTTGCGGGCTTTGATCAGGTAGAGTGGTTGGTCATCGATGACGGTAGTACGGATGCCACGCGGCAGGTAGCGCTGGATAACGGGGTGGACCATGTGGTCGGATTTACCCGTAACCAAGGATTGGCAAAGGTCTTCATGCTGGGGCTCGACGCCTGTGTGCGACGAGGCGCAGACGTTATTGTCAATACCGATGCCGACAATCAATATGACGCCAGCTACATCCCCAAGCTGACGCAACCGATTCTGGATGAAAAGGCGGACATGGTGATCGGCGCAAGACCGATCCAGATGATCGAACACTTCTCTTTAACCAAGAAAGCACTGCAGCGTTTGGGCAGCAGTGTGGTGCGTAAGGTCAGTCAGACGGATGTTCCCGATGCGCCCAGCGGCTTCAGGGCCTTCAGTCGGGATGCCGCGATGAAACTGAACGTCTTCAATGAATATACCTACACGCTTGAAACCATCATTCAGGCCGGCATGAAACACATGGCGGTGGCATCGATCCCAGTCGAAGTCAATGACGATCTCAGACCTTCCAGGCTGGTCAAGAGCATAAGCAGCTACATCAAGAAGTCGATCGTTACCATACTGCGGATTTTTGTTGTCTATAAGCCGTTCCGCTTCTTTCTTATTACCGGTCTGATCCTCTTCAGTCTGGGCCTGCTGCTGGGTCTCCGCTTTCTCTACTTCTACTTCTTTGGCGATGGACAGGGGCACATTCAGTCGGTCATCCTCGCCGGTGTTATGATGGGCATTGGTTTTCAGACCATTCTAGTAGCCTTCGTCGCCGATCTGTTGAGTGTCAATCGTAAACTGCTTGAAGAGATCCAGTACCGGCTGAGAAAGCTGGAGTCGCAACCCGAAGAGGGGAACTAGGGTCGGGTCAGTCGCGGCCTGCTCCGACCCGCATGACCAACCACGCCAGTGGCAGATAGGCAACCAGGGTCAGGATCACTCCATAGCCGGGCATAACCGTAGCGAGCCATGCCAGGGGCAACAACCAGATCAGGTTGATCGCCAAACCCTGCAGTATGACCCATCGATGCGCCAGAGTACGGCAACGATCCGGTGACAAGCCTCGGTCGCTGTAGAGAGACTGCCTGCGCCGGGCCAAATGCTGGTAGGCATGCTTGGCATGCGGCTGATACCACTTTTCCCCAGCCAACACCCGCACTCCGAGGGTCCACGTGGCATCCACTACGAAAAGACCGAGCAGGATAACCCAGCTCCAAAACGAGACCGGGGAGGCATTGGCAGTGTAGAGCGTAAACACGCCCAATGCATAGCCGATAAATCCACTCCCCGCATCCCCCATGAAGATCCTTGCCGGCGGCCAGTTCCACAGCATGAAACCGGCAATGCAGGCTGCCAGCATCAATAGCGGCTCCACAGTCTCGAGACTGCCTTGGTTGAGCGCAAGAATCGTAACCGCACCAAGCAGAACCGCTATTCCCTGCAGACTGGCAATGCCATCGATTCCATCCATGAAGTTGTAGAGATTCAACAACCAGACAAGTGCGATCACGAGCAGTGCATTCAGCCACCAGCCAGTGACGCGTACTTCCGGCCAGAGTTCGATAACCGGCATCTCAAGCATGACCAGGGCAATCACCGCCGCTACGAGATGGACGATGAAGCGCAACAGGGGAGGGACATTTCGGTGATCATCGATAAAGCCGATTATCACAACCAAGCCACCACCCAGCAGCAGGGTCAGGTACAAACCATGACTTTGACCTGCCGTGTCTGAAGGGTCGTGCAACAACCAGGATGCCACCAGATAGATCAGGACAAAGGCGATTCCACCTCCTCTGGGGGTCTCGACCATATGAGAACTTCGACGGCTGGGACGATCCATCAGGCCACGGCGCAATGCATAGGCACGCGCCACCCCAGTCAATACGAGCGACAGCAGGAAACCGAGCAATATCGTCCAATACATTTGCGGGGCCACAGCGGTTACCGCCAACCGTTTACGTCGACCATCTCCCGCAGGGCCTGGTCCATGTCATAGAGAGGTGTCCATCCCAGGCGTTCCCTGTTTTTCCCGATATCCACCTGGAGATCTTCCGTAAGTCGCGCAATCACCTGGGACTGTCCGCCCAACCATCCGCTCAACCGCAGTAGTGACAAGGGCAGAGGAAACAGCCTGACACCGCAGCCCATAGCTTGGCCCAGCCTGCGAATGAGCTGGGGCGTCGACAGCTCCTCCCCGTCCGCGAGGAGAAAAAGCTCACCGGCCGCAGCCGGATGATCAATACAGCAACGCAGAAAATCGAGCAGATTCTGGACACTTAAAAAACTGCGAC
Organism: Candidatus Thiodiazotropha sp.; assembly: GCA_040793985.1. Classification (GTDB taxonomy): domain Bacteria; phylum Pseudomonadota; class Gammaproteobacteria; order Chromatiales; family Chromatiaceae; genus Thiodiazotropha. The sequence continues at coordinate 75,853 of JBFNJI010000015.1, read as the reverse complement.
GATTTGTGATCCCACCCAGCGGCAAGGGTACACCTCGCCGGATCAGTGACATCAATCTTTGAATGTTGCCTTTGACCCCCGCACCGTAGATCACCACAGGACGGACAATGACCGGTTCCAGTCCCGTCTCTATTGCGATCCTGCGCAACACCTGCTCCGCTTCCCATTTGGAAACGCCATAGGCATCTTCCGGTGCGGCATCGTCATCCGCGCGAAAAGGCTCGCCGTGGGTCTTTTCACCGTTCACCTTGATACTGCTCAGATAGATCATACGCCTGACGCCTGCAGCAGAGGCCTGTTCTGCCAAGCCACTGGTACCTTCCACATTAATCCTGCGAAACACCGCCAACGGATCATCCTCGGATTCCTGCATCACATGGACACGTGCTGCCAGGTGGATCACCGTATCCACACCTGTCAGTGCCCTGCTCCAGTCGGTGGAACCGTGGATATCCCCAACCGCAACCTGATCAGCCAAGCTCCATTGAGGCCGATATTCACGCAGAGCGGCCCTTACCGTATAACCTTTGGTGGTGAGATAACGGCAGAGGTGTTCACCGACAAACCCGTTTGCTCCGGTCACGAGAATGGTGGTCACAGTTCGAGCGCCCGTCGATAGATATCCAAGTGACGTTCCACGACCTGCTGAATTGAGAATTCAGCCTCCGCCATCACTCTTGCTCGATGCCCCATGGAGTGACGCAATTGCGGATTGGTTATCAATCTACGCAGGGCATCCGCCAGTGGCCTGCTCTGCCTTGCCGGTACCAACAATCCGTTCTTCTCCTCGATCACAACCTCGCGACAACCCGGAACATCGGTTGTCACAATTGGCCGTCCCGCTGCGGCCGCCTCCAATAGCACCTTGGGCAACCCCTCTCGATAGGAGGGCAGACAGACAATATGCGCAAGCTTGTAGATAGACGGCATATCCTGTCGATTACCCCACCACTCCACATCTCCCTCTCTCGCCCACTCCGCAAGACGTACCACGGGCACAGACTCGGGATTGCTGGGATCTATTCCCCCCACCAGGACAAACCTTGCCTCAATCCCCATGCCATGCAACATCTGCGCGGCCTCGACAAACTCCCCCACACCCTTGTCCCATAACATTCGCCCTGGCAGAACCACCACAGGCAGGCCGTCGTCCTCTGGTTCAGTCACAAACTGATCAACATCAACACCCGAACCGCGTATCAATTCGATCTTATCCTGACTCAGACACTCCTTTTCCAGCAGATAATCATAGTCATCACGATTCTGTACAATGACCCAAAGACGCTTGCGTGAAAACAACCAACGATAACTTGTCAACACCGCAGACCGAGCCATGGCACTGAACCAACCACGAGCCAGGAAGACAAAGCCAAGGCCCGATATTGCGTTGACTACCGCTGATACATTTGCGAGGCGTGCCGCCAATGTACCATACAGTACCGGCTTTATAGTCACATGGTGGACGATCAAAGGCTGCAGTTCACGATAGAGCTTATACAAACTCCATATTGTCCATAGTTCGAGTAACGGGTTCGCCCCGCTCCTGCTCAAGGTCACTCGTCTATATTGCAAGCCTGCCGCCTTGATCTGCTCCACACCATCTCCGGGAGGCGTGGCAATACACACCTCATATCCCTGATCCCGTGCAGCCAGTGCCAACGGCAGGCGATGCGAAAGAAAGAAGCCCGGATCATTTACCACGAACATGATCAGACGGTTGTGAGGTCGGGCACGAGACATCTATAGCATCACCAAAATCAAAATAGACAACTAAGTAGTATAACCTGTTTGTAAACTACACCGCAGGAGAGCCGGCAGTCGATTCGGACAGTACAGTTTGGCCTGTCAACGATTGACCAAGCTCCCCAAACCATTCAACAGCCAACGCCGCTCTTTTTGTTCCAAAACATACTCCCAGACTATATAGGTAAAGACTGTCAGGACCACGATGACAAACATGGATTTTCCTAACAGATCGTCAAACTGGGTGGCGAGAAAGAACAGAATAACCGCAATAATCATTGAAATCCCAAAACCTGGTGCCGATGTTCGACATTCAGGAATCAGTATCAATGACAAGGCATAGAGAACAAGTGCATCCACCCAGGCCCTGAGTGTCCAAACCACTGCCGCCCCTAAAATCCCATAGTTCGTCAGCGCCCACCAGAGCACGGCTATATAGACGGGCAGCTCCAAGAGGTGAAGTTTTGCCGCCCAATCGGGATGGCCCGCAGACTGCAACAGGGAAAATGGCACCTGTGAAAGACCATACAGCAACGCACCGACGACCAGCCACTGCATCACCATGAATCCGTTGCTGGCAAACTCCTCACCTACCCATAGCTTCAAGCCATCGTAGGAGAATACGGAAATCAGTAAAAGCAGGGGAAACAGTACTATGTAAATGTAGCTGAGTCCTTTGTTGAATAGCACCGCGGAGTAGCGTCTCTCGTCACCCTTCTCTATCGCCAGGGTGGTCGATTGCGCAGGCAGCAAAACGGCAGCGAATGCTGTAGGTATCACCAGAAGGCGAAAAACAATTTCGAAGGGAGTTGTATAGAAAGCCACGGCGGTTACCGAGAGCACGGCCCCGATTACAAAACGATCCATGGAGACCATCAAGGGAACAACCAGATTACTAACTGTCATCCAGCCGCCAAATCCAAGCAGCGGGCGGAGTTGAGCCACGTCCAGCCTGTAGCGATACGCGACCTCTGGGACAATTCGTAACATCAGCAGCAGATGGGCCAAAACAGCAATAAAACGACCGACAACCAGTACCGCCACAATGGGGTATAGACTTATGGAAAAGGGTAACACAGCGACCGGTCCGACAAAGGTAAATATCCCCATGGGTATACGGATCGCTGTAAGCATGCCGAATTGCTGGTATGCCGCAATTACTCCTCTCAGACCTACAGTGAGTATCACGAAGGGAATCGACAACGACAACAAGTAGAAAGCCTTGGAAGTCTCCTGCTGCAGCTCTGGTGGCACCTTCAGTACCGAGCCGACCAACCAAGGCGTGAGCATGGATATGATGCCAAAACCGATCACCCCAAGAACCGCCATCAGGGTCAACGCCGTCCACACCAACCCCGGTATATCATCTTGGCGGTTCTCACCCAGACACCTTGCAACCAACACCGTCAACGCACGGCCGAGTCCAAAGTCGAACAAACTGAAATAGCCGACAAACATCCAGCTGATGGCCAGCAGCCCAAACCGGTCCTTGCCTATCGCGTCGATGAGGATCGGGATGGTTATGATTGCGACCAGGAAAGGTACGCCGATGCTGAGCAGGTTCCAAACCACGTTCTTGGCAAGGCGGCCACCACGTATCAGCTCTTTATCGACGGATGGCATAGTGTTAATGCCTGATTATGCCCAGCGCCAACCGTGCTTGTGATAAAACACAAACGCGGACTTGGCAAACATAATGATATGTTTCAAGCCTTTTTTCGACGCGTTTCCGCCGCCATGAACGATACGCACATCCGGAACATAGGCAATAGTTGAACTCTTTGCGATCCTGATAGAAAGGTCAAAATCTTCAAAGTAGACAAAAAAATCCGGGGAAAAGCCCTTCACTTTATGCAAAACGTTATAGCGCACAAACATAAAGCAACCGCTTGCCATGACCTCTTTACTTAGCGCCTGATCCTGCAGGTCCCAGCGCATTTCATATTCCTGAAGGCGAGCCTCAAAAATGCGCTTCATGAATCGCGGGGCAAAGCCTCTTAGAAACAGGTCCAACACCGCAGGATACCGTTTACAGAGATACTGCTTGTAACCCTCGGGATTTTGCGAGTAGGGCGACAACATACCGACAGCATCATGGCCCTGCATATAGTGAATCGCCTTGGTAAAGGCATCCTCGAGCACTTCAACGTCGGGATTGATAACCAAGTGATAGTCACTCTGTTCGTTAAGTATCACCAGGTTGTGGGCAGCGCCGTATCCTATGTTACCGCCCGTACCTATGACCATCCATTCATGACTTTTTTCTCCAACGGTTTGTGACACCAACTTCTTTACTTGACTGAGAATTCCGCCGTTATCGACCACCACTACTTTTGTCTGCAGGTCTTCGATATGCTCAACAGCATGGTCAAGTGCCGTCACAATACTCAATAATGTCTGCTCGAGGGTGGCCAAACCGCTATCGTAATAGACAATAGAGATGACGAGCTTCATCTTGTCCCCAAATAGAAAACAATCAAGAACTTTCCACAAGGCGCCAATTAATTCCCACCTTTCATATCCTTGCCAGAACTTTGGACAATATGCTTTTTGATGTCCTGCACTCTGTTTGCATGATGACGATATGAGTCAACTAGCTTATCGACACCGCTGGGACGCAAGTAACCATCATTACCGGCAGCCACATATGAACCATAGGTTGCCGAGGCTGACATTAACGCAGCATTGATCGTAGGCAGGCTTTTGCCCTCATCCTTCATTTCATTAGCCAATTGAACAAAACGTTCAACCAACGCGGTGAACTCTTTGAGCTGTTCTATATTTTCGGTCATTGATCATCTCCATCCATTACACCCTTCCAGTTGAGAGAAAAATCTTCACCGCAACGAGTCAGGTTTGGATTATAGGCAGGGTCGCGCTCCAATAGCGGCCCATACTTGTTTAGCATGTACTCCGCTTCCAATGAAAAACGTCGTTGCTTCACTGGCGTATCCTCAGCGCCTCGCGATGCGGACTCGTGGTGATACATCTCCGCATAAGGGGTCCATAGGTTGTAATAACCTTTCTGGTATATACGTATGCACAGATCCACATCATTAAACGCAACCGCGAGGTTCTCACTGTCAAAACCTGATACCGCATCAAACACATCACGACGCAACAACAGACAGGCTGCGGTTACAGCTGTATAGTTCTGAATGAGGACCGACCTCCCCATGTATCCCCTTTCCGTTCTGGCGGAATATTTCATCGCATGCCCCGCAACGCCGCCCAGCCCCAGAACCACACCACCATGCTGCAATCGTCCATCCGGATACCAAAGCTTTGCCCCCACAGCCCCGATTTCCGGTCTCAGGGCATGGCTGACCATCTCCCTCAGCCAGTCATCGTCGATGATTTCAATATCATCGTTCATAAAACAGAGCAAATCACCCTTGGCAAGACCCACGGCAAAATTGTTTATCGCGGAAAAATTAAATGGCTTATCGTAGCGAACGACCTCGATATTGCTCTCGCTATTCAGCAGGCGCAGGTATTCAAGTGTCTTGGGGTCGTCACTTTGATTGTCGACAACAAGGATTTCATAATGACTATATATGGTTTTACTTCTTATACTGTCGATACATTGGCGCAACAGCGATTCACCGTTGCGCGTAGGGATGATGATCGAAACCAGAGGCTGCTTGCTTGGCAGGCCGTAACGCACCCTAATCATCCCTGGAATCAAATCAGATTCCCTAACCACTGCCTCGATCTCCCTGGCTTTGAGATCATCCTCTACGGCACGCAGGGCCGCCTCCAGGGCATAGCTTTTGGCCTCCACACCGGATGCCGTACTCTCGGGTATAGCACGCCAGTGATATAAAACCCAGGGAATGTGGCGTACCTGGCTGCGCACATCCAGCTCTCTCAGACACCGCAGCGCCAAATCGTAATCCTGGGCACCGTCAAAACCCTCCCTGATACCTCCTACCTTCTCAACCAACTTGCGGCGATAGACACCGAAGTGGCAGATCATATTATGTGATCGCATCAGGTCGGGATTGAAATCCGGCTTGAAATAGTGATCGAAACGCACTCCCTCGTCATTGAGCTTGTCCTCATCCGAATAGATCAATTCGGCCTGGGGATGCAGGATGGTCTCCTGAGCGACAAAAAACAGCGCATCCGGTGTTAATACGTCATCATGATCCATGAGACCGACAAAATCACCGGTGGCCAGGGACAAGGCAGAATTAGTCGCCGCGGCGATATGCCCGTTCTTCTCTCGATAGACCACCTTTATCTGCTTGTATCGGTTTGTGTACTCGTCCAGTACGCGTCTGATTTGAGGCTTTGTCGAAGCATCGTCGGCAATACACAATTCCCAATGGGTATAACTTTGTTTCAACACCGACTCGATAGCGGCACGCAGCCATGCTTCTGCCACGTTATAGACCGGCATCAAAATGGAGATCAGCGGACTCTGTGCATGATTGTTGATGGCCATGACATCCTTGGCCGTCGGCAAACCTACCGGTTCAACCTCCCTGATCCACAAGGAGTAGTTATAGGTAGGTGAAGTATCGGTAAAAAGATGCTTGAGAATTGAGCGCCAATCGCCTCCAACATCCTTATCCTTGATCTCTGCAATCTTCGATGCAATAAGCCTCGGTTCTTTAATGTAGTTTTTGATTTGCGGCGCTGCGCTTCGCCACAGTCGCAGCGGTGTCATCAACGCCATATAGCCGCGCCAGCCACGGCTATTCATCACGTCCTTCAGGTTTTGCCGATAGCGTGTTGCCTCGGCAGTCATGTGGCCGGCTTCCGCATGGGCCGCACTGAGCTGGCGATCCATCTGCTGCAACTCCTGTTGCAGCCTATTCTTCTGCGCCACCTCCTGCTGCAGCTCGGCAACTGTCTGCGAGAGTGACTCGATCTGCGCCGTGTGCTGATCACGCAGGTCATGCAGAATGGTGAGATGCTCCTGTTGCTGTTGCAGCAGCTTGTCTCTCTCCTCGACCATCTCCAGACGCGTGGCCGCGGTGGTTCCTGCCTGGTGGAGTTCTTGCAACAGATTGCGATAGACCTCCATGGAGGACTCCATCGGCTTGTCGGTCAGCGCGGGGAAATCATCGGCAGACACCGATTCGTCGGCTACGGCGGAAAGGATAAACTGGAAGGCTGCTGCCTCCGGGGTATGAAACAGGGCCAGGCCCCGTTCACCGGCTTCGAATCCCAGGCGTTTAAGCCGCGATTCCACCTCTGTGTCCGCCATATCGTGAAAGGTATAGGAGAGCTCCTCCACCCTGAAGCCGCCCCGAACGAAAAGCTCACGCAGGGAGTTGTAGGTGAAGAGATGGAGATGTGTACGGTCGAGGAGCCCGCTGTCCTCGTAGGTAAAACGCCCCTCCAGCAGCTCGAGCCTGAGTGCGGCATGGGCGCCGTTGGGTACGGAAGCAAGCAGCCGTCCCCCCTCGAGCAGCAGGTCCGGCAGATGCCTCAACAGACTGACCGGGTCCCGCAGGTGTTCGAGGATATCGGCACAGGTGATGACATCGAAGCGCTCGCCGTCAAGCCGCTTCAACCAGTTGGCCTTCTGCACATCACCAACGATGACCTTGTCACAGGCCGATTTAGCCTTGTTGGCCATTGCCCTGTCATACTCCACGCCAACCACGTAGCAGCCCAGTTCACGGCGCAGGTAGTCGGACATGTAGCCGGTGGCGCACCCCAGCTCGAGCACGCGGCTACCTGGCGGAATTCGCCTAACTAATTGAGTATGTGAGTTATTCTCGACATTCAAATCGAGTTTATAGTCGTATTCCACAGGGTCTCAACCACTCAGTGAGCAACTGCTGCAATCCCATGGGAATCAACAGCGCCTGGATGAACATTCAGGGAAGGTTTATCAGCGGAATTCTAACGAATTCTCACATAACTGAATAGGGAAAGCGCTTTTTTAAATCGAGATTAGTATTCAGAAAGGCCTGCGATGGCCCTCGAGGACATTGAAGTAGAGTTCAGGATGCCGTGAAAAGTGAGGTTCAAACTGGTCCAGGATAGATTGCAGTATCTCTGTATCTCTGCCAACCGGTGCGATCGGTTTGAACCAGTAGACCTTGTGCCGTTTCTCCTCGACATCGTAGTAGCCTATATAAGGGAGAATTCTGCACTTCGCCCGCTTCGCCAGGAGCACAACGGTCTTCGGTAGATAGTAATCGCCCCCCATGAATCTCAGCCCCAACTCCTTCTGTGCCAGGCCATGCTCCCTCACATCAAGAATCACGACCTGGCTGACCCCCGACTTGAGTTGCTCCACATGGGAATAGAAGCTCTCCGTGGAGAGCCTGCCGGGATAACCTGACAGATACTGCCTGTTATGGCCAAATCTCTCCCAGAAATAGGTGACCGGGCTCCCTTGCTGGTGATTTCGTCCCGTCATCACCATCTGGCTGCCGATACCGTACTGTTGGAACAGCGAGGCGGGATACATACCCCACTGGCCGAAATGGATACTGGTTATGACGTAGGGTTCAGCCGGATCTATCTCTTCGGTACCAAGGTGCAGAAAATTCCGTTTCAGGTAAGTGGCAGCCAGCCAGACAACCTCCAGCCTCATCGCTGCCAGATAGGCATCCCTCTGATCGGTCGGCCTGGAGAGGGCGAGCAACAGCCGCCTTGCAGTAGGATAACTGACAATAGCCGGAAGCAGCGGCAGAAGAAGGCGCTGCTTCCAGATATCCATGCTATCTACGTAAAATCTAGCCATTGAATTAATCGTTACCTATACCAGGCGGCACCCGTTTGCAATATGCTCGATAAGTATAAAGTAATATAGTTGCCGTTACTCCCGAGAGCGCCATCGTATCAATCTTAACCGCGACGATCCTCGCTTTATGCACGCAGTCAGCGTCTATGGCAAAATAGGAACGACTCCACAGCTGGGCTCCATGGCAGAGGTTTGCAATCCTGCGTTAGCATCGATCGAGGCAAGCATTGACAATTCAACCATGCCATAGCACATGGAGGTCATACCATTTCTAAAAATAGCTTAATCCCGCTCCGCAAGAATCTTGCAGACCTACTTCATCAAAAGCCGGGCAGATTCCAGGCACTCGACGGCCTTCGCGGCATTGCCATTATCCAGGTCATACTCTTCCACTGCCTCTATCTGAATTACAGCATAATTCCTAGCGACAAGAGAGAAGAGCTGCTGACACAAATGTCTCCCTGGTTTAACTGGATTTGGCAGGGCGACAAGGGCGTCGATCTCTTTTTTGTCCTCTCCGGTTTCCTCATCACCATGCTGCTGCTAAGAGAACACATGAAAAGCGGCAGTGTGAATATAGCCAGCTTCTTTAAAAGGCGTGCCGGGCGAATACTTCCCGCATATTTCATGCTCCTGATTGCCGGCTGGTTGATCAACGAGCCCCATAGTGAGCTTCTTTGGTCGAATCTGCTATTCATAAACAACATAACCCATCCGGATACCATCTTTTTGCCATGGAGTTGGTCGATCACTGTCGAAGTTCAGTTTTATCTGCTGTTTCCATTTCTCGTACTGCCTGCGATCCTCCATAGTCGCCGTCCGTTGACTGTCGCTGTCATAGTGGTATTGGCCGCACTGGTCGCACGCCAGGCAATCATCCATCACAACGCCGATCTATTAACCATCCCTTTCTACGATCAGGTATACGATCCTGTAAAATTCAGCGCCTGGTGGCGTGAGATCTACATCCAGCTCTACACCAGGTCCGGGCCTATCGCAATTGGCATTGCGGCCGCTGTCATCTATACCTTTTACGACTCCAGGCTGACCCGTTTCATAGAACAACACCCCTTTACGACTAAAAGCATTATAATTTTCGCGCTTATGACCTCTCTGTTTGCACACTCGGTACCCTACCATGACCCGACGCAAAACTATCTGGAGACAATAGGCACTACCGCCAACTACTGGCTCTTGGCACAACACAGAAATCTCTATGCCCTATGCAGTGCCGTAATTCTTCTTTTTGTCCTCGCTCCACGCCCCTACTTCAACTCCATATTCTCCATTCTGAGTAGCCGCATACTCAGTTTTAGCGCAAAAATCTCATACTCCGCATACCTGTTCCATATATTGATTCTCAACTCTGTCTTCAACCAATTGCGCAGGTTATTGCCGAACAATATCGGAGATCCGGGTTGGCTGATACTCGGCAGTCTGGTTACCATCGCCATCACCATAGCGGTATCCAGTCTAATCTATGTTTTAGTTGAGAAGCCTTTTATAGATCTGACTCATAAGGGCCAGCGCAATTGAGCGTAGCGGGGTTTAATTCACGGCCTGATCAGCAGCGTTCTCTCGAGATCCCACTCCACAGCAAGCCTGACCATCGCCGGAGATCGTATTTCATCGCTATCGATGATATCTATCTCCTGTTCCAGGTAGTGCTCAATGGTCAACAGCGACTCATCCAGCAATCCGGCATAGATGATATACTGCCCCGCCCTCAGAAGATCGGTTTCGACCGCCATGCTTATACTGTACTCACCCGGTTTCAGATGGACTGCCGGGAGGCCATTCTCCAATGACGTCTCGGCAACCATCCTGGTCATCGTCTCTTTCTGATCCAAGGCGACACCCAGGACATAGCTGTCCTCTTTAAATACCCTGAACCGCAACTTCAGGGTAAGCCGATCTCCCCTGGTTAAATGCGTTTCCGGATTGAGGATCAGCTCTGTAACCTGGCAGTGCAGGTCAACCTTGCCATCACTCACTGCAGTTCCTTTCTCGGCGTAAAGATTAGTGTCCTGCAGTGAACTTGCAACATACTGGTCAACAACCTCACCCACCTCGCCTAACGCCATCGCTCTACCGTTCTCAAGCCAGATGGCGCGATCGCAAAACTGCATAATATGGTGCATGCTGTGGGAACAGAAGAGTATCGTGGTCCCTGATTTCTGAATTTCGATCATACGGGCAAGACACTTTTTCTGAAAATTTCTGTCACCGACAGCCAGTGCCTCATCGATGATAAGAATTTCCGGATCCACCATGGTCACAAGCGAGAAGGCCAGGCGCACCACCATGCCGGTAGAGTAGGTCTTCAGCGGTTGGAATATCGCCTCGCCCAACTCGGAGAATTCAACAATCTGATCGTAACGCGCAGCAATCTCGTGTTTATGCACCCCCATCAAGGCAGCTGCGTAAAAAAGATTCTCATGCCCGGTGAAATCGGGATGAAAACCCGTACCCAGTTCAAGTATTGCTGTCAGCCTTCCCTGATACTCCACCTTACCCGTGGTGGGCGTGATGGTTCCCGTGATCAGTTTCAACAGGGTACTCTTTCCAGCACCGTTGTTACCGATGACACCAACCGCCTCTCCCTGTGCCACTTTCAGGTCAATACCGCTCAAGGCCCAGTGATCATGATGGCGATTACGACCTGTCAACAACTCGAACAGGCGCTGTCTGGGGGAGGGATAGACCCTGTAGAGCTTGCCAAGGTCCTGGAGTATAAGCTTGCTCATAGCCAATCAACTATATACTCTTTCGAACGCCGCAACAGCAGATGACTAATGAACAGTAGCCCGAGAATCCAACCTGCGACAATCAACAGAGTCAAAAGCGCAGGTAACTCGCCACGCAACAGGATAGCGTGGTACCCCTCCGCGACGGGGGTAAAGGGATTCAGCCATAGCAACCACTGAAACTCATTTGGCACCTTATCCAACGGGTAGAGTACCGGGGAAAAGAAGAGCAACATCGGAAACACCGATTCAATGAATAGACCTATATCCCGCAGCGCCGCACTCATAATCGAGAGCATGATGGCTATATAGTAGGTCAGCTGTATCTGTATGCCCATCCATGCAATCAGCAAAACGACCCCCTGAGGCTCGCCTTCCGCGGTTATCATGGAGACCGCCCAGATGATAAACAGCAGCGGAAATATCTTTACCGCCGCGGTGACCACCGCTTTTGCGGGAATCAGCACGATGGGAAATCGTGTCTTTTTCAATAGCTCCGCCTCGCGCACGAGACAGGAGGCCCCCTCTATCACCGCATCGGAGAATACCAGCCAGGGTAACAGGCCGGAGAGAAGATAGAGCGAATAACTCGAAGTTCCGCTGCTATCGAGGTTGAGACGTATGCTCAATACCTGATCAAAAACAAAATAGTAGGCAAGTATGACTATCAGGGGTTTAACATAGACCCATGCGGCTCCAACCATGGAGCCTGTGTAGACCGATTTCAGGCTTCTTCCAACAAGCCCCGCCAACAGGTGACGAAAACGTAACAACTCATCTATCAAAAGAAAAGAGAGTATATTTCTAATCATTAATTACGTGTCGGCCATCGACTAATTGAGATTAATCTAAAACACTGCAAACGAAATCATCTGTCTGAATCTATGTCACTTACTTGTATGAAACAATATAGCGGACAAACAAGATCGCCAAACAGCACCATCAAATCGGTCTGTTTTCCCTAACAACGCAGGGAAATGTTCTCATACAGCATTAGAGATCTGAATTCAGGCTAATCATTCAAAGCCAAACAGCACCGTCAGTCGTCACTCTTGTCCGGTAAACATTTTTTCCCAAACCCGCTTCACTTCATCCGGGTATATTTTTCGATTGCTGCTGGCCTGTAGGCTGGTTAGATGTTGCTGCTGCCTGCTTTTCACATAGTCCTGCACTGCCTTCTCCCTGACAGTATCCTTCACCTCATCATAACTGTGCATCTTTTCAGCCACGATCTCATCGACACGAATCAGATGATAGCCATAACGGGTCTTTACCGGCTCTGATATATCTCCAACCGCTTTCAGCGAAAACGCCGCTTTGGAAAATTCCGGTACAAACCGATCAGACTCGGCCAAACCCAGTGAACCTTTGCGCTTCTTACTTCCAGGGTCCTCAGAGAACTCTTCTACCAGCGCCTCGAAACTTTCAGGTTTCTCTACCAGTTTTTTATGGATTTGCTCGGCAACCGCTGCCGCCTCATCCTCACCTCTGCCTCTAAGGGTAATCAGGATATGTGACAGTGCCCTCTTGCTCTTGGTCTTGAATTCACTCTGATGCGTATGCCAATACTCCTTCGCCAATATCTCCTGATCTGACTCAGTCAACTCAGCACCGCTGAACTGATCCATCCTTGCTTTCACAAGTGCCCGCAACCTGGCACGTTGTATCTCATATTGAACATCTGGGTGATCTTCAAGACCCAGCTCTTCAGCCTCTTTCAAAAGCTGTTTATTGATCAACATTTCACCAGAGATACGTTCCATGGTCTTCAAATTCGGCGTACCCAGGGACGCTTTTTTTGAGAGTAGATACTCCACCTCTCTCCGCAGTTCTCGATCGGAGACTGAAAAACCAAAACCTTCGACTACCACTCTCTCTCCGCCGTTCTCGGCATGAGCATGAACACTAAAAAGTAGTAACAAAGCAAGCAGCAAAATCTTCATACCAGTCTTTCTCTTTCTATCTACACAAGCTGGGACATTTTATCGCAAACAAAATTTCTCACCATAAAAAAAAGAACCCTGCCGAAGCAGGGTTCTTAATCGTAGCAGTCATGCGATCATCATTGCTGATGTCACATAATCAACTCCGCATGGCTTACTGCTCGTCAACCGATACACGGCTGCCGAAGACGCCACCACGCTCAACACCGGAAACGGTGTCGGCTACAGCGGTGAAGCCCAGGACCGGAAGACCGGTTACGAGTGCAGGAGTACCAACACCAGTGGTGCTAGGAGCGATCTGGTATGAACTCAGATCCATAGCTGCCCAACCATCGGCGAACTCAAGTGCCGCATCGGCCTTGACCGCCTTGGAAGAGGTGGCTGCTGAGAACTCACCAGAACCGTTCATAGCCAGTACGTTAACTTCGTAGCAGAGCGCGAAGGCAGGAGCAGGCAGCCCCGGAGAAACGCCAACGCCTGCGTCGGTGCTGTTCTTGTCCTCTTCACGGTTCCAGTAGTCGAAGGTCACGTCGTGACATGCCTGACCGGTTTCAGCGTTCTCAATAACGGTGAAAGGCAGGTCAGCACCGGTATCCGAGACCTTGGTGTAACGAGTGGGGAAGGTGATTACCCAGTCGGTGTTGAAGGTCAGGGAGGTGATGAAGTCACCCTGGATGGAGTGACCGGTCAGCGCTGCGGTTACAGCGGAGGCCTTGTCGTCATTGGCGTTACCACCAACTGCGGCACCGTCGAAAGTACCGGTGTTGATAGCCGGTGCAGCAGTGGCTGCCACACGGGTGAAGACAGAGTAGGCAGAGCTGTCAGCGGTAACCTCGGCGGTGGTCGGAGTACTCAGATCGGGAAGATCGAAGTTCAGGGTACCAGCACCGGAAGGAACGGTAGTACCGTCGTCAGCCGTTCTGTAGTTGGAGATCGGGTTACCTGCGCTGTCAACGCCAGCAGCAGCGCCTTCAACAGCGGTGAAGGGCTGAGAGTTCTGCGGCCACCAGATCGGGTTGGCTGCGAACTGCTCAAGAGCGGTAGCGTTGTAAGGGAAGTAGATACCGGTGCCCGCATTGAAAACAGCGGCTGAACCGTAGAGACCGCCACCAGGCGCCTGGAAGTCCTGAGCTACGCCGGACGCAGTGTGGATACCAGCGTCGAGGATAGCGCCAAGACCGGTGGTACCGGTGAAGGTGGTGGGTACGGAACAATCAACCGGCGCAACCGGGCTGGCAAGCTGGTCATGGGTGATTGCATCGGCGATATCTGATCCGCCAGCCGTGTAAGGCATCTCGGCCATCTCGATGATCTCGATGTGACCCTCGGAGAGACGTGCCAGAACCTCATCGGCGGACTGGGTGCCGTCACCGTTCGGATCGTAACCAGCAACACCGGTGGTGCTGTCGATACGGGCCGTGCTGAAGCTGGCCGCGGTCAGGGCAGTGGTTCCAGGAACGGTACAGGAGGTATCCTCCGGCACAGCCAGTTTAACCTCGCCAGCAACCTGGCTGATAACGCCTACCCAGACGTCCCTGGGGGACAGGTACAGCGTGAAGTCAAAGACGTCCTCACTACCAACACCCTCACGGAAGCGAACCTTGACAGCCTTGGTCACGGTAGTGGTATTCGTTACAGAAACGAAGGTCAAGTTGCCTTCGTTGACATTGTAGTAGGGATACAGCAGGGCCTGACCAGTCGCATCCTGAGATACGTTCACCGCCTGTGCTGTCATGGAGGTAAAGCAGGAAGCTACTGCGGCAGCGACCAGCGTCTTTTTCATCATCATTGTACATGCTCCTTCTATATATAGCATATGTGTTGTCGACAACTCTTAAATTTATTTTTTCAGACACAGGGGTATCGAGTTGAAATAGCCCCACTGAAATTACGCAGTACTATAGGCACAATAGGCGCAGACATCAAGTATTCCACCGACCACGACATAAAGCAAGCGATAAGATAGAAATACCTTCAGTATTCAATCACCTTCTAAACCAATTGAACCTATAACATCAAGTACTGTAAGACACTGCCTCGTGTACAGCATCTCGCTTCACACAAGAACCCTGAAAGGTAACCTACTTTTTCGGCAGTAACCACCACTCTCCCTCTACGTTGACCCAGAGCTCTTTTCGCTCTTCGGTACGGTCAAATTCAAAACCGTAGGGAGGCACACCATGGACGGTATACTCCAAAATCATAGCCGCCTGGCAGCGCTCCTGTTCGCAAGATAGGCTATCGACAGCAGCTGCCTTATAACTCGTTTTTCCAGCGAACCGATTGCGGTAGACAAACTTGTCGACCTTCAATCTAAAGCCTGGCGACAGGAATCCGTGCGCCTTCTCATAATCCTTCTGAATCATGGCCTGCCAATAGGCCTCGACTCTTGCCGTGACATGCTCCTCAACAGAGGGCTTTAGACCGACACACGCCGGAAGGACCGCAATACACAATAGCGACCCCAATACAGATAACTTCAATCCGCCCATCGTTTAATGTCAACCAGACGTAACAAGCTCAATATCGATCACTATTACCCGTGCGGAGAAAAACTCTGTGTTCCGATCTTCGCGATGCCGCATCGACACTTTAATCTCAATCGGGTTGGTACAAAAAAACAATAGCGAATCTTTTTTACAACAGTTTCCATAAAGAGTAACGCTTCCGCCCTCAATGTCAAGCTATATTTCCCAAATAACCACAAAAAAGTTGCAAATTCACAGCACAAATAACAAATTGGTCACAACTTCTTGATATATTACCAAATAATTAATGGTTATACAGCGCCTCCAAAGAGAAGAAGGGAGTTTCTGCGTTTCGGGAAGCGGCCATAAATTGTCTAAAAAAACCGCACCCGGCTCAACGCGGTGTGTGAATTGTACAAGTTGTGGATACTGTTGCATATTTACAACGTATTGCTTGAACCTAATCCAATTGAGATGTTCTAAAGGTTTCCGCTCAGGCCGAATCGGCATGCAGCAACATCTCCTTCCGGTCCGTCAGAAGCGATATTGTGTTACATTTAGCGCCCCCATGCTGCCACAACTTGGCCAACACCACAGATCGGCAGCCTCACTACAGATCCGAAAAAGCACTTATTTATATATATGAAATACCTAACAATTCCTTTGACACTACTGTTATGCATACCCAGCCTCCAGCTCTATGCCGGCGACCTTGACAATCAACACCAGCGCTACAGCTATGCCATGGGTACACGGGTCGGGCAGATGCTGAAGAATCAGGTCAGCGGCGGCCTCGACGTCAATGCCTTCTCTATGGCCGTGTCCGATGTGCTTAGCGGCAGCAAGCTCCGTCTCAGCAACGAGGAGATGCAGACAGCGATGAGCCAACACTTCAAGGAGCAGCAAGCGAAGCAGGCTAAACAGGCAGCAGAGAACGACAAGAAGGGGAAGGCGTTCCTCGCAGCCAACGCACTCAAGGAGGGTGTCGTCAGCCTTGAGAACGGCCTGCAGTATCGGATCATCCGGGCCGGAAGCGGCGCATCCCCCTCTGCCGAACAGACAGTCGAGGTGAATTACCGGGGCCGTTTGATCAACGGGAGCGAATTCGACAGCTCCTACGCCAGGGGCAAACCGGCCCAATTCAAGCTGAGCGGTGTCGTTCCCGGCTTTAAAGAGGCACTAACGCGGATGAAACCTGGGGCGAAATGGGAGGTTTTCATGCCTGCAGCACTCGCCTATGGAAAGAAGGGGGCGGGCAGGAGCATCGGTCCCAATGAGACCTTGATCTTTGAGATCGAGTACCTGCGGAGCGTAGAATAAGAGGGGACCTGATACCTCTGTGAAGCAACCGCCGGCCAACGCCTATTGGCCGGCGGTCCTTCTCGAAAAACCCAAGGCCGACTCCATTTCAGCGATTGAGCCGCGCCTCCACCCGCTTCTTTATATTCAGCAACTCCACCGTCGAGAGCCGGGTTATGGTCTGAAACCCGCTCAGACGAATCGAGGTGAGATAGATCGGGTATGGCTCATCACTCTTGCGCTGGCGATGAATATAATCGGATGCGGCATTGTAGAGATCATCGCTGTACTCCAGCCTCGAGAACTCCCGCTCGCCGAAAATAAGCGCAAGGGGCCGCGCATCGGCCTCGACACCGTCGCTTACCAGGGTCAACTCGGTATAGTCATCCGCCCCGGCCAGCGGTACCCTCCTGCCCCGAGTAACCCAATGCCCCTCCTTATCCAGGCTCAATTCATGGAACTCAGGCTCTTCCAGGAGGTTACCCTGCTCGCTCAGCAGCAGATTCCGCAACTGTTGCAGGCTATTGAGGAACCGTCTTTGCTGGCGCATCAGGAAGCGGGGACTCTCCGTGGGCAGCGTCTGCTGAAAAAGCGCGCCCTGCTCATCGAGCAGGTAGATGTCGGTCTGCTGCTTGTTGAGGTGGAAAAACAGCTGTATGACATCGGGTTTATTGATTTTAAAGAGTACGGGATAGGGGCTGTTGCCCAGTATCTCCGGATCGAATTCGAGGGGCCGATACGCCTGCTGTGGTTGCTGCAGCTCCTCGAGCAGGCTCTCGAAAGACTCCAGGCCCTGCCAGACAAAACCCTTCCTCTCTTGTTTCTGAACGACAAAGAACGCCTTTGCCATGCGAAAAACATAGCGTCCGTTATCGAGCTCGCCACTACGAAATCGCCGGATTACGTGATTGAAGAGGTCGGTCACCCGCGACGCGATCTGACCGCCTCGCACACCTGAATAGCTGAATGCACTGATCTGCGTCGCAAGCTGCCTCTCTTCCGGCTGTTGATTGAGGATGTGGCAGAGCAGATCCATCAGGCCCTCCGCCCCATGGTGCTTCGACACCTGCAGCTCGCCCCAGCTGGTCTGGTGTATTTTTTCCAGATTGATCACCAGATTGGCGCGGGATGCGGCGAAACTCAGGGGGTCATGACGCTCACTGGTCAACTGCATCCCCTCCTTGGTCAAATACTCCATCGGATCAACGCCGATGTTGATGAACAGGGCGGCCATCACGATCGAGGCGGGTTTGGCCAGTGTCGTCATTCCCGCCGATGGCGGCATATCGTTCGGAAACAGGCGCGAGACGCTCTTCTGCAATGAGAGCAATTCACTGCGCGGCAGGGCAGTCTCCCCCGCATCGAAGCTGATCCGGGTGCCCCTGCCCCAGACCTGATTGACATGACTCCAGAGCAGAATCTCAATCAGATTAGTAGAGATCTTTATCGGTCGCTGTTCACTCTCTTCTCCCGCCTCCAAGCTGCCTCGGTAGAGCATCCAGGCCGGCTCGCCGTCCTTGGTTGGTCGATGATGAAGTGACAGGCTCTCTTCGGCGAGGTTCTTCGAGATACCTGGATTGATATGGTCGATCTTGCCCGGCTGGTGGTCGAGGGCGGTATAGAGCTTGCGCCCGAGCAGGTTGAGTTCATGGGGATCTATATGGCTCTCCCTGGCATATTTGCGGGCGAAGTCGGTCAGTAAGCGGTAGCTGCGGGTGAGCACACCGACCAGGGCGTTGCGCTCCTTGATCACCCTGTCGATCTTCCAGTCCGAACGGGTATCCAGCATCTGCAACTGGGTCTGACCCCAACCCCATTGCCGGGTCAGTTTCAACATCGACTGCAGACGCCAATTGTCGCTCTTACGCGCAAGACTGAGTCGCTCACCCACCTTGAAATAGAAACAGCGGCGGGCAAGCTCAAGCCTGTCGAGGTCATTGTTCTGCTTCAGGTAGGCTTCGACCTGCTGGTAGAGCAGAATGTAGGCATCCAGCTTGTCGATATCGCTTTCACCCTCGTAGATTGCCCGTTTCGCCTGCCGCGCCAGCCATTGCGGAGACGGATAGTTACGACTGTAGGCCTCCATGAGGAAGATCTTCAGGATTGATTTATAGGGAGAGTCGATACCCTTGTAGAGCTGCCACAGGGCGGCACCGAAAAACTCACCGGCCTGCACATGATCGAGTCCGCCGAGATCGAATACTTCCGATGACTTGATAAAGCGATTGGTGAGGAGGTAATCGGCAAAGTTCTGGTAGTCCTCCTCATGTTCGGGCGGGATAAGCCACCAAAGCGGATACCGGCCTGCCAACAGTACCGCGCTACGGTAGAACTCTTCCAGCAAGAGATTGTGCTGCGTGGTGCCACTGCTCTCGCGGGATAGCTTCGCCTTCTCGCCGTGGCGGAATCGCACGGGATCGATGAGAAAGATATGCAGCTCCAAATCCAGTTCGGCTGCACTCTTCTCGATTTGGGCCGCTTTCTGCTGTAGCAGTTGACGCTGCTTGGCAGTCAAAGCCGGATCAAAACATACCCAGAGATCGAAGTCACTGCCGGAAGATTGGCCGATGGTTCCGGTGCTCCCCATCAGATAAAGCCCATGGATATGGTAGATGCGTTGTGCGCGCTTTTTGAATTCAAAGCTGCGGCTGAGCTTCTTTGCCGCATCCAAGGCCTTTTTGGAAGGGCTGTAGTCGGATATGCCGGTAGGGGTTTCACTGGTTACGAATCCCGGGAGCATGGGATGATTGATATGCAGCAGCAAGGGAAGGAGATGAAGGAATTCTTGCTGACTGTTGCGCAACTCGAACAGGATTCGACGCAGACGTTCACGATGCAGACGCATGAAGCGTTGTCGAACTGCGTTCAGCTCCTTTCTGCTGATACCTTCATCGAAGCTGATTCGTTGTGTATCGGGCATGAATATCGATACCGCTAGTGTTTCTGATCGAGAGGTCGCCAATCCTGCCCGGTCGTCGCCGGTTTGAATCAGGAACCCATGCAACAGGCTGTGCTAAGGCCCTCTACCATGGAAAGCCGATGACCGATCATCAACATCCCATAATCCCTGTCCGCCCTATGTTGCGATCGATTCGAGTGCCCGTTTGATGAGACGTTGTGGGTCGTCGCCCTTCACCCACTCCGCAATGCCGAAAAGCAAATCGGGAACCGGGTTGTCTCCCAACTCCTGCAGGGCGCCCCCTCGGCACTCGTTGACAATCTGCTGCAACAGACTTTCACCATCCTCCTTGGCGGTTTCCGGCATTACCAGAAGAAACAGCTGATCTTCATAGCGACCGATGACATCAGCCCAGCGCAGACGCTCCCTAAGATACTGGGCCATCACCAGGATAGAGGTGTCCGGTAAGGACTCGTTCCCGTCCTGGGGGTGAGCCAAGCGCATCGCGCCCAAGGTAAGCAGGTTACCGTAGCGCCGGCTGCGGGTTACCTGGGCACTGATTGCCTGTATCGTGGCGCGACGATTGGACATCCCGGTAAGTTCATCGGTAATCGTGAGATCTTCGACCTGCCTGCGCAGTTCGTCGGTCTCACGCTGGGCCACTACCTGTTGGCTGATATCCTGATAGAAATGCAGTCTCAGCTGGGTATTGTCACCATCAACCACGTCCCGCACTTCCCGCTGCAACCAACGCTCACCGTCACCATTGAGTGACAGGTGCAACATGTCGGTTTCATCGAAGAGGGCATGCAGATTAACCGGCAGGGTCTGCTTGTCCTTGCCGATGAGTTCCTCACCAGACAGATCGAGCATCGCTTCCAATGCAGGGTTCATCCAACGAATACAGACGTCACTGTCGATAGCCAGCATACCAGTCGGGCAGACATCAAAGAGCTTTTGGTTAAAACTGATTTCGGCCATGATTCGATTCTCTCTCTCAATCATCCTGAGCGCTGCCTAGAGGGCCTCACTTCACTGTCACCTAATAGGATCTACAGACTCAACTGCGTTGAACCTCAGAATGATTCAGCGGCCGATGTTGCCGATTCTTTAATTCCCATCACATGGCGAGGGGTTTGGGAAACGGTTGTGGAAAAAACGGTAGGCCAATACTCAACTGACTGTAAATATTGAACTTTGTTTATACAAAGGGGGTATCGAAGCGGCTGCGCTCAATTGTAGACGGCGGTGATGCGCCATTGCATGCCCTGCAAGCTGAGGTGGGCATGCACCGGATTGTCGCCCAAATCGCCGATACGCAGCAAAAGCCTGTCGGGACCGTCGAAAAACGCATAGGTCATTCTGTCCAGGATACCACCCTGCCCGGGTTTACGATTGTGCGAGCGCAGCTGGGCGACGACCCAGCGTAAGTCGACCATCTGTTCGATGGCGTCAGCACCCATGCGCTGGATGCCGTTTTGCAGCCAATCGATAAAGCTGTTGGAGACCTCGCCAATGGCGCTCTCCACATTTTTATTGAGTTTGCGCTTTATCTGTTCCCTCACCGCGACCATATCGACCAGTTCGTCGAGCGCACGCTGATCGTCCGCCAGCAGGGCCTGATCGAGACGGTAGACCGCTGTGTAGGGCCAGATTAAGAATCCCAGGGCTATCAAGAATAGCAGTGCGAAAAAGCCTTTCATATCGCGAACGAATCTCTGTCCTGTGGTAACAGGCAGTCACATATCTCTTACAAAAACGGGAATTGCGTTAGCTGCAATCCCTTGGAATTTAGCTAATGCTTGGTCCGGCGAGGCGGGCGGTCTTCCCTGGGTTTAGCCTCATTGACACGCAGATTGCGCCCACCAAGCTCTTTTTCATTCAGTGCCTTGATCGCATTTTCAGCCGCGTCCGAGTCGGGCATTTCGACAAATCCGAACCCTCTCGACCGTCCTGAAAATTTATCCATGATGACATTGGCGCTGGAGACATCTCCAAACTCCGTGAAGAGATTGCGCAATTCGTCGTCCTTAACACTCCAGGGCAGATTTCCAACATAAATATTCATCTCAAAATCTCAAAATAGGTGCATGTCCTAATTCACGCGATCAAACAATCCAATGCACTAATCATTTGAAAGCAGATAAATGCCAACGGCTCGGCGCCTCGAAGGCCCACTGTCTCGACGACCCTCCTGTCCACCAGGTGACACTTTAGACTGTTTCATCACTTTGTGCAGCCTCAAGCTGTTCGCTCACGGCCAACCAGCGTTGCTCACAGGCATCCAGCGCCGCCTGCAGATCGCTTTTTTCCCTAAGGTGCTGCTTCAATTCCTCTTTTTGTGAGGTCTCGTAGAGCTTAGGATCTGCAAGCAGTTGCTCAAGCTGCTGTTGCCTGAGGTGTAGTTTTTCCATTTCTTGTTCAAATTTCAATTGTTCCGAGCGGAGTGGCTGCAACCGCTTTCGCAGTTCCGCCTGCTGACGCTTCCTGTCCTTGCGGGCAGATGCGGTATGGGCGCTCGGCGACCGATCGCCCTCTTCTCTCCTTGGCGTGCCTGCGCTGCGACGTTGCTCGACCAGCCAGGAGGGGTAATCCTCCAGGGAACCGGGAAAGGATTCCACCCCGCCATTGTGTACCAACCAGAACTGATCTGTGGTGATTCGCAGCAGGTGGCGGTCATGTGAAACGATCACCATCGCCCCCTGAAACTCCTGCAGCGCCTGGCCGACGGCATACCGCATCTCCAGATCGAGATGGTTGGTGGGCTCATCCAGAAGCAGCAGGTTTGGACGCCGGTAGACCAGCAATGCAAGTACCAGGCGAGCCTTCTCGCCACCGGAAAAGGGAGCCACCGGCGCTACTGCCTGATCGTCATGAAAACCGAATCCGCCCAGGTAGTTGCGCATCGCCTGTTCCGTCGCGTCACGGTCCAGACGCTGCAGGTGGAGCAGTGGACTGGCCTTCTCATCCAGCTGCTCCAGCTGATGCTGGGCGAAATAGCCAACGCGAAGCTCCTGAGCGGCCAGACGCTGGCCGCTGCTGGGTTCGAGCTCACCTGCCAACAGCTTGATCAGTGTCGACTTTCCTGCACCGTTGGGCCCCAGCAGACCGATGCGGTCACCCGGCGCAAGATCGATACGGACATCTTTGAGTATGGGTTCTTCACCATATCCGATGGCCAGCTCATGCAGTTGCAGCAAAGGGTGGGGGTTCTTCTCCGGCTCGGCAAAACTGAAATGGAAGGGGGAATCCACATGCGCCGGGGCGATCAGCTCCATGCGCTGCAGTGCCTTGAGTCGGCTTTGTGCCTGCCGCGCCTTGGTGGCCTTGGCGCGAAATCTCTCCACATAGCTGCGGATATGGGCGATCTCTCGCTGCTGTTTTTCATGGGCCGCCTGCTGATTGGCGAGGCGTGCCGAACGGGTCTGTTCAAAACCACTGTAGTTACCGTTGTAGAGACTGGCCTGCTGTTGCTCGATGTGGACGATATGGTCCGTCACCTGGTCGAGAAAATCACGATCATGGGAGATCAACAACAGGGTGCCGGTATAGTTGCGCAACCAGGATTCCAACCAGATCACCGCATCCAGATCGAGGTGGTTTGTCGGTTCGTCGAGCAACAGCATATCGGAACGGCACATCAGGGCCTTGGCGAGATTGAGTCGCACCCGCCAGCCGCCGGAAAAGTGGGCGACCGGCCGCGACTCATCCTGAGGGGTAAAACCCAGGCCGTGCAGCAGCTCACCGGCGCGAGCCTTGGCGCTGTAGCCATCGATATTCTGATAAGCCTCATGCAGTCGGGCCAGGGCGGCACCGTCATCACTAGCTTCAGCCTGAAGCAGGGCCTTCTCGATCTCCCGCACGCCGCGGTCACCGTCGATGACATAATCGAGGGCAGACATTTCCAGTGCCGGTGTTTCCTGTGCTACATGGGCGATTTCTATCTTCTGCGGCAGAGTGAGATCTCCCTGGTCTGCCTGTAACTCGCCGAGTATCAGATCGAACAGGCTCGATTTGCCGCTGCCATTGCCGCCGGTAATCCCGACCTTCCATCCCCCGTAGAGGGTGAAGTCCAGCCGTTGCAGGAGCAGCTTGCTGCCCCGTCTCAATGAAACATTGCGAAAACGGATCATCTCTGGATCTGCCGGCACCGACCCATTCGCACCTGCTGGAGGGACCCTCGTCCAGCAAAGCGGAATGAATGATCTGTGGTTGCAAGAGGTGAGTTAATGCTGCTGCCGCTGTGCTCTGACCAACCGGGCACTATTCCCAACTATTGATATCCCTGGCTTCACCCTCACCCCCTTCCGCGGCATCGGCGCCTAGGGAGTAGAGATCGAAATCGCTGTGCTCCCCGGGATAGCGGTAGACATAGTCCGCACCCCAGGGATCCTTGGGAAGCCTGGTCTTTTTCAGGTAGGGTCCGTTCCAGTTCTCAACCCCGTCAACAGGTTCCACAAGCGCCCTTAGGCCATGATGATTTCGCGGATAGTTGCCCGTATCCAGGCGATATATATCGAGGGCAGCTGAAAGCTCTTCCAGCTGCACCCTGGCTGTCTTGCTCTTCGATTCGCCCAGGGCATTCATAACCCTGGGGCCGATGAGACCAGCCAGCATCGCCAGGATCGCCATGACCACCAAGAGTTCGATCAGGGTAAAGCCGCCGCTGGGGCCACCAGATATGTTCAGTTTCATTATCAGTTTCTCTTCGCTGGGATTGGATTCGCACCACCCGGTGTCGTCATCCTGTTCGCAACATCCCTTGATTGATTTCGATCATGTCGGCGTTAACCCTTGGACCGCCCACTCATCGCCCCGCGAACGGCATGGGGGGATTTCGAGAAAATTATACCAGCATTGTGAAACCAAAGATCTACAGTCAATACCCTATATTAGAGCCTGTTAACACAAATCCAACCGGCCCTGGCAATCTGGCCCGGGAGCCCCGTTGAGACGTGCCCCCTCCGCCCGGTCAGCGCAATAGGGTAGAATAGGCCAGATTCGGTTCCCATACTATTTTATAAGGCACCAGGAGCGCCTGAATGAGCAGAGAGATCCTACCTCGACATCTACGTTCGCAAGCGGTTGCGCTGGCGCACGATGTGTTGATGGTGCCCATCGCCTGGTTCCTTGCTTACTGGCTACGCTACAACCTGGAGGTGGTGCCCGCCGCCTATTATGAGGATGCCCTGAGAGGCATGCTCTTCATTCTACCGATTCAACTCAGCGCCTTTCTTCTATTCGGCCTCTATCGGGGTATCTGGCGGTTCGCCTCCCTGCCCGACATCGTTCGCATCCTCAAGGCGGTGACGGTCGGAACCCTGGTTGGTGTGGCATTGCTGTTTATCTTCACCCGTGCCGGGGGCGTTCCGCGCTCCGTACCCGTTATCTATGGGATTCTGCTGGTCATGCTGCTGAGCGGCCCGCGTCTGATCTATCGCCTGCTCAAAGACCGCAGCCTGGACCTGTCACCCGGGAAACGGGTCCTTATCGTGGGATCGGGCAAGGCGGGGGAGATGCTGGCGAGGGATATACTGCGCAATCGACGGGGTGACTACCGTCCCGTCGCCTTTGTAGACGACAAGCAGCGCCGCCAGGGCAGGGAGATTCACGGCATACCGGTAGCCGGCACCTGTGACGATATTCCTCGACTTTGTCGAGAGCTCGGTATCGATATCATCATGCTGGCCATCCCTTCCGCCTCATCCAGGCAGATGCGACGAGTGGTCGAACTCTGTGAGCAGGCAGACATCCCCTTCAGGTCGGTGCCACAGCTCAACGACCTCATCTCCGGCAGTGTGCAGATCAACAACCTGCGCACCGTCTCCATCGAGGACCTGTTGGGACGTGATCCGGTCTCCCTCGACTGGGAGGCAATAAAGAGTGCGCTCTCCGGCAAGGCTATTCTCATCACCGGCGCAGGCGGTTCGATCGGTTCCGAACTCTGCCGTCAACTGGCAAAAATCAACCCCGCCCGACTGGTACTGCTGGAGATTAGTGAATTCAACCTCTACAGCATCGAAATGGAGCTCCGCAACAGTTTTCCCGAGCTATCCCTTGAGTGCTACCTGGGCGATATCATCGATCAGCCCTTGGTGGAAAAGCTGTTCGCGGAGGAGACACCCGAGGTGGTATTCCATGCCGCCGCCTATAAGCATGTTCCCATGCTGGAGCATCAACTGCGCCAAGCGGTGCGCAACAATATTCTTGGCACACGAATTCTCGCACAGGCTGCCGACCGATTTAAGTGTGGTGTCTTTGTCCTGGTCTCGACCGACAAGGCGGTCAATCCCGCGAATGTGATGGGGGCCTGCAAACGGGGAGCCGAGATATTCTGTCAAAACCTCAACGCCCACTCCGATACCAAATTCATAACCGTACGCTTTGGAAATGTCCTGGGTTCCGCCGGCAGCGTAATCCCGCTGTTTCGCAAACAGATAGAGGCTGGTGGGCCGGTCACGGTGACGGATCCCCGCATGGAACGCTATTTCATGACCATTCCAGAGGCCTGTCAATTGATCATGCAGACTGTTGTGCTTGGTCTCGGCGGTGAGATATTCGTGCTGGACATGGGGGAACCCATCAAGATCAACTATCTCGCAGAACAGATGATCCACCTCTCTGGCAGAACGCCCGGTACAGACATCCAGATTGAGTATATTGGCCTGCGTCCGGGAGAAAAGCTCTACGAAGAGTTGTTTCACGAGATGGAACACTTACAGAAGACTGCTCACGACAAGGTCTTTATCGCCAACTATCGGGAGGTCGACTGGCCAGGACTGCTGGACTATCTCGATGATATGCGAGTGGCTTGTGACAACTACGAGACTGGCGCATTGAAAACCTTACTCGACAAATTGGTGCCGGAGCATGCTGAACTGAACAAGAATGCCAACTCAGCAAGCAAGGCTACTGCTTGATGCTGCAACATGCCAATAACCGATAAAGCTTTCAACCGGGACATAAGTCTGCCTACCTGCTCTTCACCCATGTCAAACAACCACCCTGCTGCGCTTAAAAGCTTGCATTCCTCATCAGTCGCGCAAATCACGGCTTTCCGCGCTATTCCAAGCACTGCCTGAAAAACACGTCATGCTCAATCAAATAACTGACAGGCTGCTGCAAAAGAGATGGACAGAAACAGAGATAAACTCGCTTGTCGGGGAGTATCGCGAACTCTATCACGCATATGCGAGCGAAGCTTCTTTTCGTGTCAACGCCGCTTCCGGTGGAATCGGGTCGGCACTCCTGATTACACTCCTGGAGCAGGACGAGATCGATGGCGCGCTGGTTTGCAACACCGTTATCGAGGAGGGAAAAATCAGGGCGCATTTTTCCATCGCCTCCACCAAGCAGGAGATTCTTGAGGCCCAGGGAAGCAAGTACGTGGAAACGGCCTTTATGAAAGAGGCGTTGCCCCTCATTCGCCATTTTCAAGGACGCATCGCCGTTGTCGGCCTGCCCTGCGATATTACAAACCTCACCCGTTGGGTGGCTAAGGATCACGATATCGCCACCAAGGTGAAACTCAAAATCGCATTGGTATGCGGGCATAACTCAAAGACCGAATTGATTGACAGCATCTCGGGATCACTCAAAAAAGAGGCGGCAAGCCAGCTGCGCGCCTATCGCTTCCGCAAAGGTCATTGGCGTGGCGAGCTGGAGGCAGAGTTTCTGAATGGAAGCGTAATCAGAAAACCCTTCTCCTATTTCAGTCTGTATCAAAACCTCTACTTTTATTCGGAAAAAAAATGCCTCGTCTGCAACGATCATTTCGGTTACCAGGCCGACATATCCCTCGGTGATGTATGGGCCTATCGGTTCAAGCAGGATCCGATAAAGAAAACAGGGGTCATAATCCGCACCCAACAGGGCGCTGATTTATGGAGTGGAGCAAATCGCAGCGAAGCGATCACGGCAACGGATCTGGACATACGCGACATTCTGGACGGACAAGCGCGTACAGCGCCCTTTCACTACAATGTCAGTGCAAGAAACCGGGTGGCGCCGCTGTTTGGCTACAAGGTTCCGGACAAGGTCAATGCGGCGGTTTCCTGGCATACCTGGCTTAGTGCGCTGATTACATTGTTCAACATGCGCTGGAGTGAATCATCAACGTGGAATAAGCTGATATTCAGAATACCGCGCCCCCTTCTAAAAGCCTACCTCTACCTGAAAAAAGGCCTCGAAAGCTTATCATGAAATCCATTTCAGTCATTGCAGCAACGGTAAGTGGCAATCGGGGCGCAGAGGCCATGCTAACCACCACAATCGGAAGGATACGAGACCGCCATCCAGAAGCGAACTTCAACATCTACACCTACTATCCAAAGCGGGACCGGGAACTCGTCAAAGACCCGAGAATCAAGGTGTACAGCGCAGATCCCCTCTACCTGGTCTCTGTCCTTCTGCCCTGCTCACTGCTGTTGATGCTACTCAAGGGCCTGCATCTAAACTATTTGACCCGGTTGACGCCCGAGTCCGTTCGCTCACTTGACGGCTCTGATGTGCTCATCGATCTTGCCGGCGTCTCCTTCATCGACGGCAGAGAGAAGTTCTTGCCCTACAATGTCCTCACCCTGGTACCGGCACTCCTTTTCAACACACCGGTGTTAAAATTCTCTCAAGCCTGTGGACCATTCAGCAATTCACTGAACCGCTTTTTGGCCAGGCATACACTGTCTAGAATCGACCAGATATTCGCTCGTGGCGACACCACCCATCAACACCTGCATGCCCTGTCATTGAAAACATGCTATGAGGAACCGGTCGCGGATGTCGCCTTTCTGCATCAAGCCCGAGACATGATCAGTGATGAGAATCGCCAGCAACTGGACGCTCTCAGCAACAGGCTGAAAGAAGAAAGCAGGGAGTTGATCGGCATCTGTCCCAGCAGTGTGCTGGCGGCAATGTCGGCCCGCAAGGATGCCACCTACGAGAGTCGGATTGCGACACTTTGCAGTCAACTCCTAGCGCAAGGATATGCCATCCTTCTCTACCCAAATGCCACCAGGGAAGGCGAGATGGCAAAATTACGCAATAACGATCTGCCTGTGATCAACAAGATTGTGAACCAGTTGACAGCGAACAGCCATAAACCCGAACCGGTCTACCATGTCGATTTTGATGTCAATACACCAGGCATCAAACAGCTGATGGGCTATTGCAGGCTGGTGATGGTTTCCCGGTTTCATGCAATGATTGCCGCACTAGCCAGCGGTCAACCCGTGATTGTATTGGGTTGGAGCCACAAGTATCAGGAGGTCATGGACTTTTTTCAGCTTGGCGATCTTGTTTTTGACTTCAGCCGGCTAAATTCCACTCACATGTTTGACACTATTCGAGACACTCTCGAGAACGAACCGGCGATACGGCAACGAATTGAGCGGTATCAGGAGCAGGCAAAGTCTTCCTCTTACAAGCAGTTCACCTATTTGTTTAATCTCCTGGATCAAGACAACTCGTGCAAATAAATGTAAAAACCGCTTTAAAGACACTGTGGTGGGTAGTTGTCCTGTGCTTTATATTTTTCTTCCTGCAAGGAAATATCCACCGGGTGGAAGATGTTGTGAGGCTTCTGCCACTGCAGGTGATCGCCTATTCACTGCTCTCATTGAGTATCGGTAAACTGCTACTGGTAGCGATCATGCATCAGTCCTTGCTGCGCTACAATGTCGGTTTTTCGTTCCTTCAAAGCTTCATTATCTACAACATTACACAGCTGGGGAAATACATACCCGGCTCGATATGGCAGTTTGTCGGTAAAATCGGCATGTATAAATCCGCCGGCCTCGATAATCAGACCGTACGGGATACGATAGTACTTGAAACATTTTGGGTTGTTTTCAGTGCTTTCTTGTTCGGTCTATTGCTGATAGGTTTCACGCAATATCAAATCCTGTTCGCACTGACTCAGAAAGTACCGCCTATCATACCGCTTGCACTGCTGGGCGTTGTTTTAGTATTGCTCTTATTACCTCGGCTAAAGACCCAGCGACAGCGGCTTTTAGCCTATAGCCGGCGATTGTCTTTCACCCCGCTCTCCTTTGTTACCACGCTGCTGGTCTGGCTGGCGCTCGGTTTCGCTTTTTGGGTCACTTTAATTCCGTTTTCCGCAACCGAGATTGGGCTTGTATATATCATTGGGCTTTATGCCTTCAGTTATGCCGTAGGGTTTGCCGTACCTTTCGCGCCTGCGGGAATCGGCATTCGCGAATCGGTCCTGGTACTAGGCCTGGCACCTTTTCTTGATGTTAACACCTCGATCATCCTGGCTGCACTGAACAGGGTTTTTTACATACTCATCGAAATTCTTCTATCTGCTGTTTCCGTTACACTCTCCGCACATCCATCCATGAACACACCTAAATCATAAGCGGTTAGCCACCTTCTCAGCCAGGTGCCGTCCCAACTGTATATCACTTATCCAGCAATAGCCTTGCAGCCAGTTTGAGATAGACCCAAGCTTAGCGTGCTGGTGCCGTTATCTTCGCGTCTGTTTCGGCACCCTCCGGTATCGATCTTCGCAGCACGCCAGGCAGTTCGAAAAAGATAAGGAAATTCAGCCCAATGAAGAGAAGCAGAAGAGGCATTACCGGAATAAAATGGCGAAACTGGCCCACTACCGAACTTTGGGTAAAATCATCGAACAGGGCGAGCACTCCCAAGCGCGTCGCGATACCCACGATCGCAAGCAGGGCGCCTCCCAGCAAAAGGCTTCGATAGCCTCTGACAACAAAGGCAAAACAGGCAATTATAAATACCAGCGCGGCAAACAGCGACATATAGACAAGCAGATGATTGTACAGCTTGCCGATTTTCTTAAATGCATCGATTTTAAACTGCCCAACCGGAAACAACCGCTGCACGGTTTCTTTCCGTTTTACCGAGTCTATATGCAAGTGCAATCCACCCCTCTTCAAATCAGCCCCGGGACGGATCAATGCCTGGTCCAGCCTCGCATGTTCGCCTCCTGACATGATCAGGAGTTCGCACTGCCCGCCTTTGCATGGCCCTTCCACGTTAAACCGTGACAATGCGGAATCTGCATTGTCTTTAAAGTGGCGCTGCACATCCCTGCTCGACTGCAAGCTGAAACGATTGCTGTAGGCGGAAAACGGCTTGGGTACGATGGCAACATACTTTTCCTGTCTATCTGAAAGCAGCCATCCGTTAACCGCGTACAGGTCCCGCTCAGATTTTGGCATGATGGCTGTATTCGACAGTTTCTTGAACACCTCCAGTCTCTCTTCCGGGCCATATGCCGCACCATAACCGGGAAGGCGTCCATGTAAACCGGATACCATATAGTTCACGAACACGGGCAATTTTGCCAGATAGTCATCGATCCTCTCTAATCTGATCGGGTAGCGAAGCGGCCAAACGGTACGTGAACAATCCAACTGCCCACTGCCACATCCTTGCAGCAACTCTTCACTGATTTGGCTGTATACCGATCTCACCTTTTCCGGGCTTTGGTAATAGCCTTCCGCAGCCAGGGCATCCCGCAATGCCCAGAAAATGTAACCACCGCCTATCTCATCGCATGCAACGGTATGACGCTTGCACATCAGCCCACCCCATTGCTTGCCCAACCCACCCTGAAGGTGGGGTTGAAATCTCGCCAATGCAGGACTTACCTTGAACATTTCCGCCAGTGACTTGTGGGTAACATCGACAAAGGGCTTGTCCTCGCCCGTGCGCACACTCTTCATCAGCCTGAAAGCGGTTTTGAACTCCGAAATAGCGCTGTCTTTAATGCCAAGATGTCCGTACTTTACATAATTCGCACTCAATACCGCCGCTATTGGCAGGGCCATGCCCAACAACAGTAGAGGCAAGACCTTGGCCATCGACGTAAGCACTCTGTATCTGTCCGACTGGTGGAAAAGAAGGGCAAACGCAATCAATAACAGAGGATAGAGCCAGATAGTCTCTTCCCTGGCAAGGTAGAGCGACGCCAACCCCAAACCCAGCAGCAACGCGTGTGATGCTCTAATGTTCCCTGACAAGGCTCGCATCGAGATCATGTAGTAGATGCCGGCAATGACCATAAACACCAGTGCCGCATAGAACCAGCCCCGCTCCACGCTACCGTGGTGATAGGGGTTGAAAAGCAGGAGAAGAAAAGGCACCAGGGCAAGATATGGGCTGACTCTTGCCCTTACCAAGGCAAAATAGAGAATCACGCAGGCCGCAATATAGATGGCGTGCTCCATAGTCTTGAACTGTAAGCCCAGCAGATAGTTTGCCGCAATATAGAGAGGATAGAGCGGCGCTTTCACCAGTGTCAGCTTATCGTAGTCGCCAAGCCACTCTCCGGAAACGATACTCTCGGCCAAGCGTATAAACAGGGCATCGTCATGAATACCGTGGGCATGCGCAGTTATTGGCAGGCCAGCGGTCAACCAATAACGAACCAGCGCAGCGGCCACGATGAACCCAAGCATTGCAAGGCCGATCCGCCCAGCTGTTCCAATAAGGGAGCGGCCTTCCGCCGGTTCTGTTTTTAACGAGTTGCTAACCATCGGTTAATCGATTGCGCTTTGAGTGAAAACACCAGGCCCAGCAGCACTCCGAGAATAGAAACCGCAGCTGGGACTGAATATTGAGTCGGCGAGTATATGAAATCGATACTGCCTTTGCCAGATACGGGTACCGCCGGCATCACCCCTTTGAACAGCGACGGCTCTACCCTTTCTCCATTGACCAGGCATAACCAGCCCGGATACATCCTTACCGGCATGACCACCCAACCGGGATTGTTACCGGTGTACTCAAACTTCATCGAGGTATCGCTATACCCGCGCAGCCTTAACTGATCGTAGCGGGCAGGATGCATACCGCTAAGGGTGGAGACGAAATAGGCGCTTCCCGTGACCAGTCTATTCTCCATCAGCACCACACCGGGCTCCAGCTCATGCACAGTATATGAATCGTTTTCACCGCTCAATACCGAGCGGTAGACATAGGCGTTTGTGCGTCTGTATCCACGCAAGGCCAACATACTATCAGTTGTCACTCGCCCTACACGCAACTGCAGCAACGGTGAATTAGAAGGATAAACCACAGCAGTAAGAGGCGTGGATCTATCGCCACCTTCCACGATGACCTCCATCCCATAACGCCCCGTCTCAAGGGTAACCTGATTCGGGAACCTGCATCTCAAAGATGCTCCCACCGGTGCCTGCTGCAAGGAGCATGGCGCTGTCTCCGACAATGCTTCCGGGCCCATCCACATTCTCAACCGTACCGGCGGCATACTCTCGGCACTGGTCATTTTCAAGGCCAGTTCTAGCTCATCAAACGACACCTGTTGCTGTATTTCGACAAACTGAACAACCTTTTCCCCCAACAGATTCAATCCAACACTTCCCCCCTGATCTGGCTCAAGCGTATCAAACACCTGTTTTCGCTCAACCTTTCCCCTATGTTTCGACTCATCAGCACAGAGCACATACCTGATACCCAAGTAGGCCAGAAGTCGTGGCTTTGCAAAATTAACCTGTCTACACAGAAAGGCCGCTGCCGTAGGCGTAAGAAACGGCTTGTTGATAGCCCCGTTCAGTAACCGCTTCTCAGCTCGGGTATGGAAACCATGGGCAAACCACTCTGAGAGACCGTAGGCCGCAACCACCCCTGATACAAGATACCCACGGTCGGCTATCACGTTTTGCAGCGGCTCTATCTGATCCTTTACATAATCGATCGTGGCGGTACGCGGATAGATAGTTTCGGCTTTTGTATGACCAACCAGCGATTGAAACACCCGACGCTGGTCAACCACCTGAAGAGTCAGCAGGAGCAATAGGATCACCGCTGTCCATGCCGGGAAATTTTTTCCGTGGCGCTGATAAGCGGCTGAGAGCACCAGGACACTGAGCAGAGCCAGGCCCAGCCCTATGATCAGTATCAACCTGTTGATCATACTGGTCCCGATCAGGGGGATCTGCCTGATATAGTCCATCGGAATCCAGGCGAAGGCCAATGGTGAGATCACCACAACCAGTGACAATCCCCAGACATATTTCCAATCGAAGCGACTCCTCCAAGTGAGCCAAAGCGCCGGGAGAAAGAGGAGCAAGGGAATCAGACCAACATATCCTGTTCTGCCCAGGGTTAACGGGCCCTCCCTGAACGGCAGAATATAGAGCAGCAGATCCTCAGCCTTGTGAAACGCGCTGCCTCCTCGGCGATAGCTCAGATCGATACGCCCCAAAGACTCATACAGGCAATAGAGAAACAGCATGGCCATCATTAATGAAAGGAGTATTCCCGCCACCCCCAGCGCTCCCCTCGTCAAGACTACCCGGTAACTATTCCGCGAAAACAGTGACCAACTAACGAACAGTAACAGCAAGGCGATATAGCCATAGACGGCCACCGTCGGAAACCCACCGAGAATCATCATTGTCGAGGCAAAGGCCAGCCAGGAGACATGCTTGGCATCGCCTGTCTGCGCTATCCGCACGGCGAAGAAGAGCAACCAGGGGATCCAGATACTGGTATTCACATGGTGCCAAAGGAACCAAGAGGTGTTGAAGCCGGAATAACTGAAGACAACCGCACCCAACAAAGCGGCCAGACGATTCCCCGTCAGACTTAAAAACAGCAGATAACTGCCAAAAGAGACGATCAGTAGATTTACCAACGCCGAGGCATATAGACCGACAGCCTCATCGTCAAACAACGCATAGGCAGCAAACGCAGGGGTTAGAATCGTACGGGTATTCAGCAATAAGAGAGGATTTCCACCGAGCACATGGGGATTCCATATCGGCAGCTCCCCCTGGCGCAGTTTTTCCCGGGCATATCGCCAGGACGGCAGTTTGGCATCGAGCACATCCGAATGCTTACGATGCTTGACCGGACTTTCGATCCCGGTATTTTTCCAACCTGGAAATTGGACAAGAAAATCGAAAGGCGCAATGGTTTCTCCGGCCAGGGGATTTGCACCCAGCATAACGACCGCGATCAAAAGCAGCGCGAGGTATGACGCTGTACGTTGAACGAGCGGGGTTAAGGGTATGAAAACCGCACTCATCGACAAACCAGCCGTACGACGGGCACCGGTTCCAGTCCCATCCCATCGAGCGTCGTGAAGCTATATTCCATATTCATGAAGCCGGATTCAGCAAACATGCAGCATTCCCCCACAACAGTCTCGATCCTTGGCATCCCGCCCATTATCAATCTCCGGTCACACCATCGGCATACAATTATCAGGGATAGCGAGACACCTTGTGGTCATGGCCCCCGGCGACTGCCGTCATTGTAGCGATTGATTTCGCCATAATCATCTATCAATACGCCAGCACAACCGGGAAGAAACACGCCAAAGCTCCCTTTTATGCCCTGGAGCCGCCAATTGATGTATGCTAAGCCGGCAGACCCTGGGACACAAACAATTGGAGAGGGCCGGTGCCAATTAAACTGCAACCTAGAATTCTCTCATTGGCGCTGTTACTGCTCATCACTGCCTGCGGTCAGAAGGGACCGCTTTTCATGCCTGACAGGGATCAGCCAGAGCAACAGACAGAAGCCAGGGACCGATGAATCTCCATTTCACAAAGATGCATGGGCTTGGCAATGACTTCGTGGTAATCGATGCCGTCAACCAGTCTGCCGAGCTGTCAACAGCGACATTGAAATTGCTTGCTGACAGACACTTCGGTATCGGCTGCGACCAGATTCTGCTTATTGAATCCCCTGTTAACGCAGACACAGATTTCCACTATCGCATCTTTAATGCCGACGGCTCCGAAGTGGAGGCTTGCGGCAACGGTGCACGCTGCTTTGCCCGTTACGTGACAGATAAGGGACTGAGTACTAAATCTGAAATAGCGGTCGGAACCCTTGCAGGCAAGATCTACCTCAGGCTTCTCGACAACGGCATGGTGGAAGTCGACATGGGGATCCCTGTGTTCGATCCTCCCTCCATTCCCTTCACGGCCGAGCAACAAGCGGACAGCTACCCGCTGGACGTGGCGGGCCAACAACACAAGCTCTCCGTACTATCAATGGGAAACCCTCATGCCGTGATGCTCGTACCCAGTGTCGATCAGGCGGAGGTGGCAACACTGGGGCCGATAATAGAAAATCATCCTCGATTTCCCCAACGCACCAATGCCGGCTTCATGGAGATCATCGGGCCCTCAGAAATTCGCCTGCGTGTCTACGAACGCGGCAGCGGGGAGACCCTGGCCTGCGGCTCCGGTGCCTGCGCGGCCGTTGTTGCCGGCCGCCGCCTCGGTCTCCTCAATGCCGAGGTCACTGCACACCTACTTGGTGGCGATCTTATGGTAAAGTGGCACTCAGAAGGCCAATCCGTACTCATCGAAGGTCCAGCAGAGACCGTGTACGAAGGAACCATCGAACTATGAAACAGAAAGCACCCTCAAAAACGACCCAGGTTGACGAGTTCGAAGAGCAGGTCGCCGAATACCTGGACCTGCACCCCGATTTCTTCACCAACCACCCTGAAGTGCTTGGAAAGATCGAAATTCCACATGAAAGCGGTGCCGCTGTCTCTCTTATCGAGCGCCAGGTCGAGACATTGCGCAGTCAGCTGCAGGAATCACAACAGCAGCTTTCGGAGCTGCTGCAGGTTGCCCGCAGCAATGAAATACTCCAGGAGCGCATGCACCGCCTGACCCTCGAACTGATTGATGCCGCGACCTTCGAAGAGGTGCTTAATGCATTGGAGGATGAACTGCATGACGACTTCAAGGCCGATGCCGTGGAGCTGAGGCTCTTTTCCTCCAGCCACATCGACGACCATCTGGATGGGGCCCTGAGCGGCCAAACCGCCACCTTTGAACAGTTTTTCAGCCAGAATCAGCCCATCTGCGGGCGTCTCGAGCAAGATCAGCTGGACTATATTTTCGGCACGGAGGGTGATCGAATCGCCTCGACCGCGCTGATCCCGCTGAAGAGCGAGGGTGTACTCGGACTTCTCGCCATTGGTAGTTGCGACGCCGATCGCTTCGCCCCCCACCAAGGCACGGAGTTCCTCACCCGGCTTGGCGAGGTCATCAGCCGCACCCTGTCAGCCGTCTCCCTCCCCGGCATATAGGGTCCATGTCCACTCCCGGCGGCAGCCTGCAACCTGGGGAGTGGTTAGAGCGATATATCGACCACCTGCGCCACGAGCGGCGCCTCTCCCCACGTACCCTTGAAAGCTACCGGCGAGATCTCAATGCCGTGCTCGCCTGGCTACAGCGAGAGCAGCTGGCAAACTGGCCGCAGGTCACACAACACCATGTCAGGCACTACATCGCCAGCCGCCACCGCGGCGGTTTGGCCGCGAAGAGCCTCCACCGGGAGCTCTCAAGTCTGCGTGGCTTGTTCAATTATCTGATTCGGGAGCAGCAGCTTGATACCAATCCAGCCCTCGGTGTCCGCGCACCCAAGGTGAGACGCAAGCTCCCCGTCACCCTCGATCCGGATCAGATCAACCGCCTTCTCGCTATCGACGACGACTCGCCGGTGGCGCTACGCGACCGCGCAATCATGGAACTCTTCTACTCCTCGGGACTGCGCCTGGCGGAGCTGGTCAATCTCGATCTCCTGGACCTCGACCTCAAGGAGCAGCTGATCGAAGTCACCGGCAAGGGGGCGAAGACACGGCGCCTTCCCCTGGGGAAACTCGCCAAGCAGGCCCTGGAACAGTGGCTTCGGGTAAGAGCGGATTTGGCCGCAAATGACGAGCTGGCGCTCTTCGTCGGGGTACGGGGCAGACGAATCAGCCGTAGTGTCGTGCAACGCCAACTCCACACCTGGTCGATCGCCCAGGGAACACCGCGCAATGTCCATCCCCATCTGCTGCGACACTCATTCGCCAGCCACCTGCTGGAATCTTCCGGTGACCTGCGTGCCGTTCAGGAGCTGTTGGGACATGCCAACATCAGTACCACCCAGATCTACACACACCTCGATTTTCAACATCTTGCCGAGGTCTATGACAAGGCCCACCCCAGGGCGAAGAAAAAACGGGATTGATATTCAGGTCATAGACAACAGGGTGCGACAATAATCATCCTTGAAAAAGAATTTGCCGTTCACTGATTGCCCCTATCCATTCCCACGGAGTTCTCCCGAAACAGATCGATGAACCTCTGTTGATGGTTGCGTATATATTTATCCCGGCGATAGCCGATCTTGGTCTCCTCCCAGGGAAAAAGATGACTTAGTTCCCGCATACCCAGATCACCATCCCTTTCATGCTCATAGGCCAGTTCCGCGATGATACCGATCCCCAAACCCTCCCTGACGTAGGTCTTGATCACATCGGTATCCGTCGCACTCAAAACCACATGGGGTATCAGTCCAACCTTGCCAAAGGTCTCATTGAGATGTCCGCGGCCGGTAAATCCGACGATATAGGTGATGATCGGATGCCTACAGAGTGCTCCAAGGGTGATTGTTTTATGTTTCAGTACGGGGTGCGACTCAGGTGCTATAAGGCAACGATTCCAACGGCTGCAGGGTATTGCCTGCAATGTAGGGTCGTTGCCCAGCACCTCGGTACAGATTGCAAAGTCCACTTTGTCCTGAACAGCCATGTCGACCAGCTGTTGCGGCGTTCCCTCCATGATCTGCAGTTCGACCTTTGGATAGATCGAACTGAATCGCCGGATTACCGGAGGTAACACATAACGCGCCTGGGTATGGGTTGTTCCGAGACGCAGCATACCCTCATCCTCGGAGATGTGATCTTCTCCCACCGACATGATGCTGGCCGTATCTGCAAGGATATTGCGGGCGTAGTGCTCCACCCTTTTTCCGCTCTCTGTCAAACCGATCAGGCGCTTACCCTGGCGTAGAAACAGACCGGCACCCAGCTCTTCCTCGAGCTGTTTGAGATGCTGGGAAACGGCGGGTTGGACAAGATGGAGGCACTGGGCGGTTCGGCTGACACTGAAGTTATTATCAACCAGGAGCACCAAAGATCTAAGCTGGCGGAGTTCCATATAATAAATAATTATATTAGTTAACCATATATTATTTTACATTATTTACCAGACTATCGATACTTCACCCCTGAGCTCAGCCAGACACTGAGCTCATGCCATCAAGATCGTCGCTCGGCCTAGATCAAAGGGCCATGAATCAGAAAGCGTTCATGGCAGTCAGTACAAAAATCTATTGCCGGCTTTTCCGGCTGAAAGAACATACAGGCACCATCTTTATTGTTCATCAGGCGTATGGATTTACCCAATCCATCAAGTCCATCCGCTCGCCCACAAGGCGTGCGGGGATTCTACCTTTAGGAGAAAAGACCATGTTTCAGATCCGCATCCACGGACGTGGCGGCCAGGGCGTCGTCTCTGCCGCCGAAATGCTCTCCGTCGCCGCCTTCCTCGAAGGCAAACACGCCCAGGCGGTACCCAGCTTCGGCTCCGAACGGATGGGCGCCCCGGTGGTCGCCTTCTGCCGTATCGACGATCACCCGATTCGCCTGCGCGAGCCGGTACTCGACCCGGACATACTGATCATCCAGGACCCGACCCTGTTCAACGCCATCGACATCTTTCAGGGCCTCACCAACGAGGGTCATCTGTTGATCAACACCGGCAAGACCATTGAAGCGCTGGGTATAGAGAATGCCGTCGAGCACCTGCCGGCAGGCCACGTCTGTACCGTGCCGGCCACCGACATTGCACTGACCCACGTGAAGCGACCGGTACCCAACGCAGTCCTGCTCGGCGCACTGGCGGCGGTTACCGGCGTGATTAAAATCGACTCGGTGATCGAGGCGATCGAGACCAAGTTCCCCGGCAAGGTAGGTCAGGCCAATATCACCGCGGCCAAGGTCGCCTATGAAATGGCGCAGACCCCGGCGCTGCAGGAGGTGGCCCATGCTTAAGCAGATCGAAGGCTCGCACGGTATTGCGGAAGCGGTGGCCCTCTGCCGCCCCGAAGTCATCTGCGCCTATCCCATCACGCCCCAGACCCACATCGTGGAGGACTTGGGCGCCATGGTGAAGAGCGGCATTCTGAAGCAGTGCGAGTTCATCAATGTGGAGTCGGAGTTCGCCGCCCTCTCTGTGGCCATCGGCTCCTCCGCCGCCGGCGCCCGCTCCTACACCGCAACCGCCAGCCAGGGTCTGCTCTACATGGCCGAGGCGGTCTACAACGCCTCAGGACTCGGTCTGCCCATCGTGATGACGGTGGGCAACCGGGCCATCGGCGCACCCATCAACATCTGGAACGATCAGTCGGACTCCATGTCGATGCGCGACGCCGGTTGGATACAGCTCTTCGCCGAGACCAACCAGGAGGCGCTGGATCTCCACATCCAGGCCTTCCGCATTGCCGAGAAACTGAGTATGCCGGTGATGGTCTGCGTCGACGGTTTCATCCTCACCCACGCCTACGAGCGGATGGATATTCCGCAACAGGAGCAGGTGGACCGTTTCCTGCCGCCCTTCGAGCCGCGCCAGGTACTCGATCCCGCCGAACCGATCTCCATCGGCGCCATGGTGGGACCCGAGGCCTTTACCGAGGTCCGCTACCTGGCCCACCACAAGCAGATGCAGGCCCTGGAGCTGATCCCGGAGATCGCCGATGAGTTCAAGACCATCTTCGGCCGCGACTCTGGTGGACTCATCGCCAACTACCGGACTGAGGATGCCGAGACCATCATCGTCACCCTCGGCTCGGTGATAGGCACCATCGCCGATGTCATCGATACCCTGCGCGATGCAGGACACAGGATCGGCGCCATCTCGCTGCGCTGTTACCGCCCCTTCCCCAAGGAACCCCTGCGCGAGGCACTGTTGGATTGCCAACGGGTTGTGGTGTTCGAGAAATGTCTTGCGGTGGGCTTGGGCGGCATCGTCGCCAACAATGTCCGTATGTCGACCCGCGGCTTGAGCACGCCCGTCTACACGGTGATCGGCGGACTCGGCGGACGCCCCATCACCCGACAGTCGCTCACCGACCTGTTTGAAGCAGCGATGCAGGACGACTTGGAAGAGACCACCTTCCTCGATATCAAGTGCGACATCGTGGAACGGGAACTGGCGCGGGAGCAGGCCCACACCCGCTCCGGCTCTGCCGCGGAAAACATCCTGCGTGAGGTCGGCGTCGTCGACGCCGCCAAGACCGCCTGAGGAGGAGCGAGATGCCACATCAACAAGTGAAATTTTATCAGACCGGCACCCTCACCGTGGGCAACCGCCTGCTCGACGAAACCCATCGTACGGTGCAGGCGACCATGGATCGCTCCAACTCCCTCGACTCCGGCCATCGTGCCTGTCAGGGCTGCGGCGAGGCGCTGGGCGCCCGCTACGCCATCGACGCCGCCATGCGCGCCACCGACAACCAGCTGATTGCGGCCAACGCCACCGGCTGTCTGGAGGTCTTCACCACCCCCTATCCGGAGTCGGCCTGGCGCATTCCCTGGATGCACTCCCTGTTCGGCAACGCCCCCTCCGTCGCCACCGGCATCGCAGCGGCCATGCGGGTCAAGGGCCGGGAGAATGTGCGGGTCATCGCCCAGGGCGGCGATGGCGGCACCACCGATATCGGCTTCGGCGCACTCTCCGGCATGTTCGAGCGCAACGACGACGTGCTCTACATCTGCTACGACAACCAGGCCTACATGAACACCGGCGTACAACGCTCCTCCGCCACACCCGGCTCGGCACGCACCGCCACCACCATGCCGGTGGGGTCGAAACCCGGCGCCGATTTCGACAAGGGCAAGAACGTGCCCCTCATCGCCATGGCCCACGGCATCCCCTATGTGGCCACCGCCAGCGTCGACCGGCTACACGACCTGGAGGCCAAGGTGGAGAAGGCGATGTCCATCCGGGGCGCCCGCTATATCCAGGTCTTCGTCCCCTGCCCACTGGGCTGGGGCTCCAAGCCCGCGGATACGGTGAAGATCGCCCGGCTCGCGGTGGAGAGCGGGCTCTATCCTCTGTTCGAAGCGGAGCACGGGGAGATCACCACCTCCACCAAGATCCGGCGCAAGGTACCGGTTTCGGACTACCTAAAACTGCAGCGACGCTTCGCACACACCTTGAAGAACGAATCCCAGCTCGCCCAACTTCAGGCGGTGGCGGACCGCAACATCCGCCGCTTCGGACTCATCGACGAGCAGGGAGACTGATCATGAAAAAACCCTTTGCGATAACCCTCGACGTGGGCAGCAGCCTGCTCAACAAGACCGGCTCCTGGCGTACCGAAAAGCCGGTCTACCTGGACCGCCTGCCCCCTTGTAACAACGCCTGCCCGGCGGGCGAGAACATCCAGTCCTGGCTCTATCACGCCGAAGAGGGCCACTATGAAAAGGCCTGGCGGGAGATCATGCTCAACAACCCCTTCCCCGCGGTCATGGGCCGGGTCTGCTACCACCCCTGCGAGAACGCCTGCAACCGGGTGCATGTGGACGATGCAGTGGGCATCAACTCGGTGGAACGCTTCCTCGGCGACCAGGCCCTGCGCCAGGGCTGGAAGATCGAACCGGGGGAGGATACCGGCAAGCGGGTGATGGTGGTTGGTGCCGGTCCCGCAGGACTTGCCTGTGCCTACCACCTGCGCCGTGTCGGTCATCAGGTCACCGTCTACGAGGCCTCCGCCCAGGCCGGCGGTATGGTGCGTTACGGCATTCCCAAATACCGCATGCCCAGGGAGAAGTTGAAAGCGGAGATCCGGCGGATCGAGGCCATGGGGGTGGAGATCGTACTCAATACCCGTATCGACGATATCCAGGGCTTCAAGGAGGCCAACGGCTTCGATGCCGTTTTCCTCGCCATCGGCGCGCAGACACCCAAGCGGGTCGAGATCCCATCGGACGACAGCTTGCGGCTGATCGACGCGGTCAGCCTGTTACGGGCTGTCGAGGAGGAGGAGCATGTTGAGTTGCGCGGCCGGGTTGCGGTCTACGGCGGCGGCAACACCGCTGTCGATGTGGCTCGAACCGCCATCCGCATGGGTGCGACCCAAGTGACCCTGGTGGTCTATGAGGCACGGGAGAAGATGCCGGCACACGAGATGGAGATTCGTGAGGCCCTGGAAGAGGGTGTGGAGATCCTTCCCCTGCGGGCGATCCGCGAGATCCGACAAAACGGCCTGAAATTGGAGCAGATGGTCGACGGCGAAGGCCAATGGCCCCAACCCACAGGCCAGTTCGAAGAATTCGACGCCGACCTGGTGGTCCAGGCCCTGGGCCAGAACGTGGAGACCAACCTGCTGGACCCCCTGACGGATGTCGCAATCAAGGGCGACTCGGTGCTGGTCGACCGGCAGATGATGACCGGTGCCGAAGGCATCTTCGCCGGTGGCGACATGGTGCCCTCAGCGCGCACTGTCACCACCGCTATCGGCCA
Organism: Candidatus Thiodiazotropha sp.; assembly: GCA_040793985.1. GTDB lineage: Bacteria > Pseudomonadota > Gammaproteobacteria > Chromatiales > Chromatiaceae > Thiodiazotropha. The sequence continues at coordinate 32,703 of JBFNJI010000015.1, read as the reverse complement.
TGGCAAGCATGCCGCCCGCAGTATCGATGCCTGGCTCAAGGGGGAGACCTACGCCAGACCCGAAAAACACGAGATCGTAGATATCGGCAAGATGAACACCTGGTACTACTCCGACGCTCCCCGCACGGTGCGTCCGATGCTCGACATCGTCCGCCGGCAGAGCGGTTTCGCCGAGGTGGTGGGCGACCTGGACGAGGTCAACGCGGCCTATGAGGCGCGCCGCTGCATGTCCTGCGGCAACTGTTTCGAGTGCGACAACTGCTACGGCGTCTGCCCCGACAACGCCATCACCAAGCTGGGGCCGGGCAACCGCTTCGAGTTCAAGTACGACTACTGCAAGGGGTGCGGTATGTGCGCCGCCGAATGCCCCTGCGGGGCAATCAAAATGGAATCGGAAAACATCTGAATACGCCAACTTGCCAGGGATGGCTTTTTTCTGCGCCAGCGAACGGGAAAGACTAACCTTGGCCACAGCCAGTAGACCATCAGCGGAATGAAACTGCCCAGCAGCACCAGCATGGAGATGATGATCGTCGAACCCGTGGTTTCCAGTGTGGTATCGAGGACACGGCGCCACTCGCCCGATACGATCATCTCATCGCGCAGGCGGGAGACCCCCTAGTCGACACCCAGTCCCATGACGATGCTCAAGGCCACCTGAACATGAAATGCGAGATTGGCGGACCACTCCCCAAGGGAGGCCATAGAAGCACAAAGACCCTATTGGGTCATCAGGGTATTGAAGCAGAGACCCTAGGGTTCCACAGCGGCATCATTAATCAGCTGTAGTGCCTTCTTGCGCTGACGGGCGATCAACGCCAAAGGCCGGAAATCCGCTTCAAAAGCACCCAGCCCGATCAGGGTATGCGAAACCGGCACACCCTCAACTGCAGGATACTCATGATTGAGTTCTGCAAACAGACGCTGGCTGTCAAAGCCAGCCAGAAACTCCAGAAAGTCGATTGCCAGCTGTGGATCTGAAGCGTGGCGGGTGACGCCGCCCCCGCTGATGTTCACGTGCACGCCGCTTTCAGGCCATATCAATGCCACCCGGCCTGCGGCCTCCTGGTCCGGCTTGTCGCTAGCATTGAGCATCATGGCGTAGTAGTAGCTATTGACAACCGCCACGTCGCAAGCGCCGTTCGCCACGGCACGAACCTGGTCCCGATCCCCACCCTGTGGCGCGCCTGCCAGGTTCTCCAGCAGACCGTTCAACCACTGTCGGACACTATCCTCACCCCATCGCGCCACGAGGGCAGCAATCAGTGACTGATTGTAGACATGCTTCAGAGAGCGAATGCAAACCCGCCCCTTGAGGGCTGGAGAAGCGAGGTCTGCATAATCCAGCAACTCATACTTGCCGATACGATCAGCGGCAAACACTATCATCCTGGCACGCAGTGACAGGCCGTACCAGACCCCCTGTGGGTCCCTGTACCTGGCGGGGATAAGCGTGCTGAGCAATTGAGATCGCCGTGCCTGTAACAGGCCCATCTCCCTCGCAGTTTCCAGAATCCCGATGTCAGCCGTCAACAGCAGATCGGCCGGTGATTTATCACCCTCCGCAGCCAGGCGCTGCAGCAATCTATCTGACTTTTCTCGGACATATCGTACCGTAACGCCTGTTTCCGCATGGTAGGAGTGCAACAGTGGCGCCATCAGCGCCTGTTCACGGGAACCATAGATAACCAACTCCTCATCCGCTGTCGAACAGAACGGGATAAGCATCATCAGCAGGGTGGCGTAAAGTCTGATCATGGCCGCTCCGGTTTGTTGCATTCGTCGTCGTAGTAGCGGTCCCGTCCATCCTCCTTCGCCTTGTAGAGCAGATCATCCGCCCGTTGGAGCAGATCATCCAGGGACTCTCCCTTGCGATAGTGGGCAAGCCCGGCACTCGCGGTGATCTTCAACTTTCGGATGGGGCCTCTGAAGCTCAATTTCTTGAGTCGTTCCAGAACCCTGCGGGTCACATGACTTGCATCACACTCATTGTGTGAGTGGATGATCACCAGGAACTCTTCACCGCCGTAGCGCACCGGGATGTCACCCTTGCGAATCTCCGAGGCTATGGCCTTGCCCACCAGTCTCAGCACCTGATCCCCCGCGCGGTGACCGAATTCGTCATTTACCCATTTGAAGTGATCGATATCGATCATGGCCACGGAAACCATGCTTACCTGTCCCCGATTGATACGGCTTATTTGGGCATTGGCCGCATCCTCCATATAGCGCCGGGTATAGAGTCCGGTTAGGAAATCGTGAATTGCCGCATTCCTCAAACCCTGCACGTAACGATGCCTCTGATTCAGATAGAGCACAGCCAGAAACAACAGCGCATTCACCAGGAAGCTGGCAATCACGGCGAAGTAGACATGTTCGTCCACTTCTTTAGTGGGCTTGAATACATGCATCTCCCAACCGCGGGAGAGCAACAGCGTGGCCTGGGCCAAGTACTCCTCGCCGTCGTCGAGCACAACCAGTTTTGAGATACCGTCCCTGTATCGCACATCCCGCACCGACCAGGGCGTAATGCCGGTACCCGCATAACGCTTGAACTTGCGTATCTTCTCTCTGGCTTTCGAGGTCAGAGACCGCAGGCTTTTGTAGCGCCAAGAGGGCTCACTGGCTAGAAAAATCACTCCATCCCTGTCTGCCACCAAGAGTTGCAGGTCCAGGTCTGCGTAGAGCAGACCCAACTCATCCAGCGAGACCTTGATCACCGCCACACCGATGATCCGGTTCGTTTCAGGATCCAGAACGGAGTGCGCAATGTAGTAACCCAAGACACTGGAGGTCTTTCCTATGGCCACATCGCGTCCCACAATGCCTTTCACCGCACGCTGGAAATAGTAGCGAAAGCCATAATTTTTACCGACGAAGCTCTTCTCTGCCTGCCAATTGCTGGCGGCAAGGGTATTACCATCGACATCCATCACATAGATGGCACTCGCATGCACCTCCTCGTTCAGCTTGTGCAGATAGGAGTTGGCAGCACCGACTACCTGCTTGTCCGAGGAAAATCGAAGCAGTGTGGTCACCTGACGACTGGAAGCTATAGAACTGGCAAGCCGATCATAACCGACCAGATAAGCCTCCAGCTCGCGGACAAACAGCATCAGGTCGTCTTCTGTTTCCCCTGCCAATTGGGTCAATCCCTGTTGGCGAGTGAAATGGGTGGTGGTCCAGATTGTTAGGGATGTCAGAATGCCAAACATCAGCGCGAGGAACAGATAGTAGCGATGTCGTCTGATGACCATTTTGCTATCGGGATAGGGAGTACGTATCTAGAGCACGCATTATCCCCAAGTTTAGTATGTTAAATCTCGCTTTGCATATGGCTACCCAACATATCCGTACAAAATGGACGCATAACCTCACAATCCGGCATAAGTGATCAAGAGATACGTGGGGTTGTCTATTTGATATGTCTATTCAGGTTCTGGAGAAACCCTTACCCTGGTATACCCACACCGCGGCCTGAATACACCCAGGACACTCCCGTTTCAATCACCCGTCAAAGCATCGGGAAAAACAAACCGCGGTCGCAGCCAGTAGACCATCAGCGGCAACACGGTCAGGGCGATGAAGACATCCATGATCAGGGCCTCCGAGATATAGAGGCTGACCGACCAGAGGTTGGCCAACTCGGTGTTCATCAAGGGAATGAAACTGCCCAGCAGCACCAGCATGGAGATGATGATCGCCGAGCCCGTGGTTTCCAGGGTTGTCTCGAGGGCTCGGCGCCACTCACCCGATGCGATCATCTCCTCGCGCAGGCGGGAGACCATATAGACCCCGTAGTCGACACCCAGTCCCATGGCGATGCTCAAGGCCACCTGAACATGAAAGGCGAGATTGGCGGACCACTCCCCAAGGGAGGTCATATAGGCACCGAGACCATATTGGGTCATCAGGGTAATGAAGCAGAGACTGATCAGGATACTGGCGATCATCCAGGAGCGAAACATGATCAGGGTCATGAGAAACACGGTCAAGGATGTAGCCACCGGTGCATTCAGCCACTCCTTGAAGGCGACATCCCGGGTGGCCTCAGTGACCCCCAAAAACCCCCCGATTGCCGCCTTCCCCGGGATATTCTCCCCGGTGACGATGGTTTGCGCGGGCCTCTCCCCCTTTGCCGGGATGGTGATCTTCTCCCCAGCCTCCACGCCGAAACGCAACAGCTTCATACCAGGGTCCTCGGCATGCTGTTGCAGGTAGCGTTGAATATCGAGGATGGTCTGGTGCGTCTGTTTGGGATCCATGGTATTGACGAAGCCGGCAATGATTCCCTCGTCCCAGCTGCGGGTGTTGACGAAGGCCTCAAGCTCCCCCGCCTCCGCACTGGCTGTCAGCATGCCGTTATAGAGCTGTACCGTCTCGTCGGGATCGGGGTAGTGCTCATCCTTGCCCGGGAGGCGATAGGCATAGCTGTTTCGCCGCATATGCTCTTGGGTAGGAATGGCGTAGAGATTCATGTGTTCCTGCGGGGCCTCGCCCTGCGGGGCATTGAGCATCATGTTGAGGGTTTTGACAAACTGCACATAGGATGCGGTGTAACCGATATTGGGGTGTCCACGAAGCCAGTCCTCTAAGCGGGAGAGGGCCTCAAGCACATCGGCCCGATTGAAGACTCCCTGGGGCGGATCCTCCATGTTATCGAAACAGCTATCCGCACTCACCAGGCGTTCCCCTTCCTCACTCCAGGCATCCGCGCCACAGGGGGGCAGGGTACCCGCCCTGGAGCGGACAACCAGGTTCGCGGTTATCACCCCGGGCATCATGCTCGACAATGCCTCGAGATCGGCGATCGACCGTACCTCGCCGTTACCGGTAAGCAAGGCGCCCAATAGATAGTGATCCTTGTAGGCCGCCCTCGGATAGTGGATGCCCTTCTCCACGCCGGGCATGATGTCGAACTCATCCTGGATACGCGCCACTTCGGGATTGCTGCGACCATCCTCGCCGGCCAGCAGCGCACTGAAACCGCCGTCGAGGTCGGAGAGATGGGCGGAGAGCAACCAGACCCCGATTACCACCATCACCGGCAACCATTTGAGCGGGCCGGTGAGCAGCCGGGTCACCCGCCTGGCCAGCCCCTTTTCCCAGCCGCGCTCGAACTCCCTGCCGTGCAGCTTGGGTGGCATGCTGACCATCAACAGGGGGATCAGGGTGGTCGTGGTGAGAATCAGGGTCGACATGCCGAAAATGCCGAAGTAGGCATAGGCCTTGTAAAAGGAGATATCGATGAATGAGATGGCGAAAAAACCGTGCAGATCTGTGCCTATGGAGAGTGCAGCCGGTACCACCGTATGGCGGATGGAGGTATAGGCGGCCTGTTCATGATCCCCGCTTTTGTGCAGCTCCTGCATATAGCGCCGGGTGATCTGCATCGAGTGGCCTATACCTATCGCCAACAGCAGCATCGGCGTCAGGGCCATCATTGTGGTCAGTCTGAACTGGGTGTAACCCATCAGGCCCAGGGTCAGAATGATGGTCATACCTACACCTAAGAGAGGCAGAACGGCACAACTCCAATGGCGAAATTCGTACCACAGCACTATCAGGATAATCAGTAGCGAGACCCCTAACAGCCAAGCCTTGTCCCACAACTCCTCAACCATGGAGGCGAGAAAGTAGGGTTCGCCGGAGATCATGAACTCGACCCGGTCCCCATAGCGGTCCTGGTACTTCTCCATGATCGCCTTCGCGGCGGCGATCCACTGCAGATGGTGATCCTTTAGCTCGTTACTGAAATCACCGATGATGAAGGTACCCAGTGCGCGGCAATTCTCATGAACATGGCGAATCGAGTCATTGCTGATCAGGCCATCCTCGCCGATGATCTGGCACTTGTTGCCCTGGGCATCCTGGTAGTAGACCAGCAGGGGTTCCAGCACCAGATGCTTTTCCAGACCCTGGCGCAGGTAGTCGATCTGCCGCCGCCGCTGGTGTTCGTCATCGGCAATGCCTGTGGCCGGCATCAGGCGCCGATAGTCGAGGCCACCCGTTTCGGATATGCCTAGGTTACGCAATTTGGAAGAGGGCAGACCTACAAAATTGGCGGTGTTCGCAAACTCCAGACCGCGCACATCCCGATAGAAATCGTCCACCATTTCGAGAAACCAGGGCTGGTAGATATCACCCTGTTTGAGCTTGAACCCCCACACCATCAGGTTACCCATGCCATAGGTGAGATCGCTGTAGAGGTTGGTGGCGATATAACGGTTCGACAGGGGCAGCAACGAATCGGGATCGTTACGCAGATTCACCCGGTTGACAAACATCAGCGCCAGCAGGGTGGAGGCAAACAGCAGAAATATGACGGCTCGCCTGTGCCTGAGCACGAAACGCGCATAGGCGGCAGCGTAGTCTCTATTCCCAACCGCCATCACACGCCGCTTTATCGACCATAGTTTTGCAGCGTCTGCTCAGACCAGAACTCGTCGCCAAGATCCGTGTTCAGCGATATCGTGCTCCGCGGCACATAGACCATGCTGTCCTTGCCGTCGAGGTGAGTAATGGCGTAGATATACCTAGGATAGGTAATACGCGGGTCGGCCTGATCCAGCGACTGCCAATCGATGTAGACCGTCTTGATCATCTCACCATCCTTGTAATAGACGGTTTTATAGAGGGCAAATGTGCGTTTGTCGATTTCGCTGACATGGTGGTCGTACCACCAGTTTTTGAACTTGGTGGTGCTCTTGAGCAGATAGACAGGCTTGCCGATGTGGCCACATTGAGGCCCTGGTAACTGCCGAGTATAGCGTGTCTTTTCCCAGGGCTGTAACTCCATCGCGGAGAGGCACCCCTCCAGCCTGCCTTCACCGAGGAGTTCATGAACCTCATCGTCCGGGCCTCTCAGCACCAGTTCGCCATAGGTCAGGTTGGTACCGAACCATATATCCTCATGGGACGGCTCATTGATCCGTCTGATCTTGCGTAACGCCGGTAGCCACATCGAGATGACGGCCCCCTTTGCGGGATCGCTGAAGCGGGTAAACAGTACCCCTGTGCCCTTTGTCTTGCCTGAGGTCAGGATTGCCATCTGCAGGGTTTCGATCCCAGGGTCCTGGGGGCTGTTATTGACGTAGGTGTCGAAGGTCTGCACACCCGGTACCCTGTCTTTGGTACGCATCGCCAAGGGTGCGCGATTGACCACCACGGCCACATCCCTCCCCCGACGTTTGCTGAGTGCGTTCTTTACCAAGCCACCATGTGCCGCGACGTAGACCTGCTCGGCTATCTCCTGGGCATTCAAGGATAAGGGTAACTGGGGAGTGCGTCCGTCGTCATCCGCCCAGGTGGCTGCCGAGAGATGACAGACCAGTCCAACTACAGCAATGCGGGTGAGCCTGATTGACATAGCGCTGACTCTGCCATGGATACCGAGATCAAACAAGAAAGTGAAAACCCTAACAATAGAATACCTTTCAGACACACCTTGCCTTGACCCATGACAATCGTGAAGCGCGGATTGCTATCGCTACAGTCGCCATGACAACTGGGGTCCATCCTGACAGGACACTGACGCCGCGACACCGGCCCGGCAACCCGGCAGAGGCAGCTGCGCAGCCTAATCGACACCGTATATCGTCACCCTTCCAGATTGGCAAATCATGGGCGATTTCTCACCGGCCGTCAGCTCAGGTACAATCGCCACCTCATCGGAAAGAGTCGGATCTAGCGTGGAAAACTTCAGAGGCACAACCATTCTCTCAGTCAGGCGTAATGGCAAGGTGGTCATCGGCGGTGACGGCCAGGTCTCCCTCGGCAATACCGTTATGAAAGGCAATGCGCGAAAGGTGCGGCAGCTCTACAAGGGAAAGGTCATCGCCGGATTTGCCGGTGCCACAGCGGATGCCTTCACCCTGTTCGAACGTTTCGAGGGGAAATTGGAAAAACACCAGGGACACCTTACCCGGGCGGCCGTGGAGATGGCCAAGGACTGGCGTACCGACCGCGCACTGCGCCGGCTCGAGGCACTGCTCTGTGTCGCAGACGCTGAAACATCACTGATTATCTCCGGTACAGGGGATGTCATCGAGCCCGAGCTCAACCTGATGGCCATAGGCTCCGGCGGCAGTTTCGCCCAGGCAGCGGCCCGCGCACTGATGGAGAACACGGAACTCGGCGCCCGCCAAATCGTCGAAAAGGGACTCGGCATTGCTGCCGATATCTGCATCTATACCAACCATAATCTCGTACTGGAAGAGCTGGAAAGCCAAACCTAGCTCGCCCCAGCGTCGCAGTAGGATCACAAACTACGGTAAACCATTGATGTCGGAAATAACCCCTCAACAGATCGTCGCAGAACTCGACAAGCACATCATCGGGCAAACAGACGCCAAGCGTGCCGTAGCCATCGCCCTGCGCAATCGCTGGCGCCGCGCGCAAGTCCCGGAGAGCCTGCGCAATGAGATTACACCCAAGAATATCCTGATGATCGGACCCACCGGGGTTGGCAAAACCGAGATCGCCCGCCGCCTGGCAAAGCTGGCAAATGCCCCTTTCCTCAAGGTGGAGGCGACAAAGTTCACCGAAGTGGGCTATGTGGGACGAGAGGTCGATTCGATCATCCGCGAACTCACCGATTCGGCGGTTAAGATGGTGCGTGAAGGGGAGATGGCCAAGGTCTCCAGCGAGGCCCAGCAGGCCGCCGAAGAGCGGATTCTTGATGCCCTGCTGCCCTCACCCACACCGTCTGGATGGGGGGACAGCGAGACCGGTTCCGGGGTCTCCAGCGCCACCCGAGACAAATTCCGCGATAAGCTGCGCAATGGCGGGCTCGACGACAAGGAGATCGAGATCGAGGTAAGTTCCACGCCTGTGGGGGTTGAAATCATGGCACCTCCCGGCATGGAAGAGATGACCAACCAGCTCCAGGGCATGTTTCAGAACCTGGGAAGCGGTCGCACCCGGCGTCGCAAGCTGCGCATCAAGGATGCCTTCAAGGTCCTCAGCGACGAAGAGGCTGCCAAGCGCATCAACGAGGAGGATCTCAAACTGCGCGCACTGGAGATGGTTGAGCAGCACGGGATAGTGTTTATCGACGAACTCGACAAGGTGACCAGCCGTGCGGAGACACGGGGCGCGGACGTCTCCCGCGAGGGGGTACAGCGCGATCTTCTGCCCCTGGTGGAGGGCTGCACCATCTCCACCAAGCACGGCATGGTCAAGACCGACCATATTCTGTTCATCGCTTCCGGGGCCTTCCACCTTGCCAAGCCCTCCGACCTGATTCCCGAACTCCAGGGTCGTCTGCCCATACGGGTGGAGCTCGCCGCGCTGACAACCGACGATTTCACGCGCATCCTTACCGAGCCGGACGCCTCCCTGACGGAGCAGTACCAGGCCCTTCTGGAGACCGAGACGGTTCGCCTCAGCTTCACCGAAGCCGGAATCCGGCGTATCGCAGAAACCGCCTGGCAGGTGAATGAGCGCACGGAGAATATCGGTGCACGCCGCCTGCATACCGTGATGGAACGCCTTCTTGAGAACATCTCATTCAACGCCTCCGAGCATGCCGGTACAACCATTATCATTGACGAGGCCTATGTCGACGATCAGCTCTCTCAGCTGGCGGCGGACGAGGATTTGAGTCAGTACATACTGTAAGGTGTTGGTGCCAGATCACTCCATAGCAGCCGGGTATATCCAAACGATCCGGGGATAAAATGGCAGGCAGTCAAACCGAAAGCGAGAGTAAACACAACATGTCACACCCCAATCCGACAGAGATCCATCTGCACAAGCAGTCCAGGGTTTTGGAGATCAGCTTCGACGATGGCAGCAAATTCAGCTATCCCGCAGAGTATCTTCGGGTTTTTTCCCCTTCCGCCGAGGTGCAGGGACACGGTCCTGGCCAGGAGGTCTTGCAGGTCGGCAAAGAAGAGGTAAATATTGCCCATATCGACCCTGTGGGAAACTATGCAATCTGCCTGCACTTCGATGACGAGCACAACACTGGTATCTACTCCTGGGATACCCTCTATCAGCTCGGCTCCAACTATGAGCGCAATTGGCAGGAATATCTGCAGCGGCTGAAGGCCGCCGGGTATGAACGCAAGGAGCCCTCAGCATAGGGCCTGTTGCGGCTACAGGTTGACCACAGACTCCAAAGAACAGGGTTCGAACAGACAGGTAGAGACCGATGAAGGATGACAAGACCACACACTTCGGCTATCAGGAGGTTCCTGTCAATGAAAAGGCCGGCAGGGTCCGCGATGTATTCGACTCGGTCGCCAACAAGTATGACCTGATGAACGACCTGATGTCGTTCGGCATTCACCGCCTCTGGAAACGCCACACCATCGAGCTCTCGGCCGTGCGCAGGGGCCAGCGGGTACTCGACCTGGCTGCCGGCACAGGGGATCTTTCTGCCAGATTCAGCGGTCTGGTGGGCGAGGAGGGCCTGGTGGTCTTCTCCGACATCAACGCCTCGATGCTGCAGCGTGGCAGAGAGCGCATGGTGGACCGGGGCCGGGTCGACAATCTGCAATACGTTCAGGCAGATGCACAACATCTCCCCTTTCCTGACAACCATTTCGACTGCGTCACCATCGGTTTCGGTCTCCGCAACGTAACCGACAAGCAACTGGCGCTGAACGCCATCTTCAAAAGCCTGAAACCGGGTGGACGTCTCCTGGTGCTGGAATTTTCCAAGCCTACCAATAAGGCCCTGGAGAAGGTCTACGACCTCTACTCATTCGGTATTCTACCGAAAATAGGTAAGCTGGTGACCGATGATGAGGAGAGCTACCGCTACCTCGCCGAATCGATCCGCATGCACCCCGATCAGGAGACATTGAAGGGAATGATGGAACACGCCGGTTTCGAACGCTGTGACTACTTCAATCTGACAGGCGGTGTTGTGGCGCTGCACCGGGGATACAAATTCTAGCGGGGTGAAATCACGCCATGTGGCCTAACAACAACACTCAATCACACCGCGAAAAGATACCAGGCAACAGGGGGTGCCGGCGAACATGACCCTCGGTGCCGCAATTTCCGCAACCCTTGAGGCCCTGCTCAATCAGGCCATTCGTCTCGACCCGGAGACACCTGGCCGGCTCGCTTCCATGCATGGCAAGGTGATCCGGCTTGAGTTGCTGGGTCTGGAGACATCCCTCTATCTCATTCCCGAGCCAGGTGGGATTCAACTACTGAGTGAATTCGAAGGTGAGGCCGATTGCACGCTACGGGGTTCTCTCTTCGATATGCTCCGCATGCGTGGCTCCAGAGAGCGTAGCGACCAACTCTTCAAGGGCGCGGTTCAGATAGATGGCGACACCGGCCTGGCACAGGATTTCGGCACCTTCCTGGCCACTCTCGAGATCGACTGGGAGGAACAGCTCTCCCGTGTCACCGGGGACATCGTCGCGCACGAGATCGGAAACCTGACCAGGGCGACGCTCAACTGGGGCCGCTCACTCAACCGGACCTTCGAACAGAATCTCCAAGAGTACCTCCAGGAGGAGCTGCGACTGCTCCCCGCAGGCAACGAAATCACCCCCTTCCTCAGCGAAGTGGACCGCCTGCGCGATGACACGGAACGCCTCGAGGCCCGTCTCCAAAGGCTCCAGCGGCGCCTGGACGATAAGGAAAGAGCCTCGTGATCCACCCCTCCCAAGCCCTGCGGCTGATCCATATCAACCTGGTCTTGCTGCGCCACGGCCTTGACGAGGTCATTCTCGCCACCCACCTCTTTCGCCCGATACGCTTTCTCATCTATCTGTCGCCCTGGTATTGGTTTCGCAAGGACCGCTCTCCCTATCCGGTGCGCATCCGCCGCACCCTGGAGGACCTGGGCCCCATCTTCGTCAAGTTCGGCCAAATCCTATCGACTCGCCGCGACCTGCTGCCCGACGATCTAGCCAACGAACTGGCCAAGCTGCAGGATCGGGTGCCCCCGTTCCCGGGAGATAAGGCCCGTGCCATCATCGAGAAGGCCTATGGGCAGTCAATCGATGAACTGCTCGAGGCCTTCGATGAACAACCGCTGGCCTCCGCCTCCATCGCCCAGGTTCACAGCGCACAGCTGAAGAACGGCAAAAAAGTGGTGGTCAAGGTATTGCGGCCAGGTATCGAAAAGACCATACGACGGGATGTGGATCTGCTCTTCACCATCGCCCGGCTGGCCGAAAAATACTGGAAAGAGGGACGCCGACTCAGGCCCGTGGAGGTCGTACAGGAGTACGAAAAGACCATTTTCGACGAGCTGGACCTGATGCGCGAGGCAGCCAACGCCTCCCAACTGCGGCGTAACTTCCTCAACAGCGAGACGCTCTATGTACCGGAAGTCTATTGGGACCTGACGCGCCAGAACGTCTTTGTCATGGAACGTATCAGCGGCACCCCGGTGGGTGACATCGATACCCTGCGGCAACAGGGTATCAGCATGAAACTGCTGGGTGAAAGAGGCGTGGAGATCTTCTTCACCCAGGTCTTCAAATACAACTTCTTTCACGCCGATATGCACCCAGGCAATATCTTCGTTGAGCCCAACGGCCGCTATATCGCTGTCGATTTCGGCATCATGGGCACCCTGACCGACGAGGATAAACGCTACCTGGCAGAAAACCTGCTGGCATTCTTCAACCGTGACTATAAACGGGTGGCCCAGCTCCATCTGGAATCCGGCTGGGTTCCGGAGCAAACCCGGGTCGAGGAGTTTGAGTCGGCGATCCGCACCGTCAGCGAACCGATCTTCGAGAAGCCCCTGAGTGAGATATCCTTTGGCCACTTTCTGCTGCGACTGTTTCAAACGGCCAGGCGCTTTGACATGGAGGTTCAGCCACAGCTGGTGTTGTTGCAGAAAACCCTGCTGAATATCGAGGGCCTGGGCAGGCAACTCTATCCCCAACTCGATCTCTGGACCACCGCGAAACCGTTCCTCGAACACTGGATGAGCGAACAGATAGGGCGCCGGGCATTTGTCGGCAAGCTCAGGAAGAACCTGCCGGAGATCGCCGAACACCTGCCCGATCTGCCGAAAAAGCTGAACAAGATCATCGACGAGGCCGCATCCGGCCGGCTTGAGCTGAAGTGGAAATCAGAAGAACTCGAGAATCTGCGCAGACAATTGCGGCATAACCATCGCAACACCGTTGCCACTATTTCCGGAAGTGCGATGCTGTTGTGCGGGTCGCTGCTGCTGGTCTTCGGCGGCGGCAGCCTGCTGCCGGTGGCCCTGGCAACCCTGTTGGGTGTGGGAATGGGCGCTGGCGGAGGGTTTCTGCTGTTGAAGAGCTGGTTCAACAGTTACGACTGAGCAACACCTGAAGCCTCGAATTCATACGCTGATTCAGCAACTTCACATCCACGCTGTCCGGGCTATGCGGTTTCTCTGCAATGTCTCAATAAGGCAATATCGATCAATAGCTTAGTTATAATACCCTTGGCTGGGATTGAAATTTGATCCATCATTATTCATAGAGCAACAACAAATGGCACCCACGCCTCAGGAGTCCGCCATGTCAGATACATCACCCCAGGATCCCTTTGAAAGACTCGCTGCTGCCTACGATAAGATGCTGCAGGAAGTGCACGATGCAACGGAATCAGCCAGAGAGAGGGCACTGCCAAACCTGAAGGAGTACTTGGCGGATGCGCGGGAGAAGCTGATCGAAGTCGGGGAGCTCAGCCGCGAGGAGGCGGATAAGGTGGCCGGCTATATCGAGCGCGACATGAAGGATGCGGCAAACTACCTGTTGGAGACCGGTGAGCAACTCTCAGCCTGGTGGCGTTTCGATGTCCAGCAGGTGGAAAACCGGCTGTTCGAGATGTTCGCCGGCGTCGCGGATCAAACCAAGCTGGAACTGGCAAAGCTGGCCGAGCGGGCCAATCAGTCCTCACTCTACCACACCGGCGAGGTCACCGGCCCCGGAACCCTGATCTGCACGGCGTGCAACAAGGAGATGCACTTCAGGAAAACCGGCCACATCCCCCCCTGTGCCGGCTGCAAGGGCAGCGAATTCAAACGTGCCAAGAGCTAGTTAAGAGAAAGCGGGGATCAGGCCTGGCGACCGGTCTGCATGGCTAACGCCGTGAACAGCTGGATCTCCCTTTTCTCTGTTTTGGTTTCGTTGACCGCCTTTTTGGAACCCTTCTTTGAGGGGCATTGACACGCTTGATCGTCGGCACCCTGCGCATCTCAAGCGTATTGAAGGTGTCGGTGCTGATAGGCGCCATAGTGCTTCCTTTGGGTGGAGGCGTCTGGGTGTAGTTCACATGTCCCTGTTCGTCATACCATTTATACATCACAGGGTAGACTGATCCAGAGAAGAGCAACAGAAGGAGTCCCAAGGAGAGAAAGTGAGGTTTGTGTCGTTCCATGATGCCGATACCGCAATAGCCGGGTCCCAGGTCATTACCCTACAAAAGTTAGGCGTTTATGGCAAACAGCAGGGCGGGAGTATCGGACAGGCTGCTGCTCAGAGGGTCACTTGCTGGTGCGCTTTTTCTGTTTTGTCCTGGTTCGCTTGGGAGCCGATTTCCTTACCGGCTTTTTCTTCACGGAAGACTTGCTCTGGGTAGCCTTTTTCTGCGTCACCTTTTTTGCGGGCCGCTTAAGAGACGACTTCTTCTTCACCACTCTTCTCGCCGGCTTCTTGGCTGCCGCACCCTTGGCAGGGGCCCGACCTGACTTGGATTTTGTGGTTCTGGCCTTTGCCGATGAGGAACCGGTCCGCTTCACTGCAGGCTTTTTCGACTTGGCCGGTTGCCTTTTGGCCTTCTTGCTGGTCTTTTTTGTGCTGGCCTGTTTGGCGCTGCTCCTGAGAGGGCTTTTACCCTTTTTGCTCTTGACCCCTTTGCGGGTGACGGCCTTTTTCTTGGCTGCTATTTTCTTGGTCGGTTTTCGTTGACCGGTTTTACCCGAGGCTGGACGCTTTTTGTTCACCTTTTTCGTCACTGCCTTCTTCTGGGATACCTTTTTGGAGCTTGGCTTCTTTTTGCCTCTCTTTTTCGCAGGTGCTTGTTTTTTCACGGTTATTGCCGCGCTTGCTCTCTTTTTGACCCGCTTTTCCGCAGTTTTTTTCCTTTTAACGTCCTTTTCACGCTTCGTGGCTGACGAACGATCTCCCGCATTTGCGGACCCAGGCGCCTCGTTTGGGGTAAGGTTTTCGGATGGGGACCCGACCACATCGCCGGCCCTCTCCGGTTCCGTCTCCTCGCCCTCGACCCGAGCCCTAGTGGCATGAGTCTCGGCTTCGACCTCCATCAGCCGCCTGGGAGCCTCTTTTTCGATCACCTGGCAGATAAGAGAAAAAACCTGGTCAACATCCCCATTCCCATCAACCCTCACCAGCTTGTCCTGCTTTTCGTAGTGGGTGATCAGGGGTGAAATCAGGTGTTCAAAGACATGAATGCGGCTGCTTACGGTCTCTTCGTTATCATCCGATCGCTGGTGCAGGCGTCCGCCGCAGACATCACAGACCCCGTCAACCACCGTGGGTCGCCTATAGATATTATAAAGGAGCCCGCAGCTGCGGCAGGTGCGCCTACCGACCAGGCGTTCCATCAGGTTGTCGGTCTCTATATCTATCAGCAGGATCAGATCCAGGGGCTGGTTGATCTCGACCATCAACTCATCCAGGGTCAGAGCCTGGAGCAGGTTGCGTGGAAATCCGTCGAGGACAAAACCGCTTTTAAGCTCACGCTTCAGCAAGCGTTCACGGAGCAAAGCAAGGATTAGATCCTCGGTCACAACCCTGCCAGCGTCCTGCAACTCCTTGATTTCGAGGCCCAAGGCCGTCCTCTCCATGACCGCTCTCTTGACGAGTTCGCCAGTCATCACCGGGGAGAGGCCATACTTGTCTGCCAACAGATCAGTCTGCGTTCTTTTACCAGACCCCGGCGCCCCCAGTATTACAATTCGCATCCCCTCAACTCTCCACTGCTATGAAAATTTATATTTCCTTTTTTATAACAACCAGTTACATAAACAACAACAGGTCTTGCAGTCAACCCCGCCGAATGCGGCACGCAATAAAGCAGGCGAGTCAACAGGCTGAACAACAGCTTCTGACTCATTGCGAAACAGGCGCCAATTAGGAATTTCCATGGCAGTATCCAAGTTTTGCATTAGCCGGCGACTTTGAGCTTGGGTAAGCTAATCCAAGATTTCCCGTAAAGTCAACGGACTTTGTGTACTAATCAGGTTGATTCGATTATTCTTCTCTGCCTCATGAAGCACCGAATACAGAGTTACCGTAATGCCTGAAGTTCCAGATATAACAGAATCTGAACTCTGGATCGTTGAAACCACGCTGAGAGAGCGATATGGCGAAAAGGTCGATACTCAGATCGCAGATGCCGAAATTCGCCTGATGCCGTCCGACCGAGACATCTCCAGCTGCCCGGCCGCCTACTGGAACCAGGAAGGGTGCAACTTCATCATTTTCAAAACCGGCAGCCGTAAATACCGCTGCCAGTTTTTCTACCGGGGCTATCAGCAATATGGCACCGGGGTACATGAATACGACGACCTCACAGAGTGCATCGTCTCCCTGCTCCAGGCACAGGCCGACTATTCGGCGAAGGAGCGAGGTGATATCCGAGGCGGGGTCTGACCGACTATTTTTTACAGAAACAAAAATCCAAGGGGATCATATCAATGACTGCTAAAAATGCCTTCTATGCTCAGTCAGGCGGGGTTACTGCGGTAATCAATGCTTCCGCCTGCGGCGTGATCGAAACCGCTCGCCAGCACCCGGACAAGATTGCCAATGTCTACGCCGGTCGCAACGGGATCATCGGTGCCCTCACCGAAGAGCTGATCGATACCAGCGCTGAATCGGCTGAAGACATCGCCGCACTGAAACATACACCGTCGGGCGGTTTCGGCTCCTGCCGCTTCAAACTCAAGAGTCTTGAAGAAAACAAGCGCGAGTACGAGCGCCTGATCGAGATCTTCAAGGCCCACAACATCGGCTATTTCTTCTACAACGGTGGCGGAGACTCCGCGGATACCTGCTATAAGGTGTCCCAACTCTCTGAAAAGATGGGCTTTCCGGTGCAGGCCATCCATGTACCCAAGACCGTGGACAACGACCTGCCGATCACCGACAACTGCCCCGGATTCGGTTCAGTCGCCAAATATATCGCCGTCTCCACCCTGGAGGCATCCTATGACGTGCGCTCCATGGCCGCCACTTCCACCAAGATCTTCGTCATCGAGGTCATGGGTCGCCACGCAGGCTGGATTGCCGCCGCAGGCGGCCTGGTCGAGGACAACGGCATACCGGTGGTCGTACTCTTCCCTGAGGTCGAGTTCAATCAGGAGAAATTCCTTGCCAAGGTCGACGCCAAGGTCAAGGAGCATGGCTACTGCTCCATCGTGGTCTCCGAAGGCTGCCACTGGCCTGACGGCAAGTTTCTCGCCGAGCAGGGTACCCGCGATGCCTTCGGCCACGCCCAGTTGGGTGGTGCCGCCCCGGTGGTCGCCAACATGATCAAGGATGCGCTCGGCCACAAGTTTCACTGGGCGGTTGCCGACTATCTGCAGAGAGCGGCCCGCCATCTCGCTTCCGAGTCAGACGTGGAGCAGGCCTATGCCCTGGGCAAGGCGGCGGTGGAGAAGGCCCTTGAGGGGAAAAACTCCATCATGCCTACCGTGGTGCGCGAATCCTCCAGCCCCTATAGATGGAGCATCGGCGAGGCACCGCTGAGCGAAGTCGCAAACGTTGAGAAGATGATGCCGATGGAGTTCATCACCGATGACGGTTTCGGGATCACAGCGGCCTGCAAGGAGTACCTCTATCCGCTGATCAAGGGCGAGGCCTATCCACCCTACACGGATAACGGCATGCCAGACTATGTCACCATGAAGGGAATCGCGGTTCCCAAGAAGCTAGCTGCCTTCGAACTTTAATCTAGATCAATAGGGGCTTAATAAGCCCCTATTTTTTTACGCCTAACCCTGCCAGAATGGTCTGCTGATTGAAACCGGCCTTGGATCACCGCCTCAGGGCTTGCAGGTGGAAAAAATGAACAGATACCAGATACCATTTCGTCTTTCTCATTGGAGGATCTTTACGTGAACACAGAACTGATCTTTGCCCTAGTCTGTGCCGTTGCTGCACTTGGCTACGGCTTCATATCCGTAAAATGGATACTTGCGCAGCCCGAAGGCAACGAAAAGATGCGTGAGATAGCCGGCGCAGTACAAGAGGGCGCCAAGGCCTATCTCAACCGTCAATACACCACCATCAGTATCGTTGGCATCATCCTGTTCCTCATTCTCTGGTATTTCCTGGGAACGGCAACGGCAATAGGCTTCGCCATCGGCGCCATATTCTCAGGTGCTGCCGGCTACATCGGCATGCATATCTCTGTTCGTTCGAATCTGAGAACCGCCCAGGCAGCCGACAAGGGCATCAATGCCGCCCTGCAGATCGCCTTCCGTGGCGGCGCCATCACCGGACTGCTGGTGGTTGGCCTGGGACTCTTGGGTGTTGCCGGTTACTACGCCATCCTCATCGCCATGGGCGTCGAGGACGCACTGCATCCCCTGGTCGGTCTCGCCTTCGGTGGTTCACTGATCTCCATCTTCGCACGACTCGGCGGCGGCATCTTCACCAAGGGGGCCGATGTGGGCGCCGACATCGTCGGCAAGGTCGAGGCCGGGATCCCCGAGGACGATCCGCGTAATCCAGCCGTTATCGCCGATAACGTGGGTGACAACGTAGGCGACTGCGCCGGCATGGCCGCTGACCTGTTCGAAACCTACGCGGTAACCGTGGTCGCAACCATGCTGCTCGGCGGCCTGTTGATGGCCGATGCCGGAGATGCGCCGATACTCTATCCCCTGGTTTTGGGCGGTGTCTCAATCATCGCCTCGATCGTCGGCACCTTCTTCGTCAAGGCGAAGGCCAGCGACACCAATGTCATGCCCGCCCTCTACAAGGGTTTGGTCGTGTCAGGCATCCTCGCCGCCATCGCCTTCTACTTTGTCACTGACATGTTGATGAACGGCGTCGGTGGCTTCAACACCATGCAGCTCTTCGGTTCGGCCATGATCGGCCTGGTGTTGACCGCTGCAATGGTCGTTATCACCGAGTACTATACCTCGACAGAGTATTCGCCCGTGCGCAAGATCGCCCAGGCATCGACCACCGGTGACGGCACCAACGTCATCGCCGGCCTCGGCATCTCCATGAAATCTACGGCCGCTCCCGTGGTGGTTGTCTGTGCCGCAATCTGGGGCTCTTACGATCTGGCCGGACTCTACGGCATTGCCATTGCCGCCACCGCCATGCTCTCCATGACCGGCATCATCGTCGCCCTCGACGCATACGGCCCGATCACCGATAACGCGGGCGGTATTGCCGAGATGGCCGAGCTGGACGAGAAGATCCGCAACATCACCGATCCGCTGGACGCGGTGGGCAACACCACCAAGGCGGTCACCAAGGGCTACGCCATCGGATCAGCAGGTCTGGCTGCCCTGGTGCTGTTTGCCGATTTCACCAGCACCCTGGAACACGCGGGCAAGTCCATCACCTTCGAGCTTTCCGATCCTGCGGTATTGATCGGCCTGTTCATTGGCGGCCTGGTTCCATACCTCTTCGGCTCCATGGCGATGGAGGCGGTGGGTAACGCCGCCAGCGGCATCGTCAACGAGGTGCGTCGCCAGTTCCGCGAGAAGCCCGGCATCATGGACCACACCGAGAAACCGGATTATGGGCGCGCTGTCGACATGCTCACCCGCGCAGCTATCAAGGAGATGATCATCCCTTCACTGCTACCGGTATTGATGCCGATCGTGGTGGCCCTGGGTATCGGCTGGTTGATGGGGGGTGACGCCGGCGCCAAGGCACTGGGCGGTCTGCTCATCGGGACCATTGTCACCGGTCTCTTCGTCGCCATCTCGATGACCGCGGGCGGTGGCGCCTGGGACAACGCCAAGAAATATATCGAGGATGGCAACCACGGCGGCAAGGGGTCCGATGCCCACAAGGCTGCGGTCACCGGCGATACCGTAGGCGACCCCTACAAGGACACCGCCGGCCCAGCAGTCAATCCATTGATCAAGATCATCAATATCGTTGCCCTGCTGATCGTGCCCATACTCTAGCCCAGACAGAGTAAAATGAGCCAAAGGGGGCTTCGGCCCCCTTTTTCCATTGTCCAAGATCAACCAACGTCCCACTGTTTCATGACAACCTGGGAATCCAAGCCAGAGTCAAGCTTTGCCTGGCTGGTGTCACCTTAAGCGGAGATCAATACCACACAGCCGTTATGGGCATAGATGAATGGTAATCGTGAATCGAGAATGACTTCGGTCTAGACACCCGCCGAGGTTATCCGTAATCTTCACAGCTCACACGGGTTCCGGCTCCCCTGCCGGAAACAGCCAGCTACGATCAACCACAAGGGTCTTAAAATGAATCTCGACCGAGTCTCTTCAGGAAAGAACATTCCTGATGAAATCAATGTCATTATCGAAATCCCCTCCAACGCCGATCCGGTGAAATATGAGGTGGACAAGGAGACCGGCGCGATGTTTGTCGACCGCATCCTTCGCACCGCCATGCACTATCCGGCCAACTACGGCTATATCCCCCACACTCTGTCGGATGACGGTGACCCCTGCGACGTAATGGTACCCACCGCCTTCCCGTTGATCCCGGGTTCAGTGATTCGCTGCCGTCCGGTGGCGGTATTGAAAATGACCGATGAGTCTGGTGACGACGCCAAGGTTGTGGCGGTACCCGCCAACGATGTTTCAAGTCGTTGGACACACGTCCATTCGAAAGAGGATATGCCCGAGGAGCTGATGGAACGAATTGCCCACTTCTTTGAGCACTACAAGGATCTGGACGAGGGCAAATGGGTCCGTGTAAAGGGCTGGGAGGGTGCCGATGCCGCCAAGGAGGAGGTGAAAAACTCGGTACAGATGTTCAAGGACGCACCGGAAAAGCCCAACTTCTGAAACAGATACGAATCCGCAAGACCCAACATGCTATACCGATCTATCCATTTCAGTCTCGAACCAAGGGTTGCAGTTACTGCTGCTAAGCCATGAAGATCTGTATCCTCTCCGACAGTCACGACCATATCCCGCTACTGGACGCCGCGGTGGAGTCTGCCAAGGCCGAGGGCGCCGAGGCGGTGCTGCACTGCGGCGATGTGGTGGCACCCAGCACCCTGCGCTGTCTCGATAAGTATGGATTGCCAATACATGTGATCCATGGCAACAATACCGGTGATCTCTACACCCTGGGCCAGCTCGCCAGCCGGGATGAGAACAATATACACTACCATGGCATGGATGCCGGGGTGCAGCTGGGGGGACGGAACATCTTCCTGGTCCACTACCCCCATTACGCCCGGGCCATGGCCGCGACCGGAGACTGGGACCTGGTCTGCTGCGGCCATAGCCACAAGCTGAAGTTTGAACAGCTGCAGAATATCAAGGGCAGCACCACCTATCTGGTCAACCCTGGAACCATCGGTGGCGTCGGCAAGTCCCCGGCCACCTATGTCATGGCTGACCTCGACGAGATGACTTTCGAATCACGTGAGGTCTCGAAGCAGATAGAGCGTGATGCGGGGTACTAGGAGCCATTGCAGACGGCAGGAGTAACCATGACAGATTTTACTCACTTCAACGCCGCGGGCGAGGCCCACATGGTCAATGTCGGCGACAAACCCCAGAGCAAGCGAAGAGCGATCACCGAGGGGCGAATCGCCATGCAGCCCCAAACCCTGAGTATGATCCTCGAAGGCTCGCACAAAAAGGGCGATGTGCTCGGCGTGGCCCGGATTGCAGGTATCATGGCCGCGAAGAAGGCGGCGGAGTTGATTCCCCTCTGTCATCCGCTGTCA
This sequence comes from Candidatus Thiodiazotropha sp., assembly GCA_040793985.1. Lineage (GTDB taxonomy): Bacteria > Pseudomonadota > Gammaproteobacteria > Chromatiales > Chromatiaceae > Thiodiazotropha. The sequence continues at coordinate 10,866 of JBFNJI010000015.1, read as the reverse complement.
CTGACCAAGGTGGAGATCGAGCTGACACCCGAAGCGAGCGAGAACTCAATCCACTGCCGCTCCCATGTTGAGACCGTGGGACAGACAGGCGTCGAAATCGAAGCCCTCTGTGCAACCCAGATCACGCTGTTGACCATCTATGATATGTGTAAGGCCGTGGACAGGGGCATGGTGATGAGTGATATCCGGCTGCTTGAAAAAAGCGGAGGGAAATCGGGTAAGTGGGAACTTGCCGATTAAAGTAAACTGCCTGCCTGCCGCACTATTGTTGTACGGCGGCGTGAACCCTGTCACAATGCTCGTTCATTGTGTTGACAAATTCCGTTTAGCAACGCATGCCGTAGGGAAACACTTATGAGCAAATTCGTAGAGTGGTCCGATGCACTCAGTGTCGGCATTGAAGAAATCGACGAGCAGCACAAGATGCTGGTCGATCTCGTCAACAAGATGCATGAAGCCATTCACCAGCGCCATGGCAGCGATGTTGTAAAGAGCATTCTGGGCGATCTTGCAGACTACACCCGCATCCATTTCGCAGTTGAAGAGAGCTTGATGCGCATCCTCAACTATCCCGGCTATGAAAATCATAAAGAGATCCACGAGGAGTTGCTGCAATCCGTCTCCGACCTGCAGGAGAAGGTGGCAACGGGCAAGACGGCCATCGGCTTTGAACTGATGCACTTTCTCAAGACCTGGCTCACCAAACACATCATGGAAGAGGATATGGAGTACAGCGGCTTCTTCATCAAGGCGGGTGCGCAACCAAAACTGGGCAAAAAGTCCTGGATCCAACGGCTCTGGGGCAGTTGACCCGCAACACTACCTGACATAGGGTTCATGGCATTTCAAGATCCTGTAAAAATGCCATGAATCCCTACTATCACCGGGCTCGATTTCTAAAAAGTGCGGCCCGTCTCTCCCAATCACCTGCAGACAGCGGTATCGAAGTCGCCTTTGCCGGTCGCTCGAATGCAGGGAAATCGAGTGCCCTCAACGTGCTCTGCGGCCAGAAATCGCTGGCGCGGACCAGCAAAACCCCGGGAAGGACGCAACTGCTCAACTTTTTCGCCCTGGACGAGGAGCGTCGCTTGGTCGACCTCCCCGGCTACGGCTATGCCAAGGTAGCCGAATCAATAAAAAGAGAGTGGCAAAAAACACTCGCCTACTACATCGAATATCGGCAATGCCTCCGCGGCATGGTCCTGCTGATGGATATTCGTCATCCCATGACCGCATTCGACCGCCAGATGCTGGACTGGAACAGTCACCATGGACTACCCACGCACATTCTTCTGACCAAGGCAGACAAACTCAAGACCGGTGCCGCGAAAAACACCCAGCTGCGGGTCAAAAAGGCACTCAGCGAACACCGGGATGTCACCCTGCAGCGTTTCTCCGCTTTGAAAAAATCGGGTATCGGGGAGTGCCACCAGGTTTTGGACATCTGGTTTGAACTGGAAGCCGAGACACAATCCAGCCAGCGGAATCCACCCAGCTGAACGCCAGCACTGCGCACATGATTGCGGATGTGACCACGGTGTTTTTTAAGCGATGCGTTATGCAAAAAAGAAAGCCCCATCAGCCTAAGGGGAAAGACTGACGGGGCCGGATCTTCCCGGATGGGGTCACCGGGAAGGATGGGTCGCAAAGGGAGGAAAGCGACCCTGTCGTACGACTTGCAAGGAGATAGACTTACGAATCCCGATAAAGTTCAATGCGCCTGATCCCAATTATCCCCAATCCCCACATCGACCAGCAGCGGCACCGACAAGCTTGCGGCCCGCTCCATATGCCTGGCAATAATTTCCTTTGCATCAATAGCATAGGCCTCATCCACCTCAAACACCAATTCATCGTGAACCTGCATCAGCAATCCCACCGGGGGCATGCTCTCTTCAATCCAGGCGTCCACGGCCAACATGGCGCGTTTGATGATATCCGCCGCGCTGCCCTGCATCGGCGCGTTGATCGCGGTACGCTCGGCCGCCGCCCGACGCTGATGGTTTTTTGCGTTTATATCGGGAAGATAGAGCCTGCGCCCGAAGAGGGTTTCGACATATCCCTGGTCATGGGCCAACTGGCGGGTCCTGTCCATGAAGGCCTGCACGCCGGGATAGCGTTTGAAATAGAGATCCACATAATCCTGGGCCGCACCCCGCTCTATTCCCAGCTGACGCGCAAGACCGAATGCGGACATACCGTAGATCAGGCCAAAGTTAATCGCCTTGGCCGAACGTCTCTGCTCCGGGGTCACCTTGTCAAGGGCCTCCCCGAAGACCTCTGCGGCGGTCGCCCGGTGGATATCCTCTCCGTCCGAGAAGGCGCGCAGCAGCCCCGGGTCGGCAGAGAGGTGGGCCATGATCCTCAATTCAATCTGTGAGTAGTCGGCGGCCAGCATCTTCCAACCGGGCTGAGGCACAAAGGCCTGACGAATCCGCCTCCCTGCCTCGGTGCGCACTGGGATGTTCTGCAGATTGGGATCGGTGGAAGAGAGACGCCCGGTAGCCGCGACCGCCTGGTGGTAGGAGGTATGGACACGCCCGGTCTCCGGGTTGACCATCTCGGGCAGTTTATCGGTATAGGTCGATTTGAGCTTGGATAGACCCCGATGCTCGAGTATCACCGCTGGCAGTTGATGGCCCTGTTCCGCCAACTCCACCAGCACCGACTCGGCGGTGGAGGGAGCGCCCTTGGGTGTCTTTGATATCACCGGCAGCTCAAGCTCATTGAAAAAGACCTCGCCTATCTGCTTCGGAGAACCCAGGTTGAAGCTGTGGCCAGCCAGGGAATAGGCCTGCTGCTCGAGGTCATGCATGGTCTTGGCCAGTTCGTCGCTCTGCGACCTCAGCATGCCACTGTCGATGGTCACACCGTTTCGCTCCATCCTCGACAGAACCGGGATCAAGGCCACCTCCATCTCTGTCAACAAATTCCTGAGTAAGTCCTCACTTTCGAGTTTCGGCCATAAACACTCATGCAGTCGCAGTGTAATATCCGCATCTTCAGCGGCGTAGGGAGCCGCCAATTCCAGATCGATCTGGTTAAAGGTGAGCTGTTTCTTGCCCTTGCCTGCAATCGTCTCAAAATGGATTGTCTCGTGTTGCAGATAGCGCTTGGCCAGAGAATCCATATCGTGGCGGGTGGCGGTGGAGTCCAGTACATAGGATTCGAGCATGGTGTCGAATGCGACACCCTGCATCGCGATGCCATAGCGCGACAACACACTCATATCGTACTTCAGGTTCTGCCCAACCTTTCTCAGCCCAGGATTCTCCAACAAGGGCTTCAGGTAAGTGAGCACTAACTCGCGCGGCAGCTGCTCTGGAGCACCGGGATAGTCATGAGCGACCGGGACATAGGCGGCCTCGCCGGGGGCAATGGCAAAGGAGAGTCCGACCAGCTCGGCCCGCATATAGTCCAGGCTGGTCGTTTCGGTATCGACGGCAAACAGCTCGCACTCCTCTAACCTCGCCACCCAGTGGCCGAGGTCCTTCTCACTCAGGACCGTCTCATAGCTTGCCCGGGGTTGGGAAGCCGCCTCCTGTTCCGTTCTTGGGGCTGCGCCATCCAGGGTGGCGAGCAAACGATTCGACTCCATCCACTCGTAATAGCGACGCAACTGCGCGCGATCCTGATCCCGGGTCCGCAGATCGGTGGGCCCTTGATCCAGGGCGACATCGAGTTTTATCGTTGCAAGCTCACGGGACAGGGGCAGTTGATCCAGGGAAGCGCGCAGGTTTTCACCGATCTTTCCCTTGATATCGGTGGCATGGGCGACCAGATTATCCAACGACTCATAGACACCCAACCACTTGGCCGCCGTCTTCGGTCCACACTTTGGCACCCCGGGTATATTGTCCACCGCATCACCGACCAGGGCCAGGTAGTCTATGATCTGATCCGGCCTGACCCCGAACTTGTCCATTACGCCTTCTGCGTCGGTGGTGGTCTCGGACATGGTATTGATCAGGGTGACATGCTCATTCACCAGCTGCGCCATATCCTTGTCGCCTGTTGATATCAGGGTCTCGATCCCCTCCTCTGTGGCCTGCCTCGCCAGGGTGCCGATCACATCATCGGCCTCCACCCCCGGGATCACCAGCAACGGCAAGCCCATGGCACGGACGATCTCGTGCAAGGGTTCGATCTGGGTACGAAGATCATCCGGCATCGGCGGCCGGTTGGCCTTGTAGTCGGCATAGATCTCATTTCTAAAGCTGCCGCCCGGGGCATCGAAGACCACCGCCATATAGTCGGGACCGAAATCGCTGATCAGCCGTCGCAGCATATTCACCACACCGACTATGGCGCCGGTTGGCTCACCCTGGGAGTTATTGAGCTCGGGGAGCGCATGATAGGCGCGAAACAGGTAGGAAGAACCGTCGATCAGGATAAAGGGGGGTGACTCAGACATAAGCGGCCGAATGTCCAGTGAAAATTTCTAGGATTAGTGAGTGCAAGCCCTCGGATAGTAGCGAAATCACCCCCATTTGTCGCCCGTTTCATCGCTCTGCGCCGGCCCAGGGACAAGACCTACTATTTTTCTTGGTCTTTCGTGAAAACTGATCTATCTTTTAATTGCATGGGCTCAAACGAGCCATAAAACATAAAAACGGATAGCGACAACAAACGACCATCACCACTGGAGACGACCATGCCTGAAATGAACCCAATGGCTGTCGAAAACAGCAACACACCGGAAGGCTTTGACGAATGGACCGAAGAGCAGGCGATCGCCCTGGCTGCGGAAGAGAATATCGAACTGTCAGATGAACACTGGGAGATGATCCATTTTCTGCGCCGCCATTGCGAAGAGAATGGCACTACATGCAGCGCCCGCCTGGTTCTCAAGGCGATGACCAACGAGGTCAAGGAGAGAGGCGGCAAGAAGTATCTCTACACACTATTCCCTAGGGGACCCGTGGTCCAGGCATGCAAGATCGCAGGGATACCACTGCCACCCTACTCACTTGACCTCTCCTTCGGCAGCGTGCATTAAACGGGACTATAAAAACCGCAACAAAAAGGGGCTTTGGCCCCTTTTTTTGTGCCTCTTCGAAATACCTCTCGCTTTAAATTCCTAAAGATGCCGGGGAATCGGTCGTAAACGAATGAAACAACCCGACCAGGCACAAAGCTGTTATGGCGCAAAAAATAACGGTTAAGGATGCAAGACAATAACATGCTCAACACCCACTGCTTTAGGCTGGATGACGCGGACGATGCCGGCAGATGGCATCGAGAGGCACTGGATTTTCTCTGTCGATTCAACATACCCGTGGTACCAATCTGTTACCACGTCGCTTACGAATACACCAGCCAACGGCATGCCGAGTTGACACGGCTCATCGATGCCCAGCTCAAAAAATCCGGCCAGCTGGACAGCCACTTTCTACTCCATCTGTTCGAATCCCACTGTCTTGACGATGGTGACGGCAACAAGCTGGATCAACACCTGGCTGACCTCCACGACCTGCTGTTCAAGGTCCTGGAAGGGGTGACAAAAAGCAGCAGCCAGACCAGCCTGTTCAATGAAACCCTGCAGCAGCAGAGCAATGCACTGGATGCAAATCCCGGTGTGGATGACCTCAGGGGCATAGCAAACACCCTGTTGCAGGCAACGACGCAGGCGATTGACGACAACCGCATGCTCCATGAGCAACTGCAAAGCGTTGAACAGCAGAGTCAGTCGCTGCAATCTGAAGTGGAAAAGCTGCGTGATGAGATATCGAAGGATGCGCTTACTGGATTGTTCAATCGCAGGGCACTCAATAAACGCATCGACGAATTGCTCGAGTCCTACAGTGACGAGGCAACCCCGTTTTCGGTTCTGATGCTGGATATCGACCATTTCAAGCGTATCAATGACAGTTTTGGCCATGTCATTGGCGATGAGGTTATACGCCGCATAGGATTGATAATGAGATCTCAGATGAGGGATCTGGATTTTCCTGCGCGTTATGGCGGAGAGGAGTTCACCATGCTCCTGCCTGAGACTGAGATCTCACGCGCAATGGATATTGCACAGTCCATCCATGAGTCGGTAGCCAAGCTGATATTGGTGAAAAGGAGCACCAAGGAGAGGCTGCCATCCGTTACCATCTCGGTGGGTGCCGCGAGTGTGCGCCAAGGGGACAGCCCCGAATCACTGCTAGAGCGGGCAGACCAAGCCCTCTACCAGGCGAAGGAGACGGGAAGAAACCGGATTGTCAGTGAAACCGAAATCGCCTACATGTGAATAGCGGTCATTTGCACCAGCGGGAAATTTCCGATTTCAGGCTCTTCATATGCCGTGCCCGCTCATCATCACTCAGATACTGACGCTCCCCATTCTTGTCATAGTTATAGATGCCTCTGGCACGGACATGTGAATTGTACCTGTCTTTTGCTCGGGCGCAGTTCTGCTTGCGCCGCGTCTTCGCCTCCTGCTGTTTCTGCTTCGCCTCTCTCTTCTCCTCCCGCTCCTCCTGGTAAACATCCAGCATGCGCTGCATCTTCAACTTCCTGTTGTGCTGGTCAGCGGAGGGTGCAGTCCTCTCCTGTTGCTTGATTCTCACCTCGGTTGACTCCGAGGCCGTCGGTCGGTCACTGAAATGCACCCGCCCATTTTCATCCACCCACTTATAAACACCTGCCTGCAATTGGCAGGGTGAAAAGATACAGGCCGAAAGCAGGATCAGAAGGAACAGGGCCCGCGATTCTTTCCCGGGTCCCTGCATCCGGGTAACTCCTTTAGTGACTCTCATCATCGTGTCAGCATCCTATCTACCTTGAGTAACCGGTTAAGTATAACCCCTGATCCCGGTCAGACCTGTGACAGCCGCTCCCAAAATTTACCTCCACAGACAAAAAAAGGGCGCCGAAGCGCCCTTAATGGGAGGATCATCCAACAAGTCAGTTTAAAGTCCTGAACCTCGGTTTCCGGTGAATTCAGGATAGGCCTCCAATCCACACTCACCGAGATCGACACCTTCGTACTCTTCCTCTTCGCTGACCCTGATACCCATCACGACTTTAAGGATCAGCCAAACTACGAAGCTGGCGACGAACGTCCAGATGAAGATTACTCCCAAACCGAGCAATTGCGCGCCAAACGCAGCATCCGGGTTTGATAATGGAACCGCAATCAAGCCCCACATTCCAACCACACCGTGTACCGAAATCGCACCAACAGGATCGTCGATCTTGACCTTGTCCATGATGAGGATGGAGAAGACCACTATCAGGCCACCAACCGCACCGATCAAGGTTGCCACCAAGGGTGTCGGAGTCAGCGGTTCCGCGGTGATTGCCACCAGACCGGCGAGTGCGCCGTTGAGCGTCATGGTCAGATCAGCCTTGCCGAAGAGTCCGCGTGCTGTAAGCAGCGCCGCAATCACACCGCCGGCTGCAGCCGCGTTGGTGTTTACAAACACCGCTGCCACCGCATTGGCTTCGCTGATGTCGGAAACCTTCAACTCCGAGCCGCCATTAAAGCCGAACCAGCCCAGCCAGAGGATAAAGGTACCCAGGGTAGCCAAAGGCAGGTTGGCACCAGGGATGGCGTTGACACGACCGTCAGAAGTGTATTTACCCTTGCGTGCGCCCAACAGGATGACACCGGCCAGGGCCGCTGAGGCGCCGCACAGGTGAACCACGCCGGAGCCGGCAAAGTCGCTGAATCCCGCAGCATCGAGGAAACCGCCTCCCCACTTCCAATACCCCTGGAGCGGATAGATGAAGCCGGTCATCACCACGGCAAAGAGCAGGAAGGCCCAGAGCTTCATCCGCTCCGCCACGGCACCGGAAACGATGGACATGGCCGTGGCAACGAATACCACCTGGAAGAAGAAGTCGGACATGCCTGAATAGTAGGTATCCCCGTTGCTGGCGAGTACATCTTCCACGCTGTTGTCGCCACCGAACATAAAACTGAGATCGAGGGCGGGGAAATAACCGTTACCGTCGCCGGGATACATGATGTTGTAGCCCATCAGCATATACATAATGCAGGCGATAGCGAACAGGGCCACGTTCTTGGTGAGGATTTCAGCCGTGTTCTTCGCGCGGACCAGACCGGCCTCGAGCATGGCGAAACCGGCCGCCATCCACATGACAAGCGCACCGGACACCAGAAAATAGAAGGTGTCCAGTGCATAACTAAGTTGTGTAATCGCTTCCACGATACTCTCCAAATAATTAATGCTAGTGAGTTACAACGCTTCGGGACCGGTTTCACCGGTACGCACGCGAACGACCTGTTCCACGGCGGTAACGAAGATCTTCCCGTCACCTATCTTGCCGGTCTTGGCGGCAGTGGAGATCGCCTCCACCACCTGATCGACAATGTCGTCGTCGATGGCGATTTCGACCTTGATCTTGGGAAGGAAGTCGACCACATACTCGGCGCCTCGGTAGAGTTCGGTATGGCCCTTCTGGCGACCAAAGCCCTTTACCTCGGTCACTGTTATGCCTGCCACACCCACTTCCGACAGCGCTTCGCGGACATCATCAAGCTTGAACGGCTTAATGATTGCTGAAACCATTTTCATCTCTTTACTCCTCGTCCAGCCCGTTGCAGCAACGGGCCGCACAGCATAAATAGTTAACTCAAGCCGAGCCGTCTCAGAAGCCTTTGCTCCATGAGATGAAGAAACGCATGTCGGAATCCTCACCGGCCGCGTCCGTATCGTCGAGATCGGTGTCAGAGAGACTCAGGGTAACGTCGCCGAAATCGCCGGCGGCCTTGCTGAGGTCGATCTGATAGTGGGTGTAGTCGTCTGAATCATCATCGCCGTCACCATCGGGTTCGACGAATCCGACAGTGAGGCCGAGCGAGAAGTCCTGCGGCAGCTCAAAGCTGGCACCCAGATAGTAGTAGAGATCCTCTTCAACAGCCTCGACTGCATCCTCTGCGGATAGCACGTAGTTGAGACCGGCGGAGAGGAACTGCCAGCTGCCGCCTACGGCAAGCTCGAGGAAGTTTGATTCCGCGTCGTCCGAATAGGCGTAGTAGATCAAGCCCACATCGTAGCCGAAGTCGCCCACCTCACCGGCGTATCCGCCATAGAGGTCAAGCTCGTAGTCGTCCCAGGCCTCGGACAGCCAGGTACCGGCATAGACGCCCGACTCACTGGCCCAATCGATTCCGCCGGAGAATGCGGTGCTGTTACCTGTCTGGGTCAGGCCACGCCAGATGTAATTGCTGGTTACACCGATATTGGTACTGACTTCGGCAGCGGCAACAGACGATAGCCCAAGCATTGCGGCGCCACAGGCAATGGCAAGTCGGTTCATTTTCATGGTTTTACTTCCTCTTAAATCTATCTAGAAAAACGGATTAACAAGTAGACTCGGCATTTACACGACGAATCGTAACTACACCAGACATATCAGACTTCGTGCCAAAATCCATATCTCATTGATTAATTAGATAATTATCTTGTTTTACCGAAATTTGTGCAGGACGTCTCTTGGGGCCGGTGCATGGTTAGTGATCACAACCGAATCCTCTGCACCAAGGCCGTGCACTGTGTTGGTGCAGATTTTGCTCCGGCTATCCCTCTATTTGGGTAGGCGCAACAACACCTGAACCCGCGGCTGACATGAGCCGAGATCGATCCTGACGATCCCTCATCTCTCTCTGGACAAAGAGGACGTCACTGGCTATTGTCTGGCGATGATAGATCCGAAACTGATCGATGAATTGACGACCCGTCTCTCGGCAACCCTGCCCGGCGGCATCCAGGCGCTGCAGGATGATGTGATGAAGAGCATGCGTGCCACCCTGGAGTCTGGACTGGCCAGACTCGACTTGGTCACTCGCGAGGAGTTCGAGGTGCAGCGAGCCGTTTTGGCGCGAACCCGTGAAAAACTCGAAACCCTGGAGGCACAGATCAAGGCGCTGGAGGAGAAAGGCAGCTAGCTCGACTTCAGCGAACCCGCCAACATTCCAAGGAAGGAATCCATGTCACTCGCAATTCTCTACTCCCGGGCCCAAGAGGGAATCCAGGCACCCCTGGTGACCGTCGAGGTCCATCTCTCGAATGGCCTGCCCGGTCTCTCCATTGTCGGACTCCCGGAGATGGCGGTGAGGGAGAGCAAGGACCGGGTCAGGGGGGCCTTGATCAACAGCCAGTTCGAGTTTCCGGCACGCCGCATCACCATCAACCTGGCCCCGGCAGACCTGCCGAAGGAGGGGGGACGTTTCGATCTGCCCATCGCACTGGGCATACTTGCCGCCTCCAACCAACTGTCCAGCGAACCCCTGTGCCACTATGAATTCAGCGGCGAACTTGCCCTCTCAGGGGAGTTGCGTCCCATCGGAGGCATCCTTCCGGCAGCCCTCACCGCCCGTGATGCCGGACGTTCCCTGATCCTGCCAGAGGAAAATGCTGGCGAGGCGGGACTGGTCAACGGCCTCCAGTGCTATCCCGCGAAACACCTTCTCGAGGTCTGTTCGCACCTCAACAGCATCAACCAGCTTGCCGTTTATAAAAACACGCCAAGCCAACCACCAGCACCGAGGCTGCATCTCGATATGGCGGATGTCCATGGGCAGAGCCAGGCCAGGCGCGCCCTGGAGATCGCCGCCGCGGGCGCCCATTCGCTGCTCTATATCGGCCCCCCAGGGACCGGTAAGTCGATGTTGGCATCCCGCCTCCCAGGCATCCTGCCACCGATGAGCGAGGAGGAGGCACTGGAGTGTGCCGCCATCCACTCGGTCGCCAATCACACCGCCTTTCAACCCGCCGCCTGGCGCCAGAGGCCCTATCGGGCACCCCACCACACCGCGTCGGCGGCTGCCCTGGTCGGTGGCGGCAGCAATCCCAAACCCGGCGAGATCTCCCTCGCCCATCGCGGCGTGCTCTTCCTCGACGAACTCCC